>NZ_BNBZ01000014.1 GCF_014656215.1 Streptomyces zaomyceticus | reverse complement strand
CCGAACCCGGCCGCTACATCACACTCACCACCTGCACACCCGAGTTCACCAGCACCTACCGCATGATCGTGTGGGGCAGGCTGGTCGAGGAACGCCCGCGCAGCCAGGGAAAGCCGAAAGCGCTCGTAGGCTGAGACCCGACACCTCCGGACGGGACGACGGGACGACCTAGTGGCACGCGTGCGTAATCGGATCGCCGGGATCATCAGCGTCTTCGGTGAACTCCTCATCACGGCGGGCGTGGTGCTCGGCCTCTTCGTCGTCTACTCGCTGTGGTGGACGAACGTCCTCGCCGACCGCGCCGCGGACAAGGACGGCGCCCAGGTCCGCGACCGCTGGGCCGACGGCCCCGGACAGCTCGACACCAAGGACGGCATCGGGTTCCTGCACGTGCCGGCGATGAACAACGGCGAGGTCCTGGTCAAACAGGGCACCGACAGCGGCATCCTCAACAACGGCGTCGCCGGCTTCTACACCGACCCGGTCAAGTCCGCGCTCCCGCAGGACAAGCAGGGCAACTTCACGCTCGCCGCGCACCGGGACGGACACGGCGCCAAATTCCACAACATCCACAAGTTGAAGAACGGCGACTCGATCGTCTTCGAGTCCAAGGACACCTGGTACGTCTACAAGGTCTACAAGACCCTGCCGGAGACCACGAAGTACAACGTGGACGTCCTCCAGCCCGTGCCCAAGGAGTCCGGCAAGACCAAGCCGGGCCGGTTCATCACCCTGACCACCTGCACCCCCATGTACACCTCCGACTACCGCTACATCGTCTGGGGCGAGCTGGAGCGCACGGAGAAGGTCGACCGCGACCGCACGCCTCCGGCGGAACTGCGCTGAGGCGGAACCGACGAGAGGCGGACCCGCGCCGGGCCGCAACCGTGCTGCGGCGGAACCGCACCGCCACGGAACCTCACTGATCCGGGGCCGGGCGGGGGCCCGGCCCGCGGACAGGGGAGAGCCCCGGCATCCACTGGATGCCGGGGCTCTCCCACGTGCCGGTGCGGGGGACGACCGTCAGTCGAAGAAGCCGCCGCCTCCACCGTTGTTGTCCCCGTTGCCGTTGTCGCCTCCGCCGCCCACCGTGACCACGTTCACCGTGTCGCCGGTGTTGACCATCGAACCCGGCTGCGGCGTCGAGCCGAGCACCGTGGCGTCTTCCTTGTCCGACCCCTGCTGGACGACCACCAGGCCCAGGCCCTCAAGCTGCTGCTTGACGTCCTTGAACTTCTTGCCGCCCATGTCGGCGGGGATCTGGACCTGGGTCTGCTGCGGGCCCTTGGAGACCTTCAGCGTGATCTGGACGTCCTTCGCCTGGTCCGAGGGACCCTGCGGAGTCTGGTCGACGACCGTGCCCGCGGGCTGGTCGGAGTCCACGTCCTGACGGCCGATGTTGGTGAAGCCGACCGCGTTCAGCTGCTGCACGGCCTGCTCGTAGCTCCGGGTCTTCACATCGGGAAGCTGGGACAGCTTCTGCTTCGCGATGGTGATCGTCACCTCGGAGTTCTTCTCCGCCTTGGTGCCGCCCTGGGGGTTCTGGCGCAGGACCGAGCCGGGGTCCTCGTCGGACTCCTCCTGCTCGACCTTCACCTTGAAGCCCTTGCCCTTCAGGGACTCCTCGGCGCGCTCCTGGGACTGCTCGACGACGTCCGGGACCTCGGTGAGCGGAGCGCCCTCGGAGACGTACACCTGGACCGTGGCCCCGGTGTCCATCTTGCCGCCGTCCGCCTCCGGGTTCTGGCGGCAGATGGTGCCCTTGGGCTGGTCGCAGCGCTCGACGCCGGCCTCCTGCAACTTCACCTCGGCGTTGGTCGCGAGCCCTGTCGCCGCCTCGACCGTCTGGCCGACCAGCTGCGGCACGGTGATCTGCCGGGGGCCGTCCTTCTTGTCGAAGAGGGAGACACCGATGAAGATCGCGCCGACGAGCACCAGGATGCCCGCGAGGACCAGCAGGATCGTCGAGGTGTTCGACTTCTTCTGGCCACCACGACGGCGGTCCGGGCGGTCGTCGTAGCCGTAGCCGCCGTCGTCCGGATTGATCGGGGGCAGCATCGACGTCTGGCCCGCCGGATCGGCCTGGCGCAGCGCCGTGGTCGGCTGGTCCTCCGGCGGGTAACCGCCGTAGCCACCGCCGTACGCGGGCGCGCCCGCCATGCCCATCCCCATCGCCGCGGCCGCCGCGACCGGCTGACCGTCGAGGCAGGCCTCGATGTCCGCACGCATCTCGTCGGCCGACTGGTAGCGGTAGTCGGGGTCCTTGACCAGCGCCTTGAGGACGATGGCGTCCATCTCGGGCGTGATCTCGTGGTCGAAGTTGCTCGGCGGCTGCGGCTCCTCGCGCACGTGCTGGTACGCGACCGCGACCGGGGAGTCACCGATGAACGGGGGACGGACGGTGAGGAGCTCGTACAGCAGGCAGCCCGTGGAGTACAGGTCGGAGCGGGCGTCGACCTGCTCGCCCTTGGCCTGTTCGGGGGAGAGGTACTGGGCCGTGCCGATCACCGCGGCGGTCTGCGTCATGGTCATGCCCGCGTCGCCCATGGCGCGCGCGATGCCGAAGTCCATGACCTTGACCTGGCCGGTGCGCGTCAGCATGACGTTCGCCGGCTTGATGTCACGGTGCACGATGCCGGCGCGGTGCGAGTACTCCAGCGCCTGGAGGATGCCGACCGTCATCTCGAGGGTGCGCTCGGGCAGCAGCTTGCGCCCGGAGTGCAGCAGCTCACGCAGGGTCGACCCGTCGACGTACTCCATCACGATGTACGGGATGGAGACCCCGTCGACGTAGTCCTCGCCGGTGTCGTAGACCGCGACGATCGCCGGGTGGTTCAGCGAGGCGGCGGACTGTGCCTCACGGCGGAACCGGGCTTGGAAGGACGGGTCGCGGGCCAGGTCGGCCCGCAGCGTCTTCACGGCGACGGTGCGGCCGAGCCGGGTGTCCTGTCCGAGGTACACCTCGGCCATGCCACCACGGCCGAGCACCGAGCCCAGCTCGTACCGGCCGCCGAGGCGACGCGGCTCTTCCATAGCTAATCCAGCCCTCTCCGTCTGTCCCGACCGCACCCATGGGTGGTCCGGCGGTGTGTGCTGTTCGCGCATACGCTACCGGCCCCGGGAAGACGTTCCGCCCGGGGCCGATAGCTGATACCTGACCGGTACCTGGCACGTACGGGGCCGAGACGTCAGCCCCGGGTCTTCAGGACCGCCTTCATCACGGCCTTCGCGATCGGGGCGGCGAGACCGCCACCGCTGATGTCCTCACGCGAGGTGCCCGCCGAGTCCTCGACGATCACGGCGACCGCGACCGGGGAGCCCTCGGCGTTCTTCGCGTACGAGATGAACCAGGCGTACGGGCGCTTCGCGTTCTTGTCGCCGTGCTGGGCCGTACCCGTCTTGCCGCCGACCTTCACGCCGTCCATGTTCAGGTCGGCCTTGCCGCCGGTGCCGTTGGTGACGACGCTCTCCATCATCTGCTGGAGCAGCTGCGCGTTCTCCTGCGAGACCGGGCGGCTCATCTCCTCCGGCTCGGTCTTCTTGAGCAGGTCGACGTTGGGGGCGCGCAGCTCGTCGATCATGTACGGCTTCATCAGCTTGCCGTCGTTGGCGATCGCCGCTGTGACCATCGCCATCTGGAGCGGGGTGGTCGCGGTGTTGAACTGGCCGATGGAGGAGAGCGCGTTTCCACCGCGGTCGGCGTTCTTGTCGTAGACCGAGGCGGAGGAGCGGACCGGGGTGAACTGCTCGGCGTTGAAACCGAACTTCTCGGCCATCTCGACCATCTTGTCGCGGCCGACGTCGTCGCCGAGCTTCGCGAAGACCGAGTTGCAGGAGATGTCGAGGGCGCGCTTCAGGCTGGCGTTGGCGCAGCCCTTGGCGTGGTTGACCATCTCCTTGCTGGAGAGCGGGATCTTCCAGCCCTCGGGGGTGTCGGTCGCCGCGTCGATGTCCTTGACCTTGCCGTTCTCAAGGGCAGCGGCGGCGGTGACGACCTTGAAGACGGAACCGGGCGGGTAGATCTCGCGGATCGCGCGGTTCTGCTTCGGCTTGTTCTTGTCCTTCTCGAGCGCGACCCAGGCCTTCTCGTCCTTGCGGGAGTAGCCGGCGAAGGAAGAGGGGTCGTACGACGGCGTGGACGCCATCGCCAGGATCTTGCCGGTCTTCGGCTCGATGGCGACGACGGCGCCGGTCTTCTTGCCGAGGCCCTCGAAGGCGGCCTTCTGCGCGGCGCCGTTGAGGGTGGTGACGACGTCGCCGCCCTTCTTCTTGTCGCCGGTGAACATGGCGAGCGTGCGGTCGAAGAAGAGCCGGTCGTCGTTGCCGGTGAGGATGCCGTCCTCGATCTTCTCGATCTGGTTGGCGTCGTAGGCCTGCGAGGCGTAACCGGTGACCGGGGCCCACATGGGGCCGTCGGTGTAGGTGCGCTTGAACTTGAAGTACTCGTCGCCGGAGTCGACCGAGCCGGTGATCGGCTTGCCGTCGACGATGATGTTGCCGCGCTCGTTGGCGTAGCGCTCGATCCGGACGCGCGTGTTCTTCGGGTGGGCGTTCAGCTCGTCGGCACGGACGAACTGGAGCCAGTTGTCGCGCACGAGCAGGGCGAAGATGAGCAGGCCGCAGAAGATCGCGACCCGGCGCAGCGGCTTGTTCACGGACGGACCACCTGGGTCATCTCGGCGTCGGGGGACGGGGCGGGCGCGGGCGCCGGGCGGCGCGCGGTGTCGCTGATCCGGATCAGGATGCCGATCAGAGCCCAGTTGGCGATCACCGAGGATCCGCCGTACGCGAGGAACGGCATCGTCATACCGGTGAGCGGGATGAGCCCCATCACACCGCCGGCGACGACGAAGATCTGGAGCGCGAAGGCGCCGGAGAGGCCCATCGCGAGCAGCTTGCCGAAGGGGTCGCGGGCGGCGAGGGAGGTGCGGATGCCGCGCTCGACGATCAGTCCGTAGAGGAGCAGGAAGACCATGACGCCGGCCAGCCCGAGCTCCTCGCCGACGGTGGCGAAGATGAAGTCGGAGTTGGCGGCGAACTGGATCAGGTCGGAGTTGCCCTGGCCGAGGCCGGTGCCGAGGATGCCGCCGGAGCCGAAGGACATCAGCACCTGCGTCATCTGGTCGCAGGCGTTCAGCATGTTCTGGTCGGTGGCCGTCTCCAGGCAGCCGAAGGGGTCGAGCCAGGCCGCCACACGGGACTTCACGTGGCTGGCCGTGGAGCCGACGACCGCCGCACCGGCGACCGCCATCAGCAGACCCATGACGATCCAGCTGGTCCGCTCCGTCGCCACGTACAGCATGATCACGAACATGCCGAAGAACAGCATCGACGTACCGAGGTCGTTCTCGAAGACCAGGATGAGGAGGCTGACCGCCCAGATCGTGAGGATCGGGCCGAGGTCACGGCCGCGCGGCAGGTAGAGCCCCATGAAGCGGCGGCTTGCCAGGGCCAGGGCGTCCCGCTTCACCATCAGGTAGCCGGAGAAGAACACCGCCAGGACCAGCTTGGCGAACTCACCGGGCTGGATCGAGAAGCCGCCGATACGGATCCAGATCTTGGCACCGAAGACGTCCGCGCCGAGGCCCGGAACGAGCGGGAGCAGCAGCAGGATGAGCGAGACCACCATGGAGATGTACGTGTAGCGCTGCAGGACGCGGTGGTCCTTCAGGAGCAGCAGCACGCCCACGAACATGGCGATGCCGATCGCCGAGTACATCATCTGACTGGGCGCGTCGGGGCTGAAGGTGCCGAAGCGGTTCATCGACGTGGCGATCAGCCGAGGCGACTGGTCGAGTCGCCAGATCAGCACCAGGCCCATGCCGTTGAGCAGGGTCGCCAGGGGCAGCAGCAGCGGGTCCGCGTACGGGGCCCACTTGCGCACCACGAGGTGGGCGACGGCCGCGAGCAGCCCCAGGCCGAGGCCGTACCCCAGCATGCCGGCCGGGACCTTGCCGTCCATGGCCAGGCCCACGTTGAGGTAGGCGAACACCGGGATGATGACGGCGAACGCCAGCAGCGCCAGCTCGGTGTTGCGGCGGCTCGGCGCCTCGATCGCGCCGATGGTGGTCGTGTTGGTGACAACGCTCATGGTGGTGAAAGGCCCCCTACGGGTGCTTACTGCTTGCCGCAGTTCGAGGCCAGCTTCTGCTCCTCCGCGGTGAGGGTGGGACCCGGGGTCGGAGCGGCTGTGGTGGGCTTGGAGTCAGGGGTGGCGGCGTCGCCGTCCGGCGTCTCGGCCGGCGGCTTGCTCGCCTGGTCGGCGGCCTTCTCGGCGGCGGCGCGGCGCTGCTCGGTCTTCTTGCAGGCCGAGGCCTGCACGGCCAGCTCGGCGATCTTCGTCTCGGCCTTGGCGAGGCTGCCGCCCGTGATCGTGTCCTCGACCTGCTTCCGCTGGTAGGCGGGGAGGTACTTGAGTTCGATCTCGGGGTGGTCCTTCTCTACCTTCGACAGCGAGACCCACGCCAGGTCCTGGCTGATGCCCTGGTAGAGCGCCACGTGCTGGTCCTTGGACCCGACGAAGTACTGCGTCTGCGTCCAGCGCCAGCCGCCGTAGGCGCCGCCGCCGACGACCGCCAGGGCGAGGACCAGGATGAAGGAGCGCTTGAGCCACTTGCGGCCGGTGCGCGGCTTCACGAAGTCGTCGTCCGTGTACGACTCGAAGGAGCCCTCCGGGGGCATTCCGCCGTAGCCGTGGCCGTCGCCGCTTCCGGGCGGGCCGAACCCGCCGGCCGGCGGCTGCTGGTGCGGAGCCGGGCGCCCGAGTCCGGAGGCACGGCCGGCCGGGGTCTGCATCGCCCCGCCGTCGTTCAGCTGGGCGGCCTGGTTCTCGGCGACCGCGCCCACGATGACCGGGGTGTCGCTGAGGTGACCGGCGAGCGTGTCGCCGCCGTCGACGTCCAGGACGTCGGCGACGATCACCGTGATGTTGTCGGGACCGCCGCCGCGCAGCGCGAGCTGGATCAGCTCCTGCACGGTCTCCTGCGGGCCCTGGTAGCTGGCGAGGGTGTCCTCGAGGGTCTGGTGCGAGACCACGCCGGACAGACCGTCGGAGCAGATCAGATAGCGGTCGCCGGCCCGGACCTCACGGATGGAGAGGTCGGGTTCGACATGGTCGCCGCTGCCCAGCGCGCGCATCAGGAGCGAGCGCTGCGGGTGGGTCGTGGCCTCTTCCTCGGTGATCCGGCCCTCGTCGACGAGCCGCTGCACCCAGGTGTGGTCCTGCGTGATCTGGGTCAGCACACCGTCGCGGAGCAGATACGCACGCGAGTCGCCGACGTGCACGAGACCGAGCCGCTGGCCGGTCCACAGCAGGGCGGTGAGCGTGGTGCCCATGCCCTCCAGCTGCGGGTCCTCCTCGACCATCATCCTGAGCTGGTCGTTGGCGCGCTGCACCGCCGTACCCAGCGAGGTGAGGATGTCGGAACCCGGGACGTCGTCGTCGAGCGTGACAAGCGTGGAGATCACCTCGGAGGAGGCGACCTCACCGGCGGCCTGGCCGCCCATGCCGTCGGCGATGGCGAGCAGCCGGGGACCGGCATAGCCGGAGTCCTCGTTGCCCTCGCGGATCATGCCCTTGTGCGAGCCCGCGGCGAATCGCAGAGACAGAGTCATGCGCACCTGCCCTGTCGCCGCTGCATCGGGGTACAGCCGGTCTCGACCCACACTGCCCACCCTCCGGTCGCTCCGGTCACGCCGGTCGCTTCAGTCGCTCCGGTCGGGAGGAGCGCGGCACGGCCTGTGGCGGGGACCGTCCCGACTCGCTCGCTCCGCTCGCGCCTATTCATGATGTAGCACTACTTCCGCAGCTCGATGACGGTCTTGCCGATGCGGATCGGCGCGCCCAGCGGAATCGGTGTGGCGGTGGTGAGGCGGGTCCGGTCGAGATACGTGCCGTTGGTGGACCCGAGATCCTCGACGATCCACTGGCCGTCCCGGTCCGGGTAGATCCGGGCGTGCCGGCTGGACGCGTAGTCGTCGTCCAGCACGATCGTCGAATCGTGCGCCCGGCCCAGCGTGATCGTCTGCCCCTGAAGGGCGACGGTCGTGCCGGTGAGGGTGCCCTCGGACACGACCAGCTTGGTCGGGGCGCCACGGCGCTGCCGCCCACCGCCCGCGCTCTGCTGGCCGCGCTGCTGCGGAGGCGCGGCGGCCTGCCGCGCCTGCTGCTGCGCAGGTCGCGCCTCTTGGCGCCGTGAACCGCGCTGGGTGACCCGCGTACCGAAGAGGTCGCTGCGGATGACCTGGACGGCCACGATGACGAACAGCCACAGAACGGCCAGGAAACCCAACCGCATGACCGTCAGGGTCAGCTCTGACATTGCCCCCGCTTCACCCTTCGGCTTGCCGGTAAACGATGGTGGTGCTGCCCACGACGATCCGCGAGCCGTCGCGGAGCGTAGCGCGGGTGGTGTGCTGCCCGTCCACCACGATGCCGTTGGTGGATCCCAGATCCTGGATCGTCGAGGGCGTTCCGGTCCGGATCTCGCAGTGCCGGCGGGAGACGCCGGGATCGTCGATCCTCACGTCCGCGTCGGTGCTGCGGCCGAGGACCAGGGTCGGGCGCGAGATCTGATGGCGGGTGCCGTTGATCTCGATCCAGTGGCGGACCGCGGTGCCCGCTCCGCCGTGCGTACCGGGGCCGGGGGCCGTCGGACGAGCCGCCGCCGCCGGCCGGTGGCCGGGGGCGCCGGGAGGCGGGGAGGCGGGCATGGGCGGGGCGCCGGCCGGGGGGTACCCGTAACCGCCGCGACCCTGTCCCTGGGCCTGCTGCTGGTGCTGCTGCGGTCCGCCCGCGGACGGCTGCGGCTGTGACGTACTCGACGCCAGAGTGCGGCTGCGGACGCGGTACAGACCGGTGTCGAGATCCTCGGCCTTCTCCAGGTGGACCTTGATCGGGCCCATGAAGGTGTACCGCTGCTGCTTCGCGTAGTCCCTGACCAGGCCGGCGAGCTCGTCGCCGAGCTGGCCCGAGTAGGGGCTGAGACGCTCGTAGTCCGGCGTGCTCAGTTCCACGATGAAGTCGTTGGGGACGACGGTCCGCTCGCGGTTCCAGATCTGCGCGTTGTTGTCGCACTCGCGCTGGAGCGCACCGGCGATCTCGACAGGCTGGACCTCGGACTTGAACACCTTGGCGAAGGTGCCGTTGACCAGACCTTCGAGACGCTGCTCGAAACGCTTCATCACTCCCATGGGGCACCTCCTCCGTCGTTGTCGTCCTGGTACTGCTTACTGATCGTATCCACGCGTCGGGAAATCGGCTGGTTCCCCTTCTCTGCCCTGTGGACGAGTGTCACCTCTCACAGGCTTTCCCCACGGATCGTAGAGGCGGCCTGTGGACAGTGTCCCGCACCCGACTGTGGGAGCGGGGGCTCGGTCCGGGTCCGAGGGTGATCGGACGGCGATGCGAGGACGATCCGAAGGCGATCGGACAGCGATCCGAAGGCGATCGGACGGCGATCCGAGGGACGGCGGACGGCGATCCGAGGGGGATCCGGGAGTGCTCCGTGGGTGTTCGGGGACTGTCCGTCCGCTTCCTCCCGCTCCTGCCCTCCCTTCTCACCCGCACTCTCCCGTCCTCGTCGGCACCGCCCGTCCCCCCGTCCGTCGTTCCGCCCCTCCCTCACCTTTGTCTCCGTGAGCGGAGGCCAAACAACGGATGTGAATCCACGGTCTGCGACGTGCTAATCTTCTGATGTCGCCAGGCGCTCGCACCGAAAAGTGAGAGAGCCCGGAGCACACCCAATGCGCGGGTGGCGGAATAGGCAGACGCGCTGGATTCAGGTTCCAGTGCCCGAAAGGGCGTGGGGGTTCAACTCCCCCCTCGCGCACCAGACGGAAGCCCCGTAGGTCATCGACCTACGGGGCTTCCGCGTTGTCGTCGTGGGTGTGAGCCTTCCCACGTCCCGAGGTGGGGCGCGGTGATGGGTGGGCGGGGCGCGGCAAGGGCGGACGGGGCGCGGTCATGAGCCTCCGGGTCCGCGTCCGGGTCTGGGTCCGTGCGTGAGGGGCGACTTTTGTCGTCGCAGGGCGAGACGAAAGAGAGAAGCCCGGAGGCCGGGGCGCGGCCTACGGTGCGAGACGTGGACGCTATGTCGAAGTCGGGGACCGGGAGTTCGGACGGAATCGGGGCCGCACTCGCCGCCGGGTGGGCCTGGTTCGTGGTGCCGGGGCAGTGGTCGGGGCGGAGGACCACCGGTGAGGTGGCGCTCGCCGCCGTCCTCGCACTGCTCGGAGCCGGGACCGAGGAGCTTCTCGGCGGTGAAGGATGGCGGCTGGTCTGGGTCGCCGCGGGCTCCGCCGCGCTGTCGCTGGTGCGCCGCAGACTTCCCGCCAGTGTGCTCGTCCTGACCGCGGGACTCACACCCTTCGTGCCCGGCTTCGGGCCCCTGCTGCTCGTGGTCGGCTGGTCCTCCGGCCGGTACATCGCGGGGGTGGGGCGCGCGCTCGCCGCGTTCATCGCCGCCTTCGTCCTGAACGTCGGAGGGAGCCTCGTCGGACCCTGGGACCGGGACCGGCTGCTCGCCATCGCCCTCACGGCGACCCTCTACTACCTGGGCACCACCCTTGCTCCCGGCCTGGCCCACCGCTACTGGACCCAGCGGCGGACCCTGTTGCACGCGCTCCAGGAGCGCAACGCCCAGCTGCTGCGGGAGCGGACCATGGTGGTCTGGCAGGCGCGGCTGAGGGAACGGCAGCGGATCGCCCAGGACATGCACGACAGCCTCGGGCACCAACTGGCCCTGATCGCCGTGCACACCGGGGCCCTGGAGGTGGACCGGGACCTGAGCGACCGCCAGCGCGAGGCCGTCGGCGTCCTGAGGAACGCGTCGGTGACCGCGATGCACGAACTCCGGGAGGTCGTCGGGATCCTCCGCGACGGCATCGAGGCCTCCGACGGGACGGCGGCGGCGCCCGGACGGGGCGGGGACGAGACGGGGCGGGCCGCCCGGGGGATCGCGGGCATCGAGGGCCTCGTGGACGCGGCACGGGCCGTCGGCACCTCGGTCGGCCTGAAGCGGTCGGGGGAGGAACGGCCGCTGGCGCCGGCGGCCGACCACGCCGCGTACCGGATCGTGCAGGAGGCCCTCACCAACGCCTACAAGTACGCGCCGGGGGCGTCGATCGGCGTCGAGCTGCGGTACGAGCCGGACACCTTCGTGGTGGAGGTCCTCAACGAGGAGCCCACGGGCGAACCCGCGGGGGACGTCGTGAGCGGCGGGCAGGGCCTGACCGGCCTCGCCGAGCGGGCCCGGCTGGTGGGTGGGATGTGTCACGCCGGTCCGGCCGACCGAGGAGGGTTCCGGGTCGCCGGGATGCTGCCCTACGGGGCGGCTCCCGTCGCGGAGGCAGCGCCTTTGGTCGATGCGGCCGACGACTTCCGGCAGCAGACCACGAAGCCGCTGGCGGGCGATGGTCGTCCGGTCGTGGTCGGGCAGGCCGACTGGACGTTCACGGAGCGGGAGCTGGCCATGGCGGTAGGCGGGGGCAAGAGCAGAAGCACCGGAGGGTCGATCGCGATCGGCTGCGGGATCGCGTTCGCGGGGCTCGTGCTGCTGGTGGTGGCCGCGGGCTTCGGCATCTACTTCCTGATGGGCTCGTTGAAGGAAGGGATGATCGACCCCGGGGAGTACGACGCGGTGAAGGTCGGGATGTCCGAGAAGGACGTCCGCAACCGGCTTCCCTCGGGCGACACGATCGCCACCGCGGGCCTGAGCGGCAAGGGACCCGCGCAGCCGGAGGGCGCCGACTGCCTGGTGCTGATGTCCTCGGTGATCAGCGACGACTTCGACAAGGAGCCCGTTTTCCGGTTCTGCTTCCAGGACGGCAAGCTGATCGAGAAGAAGTCGTACGAGGTCGAGGCGCGATAGCGCCGACCCGCCCGTACCGGAGCCGTGGGGAGTAGCTGTGGCAGGGCAGCCCATCAGGGTCGTGATCGCCGACGACGAGCCGCTGATCAGAGCCGGGATCCGGATGATCCTCATCTCGGACCCGGAGATCGAGGTCGTCGCGGAGGCCGCCAACGGTCGGGAGGCGGTCGAGGAGGCCCGGTCGCACGCCGCCGACGTGGTCCTGCTCGACATCCAGATGCCGGTGCTCGACGGTCTCTCGGCGCTGCCGGAGCTCCGGCGGGCGGCGCCGGCGGCCCGAGTGATCGTCCTGACGACCTTCGGGGAGCGGGAGAACGTGCTGCGGACCCTGGAACACGGCGGCGCGGGCTTCCTGCTCAAGGACACGGCGCCCGCGGAATTGATCCGGGCGGTACGGGCGGCCGCCGCCGGGGACGCGTATCTGTCACCGGCGGCGACCCGGCACGTGGTGGAGCGGCTCGCCGGCGGCCGGGAGGCCGCCCGGGCCGAGGAGGCGCGGGGGCGGGTCGCGGGGCTGAGCGACAAGGAACGCGATGTGCTCGCACTGCTCGGGGAAGGGCTCTCCAACGCCGACGCGGGGAAGCGGCTGCACATGAGTGAGGCCACGGTGAAGACGTATGTGAGCAGGATCCTGGCCAAGCTGGACTGCGAGAACCGCGTTCAGGCGGCGCTGCTGGCACGGGACGCGGGCTTGTGACCGCGAGAGCGGGGCCGTGCCACAGCGGTGCGGACGGGCGGAGAGGTGCCGTGGTCCGGCGGTTGTCCACAGGTGCTTGTCCACAGGGGGAGACGCCTGTTCCAGTGCGGCGGTACGGTCAGGCCGGATGATGTTGGACTTCGCATCGGGGGAGGGCGTGCCATGGACGAGACCAGGGCCGTGGTGCCGGAACAGCGCGGTACGGACGGGAAGCCGGACGGCTCACGTGTGCCGCACGTACCGGGGTTCGCGCGCCGCGCCGCCGTCGGGGAGGCCCCGGGCTCCGGGGGCACGGAGGCCGTGCTCTCGCCCAAGGAGCGAGGCAAGCAACTGCGCGAGCGGGTTCCGCGCTCCTCGCACCGGCAGCCCGCCCTCGCCGGGGACCGTCCCGACGCCGTCCGGGCCGTCGAGGAGTCGAACCGCGACCGCGTCCCCGAACTCACCCCCATACGGGTCGGCAGGATGGCGGCGAGCCCGTTCGCCTTCCTGCGCGGATCCGCCGGGCTGATGGCCCAGGACCTCGCCGGCACCCCCGTCACCGGCATCGCCGCCCAACTGTGCGGCGACGCGCACGCCGCCAACTTCGGGCTCTACGGCGACGCACGCGGCCGGCTCGTCATGGACCTCAACGACTTCGACGAGACCGTGGTCGGCCCCTGGGAATGGGACCTCAAGCGCCTCGCCACCTCCCTGGTCCTCGCAGGACGGGAAGTGGGCGCGAGCGAGGAGGAGTGCCGGGCCGCCGCCTTCGACACCGTCGGCGCCTACCGCCGCACCATGCGACTGCTCGCCCGTCTCCCCGCCCTCGACGCCTGGAACGCCATCGCGGACGAGGAACTCGTCTCGCACACCGACGCGCGTGATCTCCTCGGCACCCTGGAACGGGTCTCCGCCAAGGCCCGGAACAACACCAGCGCCCGGTTCGCCGCCCGGTCCACCGAGCCGGTGACCGACGACGAGGGCGGCGGCCGCAGATTCGTGGACGCTCCCCCGGTGCTCCGCAGAGTCCCGGACGCCGAGGCGGCCGCGGTCGCCGCCTCCCTCGGCCCGTACCTGGAGACCGTGTCCGAGGACCGGCTGCCGCTCCTCGCGCGGTACGCCGTCCACGACGTGGCCTTCCGCGTCGTCGGCACCGGCAGCGTCGGTACCCGCTCCTACGTCGTGCTCCTCCTCGACCACCGCGGCGAGCCACTCGTACTCCAGGTGAAGGAAGCTCGGCCGTCCGCGCTGCTTCCCCATCTGCCGGCCGCGGGCTTCACCGTGGAGGACCCGGGCCACGAAGGGCGGCGCGTGGTGCTCGGGCAGAAGCGGATGCAGGTCGTGAGCGACATCCTGCTCGGCTGGACCACGGTGGAGGGGCGCCCCTTCCAGGTGCGCCAGTTCCGCAACCGCAAGGGAAGCGTCGACCCCGCCGCGCTCACGGTCGACGAGGTCGACGACTACGGCCGGATGACCGGGGCGCTGCTCGCCCGGGCCCACGCCCACAGCGCGGACCCGCGCCTGATAGCCGGGTACTGCGGGAAGAACGAGGAGCTCGACGAGGCCGTCGCCGCCTTCGCCGTCTCGTACGCGGACCGCACCACCGCCGACCACGCGGACCTGCTCGCCGCCGTCCGTTCCGGCCGGATCGCAGCCGAACCGGGCGTCTGACCGGGGCCGGGTCGGGCTGGGCGTCCGGGCGACGCCCCGGTCTTCGTCGACGCCCGGGCGGGGCTCTGCCGGGGCGGGTGTACGGGCTGCGCCTCACGTGTCGACCAGGGGGAGGGAGGGGAGGGGGAGGGGAGGGGGGAGGCCCCCTTGAAAGGACCGTAGGCTGGGTGGGACGAGCCGGAACGAGGACGTGGGCGGGCGTAGACGTGAGCGTGCACCAGGGTGCGAACGAGGGCCCCGAGAGCGAGCGGCCTCAGGACGAGCCGTCCCAGGACGAGCGGCTTCTGGACGAGCCGTCCCGGAGTGGGCAGACGCCGGACGAGGGGCCCCGGGACGCCGCGTCTCCGGACGAGTCGTCCCAGGGTGAGCAGCCTCAGGGAGAGCCGTCCCGGGGTGGACCGGCCGTGGACGCGGCGGCTCGGGACGAGCGGCCCGAGGCGCGGCTGGAGCGGGCCGTGCGGGTGGCCGAGCAGGCGCTGATCGAGTTCGAGATCGCCGTCGAGACCTTCCGCGTCGAGGTCGACAACTTCTCGCGGCTGCACCACCAGAAGCTCGGCCCGATGTACGCGCGGCTCGACGAGCTCGACGCCAAGATTGCCGAGGCCAGGGCCGAGCGCACCGGCGACCCCGAGGATCTGCGGCTGGCGCAGGAGGCGCGGGCCGCGGTGCTGCCGATGCCCGGGGTGGAGGAGCTGTTCCACGACTGGATCGACTCCGACGGCCTCTCCCCCGAAGCCGAGGCCATGCTCACCGACCGGCCGGTGCAGCCGCCGAAGCGGGTCCGCCCGAGTGACGAGGTCCGCAGGCTCTTCCGGGAGCTGGCCCGTAAGGCGCATCCCGACCTGGCGCGTGAGGACGAGGAGCGCAAGCGGCGCGAGGAGTTCATCACGCGGGTGAACGCCGCCTACGCCCGTGGCGACGAGGCGCTGCTGCGTGAGCTCTCCGCGGAGTGGGAGGCCGGCCCCGCGCCGGCCGAGGAGCGGCTCAGCGAGAGCGAGGAGCTGTACGCGCGTCTGGAGTGGCTGGCGGAGCGCAAGGACCTGCTGTCGGCGCTCGCGCGTGAGCTGGAGGAGAGCGCGATCGGCGCGATGCTGCGGATGGCGCCGGACGACCCCGACCGGCTCCTGGAGGAGATCGCGGAGCAGTTGCTCACGCAGGTCTCCGAGCGTGAGAACGAGCTGGCCGAGCTGGTGCAGTAGGTTTTTCCGTGCGCCCGAGTTCGTTCGGGCGGTACCGACGAGAGAAGGCCGTTCCCATGAATTTCTCCCCGCTGCCCTCGGTGGACGCGGCTTCCGTGCCGGCCGATGCCCTGGTGCTGGACGTCAGGGAGGACGACGAGTGGGCGGCCGGTCACGTCGAGGGCGCGGTGCACGTGCCGATGAGTGACTTCGTCGCCCGCTTCGGTGAGGTGACCGAGGCTGTCGCCGAGCACGGTCGCGCGTATGTGATGTGCCGGGTCGGTGGCCGGTCGGCGCAGGTCACGCAGTACCTGGTGCAGCAGGGCTTCGACGCGGTGAACGTCGAGGGCGGAATGCTCGCCTGGGACGGTGCCGGGCGCCCGATGGTGACGGGTACCGGAAGCCCGGCGTTCGTTCTCTGACGGTCTCGACGGTCGGACCTCAGCCGAGGGGATGGGCGGCCAGCAGGTCGCCCAGGGCGTCCTCGTGGGCTGCCGCGGGGCCGAGCGCCAGCTCGAGGTGCTTGGCCCAGGCGTGGTACCGGTGCAGGGGATAGTCGGTGTCGGCGCCGAAGCCGCCGTGCAGGTGCTGGGCGGTCTGCACCACGCGCCGCACGCCCTCGGAGGCCCAGATCTTCGCGACGGCGATGTCCCCCGCCGCCGGGAGCGCCGCTTCGGCCCCACTGGTGAGGCGCCAGGCGGCCTGCCAGAGGGTGGCCTCCATGGCGCGCAGATCGATGTAGCGGTCGGCGGTCTGGACGGCGACGGCCTGGAAGGTGGCCACGGGGTGGCCGAACTGTTCGCGCTTCCCGGTGTACTGGCTCGTCATGGTGAGGACGGCCTCGCCGAGTCCGAGCGCGAGCGCGCAGGTGCCGGTGGTGAGGAGATCGCGCAGCCATTCCCAGGCGCCCTCGGCGTCGATGACGTCGGCACTGCCGAGACGTACCGAGTCGAGCCGTAGCTCGGCGAGGAGTTCACCGTTGGTGGAGTACTGCGCGGTGAGGCCGACGCCCTCGTGTGTGCGGGGCAGCAGGGCGAGGACGGTGCCGCCCTCGGTGGTGTGCGCGGGTACGGCGACGAGGTCGGCGCCGTGGGCCCAGGGGACGGCGGTCTGCAGGCCGTCGAGGATCCAGTCGGTGCCGTCGCGGCGCGCGGTGACGGCGAGTTCGGCGGGGTCGTGGCCGGTACGTCCCTGGGAGGCGGCGGTGAGGACGAGCTCGCCGCGGCTCACACGGGGGAGCAGCTCGGCGGCCGTTCCCCGGGGCGCGTACCGCTCGACG
Source organism: Streptomyces zaomyceticus (assembly GCF_014656215.1). Lineage (GTDB taxonomy): Bacteria > Actinomycetota > Actinomycetes > Streptomycetales > Streptomycetaceae > Streptomyces > Streptomyces zaomyceticus. The sequence continues at coordinate 172,938 of NZ_BNBZ01000014.1, read as the reverse complement.
GTCATCGCGACGGCGCTGGTCTCCAGGAGGGGGACGCGGGCGAGGACGCGGCCGGATTCGCGCAGTACGAGGCAGAGGGCGACGGGGTCGAGGCCGCCGCCGCCGTGCTCGGGGGAGATGACGAGTCCCAGCAGGTCGGTGGCGGCGAGACGGGACCAGAGCGGTCGGTCGAGGTCCTCGGAGACGGCGCCCGGTGTGAGGGCGGGGCTCGGTACCGCGTCGGGCGTGACGCCCGAGAAGACCGCCTTGGCCGCCTCGACGGCCGCCTGCTGTTCTTCGGTGAAGGTGAAGTCCACTGCCCTGCCCTCCCGTTGTGCCCCTGCTCGTCCTGACGGTCCGTCAAGATAGAACAGGTTCTAGTGGAAGGGAATGGCGGCGGCCGACTTGGCCGGGTCGTCTCCCGACATCGCCGGGTGGGGCCGGCCCCGGACCCGGTGGGATGAGGCTCTCCCGGGTCGAGTCGGGGGCGGGGGACCGGAGTTCGTCAGCGGTCGAAGTCCAACTCCACGTCCGGGGTGACCGGGTGGGACTGGCAGGCCAGGACGTATCCGGCTTCGGTCTCCTCCGGCTCCAGCGCGAAGTTGCGGTCCATCCGCACCTCTCCGCCGACGAGGAAGGCGCGGCAGGTGCCGCACACCCCGCCCTTGCAGGCGTACGGGGCGTCCGCGCGGGAGCGGAGCACCGTGTCGAGGAGTGTCTCGCCGCGGTCCACCGGCCAGCTGCCGGAGCGGCCGTGCAGGGTCGCGGTCAGAGTGGCGTGCGCGGGGGTGTCGGCCGTGGGGACCGACGCCGGTGCCGAGCCGTCGTCGACGTGGAAGATCTCCTGGTGGATCCGGCCACGGTCGACCCCGAGGCCGCGCAGCGCGCTCTCCGCGCCCTGCACGAGCCCGAAGGGGCCGCAGAGGAACCAGCCGTCGATCGACTCGACCGGCAGCAGCGAGGGCAGCAGCGCGGCGAGTCGCTCGTGGTCGAGGCGGCCGGAGGGCAGACCCGCCTGCTGCTCCTCGCGGGAGAGGACGGTGACCAGCTGGAAGCGGTCGGGGTAGCGGTCCTTCAGGTCGGCGACCTCGTCGAGGAACATCGTGGACGAGGCCGTGCGGTCGCTCCGGACCAGACAGAACCGGGCTTCCGGCTCGCGGGCGAGCAGGGTGGCCGCGATCGACAGGACCGGGGTGATGCCGCTGCCGCCGACGACGGCCGCGAAGTGGCCGGGGCGCGGGGCCAGCGAGAAGCGGCCCATGGGCTCCATGACCTCGACGAGATCGCCGACGGCCAGTTCCTTGAGGGCGTACGTCGAGAACGAGCCGCCGTCGACGAGCCGGATGCCGACGCGCAGGACGGGGGGCTCACCGGCCGGGGAGGCGGGGGCGCAGATCGAGTACGTGCGCCGGATCTCCTCCCCCTGCTCGCCGGTGCGGCGGAGCGCGAGGTGCTGGCCGGGGAGGTGCCGGTACGCCTCGTGGAGCTCGGGCGGGACCGCGAAGGTGACGGCCACCGAATCGTCCGTGAGTCGTTCGACCTCGCTCACCCGGAGCGGATGGAATCCGGCCCGTGCGGCGGCTGAGGACACCATCTACAACTCCTTGAAGTGGTCGAACGGTTCGCGGCACGCGATGCAGCGGCGCAGGGCCTTGCACGCGGTCGAGGAGAAGCGGCTCAGGAGCTCGGTGTCGGTGGAACCGCAGTGGGGGCAGCGGATCGCCAGGGTCAGCGGCACCGGGCCGCCGGCCGGGCCCTGGGGGCGCGGCGGTGCGACGCCGAACTCGGCGAGCTTGCGCCGTCCTTCCTCGCTGATGTCGTCGGTGGACCAGGCGGGGGCGAGGACCGTGACGACGGAGACCTCCGGCACGCCGTGCTCGTGGAGCGCGCGCTCGATGTCCGAGGACATGGTCTCGACGGCGGGGCAGCCCGTGTAGGTCGGGGTGAGGGCGACCTCGACCCGGCCGGGGCCGGTGACGTGGACGCCCCGCAGCACGCCGAGCTCCGCCAGGGTGAGGACGGGCAGCTCGGGGTCGAGGACGGCGCCGGCGATCCGGCTCAGCTCCTCCTCGAGGGCGGTCATGGTCACCATGCCGCCCCCGGGTGGCTGCGGTGCAGATGCTGCATCTCGGCGATCATCCGTCCGAAGGACTCGGTGTGCAGTCCCTGCCGGCCGGCGCCCGCGGCCCAGGCGCCGGTGCGCGGCCCCTCGGGCACGGTGAGTGTGGCCCTGCCGAGAACGTCCGTCACCGAGGCCAGCCAGGCGCTCTCCATGGCGGCGTGATCGACGTCGAGTCCTTCGACGGGCTGGAACAGCTCGCCCGTGTACTTCCACAGGGCGTCGCAGGCCCGGCGCATCCGCTCGTGGCTCTCGGTGGTGCCGTCGCCGAGGCGCAGGGTCCACTGCTCGGCGTGGTCCTGGTGGTAGGCGACCTCCTTGACGGCCTTGGCCGCGAGGCCGGCGAAGGGGCCGTCGCCGGAGGCCAGCTGCCCGTACAGGAGGCGCTGGTAGGTGGAGAAGTAGAGCTGGCGGGCGATGGTGTGGGCGAAGTCGCCGTTCGGCTGCTCGACCAGCTGGACGTTCCGGAAGGAACGCTCCTCGCGCAGGTACGCCAGTTCGTCCTCGTCGCCGACCTGGGAAAGCAGGACGCGGGCCTGGCCGAGGAGGTCGAGCGCGATGTTGGCCAGGGCCACCTCCTCCTCCAGGACGGGGGCGGAGCCCGCCCACTCCCCCAGGCGGTGGGAGAGGACGAGGGCGTCGTCGCCGAGGGCGAGGGCGGCTCCGGTGATCACGGCGGCCTCTCGGGTGTCCGGGGTGCTCACAGGTGCTTCACCCCCTCCGGGATCTCGTAGAACGTCGGGTGGCGGTAGGGCTTGTCCGCGGACGGCTCGAAGAAGGGGTCCTTCTCGTCGGGTGAGGAGGCGGTGATCTCCGTGGAGGGGACGACCCAGATCGACACGCCCTCGCTCCGGCGGGTGTACAGGTCGCGGGCGTTGCGCAGGGCCATCTCCGCGTCGGGCGCGTGGAGACTACCCGCGTGGGTGTGGGACAGCCCGCGGCGGGAGCGCACGAACACCTCCCACAGGGGCCAACCGTCGCTCGTCATGCCTGTGCCTCCCCGTGCTTGCCGGTGTGCTTGTGCTTCTCCGCGTGGGCCGCCGCCGCTTCCCTGACCCAGGCGCCGTCCTCGTGGGCCTGGCGCCGCGTGCTCAGGCGCTGGTCGTTGCAGGGGCCGTTGCCCTTGAGGACGTCCCAGAACTCGGCCCAGTCGATCGGGCCGAAGTCGTAGTGCCCGCGCTCCTCGTTCCACCGGAGGTCGGGGTCGGGGAGGGTGAGTCCGAGTGCCTCGGCCTGCGGCACGGCGATGTCGACGAAGCGCTGCCGCAGCTCGTCGTTGGAGTGGCGCTTGATCTTCCAGGCCATCGCCTGGGCGGTGTGCGTCGACTCGTCGTCCGGCGGGCCGAACATCATCAGCGAGGGCCACCACCAGCGGTCCACCGCGTCCTGCGCCATGGCGTGCTGGGCCTCGGTGCCCCGGGAGAGGGCGAGCAGCGCCTCGTACCCCTGGCGCTGGTGGAAGGACTCCTCCTTGCAGACCCTGACCATCGCGCGGGCGTACGGCCCGTAGGAGCAGCGGCACAGCGGGACCTGGTTGGTGATCGCGGCGCCGTCGACCAGCCAGCCGATCGCGCCGACGTCGGCCCAGGTCAGCGTCGGGTAGTTGAAGATCGAGGAGTACTTCTGGCGGCCCGAGTGGAGCTTGTCGAGCAGCTCGTCCCGGCTGGTGCCGAGGGTCTCCGCCGCGCTGTACAGATACAGGCCGTGGCCGGCCTCGTCCTGCACCTTCGCCATCAGGATCGCCTTGCGCCGCAGCGAGGGCGCCCTGGTGATCCAGTTCGCCTCCGGCTGCATGCCGATGATCTCCGAATGGGCGTGCTGCGCGATCTGCCGGACGAGCGAGGCGCGGTAGGCCTCGGGCATCCAGTCGCGCGGCTCGATCCGCTCATCGGCGGCCACGGCGGCGTCGAACACGGCCTCGTAGGCGGCCTGCTCCGCCGCCACGGCCGCGTCCGACACTCCGGGCACGCCCGTGGTCTCTGTCGTCCCTGCCGTCACTGCGGTCATCGGACCCCCTACCGACCGATCGTTCGGTTGAATGACTTCAATGGTGAGTCGACGGCCCGTATGGTGTCAACCCTGTGGATAACCGAGGTGGGCCGATCGGGATCGGGGCGGGATGGACGCGTACGTCGAAAAGGACGCCGCCGACGCGGACGGAGACCGTCCGGCACCCCCTGCCGACCCCCTGACCGGCGCCCCGGGAACGTCATCCCCGATACCCCCGGCGGACCGGGCGAACACCGGGATCATGGCCCTGTCCCTGCCCTACCAGGTCGTCCTCGCCGTGGCGCTCGCCGTCGTCGGCGTCTTCGCCTGCCTCCATCTGGCGATGGTGTTCCTGCACGTCGCGCCGTCCAACACGCTGACCAAACAGCACGGCCAGGCCGTCGACGACTGGGTCTATCCCGAGTTCGAACAGAACTGGAAGCTCTTCGCGCCCAATCCGCTGCAGCAGAACATCTCCGTCGAGGTCCGCGCCGAGCTCGCCGTCCCCGACGGCGCCCGCCGCACCACCGGCTGGATCGACCTCACCGCCCAGGACATCGAGGCGATCCGGCACAACCCGATGCCCAGCCACGCCCAGCAGAACGAGCTCCGCAGGGCCGTGGACTTCTACCTCAACTCGCACTCCGACGACGACACCCCCAGCGGGCTGCGCGGCCGCCTCTCGGAGGAGTACATGCGCCGGATCGCGATGCTCCGCCTCGACGCGCTTCCCGTCCTCGCGGGCCCCGACGGACGGGCGCTCACCGGTGAGGTGCGGCGCGTCCAGCTCCGGGCCGTCACGCGGGCCGTGCCTCCTCCCCGCTGGAGCTCCGAGAAGATCGACACCGCGCCCTCCTACCGGGACCTCCCGTGGTGGCCCGTCACCGACGCCGACCGGCCCACCGGATCCGACCGAAGCCGCACGGAGGCGGGCCGATGAGCACTCCCGCACCGCTGGGCGACGCCGCACCGATGAGTGACCCCGTACCGCCGCTGGGCGACGCCGCGAAGCCGATGGGCGGCCCCGGCACGCGCGCGCGTGACCGCGAGCCGCTGGACCGCCGGTTCGCCCGTGCCGTCCAGACCGTCACGGGCCGCTCCCTCGGCCCGTACCAGACCGCGATCGTGCGGATCGGCTTCTCGCTGACCTGGCTGCTCTTCCTGCTGCGCGAGCTGCCGTTCCGGCACGAGCTGTACGGCCCCGACGGCCCCTGGTCCTGGGAGATGGCCCGCCGGCTGATCGCCGACAACCGGGCCTTCACCGTCCTCATGTGGTCGGACGGCCGGCTCTGGTTCGAGCTCGTCTACGGGATCGCGGTGCTGTCCGCCGTGCTGCTCCTGGTGGGCTGGCGCACCCGTGCCGTGTCGGTGGTCTTCATGGTCGGGGTGCTCTCGCTGCAGAATCGCTCCGTCTTCGTGGGCGACGGCGGCGACAACGTCCTCCACCTCGCCGCGCTCTACCTCGTGCTGACGCGCTGCTCCCAGGTGTGGTCCCTGGACGCCCGGCGGGCGGCCCGCGAGGCCCGTGCCGCCCGTGCCGGGGAACCGCCGCGCCAGGATCGCGTCGGCCCGCTCCTGTGGATCGTGCTCGGCGGTTTCCTCCTCGCCACGACCTGGTTCAGCGAGGTCACCGGCGAGTGGTGGCTGCCCGTGCTGCTGTGGGTCCTGTGGCTGGGGAACGGACTGTGGTGGCTGGTCCGCCGGTACGCGGCCGAGGAGCCCCGCACCCTGCTCGACGCCCTCGCGAACCTCGCGCACAACGCGGCCCTCGTCGTGATCATGGCGGAGGTCTGTCTGATCTACGCCACGGCCGGCTGGTACAAGATCCAGGGATCGCGCTGGCAGGACGGCACCGCGCTGTTCTACCCGCTCAACCTCGACTACTTCACCCCCTGGCCGGCCCTCTCCGAGCTGCTCGGCACCAGCGGGGTCATGGTGATGGTGCTGACCTACGGCACGGTGATCGTGCAGGTCGCCTTCCCCTTCACACTCTTCCACCGCAAGGTGAAGAACGTGCTGCTCGTCGCGATGATGCTGGAGCACGCCGGGATCGCGGTCCTCCTCGGACTGCCGGTGTTCTCGCTCGCGATGATCTCCGCCGACGCCGTCTTCCTGCCGACGCCGTTCCTGGTCGCGCTCGGCGCGTGGGTGGTGCGTGGCCGGGACCGGCTGCTGGGTCGGCCGCCCGCCGGGACGCTGCCCGAGCAGCGCCTTACGGGTGAGGAGCACGGCCCCCGTACCCTCGTCGGGTGAGCACCACCGAAGAGAAGTCCGAGGCCGTTGCCGGGGCCGCAGTCGCAGCCGGGGTCGCGGCCGAAGCGGAAGCCGGGGCCGCCGAGCCGGTCCAGTACGACGAGGGCTTCGCTCCCGAGATCGGCGTCGGGCCGCACCCGGAGCCGTGGCCCGAGGGCGAGCGGTACGACCCCGAGCTGCTCGCCGGCGGCGACCGGCGCAATGTCGTGGACCGCTACCGGTACTGGACGCGGGAGGCGGTCGTCGCCGACCTGGACACCCGGCGTCACGACTTCCACGTGGCGGTGGAGAACTGGGGCCACGACTTCAACATCGGCTCGGTGGTGCGCACCGCCAACGCCTTCCTGGCGAAGGAGGTCCACATCGTGGGCCGACGGCGCTGGAACCGGCGCGGTGCCATGGTCACCGATCGCTACCAGCACGTCCGGCACCACCCGGACACCGAGTCGCTGACCTCGTGGGCGGCGGCCGAGGGCCTGCCCGTCATCGGCATCGACAACCTGCCGGGAGCCGTGCCGCTGGAGCGGACCGTGCTGCCCCGCCGCTGTGTGCTGCTCTTCGGGCAGGAGGGCCCGGGGCTCACCGAGGAGGCCCGCGCCCATGTGGAGATGGTCTGCTCGATCGCCCAGTTCGGCTCGACGCGCTCGATCAACGCGGGAGCGGCTGCGGCCATCGCCATGCACGCCTGGGTCCAGCGCTATGCGGAGATCGAGACGCCGTAGGGAGTGAGAGCTCCCTCCGGGAAGCCGCGTGGAGGCTCCGGGGAGCCTCCACGCGCGCGTGGATCAGGCCTGGCGGCGGACCTCCACCACCCGGAAGCGGTTCGAGACGAAGGCGCCGTCGCACAGGGCGGCGTTCGCCGCCGGGTTGCCGCCGGAGCCGTGGAAGTCGGAGAACGCGGCCGTCTGGTTCACATAGACCCCGCCCGTGAGGTTCAGCGAGAGCTGGGCCGACTCCTCCAGGCAGACCTCCTCCACCGCACGCTCGGTGTCGGCCGAGGTCGTGTACGCCCCGACCGTCATCGCGCCCTTCTCGCGGACCGTGCGCCGCAGCAGCTCCAGGGCGTCGTCGGTGGAGTCCACCGAGACGGCGAAGGAGACCGGGCCGAAGCACTCCGAGAAGTACGCGGCCTGGGCGTCGGGCTTGGAGCCGTCCAGCTTCACGATGACCGGCGTACGGACCACGGCGTCCGGGAACTCCGGGTTGACCACCTCGCGGGAGGCGAGTGCCACCTCACCGAGACCGGCGGCGGCCTCCAGACGCGCCTTCACGTCCGGGTTGACCAGGGCGCCGAGCAGACCGTTCGCCCGGGCGTCGTCGCCGAGCAGACCGCCGACCGCCGCGGCGAGGTCGGAGACGACCTCGTCGTACGTCTTGGGGCCCTGGTCGGTGGTGATGCCGTCACGGGGGATCAGCAGGTTCTGCGGGGTGGTGCACATCTGGCCGCTGTACAGGGACAGCGAGAAGGCCAGGTTGGCGAGCATCCCCTTGTAGTTGTCGGTGGAGTCGACCACCACCGTGTTGACGCCGGCCTTCTCGGTGTAGACCTGCGCCTGGCGGGCGTTGGCCTCCAGCCAGTCGCCGAAGGCGGTGGAGCCGGTGTAGTCGATGATCCGGATCTCGGGGCGGACCGCCAGGGTCTTGGCGATTCCCTCGCCCGGCCGCTCGACGGCGAGCGCCACCAGGTTCGGGTCGAAGCCGGTCTCGGCGAGCACCTCACGGGCGACCTGGACGGTCAGCGCGAGCGGGAGCACGGCGCGCGGGTGGGGCTTGACCAGGACCGGGTTGCCGGTGGCGAGGGAGGCGAACAGGCCCGGGTAGCCGTTCCACGTGGGGAAGGTGTTGCAGCCGATCACCAGGGCGATGCCGCGGCCGACCGGGGTGAACTCCTTGCTCAGCTCCAGGGGGTCGCGCTTGCCCTGGGGCTTGGACCAGTCGGCCCGCCCGGCGGGGGTGCGGGTCTGCTCCGCGTACGCGTACGCCACGGCCTCCAGGCCGCGGTCCTGGGCGTGCGGGCCGCCGGCCTGGAACGCCATCATGAACGCCTGTCCGCTGGTGTGCATGACGGCGTGGGCGAACTCGTGGGTGCGGGCGGAGATCCGGGTGAGGATCTCCAGACAGACCAGGGCACGGGTCTCGGCGCCGGCGTCGCGCCAGGCGGCCGTGCCCGCGCGCATCGCGGGGAGCAGGACGTCGATGTCGGCGTGCGGGTACTCGATGCCGAGCTCGGGGCCGTACGGCGAGGTCTCGCCGCCGGTCCAGCCGTCCGTGCCGGGCTGGTCGAGCTCGAAGCGGGTGTTCAGCAGGGCCTGGTGGGCGGCGAGGCCGGCGGCCGCGTCGAGCGAGCCGTCCGTCCCGTACGCCTTCGGGTGCTCGGGGTACGGCGACCAGTAGGCACGGGTCCGGATGGTGTCGAGCGCCTGATCGAGCGTGGACCGGTGCTTCTCGGCCAGTCGGTCGGTGGTCGGCAGAACGGTGGCCATGGATGGACCAACTCCTCGTCGAGCTGGGCAGGGAGACACGTACGGAGTTAGAGTAACCGAACGATCGGTCGGGACAAGGGGGCCTGTCGATCCTGTGGAAAACCCATCGGGGAGGATCACTCCTATGAGCGCCAACGTGACCGTCAGGGGGAGCGACGACGTGACCGCCAGTGAGCCCGCCGCCGCAGTGGAAGCCGCAGAAGCCGCAGCCGAAGGGGCCCCGGGGCCCGTCGGGCGGGACCGTACCGTCGCCGTCGTCGGGACGGGCACCATGGGCCAGGGCATCGCCCAGGTCGCCCTGGTCGCCGGCCATCCCGTACGCCTCTACGACAGCGCCCCCGGTCGCGCCGAGGAGGCCGTGGCCGCCCTGACCGCCCGCCTCGACCGGCTCGTCGAGAAGGGACGCCTGGACGCCACCGCGCGCGAGGCGGCCGTCGGACGGCTGCACGCGGCCCGGGAACTCGACGAGCTCGCGGACGCGGCGCTCGTCGTCGAGGCGATCGTCGAGCTGCTCCCCGTCAAGCAGCAGCTCTTCGCCGATCTGGAGAAGGTCGTCGGCGACGACACCGTCCTCGCCACCAACACCTCCTCGCTCTCCGTCACCGCCATCGCGGGAGGGCTCCGGCTGCCCGGCCGGTTCGTCGGACTGCACTTCTTCAACCCGGCGCCGCTGCTCCCGCTCGTCGAGGTCGTCAGCGGCTTCGCCACCGACCGGGACGTCGCCACGCGCGCGTACGAGACGGTCAAGGGCTGGGGCAAGACGCCGGTGCGCTGCGCCGACACCCCCGGCTTCATCGTGAACCGGGTCGCCCGCCCCTTCTACGCCGAGGCGCTGCGGGTCTTCGAGGAGGGCGCGGCCGATCCGGCCACCATCGACGCCGCCCTGCGCGAGTGCGGCGGCTTCAGGATGGGCCCCTTCGAGCTGACCGACCTCATCGGCCAGGACGTGAACGAGGCCGTCACCCGCTCCGTCTGGGACTCCTTCCACCAGGACCCGAAGTTCACGCCCTCGCTCGCGCAGCGGCGGCTCGTGGAGTCGGGGCGCCTCGGCCGGAAGACGGGCCACGGCTGGTTCTCGTACGCGGAGGACGCGCAGCGGCCGGAGCCGCACACGGCGGCGCCCGCGGAGGCGCCGAAGCGGATCGTCGTACGGGGCGACCTCGGTCCCGCGGAACCGCTGGTGGAGCTCTTCGAGGCGGCCGGGATCACGGTCCGGCGCAAGAAGTCGGACGGCGGGTACATCGAGCTGCCGGGCGGCGGCGAACTCAATCTCGCCGACGGTGAGTCCTCCTTCGAGTACCACCGGGAGGAGATCGTCTACTTCGACCTCGCCCTCGACTACGCGCGCGCGAGCAGGATCGTGCTCTCCACGAAGGAGGGGACCGCGCCCGAGACCCTCGCCGAGGCCGTGGGACTCTTCCAGGCCCTGGGCAAGCAGGTGTCCGTGATCGGCGACGTGCCCGGCATGATCGTCGCCCGTACGGTCGCCATGCTGGCCGACCTCGCGGCCGACGCGGTCGACCGGAGGGTCGCCTCCGCCGAGGACGTGGACACGGCGATGCGGCTCGGGGTCAACTATCCGGCGGGCCCGCTGGAGTGGGCCGGCAAGGTCGGGTTCCGGCGTACGACGGCACTCCTGGGAGAGCTGCACGAGCGGTATCCGTCCGGGCGGTACGCGCCGAGCATCGGCCTGGTGCGCCGGGGCTACGCCGAGGACGCGGAGGACGCGGGATGACCACCGTGAAGCGCGACACCTACACGCCCGAGACGCTGCTCTCGGTCGCCGTCCGGGTCTTCAACGAGCGGGGCTACGACGGCACCTCCATGGAGCATCTGTCCAAGGCGGCCGGGATCTCCAAGTCGTCGATCTACCACCATGTGTCCGGCAAGGAGGAGCTGCTGCGGCGGGCGGTGAGCCGGGCGCTCGACGGGCTCTTCGCGATCCTCGACGAGCCGGGGGCCGTGCGCGGCCGGGCCGTCGAGCGGGTCGAGTACGTCACGCGCCGCACGGTCGAGGTGCTGATAGCGGAGCTGCCGTACGTGACGCTGCTGCTGCGCGTGCGGGGCAACACGGGCACCGAGCGGTGGGCCATGGAGCGGCGACGGGAGTTCGACCACAAGGTGGCCGAGCTGCTCAAGGCCGCCGCCGAGGAGGGCGACCTGCGGGCCGATGTGGACATCCGGCTCGCGACCCGGCTCCTCTTCGGCATGATCAACTCGCTGGTGGAGTGGTACCGGCCGCATCCGGACGCGACGGCGGAGCGCGAGCAGCTCGCCGAGACCGTGGCGCACCTGGCCTTCGACGGGCTCAGGACGGCCCGCTGAGGACCGAGAAGCCCCGCTGAGGACCCGAGGGGCTCTGCCGGGCCCATGGTGGCCCGGAGCCGGCCCCCGGACCCGTGTGGACGTGCACGGCCGGGCTCCGGTGGACAGAGGACGGCCGGGCCCGTGCGGACGAGGACGGCCCCGCCGGGGGCCGTCCTCTCTCGTCCGGGGAGAGCGGGCGTCGTCAGGCGTGCGGGTCCGTGTTGAGGTCCGTCTCCTCGAAGACCAGCAGCGTGCGTGTGGACAGCACCTCGGGGATCGACTGGAGCCGGGTGAGCACCAGCTCGCGCAGCGTCCGGTTGTCCGGTGTGTGCACCAGCAGCAGAACGTCGAAATCTCCGCTGACCAGCGCTATGTGTGTGGCACCCGGCAGCGTCTTCAGCTGCTCGCGGACCGTGCGCCAGGAGTTCTGCACGATCTTGAGCGTGATGTAGGCGGAGGCTCCGTGGCCCGCCCGCTCGTGGTTGACCCGGGCGCTGAAGCCGCGGATCACCCCGTCGTCGATGAGCCGGTTGATGCGCGCGTAGGCGTTGGCACGCGAGACGTGCACCCGCTCGGCCACGGAGCGTACCGAGGCGCGACCGTCCGTTTGCAGCAACCGCAGGATGTCCCGGTCGATCGCGTCCAGCGGGCGTGCCGGAAGCGCGCCCGTCGGCACGCCGACCGGGGCGCTCAGGACCTCGCCGGGCGGCTCGCTCCCGGCCTTGTCGGGCGCGCCGCCCGTGTCGTCGCCCGGAACCTCGTTCCGGTCGACGGCCATTTGTTCATCCGCCATGTCCCCCCGCCTCTCTCCGGTGGACGACCTGCACATATCCCAGGCTGTGGAGAACCGTTTGTCCACAGGCTGGAGGTGCCTGTAGCCAAAATGCCTCCACGACCGAACAATCGGTAGGTGAGGCGCGCCACACTCGCGCCACCCGCCTTCGGGTCTTATGCCCGCTCCCACGAGGAGGTGGACTCGTTGCAACAGCGCAGTTCGACAGTCCAAGAGCCGCCCGGTGCCGCTTCCGCCCACCGGCCCACCCCGCCGCCCGCGTGGCAGCCGCGTACCGACCCCACGCCGCTGCTGCCCGACACCGAGCCGCTGCGCGTGCTCGGTACGGACGCCGTGGCCGACGCCGACCCCGCGCTGCTGCTCCGGCTCTACACGGAGCTGATCCGCGGCCGCCGGTACAACACGCAGGCCACCGCCCTCACCAAGCAGGGCCGGCTCGCCGTGTACCCGTCCACCACCGGCCAGGAGGCGTGCGAGATCGCCGCCGCCCTCGCCCTGGAGGAGCGGGACTGGCTCTTCCCCTCGTACCGCGACACCCTCGCGGCCGTCGCCCGCGGCCTCGACCCCGTGCAGGCGCTGACCCTTCTGCGCGGCGACTGGCACACCGGGTACGACCCGCGCGAGTACCGCATCGCGCCGCTCTCCACCCCGCTCGCCACCCAGCTCCCGCACGCGGTGGGCCTCGCCCACGCCGCCCGGCTCAAGGGCGACGACGTGGTCGCGCTCGCCATGGTCGGAGACGGCGGCACCAGCGAGGGCGACTTCCACGAGGCACTGAACTTCGCGGCCGTCTGGCAGGCCCCCGTGGTCTTCCTCGTCCAGAACAACGGCTTCGCGATCTCCGTGCCGCTCGCCAAGCAGACCGCGGCCCCCTCCCTGGCCCACAAGGCCGTCGGATACGGGATGCCCGGCCGGCTCGTCGACGGCAACGACGCGGTCGCCGTCCACCAGGTGCTGACCGAGGCCGTGGCCCGCGCACGGCGCGGTGGCGGCCCCACCCTGGTCGAGGCGATCACGTACCGGATCGACGCCCACACCAACGCCGACGACGCCACCCGCTACCGCGCGGCCGGCGAGGTCGAGGCCTGGCGTGCGCACGACCCGATCCTGATCCTCGAAAGGGAACTGACGGAGCGTGGCCTGCTCGACGAGGACGGCAGGCGGGCGGCCGCCGAGGCCGCCGAGGCGATGGCCGCGGAGCTGCGCGAACGCATGAACGCCGAGCCGGTCCTCGACCCGATGGACCTCTTCTCCCACGTGTACGCGGAGCAGACGACGCAGCTGCGCGAACAGGCGGCGCAGCTGCGCGCCGAGCTCGAAGCCGAGGGTGAGGCGTGATGACGACCGCGACAACCGGACCCACGGCGGACAGGACCGCCGGAAAGGCCGCGAAGTCCAAGCCCGCCACGATGGCGCAGGCGCTCCAGCGCGCCATGCGCGACGCGATGGCCGAGGACCCGACCGTCCATGTGATGGGCGAGGACGTCGGCACGCTCGGCGGTGTCTTCCGGGTCACCGACGGGCTGGCCAAGGAGTTCGGCGAGGACCGCTGCACGGACACCCCGCTGGCCGAGGCCGGCATCCTGGGCGCGGCCGTCGGCATGGCCATGTACGGCCTGCGCCCGGTCGTCGAGATGCAGTTCGACGCGTTCGCCTACCCGGCGTTCGAGCAGCTGATCTCCCATGTGGCGAAGATGCGCAACCGCACCCGGGGCGCGATGCCGATGCCGATCGTCATCCGTGTCCCGTACGGCGGCGGGATCGGCGGAGTCGAGCACCACAGCGACTCGTCCGAGGCCTACTACATGGCCACCCCCGGACTGCATGTCGTGACCCCTGCCACCGTCGAGGACGCCTACGGGCTGCTGCGCGCGGCCATCGCCTCCGACGACCCGGTGGTCTTCCTGGAGCCCAAGCGGCTCTACTGGTCCAAGTCCGACTGGTCCCCCGAGGCGCCCGCGCCCGTGGAGCCGATCGGCAAGGCCGTCGTACGGCGCCGGGGCACCGGCGCCACCCTGATCACCTACGGTCCCTCGGTACCCGTCTGTCTGGAGGCGGCGGAGGCCGCGCAGGCCGAGGGCTGGGACCTGGAGGTCGTCGATCTGCGCTCGCTCGTTCCCTTCGACGACGAGACCGTCTGCGCCTCGGTGCGACGCACCGGCCGCGCGGTCGTGGTCCACGAGTCGACCGGCTTCGGCGGGCCCGGCGCGGAGATCGCCGCGCGCGTGACCGAGCGCTGCTTCCACCACCTGGAGGCGCCGGTGCTGCGGGTCGCGGGCTTCGACATCCCGTACCCGCCGCCGATGCTGGAGCGACACCATCTGCCGGGCGTGGACCGGGTCCTGGACGCGGTGGCGCGGCTGCAGTGGGAGGCGGGAAGCTGATGGCGCAGGTGCTCGAGTTCAAGCTGCCCGACCTCGGTGAGGGACTCACCGAGGCGGAGATCGTCCGCTGGCTGGTCAGCGTCGGCGACGTCGTCGCCATCGACCAGCCGGTCGTCGAGGTCGAGACGGCCAAGGCCATGGTCGAGGTGCCCTGCCCGTACGGCGGTGTCGTCACCGCCAGGTACGGCGAGGAGGGCACCGAACTGCCCGTCGGCGCGCCGCTCCTGACGGTCGCCGTGGGTGGCACGGGCGCGCCGGAGGAGCGCGCGGAGGCGGCTCCGGGAGCCGCTCCCACGGTGGGTGAGGCCGCGGCCGAGTCCGCCGTGTCGTCCGAGTACTCGGGCAATGTGCTCGTCGGGTACGGGACGGCCGGGCCCGCCGCCCGGCGCCGCCGGGTGCGGCACGAGAGCCCCGCCGTGGCGAATCCCCTCGCCGCTGCCCAGGCGGCCCCCGCACCGGCCCCGGTGGCCGCTCCGGCGCCCGTCGCCGTGGCACCTGTCGCCGTGGCCGCGGGTCACCAGGGCCCGGTGCCGGTCATCTCGCCGCTCGTGCGAAAGCTGGCCAGGGACCGGGGACTCGATCTGCGCGACGTCCGCGGATCGGGGCCCGAGGGCCTGATCCTGCGGGCCGATGTGGAGCTGGCCATCGCGGCGCTGGAGGGTCCGGTCGCCGCTCAGGAGACCGCGATCGCCCCGGCGCCGGCCGCCGCACCGGTCTCGGCGGCCGCCCCGGCCGCCGAGCGGGTTCCGCTGCGCGGTGTCCGCGGCGCCGTCGCGGACAAGCTGTCGCGCAGCCGTACGGAGATCCCCGACGCGACCTGCTGGGTCGACGCGGACGCCACCGAGCTGATGGCCGCGCGGACCGCGATGAACGCGGCGGGCGGGCCGAAGATCTCGCTGCTCGCGCTCCTCGCCCGCATCTGCGTCCACGCCCTGAGCCGGTTCCCCGAGCTCAACTCGACCGTGGACACCGCCGCCCGGGAGATCGTCCGGCTGCCGGCCGTGCATCTCGGCTTCGCCGCCCAGACCCCGCGTGGCCTGGTCGTTCCCGTGGTCAAGGACGCGGGGGCGCGGACGGCCGAGTCCCTGACGGCGGAGTTCGCCCGGCTGACGGAGTCCGCCCGGCAGTCCGCGCTCACCCCGGCCGATCTGACGGGTGGCACGTTCACCCTGAACAACTACGGGGTGTTCGGGGTCGACGGGTCCACGCCGATCATCAACCACCCCGAGGCCGCCATGCTCGGCGTCGGCCGGATCATCCCCAAGCCCTGGGTCCACCAGGGCGAACTGGCCGTCCGTCAGGTGGTGCAGCTCTCGCTCACCTTCGACCACCGCGTCTGCGACGGCGGCACGGCGGGCGGCTTCCTGCGGTACGTGGCGGACTGCGTCGAGCAGCCAGCGGTCCTGCTCCGCACGCTCTGATCCGCGGGCTGATCCGCGGGCTGATCGGACCCACCTGATCAGCCCACGGAGCAGCCACGGAGCAACGACGGATCGGCCACGGATCGGCCACGGAGCAGCCGCGGATCAGCGACTGATCGGCCACGGAGCAGCCGCGGATCAGCGACTGATCGCCGGCTGATCACCGACCGGTTCGTACGGGTCCGCCCCCGGTCCGTACGAGCCGGCCGTCCGGGCCGTCTCACCCAGGGAGACGCGCCCGACGGCGCGGGGCGGGGGCGGACCATACTGCTGGGGTGACCACCGCACACGACGCCGTCGTACTCGCCGGAGGTGCCGCCGAGCGCCTCGGCGGCGCCGACAAGCCCGGCGTACGGATCGGAGGCCGGGCGCTCCTCGACCGGGTCCTGACGGCCTGCCGGGGCGCGGACCGGACCGTGGTCGTCGGGGACCCCCGTGCGACCACCCGCCCCGTCCACTGGACCAGGGAGGATCCGCCCGGCGGAGGGCCCCTCGCCGCCCTCGGCGCAGGCGTGCGCGAGACCGGGGCCGAGGTCCTGCTCGTCCTCTCCGCCGACCTCCCCTTCCTCGACGAGGACGCCGTCCGGCGCCTGCTCGGGGCCCTCGCCGAGGATCCCGAGGCGGAGGCCGCGCTCCTCACCGACGCCGAAGGGCGCGACCAGCCGCTCGTCGCCGCGTACCGCCGTGCCCCGCTCCGGCGGGAGCTGGCGCGTGTCGCCGAGGAACGCGGCACGCTCGCCGGCGGCCCGCTGCGAAGGCTCACCGGGGCACTGCGTCTCACCCGGGTCTCCGCCGGCCCCCTCGCCTCCTTCGACTGCGACACCTGGGAGGACATCGCCACGGCCCGGGCCCGCATCAGGGAGCATGGGACCGTGCTGGATGAATGGATCACCGCAGTCAAGGACGAACTGGGCATCGAGCTGGACGTCGACACCGGCGTGCTGCTCGATCTGGCCCGTGACGCCGCTCATGGAGTGGCCCGCCCCGCCGCGCCCCTGACCACCTTCCTGGTCGGATACGCGGCGGCCCGCGCGGGTACCGAGGGCGGACCGGAGGCGGTCGCCGAGGCCGCCCGCAAGGCCGCCGCGCTGGCCCAGCGCTGGGCGGCCGAGCAGGACGAGGCCGGATGAGCCTGAAGGAGCCTCTCCCGGTGGCCCCGGGAACCGCCACCGGCCCCCGGGCCGAGCAGCCGCACCGGGCCACCGTCTGGCCCGAGGCGCGGGCCGCCGCCGTCCGCGCCGGGCACTTCGCGCGGGCCGGCCGGGCGCCGCTCGGCGTACCCCTCGGTCAGGCGCTCGGACAGGTCCTGGCCGAGCCGCTGCTCGCCCTCACCGACCTGCCGCCCTTCGACACCTCCGCCATGGACGGCTGGGCGGTCGCGGGTCCCGGGCCCTGGACCGTACGCGAGGACGGCGCCGTCCTCGCCGGGCAGGCGCCCACGGCCGTGGCGGGCGACGGCGAGGCCGTACGGATCGCCACCGGCGCCCGTGTCCCCACCGGGACCACCGCCGTCCTCCGCACCGAGCACTCCCGCACCGAGCATTCCCACACCGAGCACTCCCGCACCGAGCACCCGCTCAGCGAGCCGGTCGGGACCCTGCTGCACGCGCTGCGCGAGGTCGTGCCCGGACAGGACATCCGCCCCCGGGGCCAGGAGTGCCGCTCCGGCGACGAGCTGCTTCCCGCGGGCACCCGCGTGACCCCCGCCGTGCTGGGCCTCGCCGCGGCCGCCGGCTACGACGAGCTGCCCGTACCGCACCGCCCACGGGTGGAGATCCTGGTCCTCGGAGACGAACTGCTCACGACGGGACTCCCCCACGAGGGACTCATCCGCGACGCCCTCGGCCCGATGCTCGGCCCCTGGCTGACGGCGCTCGGCGCCGACGTCCTCGCCACCCGCCGGATCGGCGACGACGCCGAGGAGCTGTACGCGGCCGTCACCGGCTCCACCGCAGACCTGGTGCTCACGACCGGTGGGACCGCAGCCGGGCCCGTGGACCATGTCCACGGCGTTCTGGGCAAGGCCGGTGCCACCCTCCTCGTCGACGGGGTGAAGGTCCGGCCCGGCCACCCGATGCTGCTCGCCCGCCTCGCCGCCGACCCCGGCCGGCCCGGGCACGTCCGGCATCTCGTCGGGCTCCCCGGCAACCCGCTCGCCGCCGTCTCCGGCCTGCTGACACTGGCCGAGCCGCTGCTCCGCGCGCTCTCCGGCGAGGGCGACGGCACCCCGCACCGCGTACCCGTCCGGGACGAGGTGCACGGTCATCCGTACGACACCCGGCTCGTCCCGGTCGTCCACCGTGACGGACGGGCCGTACCGCTGCGCTACAACGGCCCGGCCATGCTGCGGGGCATCGCCGCCGCGGACGGCCTGGCCGTCGTCCCGCCCGGTGGCGCGCACGCCGGCCGGGAGCTGGACATCCTCGATCTTCCCTGGCCGAAGGCGGCGGGGGCCGCCCCGGCCCAAGGAGCGTGTTTCACGTGAAACTTCCCAGTCGTGACGTGATGGCACGTCAGGCGGACGAACGGATCTCCGGTCCGCAGATCAAGCTGCCCCGCCGGGAGGTCGAGCGTCCCCTGCGCCAGGTCGGCAAGCGGCTGCTCATGGCGCTCGGCGTGCTCCTGGTGACGATCCTCATCGTCTACGTCGACCGCGACGGCTACCACGACAACGCCAACGGGACGCTCGACTTCCTCGACTGCGCCTACTACGCGACCGTGACGCTCTCCACGACCGGATACGGCGACATCGTCCCGTACAGCGACACGGCGCGGCTCGCCAACATTCTGCTGGTCACGCCCCTGCGCGTGCTGTTCCTGATCATCCTGGTCGGGACCACCCTCGAGGTCCTCACCGAGCGGACCCGCGAGGAGTTCCGACTGAACCGCTGGAGGTCCACCTTGCGCGACCACACCGTCATCGTCGGCTTCGGCACCAAGGGGCGGTCCGCGATCCAGACGCTCTGCGCGACCGGTCTCAGCAAGGAGCAGATCGTCATCGTCGATCCCTCCAACAAGGTGATCGAGACGGCGAACGCGGACGGATTCGTCGGCGTCGTCGGTGACGCGACCCGCAGCGACGTGCTGCTCCGCGCCGAGGTGCAGCGCGCCCGGCAGATCGTCATCGCCACCCAGCGCGACGACACGGCCGTCCTGGTCACCCTCACGGCCCGCCAGCTCAACCGGGGCGCGAAGATCGTCGCCGCGGTCCGCGAGGAGGAGAACGCGCCGCTGCTGCGCCAGTCCGGCGCGGACGCGGTCATCACCAGTGCGAGCGCCGCCGGGCGACTGCTCGGCCTCTCCGTGCTGAGCCCCAGCGCCGGCACGGTGATGGAGGACCTGATCCAGCAGGGCTCCGGCCTCGACCTGGTGGAGCGCCCGGTGACCAAGAGCGAGGCCGGGAAGAGCGTGCGGGAGACCGGCGACCTGGTGGTGAGCGTGCTCCGCGGCCACCGGCTGCTCGGGTACGACGACCCCGCGGCCAGCCCGCTCCAGCTCACCGACCGGGTGATCACCATCGTGCGCGCCGCGCCCGTCACCCCGCTCAGCACACCTCCGGAGGACTGAGCCGAAGGACTGACCCCGGGGGCCCGGCCCCGGAGCCGGGAGTAGCCTCGCCGCCATGTATGCGATCACGATTCCGGAACCCGGTGGCCCCGAGGCCCTCGTCTGGGCCGAGGTGCCCGATCCCGTACCCGGCGAGGGCGAGGTCCTCGTCGAGGTGGTGGCGAGCGCCGTCAACCGCGCCGATCTGCTCCAGCGCCAGGGCTTCTACGACCCGCCGCCGGGCAGTTCCCGCTACCCCGGCCTCGAGTGCTCGGGCCGGATCTCGGCACTCGGCCCGGGGGTCTCCGGCTGGTCCGTCGGCGACGAGGTGTGCGCGCTGCTCGCGGGCGGCGGCTACGCGGAGAAGGTCGTCGTCCCGGCCGGTCAGCTGCTCCCCGTTCCGGAGGGCGTCGACCTGGCCACGGCCGCCGCGCTCCCCGAGGTCGCCTGCACCGTCTGGTCCAACATCTTCATGATCGCGCACCTGCGGCCGGGCGAGACACTGCTCGTGCACGGGGGTGCGAGCGGGATCGGCACGATGGCGATCCAGCTGGCGAAGGCGGTCGGGGCCCGCGTCGCGGTGACCGCCGGGGGGCCCGAGAAGCTGGCACGGTGCGCCGAGCTCGGCGCGGACATCCTCATCGACTACCGCGAGCAGGACTTCGTCGAGGAGCTCCACAAGGCGACGGACGGGGCCGGCGCGGACGTCATCCTGGACATCGTCGGCGCGAAGTACCTGGAGCGGAACGTGAAGGCGCTGGCCGTGAGCGGCCGGCTGGTCGTCATCGGGCTCCAGGGCGGGGTGAAGGCCGAGCTGAACCTCGGGGCGCTGCTCGCGAAGCGCGCCGCCGTCATGGCGACCACGCTGCGTGCCCGCCCGGCGGAGGAGAAGGCGGCGATCGTCGCGGCCGTACGGGAGCATGTCTGGCCGCTGATCGGCGCGGGCACGGTCCGGCCCGTCGTGGACCGGACGCTGCCGCTGCCGGACGCCGCCGAGGGCCACCGGGTGCTGGAGTCCGGCGGCCATGTCGGCAAGGTGCTGCTGCTGGCGCCCCAGGACTGAGACCCGCGCGCGAGGGGCCCGGCACACCCTGTGCCGGGCCCCTCGTGTCGTCTCGCGTCTCCTGCGGATACGGTTCCGGGCCGTCTCCTACAGGTACGGCCCCGAGCGGATCGCGCCGTGGCCGCGGTCGTCGTCGTCATCGTCGTGGGACGCACCCGGCGGGAGCGCCCTGCGCATCTGCTCCAGCTGCGCGCGGGCCGCCATCTGCTGGGCGAACAGCGCGGTCTGGATGCCGTGGAAGAGGCCCTCCAGCCAGCCCACCAGCTGCGCCTGCGCGATGCGCAGCTCCGCCTCGGAGGGGATCGCCTCGTCCGTGAACGGCAGGGACAGACGCTCCAGTTCCTCCACCAGCTCGGGCGCGAGCCCGTCCTCCAGCTCCTTCACGGAGCTGGCGTGGATGTCCTTGAGCCTGACCCGGCTGGCCTCGTCGAGAGGTGCCGCGCGTACTTCCTCCAGGAGCTGCTTGATCATGCTGCCGATCCGCATGACCTTCGCAGGCTGCTCGACCATTTCCGTCACCGGGACCTCGCGGGGTTCGTCGTCGCCCTGAGTGCCGCCGAGCGCCATACCGTCCTGTCCCACGATGAGGACCTGGGGGCTCTCCTGCGACCTGTCATTCCTCGGCATCTCCATGCCGCCATTCTCTCGTACACACGCGTCATCACGAGGTGTGCCCCTGTACGAGGGTGATCCACCCTCGTACAGGGGCACAGGACGGCAACGAAGACCGTCAGGTCGGTGTCGAAGCGCCGTTCGCCGCGACCGTCAGGTCGCCTCGCGCCGGGCCAGGGCGCCGCGCGAGCGGGTCACCAGGGCGGCGAGCAGAGCGGCACCGAGCGGTACGGCGACGAGCAGGCCCGCCAGGGTCTCCCAGGGGATGACGATCGGGAGGTCGGGCGGGGTCAGGTCGGTGGACCAGCCCTCGGCGACGGACTGCTCGTGGTAGCGGATCCGTTCCCGTTCGTCGGTGAGCCGGAGGCCCATCGCGGGCAGGAGGCCCGCGGCCGAGCCGAGGACGACACCCATCGCGGCCACGACTCCGCACTGGAAGCCGCTGAGCGTGCGGCGGACCCGGGGCGGGGCGCCCACGGCGGCGAGCGTCTTCAGATCGGCCTCGGCGTCGGCCTGGGCGAGCCCGGTGGCGATGCCGGCGGCGCCGATGGTGACGAGGCCCGCGAAGATGGCCAGCGCCAGCAGGATGATGCTGTTCTCGTTGACGAAACCTTCCTCCAGGTGGAACTCGACGTTGCTGCCAAGCTTGTTGAACTCGCCGTCGAGCTTCTGGCGCGCCTCGCTCTCCGGCATCCGGTCGGTGCTGGCGTACGCCCCCAGCGGCACGGTGGAGAGGCCGGCGGCCTTGGCGGTGGCCGGGGTCATCAGGGCCTGGAGGCCGTAGGTCTTCGGGTCGCCGGGCACTCGGTAGGCGGGGATGGAGCTGACCTTGCCGGGCGCGGGACGGCCTTCCTCGGAGGCCTTGTCGGCGGCGGCGACATCGGTGATCTGACGGATCCCGATGGCGCCGTTCTTGTCGATCTGGGTACGGCTGAAGCTGACGATCTTGCCCTCGGCGAGGGCCTTCTCGGCTCCCGCGTCCTTGATGCCGAGGACCTCGAGGAGTTTGGCGTCACCGACCATCAGGCCGCCGTCGACGTAGATCACACCGTTGCTGCCGGTCTCGTTGCACCGCCAGTCGTCGGTGAGCAGCTTGCGGCGCTGCTCGGGGGTGAACTTCTCCGAGGGGTCGCCGCCGCCGGGAACGCTGACGTACAGCGGGCATTCGTTCCCCGGCGGGATGACGACCTCGTACCGGCCGCAGCCCGCCTCGCTCGACCACGGCTCGCAGCCGGGCTTGCCGACCGAGACGCGCTCGACGTCGGCGCGGACGTCGACCGGGAAGTGGCGCTGGAGCGCCTCGCGGACCGCGGGGACGTCCCGGCCGCCCTCCTCCATGACGAAGGCGGAGACCGCCCCGTACGGAAGCCGGGCCTCGTACTCGGCCTCGTACTGGGCCTCCGTGCTGGCCATGTAGGTGGAGACGGCGACCGTTCCCGCGACGGCGGCGAGGACGGCGGCGACGGCGGGTGCCGTACGGCCCCGGTTGCGCACGGCGTCCCGCAGCGCCAGCCGCGGCGACAGCGGCAGCCAGCGGCCGGTCCGGCCGAACAGGCCCACCAGGGCCGGGGTCATCGCGACGACGCCCAGCTCGGCGATGGCGGAGCCGCCCGCCACGACGATGAACTGCTCGCTGACCATCGAGCCGAAGAGCGCGATCGCGCCGCCGATCAGGACGGCCGTGAGACCGATCAGGGGCAGTACCCGGCTGCTGCGGCGGATTCCGCGCCGGCCGGTGAGCGAGGCGAGGACGGTCTGCCGGGAGGCGGTGACGGCCGGCACGATGGCGGCGAGCAGGCCGGTCAGCACGGCGAGCAGCGCGATGCCGAGGAGTTCGAGCGGCCGGACGTCGAAGGCGCCGAACCGCTGGCCCATGGTCTCCTCGAGGACCGGCTGGAGCGCCAGGGTGAGGATCAGGGCGAGGACGGTGCCGGTGACCGCGGCGGCGACACCGATGACCAGACCGCCGCTCAGCACGATGGCCCGGATGTGGCTGCGGGCACCGCCGTTGGCGCCCACCAGACCGAGCTGGCGGCGCGAGCGCCGGGCGCCGACCGCGAAGGCGGGTCCGGCGAGCAGGCAGATCTCCAGCATCGCCAGGCCGACGACGGTGCCGAGGGCGGCGAGCTCGGCGGCGTTGCCCGCCGCGCTGGACTCGAAGTTGCCCCAGCCGTCCTTCTGGTAGAGCGGGACCTCGGAATCGGCCGGCGGGTCGAGGAGCACGGCACGCGAAGTGACGACCACACCCTTGGTGTTGATCTCCTTGACCATGTTCCACGTGAAACCACCGGACTTGCGCACGAGGTACGTGGTGGTGGCGCCGGGCGGCTGCAGCCCGGCCTTCGCGACGGCCTTCGCGTACGGCACGTGGAAGGCCCCCGGCAGCGCGTTGACCTGGTCGGCCTTGAGCGCGTCGGGAATTTCGTAGGCGCCGACGATCCGATACGGACGGTCGAAGTTGCGGGCGGAAAGGGTCGAGCCGATCGACAGGCCGCTGGCCTCCAGGAAGTGGGAGGTCGCGATCACCTCGTCGTTCTTCTCCGGGTAACGCCCCTCCAGGAGCGTCATGATGCCCCGCGCGACCGGATCGGCGGCCTTCAGCTCACGTACGTCGGTCGAGAGCAGACCGTGGGCCGTCGTCAGCTTCGCGGAGCCGGAGGTGTCCGTGAGGACCGTGGCGCCCGCCGGGATGGCCTTGGAGACATCGGTGGGGCCGCTCGGCCAGGCCGTGTCGCCGTAGTCCTTCGCCGGCGTGTTCATGTCGCCGACGGGGTCCTGGAAGATCGGCACCCCGCCGTAGGTGGGGTCCGAGAACCGGGCGTCCGCCGCGCCGATCGTGCGGTCCGCGCGCTCGGCCGGGGACAACTCGGAGCTGCGCAGGGTCAGATCGAGGGCGCTGACACCCAGGATCGGCAGGGCGATCATGGCCAGGACGAGGGCGCTGCGGCCCTTGGAACGCCAGGCGTCACGGCGGGCGATACGGATCGCGGCCCGCCAGGAGTGGAACCAGGTCTTCACGCCTCAGCCACCTGGCCCGACAGCAGGGAATCGGCCTCGCTGCGCACCGTCTGATCGACGATGGCACCGTCCCGCAGGAACACGACCCGGTCGGCCCAGGCCGCGAACCGCGGCTCGTGGGTGACGAGGACACCGGCGGCACCGGCGTCGCAGCGGCTGCGGAGCAGGGCGAGGACGGACTCGCCGGTCTCGGAGTCGAGGGCGCCGGTCGGCTCGTCGGCGAGGACGAGCCGGCGGTCGCCGACGAGGGCGCGGGCGATGGCCACGCGCTGCTGCTGGCCACCGGACATCTCGTCGGGGAACCGGTCGGCGAGATGGCCGAGCCCCATCTCCTCCAGGGCCTTCAGGGCCTCGACGCGCGCCTTGCGGGCGGAGGTCCCGTCCAGTTCGCGTGGCAGGGCCACGTTCTCGGCGGCGGTGAGGGCCGGGATGAGGTTGTAGTCCTGGAAGACGTAGCCGATGCTGCGGCGGCGCAGGGCCGCGAGCTCCTTCACGCTCGCGGCGGTGATGTCGGTGTCCTCGACGATCACCCGGCCCGAGGTGGGGGTGTCGAGACCGCCCGCGATGGTGAGCAGCGTGGACTTGCCGGAGCCGGACGGGCCCATGACGGCGACGAGTTCACCGGGGTACACGGCGAGGTCGATACCGCGCAGGGCATGCACCTCGGTGGCACCCGCGCCGTGGACGCGGGTCAGGTTCTGGAGTTGCAGCACGGGCTGCTGTGCGGACATGAGGGGTCCCCCCTTGGGCGTACGCGGCGGTCGGCCGGGTACGGGAGCGAGCGGTGGAAAGGCGGTGCGAAGGCGATAGGGAAGGTCGTGCGCAGGCGGTAAGGGAGGCACTGCGCGGGGACGGCGGGAAAGATCGTGTGCGGGCGGTACGGGTGGGGCGCGGCGGTACGGTCAGCGCGCCCCGGCCACGGGCGGGGACGCGTCGGTGCCCTGCCGGTCGGCGGCCTTCGGGGCTTCGGCCGGGGCCGCCTCTTCGGCACGGGGCGCGGTCGCGGGGGCCGGCGCGTCGGCTCCGGACCCGGAGTTCGCGGCCGTCGCCGAGAGGCGGATCAGCCGGGACTCGCAGTGGTCCAGCCAGCGCGCCTCGGCCTCGGTCTGGAAGATCAGCTGCTCCAGGACGAGCAGCCAGGCCACGTCGTCGCGCTCCCGGGCCCCGCCGCTCTCGACGGCGACGAGCGCCTGGGCCTTGAGCCGGGTGTAGTCCTGCATCGCCTTCACGGTGTGGCGGCGCTGGGACTGGATGACATCGCGGATGTCGACGCTGGGCGCGCCCACGGCCATGGCGAGCTTGATGGCCAGCTCGTCACGGGCGGGGCTGGTGCGGTCCACCGGCTTCCCGAACCAGGTCCTGAGCTCGGTGCGGCCGCTGTCGGTGATCGCGTAGAGCGCGTGCCCGGCGGCGTCCTCGCCGCCCTGGGCGACCATGCCGTCGCGCTCCAGCCGGCTGAGGGTCGTGTAGACCTGACCGACGTTCAGCGGCCAGGTGGAACCGGTGCGGGACTCGAACTCCGTACGGAGCTGGGAGCCGTACCGAGGGCCGCGTTCGAGGAGGGCGAGGAGCCCGTGGCGAATCGACATACTCAGTATGTATACCGGGTATGCCGTCGCGAACAACCGCCCTGAGACGGAAGCGGGAGGTCCGCCTCAAGGGGGACACGGGCGGGCCGGAGGGCTCAGCGGCGCCGCATCCGGAGCCCGAGGAAACCGATCCCGAGCCCCATCAGGGCCAGCCCCACTCCCAGGGTGAGGACGGGAATCCGCTGGTCGACGAGGGTGGGTGCGGCTTCGGACGCCATGTGCGGCGCGGCGGCGGGCCGGCTGGCGGGCGCCATCTCCGGCAGGCCGGCGTCCTCCTCGCGTACCGCCCCGCCCTCCTCCTCGGCGGCCTCGCGGCCACCCGGCTCTGTAGCGGTTTCGGTACGAGACTCCTCGGACGGCCCGCTCCCGTCGCTCTCCGGGGCGCTCGGCGCCTCGGGCCGTCCGGGCCTCGGCCGGCCTTCGCCGGCGGGCCGGCCCGCCAGGGAGGCGGAGCCGGCGGGGGCGGGGGCGTCGGTGGGTTCGGCGGTCGACGCGGAGGTGGGCGCCCCGGTGCCGTGGGTCGGGGCAGCCGGGGGCGCGGGCATGCCTGCGCCCCCGCTCGGCCCCGGCGGGACGGGAACGGAGGAGGAGCGAGGGGGAGTGACGGCCGGGGAGGCCGCGGCGGAGGAGACCGAAGGGGCGGAAGGGACCGGAGAGTCCGTGGCCGGGGCCGACGGCACCCCCGGAGTGGTGCCGGTGGCCGTGGGCGCGGCCGCCGCGGTCCCCATCGAGGTGCGGGGCGCCTCCGCCCGGTGGGCCGCGGTTCCCGCCGAGGTGCGGGGTGCCTCCGCCCGGTGGGCCGCGGTATCCGCCGACGTGCCGGGCCGCTCCGCCCCGTGGGCCCGCTCCGCTCCGTACCCGAGGGGAGTGCCGAACAAGAGGCACGTGCAGGCGAACACGCAGGTGAGCGCGGGGCCGAGAGCCCGCGCCCGGGACCTGCGGAGTGCTGGAGTCACCGGGTGACCCCCCTCCCGTACCGAGCCGCCGAGGTGGTCAACTCAGCGTCACATGACGGGGCGTTTCCGGCATCCGGGACGGGGGCAGCAGGCGTAAGGGGGTGTCAGGAGGCCTCGGGACTACTGCGGCGGGTTGCCCGTCGAGACCTTCAGGGTGAACTCGGCGTCCTTGTCGGTGATGTCCTCACCGGCCGGCGGGTACTGCTCGAGGACCGTGCCCTCGCCGTACGTGGACTCGTCCACCGGGGTCTGGGTCATGATCTTCCAGCCGGCGGCCTGGACGCAGTCCTTCACCGACTGGATGTTCTTGTAGGTGAAGTTCGGGACCTCGAACTTCTCCGGGTCGTCGCTCGACTCCGTCGGCTGGCTGCACTTCTTCTGGTCGATGGTCTTGGTCAGGTCCGGGCCCTTGTGCCCGGGGGCCGCGGTCTGGCTCTGCTGCGTGCCGGTGCCACCGGTGCCACCGGCGTTGGGGTCCGGGTCCTTGTCCTTGTCGAGCTTCAGCGCCACGAGCAGGCCGCCCACCGCGAGCAGGGCGACGACGATCGCGCCCACGAGCACCGGCGTGTTCCGCCGCGAACCGCCGCCCGACGAGGTGGGCGCCGGTGTGTGCGCCGAGGAGTACGGCGCGGGCGTGGGCGCCGCCTGGTACGCCGGCGCCGGGCTCTGGTAGGCCGGTGCGGGCGTCGGGGCCTGCTGCGGGTAGCCGTACGACGGGGCGGGCGCGGGGGTCGCGTGTCCGTACGGCCCCGGCTGCGGCGTCGGCGGCTGGTAGGGCTGGTGCACCCCGTGCGGGCCGGGCGGCGGGGTCTGGCCGATCGGCGGGAAGACGGCGGAGCCGACCCCCGCGCCGCTGCTGACCGGACCGCCCTGGACGATCACCGGGGCACCGGTCTGACCGGCCGAGAGCACCCGCAGGCACTCGTCGCGCATCGCCGCCGCGCTCGGGAACCGCTCGTTCGGGTTCTTTCGCAGCGCCCGGGCGACGAGCGCGTCCATCGCCGGGGTCACCGCCCGGTTGACGGAGGACGGGGCGACCGGCTCCTCCTGCACGTGTGCGTACGCGATGGCCAGCGGGGAGTCGGCGTCGAAGGGCAGGCGGCCCGTCAGCAGCTGGAAGAGCATGATGCCGACCGAATAAAGGTCGGAGCGGGCGTCCACCGCGCGGCCGAGGGCCTGCTCGGGGGAGAGGTACTGAGGGGTGCCGACGACCATTCCGGTCTGCGTCATCGACGTCACCCCGGACTGCATGGCCCGCGCGATGCCGAAGTCCATGACCTTGACCACGCCGCGCTTGGTCTGCATCACGTTGCCGGGCTTGATGTCGCGGTGGACCAGGCCCATCTCGTGGCTGACCTCGAGGGCGGCCAGGACGTCGGCCGTGACCTTCAGCGCCTTGTCCGTCGGCATCGCGCCGTACTGCTGGATGTCCGAGGCGAGGACCGAGCCGAGCGGCTGCCCCTCCACGTACTCCATGACGATGTACGGCATGACGGCGCCGTCGAGGGTGTCCTCGCCGGTGTCGAAGACCGAGACGATGTTGGTGTGCGACAGCTTCGCGACCGCCTGCGCCTCGCGCCGGAACCGTTCGCGGAAGGACTGCTCCCGGCCGAGTTCCGTGTGCAGCGTCTTGATCGCGACCTGGCGGTCGAGGGCGCTGTCGTAGGCCAGGTACACCGACGCCATGCCGCCCTCGCCGAGAAGGTCGCGCAGCTGGTACCGGCCGCCCGCGACCGAACCGCCCGCATAGCGGCCCTGTGCGCCGTCCTGGCTCATCTGTGCTTCCCCCTACGCGCGCGTGGCGGCGTTGATCCGGAATTTCCTGGCCAAGTCTGCCCGAGGGCCCTGACACGTCAAGCCGGGTGCCCGTTCCGTGACCCTCCGCACAGGAAGCTTCTCCGAAGTGTTTCCGAAGGGGTGGAGCAATCCCGCCGAATTTGCACAGGTGTACGCGGAAGGGGTTGGATGGCCGGTCCATCTCGGACCGTGATGTCGTACGGAGCCTGTAGCGTGACGACTGGACACGGCACAACAGACGACGGCGAGGACTGATGGCACCCGAATCCGGAGCAGGCGGCGGTGTGCCCGACTCGTCGGCGGAGTCCTGGGGCGTCGGCGGAGTCGTCGGCGACGGCCGCTACCGGCTGACGCACCGTCTGGGCCGCGGCGGCATGGCGGAGGTCTTCGCCGCGGAGGACGTACGGCTCGGCCGCACGGTCGCCGTCAAGCTGCTGCGCGCCGATCTCGCCGAGGACCCGGTCTCCAAGGCGCGCTTCACCCGTGAGGCCCAGTCCGTCGCCGGGCTCAACCACCACGCCATCGTCGCCGTGTACGACTCCGGCGAGGACCTCGTGGCGGGCCGGCCCGTGCCGTACATCGTGATGGAGCTGGTCGAGGGCCGCACCATCCGCGATCTGCTGCTCAGCGCCGAGGCCCCCGGGCCCGAGCAGGCCCTGATCATCGTCTCCGGAGTCCTGGAGGCGCTGGCCTACTCGCACCAGCACGGCATCGTGCACCGCGACATCAAGCCGGCGAACGTGATCATCACCCACGCCGGCGCCGTGAAGGTCATGGACTTCGGCATCGCGCGCGCCCTGCACGGCGCGCAGTCGACGATGACCCAGACCGGCATGGTCATGGGCACCCCGCAGTACCTCTCCCCCGAGCAGGCGCTGGGCAAGGCCGTCGACCACCGCTCCGACCTGTACGCGACGGGCTGCCTCCTCTACGAACTGCTCGCGCTGCGGCCCCCGTTCACCGGTGAGACCCCACTGTCCGTCGTGTACCAGCACGTCCAGGACGTGCCGGTCCCGCCGTCCGACGTCACGCACTCCGTGCCGCCGGAGCTCGACGGCCTGGTGATGCGCTCCCTCGCGAAGGACCCGGACGACCGGTTCCAGAGCGCCGAGGAGATGCGCGGCCTCATCCAGTACGGCCTGCAGATGCTCCAGCAGCAGGGCGGCCACAC
Organism: Streptomyces zaomyceticus; assembly: GCF_014656215.1. GTDB lineage: Bacteria > Actinomycetota > Actinomycetes > Streptomycetales > Streptomycetaceae > Streptomyces > Streptomyces zaomyceticus. Next base: position 143,458 of record NZ_BNBZ01000014.1, on the reverse strand, counting down.
CGGCACGTGGAACACCGGGCCGGTCGAGATGCACGAGGGCGGTCACACGCCGGGCGGCGGCATGGCCGCGACGACCGCGATGGGTCACCCGATGCACGGCGAGACCGCGCAGGGCCCGATCCTTCCGCCGATGAACCCCGACGACGGCGGGTACGGCGGCTACGGCGGCACGGGCGGAAACGGCTACGGCCAGGACGGGTCCTACGGCCCGCAGGGCAACGGCGGCCGCGGCAAGGTGTGGCTGTTCGCCGCCCTCGCGCTGATCGCGGTCGTCGCCGGTGTCGTCTTCGCCATCGACAACCTGAACGACAAGAACGGTACGACGGGCGGCACGACGCCGACCGTCAGCAACTCCTCGTCGAAGACCCCCGAGGAGCCCACGCCCTCGGAGGAGCCCTCCGAGGAGACGTCGACGGACCCGGGCACGTCGAACGGCGGCAGCACGCAGGAGCCGTGGACGCCCCCGACGACGGTCCCCCCGACGACGATCCCGCCGACCACCGTCGACCCCACGGGCGAGCCGTCGCACACGACCGAGCCGCCGACCGATCCCACCGGTACGCCGACGAAGACGACCGCGCCGCCCACCGAGCCCACGGGTACGCCGTCGACCGATCCGGTCACCGATCCCACCGACGACGGCAATCCGGACACGCCCCCGTCGGGCAACGCCGAGACGGGCTGATCCGCGGGACCGTCCGGATCGGGTTCACCCCGTGAAGGCGTCGCGCACCGCCTCGTACTCGCGGGTCCACCAGACCGCCAGGGCCGACACCGCAGGAAACTGCGGGTCGGCCCTTCGGTCGTGCAGCTGGTAGCGCCAGCGCAGGGTCCAGAAGTCGTTGAGCCGCTCCCACCAGACCCGGTGCGCCGCCGCCGCCAGCTCGGCGCGGTCGGCGCCCGTCGCCCGCCGGTACGCGCGCGCGTACGCCCGGACCTTCTCCAGGGCCAGCTCGCCCTCCGGCCGTACGAAGAAGATCGCGGCGGCCCTGACGGCCTCCTCGGCCCTGGGGCGGACCCCGAGCCGGTCCCAGTCGACGATCGCGGCGGGCTCGGCCCCCCGGTAGAGCAGGTTCAGCGGGTGGAAGTCGCCGTGCACCCAGCCGGCGGCGCGGGCGGGCGGCGGCCGGTGGTGGGCGTGCTGGGCGAGCAGCCGGCGCCGTTCCCTGAGCCGGTGCTCGGCGAGGGCGTCGAAGCTGTCCCGGGGGCGGTGGGCGCGGGCGAGGCGGATCAGTTCGTCGATGGCCCGGAAGGTGTCCAGGAGGTCGGCGCTCGCGCAGACGCCGTCGTCGGCGGTCCCGGGCGTCCCGTCCGGCCCCGAGGGCTCCATCACCCGTTCCAGGGCCGTGTGGACCTGTCCGAGCAGGGTGCCGAGGCGGCGGGAGCAGCCGGTGGAGAGCTGGGTGCCGTCGCGGTGCCGGCCGTCGATCCACGGGTGCAGGGCGTAGCAGTGGCCGTCGATGACGGCGACGGTGCGTCCGGTGGCGTCGGGCAGCGGCGGGGCGACGGGGAGGCCGAGGGCGTGCAGTCGCTGGGTGGCGCGGTGCTGGCGGGCGATGGTGGCGCGGTCGGCGGTGGGGGCGTCGAGGTGCTGCTTGAGGAAGTAGGTGCCGCGGGTGGTGGAGAGGCGGAAGCCGCGGTTGAGCAGGCCCTCGGTGACGGGCACGCAGGAGAGGGGCTCTCCGGCGTGCCGGTGGCGGCGCAGCAGGGCTCCTACGGGCGGGGAGCCGACGGGCCGGGAGCCGGTGGGCGGGGAGCCGCCGGGCCGGGTGGCGATCGGCCGGGAGCCGGTGGGCCTGGAGCCGCCGGGCTGGGTGGGTACGGCTCCCGCCGGTCGGGCGGGCACGCTTCCCGCGGGTCCGATGGGCACGGTTGTCGCCCGGCGGGCCGTCGGGGCGGCGGGCGGCCGGGGTGCCGGGCGTGGGGCACCGGCGTGGGACTCCGCCGGGGGGAGCGGCGACGCGGTCGGCGGAGTCAGCGTTTCAAATGAGCGCGGCACCCGCCAGATGTTAGATCACGCTACGTGGTGGAGGTGTCGCCGCACGGAACGGGGGCCGGGACGGGTCGCCGGGGTCTCGCTCGCGTAGTCGAGCGCGTGGACCGTCACGAACTGCGGTTCGATCCGCATGTAGACCGGGTCGAAGGGCTCGCCGTCCACCAGTTCCGGCTCGGTCCCGAAGGCCGCGAGCTCGTCCTCGGTCGGCTCGACGATCTCGGCGGTGCCGGTGAACTGCACGGACCACAGCTTCTCGGACCCGGAGTTGAGGTTGTCGGCACCGTACGCGACGACGCTGCCGTTGCAGGCGCGGTGGTAGCCGAGTCCCCGGTGCAGCCGGAGCAGGACCCGGCCGTCGGACACGATGTGCCGGGCGGGGGCGACGAACGGCATCGCCCGCATGCTCGTCGCCACCCGGCCGTACGACACACGGCTGATCAACTCGACGGCGCGGCTCTCCTCGGTGGACATGGCATCCACTCTCCGCCACCGGCACCCTGTCGGAAAAGGGGCCCCTGCCCCGCTTTCGGCGGGACGTAGGTCCCGAACCGGGGCCGGCGGCCCCGCTCTGGGCCGTACGGGTGAGGCGCGGGCCGCGACCGCGGGCGCGGTCCGCGCCTCGCTCGGACGACCGTCAGTGACGCTCCGCCTGGAGCCGCGCGACATACGCCGCGGCCTGGGAGCGACGCTCCATGCCCAGCTTCGACAGCAGGCTGGAGACGTAGTTCTTGATGGTCTTCTCCGCGAGGTGGAGCCGCTCGCCGATGACCCGGTTGGTCAGGCCCTCGCCGATCAGGTCGAGGATCTTGCGTTCCTGGTCCGTCAGGTTGGCGAGCTTGTCGTCACCCTTCGGGTTGTTGCCGTCGCGCAGCCGCTCCAGGACGCGGGCGGTCGCGATCGGGTCGAGCAGCGACTTGCCGGCCGCCACGTCCCGCACCGCGTTCAGCAGCTCGTTGCCGCGGATGGCCTTGAGGACGTATCCCGAGGCACCGGCCATGATCGCGTCGAAGAGGGCCTCGTCGTCCGCGTACGAGGTGAGCATCAGGCATTTGACGTCCTCGTCCTGCGAACGGACCTCGCGGCACACCTCGACCCCGCTGCCGTCCGGCAGCCGCACGTCGAGCACGGCCACGTCCGGGCGGGTCGCAGGGATCCTGACCAGCGCGTCCGCCGCCGTTCCGGCCTCTCCGACCACCTCGATGTCGTCCTCCACGGAGAGCAGCTCGTGGACGCCGCGCCGGACGACTTCGTGGTCGTCCAACAGAAATACCCGGATTTTTCCTTCTTCGCGCACCCAGTCAGTCTCACATATTGGCTCTTCCCGCGCCCGGGGTGCGCGGGATAACGTGCCGGATGTTCCGACGAAGGCGTCGGGCCGTTGTCCATGCGCTGACCAGCGGAGAGTCCCCCTTTTCTCGATTTACTTGGAAATCCAAGCAAAATCGCAGGTCAAATGGGGTTTCGCGGGAATGCTGCACTATGGGTAACGTGCCTATGACGGCGCTCGCCGGGGCACCTGTCACGCCCGACTCCGGCCGCGTCGCACCCACCCCGTGCGAAGGGTACGGATAAGGCGGAGCCGCACTGGCTTACCGGCGAACCCGGAGGCCGGACCGACGGAGGAGCACGCACGTGACCGTGGAGAGCACTGCCGCGCGCAAGACGACGCGACGCAGCAGCGGCGCCAAGCGCACCACCAGCGCCGCAAGCGCGAAGAAGGCACCGGCGGCGCAGGGCGCAGAGCCCGAGCTCGTCCAGCTGCTGACGCCCGAGGGAGAGCGCGTTCAGCACCCCGACTACGACATCGACCTGAGCGCCGAGGAGCTGCGCGGTCTCTACCGCGACATGGTCCTCAGCCGTCGCTTCGATGCCGAGGCCACCGCGCTCCAGCGCCAGGGCGAGCTGGGCCTGTGGGCCTCGCTGCTCGGCCAGGAGGCCGCCCAGATCGGCTCCGGCCGCGCCCTGCGGGACGACGACTACGTCTTCCCCACCTACCGTGAGCACGCCGTCGCGTGGTGCCGCGGGGTCGACCCCACCAACCTTCTCGGCATGTTCCGCGGTGTGAACAACGGCGGCTGGGACCCGAGCACCAACAATTTCCACCTGTACACGATCGTTCTCGGCGCGCAGACCCTGCACGCCACCGGCTACGCCATGGGCATCGCCAAGGACGGCGCGGATTCCGCCGTGATCGCGTACTTCGGTGACGGCGCCTCCAGCCAGGGTGACGTGAACGAGTCGTTTGTCTTCTCCGCGGTGTACAACGCCCCGGTCGTGTTCTTCTGTCAGAACAACCAGTGGGCCATTTCCGAGCCCATCGAGAAGCAGACCCGCGTCCCGCTCTACCAGCGCGCCCGCGGCTTCGGCTTCCCCGGTGTCCGCGTCGACGGCAACGACGTCCTCGCGTGCCTGGCCGTGACCCGGTCGGCGCTGGAGCGCGCCCGCCGCGGCGAGGGCCCGACGCTCATCGAGGCGTACACCTACCGCATGGCCGCCCACACCACCTCCGACGACCCGACCCGCTACCGCCGGGACGCGGAGCGCGAGGAGTGGGAGGCCAAGGACCCGATCCAGCGCCTCAAGACGTACATGGAGAACGAGGGTCACGCCGACGCGGCCTTCTTCGAGGAGCTGGAGACGGAGAGCGAGACGCTCGGCAAGCACGTCCGCGAGGTCGTCCGCGCCATGCCCGTCCCGGAGCACATGGCGATCTTCGACAACGTGTACGCGGACGGGCACGCGCTCGTCGACGAGGAGCGGGCTGAGTTCGCCGCCTACCAGGCGTCCTTCGAGGGCGGAGAGGCCGAGTAATCATGGCTGTTCAGAAGCTTCCCCTCGCGAAGGCGCTCAACGAGTCGCTGCGCAAGGCCCTGGAGACCGACCCCAAGGTCCTGATCATGGGCCTGGACGTCGGCAAGCTCGGCGGTGTCTTCCGGATCACCGACGGGCTGCAGAAGGACTTCGGCGAGGAGCGGGTCATCGACACCCCGCTCGCCGAGTCCGGCATCGTCGGCACCGCGATCGGTCTCGCCCTGCGCGGCTACCGCCCGGTCGTGGAGATCCAGTTCGACGGCTTCGTCTTCCCGGCGTACGACCAGATCGTGTCCCAGCTGGCGAAGATGCGGGCCCGTTCGCTCGGCACGGTGAAGATGCCGATCGTCATCCGCATCCCGTACGGCGGTGGCATCGGCGCCGTCGAGCACCACTCCGAGTCCCCCGAGACGCTCTTCGCGCACGTCGCGGGCCTCAAGGTCGTCACCCCGGCCAACTCCAACGACGCCTACTGGATGCTCCAGCAGGCGATCCAGAGCGACGACCCGGTCATCTTCTTCGAGCCCAAGCGCCGTTACTGGGACAAGAGCGAGGTCGACACCGAGGCCATCCCCGGCGAGCTGCACAAGGCCCGGGTCGCCCGCGAGGGCACGGACCTCACCCTGGCGGCCTACGGCCCGATGGTGAAGACCTGCCTGGAGGTGGCCGCGGCCGCCGCCGAAGAGGGCAAGTCGATCGAGGTCGTGGACGTGCGCTCGATCTCCCCGCTCGACTTCGACACGATCCAGGCCTCGGTCGAGAAGACCCGCCGTCTGGTCGTCGTCCATGAGGCGCCGGTGTTCTTCGGCTCCGGAGCGGAGATCGCCGCCCGGATCACCGAGCGCTGCTTCTACCACCTGGAGGCCCCCGTCCTGCGGGTCGGCGGCTACCACGCGCCGTACCCGCCGGCGCGCCTGGAGGAGGAGTACCTGCCGGGTCTCGATCGCGTGCTCGACGCCGTCGACCGCTCGCTGGCGTACTGAGGAGAGCACCGTGACGATCCGCGAATTCAAGATGCCCGATGTGGGCGAGGGCCTCACCGAGGCCGAGATCCTCAAGTGGTACGTCCAGCCCGGTGACACGGTCGAGGACGGTCAGATCGTGTGCGAGGTCGAGACGGCCAAGGCCGCGGTCGAGCTGCCGATCCCCTTCGACGGCACGGTCCACGAGCTGCGCTTCCCCGAGGGGACGACGGTCGACGTCGGCCAGGTCATCATCTCGGTGAACGTCGGCGGCGGTGCCGCGCCCGAGGCCCCGGCGGCCCCGGTCGCCGAGGCCGCTCCGGCGGCGGCGCCCGCTCCGGCCGCGGTGGCCCCGGCCGCCGTCGAGGAGGAGGCCGAGCCGCAGGGCCGTACGCCGGTCCTCGTCGGCTACGGCGTGGCCGCCAGCTCCACCAAGCGCCGCCCGCGCAAGCCGGCGACGGATACGGCCCAGGCCGCCCCGGCGGCTCCGGTCCAGGCCGCGCCCGTCGCGGTCTCCGTACCGGAGCAGCTCAACGGGCACGCGCCGGCCGGCGCGAGGCCGCTGGCCAAGCCGCCGGTCCGGAAGCTCGCCAAGGACCTCGGCGTCGACCTCGCGACGGTCACCCCGACCGGTCCCGACGGCATCATCACCCGTGAGGACGTCCACGCGGCCGCCGCTCCGGCGCCCGCGCCGGTCGCCCCCGTCCCCGCTCCGGCCCCTGCGCCCGCGGCGGTCCCGGCACCGGCCGCGGTCGTGGCACCCGCGGCCGTCGTGTCGACCGACGCCCGGGAGACCCGTGTGCCCGTCAAGGGCGTACGGAAGGCCACGGCGGCGGCGATGGTCGGTTCGGCCTTCACCGCCCCGCACGTCACCGAGTTCGTGACCTTCGACATCACCCGCACGATGAAGCTGGTCGAGGAGCTCAAGTCCGACAAGGACATGGCGGGCCTGCGGGTCAACCCGCTGCTCCTCATCGCCAAGGCCGTCCTGGTCGCGGTGAAGCGCAACCCGGAGATCAACGCGGCCTGGGACGAGGCGGCACAGGAGATCGTCCTCAAGCACTACGTGAACCTGGGCATCGCCGCGGCCACGCCGCGCGGTCTGCTCGTGCCGAACATCAAGGACGCGCACGCGCAGACCCTGCCCGAGCTCTCGGCGTCGCTGAGCGAGCTGGTCTCCACCGCCCGCGAGGGGAAGACGACCCCCGCGGCGATGCAGGGCGGGACCTTCACCATCACCAACGTCGGCGTCTTCGGCGTCGACACCGGTACGCCCATCCTGAACCCCGGCGAGTCCGCGATCCTCGCGGTCGGTGCGATCAAGCTCCAGCCGTGGGTCCACAAGGGCAAGGTGAAGCCGCGTCAGGTCACCACGCTGGCTCTCTCCTTCGACCACCGACTGGTCGACGGCGAGCTCGGCTCCAAGTTCCTGGCGGACGTCGCCGCGGTCCTGGAGCAGCCGAAGCGCCTGATCACCTGGGCGTGACGGCCGGCTCGGCCTGTTTCACGTGAAACGTCCGGCGGTGGCTTCGGCCACCGCCGGACGTCTTTCCCGGTCGGCGGCGCGGACTGCCACGGCCACCGGTTCCCGTAGGCGCCCTCGTCCAGGATGCGGACAGGGCCCCTGTTGCACCTCTGTTGTATCTATGCTGTGTTCATGGCATCCGCACCCCCCGCAGCCGACCGTGTCTACATGCACGTCAAGCAGGCCGTACTCGACCGGCGCTACGAGGGAGGCACCCTCCTCACCGAAGGCGAACTCGCCCTCGCCGTAGGGGTGTCCAGGACGCCGGTCCGCGAGGCACTGCTCAAGCTGGAGATGGAAGGGCTGCTCAAGCTCTACCCGAAGAAGGGCGCCCTCGTCCTCGCCGTCTCCGCCCAGGAGATCGCCGACGTCGTCGAGACCCGGCTGCTCGTCGAGGAGTTCGCCGTCCGCCGCGCCGTACCCGCCCCCGCCTCGCTCGTCGAACGACTCGAAGAGCTCCTGGAGGAACAGAAGCGACGGGCCGCCGCCGGAGACCTCGCGGAAGTGGCCGTCACCGACCGGTGCTTCCACGCCGAGATCGTCCAGCACGCCGGCAACCAGATCCTCTCCCGCCTCTACGACCAGCTCCGCGACCGCCAGCTGCGCATGGGCGTCGCCGTGATGCAGTCCCAGCCCGACCGCGTCGCCAAGAACATCACCGAACACGCCGAGATCCTCGACCGCATCAAGGCCGGCGACGTCGAGGGCGCCGCCCACTGCGTCCGCCAGCACCTCAGCTGGGTCAAGATCCTGGTCCGGGGTGAGGACCGGTGAGCGGCCGCAACGGATACGGCTCCGCCGTCACCCTCCCCGGCGACCCGCCCGGAGGCCGCCGCGCCGCCCTCGTCTGGGGCGTCGGCGTCGCCGTCTACTTCGTCGCCGTCATCTTCCGCACGTCCCTCGGCGTCGCCGGACTCGACGCCGCCGACCGCTTCGACGTCAACGCCTCCGCGCTCTCCACCTTCTCCATACTCCAGCTGCTCGTCTACGCGGGCATGCAGATACCCGTCGGCCTCATGGTCGACCGGCTCGGCACCAAGAAGGTCCTCGCCCTCGGCGTCGTCCTCTTCACCCTCGGCCAGCTCGGCTTCGCGCTCTCCCCCTCGTACGGCACCGCGCTCGCCTCCCGGGCCCTGCTCGGCTGCGGCGACGCCATGACCTTCATCAGCGTCCTGAGGCTCGGCTCCCGCTGGTTCCCGGCCCGCCGAGGCCCCCTCATCGGCCAGGTCGCCGCCCTCTTCGGCATGGCCGGCAACCTCGTCTCCACCGTCTTCATCGCCCGCGCCCTGCACGGTCTCGGCTGGACGACCACCTTCGTCGGCAGCTCCCTCGCCGGCGTCCTCGTCCTCGTCCTGCTGCTGCTCTTTCTCAAGGACCACCCCGAGGGGTACGAACCCCAGCCCGCCACCCACGCCGGCGCGGCCTTCGTCCGCCGTCAGATCGCCGCATCCTGGCGGGAACCCGGCACCCGGCTCGGCATGTGGGTCCACTTCACCACCCAGTTCCCCGCGATGGTCTTCCTGCTGCTGTGGGGACTGCCCTACCTCGTCGAGGCACAGGGCCTCTCCCGGTCGAGCGCCGGCGGGCTGCTCACCCTGGTCGTCCTCTCGAACATGGTCATCGGCCTCGCGTACGGGCAGATCATCGCCCGCCACCACACGGCCCGCGCCCCGCTCGCCCTCGGCACCGTCGCCGCGACCGCCCTGCTCTGGGCGACGACCCTCGCGTACCCCGGCGACCACGCCCCGATGTGGCTGCTCGTCACCCTCTGCCTGGTCCTCGGCGCCTGCGGCCCGGCCTCGATGATCGGCTTCGACTTCGCCCGCCCGGCGAACCCGCCCGAGCGTCAGGGCACCGCGTCCGGCATCGTCAACATGGGCGGATTCGTCGCCTCGATGACGACGCTGCTCGCCGTCGGCGTGCTGCTCGACGCGACCGGCGACAACTACCGGATCGCGTTCTCGTCCGTCTTCGTCCTGGAGGCTCTCGGCGTCGTCCAGATCCTGCGCCTCAAGGCCCGCACCCACCGCAGGGAACGCGAACGGCTCGTCGCAAGCCGCGTGGAGGCCGTACACGTGCCCGTGTAGGGATGCAGGGCCCCGACGGACCCCGACCGGCCCCGACGACCCCGACCGGCCCCCGACGTCCCGTGCGAGGACCCGACGCCCCCGTACGGGGACCTACCGGGGCGTCACCGCGAAGTTCTCGAGGATGGCCCGCGCCAGCGCCTCGTCGCCCTCCGTCTTGACCCGGTCGGCCACATCGGCCGGCCGGACCCGGCCACAGGCCAGACGCACGAACGTCTCCCAGTCCGTCGCCAGCGTCACCGCGGGACCGAGCGAGGGGGCACCGTCTATCGAACCCCGGCCCTCCGCGTCGACCCGCACGGTCCGCAGGAACTCCACCGGACCACTCACATCGAGCACCACCGCCGAAGAGGCCGGCGCGCCCGCGTCCTTGGCGACCACCTTGGGCAGCGCCTCCAGGAGCACGTCCCGCGTCACATGAGCACCCGCCGAGTCCACGTTGCCCGGCACACCGAGCGTCGCCCGCAGATCCTGCTCGTGCACCCACACGTCGAAGGCACGCATCCGGTACGCCAGCTCCAGCGACTGCTCGGCACCGAGAGGGGCGCGGATCAGATGCTCGGGGGAGCGGTTCTCGTTGCGCAGCTGCCGGGCCCGGCGGATCAGGATGTACTCCAGCTCCGAGGTCATCTCCGGCGCGGTGTGGTGCCGCCGCACATCGACCTGAACCTCCATGTAGCGCGCGAAGTCACTGCGCACATGGTAGAGATCGCGCGGCAGGGAGTGGATCGGCCGCGGGTCGCCGAGCATCTCCGTCTCCATGCCGATCACATGGGACACGATGTCCCGAACCGACCAGCCGGGGCACGGTGTCGGCCGGTTCCACTCGCCCTCCACGAGCGGCTGCACCAGCTCGGCTATCGCCTCGATGGAGTGGGTCCAGGCGTCGGCATAGTTCTGGAGGCTGGGATGGACGGTCACGGGACCCCTCGGCGGTTCTTCGGTGCGCGGGCTCAAAACACGACTGGGTGGGAGGCTCGGACGCTAAGTTACGCTGCCCGAAGGCACCCCGGCAGTGCTTTCGTGTGACGATCGTAGGCCTGTGTTGACGGCTCGAATGCCAGGACGGTGGTAGTGTGCGCGCCTCGCTGATCCAGATCGCGGTAGACCCGGACGAACCGGTCGACGCCCGACGCGCCCGTGTGGGGCGCCTCGTACGGGAGGAATCCGGCCGCGCCGACCTCGTCGTCCTGCCGGAACTGTGGCCCATGGGAGCCTTCGCCTACGAGTCCTTCGCCGCCGAGGCGGAGCCCCTCAACGGCCCCACCCACCGGGCGATGGCCGCCGCCGCCCGCGACGCCGGGGTCTGGCTGCACGCCGGCTCCTTCGTCGAGGCCGAGGGCGGCGCCCTCTACAACACCTCGCTCGTCCTCTCCCCCGACGGCGAACTCGCCGCCTCCTACCGGAAGATCCACCGCTTCGGCTTCGACAAGGGTGAGGCGGTGATGATGGCCGCCGGCGAGGACCTGGTCACCGTCGACCTGCCCCACCTCACCGTCGGCGTCGGCACCTGCTACGACCTGCGCTTCCCCGAACTCTTCCGCGGGCTCGTCGACGCCGGCGCCCAGGCCTTCGTCGTCCCCGCCGGCTGGCCCGCCCGCCGCCGCGCCCACTGGAGCCTGCTCGCCCGCGCCCGCGCCGTCGAGAACCAGGCGTACGTCCTCGCCTGCGGTACGGCGGGCACCCACGCGGGCGTCGAACAGGCCGGCCACTCGATCGTCGTCGACCCCTGGGGCGAGACCCTCGCCGAGGCCGGCCCGGACGAGGAGATCCTCCGAGCCGTCCTCGACCCGGCCAAGATCACCACGACCCGCGAACAGTTCCCGGCCCTGAAGGACCGGGTCCTCGGCATCGCGACACCGAAGCGGGGCTGAGCGACACCGGCCCCGCCGGGCTCCCGGGCTCCCGGGCTTCCGGGCTTCCGGGCTTCCGCCTTCCGGGCCTTCCGGGTCCGACCGGCCCCGCCGGGTCCGATCAGCCGGGCAGGGCCGAGCGGCTCCGCCCCCCGCCGGGCTCCCGGGCCCGGGGGCGGTTTTCCGCCCCGCCCCCGCCGGGCCCCCGATCACGCCTCCGGCGGGGCCTGCTCCCGTACGAGCTCCGACGCGTCCGGGAGCAGGCCCGTCAGCTCCTCCCAGATCCGCTTCGGAGCGACGCGGCGCAGCCGGAACGGGCTGTCCGCCGACGCCCCGCCCTCCGCAAGCGGCTCGGCCGGCAGCTCCCGCAGCCAATAGCCGAGCGGGCCGCAGTCCCAGGCGGCGACCGCACGGGCCGCCACACCCCGCACCCCCTCCTGACGGCCCTGCCAGGCCGCCGTCATGCGCCAGTTGGAGCGCACCTCCACGATCAGCTCCCCGAGCAGCGCGGCGGTGTCGTCCGCCGTGCCCGCCGCCCGCAGCGCCTCGACGACCAGCGTCCGGTCGTCCGCGCCGGGCGTCGACGCGGCCTTCTCCAGGGCCGCGAGCCCCGCCTCCAGGACACCCACCGTCGTCTCGACGACCCGCTCCCCGGCATCCGGGACACCGGACCGGCGCAGCCCGACCAGATCGGCCAGCGTCCACACCAGCGTCCGGGGCTCCACGAGGCGGTACTCCGCCTCCTCCTGGCCCGGCCAGGTCTCGTGGCAGACGACGTGGTCGTCGCCGATCAGCAGACCGTGGTGCAGCGTGCCCTGCCGGCCGCCCGCCTCCAGGGAGACGATCACGGACGGCTGCACGAGGGTCCGCATCAGGGGCAGCAGGAGCGTGGACAGCTCCCCGGCCCCGTTCATCAGCCCGCAGTCCCGCAGCCGCGCCTCGGCGGGCGCCATGGACTCCGGGACCGGCTGCCCGGTCGCCAGCTGGGCGAGGACGAAGACCTCGTCGTCGGCCAGCCGGAAACGGGATCGGGTCACGTCGAAGGAAGGCATGTGTCGCTCACTCGGGTAGACGGATGGTGGGTGGAACGGTCGGCGGCCCGGCCGTCAGTACTGGGACTCGGTCCAGAAATGGGTCACGCGGGAGATGCCCGCCTTCACCGCGCCGACCCGCGTCAGCACGGAACGGTCGACCCCCGCGAAGATCAGCGCCAGCGCCAGGTCCCCGCCCTCGGCGCGCCCGCCGACCCGCACACCGAGCCTGCGGTTCCTGCCCCGCCCCGACTCCCGCACGGTGATCTCGACCCCGGGGTCCTCGTCGTCGGGCTCGCGGGTCAGGACATAGCCGTTCTTGTCGAGGGCCGCGAGCCGGTAGCGGTCGCCCGCGTACCGCATCGTCAGCGCGCGCTGCTCGAGAGTGGCACCGAAACGGTTCCGCTCCACGTACACCACGCGGTCGCCGACCCGCAGCGTCGACCGGTTCAGGGTCGGCAGCTTCAGCCCCTCGGCATGCATCCCCCGCGTCTCGAAGGAGGCGACGGGAAGACGCCCGCCGCGCACCTCCGAGACGAGCGACTCGGGGCTGGTGCGGGGGAGCGGGCAGGTCAGCAGGATCTCGCCGAACTCCGGCGAGACCCCCTTCCAGCCCGCGCTGTAGTCGTGCCGGTTCCCCTCCTTCCACGCATGGAGTTCGAACGGGCTGACCTGGGTGTGCATGGACGGATCCTTTTCGGTGACAGGAGGGACGGACTCGGCGGGCGGACTCAGTCGAAGGGGTTCAGCGCGCTGCCCAGCTTCTTCGCCCCGCTCGCGATGCCGGACCCCACGTCGGACGCCTTGTCACCGATCCAGTCCCCGGCCTCCTCGATACCCTTCCCGATGGCCTCGTGGTTGTCCCAGATCAACGCCGCCCCGTACGCCACACCCGTACCGACGGCGAGACCGAGGGTGACCGGGTTCGGGGCCACGGTCAGCGCCGTCATCGAGGCACTGAACGCCGTCCCCGTCAGGTCCGAGGCGAACTTCGCCGGATCGGCCTTGATCATGTCCGTGTTGTACGTGGCGAGGTTGGCCACCCCGTACGCGGTCGCCGCGACACCGCCGACGACACCGGCGCCCCGAATCCAGCCCGCCGCCTTGGCGGCGTTGGCGAGACCACCGTTCTGCGCCACCTTCACGAGGTTGGCCTCGGCGGCCGTCGGCATGAAGAAGGCGCCGTTGCGCATGAACCCGCCGAACATGGCGGCCTCGTCGGAGCCGGTCAGCGCCGTCGCCAGACCCGGCGGCACCTTGGTGAGCAGGCTGCCGGGAGCCGCCCCGGCCAGCCGCATGTTGAACTGCCGGGACAGGAAGGTGCCGGGCGCGGTCGGGTGGACGAACGGCGGCCGGATCGCCTTGGACAGCTTGTACGAGTACAGACCGGCCGCGGTCAGAGCGCCCGCGAACGCGCCCGCCGTGATGGTGCCCTTGGTGAACTTGTCGACCAGATCGGCCAGCTTCTCGTTGCCGGTGAGCTTCGCGATGCCGTCGCGCTGGAGCCGCTGGACGTAGTCGTCGAGCGTCTCGTCGTCCTTCATCTTCAGCCAGGCCAGGTTCATCCGGTCGTCCTTGGCCTTGTCGTCGGCCGAGGCGACCTTGCCCGCGTCACCGTTGAACCCGGTGCCGAGCGTCGCGTCGTTCTTGTTGCCGTAGCCGTCCTTGACCACGGCCTCCAGGTCCTTCTTCAGGTCCTGGTCCGCGAGGTCGAAGGCCTTCACGCAGCCGTCGAGGTGCTCGGCCCAGGCCGTCTCGGCCTCCCGGACGCTCTTGGCGCCGTCCGGGTCGTGGTGCAGGGCACTGCGCTCGCCCGGCGACAGCCGCTCGTAGTCGTAGGCCACCCTGCCCTGCTCGGACACCTTCATCCCGGCCTTGACGGCGTCGGCGCGGGCGTTGTCCAACTGCTTCTTCAGCTCGGTGAACTGCTCGTGGGCGTTGCGCAGCAGCGTCGCGGTGGCCTTCGCCTGGGTCTGCGCCGCCTGGTACTCGTAGCGGGTCGCGGCGAAATTGGTATGGGCGGCGGTCGCGCTCTCGCCCAGCCAGCTCTGCGCCGTCGTGAGCGACTGCACGCTGTCCCGGTAACGCTCCTCCACCTTGTGGAGATCGCCCGCCATCTCGTTCCACTTGTCGGCGGTCGTGGCGAGCTTGCCCAGGTCGGTCGTCATGATCTCGGAGTACGTCAGCATGTCCGTCCGCCCCTCAGTACCGCTCGATGGACGAGGTCGGCCGGACCCCCGCGATCCGGGCACGGGTGTCGAGCTCCTGCTGACCGAACGCCACCGCGGTACCGCGCAACGCGGTCTTCTCGGACGACAGCCGGGCGAGAAGACCCTTCACCTGGCTGTCCCAGGTGGTCTCGACGGTCTTCAGACCGGCCGCCGTCGCCCAGCCCTCGAAGCCGCCGACGGCGGCGGTCGTGGCGGCGTCCGCGACCTTGGCGGCCTTCGCGGTGTCCGGCTCCAGCTCGGTCTCGATCGTGTTTGCCGCGGCCTTCTTCTTTGCTGGTGCGGTGGCGAGGTGGGGCGCACCGCCCGACGGCCCACCTCCGCCGCCGCCGTCGAGTTGGTTCAACCGCATGCCGACGGAGGCCTCCGCCGTCGTGCCGGACCGTATTCCTGCCCAGTCCTCGTCAAAACCCATGCCGCTGCGCCCCCATGAAAGAATGATCATCACTTTGCAGGTGCACCGTATGTTTCCGTGGTGACGGCCGAGACGCAAGGCCGGATGCTGCGTGCCTGATCAGACGGTGAAGCCCCGCAGGGACGACCGCTCCGGCCCCGGCCCCGGCGTGTACTCCGCCCACGCCGCCGCCAGTCTCCGTACCGCCTCGGTGAGTGTCTCCGGCGGCAGCAGGAAGTGCAGACGCAGCCGGCGGACGCTGCCGCCCAACGCGTCGGCCGTCGCGCCCGGGAGGACGGCCACCCCGTGACGGAGGGCGAGTTGGGCGAAGGAGACACCGTCGCCGTGGGGGAGCCGCACCCAGAGCGTCTGGCCACCGGTCGCCGGGGCGCAGGACCAGGACGGAAGCAGCCGGGCCAACTCGGCACGGAGATGCGCGTGACCCGCGCGCAGCGCACGCAGCCGGGCGGCCCGTACCGCCGCGAAGTCGTCGAGGAGCCGGGCGGCGACCAGCTGCGACGGCACGTCGCACCCCAGGTCGTGCAGGGCCTTCAACCGGGCGAGGCGGGCGACGAGGGACACCGGGCCGCGCACCCAGCCGATCCGCAGCCCGCCCCACACGACTTTGCTGAGCGAACCCACCGCGATCACCTCGCCGTACGCGGAGAGGGAGGGGGATTCCCCGGACGAGGTTTCTTCGGACGAGGGTTCTTCGGACGAGAGGGGGGAGGCGGAGTCCGGAGCGGTGTCGAACGCCAGGTCGCCGAGAACCTCGTCGTCGACGAGCGGCACCCCCAGCGCGTTCGCCGCCGCCACCAGCCGGCGCCCGGCCAGCGGCGGGAGCACCGTCCCCGTGGGGTTCTGGAACCGCGCCACCACATACGCCAGAGCCGGACGATGACGCTCCATCACCCGCACCGCCTCCGCCACGTCGAGACCGTCCGGCCCCACCGCCACCGGCAGCGGCACGGCCGCCGCCTCCCGGAACAGGTCGAGCGCCCCCGGATACGAGGGCGCCTCCACCAGGACCCCGTCCCCCGGCGCCAGCAGCAGCCGGGTGAGCAGCGAAAGGCCCTGCTGCGCACCGGTGGTCACCAGGACCTGCTCCGGGTCCGTCGGCACCCCGCGCGCCGTGTACCGCGCCGCGACGGCCGCCCGCAGCACCCCCAGACCGGCCGGGTGGTAGCCGAGGTCCCCGTCGGGCAGGACGAGCGAGCGATACGCCTCCGCCAGCTCGGGCGGCGGCTGCGCCGGGGCCGCGCAGCTCAGCAGGATCACATCGTCCGGCGCCTCCAGAAGGTGCAGGAACAACGGGTTCGAGGTCTCCGACACCCGGGCCGTCTCCGTTCCCCGATGCGTCTCCGCCCCCGGGAGCGTGTCCGTTCCCCCGGGCGCCTCCGGCGCCAGCGCGGGCCGCGCGACCCTGGTTCCGCTGCCCTGCCGCCGTACGAGCCGTCCCTCCTGGCGGAGCGTGTCGTACGCGGCGACCACCGTCGTACGCCCCACGGCCAGCGCCTTCGCCAGCCGCCGGTCCGGCGGCAGAAGCGCACCCGGGGGCAGCGCGCCCTCGTCGACCAGCCGGCGCAACCGGGCCGCGAGCAGCAGATACAGGGGGCCACGGCCGGCGGACCAGCGACCGAGTCGGGAGACGAGCTCGTCGGGGTGGGGGTCGCGGGGGTCGTACATGTCGGGGGACCGATCGATTGGCTTCATCGCCGAACCAATCTGCCGGGATTGGACCTGGGAAGGCAAACGCCCTGTCCACAGACTGAGTTCATGAGCCACGCCGCCGCCGACGCCACCCCTCCTTCCCCGGCCCCCGCCCCCGCCCCCTCCGTCCCCTCCTCCCCCGTCCCCTCCCCCGCCCCCGCCGTTCCCTCCGTCCTCGGCGCAGTCCGGCCCGAGACCCTTGCCGTGCACCCGCCTCATGTCGAGATCACGGGCAGCAGGCCGCTCGGTGTCCCCCTCCACCAGGGCCATGTCTTCGCGTTCGACTCGGCCGACGCCCTCGCCACCGCCTTCACCTCCACGGACGCCTTCCTCTACAGCCGCCTCGGCAACCCCACCGTCCGCACCCTGGAGGACGCCGTCGCCCGCCTCGAGGGCGGCACCGCGGGACTCTCCTTCGCCTCCGGCATGGGCGCCGTGAACGCCGTCCTCCTCGGCCTGCTCGGCAGCGGCGGCCATGTCATCGCCCAGACCTGTCTGTACGGCGGCACCTACGCGGTCCTCACCGACCTCGCCACCCGCTGGGGCGTCGACGTCACCTATGTCTCCGGCACCGACCCGGAGGAGGTGCGCGCCGCCCTGCGCCCCGAGACCCGGCTCCTCTACCTGGAGACCATCGCCAACCCGACCACCCGCGTCTCCGACCTGCCCGCGCTCGCCGCCGTCGCCGCCGGGGCCGGCGTTCCCGTCGCCGTCGACAACACCTTCGCCTCCCCGCTCCTCTGCCGGCCCCTCGACCAGGGCGCCGACATCGTCGTCCACTCCGCCACCAAGTACCTCGCCGGGCACGCGGACGTCCTCGGCGGCGTCGCCGTCTTCAAGGACGACGAGCTGTACCGCCGCATCCGCCGCCACTCCGTCGAACAGGGCGCGTCCACCGACCCGTTCGCCGCCTGGCTCACCCTGCGCGGCATGCAGACCCTGTCCCTGCGCATGGAGCGCCAGTGCGCGAGCGCCGCCGACCTGGCCGCCCGGCTCTCCACGCACCCGGCGGTCGCGGCCGTGCGCCACCCCGCCCTGTCGAGCCACCCCGACCGGGAGATCGCCGCGCGGCTGCTGCCCCGTGGCGGCGGCGGAGTGGTCTCCGTCGACCTCGTGGGCGGCCGGGACGCGGGCCGTACCTTCGTCGAGGCCGTACGGCTCGCCTCCCTCAGCGTCTCCCTCGGCGATGTGAAGACCCTCGTGATGCACCCGGCCTCCACCTCCCACCACCAGCTCGACGCGGCGGCCCTCGCGGCGGCCGGGATCGGCCCCGGCACGGTCCGGATCTCGGTCGGCATCGAGCACGTCGAGGACCTGTGGGCGGACCTGGAACAGGCGCTGACGAAGGCGGCCTAGAGCCCTGTCCGCAGGCCGGGCGGCAGGACGCGGCGACCCCGCCGGCGGGGCGGTGGGACGGGCCCCGTCAGTCCTCCCGCTCGGCCATCCGGATCACGCACACCGCCACGGCCACGAGCAGCGCCGTGTCCGCGTCCTCACGGACCACGTTCACCGCGTAGGTGTCGCGGACGTGGAACCACTGCCGGGAGATGTGGGCCAGGAGCTCGCCCTCGTACTCGACGGTGAACTCCCGGTCCAGGATCCGGCCGCTGACGTCCAGCTCCGTGCCCTCGACGAGGGTCACCCGGTAGTGATTGCGCAGCAGCGAGAGCCGCTTGCGGCGGATGGTCGCGAGCGGTCTCTCGTCGCGCTCGATCGTCATGGTGTCCCGCAGGCTGAACATCTTCTGCCGCAGGGTGATCAGGACCTGGCCGTCGGGGTCCTTCAGCTCCAGGGTGTCGCGCAGCCGCATGGCCTTGCCGTCGACGAGGAAGGCGTGGCGGCCCTGCTCGTCCTCGATCCAGTAGTCGTCACCGATCGCGAAGATCTTGTCCCGTACGAGGTATTTCATAGGGTATGGATGCCCGGCGGATCGGCACATCTCACCCGCTTCACCCCCCAGAGACCCCTGACCGTCCCCCTAGGTCTCTCCTCGCTTCGTCCCTGAGCTCGCCTCCGAGGCCGTCCCTGAGGTCGCCCCTCGCGACGTACACGCGTGATCCGGCATTCACACCAGGATGGCAAGCTTGAAGCATGAACGATGCCGTCCCGGCGCCCACCTCCGCGCCCGCGCCCCGCCGTGCCCGTGTCCGTGCCCCCGAGCTGATCGGCAAGGGCGGCTGGCTCAACACGGGAGGAGACGAACTGACCCTCGCCGACCTGCGGGGCAAAGTCGTTCTTCTCGATTTTTGGACCTTCTGCTGTGTGAACTGCCTGCACGTTCTCGACGAGCTGCGCGATCTGGAGGAGAAGCACCGCGACACGCTCGTCATCGTGGGTGTGCACTCGCCGAAGTTCGTGCACGAGGCCGAGCACCAGGCCGTCGTCGACGCCGTCGAGCGGTACGAGGTGCACCACCCCGTACTGGACGACCCTGAGCTCGCGACCTGGAAGCAGTACGCCGTGCGCGCGTGGCCGACGCTCGTCGTGATCGACCCCGAGGGCTACGTCGTCGCCCAGCACGCCGGTGAGGGGCACGCCAACGCCATTCGGACGCTCGTCGAGGAGCTGGAGGCCGAGCACGAGGCCAAGGGGACGCTGCGGCGCGGCGACGGGCCGTACGTGGCGCCCGAGCCCGTCGCCACCGATCTGCGGTTCCCCGGCAAGGCGATCCTGCTGCCGTCCGGGAACCTCCTGGTCTCGGACACCACCCGGCACCAGCTCGTCGAGCTGGCCGCCGACGGCGAGACCGTCGTGCGGCGCATCGGCGAGGGCGTCTTCCGTGAGCCGCAGGGCCTCGCGCAGCTGCCCGACGGCAGGGTCGTCGTCGCCGACACAGTGAACCACGCCCTGCGTGTCCTCGACCCGGAGACGGGCGCGATCGAGCGCGTCGCCGGTACCGGGAAGCAGTGGTGGCAGGGGTCCCCGACCTCCGGGCCCGCCCTGGACGTCGACCTGTCGTCGCCGTGGGACGTCGCCTGGTGGCAGGGCAAGGTGTGGATCGCCATGGCCGGTGTCCACCAGCTGTGGACGTACGACCCCGAGAGCGGCACCGTCGAGGTCGCCGCCGGCACCACCAACGAAGGGCTCGTCGACGGCCCGGCCGCCGAGGCCTGGTTCGCGCAGCCGTCCGGGCTCGCCGCCACCGAGGACCGGCTGTGGATCGCCGACTCCGAGACGAGCGCCCTGCGCTGGGTCGAGCGGGAGCCGGACGCCGGCGGATATGTCGTCCGCACCGCCGTCGGCACCGGACTCTTCGACTTCGGCCACCGTGACGGCGCCGCCGGCCAGGCTCTGTTCCAGCACCCGCTGGGCGTGACGGCCCTGCCCGACGGCTCGGTCGCCGTCAGCGACACGTACAACCACGCCCTGCGCCGCTACGACCCCGCCACCGGCGAAGTCAGCACCCTCGCCACCGATCTGCGCGAGCCCAGCGACGCGGTCCTCGTCGACGGCGACATCGTGGTCGTCGAGTCCGCCCGGCACCGGCTGACCCGGCTGCGCCTCCCCGAGGAGGCCGTCCAGGTCGAGGCCGTCGCCCACCGCACCCGGCGCGAGGCCACCGACGTCGCCCCCGGCCGCCTCCGGCTCGACGTCGTCTTCCAGGCGCCGACCGGGCAGAAGCTGGACGAGCGGTACGGTCCCTCGACCCGGCTCCTGGTCTCCTCGACCCCGCCGGAGCTGCTGCTCGGCGGCGAGGGCACGGGCACGGACCTCTTCCGGGAGCTCGACCTGAACCCGGAGCTCACCGAGGGCGTCCTGCACGTCTCGGCGATGGCCGCGTCCTGCGACGACGACCCGGCCAACGAGTACCCGGCCTGCCACGTCCACCAGCAGGACTGGGGTGTGCCGGTGAAGGTCACGGAGACGGGTGTGGCGAGGCTGCCGCTGATCCTCGCCGGGCTGGACGGCTAGGCCGTCCCTTCCGGGTCCCGGGCCGGACGGCCCGGGTCCCGGGCCGTCCTCCCTCTCCTCCGAGTGGCCCGGGGGGAGAGGGAGGAGGAGCCTGGAAGTGAGCGCGTCCGGGTGCCGAGGCGTACCGAACGGAGCGTCTGCCCGGTCGGAAGGGCCGCGTCATGCGCATGTTGCTGAAGGTTCAGATGGACACCACGGCCTCCAACGAGGCCATCAAGCAGGGCACTCTGCCGGGCATCGTGGAGAAGGCGATGGGAGCGCTCCGTCCCGAGGCCGCGTACTTCACCACCCAGGACGGCTGCCGGACGGCATTCATCTTCTTCGAGCTGATGGACTCCTCGGACATGCCGAAGCTCTCCGAGCCCTTCTTCCTGCAGCTCGGGGCCAAGGTCTCGTACACGCCGGTCATGAACCGGGAGGAGCTGGCCAAGGGCCTCGCCGCCATGGCGGCCGGCGACTGATGGGCCCGGCGGTCCGTCGGCGCCGGTCAGCGGACGATTCCCTGGTTCCTGGACGGGCGCCCCGCGGCCCCGTCCAGGCATCCGGCGACCCAGGCCGCCGGGTCGTGGACGGCCCGGGGGCCGCCCCTTCCCTGCCGCTCCATGAGCGCGCACTCCCCGTCGAGCAGCGCCCTGGTGCGTGAGCCGTCGACGTCGTAGCCGCGGATGCGGGAGGCCTGGACGAAGCCGCCCTCGTAGGCGATGTCGGTGCCCCACGGGGGCCGGTCGTTGTACGTACCGATCAGAACCCCCGTCGCCGTCGTGGCGAGCACGACGGCACCGGCCAGCCCGGCGGCGAACTTCCCCCTCGGGGGACCCTCATGACGATGCATGGGGAAGAGCCTGCCGACCGGGCCCTTTCGCGGATGTTTCGCGCGCCTGGGCGGCCCGGCCGGCGGTCGGGTCAGCCCTCCAGGAAGGCGACCAGGGCGTTCGCGAGGAGGTACGGGTCCTCGGCGCCGCACAGTTCGCGGGCGCTGTGCATGGAGAGGATCGCGACGCCGATGTCGACGGTCTTGATGCCGTGGCGGGCGGCGGTGATCGGGCCGATCGTCGTGCCGCACGGCATGTCGTTGTTGGAGACGAACGACTGCCAGGGCACGCCAGCCTTCTCGCAGGCGGCGGCGAAGACCGCGCGGCCGCTGCCGTCGGTGGCGTACCGCTGGTTGACGTTCACCTTGAGGATCGGGCCGCCGTTGACGCGCGGGTGGTGCGTCGGGTCGTGGCGCTCCGCGTAGTTCGGGTGGACGGCGTGGCCGGTGTCGGAGGAGAGGCAGACGGTGCCGGCGAAGGCCCGCGCCCGGTCCTCGTAGGCGCCGCCGCGGGCGTACACCGAGCGCTCCAGGACGTTGCCGAGCAGGGGGCCCTGGGCGCCGGTGTCTGCCTCGGAGCCGTTCTCCTCGTGGTCGAAGGCGGCGAGGACCGGGATGTACGGGAGGTCGTCGCGGCCCGCGAGGGAGGCGAGCGCGGCGACGGCGGCGTGGACGGAGAGCAGGTTGTCCATGCGCGGGCCGGCCAGCAGTTCGCGGTCGCGGCCCAGGTAGGCGGGCGCCTCGACGGCGTGGACCATCAGGTCCCAGCCGGTCACGTCCTCGGCGTCGACCCCGGCCTCGGCGGCGACGAAGGAGATCAGGTCGCCCTCGTGGACGTCGCCGATGCCCCAGACGGGCTGCATGTGGCGCTGGCGCTCCAGCTTGAGGCCGTCGTTGGCGCCCCGGTCGAGGTGGACGGCGAGCTGCGGGACGCGCAGCAGCGGCCGGTCCACGTTGACGAGGTGGTGGCTGCCGTCGCGGAGGGTGAGGCGCCCGGCGAGGCCGAGGTCGCGGTCGAGCCAGGTGTTGAGGAGGGTGCCGCCGTAGATCTCCACGGCGACCTGGCGCCAGCCCTGCGCGCCCATGTCGGGCCGGGGCTTGACGCGGAGGTTGGGGGAGTCGGTGTGCGCGCCGACGATGCGGTACGGGGTGTGGGGGGCGGCGCCCTCCGGCACGTACCAGGCGATGATCGCGCCGCCGCGGATCACGTACTTCCCGCCGCTCGTCCCGTCCCAGGACGCGGTCTCCTCGACCCGGCGGAAGCCGGCCTTCTCGAGCCGTTCGGCGGCGCTCGCGACCGCGTGGTACGGCGAGGGCGAGGCCGTCAGGAAGGCCATGAGGTCGTCGGTGTGTCCGCGGTCGAAGGCGCCGGCGGTCGGACGGGAAGCTGCGCTGCTCATGGGTTCCACCTTACGCAGGGACCGGAATACGAATACGGGGCCCCGCAGACGGAACGCCGGAGGCGGGCGCGGGCGGGTCCGTGGGCCCGGTTCGGGTGCCGCGGAGGCGAACCGGGCCCGGGAAATACGGAACGGCCCGCCCCCCTCCCCGGGGACGGGCCGTTCCTTGCATGGGCGAGGGGCGTTCTTAGAACGCGGCCTCGTCCAGGTCCATCAGCGAGCCGTCGACGGCCTCGGCGAGGGCGCGCTCGGCGCTGACGCCGGGCAGGATGTTGGCGGCGAAGAACTTCGCGGCCGCGATCTTGCCCTGGTAGAAGGCGACGTCCTTGCCGGTGGCGCCCGCGGCCAGCTTCTCGGCGGCGACGGCCGCGCTCTTGAGGAGCAGGTAGCCGACGACGACGTCGCCGGAGGCGAGCAGCAGGCGGGTGGTGTTGAGGCCGACCTTGTAGATGTTCTTGACGTCCTCGCCGGTGGCGGTGAGGTCGGTGATCATCGTGCCGACGATGCTCTCCAGGTCGACGGCGGCCTTGGCGAGCGAGTCGCGGGCGCCGGCCAGGTCCTCGCCGCCGGTGCCGACCGCGAGGAACTTCTTGATCTCCTCGGAGAGGGCGTTCAGGGACGCGCCCTGGTCGCGGACGATCTTGCGGAAGAAGAAGTCCTGGCCCTGGATGGCCGTGGTGCCCTCGTAGAGGGTGTCGATCTTGGCGTCCCGGATGTACTGCTCGATCGGGTACTCCTGGAGGAAGCCGGAGCCGCCGAAGGTCTGGAGCGACTGCGCGAGCTGCTCGTAGCCCTTCTCGGAGCCGTATCCCTTGACGATCGGGAGCAGCAGGTCGTTCAGGCCGTGCAGCGCCTTGGCGTCCTCGCCGGCCGCTTCCTTGATCGCGATCTCGTCCTGCACGGAGGCCGTGTAGAGGACGAGGGTGCGCATGCCCTCGGCGTACGCCTTCTGCGTCATCAGCGAGCGGCGGACGTCGGGGTGGTGCGTGATGGTGACCTTGGGCGCGGCCTTGTCCATGAAGTTGGCCAGGTCGGTGCCCTGGACGCGCTCCTTGGCGTACTCCAGGGCGTTGAGGTAGCCCGTGGAGAGGGTGGAGATCGCCTTCGTGCCGACCATCATGCGGGCGAACTCGATGATGAGGAACATCTGGCGGATGCCGTCGTGCTTGTCGCCGATGAGCCAGCCCTTGGCGGGGTGCTGGTCGCCGAAGGTCATCTCGCACGTGTTGGAGGCCTTGAGGCCCATCTTGTGCTCGACGTTGGTGGCGTAGGCGCCGTTGCGGGCGCCGAGCTCGCCGGTCTCCCAGTCGAACTCGTACTTCGGGACGAGGAAGAGGGAGAGGCCCTTGGTGCCGGGGCCGGCACCCTCGGGGCGGGCGAGGACGTAGTGGAGGATGTTCTCCTCCATGTCGTGCTCACCGGAGGTGATGAAGCGCTTCACGCCCTCGATGTGCCAGGAGCCGTCCTCCTGCTGGGTGGCCTTGGTGCGGCCGGCGCCGACGTCCGAACCGGCGTCGGGCTCGGTCAGGACCATCGTGGAGCCCCAGCGGCGCTCGACGGCGATCTGCGCGACCTTCTTCTGCGCCTCGTTGCCCTCGTTGTAGAGGATGCCGGCGAAGGCCGGGCCGGAGGAATACATCCAGATGGCCGGGTTCGAGCCGAGGAGCAGCTCCGCGTACGCCCAGATCAGGGAGCGCGGGGAGACGGTGCCGCCGATCTCCTCGGGGATGCCCAGGCGCCAGTACTCGGACTCCATGAAGGCGTTGTACGACTTCTTGAAGGTGGCCGGGACGGGGGCGGTGTTGGTCTCCGGGTCGAAGACCGGCGGGTTGCGGTCCGCGTCGGCGAAGGACTCCGCGAGCTCGTTCTCGGCGAGGCGGCGGATCTCGTCGAGGATGCTCTTGGCGGTCTCGACGTCCATCTCCTCGAACGGACCGGTGCCGTACACCTTGTCGCGGCCGAGGACCTCGAAGAGGTTGAACTCGATGTCGCGGAGATTCGACTTGTAGTGCCCCATGGCGACGGCTCCGTAAGGCTCGGGGAGGTGGATTCCTCGTACACGTACCAGCGAGTAGCAAAACGCTCTCTCCGATGATGCTACCCATCAGTAATATAAGCAACCCCTGAGCCGCCTCATGTGACCCGAGCCGCATGAAAGGAGCCCGTGGAGGGGCTGTACCCCTCCACGGGCCCTTGACTCGTCAGGCATCCGGCGTCACCGGCCGTAGGGTGTCGTTCCCTCCGGTGCCCGGTAGCAGCGGGAGACGACCGTGACGGCGATGCCGTCCTTGAGGTCGCCCGAGCGGTTACGCATCCACTCGACGTTGAGCCCGAGGCGCAGGGTGCCGTTCTCGGCCGTGATCTGCGGGTCCTTGCGCTTCGACTCGGTGAAGCCGTCCTTGACGATCTTCCAGCCGTTGCGGGGCAGCTGCTCCCTGAGGTTCTGCATCGCCTGCTCGAAGGAGCCCTTGGTGAGGTCGTAGACGGCCCAGGGGTGCTCGACGAGGTAGTGGGTCTTGAAGTCGGGATCCACGGACTCGCAGAGGGTGACGCGTGCGCTGACCCGCGTCGGCGCCCCCTTGACGGCCATCCAGTCGAGCAGCCTGCTGGAGGCGTCGTTGACCTGCTGCTTCGCGGGCTCGTACTCCCGGACCTCGGGCTCGTAGCCGAGGATCTCCTCCGGAGTCTTCTCGGACATGCTGGAACATCCCGTCATCAGAAGGGCCGCGGAGACGGCGCCGGCCAGGGCCGTGAGACTGCGCCTGTTAGTCAAGAGTCACACCTTCGTAGTCGCCGACGATCACCTTGGCCTGGTTGTCCAGACTGAGGGTGCCCTCGTTCCAGTAGTCGCTGTGGCCCTGGGTGTCCGTCTTCATGACGTTGCCCCCGAACTCGGGGTCCGTCGGTACGACCCAGTCCTCACCGAGTCCCACGAGGCTGCCGCCGAGGGGCACGTTGTCCCCCTCGGCGCCCATGGCCCACATGTGCTCACCGGAGACACCGAGGTCCGCCGCGCGGTCCGCCTGCATGCCCGGGCTTCCGGCGACGACGATGTCGTCGGCGATCGGACCGTCGAAGATCCGGCCGGCCTGCGCGGCCTCACCGATCAGCGTGGACCCGTAGCTGTGGCCGATGAGCGTGGTGTGCCCGCCGGAGCCGCTCGCCGCCTCGTGCGCGGCCCGGGTGCCCTCCATGAACGTGTGCAGGGTCGGGGCGCCCTTCTCCGCGTACTCGTTGCGGGCCGCCTCGGGGAAGGCGTCGCCCTTGTCGGTCGGGTAGGCCGACCGCGGGGCGTCGTAGTCGAACCACATGATGGTCGACACGTCGGCCCCCTGCCGGTGGGACGCCGTCCACAGCCTGTTCGCCCGCTCCAAGTCGCCCCCGATGCCCCCGATCTCGGTCCCCGTCCCCGGGACGTAGACGGCGGTGTGGTCGGCCGTGTCCGGATTCCCGTTGGCGAGGATGATCCGGCCGTCGCCGTTGTTGGTGTGCGGATCGAAGCCGAGGAGGTACGCCTCGGGCAGACCGTCCTTGCCCGTGGCGTCGAAGCGGCCCTGGACGGCGTCGATGCCGTTCCTGATCCGCTCCAGCTCCGGTTTCCGGTTGCCGTACTTCTCCTGCCACTCCCGGTACGCGGGGTTCGTGATCACGGCGGGATAGGAGCCGCCGGGGTTGGGGAGGTACTGCTGCGGCGGCTTGGGGATCGCGTTGAGCTCCAGCTGCGTCTGGGCGCGGGTCTCCGCGAGCACCATCCGGTTGGCGTCGTCGCGAACGGCGGAGGGCAGGCCGTCCAGGGCCCCGACGGAGGCCGGGTAGAGCGTGGCGTACTCATCGCGCTGTTCCTGGGTGAGCGACTTCCACCACTCGGCGTTGTCCTGGGGGGACTTGCCTTTCGGGATCCTGTCGTCGTCGGCGTACTTCCCGGCGGCCTGCTGGAGGGCCCTGGTGTCCTTGGCGGTGTCGGCGAGGGTCTCGTCGCTGACGGTGAGGCCGGGCTCGGCCTTGAGCCTGCGCAGGGCGGCCGCGTACCGGCCGTCGATCTCGGCGGCCTCGCGGACGGCGTCGCCGATGCGCTCGGCGATGTCCTCGGCCTTGCCCTTGTTGGCGTCGGCGCTGCCGACCCCCTCGCCCTTGCCGGGCGCGAGCGGGACGGGAGCGCCGTGCTCGGCGCTGTGGGTGCCGGGCGACAGGACGAGGGAATCGGTCGGGTACTCGACCGAGCCGTCGGGCTTCACGGTGAACCGGAGGTTCTCCGCGTCCTCCAGTGCCTGCTTCAACTTCTTCTGCGGGGAGGCGAGTTCGGTGGCAAGTCCGTTGAGCGCCGTCCGGATCAGTCCGCACTCGGTGTGCAGGTACTGGTAGTTGCGCGAGAGCTGCTGGATGTCGCCGCCCGCCTTCGTGGCGGCCTCACCCTTCTGCGTGTGGTGGACCTTCGCGAACATGCCGTTGTCGACACGGTCCTTGTCCGAGTTGGCACGGGAGCTGACCTTGCCCCAGCCGTCGGCGGCGTCCGCGTACTCGTCGAGCTTCGCGTCGCGCAGTTGTTGCCAGGTGGGCACGGGGCTCAGCCTTCCTTCCGCGCGGGAGCCGGCGCCCCGGCGGCGATCTTGTTCCGGGTCGCGGTCTCGCGCTCGCCGAAGTCCCGGCCGGTGCTCTTCAGCGCGCCTTCGAGGCGGCCGCACTCGTCGCGTACGGCGGTGAGGCGGGCCTTCCAGGTGCCGAGGATCTCGGTGAGGGCGCCGGAGGAGTCGAAGCCGGCGGTGCCGCCGCCGACGCCGTCGTTCGCCGTGTCGAGGTCGGTGAGCGAGGTGGCGGTGGAGGTGCGCAGCTCACCGGCGGTGTTCCCGGCCTCGTGCCACGGGCTCACATCGGCCTTCAGGTTCGCGCTGCCGCCGCCTCCTCCGCCGGAGTCGGGCGCGGGTACCCCCGCGAGGGTCATCGTCGCGGGCTGTCCTGGCGGTGCGGTCCCGCCGAACAGCTCTTCCCAGGCGGCGTTCAGCGCCATCTTCTACCCCCGTGGCAGCCGGAAATTGCTCACGCGAACCTAGCAAGAGACCGGGGCGCGCACGAAAACGAGCGCGAAGGGTGAGGTGGGCGGGGGTCTGCCGGGCGGTGGTCCGGGTTCGGGCGGTGCGGAGGGTTGCGATCGGAGGGTGTGCGACGGGTCGTGATCGGAGAGTGTGCGACGGGTCGTGATCGGGTGGGGTGGGGCGGAGTGGGGCGGGACTTGGTGCGGCCGGGGGGCGCCGTCGGGCCGGGCGGAGCCTCGGGGCGCCGTCGGGTGGTGTGCGGCGGGTGGTGGCCGGGTGGGCGGCAGGTCCGTTTTCGGCCGACGGGCCGTGCTGCGGCCGGCCGGGGGTCGATAGGCTGGCCCCATGTACGGCTACGAGCAGAATCCGGGTGCCCAGCAGCAGTACGCCCCGCCGCAGCAGGGCGGGATGCAGGCCGGCATGCAGGGTGGGATGCAGGGAGGCATGCAGGGCGGATACGGGCAGCAGCCCCCGCTCTACCCGGAGCCCTCGCCGCCCTCCCTCGCCGACGCCGTCCGCGCCTTCACGACCGGCACCCTGGCCCCCGAGGACTTCCAGCAGATCTTCGCGACCTCCAAGGTCTACTGCCCGCGTGGTGACAACCCCGGCTTCCTGGCGCTGCACAACACGCAGCAGCCGGTCATCCCGATGTTCACCTCGCTCAAGGAGCTGCGGCGGTACGCGGGCAAGGAGTCCAAGTACTTCGTGATCACCGGTGCCGAGGTGATCGACCTGCTGCCCACCGGGTACGGCTTCGTCCTCGACATGGAGGGCGACCACCGGATGGTCTTCGACGCGAAGGCCGTGGAGCAGATGGTCGATTTCGCGATGCGGCGGATGTACGGCTGACGCAGGCTGGAGACGTACGGCCGAAGACGTGGGAGAACGCCCGGGAGGAATTCCTCCCGGGCGTTCCGTGTTCCAGGTGGCAAGAAGTTCATCGTTCAACTAAAGTGGACGCACAAGGTCGGAGAAGGCCGCTCTAGGAGGTCCGTCATGCCCGCAGTGACTGTCGAGAACCCGCTCACCCTGCCGCGCGTGGCCGCCCCGGCCGACGCCACTCCGCGCCCGGTACTCGCCGTGACCACGGCTCCCTCGGGCATCGACGGGACCTTCGACCACCAGGACTCCCAGGGCGGCGGCGGCACCATCACCAACGGCGACACCCAGTGGATGACGGCCGGCTCCGGCCTCCTCCACATCGAGGCGCCGCCGGAGTCCCTCGTCGTCAGCGGCGGCCTCTTCCACGGCCTCCAGCTCTGGGTGAACCTGCCCGCCGCCGACAAGATGATGGCCCCCCGCTACCAGGACATCCGCGGCGGCCAGGTCCAGCTGCTCACCTCCCCCGACGGCGGCGCGCTGCTCCGCGTCATCGCCGGCGAGCTCGACGGCCACGACGGGCCGGGCATCACCCACACCCCGATCACGATGATCCACGCGACCCTGCGGCCCGGCGCCGAGATCAGCCTGCCGTGGCGCGAGGACTTCAACGGCCTCGCGTACGTCATGGCCGGACGCGGCACCGTCGGAGCGGAACGGCGCCCCGTGCACGTGGGCCAGACCGCCGTCTTCGGCAAGGGCGGCGCGCTGACCGTGCGCGCGGACGAGAAGCAGGACGGGAACACCCCGGACCTGGAGGTCGTCCTCCTCGGCGGGCAGCCGATCCGTGAGCCGATGGCCCACTACGGCCCGTTCGTCATGAACACCCAGGCCGAACTCCGCCAGGCCTTCGAGGACTTCCAGGCAGGCCGCCTCGGAACGATCCCGGCGGTTCACGGGATGGGCGAGTAGGCAGGAACGGCAGGATCCGGTACGGGGTCGGGCGGCGCGCCCGGCCCCGTACGCGCGCCCGGCCCCGTACTCGCGTGTGGGGCCGTGCGGGGTGCGCGGCGGGCGGGAGGTCCGTACGGACACGTCCGCTGACGCTCCGTCACCCGTACGGCCCGGCAACGCGCGACGACACGCCGACGGGCGTGGTCCGGTGGTCGGGTGCAGACGTCGTCCCCGCTCCTCCCCGAACCCGCCCGCCGGGTCGCCGCCTGGTGCGTCGTCCTGCTCCTCGCCGCCGGAGTCGCCGCCGTCGGCATCTGGCTGTGCGTCGTCTTCGAGACGGTCGTCACCCCCGTCCTCCTCGCGATCCTCGGCACCGCCCTCCTCGGGCCCCTCTACCGGCGCCTGCTCCAGCTGAAGGTCCGCAAGTCGTTCGCCGCCGCGCTCACCGTCGTCGCCGTCCTCGCGGTCGTCGGCGGAGCCACGTACATCGTCGTCGCCGCGCTCATCGAGACCGGCGACCAGATCATCGCCTCGCTCCGGCAGGCCGCCGACGACATCGCCGAGCACCTCGGCCCGGCCGGGACCTCCCTCGACGACCTCGCCAAGAACGCCGAGGGGCTCCTCAAGCAGTTCGGCGGAACCGCCGCGTCCGGCGTCCTCACGGGGCTCAGCGTCGTCGGCGGGATGCTCGCCACCGCCGCCCTCGCCCTGGTGCTGATCTTCTTCTTCCTGCGGGACTCGGACCGGGCCGTCGGCGCCCTGCGCGCCCTCGCGCCCCGCACCACCGGCGACCTCGTCGAAGCCATGGCGCGCCGTGCCTTCGAGGCCGTCGAGGGCTTCATGCGCGGGACGACCTTCGTCGCCCTCGTCGACGCGATCCTCATCGGCCTCGGGCTCGTCGTCCTCGACGTGCCCGGCGCGGTGGGGCTCGCCGCGCTCGTCTTCGTCACCGCCTACATCCCGTACCTCGGCGCCTTCCTCTCCGGTGCGGTCGCCGTGCTCGTCGCGCTCGCCGACCGGGGCTTCGCGATCGCGCTGTGGGCGCTCGCGATCGTCCTCGCCGTCCAGATGATCGAGGGCTACGTGCTCCAGCCGATGGTGCAGAGCCGGACCGTGCAGATGCACCCGGCCGCGGTGATGCTGGCGATCACGGCCGGGGCGTCCGTCGCGGGCATCCTCGGCATGCTGCTCGCCGTCCCGCTGACGGCGGCGGCGACGGGGATCCTCGGCGAGCTGCGGACCCGGTACGGGGCGCCGGCCCCTCCGGCGGAGACCTAGGCCGTCGCCATGCCACCCGGTTCGAAGGAGGCCAGGAGCTGCTCCAGGGCCGCCTGGTCGGGCCCGACGAAGGGGTCGGAGTCCGGGACCATCGCGATGGTCTCGATCATCCGGTCCAGCATCCGCACGGCCGGCGGCAGATGCGTGCACAGCACGATCTCCGGCGCCATCTCCCGTATCGGCTCGATCGTCGCCCGGTACTTCTCCGGGTCCACCAGGTGCGCCCAGGGGCTGTCGATCGTCGCCCACAGCAGCTGGGCCTGCCGCAGGTCCTCCGGCTTGAGGTCGCTCGCGTGCCCGCTCTCCGCTACCTCGGCGCTCGGCATGGGCCCGCCGAAGCAGTCGGAGCTGAAGCAGATACGCGTCCGGTCGTCGTAGAAGCCGACGGTGGCCGGGTTGTCGAAGAGCGGCGGACGGAAGCCCCGCAGGGTGCGGTCGCCGACGTCCAGCGACTGGCCGGGGTTGAGGAAGTACACCCGGTCCATGGGCAACGGACGTTCGGTGCTCATCACCCCGGCCCCGAGGAACGTCGTGACCACGCGCGCGTGCGGCGCGGCGTCCAGGAGGTCGAAGATGCCGCCGGTGTGGTCCCGGTCGGGGTGGGTGAGCCAGATCCAGCGCACGTCGGCCGGGTCGACGACCTCGCCGAGCGCGGCGACGAAGTCCCGGTCGGGGAGGGAGACGCCGGTGTCGACGACGACGGGCTCGGTGGCGGTGACGACATAGGCGTTGATCGGCAGGTGCCCGATGCCCGGGACTTCGAGGCTGTCGGCCAGCACGGTGGTGTCGCTGCCGACCTTGTGGGTGTCCATGGCACGCTCCGTGGTCCCCCCGGCGGCCGTACGACACCAGTCTGCGCCGTACGAGGGGACGACGCGCGCGGAACGCGTGAGGCGCGCGACGCACGTGGCACGCACGAGGCGCGCGGACGCACCACGCCGCGCGGAACGCGCGACCTCTCACGCGGACGCTCGACACGCGCGGAGGTCGGGCCCCCGTGTCCGCCTCCCGCCGGGGCTACCCGCAGCAGCCCTTGCCCGAGTCCGGCTCGTTGAGTTCGAACCAGATCGCCTTGCCCTCGCCGCGCGGGTCGACGCCCCACGCGTCCGCCAGCATCTCCATCAGCACCAGACCGCGGCCGCTCGACGCCATCTCGCCCGGGTGGCGCTTGTGCGGCAGTTCGTCGCTCGCGTCGGAGACCTCGACGCGCAGCCGTCGTGCCTTCTCGCCGCAGGCGACCTCGGCGACCAGGAGCGCGTCGCCGTCCGTGTGGACGAGGACGTTGGTGACCATCTCGGAGACCATCAGGACCGCCGAGTCCAGCTGGTCCTCGTCGTCCCAGTCGTGCAGCAGCTGCCGCACCTGCTCGCGCGCCTCGGCGATCCGTTCCGGCTCGGCCTGGGCGATCGTCATCAGGGTGCGGCGCGGGGCCTCCGGGAGTACGCCGACGGGCCGGCGGGAGAGCAGCAGGACGGCGATGTCGTCCTCGCGGCGGTCGGCGAGCGGCCCGGTCGTGTGGTGGGAGCCGGGGCCGTGCACGGCCTCCACGAGGCTGTCGGCGAGCTCCTCCAGGTCCATGCCGTCGTGGGACTCCAGAAGACCCCTGACGCGCTCCCAGCCGGTGTCGAGGTCGTGCCCGCCGGTCTCCAGGAGACCGTCGGTGCAGATCATCAGGGTCTCACCGGGTTCGAGGGTCAGCCGGGTGGTGGGGTAGTCGGTGTCGGGGTCGATGCCGAGCGGCAGGCCGCCGGCGGTGGGGCGGAGGAGAACCGTCCCGTCGTTCATCCGTACCGCCGGGTCCGGGTGTCCGGCCCGCGCGATGTCCACCGTCCCCGTCTCCAGGTCGACCTCCAGATAGAGACAGGTCGCGAAGCGCGGACCCGCCTCGCCCTCCCCGTCGTCGCCGTCGGTGATCCCGTACAGGAAGCGCGAGGCGCGGGAGAGGACGGCGTCCGGCCGGTGGCCCTCGGAGGCGTACGCGCGCAGGGCGATCCGCAGCTGCCCCATCAGACCGGCCGCCCGGACGTCGTGGCCCTGGACGTCGCCGATGACGAGGGCGATGCGGCCCGCGCCGCGCCCTCCCGTGCGGGAGGTGCCGCCGGGCAGCCGGATCATGTCGTACCAGTCGCCGCCGACCTGGAGACCGCCGCCGGTCGGCACGTACCGGGCGGCGACCTGGATGCCGGGGATCCCGGGCCCCAGGACCGGCATCATCGTCCGCTGGAGTCCGAGGGACAGTTCCCGCTCGGACTCGGCCACGCCCGCGCGTGCCAGGGCCTGGGCGAGCATCCGGGCGACCGTCGTCAGTACCGAGCGTTCGTCGGGCGTGAAGGCCACCGGATGCTTGAAGGCCGCCATCCAGGCCCCCATCGTGCGGCCGGCGACGACCAGCGGCACGAAGGCCCAGGAACGGCGCCCGAAGCGCTGCGCGAGCGGCCAGGTCACGGGGAAGCGGCGCAGGTACTCGTCGGGGGTCGGGAGATAGATCGCCCGGCCCGTCCGGGCGACCTCGGCCGCCGGATAGTCGGTGTCCAGGGCCATGGAGGTGAACGGTCCCTCGTCGCCCTCGCTGTGCCCGTGGTGGCCGATGACCGTCAGCCGGTCGCCCGCCACCCCGAAGACCGCGAGACCGTCCGGGGAGAACCCGGGCATCGACAGCGAGGCCGCCACCCGCAGCACCTCGGCCGTGGACCGCGCCTCCGCGAGCGCCCGCCCCGCGTCCAGCAGGAAGGCTTCGCGGGAGCGGCGCCAGTCACCGGTGATGGGGGTCCGCGCGGCGGTCCCCGGCTGCTGTTCGGCGACCTCCTGGATGGTGCCGACCAGCTGGTAGTCGTTCCCCTGGACGAGTGGCTTGGACCTGCTCCGTACGGTACGGATCACCCGGCCGTGCTCGTCCATGATCCGCAGCCGCGCCTCGGCGAGGGTCCCCTCGGCGACGGCGAGGTTGACGACCCCGTCGATCTCGTTCCAGTCGACCGGGTGAAAGCGCGAGCGCACCGCCGCCTCGCTGAGGCTGACGGGCTCCGCGGGCAGCCCGAGCAGCCGGGCGGCCTCGGCGTCGAGCGAGACGATCCCGGACGCGTTGTCCCAGCGCCACAGGCCGGTCGCGATCGCGGCCAGGACGTCCTCGGTGCGCATTGCCCCACTTTATGAATATCGGACACCAGGTCGCATCCGAGAGTATTCGAAAAGCGATCTTGGCCCGGCCGGTACGCTGGGTGGGTCTGCCCGCGTTCTCTGTGACGTGCGTGACTCCGTTCCGGGAGTTCCGCGTGTACGGGCCGCGGCGACCTACCCCAAGATCCCGAAGACTGGATGAACGACGATGCATCGGTACAGGTCCCACACCTGCGGCGAGCTCCGCGCCTCTGACGTCGGCACCGACGTCCGGCTGAGCGGCTGGCTGCACAATCGGCGCGACCTGGGTGGCATCCTCTTCATCGATCTGCGCGACCACTACGGCATCACGCAGCTCGTCGCCCGGCCCGGCACCGCCGCCGCCGAGGTCCTCGACAAGCTGACGAAGGAGACCGTCGTCCGCGTCGACGGCAAGGTCGTCTCGCGTGGCGCGGACAACGTCAACCCGGAGCTCGCCACCGGCGAGATCGAGATCGAGGCCGCCACGGTCGAGGTCCTGGGTGCCGCGAAGCAGATCCCCTTCACCATCAACGCCGACGACGGCGTGAACGAGGAGCGGCGCCTGGAGTACCGCTTCCTCGACCTGCGCCGCGAGCGCATGCACCGCAACATCATGCTGCGCTCCGCCGTCATCGCCGCCATCCGCTCCAAGATGGTGGCCCTCGGCTTCAACGAGATGGCGACCCCGATCCTCGCCGCGACCTCCCCCGAGGGCGCCCGCGACTTCGTCGTCCCGTCCCGTCTGAACCCGGGCAAGTTCTACGCGCTGCCGCAGGCGCCCCAGCAGTTCAAGCAGCTGCTGATGATCTCCGGCTTCGACCGCTACTTCCAGATCGCGCCCTGCTTCCGCGACGAGGACGCCCGCGCCGACCGCTCGCCGGGCGAGTTCTACCAGCTCGACGTCGAGATGAGCTTCGTCGAGCAGGAGGACGTCTTCCAGCCGATCGAGAAGCTCATGACCGAGCTCTTCGAGGAGTTCGGCGGCGGCCGCCACGTCACCTCGCCGTTCCCGCGGATCCCCTTCCGCGAGTCGATGCTCAAGTACGGCAACGACAAGCCCGACCTGCGCACCGCGCTGGAGCTCGTCGACATCTCCGACGTCTTCGAGGCGTCCGAGTTCAAGGCGTTCGCCGGCAAGCACGTCCGCGCGCTCGCCGTCCCGAACACCGGTGACCAGCCGCGCAAGTTCTTCGACCAGCTCGGCGACTTCGCGGTCTCCCTCGGCGCGAAGGGCCTGGCCTGGGTCCGCGTCGGCGAGGGCAACGCCCTCACCGGCCCGATCGCCAAGTTCCTCACCGAGGAGAACGTCAAGGTCCTCACCGAGCGCCTCGGCCTGGAGCCCGGCCACGCGATCTTCTTCGGCGCGGGCGAGTTCGACGAGGTCTCCAAGATCATGGGCCCGGTCCGGGTCGAGGCCGCCAAGCGCGCCGGCCAGTTCGAGGAGAACGTCTTCCGCTTCGCGTGGATCGTGGACTTCCCGATGTACGAGCGGGACGAGGAGACCGGCAAGATCGACTTCTCGCACAACCCGTTCTCGATGCCGCAGGGCGGCCTGGAGGCCCTGGAGACCCAGGACCCGCTGGACGTCCTCGGCTGGCAGTACGACATCGTCTGCAACGGCATCGAGCTCTCCTCCGGCGCCATCCGGAACCACGAGCCCGAGATCATGTTCAAGGCCTTCGAGATCGCGGGCTACTCCCGTGAGACGGTCGAGCACGAGTTCGCGGGCATGCTCCGCGCCTTCGAGTACGGCGCCCCGCCGCACGGCGGCATCGCCCCGGGCGTGGACCGCATCGTGATGCTCCTGGCCGACGAGCCGAACATCCGCGAGACCATCGCCTTCCCGCTCAACGGCAACGCCCAGGACCTCCTGATGGGCGCCCCGACGGAGCTGGACGAGTCCCGCCTGCGCGAGCTGAACATCCAGCTCCGCAAGCCGGTCGAGAAGGCCGCCCCGAAGCCGTCCGAGGACCGCCCGGTGACGGACGCGGTGCACCCGGACGCGGCGCGGTAGTCACTCGCCTTGAGCACTGAAGGGCCCGGAACCGTACGACGGTTCCGGGCCCTTCAGCTTTTCGCCGGCTCGTCAGCCCGCCCGGAACGGCGCCCACAGATCGAGACCCCACTCGTCGCCGTCACCGGCGCGGTGACCGCGCTCCTCGTCCTCACCGTCCACGACGAGGACGGATACGTTCGAGGACACGGCCCGGTACTGGAGGAACCCGCCCTGGTCGGTGACTTCCAGCTCCGGGACACCGTGTGTGCGGCAGAGCTCGTCGCGCAACTCCTCCCAGGAGGTGTACCGGGGAAACTCGACGCCCGTGCTCCGTGCCCAGGACCGAGCCAGGCCGTCGTCCGCCGCGGGGCGGTGCAACTGGATCGACGCGGAGGCCATGATCCACTCCGGCTCCGGCTCCGGCTCCGGCTCCGGGTCGAAGGCGAACTCGACGACCCCGTAGTCCCGCCGCAGCCACTCCCTCTCCTCTCCGACGACATCGACGAAGGGATGACGGAACGCCCGGTCGACCTCGTTGAGCGCCGCCCCGATGCGGAGGCCGTGCAGCTCTCCGGTGGCGATGAATGAGGCGAGGAATTCGGCGCCGGTCACAGCCGGTTCTCCAGTTCGTCGATCTCGATCGGGGTGCTTGGGAGGCCACGGGATGCTCAAGAACCAAGACGTCGGCGCGGGCCGGTCAGGAGAATCGGTGGACGACGATCCACGTATCCGATTCTTCCGTGGAGACCGCGCACATGACGCGGCCGCTCTCCGACACCGTCAGAAACTCGGCGTTTCCTGTGCCAACGCGAATGCGGGACGGGAGTTCGCTTCCGATGGAGTCCCGTACGTGAATCCAGCCCACTTCGTGCCCGCGTGCGTCCGGCGCGAGAATGTAGAAGGCGCCGTCGTCTCCGATGAGTTCGTGGGCGGCGGCCTGGGCAGCCCATGCGCGATCCACCTGGGTGGGGGCGTCGGGCAGGGAATCACTGACGCTGACCGCGGGTTCGACCTCGAGGCCATTGACCGCGTAAATCGCGGACATGACGTCGGGGAAGCCGTCGGGAACCTCGCGATCGAGCACCGTGAGCCCACTGGCTTCCAGCCTCTTGTACCACTTCGGAGAAGTCCGAATCCGTGTGCAGGTGAGCTGCTCTTCGTGATCCAGAACCATGACTGTGACCTCGGGTTCGTCAGCGATGACGACGAGGTCGTCCATTGCGGGATACCAGAGGTCGTCGATCGACTGAAGCAGCAGTGCTACGTGGAGTCTCGCGGCAACTCGGTCCGCCGGCCAGGCGACCAGCACGGTCGTACCGGCGCCCGGGAGACGATCCTCCAGCGCGGCACGAAGCTCCGGAACGGTCGCCTCCGACAGGTCGATCCGTCCCTCCGCGTCGCGGCGAATCCTGACCAGGTCGCTCAAGGACCCACCGATGGTTCGAACGAACTCGTCGAACATCTCCGGGCTGCTTTCGGCTCCCAGTGCTTCGAGGGTGCCGGCGAGCTTGGGCGGCATATGAACTCCTGATCTCCCTGTGGGGCGCTACTTCAGGTGTACCGCGATCCAGGACGGTTCCGCCGAGGGCCAGTCACGACGTTTCGGGCCCTTCTCGTGCCAGAGGGCGTCCAGGCGATCCGTCGCGGCAGGATCCGAGTGGGGGACCCCGACTGTGGGCTCAATGAAGCCTCCTGTCACGGCGACAATCGCCCTCTCGGGGTCTGGCGCACTTTCGGGTACCTCGCCACCCGCCTCCTCCAGCGCTCGTCGTCTGAGATCGCCCAGTAGCTCAATTGCGCTGCGGACTTCATTTGCGACGCGTCACTATGCTCCCCATCCCCATCCCCATTCGCACGGGCAACGAACTAAGGCTCGATTTCGTCACGTCACGGCGTGCAGGAGTCGCAGGTGCCCGGGTGGGGGGCGCGGTAGGCGTGGTCGCAGGTTTCGCAGTTCTGGAGGGGGTGGCGGACGGCCGGGGTCTCGTTCGGGGTGCGGAAGGGCGGCAGCGGGGGGAGCTGGGCGTTCAGGCGGTGGGCCAGGAGGGCGGCCGGGCGACGCAGGGGCTCGCCGGGCAGGTCGAAGGTGAGGACGCGGCGGACCTCGGCGGGCGTGAGCTCGCGCTCCAGCCAGGTCGCGACGCCCGGCGCGAGGTGTTCGGCGTCGGCGGCGGAGAGGTGCAGGCGGGGGTCCTCGCGGCGCAGGCCGGAGAGGACGTCGAGGGCCGTGGCGAGAACGTCCGGCGCCGGGTACGCGGGCTGCGGCACGGCGGGCAGGGCCCGTCGGCGCGGCTCCGCGCGGCGGGCCGGCGGCCTGGACTCCGGCTCCGCCGGGCCCTCCTCGCCCCCGCTCCTGCCCGGCTGGTTGCACGAGACCGTACGCGTCACCACCCGCCCGTTCCCCGTGCGCTCCCGCGTACGGCGCAGGTAGCCGTGCACCTCCAGCTCGCGCAGCCCCGCGGCGATCCGCACGGTCCCCTCGGGGAACCGGGCGGCGAGGGTCTTGATGTCGACGGGAGCCCCCGCGGGCAGCGACTGGATGTGCACGGCGAGGCCGATGGCCAGCAGCGACAGCGAGGCGTGCTGCGTGAGGTGGTTGCCGACCACCGTGAACCGCGTCGTGTGCCGGACGTTGTCGTGAACGACTCCGGCGACACGGGTGCGCGAGCGAGGGTGGTTTTCCGCGCCCTTACGGGACGAGGCGGTGGAGTGCGCGCTAGTGTCGTGACTACCCATCGGGAAGCTCCGAACTTCCTTGTGGTCAGGCCCTCGCCTTTGGGATTGCAGTCCCGGCGAGGGCTGACTCATGTCTGGCGGCATATGCCGATCGGGCTGAGCGTATTGCAGGTAACCCGTCCCGACTCCAACCGAGTTGGTGTCTTTCACTCGCATGAGTGAGTCTGTGCCCCGGGGCGGGAAAGGGTGGGGTTTGGAGAGGTTTCTTTCTCTCTCGTCGTTCCTTGGAAAGACCGCCCGACCCACCGGAACCCGCGTTTCCGGGTTCCGGTGCGTGCGTCGTTTTCGCAGGTCAGAGGCGTGAGA
The DNA here is from genome assembly GCF_014656215.1 of Streptomyces zaomyceticus. Lineage (GTDB taxonomy): Bacteria > Actinomycetota > Actinomycetes > Streptomycetales > Streptomycetaceae > Streptomyces > Streptomyces zaomyceticus. The sequence goes on along the minus strand of NZ_BNBZ01000014.1, from coordinate 104,481 downwards.
GAGCGAGTTCGGCCCATACGGTCTTCCCGGGTACCGGACCGAGCTCGACGCCCCACCGGTCGGCCAGCGCCTCGATCAGGAGCAGCCCCCGCCCCGAGTCGCCCGTCGGCGAGGCCGGTTGGGCTCGGGGCAGTCGCTCACCCCGGGTGTCCGTCACCTCGATCCGAAGCACCTTCGGCGAAATCCGCAGCGCCAGACGGAAGTTCCGGCCGCCCACCCGGCCGTGCGTCGCCGCGTTCGCCGCGAGCTCCGCGACGATCTGCGCCGCCGCCTCCGCCACGCCGTACGGGAGCTCCCGCGACCGCAGCCACTCGACGGCGAGCAGCCGTGCGAGCCGGGCCCCGCGTGCCGTAGGCGACAGCAGTACCCCGAAGTCGTGCGCTGGTACCGGTACTTGGGTGGTGCTCTTCTGATTCACGTCACCGAGCGTGGCCGCCGCTGGCTACCGTGAACAGTGACGATGACGATGCGTAGGGTGACTGTCCGGAGCTTGTCCACTGCTGTCCGGCCTGTCCGGACCCCTGCGACGGGTAGGGGCGTCGCACCATGAAGCGGGGCGACGGAAGGGTGCGGCATGTCGGTGGACGGTGGGGCGCAGCGGCTCAAGACCGAGGCGGACGAGCCGGGGTGGGAGGTCGACCCGGACGACGACTGGGGTGTGGCCGTGGTCGCCACCGTGGGGCGGCAGTTGAGGCTCCGGCGGGAGGCGGTGGGCATGCGGGCCGCCGAGCTCGGTGCCGCCACCGGTTACGGCGAGGACCTCATCTACAAGATCGAGAGCGGGAAGAGGATCCCGCGCCCCGAGTTCCTGGACAAGGCGGACGAGGTGCTGGGGGCGGGCGGGCTGCTCTCCGCCATGAAGGAGGACGTGGCCAAGGTCCGGTACCCGAAGAAGGTTCGGGCGTTGGCGAAGATGGAGGCGAAGGCGGTCGAGATCCAGCTGTACGACCCGCTCAACATCCATGGCCTGCTGCAGACGCCGGAGTACGCGCGCGGGCTGCTGCTCATGCGACGTCCGGCGTATACGCAGGACGAGGTGGAGCGGATGGCGGCCGGGCGGGTGGCCCGGCAGTCCATCTTCCTGCGCGATCCCGCGCCTGAGATCAGTTTCGTACTGGAGGAGTGGACGCTTCGTCGTCCGCTGGGCGGGCGAAGCCTGCGGCGCCCCCAATTGGAACGCCTGCTGGAGGTCGGGCGGATGCGGAACGTCGAGCTTCAGGTCATGCCTATGGACCGTGAGGAGCACGCCGGAGTGGATGGTGGGATCGAGGTGCTGAAGTTCGATGACGGAACGGTGGTCGGGCGCTCGCCGGTGGTGGCCAACGGTCGGCCCGTGACCGAGCGGAAGCAGCTCCATATCCTGGAGTTGCGGTATGGCATCATCCGGGCTCAGGCTCTCACTCCCCGTGAGTCGTCGGCCCTCATCGAGCAACTGCTGGGAGAGACATGATCCGCAACACCTCGGCCGGGGACTCCTCCGATCTGGCGTGGTTCAAGAGCAGCTACAGCAGCGGCAGCGAGGGTGACTCCTGCATCGAGATCGCCCCCACCCCCGCCACCGTCCACGTCCGCGACTCCAAGAACCTGGGCGGTCCCCAGCTCGCGCTGACGCCGGCCGCCTGGGCCGGCTTCGTCTCGTACGCCGTCGGCAGCTGACGTACACGCGCTCGCACGGGTACACGTACACAGGAACCCACAGCCCGCTCCCACGTCCCTGACAGGCCCGGTTCCTAGGGTCCTCGCCCATGAGCGAAAACCAGAAGCACAGGCGGGACATGACCCGGCGGCGGGCACTCGTCGCCGGTGGTGGGGTCGTGGTCGCGGCGGGGATCGGCGTCGGGGTCGTCTCCGCCGCCTCGGCGGGCGGAGCCGCCGGGAAGAAGCCGGCCGCGAAGCCCACGACGGGTGAGGCCTGTTACCGGCTCACCTCGGAGACCACCGAAGGTCCGTACTACATCGACGCGGACAAGATCCGGAAGGACATCACCGAGGACCGGGAGGGCATCCCGCTCACCGTCCGCCTCAAGGTGATCGACTCCGACACCTGCAAGCCGCTGCGCGGCGCCGCCGTCGACATCTGGCACTGCGACGCGCTCGGCATCTACTCCGGGTACGAGAGCCTGAGCACGGGCGGCGGAGGCGGTGCCCCCGGGGGCGGTACGCCCCCGACCGGTACGCCGCCCACCGACGCGCCCACCGGCACCCCGCCCACCGGTACGCCCCCGACGGGCGGACCGGGTGGCGGCGGAGGCGGCGGGCACGAGGAGCCGACCGACGACAAGCGGTATCTGCGCGGCACCCAGCTCACCGACAAGCACGGGTACGTGGAGTTCCGGACGGTGTTCCCCGGCTGGTACCGGGGGCGTTGCGTGCACGTCCACACCAAGGTGCACGTCGGCGGGAAGATGACGAGTGCCGGGTACGAGGGCGGCCACACCTGCCACACCGGGCAGCTGTTCTTCGCGGAGGCCGCCGTTCTGGACTCCGCGAAGGTCGCCCCGTACTCCACGAGCACCACCGAGCGGACGACCCTCGACGACGACACCATCTATCCCGGCAACGGGGCCGAGGGCGGCCTGCTCACCCTCACGTACCCGAAGGGGAAGATCGCGAAGGGGGTCCACGCCACCCTGACGATGGGCGTCGACCCGGACGAGACCCACACGGGGACCTCCGCCTAGCGGCGGCCGTCCAGGAACAGGGCGGCGGCCAGCAGGTGGCCGCTGCCCCGGGGCCGGAGACCGCGTTCCCGCAGGCGCCGGTCGAAGTCGTCGAGGGACAGACGGCCCTCGGCGACGTCCCGGGCCCCGTCCTGCACCTCGCGCAGGCCGTACGGCCCCGCCGTGTGCAGCAGGCCGGTGTCCTGGAGGGTCGTCATGACGGCGAGCAGGGCGTTGATCCGTGCCTCCGGCTCGCGCGCCCCGGCGCGCCGCGCAGTGTCCAGTGCCGCCAAGGCCCGTCGCACGTGCGGGAACCCGGCCCGTGCCTCGCCCTTCGCGCCGGCGGCGCCGTACCGGACGGAGACGGCCGAGCCGGGGGTGGGCGTGCGCGGTGCCCGCCGGTCCGGGTGAGCGGCGATCCGTCCCGCGAGCGCGGTTACTTCCTCGGCCGTCCCACGCGGCGCGAGAGCGGCCCCGGCCACGAGCAGCCCCAGCGGCCATACGGCTCCGTGGTGCAGCACCCGCCCCCCGTCGGCCCGCGCCATGTTCCGCTCGGTGGACCGCCCGACCGCCCCGAGTTCGATCCGCAGTGCCGCCGAGGGCTCCCCGACCCGCCGTGCAACCGCCGCCACCGCGGCGAGCCCGGGCGCCAGCGCCTCGGCGGACCATCGCAGGTCCCCGCCGTCCGTGCGCCGCCCGCCCGGAAGCCCCGGCCTGGGCGTCAGGTCGATCCCCGCCACCAGCGCTTCCACAGCGGCGCGGGCCAGCCTTTCGTCCTCACGATTCCCGATGCTCCCGATCATGCGCGGCACGCTAGGCCCCGGACCTGGGAGCCTGCTCGCCACCGCCTGTGCGGCGGCTGTGTCCGTCACCCCGTCGAGCCGTACGACGCATCTCGGCCAGGCCCTGTCCGGCAGATCACGCACGTTCCCCGGGCGCTAGACACCTCCGATGCCGCTCCGCGCCGCCGGCACCACTCTGCCGATCATCGTGGCGAGTGTGGCTCCGAGGACGCTGACGCCGACCAGGGTCGGCCAGATCGTGGTCGCCCCGCTGGACAGCAGTCCGGAGAGGGCGGCCGGAGCGACCGCTCCCGCGACGGTCACGGCGAGCTGGTTGAGGGCCAAGTACCGGCCGCGGAGAGCGTCCGGGGCGCTCTCCGCGGCGACAGTCGAGGTGATGGGGCCGCAGAGGACTTCGCCGAAGGTGTAGCTGACCGCACCGAGCAGGACGATGCCGACCGCGAGGGCGAGCGCGACCACGCGGTCGGCGGCAAGGAACAGGAGGTAGCCGGCCGCGAAGCAGGCGTGTCCGGCGACGAGGACGCGGCTGCGGGTTCGCCCTCCGAGCCACCGGAGGACGATTCCCTGGCCGAAGCCGACCATCAGGGTGTTGAGCGTGAAGACCGCGCCGGCAGTCCAGCCAGGTAGTCCCAGCACCTCCACGGCGTAGACGGGTATCGCGATGTTGAGGGCGAACAAGGAGATCGCGAAGCACAGTTGATGCGCGACCAGCGACAGGTACCGCCGGTCCCGGAGCACGCGCCCCCAGCCATCGGCGGCGTCCTGGCCCGCCTCGGGGCGGATGTTCGGCACGGACCGCATCAGAACGAAGGCGGTGACGTAGGACAAGGCGTTGACCACCACGATCGCGGCCCAGACGCCGTGGGTGCCGAAACCGACCGCGACGGCGGAGAGCAGCCCGCCGAGCGCGTAGCCGAGGTTGCGTAGGGAACCCAGAAGGCCGAACCAACGCTCGCGTCGGCCAGGCGCGGCCAGCGCGGTGACGGTCACGCCGTAGCAGCTGAAGGACACCGCCCGCCCGGCACTGCTCAGCCAGGCGCAGATGACGATCTGCCATGTCTGGTCCGCGACGAGGTACCCGGCGAAGCCGAGCGCCTGGGCCAGGTTCGCCGCCTGCAGTACCGGCTTGGCGCCGTACCGGTCGGCCAGTCCTCCGATCAGAGGGCCCGCCGGGAGCGCCAGCAGCCCGGCCGTCGTCAGTGCCACGCCCACCTGCACCAGCGTCAGCGACGTCGTGGCCAGGAAGAACAGCATCGAAACGGGGACGAAGGCTCCGGTGCCGATCGAGTCGATGACGATCGCCGCGACGAAGCGGCCGTGCCGAGCGGGCGAGGGGCGGATCGTGCGAGCGGGAATGGTCACCAGCCGGACGGTATAGATTCTATACCGGTATCTACAACGCTACCGGGAGTCATGCATGGGTAACGCCTACAACGTCATGGCCGCGACCTGCCCCAGTCGCACCGTCCTGCACCGGATCGGAGCGCGCTGGACGGTGTTCGTCGTCAACGCGCTGGACAACGGTCCGATGCGATTCACCGAGCTCAAGGCGCACATCCGGGGGATCACATCGAAGGCGCTCACCGAGACCCTTCGCGCGATGGAGTACGACGGTCTGATCTCCCGCACGGAGATTCACGCGAGTCCTCCCCACGTCGAGTACGCCCTCACCGACCTCGGGCGGTCACTGCTCACACCCCTACGAGCCGTTCGGGAATGGGCCGAGAGTCACGTCCCCGACATCGAACGCGCCCGCGCCCAGGCCGACGCGCGGCGGTGACCCCGAACACCCGGTGCGTCGCGGGAAGCCGGTGACCGTGCCGACCGGCGGGTCCCGCACGCCTGCGACTCCCACGCCGGGGAAACCGTCCTGAGAGATTCCGCCGGGGCCGTCACACATCCCGTCCGGGCTCCGTCAGTGCTGTGTCCGGCTCGGTCGAGGCGGACACGGAGAGGCTGAAGGAGCCGTCGCGATGTTCACCGAGATGTCCACCACCGCAGTCGTCGTCACCGCCGTCGCCGCGTTCATGGCCGGGTTCTCCGGGGCGTCGATCTTCTTCCGCGCCGCGTTCGTCGTCGAGCCGCTCGCCGCCTACGGCGTGCCGCGCTCGTGGTGGAACCGGCTCGGCGCCGCCAAGGTCGCCGGCGCACTCGGACTCCTCGCGGGGTTCTTCCTGCCCGTGATCGGGACGCTCGCCGCGATCGGGCTGATCCTGTACTTCGCCGGGGCCGTCGTCACCGTGATCCGGGCCCGTTCGTACGGCCACGTGCCCTTCCCGCTCGTCTACATGGCGCCGGCCGTCGCCGCCCTCGCTCTGACCTGGTGAAGAGAGGCCGAGGGGGCCGGGCGGGGACGTTCCCGCCCCGGCCGCGCGCGTACCATCGCCCGATGCTCAACAGAAGATCATCCGGACCGCGCCGAGGCTCCCGCACCGTCGGTGCCGTCCTGTCGGCGCTCGGACTCCTCGGCCTCTCCCTGGCGTCGGCGCAGCCGGCCGCCGCCGCGACGCCGCTGGCGCCCCTGGACGCCTCCACGTACACACTCACCGCAGGCGACTTCAACGGCCGCTGGGCCGCCATCAACGCCCTTGAGGCCACCGGCAGGGTCACCTCCTTCCCCGACGAGCCCGCCCTCTCGCGGGTCCTCGACGGGAACGGGCACACCGGCCGTGCCGGCCTGTGCCACACAAGCAACCTCGACCCCTCGTACGGCGCGAACGGCTTCTGCTGGAACACCACGGACGACACCTCCGACGTGTGGACGCCGCAGGGTTTCACCGGATCCCACGACGCCCAGCCCGGCGGCACCTGGAACGGCAAGCACGTCTACATCGCCTCCTGGCACAACCCGGACAACACCAAGGCCCGCATCACGGTCGTCGACAACAGCAGCCCGGCCGGGCCGCCCGTCTACAACCACATCCTCCTGGTCGACCCCTACGGCTCCGGGACCACCGCGAACTTCCGGGCCGTCGGTGACCCGACGTCCGGCGCCAGGCCCTTCCCGGGGGCCCACGCCGACGGGATCTCCTGGTACGGCAACAAGCTCTTCGTCGCCACCGGCCACCAGATCCAGGTCTACGACCTGCGGCACCTGTGGAAGATGGACAACAGCTCCTCGGCCGTCGGGGTCGTCGGGGGCAAGGCGCACGCCGCCAACCAGAACTGGGCCCTGCCGATGATCGGCATCTACTCCAACGCCGCCGCGGGCGCGCCCTGCAGCGACACGTCTCCCGCCACGCCCTGTCTGACCTCGCTCAGCCTCGACCGCAACGGCACCGACAGCCTGGTCACCTCCGAGTTCGCCGCGAAGGGCGGCCGGCCCGTCGTGCGCTGGCCGCTCAACGCCACCGACGGACTCCTGGAGACGGACGGAGCCAACAACTACACCGGCCGTGTGACGGCCAACGCCGCCTACCGCGTGCCCATCTGGAAGGTGCAGGGTGCCGCGACCGACGGCACGTACTACTACTTCAGCGGTGAGTGCCCCGAGTACGCCGGAACGACCGACAGCGACGTGCCGTACTGCATCCACCGCGCGAAGCCCGGAGAGGCGCCGCACGTGGTCACCCAGGCCCCGCCCCTCACCCAGAACCTGTCCTGGGCCCCGTCCTCGGGTCGGCTCTGGGGGCTCAACGAGCGGGCGAACCACACCAGCGGCAAGCGGGTGGTGTTCTCCCTCGACCCGCCCGCCTGACCTGTCCGCACAACGGCCGTGGCCGCTCACCCTCGTGGGGTGGGCGGCCACGGCGTCGTACCGAAAGGTCCGTCGAGGACGTCAGTCCTTCTTCGGCTCCTCCAGACGCGGGAACAGCACCGCGCCCTTCGTCACCGTCGTGCCCGCGGGGAGCCGGCCCCAGGTGCCGGAGGACTGGACCGGCTGGGTGGCCAGGGCGCCCAGGGACGCCTCGGCACCCAGCGACTCCCACAGGGCCTGCGAGGTCTCCGGCATGATCGGGTTCAGCAGGACGGCGACGGCGCGGAGCGACTCGGCGGCCGTGTAGAGGATCGTCGCCAGGCGGGCCCGGCCCTCCTCCGACTCGTCCTTCGCGACCTTCCACGGCTCCTGCTCCGTGATGTAGCCGTTGACCTGCTTCACGAAGTCGAAGATCGCCAGGATGCCGCCCTGGAAGTCCAGCTCCTCGCCGATCTTCGCGTCCGCCGTCGCGACGGCCTTGGCCAGGCCCTCGTGGATCGCCTTCTCCGCGTCGCCGTCGGCCGTCGAGGCCGGCAGCGCGCCGTCGAAGTACTTGCCGACCATCGCGGCGACGCGCGAGGCGAGGTTGCCGTAGTCGTTGGCCAGCTCGGACGTGTAGCGGGCGGAGAAGTCCTCCCACGAGAACGAACCGTCCTGGCCGAACGCGATCGCCCGCAGGAAGTACCAGCGGTACGCGTCCACGCCGAAGTGCGAGGTCAGGTCCTGCGGCTTGATGCCCGTCAGGTTCGACTTCGACATCTTCTCGCCGCCGACCATCAGCCAGCCGTTGGCCGCGACCCGGCCCGGGACCGGCAGGCCCTGCGCCATCAGCATCGCCGGCCAGATCACCGCGTGGAAGCGCAGGATGTCCTTGCCGATGAGGTGGACGTTCGCCGGGAAGGTCTCGTCGAACTTCTCCGGGTTCTCGTTGTAGCCGACGGCCGTCGCGTAGTTCAGGAGCGCGTCGATCCACACGTAGATGACGTGCTTCTCGTCCCACGGCACCGGGACGCCCCAGTCGAACGTCGAGCGCGAGATGGAGAGGTCCTCCAGGCCCTGCTTGACGAAGTTCACGACCTCGTTGCGCGCCGACTCCGGCTGGATGAAGCCCGGGTTCGCCTCGTAGAACTCCAGGAGCTTCGGGCCGTACTCGCTCAGCTTGAAGAAGTAGTTCTCCTCCTTGAGGATCTCCACCGGCTTCTTGTGGACGGCGCACAGCTTGGTGCCGTCCTCCGCCTCGATGAGGTCGCCGGGGAGCTTGTACTCCTCACAGCCCACGCAGTACGGGCCTTCGTACCCGCCCTTGTAGATCTCGTCCTTGTCGTACAGGTCCTGCACGAACTCCTGGACGCGGTCGGTGTGACGCTTCTGCGTGGTGCGGATGAAGTCGTCGTTCGCGATGTTCAGGTGCTCCCAGAGGGGCTTCCACGCCTCCTCGACGAGCTTGTCGCACCAGGCCTGCGGCGTGACGTCGTTCGCCTCTGCCGTGCGCATGATCTTCTGACCGTGCTCGTCCGTGCCGGTGAGGAACCACACCTTCTCGCCGCGCTGACGGTGCCAGCGCGTGAGCACATCGCCTGCGACGGTCGTGTAGGCGTGGCCCAGGTGAGGAGCGTCGTTGACGTAGTAGATGGGGGTCGTGACGTAAAACGCCTTCGCCCCCTGCTTCTCGGATCCAGTGGCCGCCATGGTCGAAATCCTAACGGCCGTACGAAGATCCACTCACATCGCCGGAGGTGGGGCCCGGCCGCCGGGCGACCGGCGCGCGGGAGGATGAGACCCATGCGTGTACTGGTAGCCGAGGACGAACGCCCCCTCGCCGAGCTCGTCGCCACCGGCCTGCGGCGCGCGGGCTTCGCCGTCGACACCGTGCACAGCGGCGACGCGGCCCTCGACCACCTCGGCCTCCACCCGTACGACGTCCTCGTCCTCGACCGCGACCTGCCCCGCGTCCACGGCGACGACGTCGCCCGGCGGCTCGTCGCCGAAGGCTCCCCGACCCGCATCCTCATGCTGACCGCCGCCACCACCACCGAGGACCGCGTCACCGGGCTCGACCTGGGCGCCGACGACTACCTCGGGAAGCCCTTCGAGTTCCCCGAGCTGGTCTCCCGGGTCCGCGCCCTGCGGCGCCGCTCCGCCCGGCCGGCCCTTCCCCCGCTCCTGGAGCGGTACGGGCTCCGCGTGGACACCGCCCGGCGGACCGCCACCCGCGACGGGCGCGACCTCGACCTCTCCCCGAAGGAGTTCACCGTCCTCCAGATCCTGCTGGAGGCCGACGGGGCGGCCGTCTCCGCCGAAGAACTCCTCGACCGTGCCTGGGACGCCCACACGGACCCCTTCACCGGGGCCGTACGCGTCTGTATGAGCAAGCTGCGGGCGAAGCTGGCGGAGCCCGCGCTGATCACCACGGTGCAGGGCGTGGGGTACCGGCTGTGACGCCGGGGGGTGACACGGGATACCTGGGGGCGGGCTCCACCATCCGGACGCGGATCGCGCTCGTGTACGGGGGTGCCTTCCTGGTCCTCGGGACGGTGCTGCTGCTCGTCGTGAACCTGCTCGTGCTCGCCGGGACGGACGACGAGACCGACGCGATCGTCGCCCGCGCCGACAGCGTGGCGGTCGTCGAGGCGTACGAGCTGGGGGACGACATCAGCCGCGCCGCCGGCGAGCAGATGCTCATGTGGTCGAGCCTCGCCCTGCTCGTCATGGCCTGCTGCGCCGTCGTCGTGGGGTGGTGGACCGCCGGTCGCGTGCTGCGGCCCGTGCACGAGATGACCGCCCGCGCCCGGCGCCTCTCCGCACGCAATCTGCACGACCGGATCGCCGTCACCGGCCCCGACGACGAGCTCAAGGAGCTCGGCGACACCATCGACGCGCTGCTCGGACGCCTGGAGACCGCCTTCGACAGCCAGCGCCGCTTCATCGCCAACGCCTCCCACGAACTCCGCACCCCGCTCGCCACCCAGCGCGTCGCCATCCAGGTCGGCCTCGACGACGACTGCGGTGTACGGGACGTGCTGCTCGACGCCAACCGGCGCAGCGAACGGCTCATCGACGGGCTGCTGCTCCTCGCCCGCAGCGAGCGCGGCCTCGCCGACCGGGAGGACGTGCCCCTGGGCGAGACCGTCGAGGAGGAGTACGAGGACGCCCACGTGGTGGCCGACGGCGGAGTCGTACGGGGCAGCCGGGTCCTCCTCGGGCAGCTCGTACGGAACCTCGTCGCGAACGCCGTCGCCTACAACGTGCCCGGCGGCCGGGTCGACGTGCGGGTGGACGGCGGCGTCCTGACCGTCACCAACACCGGGCCGGTCGTACCCGCCGAGGACGTCGACGGACTCTTCGAACCCTTCCGGCGGGGCGAGGGCCGGGACCGGATGGGCCCCGGCGCGGGGCTCGGCCTCTCCATCGTGCGGTCGATCGCCGTGGCGCACGGCGGGACCGTACGGGCGGTCGCACGCGGCGCGGGGGAGGGCGGCGGGCTGGTGGTGACGGTGACCCTGCCGGTCACCGTCACGACCTACGACACCCCCTAGGAGCGTGTCACCGCCGGCGGGCGTGCAGCACATGGGCCTCCAGCGGCAGCGGGCCGTGGCCGACGAGCTCCAGGCCGGCGTCGGCGAGCAGCCGGGCGTACGCCGCGGCCGTACGCTCCCGCCCTCCCGTGTTGCACATCATGTGGAGGTCCCACGCGGTCGCCAGCGACGGCGAGGAGTCCACGGGCAGCAGCCGCTCCACGATCAGCAGGTCGGCCTCCGGCGGCATCGCCGCCGCGCAGTGGCGCAGGATCGACCGGCACCGCTCGTCGTCCCAGTCGTGCAGGACCCGGGAGAGCACGTACACGTCCCCGCCCGCCGGCACGTCCGCGAAGTCACCGGTCCGGAAGTCGCACCGCTCCGCGACCGCGCCGAGGCGGGCGCGCGCCGCCTCGATCACATGGGCGCGTTCGAGGAGGACACCGCGCAGCGAGGGGTGCGCGTCCAGCAGCCGCCCCAGGAGCTCCCCGGTGCCGCCGGCGACGTCGACGACCGTACGCCCGCCGGGAACGGCGGCCGCGGCCCTGACGACCGGGTGCTCCGGCAGCGGATCGAACATCGCGGCGCTCGCCACCATGGAGCGGTCGAACCGGGCGGCCAGCTCCGGACGGCGCGCGAAGTAGTCGAAGTGGTTCTCGCCGTAGCGGTCCTCGAACCCCGGCTCTCCCGTCCGCACGGTGTGCGCGAGCCGTGCGAAGGACTCGTAGAACGGCCCCCCGTACATCAGCGCCAGCGCCCGCATCGAACCCCCGGCGTCCTCGCGCAGCAGCAGCCCCGCCTCCGTCAGCCGGAACGATCCCCGCGCGCCGGGCTCCTCCACCACCACGCCCACCATCGCGAGGTACCGCAGCAGCGTCGCCAGGCTCTCCGGCCGCGCACCCACCGCCCCTGCCAGCTCCTCGGCCCCCCTCGCGACGCCCGGGCTCATCGCCTCCGGCAGCCGCAGCTCCGCGCACGCCGCCAGCGCCTGAGTCGTCCAGGCGCCGGTCAGCAGGCGAAGGAGCGTTTCCGCCGGATGCGCGGCCCGGGGGCCGTCGAGGTGCTCGGCCAGCACGTCCCGGTGGTCGCCCCGCGCGTACAGCTCCACCCGCCGGTAGGGCGTCTTCGTCTCGTCGGGCGCGGCGAAGTAGAAGACGGTCCCGTCCTCGTGCGGGTTGTAACCGCCCCCGTCCGCGACCGCCCCGTGCCGGAGGAAGCCGGCCCGCAGCCCGCGCAGCACCAGGGGGTCCGGGCGCTCGACGTCGAAGGCCAGATGCGCCTCCCGGTCCACCGCCCGCTCCTCGGCGGCCACGGCCGCCAGCTCCGAACCCTCCGGGACGGTCAGCGCGAACACCTCCACCGCACGCCCCTCGCCGCCGGGACCGTGCACCCCCGGCCGGAGGATCCGTACGTCCAGCTCCCCGGCCCCCAGCCCGTGCCGCGCCGCCAGCCGCTCCCGCACCACCACGCTCGGTCGCGTCTCGCCGTCCGGGGAGAGGCCGGCGGCGGTCAGCTCCGCCCGGAGGGTCCGCCCGTCGGGCGGGAAGACGAGCAGCGCGGCGTGCGCGAACCGGCACCGCTCGGTCATCGCCCGCAACTCGGGTCCGTCGAGCCCGGGCAGCACGCGCGCCAACAGGTCGGGGGTCTCCTGCGCCCGGACGAAGTCGGCGGTGTCACGCAGCCGCACGACGTCGTGGGGGGCTGTGGTCGGATTCGCGGTGGTGGTCTTCATGGCGAGGGCATCCTTCGGAAGCGGGCACGGCAAAGCCGACGGGCGGGCCGGACAGGCCCCGGAACAGGTACGGGGAGGAAGGGGAGAGGGAGGGGAGGGGGAGGGGGAGGGGGAGTCCTCGGTCGGTCAGATGCCGACGTAGTTCTCGGCGAACCAGTCCTGCTGGCCGCGGGAGCTCCGCAACGCCTCCATACGGGCACGCCGCAGGCCCTCCTGGAAGGGCGAGGCGCTTCCGTCGGGGCCGGGCACGCGGTGCAGGAGCTGGATCATCCAGTACGAGAACTCCTGCGCGCGCCAGATGTGTTCGAGGCACCGGGCCGAGTACCGGTCGAGGCCACCGGAGTCGCCGTGCAACAGGTCGTCGGCGAGCGCGCGGGCGAGGAGATCGGCCTCCAGCACCGCCAGGTTGGCGCCCTTCGCGGCGGACGGGCTGATCAGGCTCGCGGCGTCACCGACGAGGAACAGCGCGCCGTGGCGCAGCGGTTCGAGGACGTCCGACTCGAAGTCGACGACCGTGCGGCCCAGAATCCGCCCCCGCCGGAGCGGACCGAACTCCTCGGAGCGCATCCGCAGGTCGAGTTCGTCCCACACCCGCTCCTCGGTCCAGTCCCCGGCCTCGGTGCCGCGCGCGCACTGGAGGTAGTAGCGGGTGACGTCGGAGGAGCGGGCCATGTGCCCGGCGAACCCCCGGGGATGCGTGGCGTATCCGACGGCGTCGAGACTCGGCGGCGCCTCGGCCAGCAGCCCGAGCCAGGTGACCCCGTGGTCACGGTGGTGGCGGCGCACCGCGCCGGGCGGCAGCGACCGCCGGCCCGCTCCGTGCCGCCCGTCGCAGGCGGCGACGTACCGCGCCCGCCACCGGGCGGTCCGCCCGTCCGGCTCCCGGACGGACACCGCGGGCCGCGGCTCGTCCGCACCGGTCACGTCGAGCACCTCGGTGTCGAAGCGGATCCGGCCGCCCGCCCCGAGGAAGAGCGCCACGAGATCGGTGACCAGCTCGTGCTGCGGATAGACCGTGTGCGGCTCGCCCCTGCCGAGCAGACCGTAGTCGAGGCGGAAGCGCCCGTCCTCGGTGCGGAACTCGCAGACGCTGTGCTCCAGTCCCCGTTTGCGTAACCCCTCGTCGAGGCCGTTCCGGGCCAGTACCGCCGCGGTGTGCGGGACGAGGAATCCGGCCCGCGCCCGCTGCTGCACGTGCTCGCGGCTCGCGCGCTCCAGGACGACACAGTCGATGCCGCTGCGGAGGAGGAGGTTCCCGAGCACCAGCCCGGCGGGCCCCGCGCCGAGGATCACCACGTCGGCGGAACCGGCCATGTCCGTTGCGGGGTAAGGGCTTTGGCTGTCTGTCACAAGAGTGGATCTTAGGGGCGGTGAAACTCAGCGAACGGTGAATATCACCCGAATGCCGCAGAGGAAGAGAAAAGGATTCTGCCGACGACGGGGGGCCTCGGGACGCCGCATCCGCCGCGCCCGGGCTCGGCCGACCGTGTCGACCGCGCTCGGACGGGCGGGCCGGGCCCGGGAAGCTCCCGGACCCGGCCCGCGCCGTGAAATGTCCCGCCCACGCGGCGGGACGCGCCCTCCTGGGGCCCCTAGAACTCCAGACCCGCGAGCAGACCGCGGTAGAAGGCGGCGTGCGCGGTCTCGACCGGGGTCACGCCCGCGAAGAACGTGCCGGTACGAGGAGTGCCGTCGAGCTTCCGGACGAAGTCGAAGGCCTTGTTGTCCTCCTCGCCCCAGGCCACGAACCGCCAGTGCAGCGGGCGGCCCTCCGTTTCGGCCAGGGCCTGCGCCGCGGCGGTCTTCGACTCCGGCGCGCCGTCCGTCTGGAAGACGACCAGGGCGGGGCGCGCCGGGTCCGCCTTCTCGTGGTGCGCGAGGACCTCTTCCACGGCGCGGTGGTAGTTGGTACGGCCCAGGCGGCCGAGGCCGGCGTTGACCTCCTCCACCCGAGTGGGCGTGAGGTCGGCGGGGGTCAGGTCGACCGTCCCGTCGATGTCCGTCGAGAAGAACACGGTCGTGACGGTGGCGTCCTCGTCGAGGTGCGCCGCCAGCGCGGTGACCTGCTCGGCGAGCCGCTGCACCGACCCGTCCTTGAAGTACCCGCGCATCGAACCGGACCGGTCCACCACAAGGTAGACGGCGGCCCGCGCCCCCGCCAGCTCCTGCTTCCTGAGCTGCGCCCCGGCGGCCTTGTAGGCGTCGACGAGGTGCGGGGCGAGGGTCTTGACCCGGGCGAGGGGGAGCGCGGGGCCGACGGCGTCGGCGTCGTCGGCTTCGCCGGTCTGCGGCTCCGCCGCGACGGCCACGGGCTCGACGTCCTGCTCCTCCGGAGCCGGGTCGGCCTCGACCGCGGGGACGGGAGCCGCCTCCGGCTCCTCCACGGCGGCGGTGACGAGCTCACCGGCCTCCGGCGCCGCGTCGGCGTCGGCGCCGGCCTCCGGCTCGGGCTCGGCGGTGGCGGACGGCTCCGCCTCCGACCCGTCGGCCACGGCCTCGACCGTGACGGGCTCCTCGACGACGGACGCCTCCGCAGCCGGGACCTCCGCCTCCGGCTCCTCCGCCGGTTCGGCGCCCACGGCCACGTCCGCAGCGGCAACGACGGCCTCCGCCTCGGCGGCGGGTGCCTCCGTGACGTCCGTGTCGGCGTGGGTGCCGGTGGCGGCGGTGTCCGCGGCCGCAACGGCGGCTTCCGTCTCGGTGGCGGGTGCTTCCACGGCGTCGGCGTCGGCCGTAGCGGCGGTCTCGGCGTCGGCGGCGGGCGCCTCCGTGGCCTCCGCTCCGGCGGGCGCTTCCGCGGCGTCGGCGGCGGGTGCCTCCGTGACGTCCGTGTCGGCGTCGGTGGTGGCGGTGTCGTCAGCCGTAGCGACGGTCTCCGTCTCGGCGGCGGGCGCTTCCGCGAGGTCCGTGTCGGCGTCAGCCGTAGCGACGGTCTCGGCGTCGGCGGCGGGTGCCTCCGTGACGTCCGTGTCGGCGTCGGCGTCGGTGGCGGCGGTGTCCGCGGCCGCAACGGCGGCTTCCGTGTCGGCGGCGGGCGCTTCGACGGCGTCGGCGTCGGCCGTAGCGGCGGTCTCCGCCTCCGCGGCGGGCGCTTCCGCGACCTCCGCCTCGGCGTCAGCCGTAACAGCCGTCTCCGCCTCGGCGGTGGTCGTCTCCGCCTCAGCGGCAGGTGCCTCGGCGTCGTCCGTCTCCGCAGCGGTGGCGACGTCCGCGTCCTGGGCCGTCTCCGTCCCCGCAGCGGTGGCGTCCTCCGCTCCAGCGGGCGCTTCCGCAGCCGCAGCAGGCGCGTCCTCGGCTCCGCCGGCCGGCTCCGGCTCCGCTTCAGCCGCAGGCGCCACCGCTTCAGCCGCGCGCGCCTCCGGCACCGACGGCTCCGCCGCCGCTTCAGCCGCAGACGTCGCCGCCTTCGTCTCCGCTTCAGCCGCAGGCGCCTCCGCCTCCGTTCCGGCCGACCGCGTCTTCGCCCGTGCCCGCGGGATCTGCGGGTTGTCGAAGGACGCCGCCACCAGATCGTCCGCCGCCCGCTGGGCCTCGTTCTCCGGCGCGGAGTCCGAGCCCGAGGTCGAGCCCGAGGCCGAGGACGTTGAGGGGGTCTCACGCGTCTGGGGCGGGACGGAGGTCGCCGGGGTTTCCTCGCGGTCCCTGCCGAATACCTTGCGCAGCATGCTCCGAATACCCATGGGCGAACCCTTTCGCATGAGATGGGTGCGTGTGAATGTCCGTACTGGGCGTTTCGGGACGTTCATCCCTGGCCAGGGCGGACACGTAAGGTTAGCGGCCACCCCCTCCCTCCCCGGTGACCCGGTCGCCCCCGGTTGCCGGGCATTCATTCGGCGTTCACTCCGCCGCCGTCCCTGTGCAGATGTGCGCACATAGCGTCGCCGCCGAAGGAATCCCGACACCATGTCGGCGCAGTGTGCGCCGGAGGAGGACGAAGTGCGCAAACTGCTGCCGCTGCTGAGCACAAACCCCCACGGAGGCGGCCGTTCCGCTCTCACTTGCCGTTACCGCTGCGGTGACGCCTGCTTCCACGAGGTGCCCAACACCAGCGACAACGAGTACGTCGGCGATGTCATAGCCGGTGCGCTCTCGCGCCGTTCCGCCCTGCGTGCCGCCGCCGTCGTGACGGTCGCCTCCGCCGCCGGTGGAGCCCTCGCCCTCGGCAACGCGCCGGAGGCCGTCGCCCGCCCCCAGCAGCCCGGCACCGGTCACGGCCACGGTCACGGCTCCGGCAGGGCCGACGGGGCCCGTGGTCTGCGCTTCACGCCCGTCGCGCCCAACACCGCCGACAAGGTCACCGTTCCCGCCGGTTACTCCCAGAACGTCGTCATCCGCTGGGGCGAGCCCATCCTCCGCGGCGCCCCCGCCTTCGACTCCGAGAAGCAGACGGCGAAGGCCCAGGCCGGTCAGTTCGGCTACAACAACGACTTCCTCTCCCTGCTGCCGCTGCGCGGGGAGCGCGACCGCCAGGTCCTCGTCGCCAACCACGAGTACACCGACGAAGTCCTGATGTTCCGCGGCTACGACGCCGCCAACCCGACCCGCGAGCAGGTCGAGATCGCCTGGGCCGCGCACGGTCTCTCGGTCGTCGTCGTCCAGGAGGAGCACCGCACCGGCAAGCTCTCCCCGGTCTCCCGCCACTACCTCAACCGCCGTCTCCACACGACGAGCGAGTTCGAGGTCACCGGCCCCGCGGCCGGCAGCGACCTGCTGAAGACCTCCGCCGACCCCGAGGGCCGGATCGTCCTCGGCACGCTCAACAACTGCGCCGGCGGCACCACCCCGTGGGGCACCACCCTCCACGGCGAGGAGAACTTCAACCAGTACTTCGCCAACGGCTCCAGCGCCACCGACAAGCGCTACGGCGTGGGCACCGGTGCCACCGAGCGCAAGTGGGAGCGGTTCGACAGGCGCTTCGACCTCAAGCAGGAGCCCAACGAGGTCCACCGCTTCGGCTGGGTCGTCGAGCTCGACCCGTACGACCCCGACTCGACGCCCCGCAAGCGCACCGCGCTCGGCCGCTTCAAGCACGAGGCCGCGCAGCCCCGGCTCACCGACGACGGCCGGCCGGTCGTCTACATGGGCGACGACGAGCGGTTCGACTACTTCTACAAGTTCGTCTCCAGCAAGCGGATGAAGAAGGGGAACTCGCGGGCCGCCCGCGAGCACAACCTGACCCTGCTCGACGAGGGCACGCTGTACGTCGCCAAGCTGACCGGCGACTCCCCGGCCGCCGAGATCGACGGCACCGGCAAGCACCCCGCCGACGGCGAGTTCGACGGCTCCGGTGTGTGGATCCCGCTCGCCACCGGTGACGTCTCGCACGTCCCCGGGATGACCGCCGAGGAGGTGTACGTCTTCACCCGCCTCGCCGGTGACAAGGTCGGCGCCACCAAGATGGACCGGCCCGAGGACGTCGAGCCGTCCCCGCGCACCGGTCGCGTCTATGTCGCGCTCACCAACAACACCGACCGCGGCAAGCCCGGCAAGGCCGGTGCCGACGAGGCCAACCCGCGCAACCTCAACAAGCACGGGCAGATCCTCGAACTCGCCGAGAACTGGGACGACCCGTCCTCCGACGGTTTCGCCTGGCGCCTGTTCCTGGTCGCGGGCGACCCGAACGACCCGGCCACCTACTTCGCCGGCTACCCCAAGGAGAAGGTCTCCCCGATCTCCTGCCCGGACAACGTGGCCTTCGACCCGCACGGCAACCTGTGGATCTCCACGGACGGCGCCCAGCTCGGCTCGCACGACGGCCTGTTCGGTGTCGCCACGCAGGGCGAGCGGCGCGGTGAGCTCAAGCAGTTCCTGACCGTGCCCAAGGGCGCCGAGACCTGCGGCCCGATCATCCAGGACCGCCGGGTCCTGGTCGCCGTGCAGCACCCGGGCGAGATCGACGGGGCCTCCGTCGAGAAGCCCGCCTCGGTCTGGCCCGACGGACCCGGGAAGATCGTCCGTCCGTCGGTCGTCGCCGTGTGGCGCACGGACGGCCGCGACATCGGCGTCTGAGTGCCACGAGGGCCGGGAGCGGGGTCGCGCGGTCACTCCACTCCCAGGCCCTCCCGGAACCGTACGAACTGCTCCTCCGGGTCGCCCGTGTACGCCCACGGCACCCACGCGGCCCGGGCGCCGAGCATCCCGAGCAGCTCCCGGGCGATCTCGACCTGGCCCGCGTAACAGGCCGCGTGCACCAGGAAGTGGAGGTCGCCGACCTCCTCCGGCGCGACCGGCGCCCCGGGCTCCCGGCCGCCGATCCAGCGGGCGTGGGTGCGGCGCAGCTCCGTCACCGCCAGTTCGTGCTTCCAGTGCTGGTCGAAGCCGCGCACCGGGCCCCGCCCGAGCGCCCCGTCCGCGATGTACCGGTACTCCTCGACCCGGGCCACCTGGACGAGCACGGGCAGGGGGGAGCCGGGCGGTGCCACGCCCGCCGCGTCGCGGGCGAAGTCGTACATGCTGCCGTGCGTCCCGTGCCAGCGCGCCGACCAGTAGCGCAGCACCTGGATGTGGCCTTCGGTGTTGTACGGGTCCCGGCGCCGCAACTCGTCGAACCAGTGGCGCAGTTCCCGGCGCGGCACCCCGCCCTCGTACAGTCTGGCCACCGAGAGCAGCGACACCCACGGCATGGGGTCGGTGGGGGCGGCCTCGGCCGCGCCCCGGCAGGCGTCGACGGCGGCGTCGATCCGGCCGCGTTCGACGGCGGCGCCCCGGCCGGCCGCGATGGCCGCGTCGAAGACCCGCACCACCTCGGTCGCGGCCCGCAGCACGGCCGCGTCGGGGTTGCCCGGTTCGGCGGCCCGCCAGGTCTCCACGGTGGAGCTGCCGGCGGCGGCGTGCGAGAGGAGCCGCAGTCGGTGGGTGCGGCGCGCCCAGTGGTCGCCGGTGGCGGCGAGCAGGTCCCGTACGCCCTGCCAGCGTCCGATGACGATGTCGTGGCGCGCCTCGGTCAGGGCGCGGTCCCCGAAGTCCGGGTCGAAGTCGGGAGCGAAGCGCTCCTGGCGTGCCGAGCGCGCGGAGCGGCGGCGTACGGCCATCGGGGGCCTCCTTCGGGTTCGGCTGCCGTCAGAAGTCGTGGGCGTGCGGGTCCTGCGGGGGCGTGCGGGTGGTTCTGGTCGTGCGGGGCGTCCGGTGCGGGTGTCGCGGTGCGGTCCTCCCCAGTGTGGAGAGGGGTATCCGGTGCACCGGGGTTCGTCCGGTGCTCAGAAGTCCGTCGCGTAGCTCTTGTCCCGGGTTCCCGTACGCGGGCGGGAGGCCGGGCCCGAGCCTTCGGCGGCCTCCATCGCGCGGACCGCGTCCAGGCGGGCCGGGCGGTAGTAGTCGCTGCCCTTGCGCCAGTACACGATCAGGGGCACGACGCCGAGGAGCAGGCCGCCGAGGCCGATGGTGAGGGCGGTGGTGGAGAGTTCGCCGAGGGACTCGTAGAAGGTCCAGAGCATGAACGCGGAGCCGAGCAGCGGCCAGAGGCCGCCGAGCAGCAGGTTCCGTACGGAGCGGAAGAGCACCGACTTGTACGCGACGACCGCGGCGATGCCCGCGAGGCCGTAGTAGAACGCGATCTGGAGACCGATCGCGGAGACGGCGTCGCGGAGGATCTGCTGGACGGAGCCGGCGGCCGCGGCGGCCGCGAACATCAGCAGGGCGGCAC
Organism: Streptomyces zaomyceticus; assembly: GCF_014656215.1. Classification (GTDB taxonomy): domain Bacteria; phylum Actinomycetota; class Actinomycetes; order Streptomycetales; family Streptomycetaceae; genus Streptomyces; species Streptomyces zaomyceticus. Next base: position 84,432 of record NZ_BNBZ01000014.1, on the reverse strand, counting down.
CGCCGACGGCGACGATCGCGACCCACGGGGTGTTCCAGCGGCGGTGCACGTCGCCGAGCGGCGCCGGCAGGGTCCGGTCGCGGCCCATCGCGAAGAGCGAGCGGGTGACCTGGAGGAGGGTGGTCTCCAGGGTGGCGACGGTGGACAGCAGGACGGCCACGACGAGGAGTTTCCCGCCGACGCCGGGCCAGACCGCCTGGCCGACGACGGCGAGGACGTTGGGTCCCGCGGTGCGGATCTCCTCGGCGGTCAGCAGCACGTTCACGACGACGGTGACGGCCACGAAGAGGAGGAAGACGAAGCCGACGCCGACGAGCGCGGCGAGTCCGGCGGTGCGGCGGCTGTTCCGGGTCTCCTCGCTGAGGTTGCTGGTGACGTCCCAGCCCCAGTAGTAGAACGCGGCGATCAGCGCGCCGGCGGCGAAGCCCTGCGGCCCGTCGAACTGGCCGAGGCCGAACCAGGACCAGTCGAAGGCGGTGGCCCGCCCCCGGTGCGCCAGGGCGGCCAGGACGAAGCCGAGGATGATCACCATCTCGACGCCCGACATGATCAGCTGGGCCCGGACGGTGAGCCGGGCGCCACCCAGGACGACCAGCAGCATCACCAGGAACCAGGCGGCTCCGACGGCGGCGGCGAGCGGGGTGCTGTCGGCGAGGTCCTGGTCGATCAGGGCGAGGGTGAGGGAGCCGGCGGGCAGCGAACCGGCCACCATGAAGACGGTGGCGGCGAAGACCAGCGCCCAGCCGGAGAGGAAGCCGAGGAAGGGGTGGAGGGTGCGGCCCACCCAGGAGTAGCCGGCACCCGCGTTGACGTCGATCCGCCCGAGGCGGGCGTACGCGAGGACGATGCCGAACATCGGTATCGCGCAGTAGAGCAGGGCGGCGGGCCCGGCGTAGCCGACGGCGCCGAAGAGCACGGCGGTGGTCGCGGCCATCGAGTAGGCGGGGGCGCTGCCGGCGACGGCCATCACGATCGTGTCGAAGGTGCCGAGGACATTGGGCTGGAGCCCTCTGTTCGTCGTGGTGCGCATGGCGGGGTCCTCGGGGCGCGGGGGGTGAGGCAGGGCGAAGTGGCCCGTCCGCCGGGCCGGTTCGCGACGGCGGCGGGCGCGGATCCAGGTGAGATCGAGCGCATCGTAGTCGCCCCGGTGGCTTCCGGTAACGGCGGTGGGGAGGGTTCCGTTCCGTGACCGCCGGTAAGTCCTCCCGTACGCCCCCGGAGGAAGGTTTATCGCAGGTCGGGACCGGCGATCGCACGGGCCGCGCGGACCTCCTGACGGAGTGGTTCCAGGACTCCGCTCTCGTCGCCGTGGAGCTCCGTGCGGACCTCCACGAGGGTGTCCGTGCCCCGTAGTCCGTCGGCGAGTTCCCTCAACTCGCGCTCCACGGCGGTGACCTCCGCGGGATCGGGGGAGGGGGCGCCGTGGTCGACCCGGATGCGGGCCGCCGTCGTCGCGTCCACGATCCGTTCGGCCGCGACGACGAGCGGCCACCAGGCGGCGGCGCGGGTGCCGGTGGGCGGCGGTTCGGTCAGGGCGCGCTGGAACTCGGAGCGGACGGTCGACAGATCGCGGTAGAGCTTCCGCCGGGCCCGCAGCCGGCTGCCCTGGTCCCCCGGATCCCCGCCGTTCCCGGTGAAGGCGCAGGCCACATAGGCGGCGGTGTCCGCGACGGCGTCCGCGAGCCGGTCCCCGATCCGGGTGTGCCAGGACTCGGGCCAGAGCAGATAGCCGGCGATCAGCGCGATGCCGCAGCCGATCAGCGAGTCGTACAGGCGGGGCATGACCAGGTCGAAGCCCTGCTGGTTGAGGGTGTCGGAGAGCAGCAGGATCACCGGGGTGATGGCCGCGGTCTGGAAGGCGTACCCCTTCGCGGAGAACGCCGGGATGAGCGCGGCGAGCACGCACATGACGGGCACGTCCCACCAGCCGCGCGGGACCTCGGCGAGGACCAGGGCGGCGAGGAGGAGGCCGGCGGCGGTGCCGAAGGCGCGCAGCACGGCCCGGGAGAAGACCGAGCCGAAGTCGGGCTTCATGACGAAGGTGACGGTGAGGGCCACCCAGTACGAGCGGGGTACGGCGATCAGCGAGACGAGTGCCTGCGCGAGCCCGATGCACAGGGCGAGGCGCAGCCCGTACCGCCAGGACGCCTCGGAGAACAGGACGGCCCGGGTGGTCCGGCGGACGCGGACCCGGAGCGCGGCGGGCCGGCCGAGCCGGTCGTCGACGTTGGCCGGGTCGGGCTCGGCCTCGTGGACGACGGTCGCCGCGTACCGCAGGGCGTGGTCCACGGCCTTCTCCGCGGGCCGCTCGGGGGTCGGCAGATCCGGTTCGGGCGCCCCGGTGCGGCCCTCGTCGACGGCGTCGGCGAGGTCCCGCACGGCGGCGGGGATCGTGGCGGACAGGGGGCCGTGGAGCTGGGCCCGGAGATGGGCGGCGGGGGCGGCCTCGACGAGCGGGACGACGACGTTCAGTTGGGCGAGCAGCCGGACCAGGGAGGGCGCGCGGCCGTGCTGTCGGGCACGGCGGGCCAGGATCAGGTCGTAGGACTGGTTGAGGGAGGCGGTGACGGCCTGCCGTTTCTCGTCGTACGCGGAGGTCCCGGTGGCCTCGTACAGGTCGGCGACGGACCGGTAGGTGGCGGCGACGGCCGAGCGTTCGGGGGCGGCGCGGCGCAGCGGCCAGCCGAGCAGGGTGAGGAGGAGCACGAAGAGCCCACCGAGGGTGAGCAGGAGCGGCGCCTTCCACCAGGGGTCGGGCATCGGGAGTCCGGCGCCGACGACGGCGTTGAGCAGCAGGAGGAGCCCGGAGACGGAGGCGACGGCCCCGATCGAGGAGATCATCCCGGAGACGAGCGCGACGAGGGTGAGCACGGCGACGGCGACCCAGCCGTGCCCGAAGACGAGGGTCCCGAGGGTGACGCCGACGGCTCCGAAGAGCTGCGGCACGGCGATGTTGAAGACCCGCATCCGGTAGGCGTCGGCGGTGTCGCCGATGACCCCGGAGAGCGCCCCCATGGAGACGAGCGCCCCGTAGGCGGGCTGCCCGACGGCGAGCCCCACGGCGAGCGGCGCGGACAGGGCGACGGCGGCCCGCCCGACGGCGGCCCAGGGAACGGGCACGGGGGCCGGCCGGAGCCCGGCGGTGAGCCAGGCGGGAGGGGCGAGCAGGCTGGAGCGGGGTCTTGCCATGGGGCCAACGTACTGGGCCCGCCCGCCACCGTTGCGGGCACAACTCGGCGGCGGGCGCACCGGGCGGTCGCCGTCGGGGCCGGGCGGTCACCGTCGGAGCGCGGGGGCCCGGTGCTGGACGCCGGGGCTGCGGGGGCCGCCGTCACCCGGGGTGTCCCGGCCTCCGGCGGAGGGGCCCGCGGGGGCCGCCGTCAGTTGCGGTAGGACTCGACCTCGGCGGCCGGGCGGAGGGCCGCCGTGTCCGGATCCTCGCCGAACTCCGATTTCGCCCGGCGCTGGCGCAGCAGGTCCCAGCACTGGTCGAGGCGGACCTCGAGGTCCGCCAGACGGGCCAGCTCCTCGGGGAGAAGGCCGCCCGCGCGCGTGCGCAGGGCGCGTTCCTCCTCGACGAGGGCACCGATGTCGTCCAGGATCTCCTCGTTCTCCATGTCCTCAAGCGTCTCCGATCAGCGCGGGCCGCGCAGGTCGAGATCGGCGAGGACGGCCCGGTGGTCGGAGCCGGCGATGTCGAGGAAGCGGACTCCGCGGACGCTGAAGTCGCTGACGAGGACGTGGTCGATCTGGACGTACGGGGGGAGGGGGCCCTCCATCGGCCAGGTGGGGGTGCGGCTGGCGTCGGCCCGCCGGGAGGCGTCCTGGAGCCATCCCGCGTCGAGGATCGCGCGGAAGGAGGCGTGGTCCTGGGAGGCGTTGAAGTCGCCGGCGATCAGGGTGGGGCCCGGGTCGGCGGCGGCGAAGTCCGCGATCCTGCCGAGTTCCCTCTTCCACAGGTGGACCTGGCCCGGCAGGGGCGGGAGCGGGTGCGCCAGCTGGAGCCGTACGGCCACGCCCGCGATGTCGGCGGTGGCGCCCGGCATGCCCATGGCCGCCGGGATCATCCGCCAGTCGCGCAGCGGGTACGCGCTGAGCAGGATCGAGCCGACCGAGCCCTCGCCGTCGACGGAGGCGTAGTGGGGAAGGTCCGTGGCGAAGGTCTTCGTGAGGGTGTCCCGGCAGGCGCGGTCGCACTCCGAGACGAAGACGAGCTGCGGGTGCTCCCGCCGGACCACCTCGGTCAACGCCTTCGTCCCCTGGCCGAATTCGACGTTGGAGGCGATGACCCTCACCTGTGCCAGCGGCAGCCCGTACGGGATGACGGCCTGCGGCATGTACGGCACGGAGCTCCAGGCGGTGGCGCCGAGGACGAGGACCGCCACGAAGGCCTGCACCCGTCGCCGCGCGGCGACGGTGAGCAGCAGGGCGAGGCCCGCCGGAACCGTCAGCCAGGGGAGGAAGGAGAGGAGTTGGGGGACCGGGGTGATCGCGTCCGTGTCGAGGACGCGGCAGGCCGCGATCAGGGCGGGGACGACCAGGAGCAGTCCGGCGGCCCAGGCCGTGACGCGGTGCCTGGGCCGGAGGGGAGGCTCGGGGGTCGGTGGGGCGGGGCTGCTGCTCACGGGCTCTGCGGTCAGGACTCGGTCCACTCCGTCAGTGTCGCAGGGCCTGCGCGATCTCTGCCTTCGTATCGCCCGAGAGCGTCCGATTGCTGCGTGCCGTACCGGTCTTGGACTCGCCGGGCGGGACGCCGTCGATGCTGAGGACGACCGTGTCGAGGAAGTTCCCCTCGGTGTCCCGGAAGGTGACCATGACCGTGTAGTCGGCGTTCTGGTCCTTCGGGTTGGTCGCCGTGATCTGGGCGACCGTGCGGTCTCCGTCGGTGCTCGTCGGCCCGGCGGTCACGTCACCGGTGGCGTTGACCCCGTCCTTGACCTCGTTCATCTTCTGCTCCGCCGCCGAGGCCACGGCCGCGGTGGCGGTGGAGATGATGCCGCCCGCCGTCTCCTTGGCGGCGTCGCAGCCGGTGACGGTGAGCGCGGCGGCGGTGACGGTGAGGCCGAGGGCGAGCGTGGGGATGCGTCTCATCGGCCGGCCTCAGAACGTGTTGTCGGGGCCGTAGGCCTTGTCCGTGGCCAGCGCCCAGATCACGAAGATCGAGATCGCCATCGAGAAGAGCGCCCACCACGGCTGGTACGGCAGGAAGAGGAACTGGAACAGGATGTTCAGGGATGCCAGCGCGATACCGGCGACCCGGCCCCATTCCATGCCCTTGAGGATGCCGATGCCGACGATGGCGAGGATGACGCCGAGGATGAGGTGGATCCAGCCCCAGGTGGTGAGGTTGAACTTGAAGACGTAGTCGCCGACGCGGGTGTAGACGTCGTCCTCGGCGATACCCGCGATTCCCTGGAAGACGTCCAGGAAGCCGGTGACCAGCATGAGGACACCGGCGAAGAGGGTGCCGCCGGAGGCCCAGGCGCCGGAGGCGCTCGGCTGGCGGGTGGGTGCGCTGTTCTGGCTCATGGCCCCATCGTCGGAGCGTTCGGGCGGTTCCGAATCTTCAGATGGGCCGAATGAGTGAACGGAGGTAGCTCGCCAGTACGGCGTCGAACTCCTCGGGCCGTTCCAGGTTGGGGAGGTGCGCGGCCCGTTCGACGACGGCGAGCGTGGAGTGCGGGAGCAGGGCGTGCATGTCCTCGGCGTCGGCGACCGGGGTGTACGTGTCGTCCCGGCCGACCACGACGAGCGCGGGAAACGGCACGGTGGTGAGGGTCTGCCGGTAGTCGGGGCGCTCGGCGCGGCCGCGCAGGGCCGCGGCGGCGCCGGCCGGGTCGGTGGCGCACATCATGCGGTGGACGTGCGGGGCGGCATGGGTGTTGTACGGGGCGACCATCCGGTCCAGCACCTCGTCGGCGTACTCCCGGACGGCGTCGGCGCCCCCGGCGAGGAACCGGTCGGCCATGGCGTTCCGGGCGGCTCTGCCCTCGTCGGTCTCGGCGGCGGGGAAGGTGTCGGCGAGGACGAGGCCCCGGAGGCGTCCGGGGTGGCGGCGCTGGAACTCCATGGCGATCTGGCCGCCCATGGAGAGGCCGGCCAGGACGCAGTCCCGGACGTCCAGCGCGTCGAGGAGGTCGGCGAGGTCCTCGGCGAAGTCGCCGAGGCCGGTGGCGCGCGGCCGGGTGTCCGCGCCGGTCGTGTCGTGCCGGGTGTCCGCGCCGGTGGTGTCGTGCCGGGTGTCCGCGCCGGTGGTGTCCCGCGGGGTGCCGAGCGGCGTCCTGCCGTAGCCGCGCAGGTCCGGGGCGATCACCCGGTGGGTGCGGGAGAACCGGTCGATCTGGGGCTGCCACATGGTGTGGTCGAAGGGGTGGCCGTGGACGAGGAGGAGGACGGGGCCCGTGCCCCTGTCCTCGTAGTGGATCCCGGTGGTGGGGGTCTGGATGACGGGCATGTCCGCAGGCTAGGCAGCCCCAACTGCTCGGTGCAATAAGATCTTTGCTCTCGGTGCAATCGAGGCGGGCCGGCCCACGGAGCGGTGGGGCGGCGTGGAGCGGCGTGGAGCGGGACGAGCGGGGGCGGGGCAGCGTGGAGGAGTACCGGAGGATCGCCGACCGGGTCGAGGCGGCCGTACGCGACGGGCGCCTGCGCCCCGGTGACCGGCTGCCGCCGCAGCGCGTCTTCGCCCGCCGGCACGCGATCGCCAACTCGACGGCGATCCGCGTCTACGGGGAGCTGGCCCGCCGGGGTCTCGTCGTCGGGGAGGTCGGGCGCGGCACCTTCGTCCGGGCGGCGCCCCCGCTGCCGGGGCCCGCGCTCGCCGAGGCGACCGGCGCCGCACCCGTCGACCTCCAGCTCAACTACCCCGTCTTCGACGGCCAGGCGGAGCTGATGGCACGGGCGCTCGCGGCCCTCGCCCGGCCCGACGTGCTGGCCGAGGCCGTGACCCGGCCCGCCGCCGCGACCGGCACCCCGGAGGCCCGCGACGCGGCGGTGACCGTCCTCGCCCGGCCCGGCTGGGCACCCGACCCCGAGAGCGTGCTCTTCGCCGGGAACGGCCGGCAGGCCATCGCCGCCGCGCTCTCCTCACTCGTCCCGCCCGGCGGCCGACTGGGCGTCGAGGCCCTCACGTATCCCCTGGTCAAGGCGGTGGCCGAGCGGCTCGGCATCCGGCTCGTCCCGCTCGGTCTCGATGCCGAGGGGGTACGGCCGGAGGCGCTCGCGGCGGCCCACCGGGCGGCGCCGCTGTCCGCCGTCTACCTCCAGCCGACCCTGCACAACCCGCTCTCCTCGACCGCCGGGGAGGGGCGCAGGGCCGAGCTCGCCGAGCTTCTGCGCGGGCTGGACCTGACGGCCGTCGAGGACACCACCTGGGCCTTCCTCGCACCGGCCGCGCCGGCCCCGCTCGCCGCGCACGCCCCCGAACGGGTCCTTCTCGTCGACAGCCTCTCCAAGCGGCTCGCCCCCGGCCTGACCGTCGGCTACCTGGTGGTGCCCGGACGGCTGCGCGCGGCCGTGGCGGAGGCCCTGCGCTCCGGCGCCTGGACGGCGGGCGGTCTCGCGCTCGCCGCCGCCACCCGCTGGACCGGGGACGGCACGGTCGCCGAGGCGGTCGCGGCCAAGCGGGCGGACACCGCGGCCCGGCACGCCCTGGTCGGGCGGCGGCTCGCCGGGCACGTCCTGCGGACCTCCCCGCACGCGTACTACTGCTGGTGGGAGCTGCCCGCGCCCTGGCGGGCGGAGACCTTCACGGCCGCCGCCGCCGAACGCGCGGGCGTGGCGGTCACCCCGGGCAGTGCCTTCGCGGTGGGTACGGGAACGGCCCCGGACGCGATCCGGGTCGGGCTCGCCTCACCCCCGCGCGCGGTGCTCGACGAGGCCCTGTCCCGGCTCGCGGCCCTCGCGGCGGCCGGGCCGGCCGGGGCGGGTGGCGCCGACAGGGCGTGAACGCGAGGTGCCCCGCCCGGGGAAGGGCGGGGCACCGGTCCGTGGTCCGGGGCGTGGGCGTGCGGCCCGCGCCCCGGTACGGGGTCAGGCGGCGATTCCGCGACGGCGGAACAGGGCCAGGGCGACACCGGCCGCGCCCGCGCCCGCCAGGGCGGCGCCGCCCGCGAAGGCGAGGGTGTGGTCGGCGGCGACCGGCTCGACACCGGCGGCGACGGAGCCCTTGGGCACGACGGAGGTCTGCGGGGCGGTGGCCGCCTGCTCCCCGGTCTGGGTCGCGTGCTGTGCCGTGCCGCCCTGACCGGTGCCGGTGCCGGTGCCGGTGCCCGTACCCGAGCCCGAGCCCGTGCCCGTACCCGAGCCGGTGTCCGAGCCGGTGCCGCAGCCCTTCGGGACCGCCGGGAAGCGCAGGCCGTCCCACGGGATCGGGCCGCCGTGCACCCGCATCTGGAGCATGGGCAGCTCCGGAGCCGGGTCGAGCAGGCCCTTGATGCGGGCGCCGCCGTAGAGGGCCGTGTCGTGGGCGCGGTCGAGGACCGCGATGACCTTGCCGTTCTGGCTGAGCTTGGCGACGGGGCCCTTGGGGCTGTTCGTCAGGGCCATGGACACGCCCTCGAAGGGAGCGGCGGCGTACCGGGTCACCGAGCAACCCTCACGGACCTCGCTGAAGTCGCCGCCGCCCGGCTGGGGGTTGCGCCACGAGGCGATGGTGCCGTCGGCCTCCAGGATGACGAAGACGGTGCCGAACTGGTCGCCCGCGCCGCTGCCGTCGGCCTTCAGACGGCCCGTGACCTCGCCCCGGGGGGAGTGGAGGTCGGCGAGGTAGACGCCCTCGCTCTTGCGGTAGAGCTCGGCGTAGCCGCCGTCGGCGAGCGGGCGGCGGCCGAGGCTCTCACCGGCCGTGACCTCCGGTCCCTGCTCGCCGAGCTCCCCGTTCCCGGTGCCGCCGGCCTCGTCCCTGCCCTGGTCCTTGCCCTTGCCCTCGTCCTCGCCCTTGGCCCGGTCCTTGGACGGCGTGGTGGTCTCCGTCGCCGGGGCCTTGGTGCTCTCGGCCTTCGGCGCCCCGCCGGCGGGCGTCTTGGCGGTGGGCGCCCCGCTGGTGGCCGCGGCGACGGGGGTCCCCGTCGCCGCGGGGGTCGCGGCCGGGGCCGGCTGCGTCGCGGCGAAGGCGCCGGAGGCCGGGGCGAGGACCGCGCCGGCGAGGGCGGCGGTGGTGATGGCGGTGCGGAGGGCGGTGCGCATGACGACTCCTGGAAGGCAGGTGTGGAAGAGGAGAGCCGCATGCCGTCTGCTCGTTCGGGTGGGGCCGTTGGAGGTTCGGCGGGCTGTGAGAACAAAGTTACGGATCTTGTGCGACGGGACTTTCGTGGTCATGTCACGGGCGTGTGACAGGGGTCTCATCCGGTCACTTGTCTGCTCTATTCTGGATATGTAGAGTCCAGGTTATGAAGATGAGCGACGGCGTGGAATGGGCACTGCACAGCTGCCTGAACCTGGCCTGGATCGGGCCCGAGCGGGCGGTGACCGCCGCGCGCCTCGCGGCCTATCACGAGCTGCCCCCCGCCTATCTCAACAAGCAGCTCCAGGCGCTCGCCCGTGCCGGGATCGTCACCTCGGTCTCCGGACCCAAGGGCGGCTTCCGGCTGGCGCGCACCCTGGACCGCATCACGCTCATGGATGTCGTCGCCGCGATCGAGGGCCCCGGCGAGGCCTTTCGCTGCACCGAGATCCGGCAGCAGGGCCCCGGCGCGGGGGCGCCGGAGACGTACGCCGCCGAGTGTGCCATCGCCGGGGCCATGGCCCGGGCCGAGCTCGCCTGGCGCATGGAGCTCATGGCCCAGACCCTGGCCGACGTCCGGGAGCGGGCCGAGGTCCAGGCGCCGGCCGCGCCCGAACGGATCCGCCGCTGGTTCGCCAACGTCTGACACGGCCGCCCTCACCGCACGGGGAGGGCTTCTGAAGGGGGATATTCTGGATGTCTGATGTCCAGTTAGCGAAGGGTCGGAAGAGCGGCCGACGGGAGAGCGACGGAGGCCGCCGCGAGAACGACGGGGGCCGACGGGAGAGCGTGCCGGACGCGGGGAACGGACACCGCGCCGTCGCCGCCGTCGCACTCGGCGTCTTCACCGTCATGACCGCCGAACTGCTGCCGGTCGGACTGCTCACACCGGCCGCCGCCGACCTCTCCGTCTCCGAGGGCGCGGCAGCCCTCATGGTGACCGTGCCCGGCCTCGTCGCCGCCCTCGCCGCACCGCTCGTCACCGCCCGCGCGGCCGGCGCCGACCGCCGGGCGCTCCTCGTCGCACTCCTGCTCCTCGCCGCCGTCGCCCACCTGGTGTCCGCCCTCGCCGGACACCTCGGGACCGTCCTCGCCGCCCGGGTGCTGCTCGGCATCGCGATCGGCGGCTTCTGGGCGCTCGCGGGCGGCCTCGCACCCCGGCTCGTGCCCGCCGGGGCCGTGGGACGGGCCACCGCCGTGATCTTCGGCGGCGTCTCGGCCGCCTCGGTCATCGGGGTCCCCGCCGGCACCCTGCTGACCGAACGGATGGGCTGGCGCTGGGCGTTCGCCGCCACCGGAGTCCTCGCCCTGCTCGCGGCGGCGGCGCTCCGGGCCCTGCTCCCCCGCCTGCCGGGCACGGGAACCGGGGGCGGATCCGGGGCGGGAGCGGAAGCGGGATCCGGAGCGGGATCCGGAGCGGACGGGGGAGCCGGGACGCGCTCCCGTACGGGTCCGGCGGCCCTCCTCGCAATGCCCCGCCGCAACCGGCGCGTCCGGGCCGGTCTCCTGCTCACCCTCGCCCTCGTCACCGGCCACTTCCTCGCCTACTCCTTCGTCCGCCCGCTGCTCACCGATCACTCCGGGATCTCCGGCTCGCTGCTCGGCGCCCTGCTCCTCGGCTACGGCGTCGCGGGTGTCGCCGGCAACTTCCTGGCCGGCCCCCGGGCGGCCCGTTCCCCGGGCCGCACGCTCGCGGTCCTCGCCGTCGCGCTCGGCGCCGTCCTCCTCGCCGGCTTCCTGCTGGGCGACTCGGCCGCCACCGGCGCCGTACTGCTGCTGCTCTGGGGGCTCGCCTACGGCGGGGTCCCGGTCGCGCTGCAGTCCTGGTTCATGGCCGCCGCCCCCGACGACGTGGAGACCGCCACCGGCCTCAACGTCAGCGTCTTCTGCCTCGCGATCGCGCTCGGCGCCCTCCTCGGCGGGCTGCTGGCCGACGCGTACTCCCTCACCGCGGTGCTCCTCGCGGGCGCCGCGCTCACGCTGGCCGCCTGCCCGGTGGCCGCACTCTCCGGAAGGAACGATCAGTCATGACCGCCCAGCCGACCACCGCCGCCGCCGAGACCTCCGCCGCCACCGCCGTCGAGACCTCCACCCCGGCCGCCGGGAGCCCCGCCGCCGACCAGCGGGTCATCACCAACCCCGGCACCCTCCACGACCCCACCCCCTTCGGCTACAGCCACGCCGTCTCCGCGCCCGGCGAGCTCGTCTTCATCGGCGGCCAGTACGCCTCCGACGCCACCGGCGCCCCCGTCCCCGGCGAGTTCGCCGCCCAGGTCGAGCTCTCCCTCACCAACCTGCGGCTCGCCCTCGAAGGCGTCGGCCTCGGCCTGCGGAACGTCGTCCGGCTCGGCACGTACGTCGTCGAGCACGACATGGCCCGGCTGGAGGTCCTCGGCAAGGCCCTGCACGCCCACTTCGGCGAGCGGCTGCCCGCCCAGACCCTCAGCGGGGTCGCGGCGCTCGCCCTGCCGGGGATGCTCTTCGAGATCGACGCGGTCGCGGTACGGCCCGCCGCCTGATCCACCGCCCACCGCCCGGCCCGCCCGCCTGATCCACTTGCGGGGCGCCGGGCGCGGGTGTGCCCTGGAGGGTGCGGGAAGCAGCAGGGGGGCGAGAGACGAAGGAGCTCCTGCCATGGCCGCACACGCAGCGATACCCGTCCGGAAGCCGTTCAGCACCCACGGCCTGGCCACCCCGATCGTGATCGGCGTCCTGTACGGCCTCTACGCGGCCACCGTCGCGCGCCAAGGCGGTCCCACGACCCTCGGCCAGCTGTGGCTCGGGCTGATCTCGGCCATTGTGCTCGCCGGCGGGATCTACGTCCTCCGGCGCTACGGCCACGCCCTGTTCCGTGAGGCACGGGCCGCCGCCTGGGCAGCCCTGACGGGCATCGCGGTCGGCTTCCTCTACAGCCTGTCGGGCGCGAGCATCCTGTCGTCCAGCGGACTCGGACTGGCCTTCGGGGCGCTCAACGGCGCCGCCGCCTACTACCTCTTCTACACCCACGAGGACGCGGCCGGACGGCCCGCGCCGTACTGACGGGGCCCGCCCCCGGCAGGACCCCTCCCGCCGTCGCGGCGGCGCCTGCGATAGGCGACCGCCACGGCGGTGAGCAGCACCGGCCAGGCCAGGAGCGGCGCGTAGCAGGCGATCAGCAGGGCGTCCTGCGTCGCGGTGGCGGGGATGCCGGGTCCCAGGTCCGCGTACGAGGCGTACACGCCCCACCCGGCGATCGCGCACAGCCCGGCCGCCCCGGCCAGGGCCGCGCCCGTCGCGGCGGCCGGGTTCACCCGGCGCCCGCCGAGGAACGGCATCCAGCGGGGGAAGACCTCGCCCCAGGCCCGGACCAGCCCCAGGGTGAGGAAGGCCAGCAGCTCGGACACGACGCTGAGGGAGACCACGTAGACCGACTCCCCCACGCCCATCGTGCCGAGCTCGGCGTCCTGCGTGACCGGGAGACCGGCGACGAGCGCGAGGCGCCACAGCCCTGACGGGAGGACGATCAGGGGGACGGCGTGGGCGGCGAGGACGGCCCAACGGGGCACGTCCGGCAGGGCCTTGATTCTCATCATGTGTCCCAGCGTCCCGCCGGGACCGGGCACCGGGCGTCGCCCGGGCGGCCGGTCCGCCTCCGCCGGGCGGGGGAGACGGGATCCGCCCGGGGAAGGGCGGCCCGCCGGTCCCTCCGGCCGGTCCCTCCGGCCGGTCCCGCCTCTCCGGCCGGGCCCGTGGTTCCTCCGGTCTGGCGGTACCGCGCCGGGCGACGGAGACTGGGTGGGAGTGCCCGCTTCTCCTGGAGGAGACACGGTATGACCGACCTCGCCATCGAGACCGAGGGCCTGGTCAAGGTCTTCGGCACCAACCGTGCCGTCGACGGCATCGACCTGCGCGTCCCCGCCGGGACCGTCTACGGCGTCCTCGGTCCCAACGGCGCCGGAAAGACCACCGCCGTCAAGATGCTCGCCACCCTGCTCCGCCCCGACGGCGGCCGGGCCAGCGTCTTCGGCAGGGACGTCGTCAAGGACGCCGACACCGTGCGCGGCAGGGTGAGCCTCACCGGCCAGTACGCCTCCGTCGACGAGGACCTGACCGGCACCGAGAACCTCGTCCTGCTCGGCCGGCTGCTCGGCCACACCCGGCCCGCCGCCCGCGAGCGCTCCGCGCAGCTGCTCGCCGCGTTCGGGCTCGCGGAGGCCGCCGACAAGCAGATCAAGAACTACTCGGGCGGCATGCGGCGCCGTATCGACATCGCCGCGTCCATCCTCAACACCCCCGACCTGCTCTTCCTCGACGAACCGACCACCGGACTCGACCCGCGCAGCCGCAACCAGGTCTGGGACATCGTCCGCGCGGTGGTCGCCCAGGGCACCACCGTCCTGCTCACCACCCAGTACCTGGACGAGGCGGACCAGCTGGCCTCCCGGATCGCCGTCATCGACCACGGGAAGGTGATCGCGGAGGGCACGAAGGGCGAGCTGAAGGCCTCCGTCGGCTCGGGTTCGGTGCACGTACGGCTCCGGGACCCGGAGCAGCGGCCGGAGGCCGAGCGGGTCCTCAAGGGCGCCCTGAACGCGTCCGTGCAGCTCGAACCCGACCCCGTCGCGCTCACCGCGACCGTCAACGGCCACGGAACGGACCTCGGCGCCGCCGAGCAGGCCGCACGGGCGCTCGCGGAGCTGTCGAGGGCCGGGATCACGGTCGACAACTTCGCGCTCGGCCAGCCCAGCCTCGACGAGGTGTTCCTGGCGCTGACGGACAGGAAAGGACCGGCGGAATGAGCACCGTCACCACCGGCAAGGACACCCGCACGACCGACACGCTCGACTTCGTCGCGCCGAAGGCGGACGAACTCGCGGCGCTGCTGGTGGGGCACTCCCGCCCGCCGCGCCCCGGCGCGCTGTCCGCCTCGATGACCTTCGGCTGGCGGGCCATGCTGAAGATCAAGCACGTGCCGGAGCAGCTGTTCGACGTGACGGCGTTCCCGATCATGATGGTGCTGATGTACACGTACCTCTTCGGGGGCGCGCTGGCCGGCTCGGTCTCCTCGTACATCCAGTTCCTGCTGCCGGGCATCCTCGTGATGAGCGTCGTGATGATCACGATGTACACGGGGGTCTCGGTCAACACCGACATCGAGAAGGGCGTCTTCGACCGCTTCCGCACGCTGCCGATCTGGCGGCCCGCGCCGATGGTCGGCTATCTCCTCGGTGACGTCGTGCGCTATCTGATCGCCTCCGCCGTGATGCTGACCGTCGGCATGATCATCGGCTACCGGGCGGCCGGCGGGGCCGTGGGCGTGCTGCTCGGGGTCGTGCTGCTGCTGGTGTTCTCGTTCTCGTTCTCGTGGATCTGGACCATGTTCGGTCTGCTGCTGCGCAGCGAGAAGTCCGTCATGGGCGTGTCGATGATGGTGATCTTCCCGCTGACGTTCCTGTCCAACGTCTTCGTCGACCCGAGGACGATGCCGGGCTGGCTCCAGGCCTTCGTCAACAACAACCCCGTGACCCATCTGGCGACGGCGGTGCGGGAACTGATGGCGGGCAACTGGCCGGCCGCGGCCATCGCCTGGACACTCGGCTGGTCGGCGGTGCTCGTGGTCGTCTTCGGCGCGGTCACCATGCGGCTCTACAACCGCAAGTGATCAGGAGTTCCGCGGAGTGGTCTGCTGAACCGCCCAGCGGTTGCCGTCCGGGTCGGCGAAGTAGACGAAGGAGCCCCAGGGCTGGTCGTCGATGCCGCTGACCTCGACCCCGCGGGCCGTCAGCTCGCGGTGCGCCTCCTCGATGTCCGTGACCACGACCTGCATGTTGTCGAGGGAGCCCGGGGCCATCTCGGTGATGCCCTTGCCGAAGGCGATCGAGCAGGCCGAGCCGGGCGGGGTCATCTGCACGAAGCGGATGTCCTCGCTGACCGGGATGTCGTGGTCGGCGAGGAACCCCACCCGCTCGTAGAAGGCCTTGGCCCGGTCGATGTCGGTGACGGGCACGCCGATCAGTTCCAGCTTGATGTCCATGAGGGCATCATGCGCCGGGCGTCGGCCGGGCGCACGGCGTGCGCCGCCCCCAGGCCCTGTCGGTTGACCTTCCCCCGCGGGGAAGGCCCAGCATCGGCCGTGCCGGGCGGAAAGCCCGGCTCAGGGAGGAGAATCGAGCCGTGCGCGACGAAGAGCCCATGTCCCCGCCCGTGTCCGGGCCGATGCTGACCATCGGGGACTTCGCGCGTGCCTCCCGGCTCTCCGCCAAGGTGCTGCGCCGTTACGACGAACTCGGCCTGCTGCCGCCCGCCCGCGTCGACCCGTTCACCGGCTACCGCTACTACGCCGCGGAGCAGCTCGAACGGGCCCGGCTGATCGCCTGGCTGCGGCGGATCGACATGCCGCTCGCCGAGGTGGGACGCGTCTGCGAGCTGTACGGGTCCGACGCGGCGGCCGCGGCCCGTGCGATCCGCGGCCACTGGGCGCGGATCGAGTCGGAGACCGCGGCGCGCCGGGACCTGGCGGCCTCCCTGGTGGACCGGCTGAAGGGACCCACCGAGATGACCGACGGGACGACCGACGAGATGTTCGACGAGACGACCGACGGGACGGCCACCGGGCCGGGGCCCGGAGCGGGTGCCGGGCCGACCGCCCCGCCCGCGTTCGCGCTGCGGACCGCGGTACGCCTCGACCGCGGCTCGGTCCGCGACACCCAGCAGGACGCGGCCCACGCGGGCCCGCATCTGCTGGCGGTCGCCGACGGGTACGGCCCCGAGGGGGCGCGCGCGGCGCTCGCCGCGGTCGCCGCGCTGGGGGCCGTACCGCCGCCGGCGCCGTCGGCACGTGCCGGGGACGTGCTCAACGCCCTGGAGGACGCGGTGCGCACGGCCGACGGCGCGGTCTCCGGTCTGGCCGACTCGGGTACGACACTGACCGCGGCCGTGTGGACGGGCGGACGCCTCGCCCTCGCCCATGTGGGCGACTCGCGGGCGTATCTGTTGCGGGACGGCACGCTCGTGCGCCTCACCCGCGACCACACCGTGGTCCAGGCCCTCGTCGACGCGGGCGAACTGGACCCGGCCGAGGCGGCGGACCGCCCCGACCGGGCGCTGCTCCTGAAGGCCCTGGACGGCGGGGGCGTGCCGCCCGAGCCGGAGCTGGGAGTGCACGAGACGCGGCCCGGGGACCGCTATCTGCTGTGCACGGACGGGCTTTCCGCGGTCGCCCCGGCCGAGGCCGTGCACCGCGCGCTCGCCGCGGCCGTCGGCCCGGACGACGCGGCCGAGGCCCTGGTCGCCCTGGCGCGGGACCTGGGCGGCCCGGACAACGTGGCGTGTGTGGTGGCGGACGTGGTGCCCGCCTGAGGACACCGGGTCCGGCCCGCCGGCTGGGCCGTCTCTTCCGGATCTTGCCGGAAAGAGACGACCTAGCCGTCCGTCGGCTCGCCCCGTACGACCACCACCGGGCACGACGCGTGCTGGGTGACGTGCGAGGAGACCGAGCCGAGCACGGCCGCCTTGAAGCCGCTGTAGCCGCGGTCGCCGACGACGAGGAGGCTCGCGCCCTTCGCCGCGTCGATGAGGGCCTGCGTGGGGTTGCCGCCGACGACCGTGCGGATGACGGCGGCGGCCTCCCCCGGGGTGAGGGCCTGGTCGATCGACTCGTCGAGGATCTGCTTCGCGAGCCGCTCGGGGTCGAACTCCGGTGGTACGCCCGGCATGAGCGTCGCCCATGAGGCCGGGTACTCCCAGCCGATCACCGTCTGCAGGGAGTCCCCGGTCAGGGCGGCCTGTCCGGCCGCCCACTTCAGCGCCCTCAGGGACGGCTCCGATCCGTCCACGCCCACCACGATCCTGCCGGCCATCGCCGACCTCCGTTCGTTGTCGGGAACCCTCCCCCACAACGTAACAAACGGATCAATCCAGTCGCAGATCGGCCAATTGGCGCTCGAACGGGACGACCTCGTCGTCCTCCACCCGTCCGGCCGGCCGGGCCGCGACCGTGTCCGCGAACTCGTTCCCCGCCCGGGTGATCCGGGAGGGGAGCCCCTCCGTGTAAGCGTCGCCGCCCGAGCCCCAGTCCTCCGAGGCCGCGTAGACGGCGGTGGGGACGACGAGGGCCCGCAGATAGGCGAAGAGCGGCCGCAGGGCGTGGTCCAGGACGAGCGAGTGCCGGGCGGTGCCGCCGGTCGCCCCGATGAGGACCGGGGTGCCGGTCAGCGCGGCCGGGTCGATCAGGTCGAAGAACGACTTGAACAGCCCGCTGTACGAGGCGGTGAAGACCGGGGTCACCGCGATGACCCCGTCCGCGCCGGTCACCGTGTCGATCGCGTCCTGGAGCCGCCCGGAGGGGAAGCCGGTCGCGAAGTTGTTGGCGATGTCCACGGCCAGGTCGCGCAGTTCGACGACCTGGACGTCGACGGCGTACTCCTGCTCGGCCAGCCGGTACCGGGCGGCCTGGAGGAGCCGGTCGGTGAGCAGCCGGGTGGAGGAGGGGGAGCTGAGGCCGGCGGAGACGGCGACCAGCTTGAGGGTCTGCATGGCTTACGACTCCTTCTCGGTGCGGGACGCGAGGACGGCGGGGTGGAGCGGCGCCGAGTCCGGGACGCCGGCTGGGCGCAGGTTGGCGAACTCCTTGCGCAGCACCGGCACGACCTCCTCGCCGAGGATGTCGAGCTGTTCCAGGACCGTCTTGAGGGGCAGTCCGGCGTGGTCGACCAGGAACAGCTGGCGCTGGTAGTCGCCCACGTAGTCGCGGAAGGACAGGGTGCGCTCGATGACCTCCTGCGGCGAGCCGACGGTCAGCGGGGTCTCCCGGGAGAACTCCTCCAGGGAGGGGCCGTGGCCGTAGACCGGCGCGTTGTCGAAGTACGGGCGGAACTCCCGTACCGCGTCCTGCGAGTTCTTGCGCATGAAGACCTGGCCGCCGAGGCCGACGATCGCCTGCTCGGGGGTGCCGTGGCCGTAGTGGGCGTACCGCCGGCGGTAGAGGTGGACCATCTTCTCGGTGTGCTGCTTGGGCCAGAAGATGTGGTTGGCGAAGAATCCGTCGCCGTAGTAGGCCGCCTGCTCGGCGATCTCCGGGGAGCGGATGGAGCCGTGCCAGACGAACGGCGGGACGTCGTCGAGCGGGCGCGGGGTGGAGGTGAAGCCCTGGAGGGCGCTGCGGAACTTGCCCTCCCAGTCGACCACGTCCTCCCTCCACAGCTTGTGGAGGAGCGCGTAGTGCTCGATGGCGAGCGGGATGCCCTGCCGGATGTCCTGCCCGAACCACGGGTAGACCGGGCCGGTGTTGCCGCGGCCCATCATCAGGTCCACGCGGCCGTCGGCGAGGTGCTGGAGGGTCGCGTAGTCCTCGGCGATCTTCACCGGGTCGTTGGTGGTGATCAGCGTGGTGGACGTGGAGAGGATCAGGTTCTCCGTACGGGCGGCTATGTGCCCGAGGAGGGTGGTGGGGGAGGACGGCACGAACGGCGGGTTGTGGTGCTCCCCGGTCGCGAAGACGTCCAGCCCGACCTCCTCGGCCTTGAGCGCGATGGCGACGGTGTTCTTGATCCGCTCGTGCTCGGTGGGGGTGCGGCCGGTGGTGGGGTCGGTCGTCACGTCGCCGACGGTGAAGATCCCGAACTGCATCGTGCTCACCTCTCGCGTTCCTGGTGCCTCGCGGCTAGTGGTTGAAGCTTAAACTATCTGGCTCAACGGTGCCACCACCCCGTCTATTCCGGCCCGTGACGAGGCCGCCCCCGCCCGTACCCTGGAACGCATGACCGATCTGGAGAGCTGGAAAGAGCGCGGCGTGATGCTCCGCGTCTTCGTGTACGTCTTCGCGACGCACGCCTTCGCCGGCTTCGTCTGGATCCTCTTCTACGTGGGACAGCACGCCCAGAAGTAGGCGGAACCCGCGGCGCCCGGGGCGGGCCCGGGGCGGTGCCCGACCGGGATTCGGGACGGTGTCCGAGTGGGGCCCGCCACGTACCGCCGGAAAACGGCCCTCACGTAGAGTCGCCGACGTGAACGGTGCGATAGCGGTCGTCGGAATCGGCGCGGACGGCTGGGACGGGCTCCCCGAGAGCTCCCGTCGGGCCCTGCGCACCGCCGAGGTCCTGATCGGCGCTCCCCGCCAGCTCGACCTGCTGCCCGGTGACCACTGCCCCGGCGAACGGATCCCCTGGCCCTCCCCGCTGCGGCCCGCCGTCCCCGGACTGCTCGCCGCCCACCGGGGCCGGGCGATCGCCGTCCTCGCCAGCGGCGACCCCTCCTTCTACGGCATCGGCCGCACCCTCGCCGAGACCGTCGGCGCCGACCGCCTCCGGATCCACCCGCACCCCTCCTCCGTCTCGTACGCCTGCGCCCGGCTCGGCTGGCCGCTGGAAGCCGTCGAGACCGTCTCCCTCGTCGCCAGGCCGCTCGCCGCGCTCTCCGCCGCCCTCCACCCGGGACGCCGGGTGCTCGTCCTCGGCGAGGGCCCCGAAACCCCCGCCCGGGTCGCGGCCCTCCTCCGGGACACCGGCTGGAGCGGCACCCGCGTCCGGGTCCTGGAGCAGCTCGGCGGGCCCGCCGAACGGCTCCTCGACGCGACCGCCGCCGACTGGCCGTACGAGCGGACCGACGCGCTGCACGTCCTCGCCCTCGACTGCGTGCGCGACCCGGACACCCTCCGGCTCGGCGCCGCGCCCGGTCTGCCCGACGAGGCGTACGAGCACGACGGGCAGCTCACCAAGCGGTACGTCCGCGCCGCCACGCTCGCCGCCCTCGCCCCCGCGCCCGGCGAACTCCTCTGGGACATCGGCGGCGGCTCCGGCTCCATCGGCATCGAATGGATGCGGACCCACCGCTCCTGCCGGGCGGTCGCCGTCGAGAAGTCGGCGGAAAGGGCGGCCCGGATCGAGCGGAACGCCGACACCCTCGGCGTCCCCGGCCTGCGCGTGGTCACCGGGCCCGCCCCGACGGCCCTCGCCGGCCTGGAGACCCCCGACGCGGTCTTCATCGGCGGCGGCCTCACCGCCCCCGGCCTCCTCGACGCCTGCTGGGACGCGCTGCCCGCCGGCGGCCGGCTCGTCGCCAACACGGTGACGCTCGAGTCCGAGGCCCTGCTCGCCGACCGCTACCGCCGCCACGGCGGCGAACTGATCCGGCTCGCCGTCGCCGCCGCCGTCCCCGTCGGCGGCTTCACCGGCTGGCGCCAGGCGATGCCGGTGACCCAGTGGTCCGTAACGAAAGGTTCTGAAGAGGGATGACCGTCTACTTCATCGGCGCGGGCCCCGGCGCCGCCGACCTGATCACCGTGCGCGGCGCGCGGACTCTCGCGGCCTGCGGGGTCTGCCTGTACGCCGGCTCCCTCGTCCCCACCGAGCTGCTCGCCGAGTGCCCGCCGGAGGCGAAGCTCGTCGACACGGCACGGATGGACCTGGACCAGATCGTCGCCGAGATCGCCGCCGCCCACGAAGCCGGGCAGGACGTGGCCAGGCTGCACTCCGGCGACCCGTCGGTGTTCAGCGCGATGGCCGAGCAGATGCGACGCCTGGACGAGGCGGGCATCCCGTACGAGGTCGTCCCCGGCGTCCCGGCCTTCGCCGCCGCCGCGGCCGCGCTCAAGCGGGAGCTGACCGTCCCCACGGTCGGCCAGACGGTCGTCCTCACCCGTATCGCGCAGCAGGCCACGCCCATGCCGGAGGGCGAGGACCTGGCGACCCTCGGCCGCAGCGGCGCCCTGCTCGTCCTCCACCTGGCCGCCCGCTACGTGGACCGGGTCGTCGCCGAACTCGTCCCCCACTACGGCACCGACTGCCCCGCCGCCGTCGTGGCCATGGCCAGCCGTCCGGACGAGATCGTGCTGCGGGGCACCCTCGAGGACATCGCGGCGCAGACGAAGGAGGCCGGCATCACGAAGACGGCCGTCATCCTCGTCGGCCGCACCCTCGCCGCCACGGAGTTCCGCGACAGCCACCTGTACGACCCGGCGCGCGACCGCCACGTCTGCTGAGCCGCTCCGCACCCGAACGCGCCGGGGCCCCGGGGAGTCCGATCCCCGGGGCCCCGGCGCGTGGACGTCGGGCGTCCGGCGTCGGGCGACCGACGCCAGGCGTCCGGCGTCAGGCGTTGGGCCGCTTGCCGTGGTTCGCGTTCTTCTTCTTGCGGGCGCGCCTCTTGTTGCCTCGCTTGGCCATGGGGCTCCCTCTCGATCCGGGGGGTATGTGCTGGTAAGCCTAGGTTCGTGACCCGGGGGCCGCATGTCGGCTGCCGGAGGCGTGCGGTCTCATGGAGACGTGACTGTCTACGACGTGGCCCGGGCGCTGCCGGGTATCGAGGAACTGCGCGACCACAGCCGGGGGCTCGCGATGGTGGAGGCCGTGCTGAGCCCGGAGTGGGAAAGCCGGTACTACTCCTTCGACGCGCACTGGTCGGAGACCGAGCAGCTGGCGTCGATGAGGAACGGTTCGGGGGACGAGTACACGATCGTCCTGTCGCCGGCCGGGGCGTTCGCCCGCGTCTTCGACCACGAGTCGCCGCTGAGCCCGTTCGGGGAGCTCGCGGACGGGCTGACGTGGCCCGGGGTGATCGACGGGGTCCCGGAGGCGTTCCGGGAGTATCTGACGGAGCCCGCCTTCACCGACGAGGACGGGGTCCACGTGACCACCGCCTGTCTGTGGCGCGAGCCGGCGGACACGGACTGGCACACGGGCCCGGTGGAGTTCACGGACCTGGAGGACCGCGAGGACCCGGACGGTTCCGGGCGTCTTCTCCACCTGCTGACGGACCGCTCGGCGGAGGCGTACACGGAGTTCGCCGAGGACTCCTACGAGCGGCCGGTCGACATCGAGGCGGTCCGGCACGTCCTCGCCCTGCGCCCGCTGACGGCGGAGATCGTCGCCACCCTCAACCCCGCGGTGACGCTCGCGGACCTCGCGGAGGACGTACGGGAGATCGGCTACCCGACGGCCTGACGGGCCCGGAGGCGGCGGGACCGGGGGGCACGCCCCCGGTCCCGTCATCGAGGTCCGGGGGTCACGCCCCCGGTCCCGCCACCGCCGAGCGGCCCACCACCGTCCCCGCCCGGTCGATGCAGACGACGTCCACCGCCACCGGCGCGCCCCGCAGGACCGCCAGGGCCTCGTCGCGGGCGCGGGCCGCCACGAGGTCGCCGAGGGGGACGCCGGCGGCCTCGCAGAGACGGAGGGCGGCCAGGCCCGTGTTCGCCTCGGCGATCTCCGCCGCCAGGGACTCCGAGGCGCCTCCCGTACGGGCCAGCTCCGCCAGGAAGCCCTTGTCGACCTGGGAACGGGCCGAGTGGAGGTCCAGATGGCCCGCGGCCAGCTTGGAGAGCTTCGCGAAGCCGCCGCAGACCGTCAGACGGTCGACCGGGTGGCGGCGGACGTACTTGAGGACCGCGCCCGCGAAGTCGCCCATGTCGAGGAGCGCGATCTCCGGCAGGTCGTAGAGGGACGCCACCGTCCGCTCCGAGGTGGAGCCCGTGCAGCCCGCCACGTGCGTCAGACCGCCCGCCCGGGCCACGTCCACGCCCCGGCGGATCGAGTCGATCCACGCCGAGCACGAGTAGGGGACCACGACCCCCGTCGTGCCGAGGATCGACAGACCGCCCAGGATGCCGATCCGGGGGTTCCAGGTGGAACGGGCGATCTCCGCGCCGTTGTCGACGGAGACGGTGATCTCGACGTCACCGCTCCCGCCGTGCCGGGCCGCGACCTCCGCCACGTGTTCCCGCATCAGCTGCCGCGGCACCGGGTTGATCGCGGGCTCGCCGACCTCCAGGGGCAGGCCCGGCAGGGTGACCGTGCCGACGCCCTCGCCCGCCCGGAAGACCACGCCCGAGCCGGCCGGCAGCAGCCGTACCGTCGAGCGGATCACGGCGCCGTGCGTGACGTCCGGATCGTCGCCGGCGTCCTTCGTCACGGCCGCCATCGCCGTACCGGAGCCGAGGGACTCCGCCGTCAGGGCGAAGGACGGCGTCTGCCCCTTCGGCAGCGTGATCGTCACCGGGTCGGGAAAATCGCCGGTCAGGAGGGCCGTGTACGCGGCCGTCGTGGCCGCCGTCGCGCAGGCACCCGTCGTCCAGCCCGGACGGAGGCCGGTGTGCTTGAGTTGGGCCTCACGCCCGCCGCCTGAAGTCACGAAGAGGCTCCTGTGCACATACTCATTCTCGGGGGGACCACCGAGGCCCGCGCCCTCGCGGGACTGCTGCACGGCGAGGTCCGGGTCACCAGCTCCCTCGCGGGACGGGTGGCGAACCCCCGGCTGCCCGAGGGCGAGGTGCGGATCGGCGGCTTCGGCGGCGTCGACGGGCTCGTGGAGTGGATCGGCGGGCACGCCGTGGACGCGGTCATCGACGCCACGCATCCCTTCGCCGAGCGGATCAGCTTCAACGCGGCCCGGGCGGCCGCCACCGCCCATGTTCCCCTGCTCGCGCTGCGCCGCCCCGGCTGGGTCCCGGAGGAGGGTGACCGCTGGGTGTCGGTGCCGTCCCTGGAGGCGGCGGCGGAGGCGCTCGACGCTCTCGGCGAGCGGGTCTTCCTCACGACCGGCCGGATGGGCCTGGCGGCCTTCGCCGACCGCCCGGAGTGGTTCCTGGTCCGCTCGGTGGACGCCCCTGACGGCCCGGTGCCGGCCCGCGCGGAGATCCTCCTCGACCGGGGGCCGTTCACCCTGGGCGGCGAGCGGGAGATCCTGGCCCGCCACCGGATCGACGTCCTGGTGACGAAGGACAGCGGAGGCGCCGCGACCGCCCCGAAACTGACCGCGGCCCGCGAGGCGGGCATCCCGGTCGTGGTCGTCCGCCGCCCTCCGGTCCCGGAGGGCGTACCGGTGGCGGCGACCCCCGAGGAGGCCGCCGCCCGGGTACTGCGGGGCTGACGCCACTCGGGCGACGCGCGGATCGGTCCCCCCGATCGCGTTCCCCGGCCGGGACAGTGGGTTCCGCCCGTCGGTCCCTCCACGTCCTCCCCGATGCGACACCGGCTGTCCTCCGGCGTTCAATGGAGGGATGGATACCGTCCGATGGCTGGTCACAGCGGGGCTCGTGTCCGTTCTGGGACTGGCCTCCGGGACCGGCCCCACCCCGACCCCCACCCCCGAGCCGCCCCCGGCCCAGCCGCCGCCCGTGCTCGACCGGGCGGACGTGGACCGGGCGCTGGACCGGCTCGACCCGAGCGTCACGGAGCTGATGCGGAAGACCGGGGTGCCCGGGGTCTCCGTCGCCGTCGTGTACAAGGACGAGGTCGTCCACATCAAGGGATACGGGGTGCGCGAGGTCGGCAAGGAGGGCAAGGTCGACGCCGACACCGTCTTCCAACTGGCCTCCGTGTCGAAGCCGATCGCCTCCACGGTCGTCTCCGGGGCGGTCGGTGTCGACGGCTGGCAGAAGCCGGTCAACCCCGAACTGCCCGAGTTCCGCCTGAAGGACCCCTGGGTGACCTCGCACATGACGGCCGCCGACCTGTTCTCGCACCGCAGCGGCCTCCCCGACCACGCGGGAGACCTCTTGGAGGACCTCGGCCACGACCAGGACTACATCCTGTCCCACCTGCGGTACATGCCCCTGGCGCCGTTCCGCGCGAGCTACGCGTACACCAACTTCGGGCTGACGGGGGCCGCCGAGGCCGTCGCCGCGGAGAAGGGCGTGTCCTGGGCGAAGCTCGCCGAGGACACCCTCTACAAGCCCGCCGGCATGAACGACACCAGTTCTCGCTTCCAGGACTTCGTCACGAACCCCGACCGGGCCCACGGCCACGTCAAGCAGGCCGACGGGACCTGGAAGGCGCAGTTCGTGCGGGACCCGGACGCCCAGTCCCCCGCCGGCGGCGTCAGCTCCTCGGCCACCGACATGGCGAAGTGGCTGCGGCTCCAGCTCGCCAACGGTTCGCTCGACGGACGCCGGATCATCGCCGAGGACGCCCTCGACCTCACCCACCACCCCGAGGCCGTCTCCAACCCGGCGCACGCACCGGCCGCCAGGACCGGTTTCTACGGCCTCGGCTGGAACGTGTCGTACGACGACGAGGGCAGGCTGCGGCTCTCGCACACGGGAGCGTTCGCGCTCGGCGCGCACACCAACGTCACGATGCTGCCGGGTGAGCAGCTCGGCATCGTCGTCCTCACCAACGGCGCCCCGGTCGGCGTCGCCGACACCGTCGCCCTGGACTTCTTCGACACCGCGCAGAACGGGAAGCCGAGCCGGGACTGGCTGCCGCTCGTCAACGCCCTGTACGAGCAGGAGGCGGACGCCGGCCGCTCCGCCACGGACTTCGCGAAGCCGCCGGCCGACGCGGCGCCCGCGAAGGCGAACAGCGCCTACACCGGCACGTACGGGAACGACTTCTACGGCAGGGCGACGGTGGCCGCGGAGAACGGCGGGCTGGTGCTGCGCCTGGGCCCGGAGCCCCAGTCGTACCGGCTCACGCACTACGACGGCGACACCTTCAGCTTCGCGACGCGCGGGGAGAACGCCGTCGGCCTCACCGGTGTCACGTTCTCCGCGGACGGCAAGACCTTCCGCGTCGAGTACCTGGACGAGGAGGGCCTCGGCACGTTCACCCGCGACTGACCGCTGCCCGACCCCCGCCGGGAAGCTCGAAGGGCGGGCAGCCCGGGTGCAGTTGCGAACGACGTCGCCGCACCCGTCCGCATGGTGAGCGGCTAGATCACAGTTCCGGCTTTGCTCTTGGTGATGACCGGGTCACGTCGGCTACTCTCGCCCGGTACCGGAAGCATGGCGTGCGTATCGGGGGGCACTCATGGGTTGGGATCTCAATGTCTCGGCGGGGGAACTGCGGGCTTCGGCCGGCGCCGCCGACAGTCTCGCGACGGACCTGCAGGAGCCGTTGCGCAAGGCGGGCGCCGATCTGGCGTCGGCCGCCGCGGCCTTCGGGCCGTGGACCGTCGGCCCGCGCATGTCGCAGACGGGCGAGGGCTGGGGCACGGCCCTGGAGACCCTGCGGGGCAGGCTCTCCGAGCACGCCCAGGGCATGCGTCATCTCGCCGACGGGCGCGACGTCATGGAGCAGGACGTCATCTCCTGCTTCCAGGGCTGGTGACGGCGCCGTGACGGAGCACTTCGCCCAGTTGATGAAGCAGGACTTCGCGGACCTGGACAGTGCCGTCGGCTCGTGGAAGAAGCTCGCCGGCGCCCTGACGAACACGCAGACGGGCAGCGGCAGGCGGGTCACCGGACCGCTGCACCGGGCGGGCTGGACGGGCACCAGCGCCTCGTACGGCTTCGACGCCATGGAGGCCACGGAGAGCAAGCTCGGCACGGGCCGCACCAACGCCCAGCTGATCGCCACCACCCTGGACACCCTCAACACCAAGATGCAGGCGGCACAGCGCAAGCTCCGTGCCGCCGTCGCCGACGCGGAGGCCGCGGGCCACACGGTCCGCGACGACGGCTGGGTCGAGCCCAAGCAGGCCGTGGACCCGAAGTACCACAACGACCCGGACTACGCGGACATCCAGCGCGACGCCAACTCCGGGCTCGGCGGTTTCCGCGCCCGGATCGACGCGGCCGTGGCGGAGGCGGAGTCGGCGAGCAACGAGGGCGCCGAAGTGCTGCGCCAGATCGACCCCTTCGACCTCGACAAGCGGTACGGCGGCGCCCATGCCCAGGAGGACGCGGCCCGTGTCGCCGCCTTCGCGGGCATCGACAAGAAGGACATCCCCGACGGCACGGACCCGCAGCGCTCGGCGGACTGGTGGAAGGGTCTGGACGAGGAGGAGCAGCGCCTCTACCTGGCGGCGTACCCGGAGCAGGTCGGCGGTCTCGACGGCCTGCCCGTGACCACGCGCGACCAGGCCAACCGGACCGTGCTCGACATGCGCCTCAACGACTACGCGCTGCGCGAGGGGAGCCTCGGCTACCACGACCGCTCCAGTTACCGGGGCCTGCAGGCGATGAAGGACCGGCTGGACGCGTCGGACTCGGCCCCGGAGCACAAGCGGCTCCACCTGCTGGGCTTCAGCACGGAGGGGGACGGCAGGGCGATCGTCGCGGTCGGAAACCCGGACAAGGCGGCGCACACGGCGGTGTCGGTGCCGGGGACGGACAACCAGCTCGAGAACTTCACCGACTCGATCGGCCGGGCGGAGAAGATGCAGGACGCGGCGGGTGAGCGCACCCCGGGCCAGGGCAAGGACGTCGCCGTCATCGCGTGGCTCGACTACGACGCCCCCGAAGTGGACGGCAGCGTCGCCACGACGGGCCGGGCCGAGGACGACGCCGAGACCCTCCGCGACTTCACGCACGGTCTGCGCGTCTCGCACGAGGGCGAGCGGACCCACATGACCGTCATCGGTCACAGCTACGGCTCCACCATGGTGGGCACGGCCGATTCCGGCGGCCGGGGACTGGACACCGACGACATGATCGTCGTCGGCAGTCCGGGCCTCAACGTGGACCGGGCGGACCAGCTCACCGTCTCGCCCGACCGGCTCTGGGTCGGCGCGGCGCCGGACGACAAGGTCATCAACTGGGCCGCGGACAAGACCCTCGGCGAGAACCCGGCCGACCCCGCGTTCGGCGGGCAGCAGATGTACGTCGACACCAGCGGCCACAGCGGCTACTGGGACGACGACAGCCAGAGCCTGGCGAATCAGGGACGGATCATCGCCGGGAAGCAGCCGGAGGGCGGTCCCGCATCATGACACCCGTGACCCTGAGGAGTTCCGTGACCCGGCTCGTCATCCGGAGGGCTTCGCTCGCCCTCGTACCTGTTCTCGTACTGCTCCTGGGGGGCTGTG
Organism: Streptomyces zaomyceticus; assembly: GCF_014656215.1. GTDB lineage: Bacteria > Actinomycetota > Actinomycetes > Streptomycetales > Streptomycetaceae > Streptomyces > Streptomyces zaomyceticus. The sequence continues at coordinate 56,489 of NZ_BNBZ01000014.1, read as the reverse complement.
TGTCCGACGAAGCGAAGAACGATCCGCTGCCCCGCATGAGCAAGCAGAAGGCGGAGGAGTGGGCCGAGCACTGGACGAGTTCCATGGCGCGCACGGCCGGGGCGGAGCCCGTCGGATCGACCCGGCAGGCGAACTTCTCCCACTGCCTCGGCAAGGGCGGGGAGTCGGCGAAGGACGGCCGCTTCACGCTGCGGTACAACCTCCGCGCGAAGCTGCCCGGCGACCGGCAGGCCGCCGGCATCCGCGCGATCAAGGACGAGCTGCAGAAGCAGGGCTTCGAGATCCAGGGCTACCGGTCCGACCCGGCCAAGAACCCCGTGAACCTGGTCGACGCCAGGCAGCCGGAGCAGCGCTTCGCCGTCTCCGCGGAGGACCTGGACGACCAGCTGATCGTGCTCGTCGTGAGTACCCCCTGCCTCCTGCCGCCCGGCGCCGAGCAGCAGGAGTTCTGACCTCGTCCGGACGTCGGGGCGGTCAGCCGTACCGCCGCGGCGTCCAGGCGATCGTCCTGCCGTCGGCCCGCTCGACCGCCCGCGTCTGCGACGAGCCGACGAGGAGCAGGGTGCGCATGTCGACCTCGGAGGGCTCCAGGGTCTTGAGCGTCACCACCCGCACCGACTGCTCCGGGCCGCCGACGTCGCGGGCGACGACCACCGGGGTTTCGGGCGAACGGAGTTCGAGCAGGAGGTCACGGGCCGCGGCGACCTGGTGCGTACGGGACCTGGAGCCCGGGTTGTAGAGGGCGATGACCAGGTCGGCGCCGGCGGCGGCGCGCAGCCGGGCCTCGATGACGCCCCAGGGCTTCAGGCGGTCCGAGAGGGAGATCGTGGCGTAGTCGTGGCCGAGCGGGGCGCCCGCCGCCGCAGCGGCCGCGTTGGCGGCGGTCACGCCCGGGAGGACCCGTACGGGCACGTCCGCGTACTCCGGTTCGCAGGCGACCTCCAGGACGGCGGTGGCCATGGCGAAGACGCCCGGGTCGCCGCCGGAGACGACCGCGACCTTCCGGCCGCGCCGGGCGAGGTCGAGCGCGAACTCGGCGCGCTCCGACTCGACCTTGTTGTCGGAGCCGTGCCGGATCTGACCGGGCCGCAGCTCGGGCACCCGGTCCAGGTAGGTGGTGTAGCCGACGAGGACGTCGGCGTTGACGAGCGCGCCGCGCGACTCGGGCGTCAGCCAGGGCGCGCCGGCCGGGCCGGTGCCGACGACGACGACCTCGCCCCGCTCCCGTACGGGAGGCTCCTGGTCGATGCGGGAGGGCAGGACGGCGACCGAGAAGTACGGGACCGACTCGGGGTCGATCTCGGACAGGGTGCCCGTCCGCTCGCCCGCCATGAACGCCCGCTCCACGTACCGGGCGTCGTCGAGCCGGCCGGCCCGCTCCAGGGCCCGCTTCACGGTGGGGAAGGTGCGGCCGAGCTTCATCACGACCGCGGAGTCGGTGCCCGCGAGACGGGCCGTCAGCTCGTCCTCCGGCAGGGTGCCGGGGATGATCGTGAGGACCTCCTCCGCCTCGCACAGCGGCTCGCCGAGCCGGGCCGCGGCGGCGGACACCGAGGTGACACCGGGGATGACGGTGGTGTCGTAGCGGTCCGCGAGGCGCTTGTGCATGTGCTGGTACGAGCCGTAGAACAGCGGGTCGCCCTCGGCGAGGACGGCGACCGTGCGGCCGGCGTCGAGGTGCGCGGCGAGGCGGGCCGAGGCCTCCTCGTAGAAGTCGTTCAGGGCGCCCCGGTAGCCGCCGGGGTGGTCCGTGGTCTCCACCGTGAGCGGGTACATCAGCCGCTCCTCGATGTGGTCCTCGCGGAGGTGCTCGGCGGCGATCGAGCGTGCGATCGAGCGGCCGTGGCGGGCGGAGTGGTAGGCGACGACGTCGGCGGCGGCGATGGCCTTGACCGCCGCGACCGTCATGAGGTTCGGGTCGCCGGGGCCGAGCCCGACGCCGTACAGCTTGCCGGTCGTGTTCGGGGTGCTCATGCCTGGATCTCCGCTTCGTGAGCGATCGCGTTGATCGCGGCCGCCGTCATGGCGCTGCCGCCGCGCCGGCCCCGTACGACGAGGTAGTCGAGGCCGAGGTCCTGGGCGGCCAGGGCGTCCTTGGACTCGGCGGCGCCGATGAAGCCGACCGGTATGCCGAGGACGGCGGCGGGCTTCCCGGCCCCCTGCGCGACCATCTGCAGGAGGTGGAAGAGGGCGGTCGGCGCGTTGCCGATGGCGACGACGGAGCCTTCGAGGCGGTCCCGCCACAGTTCGAGGGCGGCGGCGGAGCGGGTGGTTCCCAGCTCGGCGGCGAGGTCCGGGACGGACGGGTCGGAGAGGGTGCAGATCACCTCGTTGTCGGCGGGCAGCCGCCGGCGGGTGACCCCGCTGGCGACCATCTGCGCGTCGCAGAGGATCGGCGCACCGGCGCGGAGGGCGGCGCGGGCGTTCGTGACGACCCGCGGCGACCAGGCGATGTCGCGTACGAGGTCGGTCATGCCGCAGGCGTGGATCATCCGGACCGCCACCTGGGCGACGTCGGCGGGCAGGCCCGCCAGATCCGCCTCGGCGCGGATCGTGGCAAAGGACTGGCGGTAGATCTCCGCGCCGTCCTTCTCGTAGTCGAACATCCTTTTGCTCTCGCTCATCTCGTCGTGCGGGCCGCGGTCACGGCTTCGGGCAGGGCGGTACGGGGGGTGGGGACGCCGTCCACCAGGTAGTCGCCGCCGGCGGTGGCGAGGACGTCGGTCCAGTCGCCGTGCGGGTGTCCGCAGCGGCGCTCGCACCCGGAGTAGTGGACGGGGAGGACGCGGCGACCGGACCGGCCGGGCCGCTGCCGGGCGGGGTCCGGGGCCGCGTCCGCGCGGACGTCGGCGAGGGACTTGGCGCAGCCGGGCCGCCCGGTGCAGGCGGTGACCCCGGCCCAGGGGGAGTCGGGGCGGGTGATGAGCCCGGCCGCTTCGAGGGCGGGCAGCCGGGCGGGGTCCGCCCCGGCCACGACGACCCCGCGCCAGGGCGTGAGCCGTACCTCCTCGGCGGGGAGCAGTGCCCGGAGCCGGGCGGCGGTGAGGCGGCCGAGCGGGGCGAGTACGGAGAGGGCGGTGGGCCCGAGGACGCCGGGAGAGGGGGGAGGGCCCTGGGGGAGTTCGGGTGCGGGGACGGGCTCCGCCGTCACTCCCGACTCCGCGAGGTCCACCTCGTACCCCTGGGGCAGTTCCCCGACCCGCCAGGCCCCGGTGCCGGCCCGCCGCGCCGCGGCCAGGAACCCGCCCGCGGCCGCCAGGGCCGCCGCGGGTGCGTCGGAGCCCGCGAGCCGGACGGCCCGCCCGCCGACGTGCAGCTCCGCCTCGCCGCCTCCCACTGCGACCAAGGTCACATCGCCGCCGAGTCCGGCCACGTCCCCCCGCCCGTCGTCGAGGACGAAGAGGAACCGGCCGGAGAGCGCCGCCGCCCAGGGCGCGGAAAGCAGGTGGGTGTCCAGCTCGCGGGCCCACAACTGCACGTCGGCCGCGCCGAGTCCGTCGAGGCCCGAGGCCGGGGAGGCGACGATGTTGCGGACGCGTTCGTGGGTGGGGGAGGGCAGCAGGCCGGCCTCGGCGAGGAGCGCCGCCAGTTCGGCCCCGCAGCCGTCGGCGAGACCGCGCAGCTCGGCGTTGCCACGGGAGGTGATGCTGAGCCGTCCGTCGCCCAGGCGCTCCGCCGCGTCCGCCAGGGTCTTGACCTGACGGGACGTCAAGCGCCCTCCGGGCAGGCGGAGTCGGGCGAGGTGACCGTCGTCGGCGGAGTGCAGGCGCAACGCCCCGGGGCACGCGTCGCCACGGTCCCGTATGCGAGGTTCGCCCGGTACGGGCGTCGGGGGCGGGGTGGGCGGCATGGCGGCGAGCATACCGACGGGGAACCGGCCGACCACCGGGTGTGATCCGGCCGACTCCCCGGCTCCTCCCGGCCCGCCGACCGCACGATCTACTATGCAGACGGCATGGGGTCCCAGGACCCCGGGGAGGAAGCCCGGTGAGAATCCGGCGCGGTCCCGCCACTGTGAGCCCGTACCGGACGTGCCTAGGCGCGAACCGGAACGGGTGAGTCAGGAACTCCCGCCATCCATACGACCACCCGGGGCGCGGACAACCCCGAGGAAGGCCTGCGCTCGCCATGCTTCTGCTGCTGTCGCACTCCGACACCGACCTGCTCAGCGCCCGCGCGGCCGGCGGCCCGGTGGAGTACCGCTTCGCCAACCCCGCCCGTCTCCCCCTCGCCGAACTCCCCGGCCTCCTGGACGGCGCCGAGCTCGTCGTCGTCCGTCTCCTCGGCGGGCTCCGCTCCTGGGAGGAGGGCCTCGACGCGGTCCGTGCCGCCGGAAAGCCGGTGGTCGTCCTCAGCGGCGAACAGGCCCCCGACGCACAGCTGATGGAGGCGTCCACCGTCCCCATCGGCGTCGCCACCGAGGCGCACGCCTACCTCGCGCACGGCGGCCCCGGGAACCTGGAGCAGCTCGCCCGCTTCCTCTCCGACACCGTCCTGCTCACCGGTCACGGCTTCGAGGCCCCGGCCGCCGCCCCCACCTGGGGCCCGCTGGAGCGCACCGCCCGCACGACCGCCGGCCCGACCGTCGCCGTGCTCTACTACCGCGCCCACCACATGAGCGGGAACACCGGCTTCGTCGACACCCTCTGCTCGGCGATCGAGGACACCGGCGCGCAGGCCCTCCCGCTGTACGTGGCCTCCCTGCGCGCACCCGAACCGGAACTCCTCGACCGGCTCCGCACCGCCGACGCGATCGTCACCACCGTCCTCGCCGCGGGCGGCACCAAACCCGCGGAGGCGCAGGCCGGCGGTGACGAGGAGGCCTGGGACGCGGGCGCGCTCGCCGCCCTCGACGTGCCGATCCTCCAGGCGCTCTGCCTGACCGGCTCGCGCGCCGCCTGGGAGGAGAACGACGAGGGCCTCTCCCCGCTGGACGCCGCCAGCCAGGTCGCCGTGCCCGAGTTCGACGGCCGTCTGATCACCGTCCCGTTCTCCTTCAAGGAGATCGACGAGGACGGTCTGCCCGCGTACGTCGCCGACGCCGAGCGCGCCGCCCGCGTCGCCGGGATCGCCGTCCGGCACGCCCGGCTCCGCCACATCCCGAACGCCGACAAGAAGCTGGCGCTCGTCCTCTCCGCGTACCCCACGAAGCACTCCCGCATCGGCAACGCCGTCGGCCTGGACACCCCGGCCTCCGCCGTCTCCCTGCTGCGCCGGCTGATCGCCGAGGGGTACGACTTCGGGCCCGAGGCGGACCTCCCCGGTCTGGTCTCCGGCGACGGCGACGAGCTGATCTACGCCCTCATCGAGGCCGGCGGCCACGACCAGGACTGGCTGACGGAGGAGCAGCTCGCCAGGAACCCGGTCCGCATCCCGGCCGCCGACTACAAGCGCTGGTACGCGACGCTCCCCGAGGAGCTGCGGACCCACGTCGAGGAGCACTGGGGCCCGGCGCCCGGCGAGATGTTCCTCGACCGCTCGCGCAACCCGGAAGGCGACATCGTCCTCGCGGCCCTCCGCCGCGGGAACCTGCTGATCCTCATCCAGCCGCCGCGCGGCTTCGGCGAGAACCCGATCGCGATCTACCACGACCCCGATCTCCCGCCGTCCCACCACTACCTGGCCGCCTACCGCTGGATCGCCGCCCGCGCCGAGGACGGCGGCTTCGGCGCCGACGCCATGGTCCACCTGGGCAAGCACGGCAACCTGGAGTGGCTGCCCGGCAAGAACGCCGGCCTGTCCGCCGCCTGCGGCCCCGACGCCGCGCTCGGCGACATCCCGCTGATCTACCCGTTCCTCGTCAACGACCCGGGCGAGGGCACCCAGGCCAAGCGGCGCGTGCACGCCACGCTCGTCGACCACCTGGTGCCGCCGATGGCCCGCGCCGACTCCTACGGCGACATCGCGCGCCTGGAGCAGCTGCTCGACGAGTACGCGCAGATCTCCTCCATGGACCCGGCGAAGCTGCCCGCGATCCGCGCCCAGATCTGGACGCTGATCCAGGCCGCCAAGCTCGACCACGACCTCGGTCTCCAGCAACGCCCCGAGGACGACGGCTTCGACGACTTCCTGCTGCACGTCGACGGCTGGCTGTGCGAGGTCAAGGACGCCCAGATCCGCGACGGTCTGCACGTCCTCGGCGGCGCCCCGGAGGGCGAGGCCCGGGTCAACCTGGTCCTCTCGATCCTGCGCGCCCGCCAGATCTGGGGCGGTACGCAGGCGCTGCCCGGTCTGCGCGAGGCCCTCGGTCTCGACGAGTCGGCCGCGACCCGCACCACCGCCGACGAGGCGGAGGCGAAGGCCCGCGAGCTCGTCGAGGGCATGGAGGCGGCGGACTGGTCCGTGGACGCGATCCCGGCGGTCGCCGCCGCGTACGGCTCCGAGGTGCACGCCGTCCTCCGCTTCGCCTGCGAGCAGGTCGTGCCGCGCCTGGCCGCCACCACCGACGAACTCGCCCACGCCGTGCACGCCCTGAACGGCGGCTTCGTCCCGGCCGGCCCCTCCGGCTCGCCGCTGCGCGGCCTCGTCAACGTCCTGCCGACCGGCCGGAACTTCTACTCGGTCGACCCGAAGGCCGTGCCGTCCCGGCTCGCCTGGGAGACCGGGCAGGCGCTCGCCGACTCCCTCCTGACGCGCTACCGCACCGACAACGGCGAATGGCCGACGTCCGTGGGCCTCTCCCTGTGGGGGACCAGCGCGATGCGCACCGCCGGCGACGACGTCGCCGAGGCGCTCGCCCTGCTCGGCGTCCGCCCCCTGTGGGACGAGGCCTCGCGCCGGGTGAACGGCCTGGAGCCGATCCCGCTCGCCGAGCTCGGCCGCCCCCGCGTCGACGTCACCCTCCGCATCTCGGGCTTCTTCCGCGACGCGTTCCCGCACGTCATCGGGCTCCTCGACGACGCCGTCCGGCTGGTCGCCGGCCTGGAGGGAGAGTCGGCCGAGGACAACTACGTCCGGGCGCACGCGCAGGCCGACCTCGCCGAGCACGGCGACGAGCGGCGCGCCACGACCCGTATCTTCGGCTCCCGGCCGGGCACGTACGGCGCGGGCATCCTCCAGCTGATCGACTCGCGCGACTGGCGCACCGACGCGGACCTCGCCGAGGTGTACACGGTGTGGGGCGGGTACGCCTACGGGCGAGGGCTCGAAGGCCGCCCGGCGCGCGCCGAGATGGAGACGGCGTACAAGCGGATTGCGGTGGCCGCGAAGAACACCGACACCCGCGAGCACGACATCGCCGACTCCGACGACTACTTCCAGTACCACGGCGGCATGGTGGCGACCGTCCGCGCGCTCAAGGGCACGGCCCCCGAGGCGTACATCGGCGACTCCACCCGCCCCGAGACGGTCCGCACCCGCACCCTCGTCGAGGAGACCTCCCGGGTCTTCCGGGCCCGTGTGGTCAACCCGCGCTGGATCGAGGCGATGCGTCGCCACGGCTACAAGGGCGCGTTCGAGCTGGCGGCGACGGTCGACTACCTCTTCGGCTACGACGCCACGACGGGCGTGGTCGCCGACTGGATGTACGACAAGCTCACCCAGGAGTACGTCCTCGACCCGGAGAACCAGGCCTTCCTGAAGGAGGCCAACCCGTGGGCGCTGCACGGCATCGCGGAGCGGCTCCTCGAAGCCGAGTCGCGCGGCATGTGGGAGAAGCCGGACCCGGAGACGCTCGCCGCGCTGCGCCAGGTCTTCCTGGACACCGAGGGAGACCTCGAAGGCGCCGCGGACTCCGCCGGCTCCTCGGACGAGGACTAAGTTCCCACCAGGGCGGGGGCCGGTGCCAGTTCCAGGCGGCGGCCCCGGAAGCCCTCCCTGAGCCGCCGGTCGTGGGTGACCACGATCAGCGTGCCCGGGTACGACGCGAGCGCGGCCTCGATCTCCTCCACGAGCGCCGGGGCCAGATGGTTGGTCGGTTCGTCGAGGAGGAGCAGATCGGCCGGCTCGGTGACGAGCCGCGCCAGTTCGAGTTTCCGGCGCTGTCCTGTCGACAGAAACCGGACCGGGGTCGTCAGGTCCCCGGCGGAGAAGAGACCGAGGGTGAGCAGTTCGTCCGTGCGGTCCGCTCCGAAGGCCTCGCCCACCGTACGGGGGTCGGTGGGCGGGGTCGTCTCCTGACGGAGCAGTCCGGTTCGCGCGGACACCTTCACCGTGCCCGCGTCCGGGGCGAGTTCGCCCGCGAGCACCTTCAGGAGGGTGCTCTTCCCGGCGCCGTTCGGGCCGGTGACCAGGAGCCGTTCGCCCGCGTCGAGCCGGAGCCCGTCGAGGTGGAGCCTGCCGTCCACGCGCACACCGGCGAGATCGACGGCCGGGCCCCGGCGGCCGGGCCCCGTGAGCAGGGCCGGCTCGATGACGGCCTCGGTGTGCATGGCGTCCGTGGTGATCGTGGCGTCCGTGGTGTCCGTGGTGTCCGTGGCGTCCGTGGCGTTCGTGGTGACCGCCGTGAGCCTCGTGAGGTCCGCGTGGAACCTGAGGGGCCGCTGGGGCGCGGGCACCGGTTCGGCGGTGAGCCGGGCGAGCCGCTCGCGGGCGGCCCGGATACGGCTCATCGCGCCGTGCGCCCGTGACCGGGCCCGGAAGGCGCCCGCCCCGCTGAACGCCGCCGGCGCCTTGCGCGGGATGGCCGAGAAACGGTCGATGTTCGTGTCCGCGAGGGACCGGTACCGGGCGAGTTCCTCCTTCCATTCCTCGTACTCCCGCTGCCGGCGGGCCCGTTCGGCGGCGCGTCCGGCGAGGTAGCCGGCGTAGCCGTTGCCGTACCGGCGGACGATGTGGCGGTCCTCGTCGACCTCCAGGACGGCGGTGGCGACCCGGTCGAGGAACACCCGGTCGTGGGAGACGGCGACGACCGTGCCCCGGTGGGCGCGCAGCCGCTCCTCCAGCCAGGCCACGGCCTCGTCGTCGAGGTCGTTGGTCGGCTCGTCGAGCAGCAGCAGTTCGGGCTCGGCCGCCAGGACGGCGGCGAGGGCGAGCCGGGACCGCTGTCCGCCGGAGAGGGTGCCCAGGGGGCGGGCCCGGTCCAGCGGGCCGGGTTCGCCGAGCCTGCGGAGCGTGGTCTCGACCCGCCGGTCGGCCCCGGCGCCGCCCCGTGCCTCGTACCGGGCGAGCAGCTCCGCGTATCCGGCGAGGTCACCGGTCACGGCGAGGGCCGACTCGGCCGCCCGGATCGCCCTCTCCAGCTCCCGTATCTCCGCGAGCGCGTGGTCGACGGCGTCGCCGACGGTGGCGGTCGGGGGAAGGTCCAGGGTTTGGGCGAGGTGGCCGACACCGCCGGGGGCGTCGACGGTCACCGTGCCGATGTCGGGGGTGTCCAGGCCGGCGAGGAGCCGGAGGAGGGTGGACTTCCCGGAGCCGTTGTCACCGACGACGCCGAGGCGTTCACCGGGGCGGACGCCGAGGGAGACCCGGTCGAGCACGGTCCGGTGGTGGATGCCGCTCCGCTCGTGGACGTAGGCGTCGTAGCGCTTGCTGACATCGGTGAGTTGGGCACGGAACAAGGGTGACCTCCGATACGTCGACGACAAGGACGATCCATCTTCAATACGAGACGTCTCGTCTCGCTTCGTCGACTGTACGACAGGGCCGCCTCCTCCGCAAGACGTTCCGTCTCGTCGGGATGGCCGTGCGGCTCGGGGTCAGGCGGAAACCGTCCGCAGCACCAGCGCGGCCATCGCGAGCAGGGTGAGGACCACGACCGGCGCCACCTCGTGGTCCTTCGCTCTCAGGTGCGCGATCAGGGCGCCGACGAAGTAGAGGACCACACCGACCGCCGCAGCCCCGCCGAGCGCCGGCACGGCCAGGCCGGCGAGCAGGCCGAGCGCGCCCGCCGCCTTCAGGCCCGCCAGCCGCGGCAGCCACGACTCCGGCACGTTCAGCTTGGTCATGCTGCCGACGATCTGGGGGTTGCGGGTGAAGGTCAGGAACGCGGAGGCGGAGAGCGCGAAGGCGAGCAGCACCGCGACGACGACGTAACCGATGAACATGGAACAGCTCCAATGATCCGACAGCAACAATCGTTGAACTGTATCAACGATTTATCTGGTTCCACAATAGGGCCGCTGCTACGGTGGATGACATGGCAGCTCTCCCGACCGACCGCCTCGGCTTCCTCCTCTCCTTCCGCGGGGAGCTCACCGGTGCGCGCATCCGCGCCGCCCTGGGGGTCGCCGGACTGCACCCCAGGAACGCGATGACGCTGATGCAGCTCGCCCCCGGGGCCATGAGTCAGCGGGAACTGGCCGCCGCGATGGAGATCGATCCCAGTCAACTTGTCGCGGTTCTCAACGAGTTGGAAGCGGAAGGGCTCGCCGAACGCCGCCGCGACCCCGCCGACCGCCGCCGCCACATCGTGGAGATCACGGAGCGGGGCGCGGCCGCCCTGGAGCGGGTCGACACGGCGGTGACCGCCGCCGAGCGCGAGCTCTTCGGCGACCTCACCGAGGCCGAACAGGTTCTCCTGCGCGGTCTGCTGGACCGGGTCGTCGTGGACGCCGCCGACCACGACTGCGCCGCCGAATGACGCCGTTCGACGCCGAATGAAGCCGTTCGACGCCGGGCGGCAGGGCCGGGTGGGAATGTCGCGTCCGGCGGGCGTGTGACCGATGAGTTCCGGTGGGGCCGGGGGTCTACTCGGATGACTGGCCCACCACCGAGGAGAGCATCATGGCCGAGACCGACACCCGGACCCTGGACACCGCCGGCGCGACCCTGCGCTACGACGTGCGCCCCGGCACCGGAACCGACGAGCGTCCCCTGCTGCTGATCGGCTCCCCCATGGACGCCTCCGGCTTCACCACACTCGCCACGCACTTCGCCGACCGCACCGTCGTGACGTACGACCCGCGCGGGGTGTCCCGCAGTGAGCGCACCGACGGCGCCGCGGAGTCGCTCCCCGAGGAGCACGCCGACGACCTGGCCCGGCTGATCGAGGCGCTCGGTGCCGGCCCGGTGGACGTCTTCGCGAGCAGCGGCGGGGCCGTCAACGCCCTCGCCCTGGTGGCCCGGCGCGGCGACCTGGTCCACACCCTCGTCGCGCACGAGCCCCCGACGGCCCAGGTCCTCCCGGACCGGGAGGCCGCCCTCGCGGTCTGCGCGGACGTCCAGGCGACCTATCTGCGGGAGGGCTGGGGGCCCGGGATGGCGAAGTTCCTCGCGGTGACGAGCCGGAAGGGCCCCTTCCCGGCGAACTGGGCCGAGGAGCCCGCCCCTTCCCCGGCCGCGTTCGGCCTGCCCACCGAGGACGACGGCTCGCGCGGCGACCCGCTGCTCGGCCAGAACATGCGCGGCTGCACCTCCTACCGCCCCGACTTCACCGCCCTGCGCGCCGCGCCGACCCGGATCGTCGTCGCCGCGGGCAAGGAGTCCGAGGACACCTTCGCCGCCCGCGCGGCGGTCGCTGTCGCCGAGGGGCTCGGCACCCCGCTCGCCGTCTTCCCGAGCCACCACGGGGGCTTCCTGGGCGGTGAGTTCGGCCAGCAGGGCGCCCCGGCGGAGTTCGCCGAGGCGCTGCGTGCCGTCCTGGAGGACGGCCGGGGCTGACCCGGACGATCGGTTCCTCGCGGCGGCGTCCCTCGCCCGGCGTCCATCGCCCCGGCGGTCTTCGCGGCGGCGGCCTTCATGGCCGCCGCCGCGTCGCCGTATCCAGGCCCGTTTCCAGGCTCGTCCCCGGGTCCGGGTCCGGCCGGGTTCCGCGGATCGACCGCGAGTCGGGGACGCGAGTCGGGGACGTCACTCCCGCACTCGACTCCGTCAGAAAGGCGAGTTGTTCTAGCGAAGTGCGAACAATTTGTTCTATCCTGATGCGAACAAGGGAGGTCTCCATGAACCGTGCCACGACCCGTCTCCGCGTCCTCGCCGCGCTCCCGTTCGTCCTCACGCTCACCACCTACCTGGTGCTGCTCGCGCTCTGGGACGACCGGATCCCCGACACCCTCGCCACCCACTTCGGCGGCGCCGACGGAGCGCGCGCCGACGGCTTCACCGGCCGCACCGCGTTCCTCGCCCTCAGCGCCGCCCTGCTCCTCGGACTCGGCACCGGCTGGACGGTCCTCGTCCGCCGTACCGCCCTGTGGGGCGCCTGGGCGACCGCCGGCTTCGCCGGAACGCTGCTCGTCCTCCTCGTACGGGACAACCTGGACGCCGTCGACCCGGCCGGTGTCGTCTCGCCGCTCGGCAACCTGGCGCTCGCCGCGGCGGTCGCCGCCGCACTCGCCCTCGTGGGCCTGGGCCTGACCCGGCTCGTCCCCGAGGGCGACCCCGCGGGGCCGTCCGCCACGGCCGACGGTCCCCGCCTCGCGCTCGGCGCGAGCGAGGTCGCCGGCTGGTCCCGTGCCACCGCCTCCCGGCCGCTGACCGTCCTCGCGGTCCTCGCCCTCGCCGCCGTCCCCGCCGGCCTGCTCCTCGCCCCCTGGCCCGGCTCCCTGCTCGCACTGCTCGGCCTGGTCGTCGGGGTGCCGGGGCTGGCCCTCTCCCGGGTCAGGGTCACCGTCGACCGGCGCGGTGTCACCGTCCGCCCCGCGCTCGTCCCCCGGCCCCGTGTCAGGGTCCCGCTCGACGAGGTCGCGGGCGCGAGCGTGCGGGAGCTCGACACCGCCGCCGTGCTCGCCGACTTCGGCGGCTGGGGCTACCGGGTCAGGGCGCACCGGACGGGCGTCGTGCTCCACTCCGGCGAGACCCTCGTCGTACAGCGGGACAGCGGGCGCGAGTTCGCGGTCACCGTGCCCGACGCGCGCACCGCCGCCGCCCTTCTCAACACGCTCGCCGAGCGGCATGGGAAGGTCTGACCGTGCTCTTCCGTGTCGACCCGGCCTCCGCCGTGCCCCTCGGCGACCAGATCGCCGCCTGTGTCCGTGCCGCCCTCGCCGACGGTTCCGCCGCGCCGGGCGAGCGTCTCCCGGCCGCCAGGGAACTCGCCGACTCCCTCGGCGTCAACGTCCACACCGTCCTCCGCGGCTACCAGCGGCTGCGCGAGGAGGGCCTGATCGAACTCCGCCGCGGCCGGGGCGCCCTCATCGTCCCCGGCGCCACCGCCCCCGACCGCGCCCGCCTGGTCTCCCGGCTCCGGGAGGCGGCGGCGGACGCCCGCGAACTCGGTCTGACCGACGAGGAGTTCGTGGAACTGGCACGGACGAGTCTGGGCTGAGACGAGGGAGGCGCCGAGCCGCCCGGGCCGGATCGGCGCCGGGATCCGTCACGGCCACGGGCCGGGCTCGCCGTCGGATCCCGTACGGCCGGGGAGCCGGGGGATCAGCCCAGCTCGCGTACCGGAGCCCCCGCCAGGAAGGCCTCGATGTCCTCGACCGCCTGCCCGAAGTAGCGCCCGTAGTTCCCCTCCGTCACATAGCCCAGGTGCGGCAGCGCGAGCACGTTCGGCAGGGACCGCAGCGGGTCGTCCGCGGGCAGCGGCTCGGTCTCGAAGACATCGAGACCCGCCCCCGCGATCCACCCCTCGCCCAGCGCCCGCAGCAGCGCCGCACCGTCCACGAGCCCCGCCCGTGAGGTGTTGACGAGGTACGCGTGGGGCCGCATCGCCCGCAGCTCGGGCTCCCCGACCAGGCCCCGGGTCCGGTCCGACAGCACCATGTGGAGCGAGACGAAGTCGCTGTCCGCGAACAGCTCCCGCCTGTTCTTCGCGAGCCGTACGCCGTGCTCGGCCGCCCGCTCCTCCGTCAGGTTCGGACTCCAGGCCAGGACGTCCATGCCGAAGGCGAGACCGATCCGGGCCACCCGGGCGCCGATCTTGCCGAGACCGACGAGTCCCAGGGTCCGGCCGGCCAGGTCGGCGCCGACGGTGGACTGCCAGGGCCCGCCCTCCCGCAGGGACCGGGCCTCGGCCGGTACATGGCGGGCGAGGCCGAGGAGGAGCGCCCAGGTGAGTTCGGTGGGCGGCTCGGAGCTGCTGGCCGTACCGCAGACGGTGACACCGCGGGCGCGTGCGGCGGCGACGTCGACGGAGGCGTTGCGCATCCCGGAGGTGATCAGGAGCCGGAGCCGGGGAAGCCGGGCCAGGAGACCGGCGTCGACGGGGGTCCGTTCCCGCATGACGACGAGGATCTCGCAGTCCTCGACGGCGGTGACGAGCGCGTCCCGGTCGGTGAGGTGCTCGCGCAGGACGCGTACGTCGACGCGGTCGGCGAGCGGGCTCCAGTCGGCGGAGGTCAGGGCAGCGCCCTGATAGTCGTCGAGGACGGCGCAGCGCAGCTTCATGACGGCATGATCGCGCACACCCCGACGCCCTGCCCAGGGTGCCCGCGCCCCGGGGCCGTCTCAGGCGGTGGGGGTACGGGTGAAGGAACGGCGGTACGACCGGGGCGGGACGCCCCGGCGGCGGACGAACTGGGCGCGCAGCACCGCCGCGCTTCCGAAGCCGACCGCGCGGGCGATCTCCTCGACCGGGAGGTCCGTGGTCTCCAGGAGCTCCTCGGCCCGGCCGAGGCGCAGCGAGAGGAGCCAGGCGTGCGGGGTGGTGCCCGTGGAGGCGGCGAACCGGCGCGCGAACGAACGCCGGCTCATCAGTGCCCTGCGGGCCAACTCCGCGACGGGAAGCGGCTCGTGGAGGTGCTCCCGGGCCCAGGCGAGGACATCGGTGAGCCGTTCGTCCCGGCTGTCCTCGGGTACGGGCGTCGCGAGGTACTGGGCCTGGCCGCCGTCGCGGTGGGAGGGGAGCACCAGGTCCCGGGCGATGGCGTTGGCCGTGGTGGCCCCGTACTCCCGGCGCAGGAGGTGCAGGCAGAGGTCGAAGCCGGCGGCGGCGCCCGCGCCCGTGACGACGGGTCCTTCGTCGATGTAGAGGGCGTCGGGTTCGACGGTGACGTCCGGGTGGCGTTCGGCCAGGAGCCCGGCGAACCGCCAGTGGGTGGTGGCGCGCCGCCCGTCGAGCAGCCCGGCCGCGGCGAGCGCGAACGCGCCGACGCAGTGGGCCGCGACGAGCGCCCCGCGCGCGTGCGCGGCGGCCAGCGCGTCGAGCACGGCGGGAACCGGCGGCGTGCGGAACTCCGCCCAGGGCAGGGCGATCACCAGGTCGGCCGAGGCCAGCCGGTCGAGACCGTGCTCGACCACGAGGGGCAGCCCGACGTCGGTGCGGACGTTGCCAGGCCGGTCGGTGCAGAGCGCGAAGTCGAAGAGCGGCAGCCCTCCGCCGCGCGCGTCGAACACCTCGGAGACGATCCCGGCGCCGAGCATCCCGACCCCGTGCGGGGCATAGGCGGCGACGGTGACGAAGGGCGGCATGGGGCGAGTCTGGCACGTGGCCCGGGGGCGGGGCCCACGGCGGCCGGGCCGGGTCGGGACGGGGTGGGCCGGGAACTGCCGGGGTGGGCCGGGACCTGCCGGGCCGGGACGGGACCTGCCGGGCCGGGACGGGGTGGCCGCGATGGCACGATTCACGCGATCAGTGGCAGCACGGCCACTCGTGAAGATCCCCGCCGCGCAGAAGACTTGGGGGCATGACACACCACGACGACGCACCGAGCGCCCGCACCGCCACGTACACGATCCTGACCACCGGCTACACGCTCTCCACCGGCCCCGGGGTCGCCGCCACCGTCTCCTACGTGCGGGACGGCGACCGGCATGTGATCGTCGACCCCGGCATGGTGGCGAGCCGCGACCGGATCCTCGGTCCGCTCGCCGAACTGGGCCTCGGCCCGGACGACATCACCGACGTGGTGCTCAGCCACCACCACCCCGACAACACCATGAACGTCGGCCTCTTCGGCCGGGCCCGTGTCCACGACCACAAGGCGATCTACGAGAACGACCAGTGGACCGACCGCGACGCCGAGGGCCACGAGCTGGCTCCGTCCCTGCGGCTGATCCGTACCCCCGGCCACAGCCCCGAGGACATCACCCTCCTCGCGGGCACCGACACGGGCGTCGTCGCCTTCGTCGGTGACCTCTGGTGGCGGCCGAACGGCCCCGTGGAGGACCCGGTGGCCCCGGACCACACGGTCCTGAAGGACTCGCGCCTCCGCGTCCTCGCCGCGGCCGACGTGATCGTCCCGGGCCACGGCCCGGCGTTCCCGGCGGACGACACGGCGCCGATCTAGCGGGTACGGGGGTTTCCGGCCCGGGTACGGGGGTCCCGGGCCGGGACAGGGGAGAGGCGGCTGCCGGACAGATGGCCGCCGGGGGACCGCCGCGAGCGGGGGCGCCGCCTAGAATTGACTTCCATGTCGAAGCCTGACGAGCTGCTCGTTGACATTGCCGCCACGGTGGAGTCCGGGCAGAGCAATCAGATGTCCCTGACGGTGGTCGTGGGGGGTGCGGTCCTCACCGGTCGGCTGGCCCCGGAAGCCCTGTGGAGACAGCGTGTGTCGGAGGTCCTGACGGACTCGGCCCGGCTGGGCGAGTTCTCCGGCATCTTCAGCCCCTCCGAACGGAAGGAGACGCCACCCACCCACCTGCACTTCCACCTCGCCCGGATCCTCCAGGGCACGGTGGGCATCCCGGAGACCGGCGGGATGTACCGGGTCGCCCTCGCCGACGTCAGCGCCTGGACGGTGGGCGACTTCAGCTACTTCGACCATTGACCGGCGCGCCGGGCCCGGCGCGCGCCCCCGAGCGGCCGGGACCGGTCACAAGGCCGGAAGGTCGAACAGCCGGGAAGCCCGGAGGCCGAAGCCCGTGGGCCCGGAGCCCGGAGGCCCTCAGGGGCCGCAGGCTCAGAAGCCCAGCAGGTCGGAAGGCGATTCGGGGGCCGGAGCCTGCTCCTCGGCCGAGACGGTGAGACAGGTGAAGCCGAGCTTGGTCATGGCGCGTACGACCTCACCGACGCTGAAGTCCCTGCGGTCCTGACGGGTGACGACCTCGCCGACCTGCTTCACGGGGTACTGGCGGCGTCCGATGACGACGACGTCGCCGACGGCCGGCTCGGGCTTGATGCCCTTCATCGACTCGATCACGCCGGCTTTGGTGAGTTCGAAGGGGAAGCGGGCGATGACACAGCGCATGGTGACTCCTGCGGAGAAGTAGTCCAATGAGGGGCCCGGCCAGGAAATTCCCGCAGCCGATGAGAGGTACCGGGAGGTACCGAGGGTACTGACAGGTGCAAAGAGCTGAGGCCCGCACCCCAAAGGTGCGGGCCTCAGCTCGTCAGCTTGTGCTACGCGTCAGCGCCTGGTGTCAGGCGGGGACGATGTTCTCGGCGGTCGGGCCCTTCTGGCCCTGCGCGATGTCGAAGCTGACCTTCTGGCCTTCCTGCAGCTCACGGAAGCCGGAGGAGGCGATGTTCGAGTAGTGGGCGAAGACGTCGGGGCCGCCGCCGTCCTGCTCGATGAAGCCGAAGCCCTTTTCCGAGTTGAACCACTTCACGGTGCCAGTCGCCATGCCAAATTCTCCTTCGGGGCAGTGCTCGGAGCTCACAAGGCGTGTGCTCCGTCTCGCTGCGATGATCGCCCCGCCCGGAAAAAAGCCCGGAAATGAAAAAGGGTGCCCACAGCCGGAAAACCGGAAGGGCACTCGTACGTTCGGGACCCACAACTGCAACTGATATCGACAGTAGCACGATGGCGCGGAACGTGCGGGGTGAAGATTTCGTCGGGGGCCATCCCGTGTGTTTACATGACAAATTTTTCACCGGGCGTCGCTTCGAATTTCTCGAGCTGTGCCCCCGGAAATTTCCCCTCCCGAGGCCCCCGACGGCACCCGGGCCGCGCGGGTGCCGGTCGGGGTGTGCGGCCTCGTCGGCGGAGGTCCCGTACGGGGCGGGGCCGGCCGTGTCAGCCGGCGGCGGCGGCCTTCGCGACGAGCTCCGCGATCCGGGCCTCGTCGGCGGCGGTGAGCTCGGTCAGGGCGTAGCTGGTCGCCCACATGGTGCCGTCGTCGAGCCGCGCCAGGTCGCTGAAGCCGAGCGTGGCGTATCGGGACTTGAACTTCTGCGCGCTCTGGAAGAAACAGACGACCTTGCCGGCCCTGGCGTACGCGGGCATGCCGTACCAGAGCTTCGGCGCGAGTTCCGGCGCGTTCGCCGCCACGATCTCGTGGACCCGCTCGGCGAGGACCCGGTCGGCGTCCGGCATCTCGGCGATCTTCGCGCGCACCTCGCTCTCCCCGTCGGGCTTGGCCGACCGCGCACCGCGGCGCGCGGTCGCCTTGAGCTCCGTGGCGCGCTCCTTCATCGCGTCCCGCTCCTCCTCGGTGAAACCGTCGTACTTCTCGCTCTTCGCGCTGCCGTCGGCGGTGGTGCTCCTGGCGGACGAACGGGTGCTCGACATGACGGTGTTCCTCTCACGAAACGGGGTGAAAAGGGCTGCTGCGCACGGGAATGACCAGGAAATCAGCCGGGGGGGCTCATCAGGGGGGGGAACTCAGGGGGGAACTCAGGGGGGAACTCAGGGGGAACTCAGAGGGTTTCTCAGGGGGTTGCGCCTACGGGGCCGCTCGCGCGGCCGTGCCGTCCGAGGTTCAGGAAGCGGCGGACACGGAGGCGGACTCCCAGGCGAACCCGTCCGGGTCGGTGAAGGCGCCGGTGCCGGCACCGCCCAGCACGATCCGGTGGGACCCCTCGCCGTCCACGGGGACGCCGACGTCCTTCGCGAGGGCGCGGCGCCCGTACAGGGCGAGCTTGACGGGGCTCTCCCCGGCGGCGAACTCGACGTACTTGCGGCCGAAGCTCTTCGCGACGGTGAGGCCCTGCTCGACGTAGAACTTCCTGGTCTCGGCCACGTCCGTGGCTCCCAGCAGGAGCACGAACGCGTCGATGCGGCCGGTGGCCGGGCCGGTGTCCTTCTTCGCCGACGTCGCGACCTTCCAGACCGTCCCGTCCGGCGCACGGAACACGCCGCCGTAGCCCCAGAAGGACTTGGTGGCGGGCTTGAGCGAGGTGGCGCCGGCCGCGAGGGCGGCGTCGACGACGTGCCGGACATCGGCGGGCTGGGAGACCGTGAGCGAGAGCGAGAACCCGCGGAAACCGGTGCTCGGCGCGTCCGTGCCCCGCAGGTCCACATGGGCGCCGAGCCCGGAGGCGGTGTAGAAGCGGTCGGCGGCCGGGAGGTCGGCCACCTCGAGGGTGACGGAAGCGATGGAGTTCATGCGCTTCACGCTAGTTGTGGGGCGGCGACCGGTGCTTCTCGATTCCTGACCGGTCGGGTGACCTGCTTCGCCACGCACGACGGCAGGCCGGCCTCGCCGTCCGCGACCTGGCGTTTGTAGACGCTGGGAGCGACGCCGACGAGCTCGGTGAAGCGGGTGCTGAAGGTGCCGAGCGAGGAGCAGCCGACCGTGAAGCAGACGTCGGTGACGCTGAGCTCGCCCTGCTGGAGCAGGGCCATGGCACGCTCGATGCGGCGCGTCATGAGATACGAGTACGGGGCCTCGCCGTACGCCTGCTTGAACTGGCGGCTGAGGTGCCCGGCCGACATGTTCACGCCGCGGGCGAGTGCCTCGACGTCGAGCGGTTGCGCGTACTCCCGGTCGATCCGGTCGCGAACGCGGCGCAACCGCGCCAGATCACTCAGGCGCTGCGCCTCGGTCAGTGCGCTCATCCAGGCAGGATGACACATGAGGGGAATCCTTTCAGCGAAGCTCCTGAAAGCGGACGAGGTTGCCCGCGGGGTCGCGGAAGGCGCAGTCCCGCACGCCGTACGGCTGCTCGGTCGGCTCCTGGACCACCTCGACGTCCCTGGCCTGCACCTTCTCGAAGGTGCCGTCGAGGTCGGGGGTGGCGAGCAGGATCCAGCCGTAGGTGCCCTTGGCCATCATCTCGGCGATGGTGCGCCGCTCGGCCTCGGTGATCCCCGGGTCGGCCCCGGGCGGCGCGAGCAGGATCGACGTACCGGGCTGCCCGACGGGCCCGACGGTGATCCACCGGGTCCTGCCCTGCCCGACGTCGCTGCGCACCTCGAAGCCGAGGGCGTCGCGGTAGAAGGCGAGCGAGGCGTCGGGGTCGTCGTGCGGCAGCACGGTGGTGTGAATGGTGATGTCCATGCCCACAAGCTAGTTGGGCGCGAGGGCCGCGGCTTCTCGATTCCTGACGAATCCCGGCCGATGTCTCAGGAAAGGGAGGCGGCGTGCCCCGCATTCACCGGACGCGGGCGCCCGAAAGCCACCCGGCCCAGATCGAGCAGGCTCAGACCGAACATCAAAACGCCCAGCGGAAGATGAACGCCCATCACATGGGCGATGCCCAGGACCACTTGCAGTGAGGCGAGGAGCAGGAACCCGGTCGAGTAGAGAATCGGGCGGGCCGAGCCGCCGCCGGGTCGCCACGCCAGGACCGCGGCGAGCACGTAGAGCATCGACGCGGCGTACATGCCGCGGGCCCCGGCGCTGTGCAGCACCTCCCCGTACGGCGCGGACATCGCGATGCCCGACGTCACCGCCTGGAAGAAGATGGCCACGGTCTGCAGGGCGATCGAGACGCGCACGAACGCCGTGAGCCGGCCTCCGCGCGGCGCGGCCGACCCCAAGGCCTCCGACGACGCCGACCCTGCCGCCGAACCCGAACCCGAACCCGCTGTCTCCGCCGTCGTCCGCGTGGTCATGATGATCCCCGTCCTTCCGGTGCCGGTCACTCTCTCGACAGCCCGACGACGCAGCCCCCGAGAATGTGAGGCGACATGGCGAGGACGCGGGGTGACGCGCGTCTCATCGGCCGTGGCGCGAACGGATCCGACGAAGGGGGCCACCACCATGAGCAGGCGTACGGAACCGGAACCCGGGCTCACGCCCGTACCCGTCCGACCCGAGGGCGAGTACCGGCAGTTGATCAATGTCGCCTACCGGCTGCTCGGCTCCCTGGCGGAGGCCGAGGACGCCGTTCAGGAGGCCTTCGCCCGCTGGTACGCGATGTCCGGCCCGCAGCGGGAGGCCGTCGAGTCGCCCGGCGCCTGGCTGACGACGGTGGTCGGCCGGATCTGCCTCGACGTCCTCGGCTCGGCACGGGCACGGCGTGAGCGCTATGTGGGCGAATGGGTGCCGGAGCCGCTGCCCGACACCACGGAGTGGATCAACGGACGGGCGGGGGACGGCGGGACCGACCCCGCGGACCGGATCACCCTGGACGAGTCGGTCGACATGGCCTTCCTCGTCGTCCTCGAATCCATGACGCCGGCCGAACGGGTCGCGTTCATCCTGCACGACGTCTTCCGGTACCCCTTCACCGAACTGGCCACCATCGTCGGCCGCACCCCCGCGGCCTGCCGGCAGCTCGCGTCCTCGGCCCGCCGCCGGGTCCGTGCGGCCCGCCCGCCCGAGACGCCGACCGGCCTCCAGGCCCGTGTCATCAAGGACTTCAAGCAGGCGTGGGAGGCCCAGGACATCGCCGCGCTGGTCGGCCTGCTCAACCCCGACGCCACGATGATCGCCGACGGCGGCGGCATGGTCGGCGCGACGCTCCGCCCAATCACCGGCGCCGGGGAGATCGCCCGCTACATCGCCGCGATCGGCGACATGGCCCCCGGCATGACGCTCCTGCTGCGCTCGGTCAACGGCCGCCCCGGCCTGGTGGCCCAACGCGGCGGCACCACCGTGACGGTGGCGGCCTTCGCCCTCGCGGACGACCGGATCACCCACATCTGGGCCGTACGCAACCCGGAGAAGCTCGGGCCGTGGACCCCCTGACCTGACCCGGCAGGGGCCGACGGGTGGGCCCGCGTGACCGGACGGCGGACTGACGTCGGGAGCCGACTCCACGCGGGTCCGTGTCCACCGACCGGTGGACACCGGGTTCAACCGGTCGAGGCTGCCGGGACGACCGCCCCGCGGACGAGCATCTGAGCCATGAGAAATCGCCCTGTGCGTATGGCCCGTTGGAGCGCCCGGCACCCGTGGAGTGCCGTCATCGGCTGGTTCGTGTTCGTCGTCCTGTGTCTCGGCGCCGGGATCGCGACGGGCACCGAGGAGGCGACCACCAAGGACTTCTGGGTCGGGGAGGCGGGGCACGCCGAGTCGATGGCGACCGAGGGCGGTCTCCAGCGCCGGCCCACCGAACACGTCCTGATCTCCTCGAAGTCCGGACCGCTGGACACGGAAGCGGCCGGTACAGCGGTCCGTGAGCTCACGGACCGGATGACCCGGCTGCCCGAGGTGGACAGCGTGGCGGCCCCGGTCCGCTCCCGGGACGGCAGCACCCTGCGCGTGACCGTCGTCCTGAAGGGCGCCGAGCTGGAGGGCAGGAAGAACGTCGTCCCGCTCCTCGAACAGACGGCGAAGGTGGCCGCCGGCCACCCGGACCTGGTCGTGGAGGAGACCGGCTCGCCCGCCATCAGCAAGGGCGTCAACGATCAGCGCGACGACGACCTGGCGCTCTCGGAACGCATCACCCTGCCGGTCACCCTCGTCATCCTGCTGATCGTCTTCGGCTCGGTGGTCATGGCCGGTGTCCCGCTGCTGCTGGCGCTCTCCTCGATCGCCGCCGCCGTCGGCCTTTCCATGCTTGCCTCCCACGTCCTCCCCGACGCCGGGGTCGGCACCAACATGATCCTGCTCATCGGCCTCGCCGTGGGCGTCGACTACACGCTCTTCTATCTCAAGCGCGAACGCGAGGAACGGGCCCGGGCCGAAGGCCGGCTCGGTCCGGAGGCCCTGGTCGAGCTCGCGGCCGCCACGGCCGGGCGGGCCATCGTGGTCTCCGGCCTGGCCGTGATCGTCTCCACCGCGACGCTCTACCTGGCCACGGACGTCATCTTCTCCTCCTTGGCGACGGGCACGATCCTCGTCGTGGCGGTCGCCGTGGCCAGCTCTCTCACCGTGCTTCCCGCGCTGCTCGTGAAGATCGGCCACCGTACCGACCGCCGGGCCGCCCGCAGGGCCGCCCGCCGTAGCGCAGAGAGGGGCGCGCGCCCGGCGGGCAGCGGCGAGCCGGACCGTACGAAGCCGGTGAAGACAGCTGAGGCGGCGAAGGCGGCGAAGCCGGAGAACGGGAAGGTGTTCGCCGCCCTGCTGCGCCCCGCACGCCGCCGCCCCGCGACCACCCTGTGCGTATCCGTCCTGCTCATGCTCGGCCTGGCCGCGCCCGTGCTCGGTATGAAGCTCATCGACCCGGGCAAGGACACCTTCTCCCGCGACATCCCGGCCATGCGGGTCTACGACCGGCTGACCGCGAAGTTCCCCGAACTCCTCGTCAAGCACGAGGTCGTCGCCCGCTCCGCCCCCGACCGGGCCCCGCAGGTCAGGCAGGCGCTGCTGGAACTGGGCAGGCGGGCCCAGGGCGACCCGCTGTTCGCCCGGAACGCCGCGCCGACCGTACGCACGTCGGCCGACGGCCGGATCAGCGTGCTCGAACTGGCCGTCCCGTACCCCGCGCCCTCCGACCGGGCGATCGAGTCGCTCGACCACCTCCGCCGGGTGCACCTGCCCGCCGCGGTCGGCGCGACGGCCGGAGTGGAGACGGCGGTGAGCGGTGACGTGGCGCGCGGCCAGGACTACGTCGCGCACGAGAGCGGCAAGCTGCCGCTGGTCATCGGGTTGTTGCTGCTGCTGACCTTCGTGATGACCATGTGGGCCTTCCGTTCGGTGGTGATCGCCCTGATCACCGTCCTCCTCAACGTGCTCTCCGCCGCCGCCGCGCTCGGCGTCCTGGTCCTGGTCTTCCAGGGAACCTGGGCGGAGAACCTGCTGGACTTCACCTCCCTCGGCGCGATCGCCTCACGCGTACCGCTCTTCCTCTTCGTGATCCTCTTCGGACTGTCGATGGACTACCAGGTGTTCGTGGTCAGCCGGATCAAGGAGGCGATGGACGACGGGATGCCCGCCCGCGCGGCGGTGCTCGAGGGCATCGGCCGGTCGGCCAAGGTGGTGACGAGCGCGGCGACGGTGATGGTCACGGTGTTCGCGGCCTTCGTCTTCCTGCACCTGACCGAGATGAAGCAGATGGGCCTGTGCCTGGCGGTGGCGGTCCTGCTGGACGCCGTGGTCATCAGGCTGATGATCCTGCCGTCGATCCTGCTGCTCCTCGGCGAACGGGCCTGGTGGCCCCGCCGGCCCACGCCCGTGCCCCCGCCCGCGCCCGTGCCCGGGCCGGGGATCGCGTCCGCGCCCGCGCCCGAGACGTCCGCCCCCCGCGGCCGTTCGGTCCGGTCGCCCCGGAACGTAGTCTGACGATCATGCTGCAACGACCTCGGCGCGGTGACCCGTTGTGGATCTGGGCACTCCACGGGTGGGAGGGGCTGTCCTGGGTGCTCATCGCCCTCGTCACCCTGATCACCGTCGTGGGCGACGGCCCCACGAGGACCCGATACGGGGTGCCGGCGCTGGTGGCCGTCCTCGCCCTCTGCTACGCGCTCGTGCGCTGCCGCCCCGACAATCCGGTGCTCCGCCCGTACGGCTATCTGTGCGTCCTCGTCGCCGTACTGGGCGGCCTCTCCTACGTCGGCGACGGCCTCGGGGTCTTCTACACCGTGACCCTCGCGCAGTTCGTCGTCTTCGCGGACGCCCTCGGAGCAGCGGTCGCGTACACGGGCCTCGGCGCGGTGGCGATCACGGTCGGCGGCACCCTGCGGGAAGGCCGGCGCGTCGAGGTCCTGACCACCAACGCCCTCTCCTCCCTCGCGGTGTTCGCGGTCGGTGTGCTGATCACCGTGGTGACGCCCCGGGCCCTGGCGCTGCGGGACGAACGGGCCCGGCTGAGAGCGGACTTGAGAACCGCCCAGCAGGAACTGGTCGAGGCGTACCAGCGGCAGGGTGCCGCGGAGGAGCGCGAGCGCCTCGCCCGGGAGATCCACGACACCCTGGCCCAGGGCTTCGCCTCCATCATCGTGCTCGCCGAGGCGGCCCGGTCCGGGCTGGCGGTGGACCCCGGCAGAAGCGCCCAGCAGCTGCAGTCCATCGAACAGACCGCCCGGGAGAATCTCGCCGAGGCCCGCGTCCTCGTCGGCGCGGCGCCCGGCAGCGGAGTGGCCGCCGGATCGGTCGCGACGACGCTGCGCCGCACGCTGGACCGGTTCACCGAGGACACCGGGCTCACCGTGGTGGCGGAGCTGGCGGACGTCGACTGCGACCAGCCGACCCGGGTCGCCCTGCTGCGGTGCACACAGGAGTCCCTGGCCAACATCCGCAAACACGCGGACGCCTCCACGGTGGGCGT
The DNA here is from genome assembly GCF_014656215.1 of Streptomyces zaomyceticus. GTDB lineage: Bacteria > Actinomycetota > Actinomycetes > Streptomycetales > Streptomycetaceae > Streptomyces > Streptomyces zaomyceticus. Next base: position 31,468 of record NZ_BNBZ01000014.1, on the reverse strand, counting down.
CGTCCTCGCCCGCCACCGGGCCGGCGTCGAGCTGGAGATCACCGACGACGGACGCGGGTTCGTGGTCGAGGAGTCCCAGGGCTTCGGCCTGGTCGGAATGCGCCGGCGCCTCGCGGAATTCGGCGGCGATCTCACCGTCACCAGCTCGCTCGGCGACGGCACCCGGATCCTCGCCACCATCCCCATGAACGATCAGGTGTGACATGACGACCGAGCCCCCGACCACCACGACGAGCACGACCCCGGGCACGACCGCGCAGGCGCCACCGGAGGGCCGTCTGCGCGTCGTCCTGGCCGACGACCACACGGTGATGCGCGCCGGACTCGTCGCGCTGCTGAGCTCCGAGCCGACCATCGACATCGTCGGCGAGGCGGGAGACGGCCGTGAGGCCGTACGGCTCGTCGAGGAGCTCGACCCGGACGTGGCACTCCTCGACCTGCGGATGCCCGTCCTCGACGGAGTGGGCGCCACCACCGAGATCGTCGGCGGCGGGGCGCGGACCCGGGTCCTCATCCTCACCACGTACGACACCGACGCGGACATCGAGCGCGGCGTCGAGGCCGGCGCGACCGGCTATCTCCTCAAGGACGCCACCCGCGGCCAGCTGGTCGAGGCCATCCACTCCGCCTCCCGGGGCGAAACCGTCCTCGCCCCGCGCGTCGCGCAACGCCTCGTGGCCAGGATGCGCCGCCCCGTGCCCGTCACACTCACCGCCCGCGAGGCCGAAGTGCTGGGCGCGGTCGCCGACGGCCTGTCCAACGCGGAGATCGGCCGGCGCCTGTTCATCGGAGAGGCCACTGTGAAGACCCACCTCCTGCGGGTCTTCGCGAAACTCGACGTCAGCGACCGTACGCACGCGGTGGTCGTGGCGATGAACAGCGGCCTGCTCCAGAAGCGTGAGCCCGGGACCACGGGTTCGAGTTGAGGGCTCGCGCCATCGGCGTAGCGTGGAGAGGGCCGAGTTCAGGGGCGGGGCGAGTGCGGGGCGCGTCGCGGGGTGCGGCGTCCCGTGGCCGGGTGTGGCATCCCACGGGGGGTGTGACGAGGAGCGATCGCTATGGGCAAGCTCTCGACCGAGCAGTTGCGCGAACGGGTCCGCGGGGTGGTGACCACTCCTGACGACGAGGCCTACGACGAGGCGCGCAAGGTCCACAACGCCATGATCGACAGAAGGCCGGCCGCTGTCGTGCGCTGCGTCAACGCGGGCGACGTCATGGCCGCGGTCGACTTCGCGCGGGAGAACGAACTCGACCTGGCGGTGCGCGGCGGCGGGCACAGCGTGCCCGGCTTCGGCACCTGCGACGGCGGCGTCGTGGCCGATCTGTCGGGGATGCGCGGCGTGCGGGTCGACCCCGAGCGGCGTACGGCACGTGCCGAAGGCGGCGCGACCTGGGGCGACTTCAACGCGGCGACGCACGCGTTCGGTCTGGCGACGACCGGGGGGATCATCTCGACCACGGGGGTCGGCGGGCTCACCCTCGGCGGCGGCATCGGCTATCTCGCCCGCGGGCTCGGTCTGAGCTGCGACAACCTGATCTCCGCCGACGTGGTGACCGCGGACGGCCGGATGCTCGTCGCGAACGAGGAGGAGCACGCCGACCTCTTCTGGGCGCTCCGCGGCGGCGGCGGCAACTTCGGCGCGGTGACCTCGCTCGAGTTCCGGCTCAGCCCCGTCAAGGACATCTACGGCGGGCCGATGCTCTTCGAACTGGAGGACGCCGCGACCGTACTGCGCTCCTTCAGCGACTACATCGCCGACGCGCCGGAGGAACTCGGCGGCTTCCCGGCCTTCCAGCTGGCCCCGCCGCTCCCGTTCATCCCGGAGAACCGGCACGGCGACCCCTTCGTGCTGATCGTGGCGTGCTGGGCCGGACCGCTCGACGAGGGGCCGCGCGCCCTCCAGGCCTTCCACGACTTCGCGCCGGTGGTCGCCGAGCACGTCGGTCCCATGCCGTATCCCGCGCTCAACAGCGCCTTCGACGCACTGGTGCCACCCGGCCTCCAGCACTACTGGAAGGCCAACTTCGTGACCGAGCTGAGCGACGCCGCGATCGCGGCGCACCAGGAGTACGGGCCGCGGCTGCCGGCCGTGAACTCGACGGTCCACATCTACCCCATCAACGGCGCCTGCCACCGGGTCGCACCGGACGCGACGGCCTTCGCGTACCGGGACGCCTCGTTCGCCACCGTCATCGCCGGCATGTGGCCCGACCCGTCGGCCAACGAGGCCAACATCGCGTGGGTGCGCGACTACTACGACGCGACCGCCCCGCACTCGGAGGAGGGCGGATACATCAACTTCATGGCCGACGACGACCAGGACCGGATCAGGGCCAACTACAAGACGAACTACGACCGCCTCGTCGAGGTGAAGCGGACGTACGACGCGGGGAACCTGTTCCACCTGAACCAGAACATCAAGCCGTAGAAGGCCCCGAAGGCCGCACCCCGCTTCGCGTCAGCGGGGTCCGGGGCCGTGGTCGGCGGGCGAGACGACTCCCGACTCGTACGCGGCGATCACCAGCTGGGCGCGGTCGCGGGCGGCGAGCTTGGCCAGGAGGCGGCCGACATGGGTCTTCACCGTGCCCATGCTCAGGTGCAGTCGGGCTGTGATCTCGTCGTTCGAGAGGCCCCGCGCGATCAGCTCCAGCACCTCGCGCTCCCGCTCCGTCACCCCTGTGAGCGGGGCCGGGCGGATGTCCCGGGCCGGGTCGGGCCTGCTGGTGAAGTCCTCGATGAGGCGGCGGGTCACCGACGGAGCCAGCAGGGAGTCGCCCGCCGCGACGACCCGGATCGCGGCCAGCACCTCCGCCGGCGGGGCGTCCTTGAGGAGGAAGCCCGCCGCACCGGCGCGCAGGGCCGCGTAGACGTACTCGTCGAGGTCGAACGTGGTCAGGATCAGCACCCGTACGCCTGCGGTCTCCGGAGATCCGCAGATCTGCCGGGTCGCCTCGATGCCGTCCATCACCGGCATCCGGACGTCCATCAGGACCACGTCCGGCCGGTGCAGACGGGACAGTTCGACGGCTTCGGCCCCGTCGCCCGCCTCACCGACAGCGGTGAGACCGGGTTCGTTCTCGACGAGGATCCGGAAGGAGCCCCGCAGCAGCACCTGGTCGTCGACGACGAGTACCCGGGTGGCGCCGGTCATTCGGTCCTCCTCGTACGGTCCTGGGGCAGGCGGGCCGAGACCGCGAAGCCCCCCTCGGGGCGCGGCCCCGCGCTGAACGTCCCACCGTGCGTCATCGCCCGCTCCCGCATGCCGAGCAGGCCGTGCCCGCCGGCCGAGCCGTTTCCGCCGACCGGCCCGCGGCCACCGCGGCGGCCGTCGTCCGTGACGTCGATCCGTACTTCGCGCGGGTCCGCCTCGACCGTCACCCGGCAGCGCGCGGGCGCCGCGTGTTTCACGACGTTGGTGAGAGACTCCTGGACGATCCGGTGAACGGCCAGCGAGATTCCGGGCGCCAGGCCTCCCTCCGGGACCCGGACCGACAGCTCGACCGCCACGCCGGTCTGCCGGGCCTGCTCGGCCAGCAGCGGCAGGGCCTCGACTCCGGGTACCGGGCCCAGCGGGGCCTCGGCGGTGCCCGAGGGGTCGGCGCGCAGCGCACCGAGCGTGCGGCGCATCTCGGTCATGGCGGCCCGGCTGGTCCGCTCGATGACACGCAGCGCGTCCACGGCCTCCTCGGGGCGCCGCTGGGCGACGTGCACGGCGACACCCGCCTTCACCGCGATCAGGCTGAGGCTGTGCGACACGATGTCGTGCAACTCGCGGGCGATCCGCAGTCGTTCGTCGACGACGGCACGTTCCGCACGGCGGGCGGCGCGGTCCGCCTCCCGGGCCCGGCGGGCGCGGACCGCGAAGCCCGACGCCCAACCGGTGCCCAGGACCAGCCAGACGGTGGTGGCGATGCCGGCCGCCCCGCCCCAGGTCTCGGTCGGGGTGACCACGGCCTCCCCGGTGAGGACGGCGGCCGCCGAAACGGTGAGCGCGGCGGCCAGCACGGGCACCGAGCGGCGCGGGACTTCGGTGAGAGCGACCGCGTAGAGGGTGAGACCGACCGCCAGACACGGTTCGCGGGTGATGTCCAGGAGGACGGCGGCCACGGCCCCGGCGAGAGCCGTCAGCGAGGCCGGTACGGGCCACCGGCGGCGCGCCGCGACGGGGAGGCCCACTGCCGCGGCCACGAGGGCGCCCGCCCACACCGGACCGGTGTGGGCGGGCTGGGCGGCACTGTCGGGCAGCCCCGCGAAATGGACGTACACGGTGACGACGAGGAGTGCGGCGGCCAGGTCCAGGGCGAGGAGATGGCCGTCGCGCGGCCGCCGCGGGAGGCGCATGGCCCGACCGTACATCGTCAACCGACCTGTCCTATCAGGGTCATGAGGACCACGGTGGCGGTGATCACCGCGGTCCAGCGCAGGGCGGTGGCCCGGCGGGGTGCCGGGCCGTCGCGCAGCACGGTGACGCCCAGCGGGACGAGCGCGAGGCAGAGCCCCGCGGCGGCCACGACCGACAACGGGGTGGTGCCCTTGAGCACACCGAGCGGCAGCGCGGCGGCTGCCGCGAGGGCGAGGGCGCGTACCCGGCCCAGCACGCGCGCCCGCAGGGCCCCGACGGCGAGGAGAAGCCAGCCGCCCATGACGGCGAGATTGAGGGCACTGAAGACGTGGAAGGCGCCGTACGCCTCGCCGACGAACCGGGTGGCCGCCGCCGCGCCCTGTCGGTCGGCGAGCTGGAAGGCCAGGTGGTCCACACCGGCGTGGAACGTCCGGGCGAAGAGCCCGAGGACGGCGAAGACCCCGCCCCACAGGGCCGGTCCGGGGCTGCGGGGGCCGATCCGGGCCGCGAGCGCGACGAGGGCGGGCCACAGCAGGGCGGTCCCCGCGGCGAAGGCACCGTAGGAGGTGGCGATCAGGCCGGGGTGCTCGACGCAGGCGGCGAGCTGCTCGGGGAAGAAGAAGTGAAAGGGCAGCCGCAGCAGGACTCCGGTCGCCAGCAGCACCGGTGCCGCCACCAGTGAGACCCCACCCACCCACCGCCCGGGGAACGGCGCGTCACCGTCCCATGCCACGGGCAGCAGCCGGGCCACGGCAGGGGTGCCGGGGCGGTGTCCGAGGGGCGTACTCCGTGTCGTTGTCGTCGTCATGCCGTGAACGATCCCGTCCGGACGCCCCCTCCCGCATCGGAGCACGGTCCGCTTCCCGCATCGGCCCTGGGGCCGACTTTCCCGCTCCCCGGAGGCTCCGCATCGGACCACGGTCCGAGAGGCACGGGGGCCGTGCGGGCGGCGCCCTCCCCTCCGCCCGCCGCCCGGATCTCCTCCGGTGACCGGCCTCGCGTGCCCGTGTTCGCGGGCGTCTACACCTCCGGGAGGACAGTGACCACCTTCGTGTGAAGACGCCTGTTAACTACGCTCTGTGACGGTGTTTTGCCCCATAAGGTGCCGTTCGAGGTCAGCCGTTCGGCGAACCCGTGCACCCCCCCCGAGGAGCCAACCGATCATGCCTACCCCTGTTGTCGACGTCTGGGGCGGAGTCTCCCCCGAGCCCCGCTCCGCGATTCCCTCCGCACCGGAGCCGCACGACGAGTGGCCCCTCGACGGCGGAACCGCGTGGGTCTACTACAGCCCGCTGAACCGTCGTCAGCTCATCAGGCCCGTGATCCTCTCCGACGGCTTCTCCAGCGGGGGCAGCGAGCTCGACCGGCTGTGGAACGGCCTGGAGGAGAACGGTGACTTCCGCTTCATCTCCGAACTCCACGCGACCGGCCGGGATGTGATCATCCTCGGCTACAACGACCGTACGGCGTCGATCAAGGACAACGCCGACACCGCCATCGACTGCATCCGCCGCGCCCTCGCCGAGCGGGTGGGCCGTTCGAAGCTGGTCGTGGGCGGCTTCAGCATGGGCGGCCTCGTCACCCGCTACGCGCTGGCCAAGATGGAGCAGGACCCCACGCTCCCCGACCACGAGACGGCCCTCCACCTCTCCTACGACTCCCCGCACCACGGCGGATGGCTCCCCGTCTCCCTCCAGGGGTTCATCCACTTCGCGACGGACCACTTCGGCGAGGACCCCATTGTGGGGCAGTTCATCCGCCTGTTCTCCGGCCTGCTCAACAGCCCCGCCGCGAAGCAAATGGCGCGTTGGTACATCGCGAAGGCCGATGACACCCCGGCGCCGGCATCGGAGCGGGTGGAGTTCCTCAGGGAGCTCGACGAACTCGGGGGATGGCCGCGCAACGTGCGCAGGATCGGTGTCGCCAACGGCGTCGACACCGGCACCGGCAACGGCATCAAGCCCGACGTGACCGCGGTCAGGGGCGACGGCACGACGTTGCAGGACACCTGGCTCAAGACCCAGGGCCAGGGCGACCGGGTCGTCGCCCGCCTCCAGAAGAAGGGCGGCCAGCCGACCGAGGTGCGGACCTCCGGACTGCCCGAGATCGACGGCGCTCCCGGCGGCCTGTTCACCCTGCCGCTGCCGGACGGCAGCGACCCCGGCAGCTTCGGCCTGGCGGGCCTCCTCATGCGTGGTCTCCGCAACACCGTGGACGAGGGCGGCATCCCCACCTCCTGCTTCATCCCCAGCGTCAGCGCGGTCGCCGCCGGTGACATCGACGACCAGAAGGCGCTCTACGCGCCGATCACACCGGACCGCAGCGAACTCGACGCCTTCCTGTGCGCCGGCCGCAACGAGGGCCACACCACCATGACCGAAGAACTCGGCGCGTGGATCGTGAACGAGATCGTCGCCACCGCGTGACGCACCCCGGAGCGGGCAGCCCGAACCGATGTCGGCTGCCCGCTCCGAGGGCCGGGATCTCCCAGGGGGGCGGCCCCGGTACCGCGCGGCGCCGCCCTGGCGTCGGCGGGTCAGCACCAGGCGGAGCCGTCGTGGCTGGCCGTGACCTCCAGGCCGTAGGTGTCGGTGCTCTCGCCGAGGTCGCCGGGGAACCACACGGCGAGATGGGCGGTCGTGCCCGCGACGGGCTTCTCGAAACAGAGCGCCGAGGTGTCGACCGCGAGTCCGCCGGGTGCCGGGGACGGCGAAGGATTGGCGCTCGCGAGCCGCCAGCCGTCCTCCGCGGCGGCCCGGTTGTAGAAGGACAGCACCTCGGCCCGGGGCATCGTGTACCGGTAGTGCTGCCCGGCGTAGGCGAACCCGTCGTCCTCGTCGCATCCGGAGTACCGATCGTCCCGGGGCTGTGTCGTGCTCGGGTGCGCGTCGAGGACGGACAGGGACGCCAGGACCGGTGCGAGTTCCTGGTCGGTTCCGGTGCAGCCGTAGAGCCCACCCGACAACGCCCACACGCCCGTTGCCGCGATGACGGCCATGCCGCCCGCGCCGACGAGAACCGGCGCAGCCACTCTCTTCAGCTTCATGGCGCGGAGCGTAACGCAAGGGATTCACGGGACAGGGAGTGACCGGGGACGGCCCGTCCCGTCGCAGTCGACCGACGGCCGGCGCTCGCCCGCTGTGCCTCTCACCTGCGGTGATGATCCGTTTCATCCGCCGCTGTCCGTCGGCTGGGAGGGGGCTTGCGCGGGAGTCCGCTCGTGCGCGGTCCTCCGCCAAGCCCTCCGGCTGCGCCCTTCGGTCGTTGCCGCCGACGGGCGGACTCACCTCAAGCCGATTCCGGTGGCGCGTCGGACGTGGCGGCGCGGCGGTATTCGGCGTTGATGCGCTGGGCCTCTTCGAGCTGGTCCTCGAGGACGATGATGCGGCAGGCGGCCTCGATGGGGGTGCCCTGGTCGACGAGTTCGCGGGCGCGTGCGGCGATGCGCAACTGGTAGCGGGAGTAGCGGCGGTGGCCACCCTCCGAGCGCAGCGGGGTGATCAGGCGCGCTTCGCCGATGGCGCGGAGGAAGCCCTGTGTGGTGCCGAGCATCTCGGCCGCCCGGCCCATCGTGTAGGCGGGGTAGTCGTCGTCGTCGAGACGCCCGTACGAGTCGTCTGCTGTCATTTGCACCTCTCTGGTCAACGCGTCGAGGGGCCCTGGTGCCAATACTGGCACCAGGGCCCCGAAGGAACTTCTACACCACCTGCCGGCCCTGATACTGCGCCGGCGTTCTGTGTCCGCGCACCCGACCTGGTCGCTGTCGGGGTTGCGGGGATCGCGGTTGCTTGACCGGAGACCACCTCACTATCGATGTCCTGCGGTACCCGGGCTCAGACATACGCCCGGGCGATCCTGATGGCGCGGGTTCCTCCGTTCTTCCTCGGTGATCAAACTGCGTACTGCGGGGAACTGTGTACTGCGGGTCCTGCTGGTGATGCGCGCTGCGCTCACGGGTACCGCACCTGCATGCACGCGGTCCCGCACGTGGCGGCCCCTGATCACTGCGGGCCACCCGGTCCGGCCGCCAGTCCCGTCGCCGTCCTGCGAAAACCCTGGCTTCGAAACTCCACCGCCGCACCGTCCTGCTCCATGCGACCACCTGTACTGCCGGTCGACAGTACGTCCCTGCCAGGCCCTGCTTTCTCTCTGGGCCATGAGAGAAACCGTAACCACGCCAAGGGTCAATGTCTACTGTGGCGGACATAGATTTCCGCGTGTCGGGCGAGCAGGTAATCGACCTCGAACAGTGGCGCGGCCCCCGGGGCCGGTGGAGGACCGCTGAGAGGTTCCGGGTCACGGCTGTGGGGAAGCCCTCCACCGGCAGCAGAGAGGGCCCGACCGGCGGGTGCCGGTCGGGCCCTGTCTGCTGGCCGGGTATCAGTTCACGTTCGCCCGCGGGTCGAGGTCAGGCCGCGGTCGGGGCGCCGAGCATCGCGGAGGCGTGCTGGAGGGGGTCGACTCCGTGGGCGGGTGCGGTGTTCTGGGGGAGGCTCCGGCAGGTGAAGCCGAGCTTGGCCATGGCGCGGAGCACTTCACCGGCGCTGAAGTCGCGGCGGTCCTGGCGCGTGATGACCTGGCCGACCTGCTTGACGGGGTAGGTGCGGCGGCCGATGATCACGGACTCGCCGACGACTTCCTCGGGCTTGACGCCCCGCATGGTCTCCATGACGCCGCTCTTGGTGAGATCGAAGGGGAAGCGGGCGATGACACAGCGCACGATGCCTCACAGGAAGAGAAGGGGATGGTTCCGCCGTGGTGCGGCGGTTCAGGCGAGGGCGAGGACGGGGACGGGCGCGGGGGCGTCCTGGGCGCCGTCCTGCTCGCCGACGACGGGCGGGGTGACGATCCGGGGACGCACCGCGCCCCCGCTCGTCAAGGCGGTGGCCGGGGTGAGCGGTCCACCGTCGCCGGAGAGGTCGCGCAGCTGGAGCCGGTCCGTGTAGACGGCGCTGTCGCGGACGGCGGTGAGCCGGGTCAGGGTGACCAGGCCGGTGCACAGGCCGTCGTTGTCACAGACGAGCAGGTGCCCGGTGCGGGCCCCGGCCATGACGGACAGGGCCACCTCGACGGTCATGTCGTCGCCGACCTGCGGTCCGGCCGTGTCCACGGCGTCGACCACCGGCCCGTGCGCGGGGGCGGCCTGCGGGGAGCGGGGCTGCATGTGGTCCGGCGTCACAACGTGCCTCCTGAGGAGATGGGGTCGGCTTCCTGATCACATGGCGTTCAGGCGGCCGCGCCGACGCCGGAACGCCGTCCGCCGCCGGCGCGCCGGGCGGCCGAGGCGGGGCCGCGACGGCCGCGGGAGGCCGTGCCGCGCTTGCGCTGCTCGGCGGCGGGTGCGGTGATCGTCACCGGAATGCCGGAGGGGGTCCGCGCGCCGGTGATCCGGGCGAGCTCCTCCTCGCCGGAGCGGACCTGGGTGGTCCGGGGCACGATGCCTGCGGCGGCCATGAGGCGGGTCATGTCGCGGCGCTGGTTGGCGGTGACCAGGGTGACGACGCTGCCGGACTCGCCGGCCCGCGCGGTACGGCCGCCGCGGTGGAGGTAGTCCTTGTGGTCCGTGGGCGGGTCCACGTTGACGACGAGGTCGAGGTTGTCGACGTGGATGCCGCGCGCGGCGACGTTCGTCGCCACCAGGACGTTGACGTGCCCCGTCTTGAACCGGGCGAGGGTGCGGGTGCGCTGCGGCTGCGACTTCCCGCCGTGCAGGGCGGCGGCCCGGACACCGCAGCCGAGGAGGTCCTCGGTGAGGCGGTCCACGGCGTGCTTGGTGTCCAGGAACATGATCACTCGCCCGTCGCGCGCCGCGATCTCCGTCGTGAGCCGCTGCTTGTCGGCGCCGTGCACGTGCAGGACGTGGTGCTCCATCGTGGTGACCGCGCCCTGGGAGGGGTCCACCGAGTGGACGACGGGGTCGGTGAGGTAGCGGCGGACCAGGAGGTCGACGTTGCGGTCCAGGGTCGCGGAGAACAGCATGCGCTGGCCCTCGGGGCGGACCTGGTTCAGGAGCGCGGTGACCTGGGGCATGAAGCCCATGTCGGCCATCTGGTCGGCCTCGTCCAGGACGGTGATGCCGACCTGGTTCAGCCGGCAGTCGCCGCGGTCGATGAGGTCCTTGAGGCGGCCGGGGGTGGCCACGACGACCTCGACGCCGCTCCGCAGCGCGTTCGCCTGCCGGCCGATCGGCATTCCGCCGACGACGGTGGCCAGGCGCAGCTTCACGGCGCGGGCGTACGGCGTGAGCGCGTCGGTGACCTGCTGGGCGAGTTCCCGGGTGGGGACCAGGACCAGCGCCAGCGGCTGACGGGGCTCGGCGAGCTGTCCGGCGGTGCGGGCCAGCAGGGCCAGGCCGAAGGCGAGGGTCTTGCCGGAGCCGGTCCGGCCGCGACCCAGGACGTCGCGGCCCGCCAGGGAGTTCGGCAGCGTCGCGCCCTGGATGGGGAACGGGACGGACACGCCCTGCGTGGTGAGCGCGGCCAGGAGTTCCCTGGGCATGTCGAGGTCGGCGAACGCCTCGACGGCGGGCAGCGCCGGAGTGATCGTCTTCGGCAGGGCGAACTCGCCCTGCACCGGGGCGGGCCGCCGGCCGGAACCGCCGGAGCGCTTCGGGCCTCCCGATCGGCTCGGAGCGGAGGAACCGGAACGACCGCCCCGCACCGGACCCCCGGCGGAGGAGTCGTAGGAGTGACCCCCGGTGCGGCGGGAGCGGGAAGAGCGACTGTTGGTGCGCGTGGGGTTCATTCTGAACCTTCCTCGATACGGCACGCATCGAGGAATTCCCGCAGCGAAGAAACAGTGCGGCGAATCACAGGAACGAACCGAATGAAATGGAGAAGCAGGCGGCTTGGCTCAGGACAGGGAATTGTCGGCGCAAGCGGGCGAGCGAAAGAAATGCGAGAGGGGCAGGGGCGGGTGAGCGCCCTGCGAAATGCGTGCAGCTGGGGCCCGCACCCCCGAGGGATGCGGGCCCCAGCTACGTTCTACGCGTCGGCGTCAGGCGGAAACGATGTTCTCGGCCGTCGGGCCCTTCTGGCCCTGCGCGATGTCGAAGGAGACCTTCTGGCCCTCCTGGAGCTCGCGGAAGCCCTGCGCGGCGATGTTCGAGAAGTGGGCGAACACGTCGGGGCCCCCACCATCCTGCTCGATGAAGCCGAAGCCCTTTTCGGCGTTGAACCACTTCACGGTGCCACTGGCCATGTCAATTCTCCTCTGGGCAGTACGACGGAGTCCGTACCGTACGGATTCCGTGTCGCCGCGATGATGCCCTGCCCGGAAAATGACCGGAAAATACGAAGCGCTTCTGTACGGCAGATGGCCGACGGGAGGCGCTTGAAATCTTTGGGTACCAAAACTGCAACTGGGTTCGACGGTAGCACGTCGTCGCAGTCCGCGTGCCGAAAATAATTCTCTCTGCATGGCGCCGGTAAAAACTCTGCCCGCGATGGCCGTCAAAAACTCAGACCGCGAACACAGGTATTCGTGCACTTCGCATACAGAGATCCCGCCGTCGGTCAGCCGCGCGGGCCGAGTTCCTCGGGGCCGTAGAGGGCCGCGGGCAGTCCCGTGAGCAAGGCCCAGTAGCGGTCCCCGAAGGACCAGTGCCACCACTCCGTGGGGTAGTTCACCAGCCCCGCGGCCGTCAGTACGGTGCCCAGCAGCTTCCGGTGGGCGCGGGCCTCCTCGCTGATGTCCGGGGCGTGGGTGTAGCAGCGCCCGCCGCTCTCCTCCGGGTCCGCGTTCATCCGCGTGCCCAGGTCCAGCTCGTGCCCGTCGGCATCGGCGAGGGTGAGGTCGACGGCCGCGCCGGCGCTGTGGGGCGCGATGTCGGGGGGTGACACGTACCTGCTCGCCGCCGAGTGGATCTCGGGGGAGGACCAGCCGGGGTTGGCGGCGCGCAGCTGACCGGCGTACTCCTCGAAGTACTCCCGCTGGAGGGAGGGGGGCCGGTATCCCTCGACGAACAGCAGCCGGATGCCCGCCGGCAGCATCGTCTGCGCCGTGAGCAGCCGCTCCAGCACACCGGCCCGCAGGTGGGCGAAGGCGTCCGCCGGGTCCTGCTTGCGGGTGTCGACGAGCAGCCGGCCGCCGAGGCGGACGTCCACGAGGGGTTCGCCGGACTCGGCCACCGGCACGGCGGCGACCTTCGGATCCGACATCAGCACGATCGTGTTCATGGTGCCGTCCCTCGTCCCGCCGGCGTGGCCGAGGGGCGCAAGCCGGACCACTGCTCGGTGCCGTACTCCTCGAACCGCTCGACGAAGGCCGCGCGGTTTCCGGCCCCGGACTCGCGGAGTACGAGCCGGTCGGCCGGTACAGCGGCCGTCGGACGGGCGACGGTTCCGGATTCGATCATGTTCGAGGAACCTATCGCACGGCCCGCGAGGACGATCGGCCGAGAAGCCCGGCGCCTGCTCGGCGATCTTTTCCGGCGGTCCGCAACCGGACCGCTCCGGCGCGCGTGTCGATGATCTGAGAAGCGAGCGCGGAGCGGAGCCGGCGAGCCGGCGAAGCGGGCGCGGGACGGCGAACGGACGGAAGGCGGCACGGCGTGGGTCACGACCAGGTTCTCGAAGCGTTTCGGCTGGAATGCGGAGCCCTCGGCGACGCCGTGGCCGGACTGTCCGGGGCCGAGTGGGACCTCCCGACACGCTGCGCTCCCTGGACCGTGCGCGACCTGCTCGGGCATGTGTGCGTGGTGATCGACTGGCTGCCGGCCATGCTGGACGTGCCGGAACCCGGCGAGGCGGAGATCTCCGCGGTGGAGTACTACCGCCCGGACGACCGCTTCTCCCCCGGGACCAACGCCCAGCGGATCGCCCTGGCCCAGGACCGTGCGGCGGGGCCGGCCGACGGCGCCGCGTCCGCCGAGGACTTCGCCGCGACGTGGCGGCGGGCGGACCGGTTGTGCCGGGACCAACCCGGCGGTCGGACCGTGCGGACACGCCACGGAGACGCCATGCTCCTGTCGGAGTTCGTCCTCACCCGCGTCGTGGAAGTCGCCGTCCACGGCCTCGACATGGCCGACGCACTCGGATGCGAGGCCTGGCTCACCCCGGCGGCCGGTGATGCCGTTGCGGAACTGCTCCTGGGCGCGGAGCACGCCACGGCGGTCGAGAAGCTGGAGTGGAGTCGTTCCCGCTTCCTGCGCAAGGCCACCGGCCGGGAGCCGCTGAACGAGGCGGAGACCGCGCGGGTCGAGCGGCTCGGCATCCACTGGCTCGCCCTGGGCTGATCCCCGTGCCCGCCGCGACCCCGCGCGACGAAGGGGCCTACGACAAAGCCCCAGGTCGCTGACCTGGGGCTTCGCAGAAGAGCGGATGACGGGAATCGAACCCGCGCTACAAGCTTGGGAATCATCGACGCCCGTCTCGATCAGCTGTGGTCCGATCTGTGGAAATGCTTCTCGGTACGGCATTCCTCGCCGGTCCCGAGACGCCCGTGTCGACCGATGCCGAAGCCATCGTCACGAGTGGGAGCTAGCCCGCCTCGCGTCGAGCCGCACTCGTGCCAGAGGCTGACGCTTGCGCGTCCTCGTCGAACAGGAAGGTGTCGATCTCCCCGAAGTCGGGCGCCTGGAAGGGATGTGTGGTGGGCTGCGGTGAGGCTGCGGCGGCGCAGAGGGACGCCTCTTCCGGAGCGGAGAACGGCGAGGTCAGGTCGATGAGAGGGGTCCTCTCCCTTACGGGTCCATAAACGGATCTGGTGTGCCGTGCCCGGCACGGCGGTCCTACAGCTTGCTCATCTTGGCGTACGGACTCAGGATCCGTTCCTGCGCCGAGCCGAAATCCACGACCGTCGCGATCCCGTCCTCGATGCCGACGACCCGGCCGAGGCCGTGCACGTCGTGTGTGACCTGGTCGCCTACGGCGAACCGCTTGGGGGGCAGCGCCACCGGGGCTTTGAAGGGGCTGGTGGGCAAGAAGCGCTTCGGTGCACTGGGCTTTGTCATTGCTGCCAGTATGCGCCCGCGTAGCTGAGAAGAGTCTCGCCGAGAAGCAAAAGCCCCAGGTCGCTGACCTGGGGCTTCGCAGAAGAGCGGATGACGGGAATCGAACCCGCGCTACAAGCTTGGGAATCACCGCCGCCCACCTCGATCATATGAGGTCTGACCTGCGGAAACGTGCCCTGGCGACCTCATCTCGCAGGCTCGTGGACACCGGTGTCGACCGCTGTCATCCGCTGCTGAGGGCACGGATGGGGCACGATTCTGCCCGATGCCCTGCCGATGTCGGGCGCCCGGTCAGGTCCTCCCCGGTGCCGGCGGTTTCCGCGACTAGCCTCCGCATCATGCTGCGTATCGTCGACACCCGTACCGGCCGTCTCGTGGAGATTCCCTCCGTACGACGTCATCTGCTGAGCATCTGCGTCCACCTGCCGGCCGGCGACGTCGGGTTCGGCCCGGGGGACCTGCGGGCGCTCCTGGTCGGTGACGTACTGGCGCGCACGGCGGAGGTGCACGGCCTGCAGTCCCGTACGTCCCTCACCACGCCGGACCTGCCGCCCGAGCAGGCCGAGGCGCTCGACCGCTCCTTGTCCGCCCTCGGCGTCCACCCGCCCGACACCGTCGGTGTTCACCATCCGAACGGAACGCTCTGCGCCGCTGCAGACGTTCACGTCCACGCGTACGGGACCACGACACAGGACGCGGTCGGCGGGGTCCTCATCGAGGTGAGCCCGGTTCGGGGCGCCCAGGACAGTGCCCACCTCCTGGCCCCGGGGCTCCTGGACGCCGCCGCCCCGGAGGGGACCGATCCACTGGCCGTGAGGTTGCTGATGCTCGGCCACGCCTACCGCACGCCGGTCCTGGTCACCAGTACCGCGCTCGAAGAGGCCCGGCGGACGCTGGCGGACTGGCGGCAGCTGGTGGCCGACTGGGCACAGGAGCCGTCCCGGCCGATGCCTGCCGAGGTGCTGCGACACGCCCATGACGTGCTGGCTGATGACCTCGGCGTCCCCGCCGTCCTGGACGCGCTGCGCACCGTGGCGACGCGCGCCGACGTACCGGCCGGTGCCAAGTTCGAGACGTTCGCCTTCCTCGACCGCGTCCTCGGACTGGACCTCGCGCGCGAGGTGGGCCACCAGCACCGGGCGGCGACATGACGTCGGATGCGCGGGCCTTGTGGCGGCGGTCGTCACAACGGCCCCAGCGCATTCACTCCGCCGAGGCCGCCCTTCCGGATCGCCACACGTGAGCGTGCTCGATCCGCTTCCATCATACGACTGTGGGCCGGACAGGCCGAGTGGGAGAGCGGGCCCGTGGGCGGTCCGGCTCAGCCGCGTTCTTCCTCTTCGGCCTCCATACGGCGGATTCCCTGGTGGGTCAGGGAGACCATCGCGGGGGTGTTGCCCGGTTCCCAGTCGACGGTGATCAGGTCCTCGCCGGCGAGGTAGGTGCAGGCGGCGGCCAGGTCGTCCTGCGGGATGCGGAGGTCGTTCCGCAGTTTCCGCCCCGGGACTCCGAGGAGGCGGTTGCCTTCGGAGGCTTCGTAGAGGGCGGTCAGGACCCGTTCGCGGTAGACCTGTCGCTCGCGGAGTGTCGCCATGACCGAGTCCTTTCATGCGGATGAGGAACGCCGACGCTCCTCACACCTCGTCGACGTGGGTGCCGGTCCGAGAGGACGGTCTGCTGGCGGCGAGCCAGGAGAGGGCGGCTTCCGCGGCGGATCCGGTGTCGACGGTGAGGTGGAGCCGTGTGCCGCCTTCGGGCACGGGATAACTGCGTTGTTCCGCCCCGGCGAAGGAGCATCGGATCACTTGGGCGACCGCGCGGGCGGCTTCGGGGGTGGCGGCGACGATACGGATCTCGGCGTGTCCTGCCGAGGGCAGGGTCGCGGTGTCGGTGGGGTACAAGGTGCGTGGTCCCTTCGGAGGGCGAGCGAGAGGCCGGCGGGTGGGTTGTCCCGGGTGTCGGGTGCCCCACCCGCGGCCTTCGGCCGGAGGAATGGTCCGGGCGATCAGGGCCAGGTGCCCGTCACCTTGCGGCGGGCGGCCGGCTCCGTCGGCGTGGGGTGGCTGTGGCCGGGTGGCCGGCGAATGGCCGGGAAGGGTTCGCCGAAGTGATGGGCGGCGATGCGTTCGTCGTGCTGGGCGTTGAGCCGGTGGATCAGGCGCGTGCCGAGCGCGATCAGCAGGGCGATGACGGCGATCGTGATCAGGGTTTCCATGGGGTCACCTCCGCAGGTGCCTCGGCATGGGGATCATCCGCGCACCGATGAGTGGGTGTCGCGGGGGCGCCGGGGCGGCCCCGCCGTCGGCCTCCCAGGCGTCCTCACGGCTTCGGGCGTCCCGCATGCGGCGGCCGGTCGCGGCCTCGTCGGACATCAGGGCACCGGCGGCCAGGACGCTGCCGGGGAGGGCGGCGGCGGTCATGAGCCGGGCGGCTGAGGCGGGTTCGGTCTCGGGCGGGACCACCAGGAGATCGCAGCGGCCGACGGTGTAGGAGAGCAGGATCATCTTGTCGGGATCCTGCTCGGTGAACCAGCCGATGTGCACGGTGTGCCCGGTGGCGGCGACCTTGTGCGGGACGACGGGCCAGCGGGCGGGGTTCACCGCGACGCGCGTGATGCGTCCGAAGTGCTCCTCCAGCGCGTCGACCAGAGGCGGAAGTTCGACGGCCAGGTCATGCGTACGAGGCCACCAGGCGCCGTCCAGGAGGCCGGCGAGGGTGGTCTTCGGTGTCAGTGAGAGGCGCGCCGAAAGCAGGGGTGCGACGGTGGCGGTCATGATCGCGGACCCGTCTCCGGGCCGCCCTGCAGGGCGGCCCAGTGTCTTGATCGCCGGAAACGACGTCCGCGTGGGAGCGGGTGCTCGACTTACTCCCGGTACCTTCAGCGTACTCCGCCCAACGGTCGGACGAGCCCCTCTGACCAGGTGATTTCCCGCCGGGCACGCGGTCCGGGCGATGGTCGCGGGCATGACGTCATCCGCGCCACTCGACCAGGACCAGCGTGGCGTCGTCCGAAGTGGCTTCACCCCGTGCCCGCTTGAGGGTCTGGGAGAGGTCCCGCACCACCGCGCGGACCTCTCGGTCCGCCCGCTCCAGTTGGTTCACCCAGTCGATCAGCTGGTCCTCGCCGAACTCCTCCTGCCCGCTCTCGTGTTCCTCGACCAGCCCGTCGGTGAAGCAGAGGACGCGATCCCCCGCGTCGAGCATCACTTCGCTGATCTGCGGCTGTGCTCCTCCGAAGCCCACGGGCAGGGTCGTGGGGCTGTCCAGGCGGCCTACGACATGGTGGCTGCGGATCAGAAGGGGGGCGGGGTGCCCGGCGTTGACCCACTGGAGGTGGCCGGTGTTCGTGTCCAGCCGCATCATCTGCGCGGTCACGAAGTGATCGGGTGCGAACTGCTCGGCCACGGCGCGGTCCATGAAGAGGTAGATCTCGGACAGCTCGATGCTGATCCGGCGGGCGTGCCGGTACGCGCCGATGGCCACGGTGGCCATCGTGGCCGCGTCCAGACCGTGACCCATGGCGTCGATCATGGCGAGGTGGAAGGTGTCCCCGTTCAGGGCGTAGTCGAAGCTGTCGCCCGCCACGTCGTAGGCGGGCTCCAGAACGCCGGCGACGGTGACGCGCGGCGTCACCATCGACAGGGGCGGCAGCAGCGACCACTGGATCTCGGCGGCGACGCTCATCGGTTCGCTGCGACGGGTGCGGAAGAAGAGGTCGGTGTAGCCGTTCTTGGTCTGCATCATGTCGGCGACCAGCCCGGCGATCCTGCGCAGCAGACGGCGGTCGTCGTCATCGACGGTGTCCAGCGTGACGGCCAGAACGCCCGACTGGTCGCCCCCGTCCAGCAACGGCAGCAGGACCTGTACACCGTCGGCCAGCACGAGTTCGACCGGGCGCGAGGTGAGGAAGCACCGGCCGGCCTCGGAGCCGTCGATGGCCTGCGGTTCCCCGCCCGACAGCCCTTCGCCCGGCAGGGGGACCAGTCTCTGCTGCCCGTAGTCCTGGAGCAGGATCTGAGGATCCCGTCCCCCCAGCCGCGCCACCGTGTCGGCGAGCGCCGGCCCGACCAGATGGGGTGGCAGCTCATGGGCCCGGTCCAGGAGCCCGCCCAACAGCCCCTCTCCGAAGCTCTCCGAGCGATCGGGATCGGGCGATCCGACTGTCATCCCGCTCCCTTCGCAGGGCGACGGACGGGCTGCGCAACGCCTTTGCGTCGCTGCCCGACGAGCACGGGAGCGAGGCCCGTTTCCGGCGGTCTCGCCACCAGGATGCGCCTCGACGGCAGGGCGCGCCACATGGGTGCCGTCGAAGTCGGCCCGAGCGCGCTGCCTGCTCGCGGAGCTCCTGGGTCTCTGGGGTTCAGCTGTACCGGCGCCCGGACAACGACAAAGCCCCAGGTCGTTGACCTGGGGCTTCATCAGAAGAGCGGATGACGGGAATCGAACCCGCGCTATAAGCTTGGGAATCACCGATCCTGGAGCTTCTTTAGCCACTCTGACCAGGCACAACGGATGCCATGGCGAGCCCTGTGAGCACTCTGAAGCACCCGCCGTTTACCGCTGTTCTCCGCCTTAGCTGGCACGTATCTGGCACGCTCGATGATCTTCCAGCGGTAGCCCCGTGCCCGTTGGTGCACCTCTCGTCGGGCAGGCAACGGGCACGGGTTTGGTCAGAGTTTGACCGCCAAGATCACGGTGATCAGTCCCGTCAGGGCCGTAATCACGGCCGCCGTTGCCTGGAGGAGCGAGATCTGAAGGAGCGGATTACTTGCGCGAGAGGGAAGGTCGGAGCTAACGTGACTCCCCGGATACCTGTTGCGTGCGCAACAGGTAGCGAGGTGTTTCTTGCTCTTGGGCACGAAGCCTCCATCTGTAGGACCGAAGGCGCTTGTCATCTCTTGGCGGGGATCAAGCGTCCTATCGGCATGTTCTCGTAACGAGCGATGGTACACCACGGTCTGACGCAACTTGCTTCGCCTGTCGGCCCGTTGCGACCGTAAGAGACTGCGGTGGACCTGGCTGTGCGTCACCTGGCGGGTGGACGCGCTCTTCTAGCTCCACTGGTCGCCAACTTCCGGCACCTCGCGGTGCGTTGATTCTTGCCGACTGAACCGCGGAAGCGCAAATCGCAGGTAGCTCACGCCTCGAACTGAGGAATTTAAACTCTGCGGCCCTGTGGCACTCGTGAAACCTTCGAAACGAAGGCGCCCCTGCCTTGGGTTCCACACCGGCCGCCCGCCCGACCGGCCGGGTCGGATCTTCGCAACCTTGTCACTTCCGGGACACCGAGATCCACAACGTGCCCTGGCTCCCATCCCGTCTGCCGTCGAGCTGCATGCCGCGGAGTGGGCACAGTTCCTGGTGTCCAGACGACGCGCTCCTTCGCCATGGCGATAGCGGTACCGACGCGGAGCGACCACACCGGTCGGCACCACATCGCGGCAGCAGCTGCTCCCCGCCCGCCCCTTCCCGGTGGTGCGGTCGCCTCACGCTCCCGTCATCCGTGACGGCGGGGGTACGGCGCCCCGCCCTAATCGAGCCCGGCAGTCGGTCGGCCGTGCGCACGAGGCCACCCCTCCCTCGCCGCTGGCTGTCTTTTGGTCGCCCCCTTTGGCCGCAGTCGGCGGCGCTCGTGGCTACGCGTGCCATGTGACGGTTGCCGTGCTTGGAGGCCTGCTGCGGCTGCCCATCAACCCAAGCTGTCAGGCGTGCGGACGGCGCCCGGGCTGGAGCGGGGCGTCAGACAGGAGCGCAGGCCCGGGCGACGGGCCGCGCGCGCCGCGCCGTGCGCGGCGGGTGCCTTGATGAGGTAGAGAAACCTGTAACAGCTCCCCCGTTGCTCCCCCGGCTACGCCGTGGTGAGAGCGTCGGCGATTGCCTGCATGTCCTCGGTGATCACGTCGGCCTGCGCCTCGGCGAACTGATCCGTCTTGTGGGGCTTGTTGGCGTAGCCGATGACCGTTGCGCCTGCCGCGTGGGCCGCCTGGATGTCCGTGAGCGAGTCGCCGATCAAGGTGCAGCTCGTGACGTCGATGTGCATCTGCTCGGCTGCCGTGATGAGCGGGAACGGGTTCGGTTTCATCAGGTGCGGCTGCTCGGAGGGCCGACCCACGATCTTCGTGACGTACTCCTCCAGGCCGTGAAGCTCGAGGAAGACCCGTACACACTCGGCGGAGTTGTTGCTCACCACCGCTACGCCTCGACCGGACGCACGTGCTGCTTGGAGTGCTTGGGCTGCCCCTGGCGTCGGCTGGCCAGCCACCGCGACGGCTCGTACCTCGGCGGCCGTGAGGGCCTGTTCGACCTTCTGGCCGAGTTCGGTGTCGGTCTCGTGCGCGATGCGCAGGACCTCGATGGGGTCGTCTGTCTGGGAGGCCTTCGCGCCCGCGGCTTCATCCTGAGCGGCCAGGAGGGTGGTCAGTTTCCGCGCGACCTCAGGTGCCGGCAGTCCTGCGAACACGTCGCACACGGGTCCGTCGAAGTCGAAGAGGATGACGCGTGCGTTCGCCAGGGTCTCGGTGAGGGGGTCAGCGTGCGTCAAGGTCGAAGTCCCTTCCGATGGTCTCCCAGACGCTGTCGAACCACATCCGGGCTTGCTGTACCTGCTGGGTTCCGCTTGAGGACTCGCCCTCGTTGATCGAGTGGTGGAAGAGGATCGTGTCGATCCCCATGAGGTCGTAGATCTCGATCGTCTCGCCCTGGGTGACGACCTTGTTGGGGCGGATCGGGTAGTACCCGAAGAACGCGTCTTCGTTGTTGATCACGTAAAGCTTGAAGAACTGCGTGCCGCTGTGGACGCGGACGTTGATCCGCGTCTCGGCGACGAGACCGAGGTGGCCCAGTTCTGTGATGGCATCCCGAATGCTGCGGGTGTAGCCGACCATGATGTCGTGCATGCGGTCCCGTAGCCGCTTGTCGTCTGCGCCATCCTCCATGCGCACAGGCGCGGCTTGGGGCACGGACATGTCCGGAACGAGTATCCGCATGGTGATGCTCGACGGAGTGAGCCTGCCGATCCGGATCTTGTCGAGCGGCTCCCGAAGAGCGCCGTGAAGTGTCTCGCTGGAGAATCCGGCGAAGTCGATGGTGACGTGGTCCTTGGTGAAGGCCTGCTCCACGTACGGCCGCAGCCCCGCCGGCCTTTCTGTCCGGTTGCGCACGTAGACACCGCTGCCCTTGCGGGAGACCACGAGACCCTCGTCTTCGAGGTCCCGCAGAGCGCGCTGGATCGTCGCCCGCGCGAACCCGTAAAGCTCCGTCAGTTCCTTGTGGGACGGGAGCTTCTCACCAGGAGCCAACCGCCTCGTTCGGATGGCGGCGCCGAGGCTGCTGGCCACCTGCTCGTAGGGGGCACGGTCGTCGTCTGGGTCGAGAGGTTCGGGGACAAAGGTCATGAGTCGATGGTAGGCGAGTGGCCTAGGTCAGGACAGTCATGGCAGTCATGTCGTTGACATGGCTAGCCATCTCCCCTAACTTCGAGATGTGACCAGCCAGGTTAGCCAAGTTGGTCATCTAGTCCCTTCCTGCATCTCGAAGGAGAAACCAATGCCGTCGTTCAAGGTGGACACGTCGACCGCTGTGGTGTTCGTGGCCACGGCTCCCGCGCCGAAGCTCGTGAGCAAGCAGACCGGTGAGAGGGCGGTGGACCGGGAGACCGGTGCGGGGCTGTCCACGGTGGGTCTGCTGATCTCGGACGAGGGGGAGGGCAACCTCTACCAGGTGACCGTGCCGGAGACCGGTCTCCCCGACGGGCTCGCGCCGGGCATGCCGGTGTCGGTGATCGGCCTCAAGGCGCGGGACTGGGAGAACACGTTCAACGGGCAGACCCGTCACGGCATCTCGTTCCGCGCGGTCGCCGTCACCCCGGTCGGGGTCTGACCATGACGGATCTGTCGACGTTATGGGAGGTGGGCCTCCCGCTCGCCGGAACCGCCGGTGGTCTCGGCTACGCGAAGGTCCGCGCGCCGCGCGTGTTCTGGTCGCTGGTGGGTCTGCCGGTGGCCCGGGTCCGGTTCGCGGTGACGTACCGCTCCACGATGGACGTGTGCGGGCTGACGGTTCAGCCGTCCCGTCTGCGGGCGTTCATGGTCCGCAATGTCGCCCGCCGCCCCGACATCCAGCCGGTGCCGCCGAAGGTCCGCCGGGTGAGGGGTTCCTCGACCGGCATGCGGGTCACCCTCCGCCTCCCGGCCGGTCTGGAGCCCGCCGACGTGATCGCGGCCTCCGAGCGGCTGCGGCACGCCTGGGGCGTCCACTCCGTCAACGTGGCCGAGATCAAGCCGGGTTTCGTTGAGCTGAGGATGACCGGCTACGACGTCCTGCGCCGGGTGAAGATGCCCCGCCCCATCGCCTCCGGTCCCATGACGGTTCCGGTCGCGCTGCGGGAGGACGGCACCGCGTTCGTCCGCGACTACCTGAAGGTCCCGCACGCGCTGACGCTCGGCGCGAACCAGTCGGGCAAGTCGATGTATCAGCGCAACCTGATCGCAGGGCTCGCCCGCCTCCGGGTCGCCCTGGTCGGGATCGACTGCAAGCGGGGCGTCGAACAGCAGCGATACGCGCCCCGGCTCTCCGCGCTCGCCATCACACCCGAGGAAGCGTCGGGGCTCCTGGACGCGCTCGTGGACGAGATGGAAGACCGGTTCGACCTGCTGAGCGAGCACGGCGCCGCGGATGTGTGGGAACTGCCCGACGACGTCCGCCCGGTGCCGGTCGTGCTCCTGGTCGACGAGGTCGCGGAACTGTTCCTCGTGGCGACCAAGAAGGACGAGGAACGCCGGGACCGGATGGTCACCCAGCTGATCCGCCTCGGGCAGATGGCCCGCGCCGCCGGCATCTTCCTCGAAGTCTGCGGGCAGCGCTTCGGCTCCGACCTCGGCAAGGGCGCCACCGCCCTGCGCGCCCAGCTCACCGGACGCGTGGTGCATCGGGTCAACGACAAGCAGACCGCCGAAATGGGCCTCGGCGACATCGCCCCGGACGCGGTCGTGGCTGTGACGTCGATCCCGCCCGACCTGCCCGGTCTCGCGGTTGCCGGAGACACCTCCGGCGGCTGGTCCCGCATCCGCACCCCCGAGCTGAGCACGGCCGACGCCGCCGCGATCTGCGCCGAGTCCGCCCACCTGACCCCGGACGTCCCGCGCCTCGCCCCCTTCCGGCCGGTGGCCCCCGCCGCCGGGGCTCCTGGGCCTGTCCCACTGCTGAAGCCGATTCCGGCGACCAGCTAGCTGCCACCTCTCCCTCGGTCGGCGTGACCGTCTCACGCCAGGTCCCTACCCGACCCATGCCCGAAAGGAGGTGACCACCCATGTTCCGCACCCTCCGCCTCGACGCCGTCCTCGTCCAGGCCGTCATCGCCGGTGCCCTGTCCTTCGCCCATCTGCATGACCTGGCAGCCGCGGCCGGACAGGACGGCTGGAAGGCGTGGGCCTACCCGGTCAGCGTCGACCTGCTCCTCGTCGCCGCCTGGCGCCGGATGCGCAAGAACGGGGGCAGCCGTGACGCCTGGCTCTGGTTCGCCATCGCCCTCATCGCCTCGCTCGGCGCCAACGTCGCCACCGCCGGACTCCTCGACATGAACCACGTCCCCGACTGGCTGCGCATCCTCGTCGCCGGATGGCCCGCCCTCGCCTTCCTCGGCGGCACCCTCCTCGCCCACGCACCCGCTCCGGAACAGAAACCCGCACCGGAGCCCTTGGCTGAGCCTGACCTCGAACCCGCTACGCCGGACCTGGTTGTGGAGCGTGTCCCGGAACCGGCTCCCGAACTACCGCCAGCCGAACCTGCCTCGCAGGAAAAGCCGTCGGCCCCCGAAGCCGCGCCCGAGCTCGTTCCGCTGGTGCCCGCAGTTTCGGTCCCGCCCGCGCTGCTCGACCACGCCCGGAAGATCGCGGACGCCCATCACACGCAGACCGGTGCCCCGATCGACGCGGCCACGCTCCGTGTCCGCCTCGGCATTCCGGCACCGCTGGCCGACTCCATCGCACTCCAACTCACCTGACCAGAAAGGAGGTAGACCCGTGCGACCGAACCGCTTCCACCACGTGATCCGCATCGGCCCGGTGCAGGTCGGCACCCACTGCGACGGCCGGGGCCGCACCAAGCACACCGCCGTGTGCACCGCCCCGCGCTGCGACTTCTCCGCCGACTACAACACCCGCGCCGCCGCCGAACTTGCCGCCCGCACCCACCGCTGCCAGCCCCGCTGACCTTCAAGGAGTTCCGCGTCATGGACGTCCCGCTCTGGCTCGCCCTGATCGTCGTCGGCGGTCTCGGCATCAAGCTCATCCGCCCGCCCTGGTGGCTCGTCGCCGTGATCCTCCTCGGCGGCTACCTCCTCGCCGACAGCCTCCTCGCCCCGCTCATCGACCCGATCACCAAGTAGGGAGACCCGCCATGCTCCAGCCCCGCATCCCGGTCAACCCGCTCCCGACCGGCATCGTCACCCCGCTCGCTCAGCCCGCCCCCGTGACCGACATCGAGCCGACGCCGGCCTCGGCCCTGGTGCCGGTCGCCGCGGCCCGCACCACGGTCCAGCTCACCCCCGGCAGCGCGGTCGCCCTCGCCGCGAGCGGTGGCGCCGTCGTCCTGGTCGTCGGCGCCGTCCTGGTCTCGATGCTCCTCGCGGTCGCCATCACCGGCGTCTCCGTCGCCCTGATCGCCGTCGTCCTGCGCCTGCTCGTCCGCGACATGCAGAAGGGCCGGTGAACCCCGTGGACACGCAGACGATCGCGGCCGCGGGCTTACCGGCCCTCGGGTGGGCCCTGCACGGCGGACTGCTCTGGCGCCGCCTGGCCACCGCCCGCCGCGACCCCCTGACCGGCCTCCACACCCGCGCCGGATGGACCACCCGCGCCGAACACCTCCTGGCCAAGCACGCGAACGCGCTCGTGCTCCTGGTCGACCTGGACGACTTCAAGGCCGTCAATGACACCCACGGCCACGCCGCCGGAGACACGGTCCTCGCCGCCACCGCTCGGCGTCTGAGCGGCTGGTGCGGCCGTCACGGCATTGCCGCCCGCCTCGGCGGAGACGAGTTCGCCGCCATCGTCACTGACCCCGGCCACACCGCCGGCCTCTTTGCCCTCCGCGCCGCCCTGGACCAGCCGGTCACCCATAGCGGGCGGGTCCTGCCGGTCTCGGCGTCGGTCGGCCACTGCCACCGCGACTGCCTGCCGGTCCCGACCCTCACCGACGCCCTCTCGGCCGCCGACACCTCGATGTACGCCGCCAAGGGCCACGGCAGGCGCAACACACGCTAAGCGGCCCCCGGGACGGCCTCCGTCGCCAAACTTCCGCCGCCCCGGGCGCCTGAACCCCTCCCAGATCCAACGGACCCGAAAGGGACAGCTCATGATGCCCCAGACCCCGACCCCGCGCGTCTGCCGCGACTGCGACGGCTTCGCCACCGCCACCATCACCACCGGCCTCCCCGCCGCCGACGGCACCCGGGACACCATCCCCGTCCACTGCCCCACCTGCCGGGGCCTCGGCCGCACCTTCCCCGCCGCCCTCACCCGCGCCGGGAAGTGACCGCCTTGACCGACTCCGCCATCGCGGCGGGCCTGGACCCGGCCACCCTGAGCGACCTGCTCCGGGTGGCCGGGTCTCCCGGCTTCGACCGCCTCACCGAACAACTCCGCCGCACCGGCGGCTGCACCGCCCCCATCCGCCTCACCGGCGGCACCAAAACCCTCGACCCCGCCACCCGCACCGTGCTCCACGCCTACAACACCGACGCCGAACCCGGCGGGGTCCTCCGCGTCGCCTGCGGCAACCGCCGGGCCTCCCGCTGCCCCTCCTGCGCCTGGACCTACGCCGGAGACACCTACCACCTCATCCGCGCCGGACTCGTCGGCGCACCCGACAAGGGCACCCCCGACACGATCCGCGACCACCCGCGTGTCTTTGCCACGCTGACCGCCCCGTCCTTCGGCCCCGTCCACAACCGGCCCGGCACCCGCCCATGCCGCTGCGGCACCCGCCACCTCGAGGACGCCCCGGAACTGGGCACCCCGCTCGACCCGGCTACGTACGACTACGCGGGGGCGGTGCTGTGGAACAACCACGCCTCCGAGCTGTGGCGGTACTTCACGATCTACCTCCGTCGCGAGATCGCCGCCCGCGCCGGCCTCACCCAGAAAGTCGCCCGCGAACAGTCCCGCGTCTCCTTCGGCAAAGTCGCCGAATACCAAAAGCGCGGCGCCGTCCACTTCCACGCCGTCATCCGCTTCGACGGCCCCCAGGGCCCCCACACCCCGCCCCCGGCCTGGGCCACCCTCGGCCTCCTCACCGACGCCATCCGCGCCGCCGCCGCCCGCGTCCAAGTCGTCGTCCCCGCCAACGAGGACCACGGCTACACGAACGACTGGGTCCTCCAGTGGGGCACCCAGCTCGACGTTCAGCCCATCGGCGCCTTCGGCCAGGGCGAAGACCTCACCGAACAGGCCGTCGCCGCCTACGTCGCCAAGTACGCCACCAAAGCCGCCGAAACGACCGGCTCCGTCGACCACCGCGTCGGCAACAAGGAAGCCCTGATCCTCCTCGACGTCCCCGACCACCCCCGGCGCCTGATGGAAGCCTGCATGGACCTCGACTCGGCCTACCCCGACCGACGCCTCAGGGCCTGGGCCCACATGCTCGGCTTCCGCGGCCACTTCTCCACCAAATCCCGCCGCTACTCCACCACCCTCGGCGCCTTACGCCAGGTCCGCGCCGACTACCGCGCCCACCAGCAGCGCACAGCCCTCGGTCTGCCCGACCCCGACGAACACCCGGAGTCCACCCTCCTCGTCGTCGCCCACTGGACCTACGCCGGCCACGGCGCGACACCCGGTGAGTCCTGGCTCGCCGCCAACATCCGCCGCGACATCCAGCACAACCGAGAGATCGCCCGCGAAGAACTCATGGGGGAACGAGATGAGTGATCGATACCTGTCCGTCGTCCAGGTCGCCGAACTGCTCGGCACCACCGTCCGGTTCCCGCGGCGCCTCGTCGCTGAGCGGCGCATTCGGTACGTGAAGGTCGGCACCCACGTGCGCATCCCGGAGAGCGCCGTTCAGGAGTACATCGCGGCCAACACCGTCGAGCCCGCCCAGACCCGCGCCCGCTCGCGCTTCGGGAGGGCTGCCTGATGGCCAACAGCCGTGGCCGACGACGTCGCTTTGGAGCCATCCGCAAGCTGCCCTCGGGCCGCTTCCAGGCGCGGTATCCGGGGCCTGACGGCGTCATGCGTCCGGCACCCGACACGTTCGCGACCACCAGGGACGCTGACGACTGGCTCGCCGAGAAGCAGACCGAGATCAACAAGGGCGACTGGCGTGACCCGGACGCCGGGGCCGTGAACTTCGCCGAGTACGCGCTCCAGTGGGTCGAGGAACGCGACCTGGAGGAGACCACCGAGGAGCTCTACCGGCGTCTGCTCCGGCTGCATCTTCTCCCCACCTTCGAGGCCTTGGACCTGGACGAGATCACCCCGCCGCGCGTCCGAACATGGCGGGCGGAACGACTCAAGGTGACGGGTTCGACGACCGTCGCGAAGTCCTACCGGCTGCTCAAGGCGATCCTTGAGACGGCCGCGGATGACGAGCTGATCAGGCGGAACCCGTGCCGCATCCCGGGTGCGGGCAAGGAGACCCCGGCAGAGCGGCCCACCGCCACCGTCGACCAGGTCGACGCCGTCGCCAAGGCCATGGGTCCGCGCTGGCGCCTCATGGTCTACATCGCCGCGTACGGCCCCGCCCGGCCGGAGGAACAGGCGGGCCTTCGACGCTCGGACGTCGACCTCGCCAACGTCGGCGTGTGGGTGCGTCGCGCCGAGCCCGAGCTGAACACCGGTCGCCGGGCTCCTGGTGCGACCAAGTCGGAGGCGGGCAAGCGGTTCATCGTCCTGCCGGCCTTTATGGCGGGCGACCTCAAGACCCACATGTACCTGTACGCCGAGCAGAAGCCGGACGGACTCCTCTTCGTGGGGGAGAGGGGCGCCCCCTTCCGGCGTACGACATTCGGTCGGAAATGGAAGAAGGCCCGCAAGGCCGCCGGCCTTCCTGAGGGGTTCACCTTCTACGACCTCCGGCACACCGGTCACACGCTGTCGACTCAGTCCGGGGCGACGCTCAAGGACACGATGGTGCGTGCCGGACAGTCGTCCGAGAAGGCGGCCATGATCTACCAGCACTCGAATCTTGAGCGGCAGCGCGAGGTAGCCGCGGGGATCGACGCCCGGGTGCAGACGCTGCGCTCCAAGCCTTCTGGCACGGATCTGGCACGCGACCAGTAGAAGGGTCTGGACAACACAAAAGCCCCGGGTCGCTGACCTGGGGCTTTGCTATGGAGCGGATGACGGGAATCGAACCCGCGCTATAAGCTTGGGAAGCTCATGTTCTACCATTAAACTACATCCGCACAGCGGCCGGGTGATCCGTGCCGCATCGTTGCACACTGTACCCCATGCGCCACTTGAGGCGAAGCTCACGCTTCCGTGCCTGCGGAGTGCCGCCTGGAGGGTGTCCCCTTCATCCCCTAATGTGGCTTCCCGTCCACCACATGTGTAGGGGAAGGGACTTGATGGGTTCGATGGAGCGCACCGTCGTCCGTTGTGCCGAAGGGCATGTGTTCACTACCGCGTCGTTCCCGCTTCAGCAGCTCGGGGACGGGCGGATCGGGCCCGGGCGGCTCATTCGGTGTCCGCGGTGTGCGCGGCTGCGGCATGCGGTGCCGGTGGAGATCGGGCGGCGCTGACGGGTGCCGGGGCGCGGGCCCCTGCCGATTGGGGCAGGTCCGCGCCCTCTGCGTATCGTGGGGGCGTGCTTCTCTCAGACAAGGACATCCGGGCCGAGATCGACGCCGGACGGGTACGCATCGACCCGTACGACGAATCCATGGTGCAGCCCTCGAGCATCGACGTGAGGCTTGACCGCTTCTTCCGGGTGTTCGAGAACCACCGCTACCCCCACATCGACCCCGCCGTCGAGCAGCTCGACCTGACCCGTGAGGTCGAGCCCGAGGGGGACGAGGCGTTCATCCTGCACCCCGGCGAGTTCGTGCTCGCCTCGACCTACGAGGTCATCAGCCTTCCGGACGACATCGCGTCGCGACTGGAGGGGAAGAGTTCCCTCGGGCGGCTCGGGCTCGTCACCCATTCGACCGCCGGGTTCATCGACCCCGGTTTCTCCGGGCACGTGACCCTGGAGCTGTCGAACCTCGCCACCCTGCCGATCAAGCTCTGGCCGGGGATGAAGATCGGGCAGCTGTGCATGTTCCGGCTGAGCTCGCCCGCCGAGTTCCCGTACGGGAGCGAGCGGTACGGCTCCCGGTACCAGGGCCAGCGGGGCCCGACGGCCTCCCGCTCGTTCATGAACTTCCATCGGACCCAGGTGTGAGGCGGTCGCAGGCATGAGTGAAGTACGCGAGAACCTGACGTACGAGGGCTTCGGGCGGGCCGTCCGTGAGCTGGCGCAGACCATCGCCGACGACGGCTACGAGCCCGACATCGTGCTCTCCATCGCCCGCGGCGGTGTCTTCGTCGCCGGCGGTCTGGCCTACGCCCTGGACTGCAAGAACATCCACCTCGTGAACGTGGAGTTCTACACCGGTGTGGGCACCACGCTGGAGATGCCGGTCATGCTGGCGCCCGTGCCCGACGCGATCGACTTCAGCGACAAGAAGGTGCTCATCACCGACGACGTCGCCGACACCGGCAAGACCCTCAAGCTCGTCCACGACTTCTGCGTCGACCATGTCGCCGAGGTCCGTTCGGCCGTCATCTACGAGAAGTCGCACTCCCTCGTGAAGTGCGAGTACGTGTGGAAGAAGACCGACGAGTGGATCAACTTCCCCTGGTCCGTCGAGCCGCCCGTCGTCAAGCGCGAGGGCCAGGTCCTCGACGCCTGACGGCAGGGGCGCGAAAGACGTACGAGGGGGCGACCCGCGAGATTCTCGCGGGTCGCCCCCTCGCGTCGGACGGGAGACCGCGGAGAGGTCGGTCCCAGACGTACAGGCCCCAGCCGGCGGACGGAGTGCGGCCTTGCGCGCACACGGAGGAGCCCCCCGTCGTTCCCCGACGGGGGGCTCCTCCGTGTCCGTACGCGAGCTCTACAGCGTGCCCAGCTTGATCAGGCTCAGCAGCGCCACCAGCTGGATCGCCGAGGCGCCCAGCGCCTTCGGCCAGGGCAGGTCGTGCGAGCGGCTCACCATCACCGTGAAGAGCGCTCCCGCCGCCAGCCAGGTCAGCCAGCCGACCACCTGCACGAGGCCGTTCTCGCCGCCCAGGAAGAGCGCGAAGACCAGGCGGGGCGCGTCCGTGATCGACATGATCAGCATCGACAGGCCCACCGTGGGCTGCCAGGCCCCGTCACCGCCCAGCTGGCGCGCCATCGTGTGCGTCACCGCGCCCAGGATCAGTCCGCCGACGACGAACCCGAGGGCGGTCATCAGGACGTACGGGATCGCCGTCGACAGGGTCGCGTTGATCGCCTCGTCGCGCGCCTTGTCGAAGCCGAAGATCGCGAGCAGCCCGTACAGGAAGGTGACGATCAGCGCCGGGCCCCAGACGGCGTGGTCCCGCATGCGCAGGAAGGTGTCCGCCGGGCGCAGCACGATGCCGCTCAGGAGCGGCTTCCACGGGAGTCGCGGGCCCGTCGGTACGGGGGCGGCGCCGGCGTGGTGGGTCGCGGCGTTGCCGTAGGGGTCGTCGACGCTGAACATCTGGGTGTGGCCCGGGTTGTTCGCCGTCGCCGCGTGCGGGTGCTGCGGCTGGCCGTACGGCTCGCCGAAGTACTCCGGCTCCCCGTAGGGCTGCTGTCCGTGCTGCTGCCTCTGCTGCCCGTGCTGTCCCTGCTGTCCCTGCTGTCCGTACTGCCCCTGCGGTGGTTGCTGCCACTGCTGCTGCGGGTACGGCGGCGGGGCCGCGTTGTGCCCGTACGGCGCCTGCTGCGGTTGATTGTGCGGGGGGCGGTTGTCCCGGCCGCGTCCGTTCCTGAATCCAGCCACGTCGTCGAACGTACCCGCTTCCGCTGTGCGGGCGCTCCTCGGACCTGTCCTTGCCACTGAGCTGTGACATCCCCTAGGGGGTTGAGCGGACGTGGTGTGGGCCGTGACACGCCCGGCAGGCCTCCTGAGGCGCGTGGCCGGCATGACGAAGAGGGCCGCCCCGCGATCTCGCGGGGCGGCCCT
>NZ_BNBZ01000013.1 GCF_014656215.1 Streptomyces zaomyceticus | reverse complement strand
CCCGCACCATCCGGTGCGGGGCCCCTTCTCGTACGTACGGAGCTGGGCGCGTGGACCGCTGCTCAGGCAGAGGCCTTCTTGGCGCCGGAGAAGGCGGCGAAGGCGGCGATGGCGAAGAACAGGAAGGTCAGGCCGTCCTTGGTCTCGCTCCACGCCTCGGTGAGCAGACCGAACTCCTCCAGGAAGAGGTCCGTGGCGGAGACGTTCAGCTGCTTGGACAGCAGGACCGCGATGCCCACGAGCTGACCGAGGTAGACGGCTCCCAGGGCCAGCACCGCGCTGACGACCGGCAGGACGGGGTTGCGGCCGCCGACCTTGCCGGCCACGAGGCCGACGAGGAAGCCGACGCCGACCGCGGCCCAGCCGATCTCGCGCTCGACGCCGCCGATGAGGGCGCCGTAGGCACCGGCCGTGACGAGGGCCGTGACCAGGGCGGCGACGAGGCCGAGCGCCAGGTTGTCGCGGGTGGGCGCGGGCGGCGGGGCGACCGGGTACTGCTGGGGTGCGACGCCGTCGGCGAACGGGTTGCCGGGCGGCGGAACGGGCTGGCTCATGCTGTGGATCCCCCCAGGGACGGAAGCCGCACGTGTGTGCGTGCGAGAGGCCCGGAGGCTAGCAGTCGGCTGTGACAGTGCGACAGGGATTTCCGCCGGTCGTGCAGGTCAGAGACGGTGGGCGGTGCCCGTGGGGGTGGCGCCCCGGGTGTCGAGGAGGAGTTGGGCCTTCACCGCGAGGCCCTGGAGGTCGTAGGTGCGGTGCTGCTGGAGCAGGACGGTCAGGTCCGCGTGGGCGGCGGCCTCGTAGAGGGAGTCCGCGCGGGGGACGGGGAGGTCGCGGACGCGCCAGTCGGGGACGTGGGGGTCGTGGTAGCTGACGGCCGCGCCGAGGTCCATGAGACGGCGGGCGATCTCGTCGGCGGGGGATCCCTGGCGGTCGGGGAGGTCGGGCTTGTACGTGATCCCCAGGAGCAGGACGCGGGCGCCGCGGGCCGATTTGCCGTGCTCGTTGAGGAGGGTCGCGGCGCGCTGGACGACGTACTGCGGCATGCGCTCGTTGACCTGACCGGCGAGTTCGACGAGACGGAGGGGGCGGTGGGCGCCGACCGTGTCGACGGGCACGCCGTGGCCGCCGACCCCCGGTCCCGGGCGGAAGGCCTGGAAGCCGAAGGGCTTGGTCTCGGCGCAGCGGATGACGTCCCACAGGTCGACGCCGAGTTCGTGGCAGAGCACCGCCATCTCGTTGACCAGGGCGATGTTGACGTGCCGGAAGTTGGTCTCCAGGAGCTTGACCGTCTCCGCCTCGCGGGGGCCACGCGCGCGTACCACCTTGTCGGTGAGCCGGCCGTAGAAGGCAGCCGCCGATTCGGTGCAGGCGGGGGTGAGGCCGCCGATCACCTTGGGGGTGCCGGCGAAGCCGTGGGTACGGCTGCCGGGGTCGAGGCGGCCGGGGGAGTACGCGAGGTGGAAGTCGCGCCCCGCGCGGAGGCCCGAGCCCGTTTCGAGGACGTCGCGGAGCAGGCCCTCGGTGGTGCCCGGGGGGACCGGGGACTCGAGGAGGACGGTGGTGTGCGGGCGCAGCCGGGCGGCGAGCGCGCGGGCCGCGTCGGTGACGGCGGTGAGGTCGAGCGTGTGGTCGGGGCCGAGGGGGGTGGGGGCGCACAGGACGGCGGTGCGGACCCGGCCGAGCTCGGCGGGGTCGGTGGTCGGCCGGAAGCCCCCCGAGAGCATCCGGCGGATCTCCGGGACGGTGAGCGAGCCGTCGACCGGGGAGCGCCCCGCGGCGAGTTCGGCGACGGGGCGGGGGTCGGTGTCGTAGCCGATGGTGTCGACACCGGCGGCGGTGGCGGCCTGGGCCAGGGGGAGTCCGTGGTGGCCGAGGCCGATGACGGCGAGGTCAGCGGGCATGGGGGGTGGGCCGTCCTTCCCAGTAGCCGGAGGGGACGCGACGCGCAAGCCCGGTGGACAGAACGGGTCGAGCGCAATGTCAGACTAGGCGTAAATATGACCGACATGTCGCATTGTGATGCCGAAGGTTGCCGAGTGTTATCCACAGGTCGGCGGCGAGGCGGTGGCTGAAGTCGCCGGGGAGGGACAGAATCGAGCTGTGAGCCGGACCGCATGGCCCGGTTCACGTGCTGGGACGACGGGGACGACGGGAGGCTGCACCGTGAGGACAGCGAAACTGGGACCCGCCGAGCGCGCCGAAGCGCTCGCGGCCATGGCCGAGCGAGAGCTGGACATGCTGGTCGTCGGCGCCGGAGTGGTCGGCGCGGGGACGGCCCTCGACGCCGCCACGAGAGGCCTCTCCACCGGCATCGTCGAGGCGCGCGACTGGGCCTCCGGCACCTCCAGCCGGTCCAGCAAGCTCATCCACGGCGGCCTGCGCTACCTGGAGATGCTGGACTTCGCCCTCGTGCGGGAGGCCCTCAAGGAGCGCGGACTGCTCCTGGAGCGGCTCGCACCCCACCTGGTGAAGCCGGTTCCCTTCCTCTATCCGCTCCAGCACAAGGGCTGGGAGCGGTTCTACGCCGGCTCCGGCGTCGCGCTGTACGACGCGATGTCGCTCTCCTCGGGCCACGGCCGCGGCCTCCCCGCCCACCGGCACCTCTCCCGGCGGGGTGCCCTGCGGGTCGCCCCCTGCCTCAGGAAGGACGCCCTCGTCGGCGCCCTCCAGTACTACGACGCCCAGATGGACGACGCCCGCTTCGTCACCACCCTGGTGCGCACCGCCGCCTCCTACGGCGCACTGGCCGCCAGCCGGGCCCGCGTCGTCGGCTTCCTGCGCGAGGGCGAGCGGGTCGTCGGGGCCCGCGTCCAGGACGTCGAGGCCGGGGCGGAGTACGAGATCCGGGCCAAGCAGATCGTCAACGCCACCGGAGTGTGGACCGACGACACCCAGGCACTCATCGGCGAGCGCGGCCAGTTCCACGTCCGCGCCTCGAAGGGCATCCACCTCGTCGTCCCCAAGGACCGGATCCACTCGTCCACCGGACTCATCCTGCGCACCGAGAAGTCCGTGCTCTTCGTCATCCCGTGGGGGCGGCACTGGATCGTCGGCACCACCGACACCGAGTGGGACCTCGACAAGGCCCATCCCGCCGCGTCCAGCGCCGACATCGACTACCTCCTGGAGCATGTGAACACCGTGCTCGCCACCCCGCTCACCCGGGACGACGTGGAGGGCGTCTACGCCGGCCTCCGGCCGCTGCTCGCCGGCGAGTCGGACGCCACGAGCAAGCTCTCGCGCGAGCACACCGTCGCCCACCCGGTCCCCGGCCTGGTCGTGGTCGCGGGCGGCAAGTACACGACGTACCGCGTGATGGCCAAGGACGCCGTCGACGAGGCCGTGCACGGCCTCGACCAGCGGGTCGCTCCCTGCGTCACCGAGGACACCCCGCTCCTCGGCGCCGAGGGCTACCGGGCCCTGTGGAACGCGCGGGCGAGGATCGCCGCGCGGACCGGCCTCCACGTCGTCCGGGTGGAGCATCTCCTCAACCGCTACGGATCCCTGACGGAACAGATCCTCGACCTCATCGCCGAGGACCCCGGACTCGCGGAACCGCTCGCGGCCGCCGACGACTACCTCCGCGCCGAGATCGTCTACGCCGCCTCCCACGAGGGCGCGCGCCACCTCGACGACGTCCTCACCCGGAGGACCAGAATCTCCATCGAGACCTTCGACCGGGGCACCCTCAGCGCCCGCGTCTGCGCCGAGCTGATGGCGCCGGTCCTGGGCTGGGACGAGCACCAGATCGAGAAGGAGATCGAGCACTACGAGAAGCGGGTCGAGGCGGAACGGGAGTCGCAGCGGCAGCCCGACGACCTCACCGCGGACGCCGCACGGCTCGGCGCGCCGGACATCGTGCCGATCTGACGGGACGTCCGGTCGCCCGCAGGTGGGAACCTGGGGGGTGTGCGGGGGCGTCGTCATTCCGGAGTACGGACCCGGGGGCGGCACCCGTCCCGAGGTGAGGGACAATGGCCTCTCTTCCAGGGCGGGTTACCGCATCGCGCGGGAAGCGGCAGACGCGGCGAAGATCAGGGATCGCAGAGGGGACGCATGTCGGAGGCGGAGCAGTCGCGGGACACGGCGAAGGACCCCAGGCGGGACGCCGCCGCGGGGGCCGCGACCGACGGCGACCGAGGAGCGGTCCCGGCCGCACGTGAAGCGGCGCGGGCCGCGAAGGACGCGCAGGTCAGGCAGGGTGCGGACGACGCATCCGAGGGTCGGCGGCCAGAAGTACGGGACGGGGACGTCCGGGATTCGGGCACGTCGGACCCGGAGGTCCGGGACTCGGACGTTCGGGGCGTGAAGGACGTTCAGGACGCCCCGGGCGTCGGGGACGTGAAGGACGTTCAGGACGTTCGGAGCGCCAAGAGCCCCACGGACCCCCGGGACCCGAAGGGCTCCGCGGGCGAGCCGTCCGGGGCCGGGGCGGGCTCCGGCGCGCGCCGGAGCGAGGACGTCTCCGCCGCCGGGCGGCTGCGGGGGACCGAGCCGTCCACCGGACGGGCCGGGTTCGGCGCGGGCGACGGTGACGGCGAGAGCGACCGCCGGACGCAGACCGGCACCGCACGCGGCGGCGACCGGGGGCGCAAGGCCCCGGTCAACGAGGGACGGCTGCTCGCCGGCCGCTACCGGCTCGGCGGGGTTCTCGGCCGCGGCGGCATGGGCACCGTGTGGCGCGCGGTCGACGAGACGCTCGGCCGGACCGTCGCCGTCAAGGAACTCCGGTTCCCCACCAGCATCGACGAGGACGAGAAGCGCCGCCTCATCACCCGGACCCTGCGCGAGGCGAAGGCCATCGCCCGGATCCGCAACAACGGCGCCGTCACCGTGTACGACGTCGTCGACGAGGACGACCGTCCGTGGATCGTCATGGAGCTCATCGAGGGCAAGTCCCTCGCCGACGCCGTGCGCGAGGACGGCACGCTCACGCCCCGGCGCGCCGCCGAGGTCGGGCTCGCCATCCTCGACGTGCTCCGTTCGGCGCACCGTGAGGGCATCCTGCACCGCGACGTGAAGCCGTCCAACGTGCTGATCGCCGAGGACGGCCGGGTCGTCCTCACCGACTTCGGCATCGCCCAGGTGGAGGGCGATCCCTCGATCACCTCCACCGGCATGCTCGTCGGCGCCCCCTCGTACATCTCCCCGGAGCGGGCCCGCGGCCACAAGCCCGGCCCGGCCGCCGACATGTGGTCGCTCGGCGGACTCCTGTACGCGGCGGTCGAGGGCAGCCCGCCGTACGACAAGGGTTCCGCCATCGCCACCCTCACGGCGGTGATGATCGAGCCGGTCGACCCGCCGAAGAACGCGGGACCCGAGCTGGAGAAGGTCATCTACGGCCTTCTCGCCAAGGACCCGGCCCAGCGGCTCGACGACGCCCGCGCGCGGGTCCTGCTGATGGCCGTGCTCGACGCGCCCGAGGTGGCGCCGCCGGTCTCCCCCGAGGTCACCAGGGTCGTACCGCTGCCGCCGCGACCCGAGCAGGCGCCGGTGGGGCCGGTCGCCGACCTCGGCAGGACGCCCGACGCGTCCACCGACCGAATGCGGGGCGCGCTGAACTCCGTCCGCAACGCGGCGGCCTCCGTGAAGCCCGAGTCGAAGTCCTCGTCGGTGACGGGCGCGAGGACGGGCGCGGCCCCCACCTCTCCGCGGGGTACCGGCAGACCGGCGACGGCCCGCGCGCCGCTGACCGACGTCGTACCCCGGCGCACGCTGGTGATCATCGCCGCGGTCGCCGTTCTCGCCCTGCTCGGGACGATCCTCGCGGTCTCCCTCGGCGGTGGCGACGACGACAAGCAGGGCAAGGGGAACGGCGGCACCGCGGCCTCGGCCGGAGCCTCGGCCGGCGGTGACGGTGCTGACGGCGGCTCCGACGGAGGCAAGGGCCAGACGCCCGGCGGCCCCGGCCAGCAGGGCGGCGCACAGCCCGGCGACACCGGCTCCACCGGGTCGACGGGCGCCGACGGCACGACGGGCTCCACGGGGTCCACGGGGTCGACCGGCAACGGCGTCACGCCGTCCGGCAAGCCCGGCGGCGGCAAGGGTACGCAGCTGCCCGCGGGCTACACCCTGGTCACCAACGAGCGCTTCCACTTCTCCATGGCGATGCCCTCCGGGTTCGAGGTCCGGTCGATACCGGGCTACAGCGGTGGCGGGATATTCAGTGAGAGCGGCGGCTTCCCGCGCATCCAGGTCGACTTCAACGCCAGTCCGAAGGACGACGCGGCGGCCGCCTGGGAGCTGGGCAAGATCGGCGTGGCCGCCACCAGCAAGGGCTACAAGCACTTCGGCATCCGGACGGTCTCGTACAAGGGCTACCCGACGGTCGCCGACTGGGAGTTCGAGCGCGTCCAGCAGGGCATGCGCGTCCATGTGCTCAACCGCGGCTTCAAGGTGGACGCCCGGCACGGCTACTCCATCATGGTCAGCTGCAAGGCGGACGAGTGGAACGGCGCGGAGTGCAAGACGCTGCGGGAGACCGCGTTCGCCACGTTCAGCCCCAAGGACTGACCGTCGCACGTATCGTGAAGGTCCGACGACCGTACGCAGCCGAACAGAGCCGTTGACTGCACGGTGTCGGACCGGAATTGACGGACTCGCGTGATCCCGCTCGATCCCGAGGGATCCGCGGGTCCACGGGGGACAGCGTGCGCGCGTGGGGAGGCGTCGTGGACGACTACGCGGGAAGGGTGCTCGCGGACCGCTACCGCCTGCCGTTGCCGCCGGCGGACGCGGACGCGGACGACCTGGCGGAGACGCGCGCCTTCGACACGTTCAGCGGGCAGGAGGTCCTGGTCCGCCAGGTGCCGCTGCCGGAGTTCGTGGACGCCGAGGTGCTCGACGGCGAGGCCGCTCACGCCGGTGCTCACGGCGGCGCGGGCCGGGCGACCCGCCGCCCGGCCGAGCCCGTCGTGCGGCGGGCGATCGAGGCGGCCCAGGCCGCCGCGCAGATCCCCGACCACCCCCTCCTCGACCAGGTCTTCGACGTGTTCGCGGAGGCCGGCTCGCTCTGGATAGTGAGTGAGCGCGTCGCGGCCCGGCCACTGGCCGCGCTCCTCGCCGAGCGGCCCCTCAACCCGTACCGGGCGGCCGAGATCGGCGCCGACGTCCTCACCGCCCTGCGCGCGCTCCACGCCCACGGCTGGGTGCACCGGAACATCACCGCGCGGACCGTGCTCGTCTGCGACGACGGGCGGGTGGTCCTCACGGGCCTCGCGGTCGGCGCCGCGGAGGAGGCCCTCTGCGGGTACGCGCCCGTACCCGAGGCGGAACCGGACGAGCCGCCCGCCTGGCCGGCGCCGGTGGAGGAGTACGAGGCGCGGGAGTACGGCACCGTGGAGTACGGCTCCGCCGCGTACGAGTCCGGTGAGTACGGCACCGAGCTGTACGAGGCGGAGGTGTACGAGGAGGGCGAGGAGCGGATCCCCTACGGGGAGACGGAGTACGGGACCGAGTACGGGACCGGGTACGGGGCCGAGTACGGGGCCGAGTACGGGGCCGAGTACGGGACTGACCCGGACGAGGACCGGGTCGTCGAACCGGCCGACGACCCGGTCGAGGAGACCGGGGACGAGCCGCAAGCGCGCACGGAGCCCGAGTACGGCTACCGCTACGGCCACGCCCACGACCCGGACCACGACCACGGAGCCGGGTCGGCCTACGCGCTCGACCCCGGCACCTACGACGAGCCCGGCCCCTACGCACCCGAACCCGACGCGTACGCCGCCGAGTCCGGGGACGGCTCCTACGACGAGCCCGTCACCGGCCCGCCCGCGCCCAGGACCTACGCCTCCGGCTTCGGTCCGGACGACGACACGGCCCCCCCCTACGGGACCGCCCCCGACGGATACGGCACCGATCCCTACGGCCGCTCGGTGCCGCCGCCCACCGCCGGGACACAGCCCGCGGCCGCGCCGCCCGCCGCGGACGTACGCGCCGCGCGAGCCGGAGCGATCGCCGCCTACCGTGCCGGTGCGCGCGCCGCGGCCCGGCTCGGTGAGACCGGGGCGCTCCCCGCCCAGCGCCCCGCGCCGGCGGTTCCGCCCGAGCCGCCCCCGGCGCCGACCGCCCAGGCGGCCGGTGCGCCCGAGCCGCAGTGGTGGGCGCGGGTGGCGGACGACGACGAGGACGACGAGGACGACGGCGACGAGCCGTACGGCGGCGGGTCGGCCTCCGGCCCGCGGTCGGGTCCGCCGCCGCGCGTGATGCTGGCCGGCAGCTGGAGCGACGGTCCGCACGCCTCGCGGGACGGCTCCGGGCCGATACCGGCCGGAGGCGGTTCGGGGCCCGGACGCGGCCCCGTGCTGCCCGGTTCGGGCCGCCCGGCGCTGCCCGCCGGGTACACGGCCGCGACCCCGGACCCCACGCGCCTCCCCGTCCCCACGGGTGCCCGCGGGGAGGTACGGGAGCGGGTCGCCGTCCCCGCGGGGGTGGACCGGGGCCCCACGACGAGGCTGGCCGCCGAGCGGGCCCGGCAGACCCGGATCGCGGTCGTCGGCGCCGTCACCGAACGCTGGGCACCCGAACAGGCGGGTCCCGTCCACGAGAACTGGCGTCTCGCCGCGCCCATCGGCCCCGCCACCGACCTGTGGGCGCTCGGCGCGCTCCTCTACCGGGCCGTCCAGGGGCACGCCCCCTACCCGGAGGACAGCGCCGCCGAGCTCGTCCAGCTGGTCTGCGCCGAGCCGCCCGCGTTCGCCGAGGAATGCGGACCGCTGCGCCCGGTCGTGGAGTCCCTGCTGCGTCAGGACCCCACCGAGCGCCCCGACTTCGAGGAGCTGCGCGGCTGGCTGCGTTCCCTCGTGCGCTCGGCCCCGGAGCCGGAGGCCGGTCTCGGAGTCGTACCGCTGCCGTCCTTCGACGAGACACGGCTGCCGATCGTGCGCCGGCGCGGCGAACTGGTGCGCCGCAGGCGCGGGGGCGCGGGACGCCACCGCCACAAGCGCGGCAAGGACCCGCGCCCTCCGGCCCGCCACGAGGACGTCCGGGGGCGCGAGCGCGAGCCCGCGCCCGTACAGGCGCCTGCCCGCGAGGAGTTCCCCGAGGATTTCCGGGACTCGTTCCACGAGGAGATTCCGCAGCGCGCGTCCCGGTCGCCGCGCGCGGGCCGTCCGTCGTCCTCCCGGCAGTCGGGCTCCCCGCACACCCTGGGCCGTACGCTTCTGGTCCTCGTCGTCCTCCTGCTCGGCGGGGCCGTCGCGTACGCCGTGCTCTTCATGCCCGGTGACGGGGAGACGTCCGGGAAGCCGAACGGCGCGACCACTCCCACCGCCGGGCGCACCCCCGGCGGTTCCGCGCCGGCCACGAGCCGTCCGCCCGCGACCACGGCGCCGCCCGCGACGCCGCGGACCACCCCGCCGGCCGCGGATCCCTCGGCGCCCGTGCTCGCCGCCGGGTACGCGCTGCGTCAGGACCCCGAGGGGTTCCGGATCGGCGTACCGGACGGCTGGCGGCGCAGCGCCATCAACGACGCCGGGCAAGTGCGCTACTCCAGGGGCGACTTCACGATGATCGTGGTGCCCGGCCGGGACAGCGTCCGCGACAACGGTTCCGACCCGGTGGAGTACCAGAACGCCAAGGAGCGCGAGCTGGAGCCGTGGCGGGCGTCGAGCTGGTCCCGGGTGGAGGAGACGCGCCGGATCGACATCGGCACGACGGCGACGGCCACGGGCAGTTACGTGTGGCTCGACAGCACGGGACGCGAGGTGTACGTCCGCAACC
This sequence comes from Streptomyces zaomyceticus, assembly GCF_014656215.1. Lineage (GTDB taxonomy): Bacteria > Actinomycetota > Actinomycetes > Streptomycetales > Streptomycetaceae > Streptomyces > Streptomyces zaomyceticus. Next base: position 203,242 of record NZ_BNBZ01000013.1, on the reverse strand, counting down.
TGGCCCTGATCAGCGGCGGCAGGTACCACGTCGTCCAGGTCATCGGCCCGGACGGCGCGCGCCGCAAGGTCTCCGAGATCTTCGACGAGGCCACGAAGGGCTTCCGTCCGGGGCGCTGAACCGGACGGAACGGACGGGTGCGCCCCCGGTGCGCCGGAAATGCCCACCGGCCCCCGGTCACAGTGCTGTTCCTATGACAGCCCCGAGGTTCCGTCGCCCGTACCCCCCTCCGTAACCTGGCATCCGAAGGAACGGGCGGGGGCAAGTGGAACATTCTCAGAGCACAGGGGCGGGGCTGTTGCTCGCCGGTCGCTACCGGCTGGGCGAGTCCATCGGACGCGGCGGCATGGGCAAGGTCTGGCGGGCGCACGACGAGGTGTTGCACCGCGTCGTGGCGGTGAAGGAGTTGACGGCCGGCCGCTTCGTGGCGGAGGCCGACCGGCTCGTGCTCCACGCCCGTACGCAGAAGGAGGCGCGGGCCGCCGCGCGGATCACCCACCCGGGTGTGGTGACCGTCCACGACGTTCTGGAGCACGACGACCGGCCGTGGATCGTGATGCAGTACGTCGACGGGCCCTCGCTCGCCGACGCCGCCAAGGAGAAGGGCCCGATCGATCCCCACGAGGCGGCCAGGATCGGGCTGCACGTCCTCGGCGCGCTGCGCGCCGCGCACGCGGCCGGGGTGCTGCACCGGGACGTCAAGCCGGGCAACGTCCTGCTGGCGCGCGACGGGCGGGTCCTGATCACCGACTTCGGGATCGCGGCGATCGAGGGGGACGCGACGATCACCCGAACCGGTGAACTCGTCGGCTCCATCGACTATCTGGCGCCCGAGCGGGTGCGGGGCGGCGACCCCGGCCCGGCCTCCGACCTCTGGTCGCTCGGGGCCACCCTCTACACGGCGGTGGAGGGCACCTCCCCGTTCCGACGCACCTCCCCGATCAGCACCATGCAGGCCGTGGTGGCCGAGGAGCCGCCGTACCCGGAGAAGGCCGGGCCGCTGGCCCCCGTCATCGTGGCGCTGCTGCGCAAGGACCCGGAGCAGCGGCCGAAGGCCGACGAGGCCGGCCGGATGCTGCTCGACGCGATGGAGGGGCGTACGCCGGAGGCCGCACAGGCGTACGTGCCGACCCAGCGGGTGGCCAGGGAGGACCTGGACCCGGTGGGGGACGGTTCGGCCTTCGGCCTCGACCTGGTGGAGCTGAGCGAGGACGACGACGGGGCGGGCGCTCGGGACGCCACGGGTCCGACGGGCGCCTCCCGTCCGTCCGCGCCGGTCCGTACCGCCCAGTGGCCGCAGCCGCCGCAGTCGGTCGAGCCCCGCTCGCCGTCGCACCCGCCCGTCTCTCCGGTCACGGTGGTGCCGACGGCCGCGCCCCCCGCGCAGGCCTCCGGCCGTGGCCGCTGGCGTACCGCCGTCCTGGCGGCCCTGCTCGCCGGACTCGTCGCGGGCGGTGCCGTCTTCGCCGCCATGCAGTACACGGGCGGTGGCCGCGAGGGCGCGCGGCCCACGGTCACCGGACCGTCCTCCTCCGGTGCCGCCACCCGAGGCGCCGGGAGCGACCTGCCGGCCGGCTGGAAGCGCGTCAAGGACCGGGAGGGCTTCAGCCTCGCCGTACCCGAGGGCTGGAAGCGGCAGACCGAGGGCGACAACATCGACTACACCCCGGACAACGGCCGCCACCGCATCCGGATCAACATCGACCCCAGCCCCGACTTCGAGAACCCGTACATGCACGCCCTCGACCTGGAACGCACGGTGGAGAAGCGGATGACCTACAACCGGGTCAAGCTCGGCCAGACCACCTACCGCGACCAGGTCCGCGCCTGCCAGTGGGAGTTCACCTGGATGGAGAAGCGGGACTTCCCCGGGCCGCGGCACGCGATCGACCTCATGTACTACGGCGAGGACGGCACGGAGTACGCGATCTACATGTCCTCGCCGGAGTCGAGCTGGGAGACCACCCGGGAGCAGTTCGACATCGTCCTCCAGTACTGGCGGGCACCGGGCGAATGAACCGGTGGGCGGGACCGCCGGAGGGGACCCGCGCGGGGCGTCGGAAATTCTCCACGACGGGCCTCCGTATGTCATAAGCCCCTGATCAGGGCTTATATGCCAGTGATCGCTGGCGCGATGTGCGCACCCGGTGAAAACGCGTTACCGACGGGTACCCAAAGGGCGGAACGCCGCCTACGCTCGCCCTCATGACGGACTCGCAGGCCCCCGCCGCCCTCTCGGTTCCCGACGCCCCCGCCGCGCAGGCCGGAGTCGCCGCGCCCGCCGCGGCCACCAACCCGGTCGCGCCCGCGCCCGCCGGCGCCCGCACCGCCGCCGACGTCGTGACGCCCGACGTGATCGCCCGGCTCACCCGCGGCGTCGTCGGCTCCGGCCGCACCGCCAACCACACCCCCTTCACCGGGGCGAAGCTGGCGGACCTGCCCGAGTCCACCCCCGAGGACGTCGCCGAGGCCTTCAGCCGCGCGCGCGCCGCCCAGACCGTCTGGGCCGCCACCCCGGTCAAGACCCGCGCCGCCGTCCTGCTGCGCTTCCACGACCTCGTCCTCCAGCGGCAGTCCGAGGTCCTCGACCTCATCCAGCTGGAGACCGGCAAGGCGCGTCTGCACGCCCACGAGGAGGTGCAGGCGGTCGCCGTCGCCGCCCGCCACTACGGCCGCAAGGCCCCCTCCTACCTGCGCCCCCGTCATCACACCGGTGTCGTCCCGACCCTCACCAAGGTCACCGAGCTCCGCCAGCCGCGCGGGGTCGTCGGCCAGATCGCGCCCTGGAACTACCCGCTGGAGCTCTCCGTCGGCGACGCGCTCCCCGCCTTCGTCTCGGGCAACGCCGTCGTCATGAAGCCCGACACGGAGACCGCGCTCACCGCGCTCTGGGCCCGTGACCTGCTCATCGAGGCCGGACTGCCCGCCGAGGTCTTCCAGGTCGTCCTCGGCGAGGGCCCGGTCGTCGGCCCCGAGGTCGTCAAGCACGCCGACTACGTCTCCTTCACCGGCTCCACCCGCACCGGCCGCGAGGTCGCCCAGGGCGCCGCCGCCCGGCTCGTCGGCGTCTCCCTCGAACTCGGCGGCAAGAACGCGATGCTCGTCCTCAAGGACGCCGACATCGAGAAGGCCGCCGCCGGAGCCGTCCGCGCCTGCTTCTCCTCCGCCGGCCAGCTCTGCATCTCCATCGAGCGCCTCTACGTGCACGAGTCGATCGCCGACGCCTTCCTCGACCGCTTCGCCGCCCGCACCAAGGCCATGCGGCTCGGTGGCTCCCTCGCGTACGGGGCGGACATGGGCTCCCTCGTCGGCGAGCGCCAGCTGGAGACGGTCACGAAGCACGTCGACGAGGCCGTCGCCAAGGGCGCCACGCTCGTCGCGGGCGGCGTCGCGCGCCCCGACATCGGCCCCCTCTTCTACGAGCCGACCATCCTCGACGGCGTCGAGGCCCCGATGGCGGTCTGCGGCGAGGAGACCTTCGGCCCGGTCGTCTCGATCTACCGCTTCACCGACGAGGACGAGGTCGTCGACCTCGCCAACGCCACCCCGTACGGCCTGAACTCCTCCGTCTGGACGAAGGACTCCCGTCGCGGCCACGCCGTCGCGGCCCGGCTGCGCACCGGCACGGTCAACATCAACGAGGGGTACGCCCCCGCCTACGGCAGCGTCCAGTCCCCGATGGGCGGCATGAAGGACTCCGGTCTCGGCCGTCGGCACGGCTCCGAGGGCATCCTCAAGTACACCGAGGCCCAGACCGTCGCCCAGCAGCGGCTGATGCCGCTCGCGCCCTCCTTCGGGATGGACGACGAGAAGTACGCCGCGTTCATGAGCGTGTCCCTGAAGGCGATGAAGGCCCTGCGTCTGCGCTGAGCCCCCGCTCCGCCTCCGCACCCCCGACCGTCCCTTTTCGTACGAGGAGAGCCATGACCGCGGTACCCCCTACCCAAAATCAGGAGCAGACGGAGGACGAGGCGTACGACTACGACGTCCTCGTCGTCGGTTCCGGCTTCGGCGGTTCGGTCACCGCCCTCCGGCTCACCGAGAAGGGCTACCGGGTCGGCGTCCTGGAGGCGGGGCGCCGCTTCACCCGCGAGACCCTGCCGAAGAACTCCTGGGACGTGAAGAACTTCCTGTGGGCCCCCGCCCTCGGCCTCTACGGCATTCAGCGGATCCACCTGCTGGGCAACGTCATGGTGCTGGCCGGCGCGGGCGTCGGCGGCGGCTCCCTGAACTACGCCAACACCCTCTACGAGCCGCTCGCGCCGTTCTTCGACGACCCGCAGTGGAAGGACATCACGGACTGGCGCGAGGAGCTGGGCCCCTACTACGACCAGGCCAAGCGGATGCTCGGCGTCCGGATCAACCCGACCATGACCCCGTCGGACGTCCACCTCAAGGCGACCGCGCAGAGCATGGGCATCGGCGACACCTTCCACATGGCGCCCGTCGGAGTGTTCTTCGGGGACGGACAGGACGGCGACGGCACGGCAAAGGCGAAGCCGGGCGGCGAGGTGCCCGACCCGTTCTTCGGCGGGGCCGGACCCTCCCGCAAGGCCTGCACCGAGTGCGGCGAATGCATGACCGGCTGCCGGCACGGCGCCAAGAACACCCTGAACGAGAACTACCTCCACCTCGCCGAGAAGGCGGGCGCGGCCGTCCATCCCATGACCTCGGTCGTCGCGGTCACCGAGGACTCGCGGGGCGGCTACGCCGTCAAGACCCTCCCCTCCGACAACCGGAGGAAGGGCAAGGGCCGTACCTTCACGGCCCGCAAGGTCGTCATCGCCGCCGGCACGTACGGCACCCAGACCCTGCTGCACCGGATGAAGGACACCGGACTGCTGCCCCGGATCTCGTCCCGGCTCGGCGAGCTGACCCGTACCAACTCCGAGGGCCTCGTCGGCTCGCAGACCACCGACCGGCGCTACCGGAAGAGGCACGGCAAGGAGAAGGCCGACTTCACCCGCGGCGTCGCCATCACCTCCTCGATCCACCCCGACGAGAACACCCACATCGAGCCCGTCCGGTACGGCAAGGGCTCCAACTCGATGGGCGCGCTGACGATCCTCCAGGTGCCGTACGGCGCACACCGGGTCCGCAGGTGGCTGCTCGAAATCGTCAAGCACCCCGCACTCGCGGCCCGCTCGCTGTCCAACCGGCGCTGGTCGGAGCGGACCATCATCGGCCTCGTCATGCAGTCCCTGGACAACTCCCTGACGACCTACCGCAAGCCGGGCGGCGTCGGCAAGGGCCTGCTCACCGCCCGCCAGGGCCACGGGGCCCCCAACCCGACGCAGATCGAGGCCGCGACCAAGGCCGCCACCCTCCTCGCCGAGGAGATCAACGGCTTCGCCGGCTCCAACGTCGGCGAGCTGATGGGCACCCCGCTCACCGCCCACTTCCTCGGCGGCTGCCCGATCGGCGCGGACGCCGAGTCCGGTGTCATCGACCCGTACCACCGGCTCTTCGGCCACCCGGGAATCTCCGTCGTCGACGGCGCGGCCGTCTCCGCGAATCTCGGCGTGAACCCGTCGCTGACGATCACCGCGCAGGCGGAACGGGCGATGTCCTTCTGGCCGAACAAGGGCGAGGAGGACCCGCGACCGCGACAGGGCGAGGCGTACGCGCGGATCTCGGCGGTCGAGCCCAAGTCCCCCGCGGTCCCGGCCGAGGCCTTCGGCGCGCTGCGGCTGCCGTTCCTCGGGATGCCGGTGGTTCCGCCGAAGGCGTCGTGACCGAACGCGGGCGAGCCGACGCAGGTCGTCGCAGGTCGTCGCAGGTGAAGCGACACCGGCGAGCCGGCACAGGTCCGATGCGGGCTCGATACAGGTAAGGGGCGCTGCACCCCCCTCCGAGTGCAGCGCCCCCACCAGCTTTGGTGTTGCTGCATAGATGACCCGCGACCGGCGGAGAAGGTTGTAGCCGTTGCACAGGATCTTCGTGTGACGCGCGTCACGTCAGTGGCCGGTCGGGCGGGTGCACGCGGGCGAGGGCCCCGTGGCGCGATTCCGGTCGCGGCACGGGGCCCTCGGGGGTCGGCACCGGTGTCAGGGCAGCGGCGGCGCCGAGCGGGGCGGCGCCGGGGGGTCGCGCCGCGTGGGGAAGGGGACGGGACGGGGTTCGGGGGTACCGCACGGTGTGAGGTCTCGGGTCCGCCGCGACGGAAAGAGCCGGTTGCGGCCGGCCCCGGGCGTCCCCGGGACCGACCGCTCCTTCTGGGCGACCGGGCTGCTGTCCCCTGCTGTCCGGTCACAAGCGCTGGTGCGAGGTCCCACGACGTACCGGAGGTACGCCACACGCCCCAGCGAAGCCACGCGTGGTTTCTTACGGGCCCGCCCCTGGCTGGCACGGACACCCGGACCAACGAAGCCGGGCCGGAGCCGGTCACGCGCCGTACGGGTGAGAGCGGGCCCGAACTCAGATCCGGGAACGCACCCGGACCGGACGGGGCCCTTCTCAGATGCGGCCCCGGCAGAGCTCCAGCATCGTCATCGCGAGGGACGTACCCGGCTTGCCCAGCGCGTCCCTGTAGTGACCGAGGACCTCCATCTCGCGAGCCAGGTTCACCCGGCGGCCCCCGGAGGAGATCCGCGACTCCTGGATGACGGCCGAGACGGCCATCCGTTCCTGGATGAGACCGATGATCCGGTCGTCGAGCGCGTCGATCCGCTCACGGGCGTCACCGATCAGCGTCGCCGCTTCGGCGGTGCGGGCGCCGGTCTTCTCGGGGGTGGCGGTGTTCGTCGTCATAACGGGGCTCCTGGGGTGTCGGAGGCCCTGGGGAAACCGGCCCGGGAACGACAGAACGCCCCGGGCTGTCAGCCCGGGGCGCCTGGGAAGTCGCTTGTCAGTTGCTCAAGCAGCACGACCATGGCAGCCGGTGGGCCGGTTGCCATAGGTAAAGACGAAGGTCGTGAGCTTACGCATGGCGACAGTATGGACCCCTCCGCCCGACCGGAGCCAACCCGGGTTCGGATGGTGAGACGAAAAGCGCCACCGGCGCGCCGGTAGAATCGACAAATAGCACCCCCCTTCGGGGGACCCTCCTCCTACCGCCGGAAGGCCGCCGTAGTGTCATCAGCGACCCCCGCTGCCGCGCCCGACGTCACCAACCCGGACGTAGTCCTCGTTGTCGACTTCGGCGCCCAGTACGCCCAGCTCATCGCCCGCCGAGTCCGCGAGGCCCGGGTCTACAGCGAGATCGTCCCGTCCACCATGCCGGTGGCCGAGATGCTGGCCAAGAACCCGAAGGCGATCATCCTCTCCGGCGGCCCGTCCTCGGTGTACGCCGAGAACGCCCCCCGCCTCGACCGCGAGATCTTCGAGGCGGGCGTCCCCGTCTTCGGTATGTGCTACGGCTTCCAGCTGATGGCGACGACCCTCGGCGGCACCGTCGACAACACCGGCGCCCGCGAGTACGGCCGGACCCCGCTGCACGTCTCCAGGGCCGGCTCCACCCTCTTCGAGGGCACCCCGGTCGAGCAGTCCGTGTGGATGTCGCACGGCGACGCCTGCTCCGCCGCCCCCGAGGGCTTCTCCGTCACCGCGTCCACGGACGTCGTGCCGGTCGCCGCCTTCGAGAACGACGAGAAGAAGCTGTACGGCGTCCAGTACCACCCCGAGGTGCTGCACTCCACGCACGGCCAGCAGATCCTGGAGCACTTCCTCTACCGCGGCGCCGGCATCGAGCCCACCTGGACCACGGGCAACGTGATCGAGGAGCAGGTCGCGGCCATCCGCGCCCAGGTCGGCGACAAGCGCGCCATCTGCGGTCTCTCCGGCGGCGTCGACTCCGCCGTGGCCGCCGCCCTCGTGCAGAAGGCCATCGGCTCGCAGCTCACCTGCGTGTACGTCGACCACGGCCTCATGCGCAAGGACGAGACCGAGCAGGTCGAGAAGGACTTCGTCGCCGCCACCGGCGCCAACCTGAAGGTCGTCGACGCGCAGGAGCGCTTCCTCGCCGCCCTCGCCGGGGTCTCCGACCCGGAGACCAAGCGGAAGATCATCGGTCGCGAGTTCATCCGCGTCTTCGAGCAGGCGCAGCTGGAGATCCTCCAGGAGGAGGGCCCCGAGGTCGCCTTCCTCGTCCAGGGCACCCTGTACCCGGACATCGTCGAGTCCGGCGGCGGCACCGGCACCGCCAACATCAAGTCCCACCACAACGTGGGCGGCCTCCCCGAGGACCTGGAGTTCGAGCTCGTCGAGCCGCTGCGCCAGCTCTTCAAGGACGAGGTCCGCATGGTCGGCCAGGAGCTCGGCCTGCCCGAGGAGATCGTCCAGCGCCAGCCGTTCCCCGGCCCCGGCCTCGGCATCCGCATCGTCGGCGAGGTCACCAAGGAGCGCCTGGACCTGCTGCGCGAGGCCGACGCCATCGCCCGCGAGGAGCTCACCGCCGCCGGTCTCGACCGCGAGATCTGGCAGTGCCCGGTCGTCCTGCTCGCCGACGTCCGCTCCGTGGGCGTCCAGGGCGACGGCCGCACCTACGGTCACCCGATCGTGCTGCGTCCCGTCTCCTCCGAGGACGCGATGACGGCCGACTGGTCGCGTCTCCCGTACGACGTCCTCGCCAAGATCTCGACCCGCATCACCAACGAGGTCGCGGACGTCAACCGAGTCGTCCTCGACGTCACCAGCAAGCCGCCGGGCACCATCGAGTGGGAGTAGTCGCTCCCGCTCCCCGAGCCGACCGAAGCCGCCGCTCCCGCGCCCCTCGCGCGGGGCGGCGGCTTCGTCGTGCCCGGCCCCTCGCGAAGACGTCTTTCGATGCCGTCCGGACTCTGGTGACTTGACCGGCCGGGCGTTACCTTCCGGCGCATGAGCGTGATACCCGACCCCGTCCCCGTCGACCGGCTCCACTTCGCCATGCCGCCCGTCCACGCGACGGCCGAGGAGGAACGCACCCACCGCAAGCAGCGACTGGCGGGCGCGCTCCGGGTCTTCGGGCGGTTCGGGTACGAGGAGGGCGTCTCCGGTCACATCACCGCCCGCGACCCCGAATACACCGACTGCTTCTGGGTGAACCCCTTCGGGGCGCCGTTCGAGGAGGTGGCCGCGAGCGACCTCATCCTGGTCAACGGCGACGGGCAGGTCGTCCGGGGCGGCCAGCACGTCAACCAGGCCGCGTTCACCGTCCACGCCCAGGTGCACCGGGCCAGACCGGACGCCGTCGCCGTCGCCCACACCCACTCCCTCCACGGGCGGGCCCTCGCCGCGCTCGGCGAACTCCTCGACCCGATCACCCAGGAGGCCTGCGCCTTCTACCAGGACCACGCCCTCTACGACGCCTACACCGGCGTCACCGTGGACACCGAGGAGGGACGCCGGATCGCCGTCGCCCTCGGCACGTTCAAGGCGATCGTGCTCCGCAACCACGGACTGCTCACCGTCGGCACCTCCGTCGACGCGGCCGCCTGGTGGTTCATCGCCCTGGAGCGCTGCGCCCAGGTCCAGCTGGCCGCGCGGGCGGCCGGCAATCCGGTCCTCATCGACCACCGCGAGGCCCTCGCCACCCGCGAACAGCTCGGCAGCGACCTCGTCGCCTGGATCAACTACCAGCCGCTCTGGCGCAGGATCAGCCGAACGGAGCCCGAACTCCTGTAGTAACACCATCGCTTCACCCTTCTGTACGTCAATGGGATGGCTCGGCAATCACCCTCCGGCGGGGCGCACGAAGCAGGCGCGGAAGCCTCCGGTGCGACACAATTCCCTGAAAGCTACGGCTGGTTGACCCTTCGGGACGCGCCGGTACGTGTCGTGAAGCGAGGTCGGGAAGTGAGCACCGTGGCGGTTCAAGAGGCGAGACAGTACGGCGAGCACGCGACGGCCTGTGCCGGCTGCGCCCACTGCGGACAGGCCGGCCACCGTCGTGCCGTCGCCGCCTTCCTCGCCCGGCGCGACGAACTCGCCGCCGGGCACGGCGTTCCCGCCGCCGTCGCCCACTCCCCGGTCGCCGCCCGCCAGTGGGTCTCCGACGAGCTCGCCCAGTCCGCCCGCGCGGTGGCCGTCCACGGCCGGGAGGCCGGCGTGGCCTGGCTCGAGCGGGTACGGCGCGGAGGCCTCGGCACCGTCTGGGGCGCCGTCCTCGCCCTCCTCCTCGGCCAGGCACTCACCGCCATCGACGGCGGCTGGACCGGGGCCCGCACGGCCGGCCTCTGCACCGCCGTGGTCCTCGCCGTCCTGCTCAGCGCCGCCGCGCACGCCCACCGCTCCCGCGGAGGTCTCGTCGCCCCTCTGATCGGCGAGGACAACCGGCTCTCCACCACCCGTGCCGTCGCCGCCGCCTGGCTCCTCCTCCTCGGCTACACCCTCCTCTTCCTGGCCTTCCTGTCACCGGGCGCGACCGCCTTCGGTCTGGCCCGCGGCGCCGGTCTGCTGACCGCCCTCGCCCTGGTCTCCGCCGTCACCGTCACCGCCCGCCTCGTCGTCTCCGCGGGCATCGCCTCCCGCCGTCTCCAGAAGGTGCGCGCCGACCGCCCACGCGCCGCCGATCTGCTCTGCGACGACAGCGGCCGGGCCAACCTCGCCGACGTCCAGTACCTCCTCGCCTCCGGTTCCGTCCTGGCCCTCGCGGCCGTCGGGCTCGCCCGCGACCCCGCGGGGCTCCCCACCGTGCCCTGGTCCCTCGTGCTGCTCCTCGGCGTCTCGGCGGCCTGGCACCTCGCCGCGAAGTACACCGAGGGCGTCCGCCCCACGATCCACTCCGTGGTCCGGTCCCGGGAGGCCGGCGATCTCGACGCCCCGATCCGCACGGGCGACGACATCGAGATCCGCGGCTGCGGCTTCGTGCCGCCCGGCGCCGCCGCCCCCGACCCGCTGACCCGCCTCGTCGTCCGCATCGGCCCGGTCCACGCCCACGTCCCCCTGGTCCCGGTCCCGGGCGGCTTCGCCAACCCCACCGACGCCACCCTGACCGTCCCCCTCCCGGCGGACGTGGAACCGGGCCGCGTGGAGGTCTCGGTCGTGACAGCGGCGGGCGTCGAGACCAACAGCGTCACGATCGACGTCGTGGACTGACCCTCCGCACCGATCTCCCGGCCCCTCCCTTCCGGCGCCCCTTCTCTCGGCGCCTCCGGCGCCGCTCTCCTCCGGCCCCCTTTCTTACGGCCCCCTTCACGTATCCCCGGGGCGGTGGTGCGAGGAGAATCGTTCCGCGGACAGTCGTACGGGGCGAGGAAAGGTGGCCGACCATGACGGGACACGCGGACCGGGCGAACGGCACGGCCGACGGGACCGGCGGCGCGGGCGGCGTGGGCGGTGGGAGCGGTGCCGGCAGCGCGGGTGGCGCGGGTGCCGACGGCGTGGACGGTACCGGCGGCGTGGGTGGTGCCGGTGGTGCGGGCCGCCCCGGTGGTTCCGGTGCCTCGGGTGGCTCCGGCGGTTCGGGTGGCTCCGGCGGGCTCGACCGGTGGAAGGTCCTCGGCTCTCGCTACGCCCTCCTTCCCCTCCGGCTCTTCCTCGGCATCACGTTCATCTACGCCGGTCTCGACAAGCTCACCGACCCCGCCTTCTTCGCCGACACCGGCAGCGGTTCCATCGGCGAGACGATGCGCGGCGTCCGGGACACCTCGGCCATCCCCGCCCTGGTCGACCTCGCCCTCAACAGCCCCACCGGCTTCGGCTACGCCATCGCCTTCGGGGAGCTCGCCGTCGGCCTCGGAACCCTGGTGGGTCTCTTCGCCCGCCTGGCGGCGCTCGGGGGAGCCCTGATCTCCCTGAGCCTCTGGCTGACCGTGAGCTGGCAGGTGAACCCGTACTACCTCGGCAACGACCTCGCCTATCTGATGGCCTGGCTGCCGCTGCTGCTGGCCGGTGCGCCGGTTCTGTCGCTGGACCGGCTCCTCGCCGAGCGGCGCCGTATGCGATAGGCGACCCAGGTCGCCAGGCCGGCCAGGCCCAGGCCACCGCAGACGATCGGGATCGCCACGTACCACGGGGTCGTCCACGATCCCGCGGCGTCGCCCGCGTAGACCGTGGCCACGGCGAGGGCCGTCAGACCCGCGAGGAGACGGCCGGGCCGGAACTCATGAAGCAGCACGGGTGACCTCCACCTGTCCGATGCCGACCTCGAGAGAGAGGTCCAGGGTGCCCGCCGGGGTGGTCCCGGCCGGCGGGTTCAGCGTCCGCGTCACGTCGCGGTCCGGCGAGATGTCGATGTCGTTGGGCGGCTCACCGGGCAGCTGCAGATCTCCCAGCCCCACCTGGGCGCGCAGCGTGACGACCGCGTCCTTCGGGACGACGACCTTGAGCTGCCCCGCGCCCACCTCGACCGACGTCGAGACGGTCGTGCCCGCCGGGAGCGGGAGCCCCGCCAGATCGAGCATGCCGACCCCGGTGCCCACCTCGTATCGCGGCTGCACGGCGGCGGCGGACGCCGGTCTCCATGTCTCGCGGATCCAGTCCGTGGTGATCTGCTGGGGCAGCGCGGTGACCAGGACGAGCAGCCCCGCCGTGACGACGGTGTGGAAGACCGTGCCGAACCCGGTCCTGCCGAGGAAACTGCTGACGACCAGGCCGAGACCGAACACGGCGAGGGCGGCGACCAGACCGGTCTGCAGGCTTGTGCCCAGCGGCTGGGACTCCCAGGTCAGAGCGGTGCCGAGCACGGCCGCGCCCATGGCCAGCAGGAAGACGAGACCACCGATGGAACGCGGACTTCTCCGGATCGAGGGCTGGGGGCGCCCGGGGGCCGGGGGACCGGCACTCCACTGACTGCCGGGCTTCGGCACCTTGCCGTCCACCCGACCGTCCTCGTCCAGGATGCCGTGCGGCCCCCACAGATAGCCGACGGCCACCTTGCCCGTGGAACCGTCCTTGACGATCGGGTCCTTCCACCAGGACGTGAACTCGACCCGCGGCGGAGCCTTGGTCTCGGGCGGGGCCACGGCGACCGCGTGGGCGGCGGCCGCCGAATCCACCCGGCCCTCGGGCTCCACCGCACCGGACTGCCGGCGCCGCGACCAGACCGACGCCGCCGACACGACGAACGCCACCAGGAGCGCCGAGCCCAGCATCGTCCCGCTGTGCAGCATCGACAGGAAGATCCCGCAGCCCACCAGGGCCATCAATATGGCGGCCAGCGTGGCACCGGAGACACGGCCGGTCAGCAGTCTGCGCCCCTCGTTCTCCTCCTCGCCCGCGAGCGGGACCAGCAGCCAGGCGAAGCCGTAGAAGATCAGTCCGAGGCCTCCCGGCACCGCCAGCACACCGACCACGACGCGGAAGATCACCGGGTCCAGGTCGAAGTACCGGCCGAGGCCCCCACAGACACCGCCCACGACCTTGCTGTCGCGCGAGCGCCGCAGGGGCGGGGCGGGAACGGCCTCCGCCGGCGGCGGGGCCTCGTGCTGCGAAGGCATCGAACTCGTCATGCATCCATGGTGACGGCCCGTGATGCCGAGCGGCACCGGGGCCGACCCTGGCCCGACCCTGATATTCCGCGTCCCCTTCTCCCCGAGGCGGTACCAGGGGCGATCTCAGGGCGGACCCTGATGTCCCGGGCGGGCCGAACGTGTGACGATCGGTGCATGTCCGCAGCCGCTCGTGTCACCGACACCGACGAACCGCCCGTGCGCAGGCTCTACCGGAGCGCCGACGGGCGATGGCTCGGCGGTGTCGCGCGCGGCCTCGCCGGGCACCTCGGCCTCCCGGTCGTCTGGGTGCGCGTGATCTTCCTGGTGCTGTTCTTCATGGACGGCCTCGGCCTCCTGATCTACGCGGCCTTCTGGATCGTCGTCCCGCTCGGCGTCGGCGGCCGGACCGCCCCCCGCCCGGTCTTCGAGACCACTCCGGACGGGCGCCGCAGACTGCGCAAGCCCGACCGGGGACAGATCTTCGCCCTGATAGCCCTCGCGATCGGCGCCGCGGTCCTCGTCGGGAACATCAGTGTCGACAGTGGATCCGGCCGGTACATCTGGCCTCTGATCCTCGTCAGCGGCGGCGTCGCCCTGGTCTGGCGCCAGGCGGACAACGCCCGCCGGGCCAGCTGGACCGACGCGGGGGGCCACAGCCGGGCCTTCCATATCGTCAGAGGCCTCGTCGGTGTCGCCCTGGTCGGCACCGGCCTCGCGGTCTTCGTCGTGGTCCGCGGCTCCGTCGCCCAGCTCGGCACGGCCCTCACCGCCGCCGTCGCGGTCCTCACCGGCATAGCGCTGCTCGCCGGCCCGTGGCTGGTCCGGATGTCTCAGGACCTCACGGAGGAGCGGACCATGCGCATCCGCGCCCAGGAGCGCGCCGAGGTCGCGGCCCACGTCCACGACTCCGTGCTGCACACCCTGACCCTGATCCAGCGCAACGCCGAGGACGCGGGCGAGGTCCGCCGCCTCGCCCGTGCCCAGGAGCGGGAACTGCGGAACTGGCTCTACAAGCCCGAGGGCACGGGTAAGGACGAGGAGCCCGAGACCCTCGCGGAGGCGGTGAAGAAGGCCGCGGCCGAGGTCGAGGACAAGCACGGAGTCCCGATCGAGGTGGTCGTCGTCGGCGACTGCCCGCTCGACGAGGGACTGGTCGCGCAGATACAGGCCGCGCGCGAGGCGATGGTCAACGCCGCGAAGTACGGTGGCGAGGGCGGGGCCGTACAGGTGTACGCCGAGGTGGAGGGCCGCACGGTCTTCGTCTCGGTGCGGGACCGGGGGCCGGGCTTCGACCTGGACGCGGTGCCCGAGGACAGGATGGGCGTACGAGAATCGATCATCGGTCGGATGCAGCGCAACGGCGGCACGGCCCGGCTGCGGTCCGTGCCGGGCGGGGGCACCGAAGTGGAGCTTGAGATGGAGAGGGCGGACGGATGAGCGACGAGACCGGATCAGCGACCGGGGCCGAGTCGGGGGCGGCGGGCACGGAGCGTCGTGTGCGGGTGGTGCTCGTCGACGACCACCGGATGTTCCGTACGGGAGTGCAGGCCGAGATCGGCCGGACCGAGATCACCGGCGTCGAGGTGGTCGGTGAGGCCGCCGATGTCGACCAGGCGGTCACCGTCATCACGGCGACCCGCCCCGAGGTCGTCCTCCTCGACGTGCACCTGCCGGGTGGCGGCGGGGTCGAGGTGTTGCGGCGGTGCGTGAGCCTGATGGGTGCGGCGGAGGACCCGGTCCGCTTCCTTGCCCTGTCCGTCTCGGACGCGGCCGAGGACGTGATCGGGGTGATCCGCGGCGGTGCCCGTGGCTATGTCACCAAGACGATCACCGGCACCGACCTGGTCGATTCGATCTTCCGGGTCCAGGAGGGCGACGCCGTCTTCTCTCCCCGCCTCGCCGGATTCGTGCTGGACGCCTTCGCCTCGACGGACGCGCCGCCGGTGGACGAGGACATGGACCGGCTCACCCAGCGGGAGCGGGAGGTGCTGCGGCTGATCGCCCGCGGGTACGCGTACAAGGAGATCGCCAAGCAGCTCTACATCTCGGTGAAGACGGTCGAGTCGCACGTCTCGGCGGTGCTGCGGAAGCTCCAGCTCTCCAACCGCCACGAACTGACCCGCTGGGCCACCGCCCGCCGCCTGGTCTGAGCCGTCGGGTCCGGGCCCGACGGTCCGACCCGCCCGAGCCGTCGGGCCCGGGTGAGGCCGATGCCCTGCCCTGCCCTGCCCGGGCCGGTCTGCGGTGCTGTCAGCCCACCCGGGTGGCGCCGGCGAAGGGCATCTCGTCGATGGGGGCGATGCGGATCGGGGCGCCGGGCCTGGGAGCGTGGATCATCCGGCCGCCGCCGATGTAGAGACCGACGTGGCTGATCCCGGAGTAGAAGAAGATCAGGTCCCCGGGGGCGAGCTGGGCCCGGGAGACGCGCCGGCCCGCATTGATCTGGGTGTAGGTGGTGCGGGGCAGGGAGATGCCGGCCGCGCGCCAGGCGGCCTGGGTGAGGCCGGAGCAGTCGTACCCGGAGGGTCCTGTCGCTCCCCACACATACGGCTTGCCGAGTTGGGCGTGGGCGAAGGAGACGGCCTGGGCGGCGCGGGCGTTCGGGGCGGTCACCGGGCCGCGGTCGCCGCCCGAGGAGCGGTCGGCCCGGGTCGTGGCCGTGCCGCCCGACGTGGTCGTCGAGGCCGTGCCGGCGTGCGCGGCCGAGGAGCCGTCGCGGCCGGCGGCGGCCGCCTCGTACCGGGCGCGTTCCTCGGCGGTCAGCCGGGCGAGCAGGGTCCGTGCCTCCCGGAGCTTGCCGAGGACGGCCTCCCGCTGGCGCCGCAGCTCCGTCTCGTGTCCGCGCAGCGCGTCCAGGCGTCCCGTCGACTCGCCGCGCAGCTGCCGGATCGCGGCGAGCTCACGGCGTACGAGGCCGACGGCGGCCGCCTGCCGCTCCCCGGCCTTCTCCGCGAGTGCGGCCCGCTCCAGGTACTCGTCGGGGTCGGAGGTGAGGGCGAGCTGGACGGCGGGGTCGAGCCCGCCGGACCGGTACTGGGCGGCGGCCATGGCACCGAGGCCGTCCCGCGCGGTGTTGAGCCGCTGGGTCCTGCGTGCGGCTTCGTCACGAAGCCGGTCGAACGCGGCGCGGGCCTCGTCCGCCTTCTCCTTCGCCCCGTTGTACCGCTCGGTCGCGACCTCGGCCTCCTCGTAGAGGCGGTCGACCTTCTCCTTGACCTGGGCGGTGGTGGGCCGGGGGTCCGCGTGCCCGGACCCCTCGAAGAGCGTCGCGGTCGCTGCGGAGGCGAGGGCGAGGGTGACGGCGGTGCGTCCGGCCTGACCACCGAGGGGCGACTGCTTGGGCTTTCGGTGTGCTGCCACGAGGGCGGGTCACATCCTCTGCCTGGGGGAACGGGCCCACCGGGCCGACGGCGGGCCGCACAGGGGAGACGGACCGCCGCCGGGTTCTCGGCGGGGGTGACCGACAACCGCCGGAACGCCGACGGTGGTGGGGAGCCGGTCACCTGGTGGAGGACGCTAAACCTGGGGTCACGCCCGGGCGGCGAGTTGACCGCTATTGGCGAGAGTTGTCGGCCGAGGACCGATGTCTTCCGCCCGGGACGGCGGGCGGGGAGACATTGCGGTGGTCGGCCGACCGATGCGCCGGAGTGGGTGGACCCGGCCGGAGGACGGTGCTAGGGCCCCGGTTAGGCTCCGCCCCATGGACGTACTCATCAATGTCTTCGTCGCCCTCCACATCATCGGCATCGCCTCCCTGCTGGGCGGTTTCCTCACGCAGATGAAGGCGATGGGGGCCGGTACGGCCCGTTTCAGCCCGGCGATGCTGCACGGCGCGCTGACCATGCTGGTGACCGGCGTCGCGCTCGTCGGCCTGAACCAGGCGGACGACCAGACCGTGAACAACATCAAGATCGGCATCAAGCTGGCGGTCCTCGTCGTCGTCCTCGGCCTCGTCTACGTCAAGCGGGACGAGGAGCGGGTCGACAAGGGTGTTTTCGCCGCGGTGGGCGGCCTGACCACGGCGAACATCTTCATCGCGACCCTCTGGACGTGACCGGTTCGACAGTGCGTCGCGGCCCGTCCCGCCGGCGGGTGTGACCGGTTCCGCAGGCCGTCGGGGAAGGCGGGTCCCGAAGGCGGGCCCGGATGTCGGTGGGGCGTCCTAGACTCGTGAGGCGATGAGCAGCCTCTTTGACGACAGCTTCCTGGCCGGCCTCCAGAACCACTCCTCGGAGGAGCCCCCGCCCCACCCCGAGGACGACGAGCACGGCGCCCCGGCCGTGGAGGACGTCCCGCACGACCTCTTCGGGGAGCACTTCGACGTGCCCCCGCCCGCCCGGGACACCCACTACCGCGACGGCCACCCCCGCCCCGTCGTGGACACCGCCGCGCTCCTCGACGGGCTGAACGAGCAGCAGCGCGCCGCAGTCGTCCACACCGACACCCCGCTGCTCATCGTCGCCGGCGCCGGCTCCGGCAAGACCCGTGTGCTCACCCACCGCATCGCCCACCTGCTGGGCTCGCGGCACGTGCACCCCGGTCAGATACTGGCGATCACCTTCACCAACAAGGCCGCCGGTGAGATGAAGGAGCGCGTCGAGCAGCTCGTCGGGCCGCGGGCCAACGCGATGTGGGTGATGACCTTCCACAGCGCCTGCGTCCGCATCCTGCGCCGCGAGTCGAAGCGGCTCGGTTTCACCTCCTCCTTCTCGATCTACGACGCCGCCGACTCCAAGCGGCTGATGTCGCTGGTCTGCCGCGACCTGGACCTCGACCCGAAGAAGTTCCCGCCGAAGTCCTTCAGCGCCAAGATCTCGAACCTCAAGAACGAGCTGATCGACGAGGAGAGCTTCGCCGACCAGGCCGTCGACGGCTTCGAGAAGACGCTCGCCGAGGCGTACCGGATGTACCAGGCGCGGCTGCGCGAGGCCAACGCCCTGGACTTCGACGACATCATCATGACGACGGTCCATCTGCTCCAGGCGTTCCCGGACGTCGCCGAGCACTACCGCCGCCGCTTCCGGCACGTCCTCGTCGACGAGTACCAGGACACCAACCACGCCCAGTACACCCTCGTCCGGGAGCTCGTCGGCACCGGCTACGAGGACCTCGGCCCGGCCGAGCTGTGCGTCGTCGGTGACGCCGACCAGTCGATCTACGCCTTCCGCGGTGCGACCATCCGCAACATCCTCCAGTTCGAGGAGGACTACCCGGACGCGACCACGATCCTGCTGGAGCAGAACTACCGCTCCACGCAGACGATCCTCTCGGCGGCCAACGCCGTCATCGAGCGCAACGAGTCGCGCCGTCCCAAGAACCTGTGGACGAACGCGGGCGCGGGCGCGCAGATCACCGGCTACGTCGCCGACACGGAGCACGACGAGGCGCAGTTCGTCGCCGACGAGATCGACCGTCTCACGGACACCGGCGAGGCCAAGGCCGGAGACGTCGCCGTCTTCTACCGGACCAACGCCCAGTCGCGTGTCTTCGAAGAGATCTTCATCCGCGTCGGACTGCCGTACAAGGTCGTCGGCGGCGTGCGCTTCTACGAGCGCAAGGAGGTCCGGGACGTCCTCGCGTATCTGCGTGTCCTGGCCAACCCCGAGGACAACGTCCCGCTGCGCCGCATCCTGAACGTCCCGAAGCGGGGCATCGGCGAGCGCGCCGAGGCGATGATCGACGCCCTCTCCCTCCGCGAGAAGATCACCTTCCCGCAGGCCCTCAAGCGGGTCGACGAGGCGTACGGCATGGCCGCGCGCTCGGCGAACGCCGTCAAGCGCTTCAACGCGCTGATGGACGAGCTGCGCACCGTCGTCGAGTCCGGCGCGGGACCGGCCGTCGTCCTGGAGGCCGTCCTGGAGCGCACGGGCTATCTGGCCGAGCTGCAGGCCTCGACCGACCCGCAGGACGAGACCCGGATCGAGAACCTCCAGGAACTCGCCGCGGTGGCCCTGGAGTTCGAGCAGGAGCGCGGCGAGGAGCCGGCGACGCTCGCCGAGTTCCTGGAGAAGGTCGCGCTCGTCGCCGACTCGGACCAGATCCCGGACGAGGACGAGGAGGGCCGGGGCGTCATCACCCTGATGACGCTGCACACCGCGAAGGGCCTGGAGTTCCCGGTGGTGTTCCTCACCGGCATGGAGGACGGCGTCTTCCCGCACATGCGCGCCCTCGGTCAGGCGAAGGAGCTGGAGGAGGAGCGGCGTCTGGCGTACGTGGGCATCACGCGCGCCCGTGAGCGGCTCTACCTCACGCGCTCGTCGATGCGCAGCGCCTGGGGCCAGCCCTCGTACAACCCGGCCTCGCGTTTCCTGGAGGAGATCCCGCCGGCGTACCTGGAGTGGAAGCGGACCGGTCCGATGGCGAAGCCCGCCGGGCCGACGTCGGGGATCACCTCCTCGCTCTCCTCGTCCCGTTCGCGCTCCGGCCCCTCGGGCTTCGCCACCCGGCGTGCCGGGGAGAAGCCGGTGATCTCCCTGCAGGTCGGCGACCGGGTCACGCACGACCAGTTCGGCCTCGGCACCGTCATGACGGTGACCGGCGCGGGCGCGGACGCCCAGGCGACGATCGACTTCGGCGACGAGAAGCCGAAGCGGCTGCTGCTGCGGTACGCGCCGGTCGAGAAGCTGTAGCGGCGCCGGGACGCCCCGGCGCCGGGAACGACACGGCGCCGGGAAAGCGGCGGTGACGGGAAAGGGCCCCGGCGGGAAGCCGGGGCCCTTTCCGTACCTACGGGAAGTTCAGTTGGTCGGGTCGAGACCGTGGCTGCGCAGCCAGGCCAGCGGGTCGATCGCGAAGCCGCCGGCGGGCCGGACCTCGAAGTGGAGGTGCGGGCCGGTGGAGTTGCCGGTGTCGCCGGAGTAGGCGATGACGTCGCCGGCCTTCACCTGACCGGAGCGGATCTTGGCGCTGCTGAGGTGGCAGTACCAGGTCTCGGTCCCGTCGGGGGCGGTCACGATCACCATGTTGCCGTAGGCGCTGTTGATCTGGGTGCGGACGGTGCCGTCCGTCGCGGCCATCACGGGGGTGCCGGTCTGCACGGGGAAGTCGATGCCGGTGTGCACGGACATCCAGTTGACGCCCGACTGGCCGAAGCGCGCGCTGAGCCGGTGGAGCTCCACCGGCAGCATGAACTTGGGGCGCAGCGCCTCCTTGCGGGCCGCTTCCTCTTCGCGCTTCTTCTTCTCGGCCGCCTGGCGGACCTTGAGGTCGATGCGCTCCTGGGTGCGGCTGGCGCGGTCGCCGAAGTCGCGGGCGTCGGCGCTGAGCGCGGCGAGCTGGGTGTCGAGCGCGTTGTTGGCGGCGACCTGCTTGACGGAGGAGGGGTCCGCGGCGGCGAGCGCGGTGGTGTTCTTCTCCTTCTGCCCGCCCTCGGTGCCGGCTCCGGTGAGTCCGCCGACGGAGGCGGCGGCGATGCCGGCGACGCCCATGACGCAGGCGGAGGGGACGGCGACGGTCAGCAGCGCGGACCGCTTGGCGGGGGTACGGCGACGGCCGCGGCTGCCGCCGGAGTTGCGGCGCACGGGGCGGCCGGCGACGGGGGAGTCCGTGCGGAGCTCGACGGCGGGCCCGTCACCGCGGTCGGCGTCGAGGTCGTCGGCGCTGTCGTACGCGGCCTCGCTGTCGTACGCGGCCTCGGCGTCGTATCCGGCCTCGGTGTCGTCGAGGTCCGCGAGGTCCTCGGCACCGTGGGCGTCCCCGGTGTGCGTGGCGTGTGCTGCGCTGTCGGCGGGCTGTTCGTCGTACGGGTACGCCGTCTCCGCGTGGGCCTCGGCGGTGCCCGCCTCGGTCTCGGTGACGTACTCGAACGAGAACTCCGCGGTGTGCTCGGCCTGCGGGGTGTACTGGTGAGGGACGACCGGCTCGGCCTCGGGGGCCGCCTGGTTCCACGCGGTCGCGTCGTAGGCGCCGGTGTCGGTCGCGAAGGCGGGGGCGGCCCACTGGCCGGTGGCGTCGTAGGCCTCGTAGCCGTACGCGCCCTGGGCGGCGTAGGCGCCGGAGTGGACGTTCTCGTACTGACCGGTGTGCTGGGCGTCGGTCCAGGCGGAGGCGTCCCACTGGCCGGTGGTGTCGTACGTGGCACCGGCGTCGTACGGGGGAGTCGTGTCGTACTGCCCGGTCGTCGTCCCGTAGGTGCCGGTGGTGTCGTAGGCGCCGGTGGTGTTCCACTGCCCGGTGGCGTCCCACTGGCCGGTCGTGTCGTACTGACCGGTGGTGCCGTACTGCCCCGTCGTGTCGTACTGCGTGCCCGTGGTGCCGTAGTGCGTGGTGTCGTACTGCCCCGTCGTCCCGTACGTGCCGGTGGTGTCGTACTGGCCGAGATTCCACTGGCCGCTGTGATCGGCCTGCCCATCGGCGTAGGAGCCGAACAGCGGGTCGGTGGCGAAACTGCCGGTGGTGTGGGCGCCGTCTCCGGCGTACCCGGCGTGGGGGTGCTGGTCGTTCACCAACGTCTCTCTCGCCTCGGCAGCAGGACCAGTCCGGGGCGGGCCCGACGAGGGGTGTCCCGGGGGGAAGCAGTGGCGCGACTGTACCCGGCGGTATGCGCAGCCGACAATCTTCGGAGGGGTTCGCGCCCGCAGGAAACGGGCAATCGGCCGTGTTTCGCCAGCTCACGGAGAGAGCTTTGGCCTTGTGTTCGAGGAACGTTCGAAGAACGGCGTCGGAGTGTCACGCGACGGAGGTCGCGCCCGGCTCCTCCTCCCGTGCTCCCGGAGCCTCCGGCCCGTCCGCCTCGAGGGCCTCACGGACCCCTGCGGCCACCGTCGGGTGCACCGGCAGCGCGAGATGGCCGATCCCGCTGACGCGGACGTTGTGCACGACCAGGTCGGGGTGGTCGAGACGGGCCGTCTCGACCGGCACCATCACCTGGTCGAGATCGCTCCAGAAACTCACGAAACGGGTCCGGCAGCCGGGCGAGGGCCCGGCGAGCTCCCGCAGCACCTCCGAGCCGGGACGCATCTGCCGCACCAGCGGGTGCGCGTCGGCGAGCGGGGCGACGGTGGTGCCGGAGTGCGGGGTGCCGAGCATGACCAGGGTCCGTACCCGGGTGTCACCACCGAGACGCTGTACGTAATAACGGGCGATGAGCCCACCCAGACTGTGCCCGACGATGTCCACCTCGGCGTGCCCCGTACGGGCGAGGATCTCGTCCACCCGGCGGCCCAGCGCTTCGGCGGCGGCCCGCAGGTCGCAGGTGAGCGGTGAGTAATTGACCGACTCGACACGGTCGCGGCCGTTCCTGGTGAGGGAGCGGCGCAGCAGGACGAAGACCGAGCGGTTGTCCACGAAGCCGTGCAGGAGGACGACCGGCCGCCGGCCCGGGGTGATCGCCGGCGGGGTGGCGGTGGGCGAGAGGCGCTCGGCCACGATCCCCGACGGGTACAGGACGAGGTGTCCGGTGAGGATCGCGAGCTCCAGGGCGGTGGCCTTCATCAGGGCGGTGACCTTGGTGAGCTCCATGACAGACCTCCCGAACGGCACGCGGGGCCGAACGGTACGCCGGTACGCCCCGCCCCCGCGCCGCACGGACGGCGGCACGGAGGCGCGGCGACCTCGTCGCGGCTCCCTTTGCGGCCGTGCCCCGCTTGCGGCTGGTGGGCCCAGGAGGAGGGCCCGAAAGCGGGGTACGGCGCAGAGCGAACATGTCCCACGTGTGATTTCCCCCTCGCTCGCCACCGCGAAACAGACGGTTGCGGGATGCTGGAGATAACGTTCGTTCACCTCCCCGGGGCATTCAGGCGCGGGGGTCGCATGTGGAGGCAGTGATGGGTGTGACCGGTCCGATCCGCGTGGTGGTTGCCAAGCCGGGTCTCGACGGCCACGATCGCGGGGCCAAGGTGATCGCGCGGGCACTCCGCGACGCCGGTATGGAGGTCATCTACACCGGACTCCACCAGACGCCCGAGCAGATCGTCGACACCGCGATCCAGGAGGACGCCGACGCCATCGGCCTCTCGATCCTCTCGGGCGCGCACAACACCCTGTTCGTGAAGGTCCTGGAGCTTCTCAAGGATCGCGACGCGGAGGACATCAAGGTCTTCGGCGGCGGCATCATCCCGGACGCGGACATCGCGCCGCTGAAGGAGAAGGGCGTCGCGGAGATCTTCACGCCCGGCGCCACGACGGCGTCCATCGTCGACTGGGTGAACGCGAACGTCCGCGTCGCCGCGTAGTCCTTTTCGGCGATGCGCACCTCATGACCGAGGAAGGGCCCTCCCTCCGGGGAGGGCCCTTCCTGTCGTGCCGACGGCTCACGGGGACGCCGGAGTCCCCGGGGCCGGCGACGGTTCCGTGAGTTCGGCTCTCATCGCCGCGCGCAGCCGGAGCGTGGAGACCAGGCGCTGGAACGCCTCGGCCCAGTAGCCGCCCGCACCGGGGGAGATGTCCTCGGTCTCGTCCGGCCGGGCCGTCAGGGACTCCAGCTGCCGCGCCGCCTCCGGAGCGAGGCAGCGCTCGGCGAGGCCCATCACCCCGCTGAAGCTCCACGGGTAACTGCCCGCCTCCCGCGCGATGTCGAGGGCGTCGACCACCGCCCGGCCGAGCGGCTCCGCCCACGGCACCTCGCAGACGCCGAGCAGCTGGAAGGCCTCCGACAGGCCGTGGGCGGCGACGAACGCGGCGACCCACAGGGCCCGTTCCTCCGGGGGCAGCGTCGAGAGCAGCTGAGCCCGCTCCGCGAGCGAGGAGGTGCCGGGGCCGGTCGCGGGCGGTGTCGCCGGGGAACCGAGCAGGGCGCGTGACCAGGCCGCGTCCCGCTGCCGTACGGCCGCCCGGCACCAGGCCGCGTGCAGTTCGTTCTGCCAGTCGTCGGCCACGGGCAGCGCCACGATCTCCTCCGGCCCGCGCCCTCCGAACCGCGGTGGCCAGCAGGACAGCGGTGCGGCTTCGACGAGCTGGCCCAGCCACCAGGACCGCTCGCCCCGCCCGGCGGGCGGGGTCGCCGTGAGCCCGTCCCGCTGCATCGCCGTATCGCACTCGTGCGGGGCCTCCACGGTGATCGTCGGTTCGTCCGCCGTCCGGTCGAGACCGACGCAGGTCACCGCCCGGCCCGCCATCCTGCCCGCGAGCGCCGAGGCCGGCAGGGCGGAGAGCAGTTCGGCGGCGGTGGCGCGCACATTGCGGCTGCGGTCTCCGAGGGCGGCCTCCAGGAACTCCTCGTCCGCGTCGGAGAGCCCGGTCCGCAGCGAGTCCACGAACATCAGCCGGTCCTCCGCCCGCTCGGTGGACCAGGTGGACGCGAGGAGGGCGCGGCCGGCCGTCGGATCCGCCGCCCGTACGGCGCCGAGCAGGGCGACCCGCTCGGCGAAGAGCCCCTCGTCCCACAGGAGCCGCACGCCCTCCCGGTCCCCGGGGGCCGGGAGCGAACTCCCCGCGCCCGCACCCCGCAGGGCGAACCTCCACTCGGGGTTGAGCCGGGCCAGCCACAGACCGCGTGGCCCGGCCAGCCGCAGGGTCTGGGGTCGCAGATCGGTACGGGCCCTGGCCGCGTCGAGGAGGGCGGGCAGGGTGGCGGCCGGGGCCTTGTAGCCGCGCTCGTTGGCGAGGAGGAGCCACTGCGGGAGCAGTTCGGTGAGGTCGGGAGCGGCTCCGCGCCGTCCGGCGGGCGAGGGTGCGGCCCGTCCGGCGAGCAGCTGGTCGAGCCGCCGCCGGGCCGCCTCGGGCAGCGGTTCGCGCGGGTCCTCGGGAGCGGGTTCGGGCGGTGGCGCGGCGGGCCCGGCACGCAGCCCCGCCCTGCGCCGAACGGTGTGCAGCGCGGCGGCGTCGAGCAGGGCGCCCGGCGCGTCCCGGGTCGTTCTTCCGGCGAACCGGGCGGGTGTACGGCGGTCCGTGCCGAGCAACGCCGAGGTGACGAGCTCCTCCCAGACGGAGTCCTCCGGGACATCGCCGGCGAGCGCGACACCGCCGTCGGGCGCGGGAGCGGCGCCGAATCCTGGAGCGGTGTCGGTGCCGGTGCCGGTGCCGATGTCGATGCCGACGTCGGTGGGAGGCAGGGGTTGAGGTTGGGGCTGGGGTGTCGTGTCCGTCTCCATCGAGCTCCTCCGGGCAGGCCGTCGGCCGTGGGCGGGGGACGTACCGGGGGTCGTACCGGTCTTCGCGTCGGTGTCCGTTCCGGAGGTCATACGAGAGGGACCGTCTCTCCCGGAGTCTCCGGGGACCAGGCGGCCAGCGGCGTGAAGCCGCGGTGCCCGCACTCTCCGAAGACCGTCACCGGGGCGCCGCCGGACAGGGCGACCAGACGCCAGAGACCGGGCCGGGACTGGGCGGCGGGCGTCAGCGGCAGGGCCTCGCGGCCGTCCGCGTCGGCGAGCTGCCAGCCGTACTCCGCCCTCGCGGGGAGCACCCCGCTCAGCGTCACGGGCCAGGAGTCCAGCCATGGATCCTCGCGCAGCGCGCGGCCGTACGCGTCGAGGGCCGCGCCCACCGGTCCGCCCGGCGGCGGGGCGGCGGGACCCGCGACCGGGACGAAGCGCTCGCCCGGCTCCGCCCGCAGCTGACCGGAACCCGTGTGCGGTGTCAGCTCGCCGTCGAGCACCGCGCCCACGGGGAGTGCCAGTCGGGGAGCCCTTCCCGCCGCGCCGAAGGAGAGCAGGAGCGCGGTGCGGCCGCTCGCCGTGCCGTGCAGCCAGATGCGCCGGGTGGTCAGCCGGGCGTCGGCCGCGTCGTACTGCGCGAGGACGAGCCAGTGGTCGCGCAGCGGCACCCCGTCGACCGGGGCGGTGAGGCCGACCCGGGTCCGTACGGTCGCCGCGAAGGGCGCGGGGAGCCGGTCGGCGCCGAGCCAGGCCCGGTCGAGGAGATGGGTCAGCGCGCACTCCTCCAGGAGCCGCACGGGCCAGCCGGGCCCCGAACCCGGTATGGCCCCCAACTCCCGCACCCGGCCCGCCAGTCCCGGCGCCTGGGCGTCGACCATCCGGGCCGCCGTCTCCTCCCACGGTCCGTACCCCGCCTGCTCGGCCGCCGCCAGACCGCCGCGCAGCAGATCGGTGAGCCGCTGCTCCAACTCCTGTGCCCCCGAGGTGATCCGGGCGGCTCTCCGCTCGGCCCTGCGCCGCGCCGCCTCGGGATCCGCCGGGCCCGCTGCCGCGCCGCCCTCGGCTCCGAGAGCCGCGCTCGCGGTACCTCCGGCGCTTCCCGTGCTTCCGGCGTGCTCGCGTCGGTCCGTGAGCCACCGCGCGGCCCAGTCGGGAGCGGTGGCCTCCTCGATCGCCGCCGCGTCCGAGGCCTGGAGCAGCAGCAGGCCCAGCGCGTGCTTGCACGGGAACTTACGGCTGGGGCACGCGCACAGGTAGGCCGGGCCCGTGGTGTCGACGACCGTCCGGTACGACACGCCGCCGCTGCCCTTGCACAGCCCCCAGACGGCGCCGCCTCCGCGGCCGGTGCCCGACCACGGTCCGGCCGTGCCCAACGCGCTTCCCGCTCTGCGCGAGGCATCGTCAGGAGCCAGTGCCAGCACCTGCTCGACCGAAACGCGCACCCCCATGGCATTCATGCACCCGACGGTAGAGGTCGCCACTGACAATGCCTCTGGCCTGCATGTTCAGGGGTCGTGAAAGGGTCGTGAAAGGATTTGACTTTACCCTTCCTTTACGATTCTCTGCGCGAGACCAACTGATCCACCGCAACTGCTTCAGGGGAACCACGCAATGAACCGCCGCACCACCCGCACCGCCGTCTCGGCCCTCGCCGTCCTCGGTCTCGCCCTCGGTCTCGGAGCCTGCTCGGAGGCCGCCGAGAAGGCCGCCGACCAGGTCGACAAGTCCGTGGGGGAGTCCTACGAGGTCACGTACGAGGTCACCGGCAAGGGGATCGAGTCCATCGACTACCACGCGGGCGACGGCACCGCGATGGCGCCGGAGGTCGTGTCGGAGAAGAAGCCGACCACCCCGTGGAAGAAGACCGTGAAGCTGAAGGGCATCATGCCGCCGGCCGTCATGCCGGTCTCCCTCAGCCCCGCCGACCTCACCTGCAAGGTCATCTACCAGGGCAAGGTCATCAAGGAGGCCAAGGCCGAGCAGGCGATGGCCGGCGGCTGCGTCGCCGTCTCCCCGGTCGTGGGCTGATCCTCCCCGACGACGGGGCGGCCGCCCGCCCCGTCCCGATGGGGACCGACTCTCCATCACCCCTCCACGAACCCTCCAACTGCCCCTGACCAGCGGTGACATCCGAATGTCAGTGGCATGGTGCACGGTGGATCGCACAGCAGGTCGAACGATCTGGAGGGGGATCCATGCCCGTGCCCGAAACCATCGCGCAGCTCGGTTCCGGTGTCGAGACGGACACCGGACCGGGGCGGCCGCAGGCCGTGACCGAAGCCCTGCGGCCGCACGCGGAGCACGCCTTCGCCGACGAACTCGCCGCGCTCGCCGCGGCCGACGACCGGCCCCGCCCCGCCCGCTGGCGGCTCTCGCCGTGGGCCGTCGCCACCTACCTCCTCGGCGGCACCCTCCCCGACGGGACCGTCGTCTCACCCAAGTACGTGGGACCGCGCCGCATCGTGGAAGTCGCCGTCACCACCCTCGCCACCGACCGGGCGCTGCTCCTGCTCGGTGTGCCCGGCACCGCCAAGACCTGGGTCTCCGAGCACCTCGCCGCCGCCGTCAGCGGCGACTCCACCCTCCTCGTCCAGGGCACCGCCGGCACCCCCGAGGAAGCCGTCAGGTACGGCTGGAACTACGCCCAGCTCCTCGCGCACGGCCCCAGCAGGGACGCCCTGGTGCCGAGCCCCGTGATGCGGGCGATGTCGCAGGGCATGACGGCCCGGGTGGAGGAGCTCACCCGTATCCCCACCGACGTGCAGGACACCCTCATCACGATCCTGTCCGAGAAGACCCTCCCCGTCCCCGAGCTCGGCCAGGAGGTGCAGGCCGTCCCCGGGTTCAACCTGATCGCCACGGCCAACGACCGGGACCGCGGCGTCAACGAACTCTCCAGCGCGCTGCGCCGCCGCTTCAACACGGTGGTGCTGCCGCTCCCCGCGACCCCCGAGGCCGAGGTCGACATCGTCGCCCGCCGCGTCGAGCAGCTCGGGCGTTCCCTCGCGCTGCCGGCCGTCCCGGACGGGGCCGACGAGATCCGTCGGGTCGTCACCGTCTTCCGCGAGCTGCGCGACGGGGTCACCACCGACGGACGGACCAGGGTCAAGTCCCCCTCGGGAACGCTGTCCACGGCCGAGGCCATCTCCGTCGTCACGGGAGGACTCGCCCTCGCCGCCCACTTCGGCGACGGCGTCCTGCGCTCGGCGGACATCGCGGCGGGCATCCTCGGCGCGGTCGTCCGCGACCCGGCGGCCGACCGCGTCGTGTGGCAGGAGTATCTGGAGACGGTGGTCAGGGAGAGAGACGGCTGGAAGGACTTCTACCGCGCCTGCCGCGAGGTGAGCGTATGACTGCCGCGGCCACGGCCGCGCAGGACGCCGCCGCGGGCCGGGACGCGGGGCCCGGCGTCCCGGGGCCCGCCGCGCCGGGCCCCGACATCGCGGAGACCGGTGTCCCGGAGGCCGCCGTCCCGGAAACCGGTGGCATGGGTGTCGCCGGTGTCTCCGGTGGCTCGGGCAACGTCCTCCCGGTGGCCCCGGTGGCCCCGGTGGCCCCGGTGGCCCCGGTGGCCCCGGTGGTTCCGGTGCGTCCGGGAGCCGGGTCTGCGGCGCGGGTCGGCGGAGGACCCCTCGTGCTCGGGGTACGGCACCACGGGCCCGGATCGGCGCGCGGGGTGCGGGCCGCGCTGGACGCGGAGAAGCCCGCCGTCGTGCTCGTCGAAGGCCCCGCCGAGGCCGACGCGCTCGTGGCGCTCGCCGGGGACCCCGGCATGCGGCCGCCGGTCGCGCTGCTCGCCCACGCCGTGGACGACCCCGGGCGGGCCTCGTTCTGGCCGATGGCCGAGTTCTCGCCCGAGTGGGTCGCGATCCGCTGGGCCCTCGACCGGGGCGCCGCCGTCCGCTTCATCGACCTGCCCGCCGCCCACACCCTCGCCGCGGCCGACCCCACCTGGGACGACGGGGAGGACGAGGTCTCCGGCAGCGGCCTGCGGATCGACCCGGTCGCCGAACTCGCCGGGGCCGCCGGGTACGAGGACGCCGAGCGCTGGTGGGAGGACGTCGTCGAACTGCGCGGCGACGGCGACCCCACCGCTCCCTTCGTGGCCCTCGCCGAGGCCATGGGCGCGCTCCGCGAGGCGTACGGGCACGGCGGCCATCCCCGCGACCTCGTCCGCGAGGCGTACATGCGGCTCCGGCTGCGTGCCGCCCGCAAGGAGTTCGGCGACGCCGTCGCCGTCGTCTGCGGCGCCTGGCACGTCCCCGCCCTCACCCGGAAGACCACCGTCACCGCCGACCGGGCCCTGCTCAAGGGCCTGCCCAAGGTGAAGACCGAGATGACCTGGGTCCCCTGGACCCACCGCAGGCTCGCCCGCCGCTCGGGATACGGCGCCGGAATCGACGCGCCCGGCTGGTACGGGCATCTCTTCGCCGCGCCCGACCGGCCCGTGGAGCGCTGGATGATCAAGGTCGCCGGACTCCTCAGGGCCGAGGACCACCCCGTCTCTCCCGCCCATGTCATCGAGGCCGTCCGGCTCGCCGAGACCCTCGCCGCCCTGCGCGGCCGGCCGGCCCCCGGGCTCGACGAGACCACCGACGCCGTCCGCGCCGTCCTGTGCGAGGGCTCCGACGTACCGCTCGACCTCGTCCGGGACCGTCTCGTCGTCGGCGACGTCCTCGGCGAGGTCCCGGCCGGCGCCCCCGCCGTCCCCCTCCAGCGCGATCTGACCCGCCGCCAGCGCACCCTGCGCCTCAAGCCCGAGGCCACGGAGCGCGACCTCGAACTCGACCTCCGCAAGGAGACGGACGGTGACCGCAGCCGGCTGCTGCACCGGCTGCGCCTGCTCGACGTCGGCTGGGGCGAACGGGCCGCCGGACGCGCCGGGACCGGCACCTTCCGGGAGACCTGGCGGCTGCGCTGGGATCCCGAGCTGCACGTCCGGGTCGCCGAGGCCGGTGTCTGGGGCACCACCGTCGAGGCCGCCGCCACCGCGAGGGCCCGATCCCGGGCCCTCGCGGCGACGGCCCTCGCCGATGTGACCGCCCTCGCCGAGCACTGCCTCCTCGCCGGGCTCGGCGACGCGCTCCCCGCCGTGATGAGGGCGCTCGCCGACCGGGCGGCGCTCGACACCGATGTCGCCCATCTCGCCCAGGCCCTCCCGTCCCTGGCCCGCTCCCTGCGCTACGGCGATGTCCGCGGCACCGACACGGCGGCCCTCGCCGAGGTCGCGGCCGGCCTCGCCGAACGGATCTGTGTCGGCCTGCCACCCGCCTGCGCCGGCCTCGACACCGACGCGGCCACCGCCATGCGCGAGCGGATCGACGAAGTGCATCAGGTTCTCGGCCTGCTGCCCGGAGCGGACGAGCTGACCGTCCGCTGGGCGGGCGTCCTGCGCCGGCTCGCCGACCTCGACCGGATACCGGGTGTCCTCAGGGGCCGGGCCGCCCGGCTCCTTCTGGACGAGGAGCGGATCGGCGACGACGAGGCCGCCCTGCTCATGAGCCGCGCCCTGTCGCCGGGGACCCCGCCGGCCGACGCCGCCGCCTGGATCGACGGCTTCGCCGGCGGGGCCTCCGGCGGCGGCCTGCTCCTGGTCCACGACGATCGGCTCCTCGGCCTGCTGGACGCATGGCTCACGGGTGTGCCGGCCGAGGCGTTCACCGACGCCCTTCCGCTGCTGCGCCGCACCTTCTCGGGATACGAGCCGGGTGTCCGCCGCACCCTCGGCGAGCTGGTCGCCCGCGGCCCCGGCTCCGCCGGCCCGGCGCACTCCGTGCCCGGCGTCCCCGGCTTCGCCCCCACGCTCGACCGCGAACGCGCGGACGCCGTGCTGCCCCTCCTCCACCTCGTCCTCGGCTCGGAGGCCCTCGAATGACCCCACCCACCGACCCGACGGCCGCCCACGCCACCGCCCCGGCCGACCACCCGGCCGCCATCGCGGCCGTCGGCCGGACCGCCGACCACCCGGCCGCCATCGCGGCCGTCGGCCGGACCGCCGACCACCCGGCCGCCATCGCGGCCGTCGGCCGGACCGCCGACCTGACTGCCGCCTTGGCCACCGGCTCGGCCACCGCCTCGGCCGCCACCCCGGCCACCGGCCCGACCGCCACCCCGCCCATCGGCCCGACCGCTGTCCCGGCCCCCCGCCCGGCCGCCGCTACCGATCCGGGGCGCGAGGACGAGCGGTTGCGGCGCTGGCGGCTTGTGCTGGGGGGAGGGGAGGCCGACGGCACCGGACGGGCGCTCACCGGCACCGACGCAGCCATGGACGGAGCCCTCACCGCGCTCTACGGACGCGGGAGCCAGGGCGGCGAGCGCACCGGACGGGACCGTTCGGCGGGGCTCGGTGCCTCGGCGCCCTCCGTCGCCCGCTGGCTCGGCGACATCCGTACGTACTTCCCCGGCTCCGTCGTCCAGGTCATGCAGCGCGACGCCATCGAGCGCCTCGGCCTCGCCACCCTCCTCCTGGAGCCGGAGATGCTGGAGGCCGTCGAGGCGGACGTGCACCTCGTCGGCACCCTGCTCTCCCTGCACAAGGCCATGCCCGAGACGACGAGGGAGACCGCCCGCGCCGTCGTGCGCAAGGTCGTCGACGACCTGGAGCGGCGTTTCGCCGCCCGCACCCGCGCGACTCTCACCGGCGCCCTCGACCGTTCCGCCCGGATCAGCCGTCCCCGTCACCGGGAGATCGACTGGGACCGTACGATCCGCGCCAACCTCAGGAACTATCTGCCCGAGCACCGCACGGTCGTGCCCGAGCGGCTCGTCGGCCACGGGCGCGCCTCCCGGGCGATACGGAAGGAGGTCGTCCTCTGTATCGACCAGTCCGGCTCCATGGCCGCCTCGGTCGTCTACGCCTCGGTCTTCGGCGCGGTGCTCGCCTCCATGCGGTCGATCGCCACCCGCCTGGTCGTCTTCGACACCGCCGTCGTGGACCTGACCGACCGGCTCGACGACCCCGTCGACGTCCTCTTCGGCACCCAGCTCGGCGGTGGCACCGACATCAACCGCGCCCTCGCCCACTGCCAGGCGAAGATCACCCGCCCCGCCGACACCGTGGTCGTCCTCATCAGCGATCTCTACGAGGGGGGCATCCGTGACGAGATGCTGAAGCGGGTCGCCGCGATGAAGGCCTCGGGAGTCCAGTTCGTCGCGCTGCTCGCGCTCTCCGACGAGGGCACCCCGGCGTACGACCGTGACCACGCGGCGGCGCTGGCCGCGCTCGGTGTCCCGGCCTTCGCCTGCACGCCCGACCTCTTCCCGGAGGTGATGGCGGCCGCCCTGGAGAAGCGCCCGCTGCCGGTACCCGCGGTCTGAAGGGCCGCGGCCGCCCGGCCGGGCCCGATCCTGCCGCGCCTCGATCCCTGCCTGCCGGGCCTGCCGGGCCGGGTCCGGTCCTGCCGGGCCCCGATTCCGTCGGTCGCCGGTCCTGTGGGGCCCGGTCCACCGGCACCCGCCGCTACGGAATTCGTCGTCGCCGGACCACCCGCACGGGTGCCCCGGGGGTGATTGAGTCCCATATCACAGTCGTCCCAGAACGCCCCTCACCTGCACTTCCGGCGCGTCGTGAGGAGTCGGGAGGCCAGGCCCCGCATGCTCCGAACGCCGCAAGTCCCCACCCCTCACCCCCTACGGACGGCCCCCTCGTCCCTACGATCTGTGACCCGTATCACCGCTCCGTTGTGATCTGCGATTTAGGGACCCACGCCCCTCGGCGATAACCTGCGAGACGGACATGCCGCGTCCACGGTCACCGTGTGCGCCTCCCTTGTGACAGCGCAGTCACGTTGCCCTTCGCGGCACGCCCACGCAGACAACGAACCGCGATCATCAGAAAAGGGACGGACGCGCGTGGACCTGTTCGAGTACCAGGCGAGGGATCTCTTCGCCAAGCACGGAGTACCGGTGCTGGCCGGTGAAGTCATCGACACGCCTGAGGCCGCGCGCGCCGCGACCGAGCGCCTCGGCGGCAAGTCCGTCGTCAAGGCCCAGGTGAAGGTCGGTGGCCGCGGCAAGGCCGGCGGCGTCAAGCTGGCCGGCGACGCGGACGAGGCCGTCGCTCGCGCGACGGACATCCTCGGGATGGACATCAAGGGCCACACGGTCCACAAGGTGATGATCGCCGAGCTGTCCCCGGAGATCGAGGCGGAGTACTACGTCTCGTACCTCCTCGACCGCACCAACCGCACCTTCCTGGCCATGGCCTCGGTGCAGGGCGGCATGGACATCGAGGAGGTCGCGGAGAAGACCCCCGAGGCCCTCGCGAAGGTCCCGGTCAACGCCGTCGACGGCGTGGACATCGTCAAGGCCCGCGAGATCGTGGCCCTGGCGAAGTTCCCGGCCGACGTGGCCGAGGGTGTCGCCGAAGCCCTGGTGACCCTGTGGAAGACCTTCGTCGCCGAGGACGCGCTCCTCGTCGAGGTCAACCCGCTGGTGAAGACCAAGGACGGTCGCATCCTGGCGCTGGACGGCAAGGTCTCGCTCGACGAGAACGCCGACTTCCGCCAGCCCGAGCACGAGGCGCTCGAGGACAAGGCCGCAGCCAACCCGCTCGAGGCTGCCGCCAAGGCCAAGAACCTCAACTACGTCAAGCTCGAGGGCGAGGTCGGCATCATCGGTAACGGTGCCGGTCTGGTCATGTCGACCCTGGACGTCGTCGCGTACGCCGGTGAGAACCACGGCGGCGTGAAGCCGGCCAACTTCCTCGACATCGGTGGCGGCGCCTCCGCCGAGGTCATGGCGAACGGCCTGGAGATCATCCTGGGCGACCCGGACGTCAAGTCCGTGTTCGTCAACGTCTTCGGTGGCATCACCGCCTGTGACGAGGTCGCCAACGGCATCGTCCAGGCCCTGGAGCTCCTCGCCTCGAAGGGCGAAGAGGTCACCAAGCCGCTGGTCGTGCGCCTCGACGGCAACAACGCGGAGCTGGGTCGCAAGATCCTGTCGGACGCGAACCACCCGCTCGTGCAGCGTGTGGACACCATGGACGGCGCGGCCGACAAGGCCGCCGAGCTCGCGGCTGCGAAGTAAGGGACGAGGTCAGAACACCATGGCTATCTTCCTGACCAAGGACAGCAAGGTCATCGTCCAGGGCATGACCGGTGCCACGGGCATGAAGCACACCAAGCTCATGCTGGGTGACGGCACCAACATCGTCGGTGGCGTGAACCCGCGCAAGGCCGGCACGTCCGTCGACTTCGACGGCACCGAGGTCCCGGTCTTCGGCTCCGTCGCCGAGGCGATGAAGGAGACCGGCGCCAACGTCTCGGTCCTCTTCGTGCCGCCGGCCTTCGCGAAGGCCGCCGTGGTCGAGGCGATCGACGCCGAGATCCCGCTGGCCGTCGTCATCACCGAGGGCATCGCCGTCCACGACTCCGCCGCCTTCTGGGCGTACGCGCAGGCGAAGGGCAACAAGACCCGCATCATCGGCCCGAACTGCCCCGGTCTCATCACCCCGGGCCAGTCCAACGCCGGCATCATCCCGGGCGACATCACGAAGCCGGGCCGCATCGGCCTGGTCTCGAAGTCCGGCACGCTGACGTACCAGATGATGTACGAGCTCCGTGACATCGGCTTCTCGTCCGCCGTCGGCATCGGTGGCGACCCGGTCATCGGCACCACGCACATCGACGCCCTCGCGGCGTTCGAGGCGGACCCCGACACCGACCTGATCGTCATGATCGGTGAGATCGGCGGCGACGCCGAGGAGCGTGCGGCCGACTTCATCAAGGCCAACGTCACCAAGCCGGTCGTCGGCTACGTCGCGGGCTTCACCGCGCCCGAGGGCAAGACCATGGGCCACGCCGGCGCCATCGTCTCCGGCTCCTCCGGCACCGCCCAGGCGAAGAAGGAGGCCCTCGAGGCCGCCGGCGTCAAGGTCGGCAAGACGCCGACCGAGACGGCCAAGCTGGCGCGCGCGATCCTCGCGGGCTGATTTCGGCAGTAGCCGTACGGCAGCTGTTCAGCCGCACAGCAGCCGCACGGCCGCTGTCGTACGCGAGAGGGCCCCGCTCCCCGTCCGGTCACCCGGGCGTTCCCGGGGCCCTCTCGCGTACGCGGGTACACGATCTTGTGCGTACGCCGGCCCTACTCGACCGCGGGGACCAGCCGCTCCGGGCCCGGGTTGGGGCCCGACCGCAGCTTGTCGCGGAGCTCCAGGTCCTCCGTGCGGAGCTTCTGCGGGCCGCCGCGCACCGGGACGCCGTTGACGGTCTCGCCGGGGGCGTTCACCGGGATGTACCGGGTCGGGGCGGTCGCCGCCGTGAAGCCGGTGACGCCGATGAGGACCGCCGTCACCCCGAGCACCGCACGCGTCCACGTCCGCGAGCGCCGTTCGCTGCCCGTCCGGACCGTGCGGGCCGCCGGGAGCGCCGTCGTCGGCGCCTCCGTGACCAGCGTGGTCAGGCGCCGGTGCAGGTCCTCCGGCTCGGCGAGCTCGGGGATCCGCCGCCCGATGACCGTGCGGGCGTGCAGCAGCCGGTTGGCTGCGGCAGGGGTGCTCGCCTCGGTCTCGGCCGCCGTCTCGGGCAGGTCGAGGCCGAGTCCGTCGTAGAGCAGGACGGTACGGCGGTACGCCGGCGGCAGTTCGAGCAGCGCGGTGAGCAGCGCCCGCCGGTGCGCCTCGGCCGGCGGCGAGTCGGGGTGCTTGTGGGCGCGGCGCAGCCGGTGCCAGGGGGAGAGGGCGTACTCGTACGCCGTCGCCCGCACCCAGCCCACCGGGTCGGCGTCGACGGCCACCTCGGGCCAGTGCTCCCACGCGTGGTGGAAGGCGTACTCGACGGCCTCGTGGGAGAGCCGCCGACGACCGGTCAGCAGATACGTCTGGTGGACGAGACCGGGTGCGGCCTGGGCGTACAGCGCGTCGAAGGCCTCTTCGGGGGTGCGGCCCGGCACGGCGGGGGGCCCCGCCGGTTCGGGTGCCCACGCGGGCCGAGGGGCGTGCGCCGGCTGAGGGGCGCGCGCGTCGGCGGACGCCGGTTTCAGGCGCTCCTGCGGCCTCGCGGGGCCTTTGCGGGCGGGGCCGGGGGCGATGGCCGGAGAGGGGGAGGGCGCCCTCGGCGGCTTCGCGGCCCGCTTGACGGCGGCCTTGGGCCGGACGCCTGCCGCCGGGGCCTGCGGCGGTGCCGGTGCGTACGGCTGCGCGTGCGCCTGCGGCTGGGGCTGCGCGTGCGCCTGGGCCTGCGGCTGCCACGGGGCGGCCGGGGGATGGGGTTGGGCCTGCGGCTGCGCCTGGGCGGCCTGCACCTGGGCGGCCTGGGCCTGCGTCTGCGCCTGCGCCTGCGCTTGTGGCGCGCCCTGAGCCTCCGCCTGTGGTCGTGTCCGTTCCTGTGTGTGCGGCCGTTCGGGTGAGGGCGCGTCGTCCGGCTCGTATGAGCCGAGCAGCTTCGCGTACGCCTCGCGCTTGCGGCCCCGGGGCGCCGAGCGCCCGGTTTCCCATGCCTTGACCGTGGCCTTCGTGACGCCCATGGCCTCGGCGACCTGCTCCTCGCTCAGGGCGAGGGCCTCACGCAACCTGCGCCGCTCCTTCGGGGTCGGCAGGGTGACGGAGGGTGCGGAATCCGCTGTGCTCCGGCTCATCGGTGTCGACCTCCCGCAGAGCTGCTCTGGGCGGAAAAGTACATAAACGTATCTTGAGCGACACAACGGAGGTTTGCCTGTTACGCGGCAAAAGCGCGTGTCGTTGGGAGCATGGCCCCGTGACCCATGTGACCGAGCACCCTCTGGTCCAGGGCGGCCGTTCCGCCGCGCTCGCCACCGCCTGCGTCCGCGGCGGGGTCGCCGCCGGACTCGGTCTCGGCGCCCTCGCGGTCCTGGTGATCGCCGCCTGGATCAGCTCCCCGTACCCCGACAGCGGCGCCGGGGGAGCCCTGCACCTGGCCGCCGGGCTCTGGCTGCTCGCCCACGGCGTCGACCTCGTCCGTACGGACACCCTGTCCGGCCTCCCCGCGCCCCTCGGCGTGGTCCCCATGCTCCTGGCCGCCCTGCCCGTCTGGCTCGTCCACCGGGCCGCGCGCGACACCCTCGACACCGGTGACGAGGGCGACCGGCCCCGCCCGTCCACCGGCGCGGCCGTCGCCGCCGTGGCCGGGGGGTACCTCCTGGTCGCGGCCGCGACCGTCGCCTACAGCGGGAGCGGCCCGCTGCCCGCCGACCTGATCACCGCCGGGCTCTGGCTGCCGGCCGTGGTCCTGGGCGCGGCGGGCACGGGCGCCTGGACGGCGCTCGGCCGCCCGCTGCCCGGACAGCGCCAGACGGCCGCCGCCCTGCGCGCGGTGGGGCTCGGCCTCGTGACGCTCTTCGGCGGCGGCGCGGTGGCCGCCGCGGTCTCGCTCGCCCTGCACGCGCGCCAGGCACAGGCCGCGTACACGGGACTCGTGGGGGAGTGGTCGGGGAGCGTGACGGTGCTGCTGCTCGTCCTCGCGCTGCTGCCGAACATGGCCGTGTGGGGAGCCGCGTACGGTCTCGGGCCCGGCTTCACCCTCGGTACGGGGGCGATGGCGACCCCGCTGGGCCTGGCCGGCGATCCGGCCGTGCCGCCCTTCCCGCTCCTCGCCGCACTGCCCGCCGAGGGGCGTGGCACCTGGCTCCACTGGGCGGTCGTCGCGGTCCCGCTGGCCGCCGCCGTGCTCCAGGGCCGGCGCCTGGGACGTTCGGCGGGGAACTGGACGGCCCGCGACACGGCGCTCACGGCGCTCGGCGCGGCCTGGGGGTGCGGGGCGGCCGTCGCCGTCCTCGCCGGCGCCGCGGGCGGCCCGCTCGGCACCGGCCGACTGGCCGCGTTCGGCCCGGTGTGGTGGCAGGCGGGCGCGGCGACGGTCCTCTGGGGCGCCTGCGTCGGGGTGCCGGTGTCCTTGGGAGTACGGGCCTGGGGCCGCCGGGCGCTGCGCCCGAAGCGGAAGCGGAAGCCGGTGCCGGTGCCGGTGGTCGCGGGGGAGGAGTCCGGGGCTGTGTCCGGGGCGGTGTCCGGGGCGACGGACGCGCCCTCGCCCGTGCTCTCGGCCGTCCCCGCGGCCTTGAAGGGACTTCTCTCCGGTCTCGTACCGGCGCCCGGGGCCGTGCCCCCGCCCGTACCGGGTGCTCCGGGGGCCGGACAGACACAGCCGCGCCCTTCGGGAACGGTCCCCGAGCCCGCCCCCGCCCGGGTGGGCTCGGACGCGGGTTCCGGTCCGGGGGGCGACCCCGACCCGGACGGCGACCGGTACGGCGATCCGTACGGCGACGGGTACACGGACCACGGCGGCGGGTACACGGACCCGTACGACGACTCCGGCTTCGAGCCCTACGACTACCTTCCGGCGGCCTGGGAGCCGGCCTCCTCGCCGCCACCGGCCCCACGGGCCCCGACGGCCGACTAGGCCGGCCGGGGAGCCCCGGCCGGCCTAGTCGGGACCGTTGCCCCCGAGCCTTCTCCCGCGCCTGCCGCCGCACCTACTCCCGCACCCCGAAGCCCGCGCGGAGCGGCTTCGGCAGGAGGTCGTTGCAGGCCAGCTGGCCCGCGTGGGTGAGGGCGTCGTCGCGGCACTCGTAGAAGTCGCTGTAGACGAGCTGCATGGTGAAGCCCACCGCGACGATCATCAGCGCCACGCTCGCCGCGACCAGACCGCTGATCGCGGCCGTCCGCATCGAGCGGAGCGGGACCGCCGTGGCGCCCTGCCCCGAAGGCCGTCCGGCGGGCTGCCCCGGCGTCTGCCCGGCGGCCGGTCCCGAGGGCTGAGACGCCTGCCCGGGTGCCGGCTGTGATGTCGGCGACAGCGCGTCGGCCGGCTTCGGCTTGGCGCGCAGCGAGCTGATCGCCCAGTAGAGACCCAGGGCGCCGAGCAGCAGCGCCAGTTCCGGGATCTCGAAGATGGCGAAGAAGAAGGCCCACATGCCCGCGAGGATCGCGTACCGCGCACGCCGCTGCGCCGGGTCCGTCGGGTCCCAGCGGAGCCCCTTGCCGCCGGGCGCGCCCTGACCGGGGCCTCCCTCGGGGCCGCCCTGGCCGCCCCCCTGGCGCTCGGGACCACGGCCGAAGCCGCCGTCCGAGGGGCCCGGCTGCCTGGGGCTCCAGCGGCCGTCGGACGGCCCCGACGAGCCCGAAGCCCCGGAAGCACCGGACGTCTCGTCGTCCGGGCCCTCCGGTCGCCGCGGCTGCCACGGCTGGTCCGGCCGGCCCTCGGGCGGCGGAGCGAACGGGTTGTTGTCCTCCGTGGACTGGCGTTCCGGCATCTGCTGAACGTCTTCCCTCTGTCGTCACGACCACGGCCGCACCCGTGGTCTCCGCTGCTGTCTCGTCCGCCGCTGTGGCTGATCGTCTGCTGATCGTCAGGCGTCGGACCCTGACGCTACCGCCCTGCTCCGCCCCCGTCCCGTGGGGGCCGTCCGGTGTGCCGGTATCGTTGCTGACGGTCGAGCCATTCGTAGGGTTCCCCGTATCGAGCGGCACGATTCGTTCGTATGACCGTACAAACACCACGGAAAGAGTGACCCAGTGGCTGCCGCCCGCCTCGTCGTCCTGGTCTCCGGTTCCGGTACCAATCTTCAGGCCCTGCTCGACGGCATCGCCGCGGACCCCGAGGGGTACGGCGCGGAGATCGTCGCCGTCGGCGCCGACCGTGACGGGATCGCCGGTCTGGAGCGCGCCGAGCGTGCCGGACTGCCGACCTTCGTGTGCCGGGTGAAGGACCACGCGACCCGCGAGGAGTGGGACCGCGCGCTGGCCGAGGCCACCGCCGCGTACGAGCCCGACCTCGTCGTCTCGGCCGGATTCATGAAGATCGTCGGCAAGGAGTTCCTCGCCCGCTTCGGCGGCCGGGTCGTCAACACCCATCCGGCCCTGCTCCCCAGTTTTCCCGGTGCCCACGGGGTGCGTGACGCCCTCGCCTACGGCGCGAAGGTCACCGGGTGCACCGTCCACTTCGTCGACGACGGTGTCGACACCGGCCCGATCATCGCCCAGGGCGTGGTCGAGGTGCGGGACGAGGACGATGAAGCCGCTCTGCACGAGCGCATCAAGGAAGTCGAGCGCTCGCTGCTCGTCGACGTCGTGGGGCGCCTCGCCCGGCACGGCTATCGCATTGAGGGACGAAAGGTTCATGTCGGTGAACACGGACACCGTTAAGCCCATCCGCCGCGCGCTGGTCAGCGTCTACGACAAGACGGGGCTCGAAGAGCTGGCCCGCGGTCTGCACGAGGCCGGTGTCGAGCTCGTCTCCACCGGCTCCACGGCCGGGAAGATCGCCGCCGCGGGCGTGCCGGTCACCAAGGTCGAGGAGCTCACCGGCTTCCCCGAGTGCCTGGACGGCCGCGTCAAGACCCTCCACCCGCGCGTGCACGCCGGCATCCTCGCCGACCTGCGCCTGGAGTCGCACCGCGAGCAGCTCGCCGAGCTCGGCGTGGAGCCCTTCGACCTGGTCGTCGTGAACCTCTACCCGTTCAAGGCGACCGTCGCCTCCGGCGCCACTCCCGACGAGTGCGTCGAGCAGATCGACATCGGCGGCCCGTCCATGGTCCGCGCCGCGGCGAAGAACCACCCGTCCGTGGCCATCGTCACCAGCCCCGAGCGGTACGCCGACGTGCTCGCCGCCGTCCAGGCCGGCGGCTTCGACCT
Organism: Streptomyces zaomyceticus; assembly: GCF_014656215.1. Classification (GTDB taxonomy): domain Bacteria; phylum Actinomycetota; class Actinomycetes; order Streptomycetales; family Streptomycetaceae; genus Streptomyces; species Streptomyces zaomyceticus. The sequence continues at coordinate 162,272 of NZ_BNBZ01000013.1, read as the reverse complement.
GACCGCCCGCAAGCGGCTCGCCGCCGAGGCCTTCCAGCACACCGCCGCGTACGACGTGGCCGTGGCCGCCTGGTTCGCCGACGACTACGCCGCCGCCGACGACTCGGGCTTCCCCGACTTCCTGGGCGCCACGTACGAGCGGAACAACGTCCTGCGCTACGGCGAGAACCCGCACCAGGGCGCCGCGCTGTACGTCGACGGCACGGGCGGCCTCGCCGAGGCCGAGCAGCTGCACGGCAAGGAGATGTCGTACAACAACTACACGGACACCGACGCCGCGCGCCGGGCCGCGTACGACCACACCGAGCCCTGCGTCGCGATCATCAAGCACGCCAACCCGTGCGGCATCGCGATCGGCGCCGACGTCGCCGAGGCCCACCGCAAGGCGCACGCCTGCGACCCGCTGTCCGCGTTCGGCGGCGTCATCGCCGTCAACCGCCCCGTCTCGGTCGCCATGGCCGAGCAGGTTGCGGAGATCTTCACCGAGGTCATCGTCGCCCCGGCGTACGAGGACGGGGCCGTCGAGGTCCTCGCCAAGAAGAAGAACATCCGTGTGCTCAAGGCCGAGGGCGCCCCGAGCAACCCGGTCGAGGTCAAGCCGATCGACGGCGGAGCGCTCCTCCAGGTCACCGACCGCCTCCAGGCCGAGGGCGACGACCCGGCCAACTGGACCCTGGCGACGGGTGAGGCCCTCTCCGCGGAGGAGCTCGCCGAGCTCGCCTTCGCCTGGAAGGCCTGTCGCGCGGTCAAGTCCAACGCGATCCTGCTCTCCAAGGACGGCGCCTCGGTCGGCGTCGGCATGGGCCAGGTCAACCGCGTCGACTCCGCGAAGCTCGCGGTCGAGCGGGCGGGCGAGGAGCGGGCGCGCGGTTCCTACGCGGCCTCGGACGCCTTCTTCCCCTTCCCGGACGGCCTGGAGATCCTCACCGCCGCCGGTGTGAAGGCGGTCGTGCAGCCCGGTGGGTCGATGCGTGACGAGCTGGTGATCGAGGCGGCGACGAAGGCCGGAGTGACGATGTACCTCACGGGGACGCGCCACTTCTTCCACTGAGTCGTACGGACGACGGGCGGCCCGTCGGTACCCCTGGGGTGCCGGCGGGCCGCCCGTTTTTTCGTACGGGCCGGTGCTTTTTCCTGACGGGCCGGCGTCCGTCCGTACGGGCCGACGCTTGCCGTACGGGCCGGTGCAGGCCCCCGGCCTCAGCAGTCCGTCGCCCAGATGTGCGAGGCGATCGGCCGGGCGAGGGCGAGGTCGCGGCGGGCGCCCTTCGGTACGCAGCCGAGCGCGCCCTCGAAGTCGTTCGCCGCGAAGTAGGCGACGTGGACGAAGCCCTTCGGGTCGGCGCCGCCGTTGTTGAACACCGAACGCGGGGCCTCCTTCCGTGCCCAGCCGCACGCCCGGTCCCCCTCGGACCACACGGCGTCGTCGTGCTCCCATGCGCACATCTCGCCCCGGCCGCCGCTCCCGGAGAAGAAGCAGACGAAGCGCGGCGCGCACCGCTCGTACCCGGCCGCCGCGGAGGCGGGCGGCTCGTCCGGCCCGTTCAGGAACGTGCTCAGGCCGAGGCCCGTCGCCGTGAGGGCGGCCAGAGCGGCCAGGGCGGCCACGAGCGGTGACACCCGTCGTCCGGGGGGACGCCCTCGGCGGCGCGGCGCCCCTCCGGCGGCGGCCTCCCGGACCCGGCGCAGCAGGGACGCCGCGTCGTGGGCGGCCCGCTCCTCGTGCGTACGGCTCAGACAGTCCGCGACGATCTCCCGCCAGGCGGGCGGGAGCCCGGGGGAGAGCCGCAGTTCCTCCTCCCCTCGCGCGTACCGCACGGCCGCGTCCCGGCGCGCCGTCGGCGTGCCGCCGGGGAGCGGAAGGGAGCCGGTGAGGACGAGGTGGGCCAGGACGCCGTAGGCCCATACGTCGGAGCTGGGGCGGATCCGGGTGCCCCGGACGCCGACCTCGGACCAGAGCAGTTCGGGCGGGCTGTAGTCGGGGGTGGCGAAGCCGGGGGCGTAGGCGTGGGTCCCCTCCAGTTCGCTCGCCGTGCTGAAGTCCCCGAGCCGGACGTCGCCGTCCTGCATCAGCAGGACGTTGCCGGGTTTGAGGTCGCCGTCGCGCCGCGTACACGCTCGCGAACGCCCCCGCCCCCAGCGGTCGCTCGACCGTCCAGACGCCGACGCGGTAGCCGGCCGGCACGGTCAGCGGAAAGCCGCTCACCGCGGGCGGTCGGCGGCGGGTGTGCAGTCTTTCGCCGGGCGCCGGCCGGACCTGTTCTCCGGGGGTCGCGGCCGGTGTGGGCACCACGATGATGCTGTACATGACGCTTCCCTTCCCCGGGGTCCGCGCCGTCAGGCCGGAAAGGGGCGGCGAACGAGTGCAGTACGTCACCTCCGTGCCCGCGCCGCGACGGGGGCCGCACGGGGACCGCGGGAGGCCCACCGCCCCCGTCGGTGAGGGATCCGCCGATCGGGTGGACTCTGGTCTAATGAGTTGCTCTTTTGTCGACCACTGGTAGTGGGGGCGTGGTGTTGGACGTACAGAACAGGTCCGCCGAGGAGGCCGTCACCGGCTCTCCGGGCGCCGCCGCCACCGAGTCGCCGGAAGCCCTTCCGCCGGCCCCGCTCCGCCCGTACCTGATCCTCGCGGTCGTCCTCTGCGGTCTGTACTTCCTCTACTCCTGGGTCCAGTACGCGCACTTCCGCACCCCGTCCTGGGACCTCGGGATCTTCGGGCAGTCCGTCCGGGCGTACGCCGAGTTCAGGGCCCCGATCGTCGACATCAAGGGCCCCGGCTTCCACATACTCGGCGACCACTTCAGCCCGGTCACCGCGCTCCTGGCACCGCTGTACTGGATCTGGCCCTCGCCGGTCGCCCTGCTCTTCGGCCAGGCCGCGCTGTTCGCCTCCGGTGCCGTCGTCGTCGGCCGCACCGCCCAGCAGATCCTCGGCAGCCGGGCCGCCGGCATCGGGCTCGCCCTCGCGTACGGGCTCTCCTGGGGGCTCCAGGAGGCGGTGAAGTCCGACTTCCACGAGATCGCCTTCGCCGTCCCGCTGCTCGCCCTGACCTGCCGCGCCCTGCTCCTCGGGCGCTGGACCGCCGCCGTCGCCTGGTCCGCCCCGCTCGTCCTCGTCAAGGAGGACATGGGGCTGACCGTCTCTATGGTCGGCGCGGTCCTCTTCCTGAAGGGGCAGAAGCGGCTCGGCGCGGCCCTGGCCGGCTTCGGCGCGGCGGCCTTCGCGCTGACGGTCCTCGTCCTGATCCCGGCGGCGAGCCGGGTCGGCCAGTACGACTACTGGTCGAAGATCGAGAAGACCGGGCAGGGCACCGAGACCTCCTTCGCGCAGGTCGTCGGTGACGCCCTCGCCTCGGGCGAGCGGTGGGAGATGGTGGTCTTCCTGCTCGCGATCACCGGCTTCCTCGCCCTGCGCTCCCCGTTGATCCTGCTGGTCCTGCCCACGCTGGGCTGGCGCTTCCTCTCCCAGGACCCCAATCACTGGGGCATGCACTGGCACTACAGCGCCATCCTCATGCCGGTGGTGTTCCTGGCCCTGGTGGACGGCGTCCGCTCGGTCCGCACCTCACCGCGCGCGTGGCTCGTCTCGTACGGGAGGGTCGTCGTCCCGGTCGCGACGGCGGTCGCGCTCGTGCTCGCCTGGAATCTGCCGCTGCGGGAGCTGGCGAAGCCGGAGACGTACCGGACGGACGTCCGGGCCGAGCAGGCGCGGGCGGCGGTGGAAGCGGTGCCGGAGGGCGTGAGCGTGGAGGCGGACGTCTCGCTCCTCGCCCACCTCACGGCGGACCACCGGGTCTACTGGGTGGGCACCTCGAAGGGCGCCACCCCGGACTACCTCGCCTTCGACCTGCGCGGCTGGTCGCAGCAGGTCACGGATCCGGAACAGCTGGCTTCGCAACTGCATCCGGAAGCGCGGTACGAGATCACCCACCGCTCCGACGGCTTCGCGGTCCTGAAGCGGGTCTAGCGGGTCTAGCGGGGCCGGCGGGGTGGACATGGCTGGGGCCCGGTTCCGTACGGAACCGGGCCCCAGCCATGAGTGGATCAGTACTGCTGCTTGTTGCGGTTGAACCAGGCCGAGCCGTCCGACTTCGCCACGAAGACGATGCACAGGACGGCCAGGGCGAGGCCCACGATGCCGAGGGGCAGCGAGAAGAGGCTGAACAGCACGCTGATCGAGGAGTAGACGATGGTGCCGATCCGGACGCCGTTGCCGCCGGAGCGGAACTTGGCGGCGAGCACCATGCCGAAGGCGGCGAAGATCAGCGAGAAGATGCCGAGGCCGATCAGGATGCCCTGACCCAGGTCGGCGAAGGCGTCGACATCGGCGGACGAGGCGCCGGACTTCTCCAGCTCGCTGTCGATCGCGAAGGACATGCCGATCACGGCGAGGCCGCCGATGACGTTGAACGCGGCGCTGATCCACAGCATGACGCGCGCGGCCTTCACACCACCGGGCATCTCCATGGCCACGCCCGGGTAGCCACCGCCACCGTACGGAGAGATCGGCGGTGCCGCGGGGTAGCCGTAGCCCTGCTGCGGGGGCACGCCCTGGGGGGCCTGCTGCGGGTAGCCGTAGCCGGGCTGCTGGCCCTGACCCTGCTGCTGGCCGTACGGGTTGTTCGGGTCGCCGAAGCTCATCGCGGGTTTCCTCCGTGAAATTTCTCTGTGCGGGGACGACGCGGCCCGCGCGGAGGACTTTTCACGGGATGTGAGCGGATTCCCCCCGGCACTTTCCGCGGTACTTCGCCGATCATCGTGGTCGCAACGCCGACTTTTTGTCCAGTCGATACGCAGCGCAGTTGTGCAAGTGCAACCTGTCGTTCCGTGTGACGGGCCGCCCGGCGCGAGCGAATTGGAACAAGGCGGGGGTCATCCGGGAGGATGTCTCCATGAGCGCCCAGATTCTCGATGGCAAGGCCACCGCAGCCGCGATCAAGTCCGATCTGACCGTCCGTGTGGCGGCCCTCAAGGAGCAGGGCATCACACCGGGACTCGGTACCGTCCTGGTCGGCGACGACGCCGCCAGCCAGAAGTACGTGGCGGGCAAGCACCGCGACTGCGCCCAGGTCGGCATCGCGTCCATCCAGCGTCACCTTCCGGCGACCGCCACGCAGGAGGAGATCGAGGCGGTCGTACGCGAGCTCAACGAGGACCCGACCTGCACCGGGTACATCGTCCAGCTCCCGCTGCCGAAGGGCATCGACGAGAACCGCATCCTGGAGCTGATGGACCCGGCCAAGGACGCCGACGGTCTCCACCCGACCAACCTCGGCCGGCTCGTGCTCAACGAGCCCGCCCCGCTGCCCTGCACCCCGAACGGTGTCATCACGCTGCTCCGCGCGCACGGTGTGGAGATCAACGGCGCGGAGGTCGTGGTCGTCGGCCGCGGTGTCACGATCGGCCGCCCGATGCCGCTGATCCTCACCCGCCGCTCCGAGAACGCGACCGTGACCCAGTGCCACACCGGCACCCGGGACCTCTCGGCGCACCTGCGCAACGCCGACATCATCGTCGCGGCGGCCGGTGTGCCGCACCTGATCAAGCCGGAGGACGTGAAGCCGGGCGCGGCCGTCCTGGACGTCGGTGTCTCGCGCAACGGCGAGGGCAAGATCCTCGGCGACGTGGACCCCGGTGTCGCCGAGGTGGCCGGCTGGATCTCCCCGAACCCCGGCGGTGTCGGCCCGATGACCCGTGCCCAGCTTCTCGTCAACGTCGTCGAGGCCGCCGAGCGCGCGGCCGCGGCGCTCTGACGTGACCTCCGGAACCCCGGACGGGGCGGACGAGCTGTCGGGCGATGTGAAGGCTTCCGGTTCCGCCGCGGCCGCCGCCCCCCCGGACGCGGGGTCCGCGTCCGCCTCCGTCGGCGACTCGGCGGAGGCTTCCACCGGTGCCGTGGACGGCCCCTCCGCCGGAGCCTCCCCCGGTGGCCCGCGGAGGCGGCCGCCCACCGTCACGACCGGTACCGCGCGTCCCGAGGGCGGCGGCCGGGCGGCCCCCGGCGACGCCCCCGCGCCCGCCCGTCAGTGGCCGCTGCTCACCGTGCTCGGCCTCGCCGGACTCGGTCTGCTCGTGGTGGGCACGGACGTCGTCCCGCAGGCCTTCCGGATCGGGACGATCCTGGTCGGGGTCGCCCTTCTCGTGGGGGCCGTGATGCGCCGGGTGCTGCCCTCGGTGGGCATGCTCGCCGTGCGGTCCCGCTTCACGGACATGATCACGTACGGCGTGATGGGTGGCCTGATCGTGCTGCTCGCGCTCATGGTGCAGCCGAGGCCCTGGCTCAGGATCCCGTTCCTGGAGGACGTCCTCCACCTCACGGTCACCTAGCCCGGATCGTACGGACGCGGCGCCCGCCCTCTCCCCCGTGGGAGGGCGGGCGCCGCTGTGATCAAGGGTCATGTACGTGCCAAGGCTGGTTCAAGGCCCGACGGTGCGCTGTGGCACGGAAGTGACCATTCCGCTACCTCGGCTCCGCATCCGGGGCGCGCATCGCCCCCGGACCTGCCATCCTTCGGGAAGCAGGGGAGGGCACGGGACAAGGGGGCCGCACATGCCTGGCTGGAAGTCGCTGCCGGACGAACTCGACCCGGACGTCCGCGCGTTCACCGAGCGGCTCCGTCGGCTGATCGACCGCAGCGGCCTCGGCGTGACGGCCGTGGCCGAACGCACCGGACACGAACGGTCGGCGTGGGACGCGTATCTGAACGCCCGTCTGCCCGCCCCCCGGGCCGCCGTCGTGGCACTCGCCGAGGTGACCGGAACCGACCCGGCGGGCCTCGCGACCGACTGGGAGCGCGCCCGCGCCGCCACCCTCGTCCGGCCCGAGGACGGCGACGGCGACGGTCACGGCGACGGCGACGAGGGTCCCGGGGTCACCGGCGACGGCCGTGCACCCGGAACCACCGACGGCCGTGCACCCGGCGACGGCCCCGATCCCCGTGGCCCCGGCGACGACCGCACCATGGAGATCCGGCGCCTCGACCGGCCCCGCCCGGCAGGGACACCGGTCCCCGACGCCGCCCCGCCCCCGCCCCGTACCCCGGCGCCCGACTCCCCCCGTACTGCCGGGCCCCCCACCCGTACCCCCGACTCCCGCCGCCGCGGTGTGCTCCTCTACGCCGCCGGGATCGTCGGCGCCCTGCTCGTCGTCACGGCCGCCCTGCTCCTCGTCGACCTCGGGGGTTCCGACGGCGAGGACGACCCCGTGGCCGCCCCGCCCGCCACCACCGCCCCACCCGCCACGAAGCGCGCCTCCCTTCCCCCGGGAGTGAACTGCTCGGGACCCGACTGCACCGGCCAGGACCCGGAGGCCATGGGGTGCGGCGGCCCCCTCGCCACCACCGTCGCCGTCGCCCGCGTGGGCGGCGCCCGGGTCGAGGTCCGCTACAGCGAGACCTGCGCGGCCGCCTGGGCCAGGATCACCGGGGCCGCGCCCCGGGACACCGTCACCGTCGAGGCCGGGGAGACCGTGCGGCGCGCCACCGTCGCCCCGGGGACCGACACGGCGACGGTGGAGACCGACGCGTACACGCCGATGGTCGCCGTCGACTCCGGCGCCGCCGCGAAGGCCTGCGGGCTGCTCGCGGACGGGAACGAAGGCTGCACGGAGGACCGGTAGCCGCCCGGACGAGAACCCGCGGGCACGTCGGCGGGGGCCGGTGGTCGCGCAGGTCGGAGCCGGTGGCCGCGCGGACGAAAGCCCGTGGGCACGCGCGTGTGCACGGGTCGACACGCGGACGTGAACCCGTGGGAGCGCAGGCGCCGTCGGGCCTCCGGGAGGGGGCGCGGAAGGGCGGCAGTGAGCCGGACCACAAGGGGGTGGGGATTCACCGGGGCCCGGGTCGGATAGCCTGACCGCTGGATATCTCTTCATGTCGAGACACCGATCGATCAAGAGAGCTATCCCGCACCAGGGGCAGGGACCCCCACCGCCAGCTGTCTTACGGAGATCGCCATGACCCGCACTCCCGTGAATGTCACCGTGACCGGCGCGGCCGGCCAGATCGGCTACGCGCTGCTCTTCCGCATCGCCTCCGGCCACCTGCTCGGCGCGGACGTGCCGGTCAAGCTGCGCCTCCTCGAGATCCCGCAGGGCGTGAAGGCCGCCGAGGGCACCGCCATGGAGCTCGACGACTGCGCGTTCCCGCTGCTCAAGGGCATCGACATCTTCGACGACCCGAACCAGGGCTTCGAGGGTGCCAACGTCGCGCTGCTCGTCGGCGCCCGCCCGCGTACCAAGGGCATGGAGCGCGGTGACCTGCTCGCCGCCAACGGCGGCATCTTCAAGCCGCAGGGCAAGGCCATCAACGACCACGCCGCGGACGACATCAAGGTCCTCGTCGTCGGCAACCCGGCCAACACCAACGCCCTGATCGCCCAGGCCGCCGCCCCGGACGTGCCGGCCGAGCGCTTCACCGCGATGACCCGCCTGGACCACAACCGCGCGCTCTCGCAGCTCGCCGCCAAGACCGGCGCCTCGGTCGAGGACATCAAGCGCCTCACCATCTGGGGCAACCACTCGGCGACCCAGTACCCGGACATCTTCCACGCGGAGATCGCCGGCAAGAACGCCGCCGAGGTCGTCAACGACGAGGCGTGGCTGGCCGACACCTTCATCCCGACCGTCGCCAAGCGCGGCGCCGCGATCATCGAGGCCCGTGGCGCGTCCTCCGCCGCCTCCGCCGCGAACGCCGCCATCGACCACGTCCACACGTGGGTCAACGGCACCGCCGCCGGCGACTGGACCTCCATGGGCATCCCGTCGGACGGCTCGTACGGCGTCCCGGAGGGCCTCATCTCCTCCTTCCCCGTCACCACCAAGGACGGCAAGTACGAGATCGTCCAGGGCCTGGACATCAACGAGTTCTCCCGCACCCGCATCGACGCGTCCGTGGCGGAGCTCGCCGAGGAGCGCGACGCGGTGCGCGAGCTCGGCCTCATCTGAGACCGAACTCCGGCTCCACGCCCCGGCGTGATGCCCCGGCACCGCGCACCGGCTCCGTGCCGGGCGTGACGCCCCGCTCCACAAGACCCGGCGCCCCCGGGCCGTACGACCGACCGTACGGCCCGGGGGCGCCGTCATGCCCCGGCTCTCCCTGCCGACACGGAACCCCCACCTCCCCTATGCTGTCCCACCGGTTCACGGACAAGTGAGTCGTAAACGTGGACAGTTACACACCTTCGGGGGAGTTTTGGCGCAGTCGTTCTTACCTCAGCAGCCGGGTGAACCACCCCACACACCACCGCCCCACAACCCACCGCCCGGCGCACCTCCCGGCGGCCCGTCGGCCGTCGACCCGCGCCGGCTGCCCGCCTCCAGCGAGGCGACCCGGCTCCTCTGCGCCGGCACCTACCTCGACGACGGGTTCCGCGACGCCGTCATCGACCAGCTGTACGTCCACGAGGAGCGCTTCGCCGCCCCCTCGCTCGGCTACGACGCGAGCCGCGTCCTCGCCCACGCGCTGCGCGCCCGCCGCGTCGAACTCGCCTGGGCCGCCGGCATCCTCGCCCTCTGGATCGTCGCGCTGCCGCTCACCAAGGGCCTGATCGCCCTGCTGATCGTGCCGTTCCTGGTGCTCGGTCTCGCCCGCTGGGTCAGGGGACGCTCCGCCGCAGCGCCCGTCTACCGCGTCGTCGGGGCCTTCCTGCTCCGCTGGTACGGGCGGCTGATGCTCCTCCAGTCCGCCGTGCTCCTCCTCGTCCTCGCCCTCGGCGACGAGGAGTCCGGCTACGAGTTCCTCGGCGACACCGCCGAGGCCGGCCAGTTCGTCGGCCTCGCGGTCGAACTCGCCGCCCAGGAGATCTGGGGCATCGGCAAGCTGGAGGTGTGGATCACCGTCGCCGTGCCGTTCCTGGTGGCCTGGGCGGTGGCCACCCAGCGCGGCCAGTTCGCCCGCGCGCTCACCGAGGAGCTGTCCAGGGGCCGCTTCCCCGACCTGGGTTCCGACCCCGCCGAGCGGACCGAGGGTGTCCGGTCCCGGCGCCTGCGCGACCGGATCCGCCTCGAACAGCACGCGCGACTCGTCATGTACGGGGTCGACGACCCGTTCTGCGGAGCCGGCGAGCCGTACGAACCCTGGTCGCTCTCCGTGGAGCTGCGCCCCCGCGAGGACCTCGCCGACGGGGCGCCCGAACCGCTCGACAACAGCGCCGTCATGCGGCACGTCGTCCCGCTCGTGGAGGCGCTGCGCGTGCCCTCGCCGCACGGCTCGCCGGAGCTCCAGGCCGCCGTCCGCGACCGGCTGCGCGAGCTGGAGATCGACGAGGTCGTCTTCCTCCCGGTGGACGGGCTGCCGGCCCGCACCGCCGCCCCGTACAGCCCCGAGGGCTTCGAGACGCACCGCTCGGGCGCCATCGAGGAGGGCGGCGAGACCCGCCGGCACTTCCTGCGCATCCGGGTCGGCGGCTGGGGCGAGGAGATCGTCACCACCGTCTTCGTCCGTGTCCACACACAGGGCGGCATGCTGATGCTGGAGGTGGCCCCGCACGTCCTCCGGCCGGTGAAGCCGCTCTACCGCTACGCCGACCGGATCGCCCACCGCTACCGGCACAACCACTCCTTCGGCAAGGCCGTCTGGGCCCTCGGCCAGACCCCGCGCTCCGCCGGGCAGGCCCTGGTCACGCTCGGGCGCTCGCTCGGCCACGCCTGGCGGCTGCTCACCGCGGGACACGCCAACGCGCTGCCCGAGGGGCCCGAGGTCTCGGTCCGCGAGCTCGGATCCGACGACGAGGCCTCCCTCTTCCAGGAGATGGACGTCAGCCGCTACCTGAAGAGCGTGCAGGACCGGGTCGCGAACGGTGTGACGGTCGCGCTCCGCGAAGCGGGTTACGAGACCGCCGAGTTCGAGCAGAAGATCGTCCACGTCGCCGAGGGCGGCACGTTCATCGAGAACACCAAGGGCAACGTCACCCTCGGCAACCACAACACCGTCACCAGCAAGACCTTCACCACCGCGACGACCGGAGGCAATCGTGGCTGAGACCGGGCACACCACCGACAACGGCGCCGGCGACCGCGCCCGTGGCGGCATCAACGTCACCAACACCGGCGGCAACGTCACCATCGGCGACCACAACACCGTCACCAGCACGGTGACCGGGACCGCGCCCGCCCGCGATCCGCGGCAGGAGGAACTGCTTCTGGCCGTCCGCCGGCTCCGCGCCGACCTCGGCGGGGTCGTCCCCACCGAGCAGACGGCCGCCCTGGACGCCGAACTCGCCGACGCCGAGGACGAGATCGAGGGCACGGGCCGGGCCGACACGGGACGGCTCACCCGGCTGCGCCGCGCTCTCACGGACGCCGGAGCGGTGACCGGGATCCTCGCCTCGGGCGTGGCCGTCGGGCAGGCCGTCGGCACGCTGCTCGGAGGGTGAGATGAGCGGCGACGGGGGCGGCGGGGGCGCGGCCCGCTGGAACGACGAGACACAGAGCTGGGAGACCGGCCCGGCGACGCCCGGACCCGTGGGGGGAGCCGGGGGCGGCCCCGTCGTGGGCGGGGTGCCCGGGCCCGCCGGGGAGGGCGCGGTGCGCGGCCCCGCCGCCCAGGAGCCGCCGACCGCCCCGGCGTCCGGTCCCGGGCCCTCATTGGTGAAGGGTGGGGCAGGGGGCGGCCCGGTCGTACCGCTGCCGCCCCCGCCCCCGCCGCAGTACACGCCGGGACCGGTGCCGGAGTACGACCCCGGGTACGCGCCCGCGTACCTGCCGGAGACGGGCGGCTGGCAGTACTCCACGCCCGGCGGCCCCGCTCCCGAGGCCCGGCCACGCGCGCGTGGCGCCGTCGCGGCGGGCGTCGCGGTGGCCGTCCTCGCGGCGGGCTCCGTGGGGGGCTGGCTGCTGTGGGGCCGCGACGACGGGGGGAGCCCGGCGGCGGGCGGCCCCCCGGCCTCCGTCTCGGCCCCCGACGAGCCGGGGGCCGAGACCACCGCCCCGACGTCCGGCTCGCCGTCGGACCCCTTGTCCGGTACGCCGTCGGACTCCGCCACGCCTTCCGGCACGGCCACCCCCACGGACGGCGCGCCCCCGGCCGGCTACGGGGTCGTGAAGGACCTCAAGGGCTTCACGATCGCCGTCCCCGACGGCTGGGACCGCACGGAGACCGACCAGGGCGTCTTCTACAACGCGCCCGACCGCCGGAGCCTGCTCCAGATCTTCGTCGTCACCGAGGCCGGTCTGACGCCGTACGAGGCCCTGCGCGGGGCCTCCGAGGACGGCCGGGCCACCAAGCCCGGGTACCAGGAGATCAGCCTCGAACGGGTCACCGGCGAACCGGACGCCCCGGCCGACTCCGCCGAGCTGGTGTACGCGTACACCCGGGACGACGGCAGCCGCCGCAAGGTCGTCGACCGGGCCTTCACGGCCGCGGACGGCAACCACTTCGCGATCCTGGTCGCCGGTCCGGAGAGCGACTGGCCCAAGCAGCGGGAATCCCTGAGCGTGGCGCTGAAGTTCTTCCGGCCCGGGGCGTACTGAGGGGCTCGACGCCCGCTGAGGGGCTCGGCGCCCGCTGAGGGGCCCGGGGCGTGCTGAGCGGCTCGTGCGTACGGGGCAGCTCGGGGCGGGACTTCGGTCCCGCCCCCGGGGCGTTCCGTCGTGGTGGCGGACCCGGCCCTTCGGCCCGGAGGGCCGCTCAGAGCACCCCGCCGCCCCGGAGCCGGAGCTTCGTCGCGAACGCCGACAGGTCGTCCCTCGCGCGCCGGAGCAGCCCGTCGCCGAAGGTGATCCGGGTCGCGCCGAGGCGACCGAGCGCGGCGAAGGACGGCCCGCCCGGGCCGGCCAGGGTGTTGATCGGGAGGGCGCCGAGGGCGTCGCGCAGGGCCGGGAGATCGGCGGACGGGGCCGCGATCGGGTAGACGCAGTCCGCGCCCGCCTCCGCGTAGAGCCGGGCGCGGGCGATCGCCGCCCCGACCGGATCGGGCGCCCGCCGGATGTACACGTCCACGCGGGCGTTGACGAAGAGGCCGGGCCCCGCCGCGGCCCGTACCTCCGCGAGCCAATCGGCCTGTTCCCGGGGGTCCTTGAGCCCGCCGGCCCCGTCGCTGTCCTCCAGGTTCACCCCGACGGCACCCGACTCCCGCACACGCTCCACCAGTTCGGCCGCGGGAAGCCCGTAGCCGCCCTCCAGGTCCGCCGTGACGGGCACGGAGACCGCGCGGGTGATGCGCCCCACCGCGGCGAACATCTCCGACGCCGGCGTCGCCCCGTCCTCGTACCCGAGGGAGGCGGCGATCCCGGCGCTCGGTGTGGCGAGCGCCGGGAATCCGGCCGCCTCGAAGGCCCGGGCGCTCACCGCGTCCCACGGGCCGGGCAGTACCAGCGGATCCCCGGCGGCCCGGCCCAGGTGGAGGGCGCGGAACCGACTCCCGGCCGTCCCGCCCGCGCCCCGGCCCCCGTCGCCGCTCACGCGGAGCGCGGGGTGTAGTGGCCGGGCGTCATCCGGGTGGTGACGGCGATCCGGTTCCACGCGTTGATGACGACGATCGCGCCGATCACCCGGGCGAGCTCGGTCTCGTCGAAGTGCGCGGCGGCGCGGGAGTACACCGCGTCGGGAACGAAGCCGTCGGTGAGGATGGTGACGGACTCGGTGAGCGCGAGCGCGGCGAGCTCCCGCTCGGTGTAGAAGTGCCGGGACTCCGCCCAGGCGGAGAGCTGCACGATCCGCTCGACGGTCTCGCCCTCCGCCAGCGCGTCCTTGCTGTGCATGTCGACGCAGAACGCGCAGTGGTTGATCTGCGAGGCCCGGATCTTGATCAGGTGGTACAGGGTCGGGTCGATGTCCTTCGCGGCCGCCGTCTCCAGGCGCAGCATCGCCCGGTAGAACTCGGGGACGCGCTCGGGGAAGGGGAGGCGAGGGGCGTGCTCGTGGGCGTACTCGGCTGCCGCGGGGGTGGCCGCGGTGGGCTCGGCGACGTTCGTGTGCGTGGTCATGTCTTCACCGTACGAGCGAGGTGGCACAGGAGTATGGTCCATTGGCATGGCGAACGAGTGGGCCACTTTCGGGGCCGATCTCCATCTGGAACTCCGGGGTCCGCGGCTGCGGGCGGGCCTCATGGACGCCCTGCGGGAGGCGGTGCGCAGCGGGCGTCTGGAGGCGGGCACCCGGCTGCCGTCCTCCCGGTCGCTCGCCGCCGACCTCGGGATGGCCCGTAACACCGTCGCCGACGCCTATGCCGAACTCGTCGCCGAGGGCTGGCTGACGGCCCGGCAGGGCTCCGGCACCCGGGTCGCCCGTCGCGCCGAGCCCCGCCCTCCGGCGCGCCCGTCCCCGGCCTCCTCGCCCGCGCTCGCCCTGCCCCGGTCCACCACGCCCGCGCACAACCTGAAGTCCGGCACCCCCGACCTGGCGTCCTTCCCGCGCGCGGAGTGGCTCAAGGCGTACCGGCGGGCCCTCACCGCCGCCCCGAACGAGGCCTTCGGGTACGGAGATCCGCGCGGCCGGATCGAACTGCGCACCGTCCTCGCCGAGTACCTCGCCCGCGCCCGGGGCGTCCACGCCCGGCCCGAGCGGATCGTCGTCTGCGCGGGCTTCGCGCACGGCCTGACGCTGATGGGTCAGGTGCTGCGGAGCCGCGGGGTGACGGACGTGGCGATCGAGTCGTACGGCCTCGATCTCCACGCCGACCTCCTCACCCGTACGGGACTCGGCACCCCGGTCCTGCCCTTCGACGAACGCGGCACCCGTGTCGAGGAGTTGTCGGACGGGTCGGGAGCCGGGCCCGGACCGGTCGGGGCCGTCCTGATGACGGCGGCCCACCAGTTCCCGCTGGGCGGCGCGCTGCCCCCGGACCGGCGGGCCGCGGTCGTCGACTGGGCGCGCGCCTCGGGCGGCCTCGTCCTGGAGGACGACTACGACGGCGAGTTCCGGTACGACAGACAGCCGGTGGGCGCGCTCCAGGGCCTCGACCCCGAGCGGGTCGTCTACCTCGGCACCGCGAGCAAGTCCCTCGCCCCCGGCCTGCGGCTCGCCTGGATGGTGTTGCCGGAGAGCCTGGTGGGCGAGGTGGTGGCGGCGAAGAGCGGCGCGAACCTGGTCCCCGGCGCGCCGGACCAGCTGGCGTTCGCGGAGTTCCTCGGCTCGGGGGCGTACGACCGGCACGTCCGGGCGATGCGGCTGCGCTACCGGCGGCGCCGTGACCAGCTGGTGGCGGCGGTGTCCGCGCACTCGCCGGAGACGAGGATCGGCGGGATCGCGGCCGGGCTCCACGCGGTCCTGACCCTGCCGCCCGGCACGGAGCAGGACGTCCTGCGGGCCGCCGCCTGGAACGGCCTCGCGGTCCAGGGCGTCAACCAGTTCCGCCGCCCCACCGTGCCGGCGACCCTGGACGGTCTCGTCGTCGGCTATGCGACACCCCCGGACAGCGGCTGGCAGGGCGCCCTCCGGAGCCTGTGCCGGGTGCTGCCCCAGGGGGTGTCGTGAGCCCGGGGTTCCAGACAGTACTTTCCGGGCACCCCTAGGCGGTGCCCGCGGCCACGGGCTTCCCGGCCGGGTCGACCTCCGGCGGCTCGCCGAAGCGGGCAAGGACCAGGGAGCCCGCCACCGCGACGGCGAAGCCCAGGATCGCCAGCCAGCCCAGGCCCTCGCGTGTGCGGTCGCCGAGCCAGACCACCCCGACGATCGCCGGGCCGACCGTCTCGCCGAGCACCGCGCCCGCCGTCGCCGTGGTCACCGAGCCGCGCTGGAGCGCCGAGGTCAGCAGGAGGAAGGCGGAGCCGCCGCCCACCAGCAGCGCGTACCAGACCGGGTCGGCGAAATCGATGCCGTCGATCAGGCGGACCGCGATCTCCACCACCCCGAAGCCGAAGCCCGCCCCGAGGCCGAGGACCAGTGCGCGGGGCTTCTCCGGCAGCCGGCCGCCCACGACGCCGAGCAGCAGCACCCCGAAGGAGATCCCGAGCAGCGCCCAGCGCATCCACTCCGAGCCGTCCCGGTGGCCCTCCTTCCCGGAGGCGAGGGCGAGCATCCCGAGCCCCAGGCAGACCACGGCCACGGCCGTCCACTCGATCCGGCGCAGCCGCACCCGCAGGACCCGGGAGGAGATGACCGCCGTGACCGCCAGGCTCGCGGCGAGCGCGGCGCCCACCGCGTAGATGGGCAGGGTCCGCAGGGCGATGATCTGGAGGACGAACCCCGTTCCGTCCAGGCCGAGTCCGACGAGATACCGCCACTGGCGCAGCGCCCGCCACATCAGGGTGACGTCGACGCCACCTCCGGTCCCCGGTGTCGCGGCGCGGGCGCCCATCGCCTGGAGAACCGAGGCGGCGCCGAAGCAGACGGACGAGGCGAGCGCGCAAATCATCCCTAGTAGCACGAAAAGACTCTAGGCGTTGCGGCTGGAAATCACCGGCCTACACTGTGCGGTCGCGACAGACGTGAACGCGACAAGCGGGAACGGCGGCCGGTGTGACCGCGGAAGGTCGCGACCGCGAAGGGGAGGCGACGGACATGCGCAGGCTGAGGTCGAGCACGGTGGTGCTCGGCGGGATGGGCGTGCTCGCGGCGACGATCACCGCGTGCGGCTCCGAGCCGGACAAGCGGTGTGTCGACCCGCTGACCCGGGAGGAACTGCCCCGCTACGAGTGCGAGAGCGGTGGCGGCGGTGACGACGACAACGGCGGCACGAGCACCCGTGGCTCGTACTACTACGGCGGTTCCGTGCGCGACAAGCAGGTGAGCGGCGGCAGCTTCGACAAGAAGGCCGTCGACACCGGCGGCTTCGGCTGCTCCGGTTCCGGCGGCGGCTGAGAGAGGCCCGGCACATGCGACGGCACACGATCGAGCCCCGGCCCGGCTGGCAGGAGACGGTGGAGGAGCAGGGGCTCGTCTACCCGCTGACCCGCTACCCGGACGGTTCGCTGCGCCCGTACTGGGACGAGAGCGCCTACTACTCCTTCACCCTGCCCGAGGTCGAGGCCCTGGAGGAGGTCGTCGAGGAGCTGCACGCGATGTGCCTGGCGGCGGCCGCTCACATCGTCGAGCGGGACCGGTTCGCCGAGCTCGGTCTCACCGATCCGAAGCTGGTGTCCCTGGTCGCCGAGTCCTGGCGGCGCCGTGCGGAACTCCCCTCCCTCTACGGGCGGTTCGATCTGCGCTACGACGGTACGGGCCCGGCCAAGATGCTGGAGTACAACGCCGACACCCCGACCTCGCTGGTGGAGGCCGCGAGCCCGCAGTGGTTCTGGATGGAGGAACGGTTCCCCGGCGCCGACCAGTGGAACTCGCTCCACGAACGTCTCGTCGACGCCTGGAAGAAGCAGGCCCACCTGCTGCCTCCCGG
The DNA here is from genome assembly GCF_014656215.1 of Streptomyces zaomyceticus. GTDB lineage: Bacteria > Actinomycetota > Actinomycetes > Streptomycetales > Streptomycetaceae > Streptomyces > Streptomyces zaomyceticus. The sequence continues at coordinate 144,999 of NZ_BNBZ01000013.1, read as the reverse complement.
CCCCCTCCACTTCGCGCACTCGGACGGCGACGAGCTCGGTGAGGATCTGATGACGGTCGCGTATCTGCGCGAGACCGCCCAGCAGGCCGGGCTCGAGACCGAGGCGCTCTCCGTCGAGCGGATCGGCTGGGACCGGCTCTCCCGCCGCTTCGTCGACGACCGGCTCCGCTTCATCCGCAGCTGCTTCAAGCTCTACCCGTGGGAGTGGCTGACCACCGACCGCTTCGGCGGGCACGTCCTGAGCACCCTCGACAACGGCGGCGGCACGGGCACGACCTGCTGGATCGAGCCCGCCTGGAAGATGCTGCTCTCCAACAAGGCGCTCCTGGCGATCCTGTGGGAGCTGTACCCGGGCCACCCCAACCTGCTGCCCGCCTACCTCGACGGGCCGCGCGAACTCGCCACGACCAACGGCTGGGTCGCCAAGCCGCTGCTCGGCCGCGAGGGCGCCGGTGTCACCCTGCACGAGGCCGGCACGGAGCCGTTCGTACGGGACGGGGAGCCCTGCTGCTACCAGGAGCTGGCCCCGCTGCCCGACTTCGACGGCAACCGGGTGGTGCTCGGCGCGTGGGTCGTCGAGGACGAGGCGGCGGGGCTCGGGATACGGGAGTCGGCGGGGCTCGTCACCGACGAGTACGCCCGCTTCCTCCCGCACGTGATCCTCTGAGGGGTGTCCGGAAGGTCCTCGGGGCCCTCCGGTGGCCGTTGCGTCTACTCGGGGACGTACTCCCTGAGCGGCGCGGGCCTCAGTCCGGCGGCCTCGGCCGCGTCCAGGGCCCGCCGCAGGTCCTGCTCCAGGGTCTCGTTGAAGTGCAGCAGGATGATGTCGCCGGCCTTGAGCGTCGGCGTCGGCGGGGTCCACTGGCCCCAGGTCGTGAGGTCGTACGTCCAGGTCACCAGCGCCTTCGCCCCGCAGGCGCGGGCCGTGGTCAGGGTGGTCGCGTCGTAGACGCCGTACGGCGGCCGGAGCAGCCGCGGGCCGTCGCCGAACCGGGCGAGGTGCTGGTCGCGCGCCCCGCAGACCTCCGCCTTCTGGCCGGCGGCGTCGAGGGTGGTCAGGTCCGGGTGGTTGACCGTGTGGTTCTCGACGCGGGAACTGCCCCGGTTCAGCAGGGTGTGGAAGTAGCCGGAGTCGTACGAGTAGGCGCCGGGCAGCAGGAAGAGCGAGGCGGGCACCCGGCGGTCGAGCAGCAGCTTCGCCGCGGCGGGGTCGTGGAACCAGCCGTCGTCGATGGTGATGAAGACGACGGGGTCGGTGGTCTCGATGTGCGAGACCACCGGGACGGGCTCGGGCCAGGCCGCCTTCGGGGCGGCGTGCGCGGGTCCCGTGACCGCGCCGAGGAGCGCGAGGGGGACGAGGGCGGCGAGCGCGGCACGCACGGCGTGACGCAGACGGAGTCTCGGCATGGCCGCATCATTGGCCTAGACCAACTGCCGTGTCAATGGCCCGAGTTGCTCCGGTCCGACCCCGCGTCCGCCGCCCTCCCGAGCGGATTGCGTCAGTCCTCCGACAGGACGCCCCGCAGCTGCTCCAGCCCCCAGTCCAGATCCTCCTTCGAGATGACCAGCGGCGGCGCGATCCGGATCGTCGAGCCGTGGGTGTCCTTCACCAGCACACCCCGCCCCATCAGCCGCTCCGAGATCTCCCGGCCCGTGCCGTGCGACGGCGCGATGTCCACCCCGGCCCACAGACCGCGCCCGCGCACCGCCTCCACCGCCCCGCCGCCCACGAGCAGCCCCAGCTCCGCGTGGAGGTGCTCGCCCAGCTCCGCCGCCCGCTCCTGGTACTCGCCCGTCCGCAGCATCGCGATCACCTCGAGGGCCACCGCACAGGCCAGCGGGTTCCCGCCGAACGTCGAACCGTGCTCACCCGGCCGGAACACCCCGAGCACATCCCGGTCGGCGACCACCGCCGACACCGGCACCACGCCACCGCCCAGCGCCTTCCCGAGGATGTACACATCGGGCACCACACCCTCGTGCTCGCACGCGAACGTCCTGCCCGTCCGGCCCAGACCCGACTGGATCTCGTCCGCCATGAACAGCACGTTCCGCCGGAGGGTCAGCTCCCGCACCCCCGCCAGATAGCCGGCCGGCGGGACCAGAACCCCCGCCTCGCCCTGGATCGGTTCGAGCAGCACGGCCACCGTGTTCTCGGTGACCGCCGCCTCCATCGCCGTCAGATCCCCGTACGGCACGATCTCGAACCCCGGCGTGTACGGGCCGTAGTGGTCCCGGGCCTCGTGGTCCGTGGAGAAGCTGACGATCGTCGTCGTCCGGCCGTGGAAGTTGTTCGCCGCGACCACGATCTTCGCGTGCCCGTCCGGCACGCCCTTCACCTCGTACCCCCACTTCCGGGCGGTCTTCACGGCCGTCTCCACGGCCTCCGCACCGGTGTTCATCGGCAGCACGGCCTCCTTGCCGCACAGCTCGGCGAGCCGGGTGCAGAACTCGGCGAACCGGTCATGGTGGAAGGCGCGCGAGGTCAGCGTCACCCGCTCCAGCTGGGCCTTCGCCGCGTCGACCAGACGCCGGTTGCAGTGCCCGAAGTTGAGCGCCGAGTATCCGGCGAGCATGTCGAGATAGCGGCGCCCCTCGACATCGGTCAGCCAGGCGCCGTCCGCCGAGGCGACGACGACCGGCAGGGGGTGGTAGTTGTGTGCGCTGTGCGCCTCCGCCGAAGCGATCGCGTCTTGTGTGCTCGACACGGGATCTCCGTTCGTCCTGCGGCTCGGGGGATGACCCCGACGAGGGGGTGTGGCCCCTGTTTCTATCGTCGCTCGGATACCGGACGGGGAAACCTCGCGCGCGGCGCGCCCGCTACTCTGAAAACACGCACGGCGACTGGCGAACGGGGAAACGACCCCGGGGGAGCCGTGCGCGGCAGACCACACGAGACGCCGCCCGCCTGGGCGTCACGGGACCGAAGTCCCGCGTGGCGCCGCGCCTCCCACGCAGTGCCCCGGGGCCCGCCGACGCCCGGAGGACACCACCATGACCGCCCCGCAGCACCCGTACACCCACCCCGCGCTCACCGCCGCCGACCCCGAGCTCGCCGCTCTCGTCGGCGCCGAGGAACGTCTCCAGGCGGAGACCCTGCGCCTCATCCCCAGCGAGAACTACGTCTCCGCCGCCGTGCTTGAGGCCTCCGGCACCGTCCTCCAGAACAAGTACAGCGAGGGCTACCCCGGCCGCCGCTACTACGAGGGCCAGCAGAACATCGACCAGGTCGAGACCCTCGCCGTCGAGCGCGCGAAGGCCGTCTTCGGCGTCGAGCACGCCAACGTCCAGCCCTACTCCGGCTCCCCGGCCAACCTCGCCGTCTACCTCGCCTTCGCCGAGCCCGGCGACACCGTCATGGGCATGGCCCTGCCGATGGGCGGCCACCTCACCCACGGCTGGGGCGTCTCCGCCACCGGCAAGTGGTTCCGCGGCGTCCAGTACGGCGTCCGCCACGACACCGGCCTCATCGACTTCGACGAGGTCCGCGAGCTGGCCCTCAAGGAACGGCCCAAGGTGATCTTCTGCGGCGGCACCGCGCTGCCCCGCACGATCGACTTCGCCGCCTTCGGCGAGATCGCCCGCGAGGCCGGCGCCGTACTCGTCGCCGACATCGCCCACATCGCCGGCCTCGTCGCGGGCGGCGCCCACCCGTCCCCGGTCCCGCACGTGGACGTGATCTCCACGACCACCCACAAGACCCTGCGCGGCCCGCGAGGCGCCATGCTGATGTCCCGCGAGGAGCACGCCAAGGCGCTCGACAAGGCCGTCTTCCCCGGCCTCCAGGGCGGCCCGCACAACCAGACCACCGCCGCGATCGCCGTCGCCCTCCGCGAGGCCTCCCAGCCCTCCTTCCGCGACTACGCCCACGCCGTCGTCGCCAACGCCAAGGCCCTCGCCGAGGCACTCCTCGCCCGCGGCTTCGACCTGGTCTCCGGCGGCACCGACAACCATCTGATCCTGATGGACCTCACCCCCAAGCAGGTCCCGGGCAAGATCGCCGCGAAGGCCCTCGACCGGGCGGGCATCGTCGTCAACTACAACACCGTTCCCTACGACACCCGGAAGCCCTTCGACCCCTCCGGCATTCGCATCGGCACCCCCTCCCTCACCTCCCGGGGCCTCGCCCCGGAGCACATGACGCTCGTCGCCGACTGGATCGACCGCGGTGTCGCCGCCGCCGGCAAGGGCGACGAGCAGGCCCTCGCCGCCGTCCGCGCGGAGGTCGCCGACCTCCTGGCCGCCTTCCCGGCCCCGGGCCTCCCGGTCTGACCCTCGTGGCGGCGCCCGGGTGGTGGCCCCTCCAGGGCCGGCCACCCGGGCCCGCCCCGCCGGTCAGCGGCCCCCACCGGTCAGCCGCCCACCGACTCCGCCGCCCGCCGGGCCTCCTCACGGTCCGGTATGCCTTCCAGCCGGAAGGTGAGCGCGCCCCCGCTCCTCGTCCAGAGAAGGGTGGGGCCCGCCGTGCGGACCTCATGCGTCCAGGCCGAGCCCGTCCCGTCCGTCATCGGAAAGGTCAGCAGGTGCGGGGCGGCGAACCAGTAGCCCTGCGCCCCGTCCGGGAGATCGACCCACTCCGGATGGACCCTGACCTGCTTGGCGAAGCCGAGGTCCAGACGGGCCGGGAACTCGTCGAGCCGGACCGTCCGCGCCCCGTCGCGCCAGCACAGACTGATCACCGCCCGGCCCCGCTCGGCCGACCCCGTCACCGCGACCGCGTCCGGCGCGCCCAGCGCCTTCGGTATCAGCGGCTCGAAGCCCGCCAGCCGCCCCGCCTCCGCCGGCGGCACCGGCTCCGGGCACCCCGGCACCGCGCCCCCGGCCGGCGGGCGGCGCCCGTCCGGGTCGTACCGCACGGTCACCCCGCCGAAGCCGAACCAGTCCGCCACCGCCGCCCGCACCGGCGGTGTGAGCACCAGCACGATCAGCACCCCGGTCAGCCCGGCCACCAGGGCCCGCCACCGCTCCCGCGCCCACCCCCGCACGGCCGCCCACCACCGCCGCCGGACCGGCACGGGCACGGGCTCGGGAGTCGGCACCCGCTCGGCGAGGAGCTGCGCGAGCACCCGCTCGGCCATCGACTCCCCGTCCACGTCCGGCACCCGCAGCCGCCGTCCCAGCTCTCTCAGCTCGTCCGGCAGACCCTCGTCAGCCACGCTCCTCACCTCCCTCCGGTCCGTCCCTCAGACCTTCCTCCAGCACCAGGCCCAGCTTCTTCAGCGCCCGGCTCAGCCGGGACTTCACCGTCCCCTTCGGCCAGCCGAGCGCCTGCGCCGTCTCCGTCTCGTCCAGTTCGAGGAGATACCGGTGGATCACCACCTGCCGGTGGTCCTCGCCCAGACCGTCGAGCGCGTCGAGCAGTCGTCTGCTCCGCTCCCGCCGCACCGCCGCGACCGCCGGATCGGCCGACTCCGGTATCCGCGGCTCGCCCCCGAGCAGGTCCGCCTCCCGATCGGCGACGGCCCGCTGCCGGCCCGCCGACCGCACTGTGTTCCTGGTCTCATTGGCGACGATCCGCAGCAGCCACGGCCGGAACGCCGAGCCCTCCTTGAAGCGCCCGAGCGAGCGGTACGCCTTGAAGAAGGCCTGCTGCACCACGTCCTCGGCGTCCGCGCCCGCACCCCACGCCACCGCGGCTCTCAGCGCGACCGGCGTGTGCGCGCGGACCAGCTCCGCGTACGCCTCCGGCTCTCCGGCGCGCACCCGTGCGATCACCACGGCCTCGTCGGCGTCGACCAGGCCCCCCTCCCGCGTCCTCACACTCTTGATACACCGGCAGTCCGGGATCGGTTCCCACACCTGAGAGAATGATGTGCATGGCCTCTGACGTTCCCCGCGTGCTCTCCGGAATCCAGCCCACGGCAGGCTCGTTCCACCTCGGCAACTACCTCGGCGCCGTCCGCCAGTGGGTCGCCCTCCAGGAGTCCCACGACGCCTTCTACATGGTCGTCGACCTGCACGCGATCACGGTCCCGCAGGACCCCGCCGAGCTGCGCGCCAACACCCGGCTGGCCGCAGCGCAGCTGCTCGCCGCCGGTCTCGACCCCGAGCGCTGCACCCTGTTCGTCCAGAGCCACGTCCCCGAGCACGCCCAGCTCGGCTGGGTCATGAACTGCCTCACCGGCTTCGGCGAGGCCTCCCGCATGACCCAGTTCAAGGACAAGTCCGCCAAGCAGGGCGCCGAGCGCGCCACCGTCGGCCTCTTCACGTACCCGATCCTGCAGGTCGCGGACATCCTGCTCTACCAGGCCAACCAGGTCCCGGTCGGCGAGGACCAGCGCCAGCACATCGAGCTGACGCGTGACCTCGCGGAGCGCTTCAACGGCCGCTTCGGCGAGACGTTCACGATCCCGGCGCCGTACATCCTCAAGGAGACGGCGAAGATCTACGACCTCCAGGACCCGGCGATCAAGATGAGCAAGTCGGCGTCCACGCCGAAGGGCCTCATCAACCTCCTGGACGACCCCAAGACCACCGCGAAGAAGGTCAAGAGCGCGGTCACCGACACCGAGACGGTGATCCGCTTCGACCCTGAGAACAAGGCGGGCGTCTCCAACCTGCTCACCATCATGTCCACGCTCACCTCCACGTCCGTGGAGGACCTGGTGAAGAGCTACGAGGGCAAGATGTACGGCGCGCTGAAGACGGATCTCGCCGAGGTCATGGTGGACTTCGTCACGCCGTTCCGGACCCGTACCCAGGAATACCTGGACGACCCGGAGACGCTGGACTCTGTCCTGGCCAAGGGCGCGGAGAAGGCCCGCGCGGTCGCCGCCGAGACGCTGGCGCAGACGTACGAGCGCATGGGCTTCCTGCCCGCCAAGCACTGAGCGCGGCAGCGATCACGCACCGCGGGGGCGGGGAGTCCAAGGACCCTGGCCCAAAGGGTGGTGCAGGCCGCACACTGGCGACTGCACCACCCGACACAAGTCGACCGACGACGGAGGAGAACGACGTGGGGACCGTAACGCTCGGCGTTTCGATCGCGGTCCCGGAGCCCTACGGCAGCCTGCTCCAGGAGCGGCGCGCCGGCTTCGGGGACCCGGCCGCACACGGCATCCCCACGCACGTCACGCTCGTCCCGCCGACCGAGGTCGCCGAGGAGCGGCTGCCGGGGATCGAGGCGCACCTCGCCGGTGTCGCCGCCGACCACCAGCCGTTCCCGGTGCGGCTGAAGGGCACCGGGACGTTCCGGCCGCTCTCGCCGGTCGTCTTCGTGAAGCTGGTGGAGGGCGTGCCCCTCTGCAACCGGCTCCAGCAGCAGATCCGGGACGAGTCCGGCCCGCTCGCGCGCGAGCTGCAGTTCCCGTACCACCCGCACGTCACCGTCGCGCACGGGATCTCCGAGGAGGGGATGGACCGGGCGTACGAGGAGCTCGCCGGGTTCGAGGCGGCCTGGACCTGCCGTTCCTTCGCGCTGTACGAGCAGGGCGCGGACGGTGTGTGGCGGAAGCTGTACGACTACGAGTTCGGCAGCGGCCGCCCGATCGCGGCCGTCCCGGCGCAGGGCGGCAGCCCGGTCGACACGCCGACGGCCACCACCACGGGCTGACCCGGCCCGCCCCGGCCCCCGGGCGGCCTCAAGGGTCGACCGGGGACGCCCCACCGGCCGGGCGTCGGCGCACATACGTAATCCGCCGACCCGGCACGGCCCGCCCCCACCACACGCCCCGTCGCAGGCACACCGCCGACGCGGCGCCCGCTCTCGCACCGGGCCGCTCCCGCACCAGGGCGCACTCACACCGGCGCCCGCTCCCGAACCAGGGGCGCACTCACACCGGCAGCAGTCGGAAGAGCGCCCTCGGCGTGTGCCGCACCGCCGTCATCACCATCCGCAGCGCCCCCGGCACCCACACCGTCTCCGAGCGGCGCCGCAGCCCCAGCTCGATCGCACTCGCGACCGCCTCCGGGGTGGTCGCCAGCGGCGCCTCCGCGCGCCCCGCCGTCATCTTCGAGCGCACGAACCCGGGCCGTACGACCATCACGTGCACCCCGGTGCCGTACAGCGCGTCCCCGAGGCCCTGGGCGAAGGCGTCGAGCCCCGCCTTCGAGGAGCCGTAGATGAAGTCGGCCCGGCGGGCCCGCTCGCCCGCCACCGAGGAGAGCACCACCAGCGAACCGTGCCCCTGGGCCTGGAGCGCGCCCGCGCACACCAGCCCCGCCGAGACGGCGCCCGTGTAGTTGGTCTGCGCGACGCGGACGGCGGCGACCGGGTCGGACTCGTCCCGCGCCTGGTCGCCGAGGACCCCGAAGGCGAGGAGCACCATGTCGATGTCCCCCTCGGTGAAGATCTTGCCGAGCCGCTCCTCGTGCGACTCGGTGTCGAGTGCGTCGAAGGGCACGGTGCGCACGTCCGCGCCGAGTACGCGCAGCGACTCGGCGGCGGCGGTGAGCGCGGGGGAGGGGCGCCCGGCCAGCCAGACGGTCCGGGTGCGGCGGGCGATCAGCCGGCGGGCGGTGGCCAGCCCGATCTCGGAGGTGCCGCCGAGGACGAGCAGGGACTGCGGGGCACCGAAGGCGTTCTTCAACGTGACCTCCTGGAGATCGGGGCGGGCCGGAGGCGGACCCCGGCCGGCGGACGGGACGGGCGCGGCCGGGACCGCGGGCGTTCGAGCCGCGGGCCCCGGCCGCCTGGGCCGCGTCGGCCGCCGCGGCACCGGCACCGAGGCCGGTCCACGCGCGCGTGGCGGGGCGCGGTGCGCCCCCGGCCGATCGCCTCGCGGTCGTCCGGGAGGCAGGTCTCGACAGCCATGGGGGTGACCGTATAGCCGCGTCTGTCGCTTATGCCGTTATTGCATGGCGGTTCGTCGAAATGGGTGATTAAAGGAGTGTCGGGAAAGCACCCCCGGGGAAGGGGGCTCCCTTGATCCACGAGTGGCGATGTACGGGATGTCGCTGGCGGGCCCGCGCGCCTCGGCGGGGGATTCTCGTATCGCGGTCGCCATCAGGGGCTTGCACGGATTGAGGGGTAGGCGTACGACATGGACTGGCTGACCAAGCTCCCCGTCATCGGCCCGTGGGTCGCGAAACTCATGCGGACCCACGCGTGGCGCTCGTACGAGACCCTCGACGAGGCCCACTGGACCCGGCTCGCGGCCGCGATCACCTTCGTCTCCTTCCTCGCGCTCTTCCCGCTGATCACCGTCGCCGCCGCGGTGGGCGCCGCACTCCTCAGCAAGGACCAGCTCGACCGGATCGAGGAGAAGATCAGCGACCAGGTGCCCGGCATCTCCGACCAGCTCAACATCAGCGGGCTCGTCGACAACGCCGGCACCGTCGGGCTCGTCGCGGGCGCGCTGCTGCTCCTCACCGGCATCAGCTGGATCGGCTCCATGCGGGACTGCCTGCGCGCGGTGTGGGGGCTCGACGACATCGAGGGCAACCCGATCCTGCTCAAGGGCAAGGACGCGCTCATCCTCGTCGGCCTCGGCGGCGTCGCCCTCGCCTCGCTCGCCGCGTCCTGGCTCGGCTCCACCGCCGTCGGCTGGAGCGCCGACCGGATCGGGATCTCCGGCGACGGCGCGGGCGGCTACCTCCTCCAGACGGCCGCCGTCCTGGTCGCGGTCGTCGCCGACTTCCTGATCCTGCTGTACGTGCTGACGCTGCTGCCGGGGGTGCAGCCGACCCGCCGCCGGCTCGTCGTGGCGGCGCTGATGGGGGCGGTCGGCTTCGAGCTGCTCAAGCTGCTGCTCGGGGGCTACATGCGGGGCGTCGCGGCGAAGTCGATGTACGGGGCGTTCGGTGTCCCGGTCGCCCTGCTGCTCTGGATCAACTTCACCGCGAAGCTGCTGCTGTACTGCGCCGCGTGGACGGCTACGGAGTCACGTCGGGAGCAGACTCCGGAGTCTGCTCCGAGCGGCGGCGACGGGCCGCCGACGCAGCGAGCGGCCAGCGACGGTTGACCAGGAAGACGGCACCGGCGAGGAGTACGAGCACACCGCCCGCGACGGCCAGCGCGATCCCGACGCCACCGGACTGGTGCTCCTTGGCGGCCGCCCGGGGGGAGTCCCCCGGGGCGTTCTTCCCGGGGGCCGGGACCGAGCCGTCGTCCGGGGCGGAGGTGCCCGTACGGGCGGAGCGGGGCGGCACGAGTTCGCCGACGGGGGTCACCTTCCCGTACGCGGCGAAGCCCCAGTCGAGGAGCCGGGCGGTCTCGCGGTAGACGGCGTGCTGCTCCTTGGAGGAAGGGTTCATCACCGTGACGAGCAGGACCCTGCCGTTGCGCTCGGCGACGCCGGTGAAGGTGGCACCCGCGTGGGTGGTGTTGCCGTTCTTGACGCCGGCGATGCCCTGGTACGGGGCCACGCCGAGGTCACCGGTGAGCAGCCGGTTGGTGTTCTGGATCTCGAAGGTCTCGCGCTTCTTGCCCGGCTTCTGCTCGCCGGGGAAGGCGGCGCGGGGCGTGGCGGCGTACTCGCGGAAGTCCTGCTTCTGCATGCCGTTGCGGGCGATGAGCGTCAGGTCGTACGCGGAGGAGACCTGGCCCGGGGCGTCGTAACCGTCCGGGGAGACCACGTGGGTGTCGAGCGCCTGGAGCTCGGCCGCGTGGTCGTTCATGTCCTTCACGGTCTGCCGCAGGCCGTTGTTCATGCTGGTCAGGACGTGCACGGCGTCGTTGCCGGAACGGAGGAAGACGCCGAGCCACAGGTCGTGGACGCTGTAGGTCTGCTTCTCCTTGATGCCGACGAGGCTGGAGCCCTCCCCTATCCCGGCCATGTCCGCGGTGGTGACCAGGTGGTTCTGCGTCTTGGGGAACTTCGGCAGCAGGGTGTCCGCGAAGAGCATCTTGAGGGTGGAGGCCGGGGCGAGCGGCCAGTGCGCGTTGTGCGCGGCGAGGATCTGACCGTTCTCCGCGTCCGCGACGATCCAGGAACGGCCGGACAGCTCCTTCGGCAGCACCGGGGCGCCGGGCCCCAGCTTCACCTGCGTACCGGGGCTGCCGAGCAGCGGTCCGCCGACCGAGGACATCGCGGCGGGGGGCTTGGGCTGCTTGTCCTTCTCGTCCTTCGTGTCCGCATGGGCGGGCACGGCGACGACGAGGGGCAGGAGGACAGCAGCGGCGACCGCCCAAGCGGTCTTCTTCGAAGCAGACACGGTCGTGAACGTACAGGTACGGAAGAACGACCCGAACCCCGGCTGGCGGTTCACCCGGGCTCCTCCACCCGGAAGCGGGGCCCCCGGGGCCGACGGTGATACTGGGGTCATGAAGCTCAGCCGCCGCGTCTCCTGGTTCCTGCTCGCGTTCGGGGTCTGGAGCTGGTTCATCTGGATCACTTTCGTCAAGAACCTGTGGAACGACGGGAGTGGCCTCGCGTTCGACGACGCGGGCGACCCGACGGCCTACTTCTGGGTTCATCTGCTGCTTGCCGTCACGTCCTTTGTCCTGGGGACGGGGATCGGGGTGCTCGGGTTGCGTGGGGTGCGTGCCGCGCGTCACGGAAACGGTTAGGACCGCGCGAGCGGTCAGAAGAGGGGTTCCGGGGCGTGGTCGTCTTCCTGCTGGTCCTGATCGTGGTCCTCGCGCTGCTCGGCGCGGTCCACTGGTACGTGTGGCGGCGCCTCGTGCGCGATGTCACGACGCGCGGGAGCCTGCCGCGCCGTCTGGGCACGGCCGCCGTCGTGGCGCTGCCGCTGCTCTCCTTCGCGGCCCTCGGCTCCTCCCGCGCCGGAGCGCCCTTCCTGCTCCAGCAGGTGGTCGCCTGGCCGGGTTTCCTCTGGCTGGCGCTGCTGCTGTACGTGACCCTGGCCCTGGTCGTCGGCGAGGCCGTCCGGCCCCTCCTGCGCCGTTGGCTCGCCCGGCGCGCCGGGGGAGCGGCGCCCGCGGCGCCCCTCCCGGTGCCGGTTCGCGAGTCCGTCCCCGCCGCCGAGCAGCCGGTCCCGCCGGTGGCGCCCGACGCCCCGGCCGGTCCTGCCTCCGGGGCGTCGGAGCCCGCCGGGGCCACGGGGGCCTCGGAACCGACTGAGCCCAAGGAGCCGAGGGGGGCCGTCGGGCCGGTCGCTCCCGGGGCCGCCGCGGAGGTCTCCCGTCGGCTGTTCGTCTCCCGGGTCGTCGGCGGTACGGCCGCCGCCGTCGCCGCAGGGACCGTCGGCTACGGCACGTACGGCGTGCTGCGCGGCCCCCGCGTCAAGCGGGTCACCGTCCCGCTCGCCAAGGTGCCGCGTGCCGCGCACGGCTACCGGATCGCCGTCGTCTCCGACATTCACATCGGCCCGATCCTGGGCCGCGCCCACACGCAGCGCATCGTGGACACCATCAACGCCGCCCAGCCCGACCTGGTCGCCGTCGTCGGCGACCTCGTCGACGGCACCGTCGAGAACCTCGGCTCCGCCGCCGAGCCGCTCGCCCGGCTCCGCGCCCGCCACGGCTCCTTCTTCGTGACCGGCAACCACGAGTACTTCTCGGGCGCCGACGCCTGGGTCGACCACGTCCGCGAACTCGGCCTGCGCACGCTGCGCAACGACCGCGTGGAGATCGCGGCCGGGTTCGACCTCGCCGGCGTCGACGACGTGGCGGGGGAGAGCGAGGGCCAGGGGCCCGACTTCGCGCGGGCCCTCGGTGACCGCGACCGGGCGCGCGCCGCGGTCCTCCTGGCGCACCAGCCGATCGTCATCCACGACGCCGTGCGCCACGGCGTCGACCTCCAGCTCTCCGGGCACACCCACGGCGGGCAGCTCTGGCCCGGAAACCTGCTCGCCGAACTGGCCAACCCGACCGTCGCGGGACTCGAACGGTACGGGGACACCCAGCTGTACGTCTCGCGGGGCGCGGGAGCCTGGGGACCTCCGGTCCGGGTCGGGGCGCCCTCGGACATCACCATCGTCGAACTCGCCTCGAAACAGGCGTAACCGGGGCGGGGTGACTCCCTGCGTCGAGACCGATACGTGCTGCTCATCGACTTAAATTCGCATTTCCCGGACATATACATGTGGTGTGAAAGTTTTCTCTTCCACTTGTGAAAACGGTGTGATGGGATGACGTTGATCGCGACGTTTCCGGGGGCCGTCGCACCGGGGTGGGACGAAAAAAGGAAGCACGGCAATGCGGTCGACGGTCCGTCTGCGGATCCTCATCACTTGTGGAGTACTGGTGGCCGCCGGAGTGGGGGGTTGGCAACTCCTGCCCTCCGACGGCGGCCGCACCGATCCGATCAGTGTCGGCACAACCGACGCGATCACTTCTCTGGACCCGGCCGGCGCGTACGACGCCGGTTCCTGGGCCATGTACAGCAATGTGTTCCAGTCGCTGATGACGTTCAAGCCGGGGTTCACGACCCCCGTGCCGGACGCGGCGGAGAGCTGCAAGTTCGTGGGCACCAAGCTCACGACGTACCAGTGCACGCTCCGCGACGACCTCTCCTTCGCCAACGGGCGAAAGGTGACCGCCGAGGACGTCAAGTACTCCTTCGAGCGGATGCTGCGCATCAAGACCGACGTCGGTCCGCAGCCTCTCTTCCCGACGCTGAAGAGCGTCTCGGCCGAGGACCGGACCGTCACCTTCCACCTGAGCGGCCGGGACGCCACGTTCCCGCTGAAGGTGGCCACGGGTGCCGGTTCGATCGTCGACAAGGACCAGTACCCGGCCGACAAGCTGCGTACCGGCTCCGCGGTCGACGGCTCGGGGCCGTACGTCCTCAAGGAGTACAAGGAGGGCGAGTCGGCCCTCCTGGAGCCCAACCCGAACTACCGGGGCGCCATCACCAAGGCCGGCGGTCCGGTCCTGGTGAAGTACTTCGGCCAGTCCGAGGAGCTCGCGAGCGCCTGGAAGTCGAAGGACGTCGAGGTGACGCACCGGCAGCTCCCGCCGGAGTTCGTCTCCGCCCTGGACACCAAGGACGGCACCCGGGTCACCGAGGCGGAGAGCGCCGAGATCCGCAACCTCAACTTCAACGTCCGGCCCGGCTCGCCCATGGCCGACAAGGCGGTCCGGCAGGCCGTCGCCGCCGTCCTCGACCGCCCGGCGATCACCACCGGCGCGTACAAGGGAACGGTCGAGCCGCTGTACTCCCTCATCCCGCAGGGCTTCGTGGGGCACAGCACGGCCTTCTACGACGTGAACCCGGAGCCGAGCGCCAAGAAGGCGAAGAAGCTCCTGAAGGACGCCGGGGTGGAGACCCCGGTGAAGTTCACCTTCGGCTACCGTGCGGACGCCACCTACGGCGCCGAGACCGCCGAGATCAAGCGGCAGCTGGAGGAGACCGGCCTCTTCGAGGTCAAGACCGTCGAAGTGAAGTGGACGGAGTTCCAGAAGCAGTACGCGAAGGGGACCTTCGACGCCTACACGGTCGGCTGGCTGCCCGACTTCCCCGACTCCGACAGCTTCACCGCGCCGCTCGTCGGCACCGCGAACACCCTGCACAACGGGTTCTCCAGCAAGCGGATCGACGAACTGATCTCCTCGACGCAGCAGTTCAGCGACCGCTCCCGGGCGACCGGCGACTTCAAGGAGATCCAGAGCGAGGTCGCCACCGACGTCCCGCTCGTCCCGCTGTGGCAGAAGAAGGACTACGTCCTCTCCACGGAGGCGGTCGCCGGCTCCCAGTACCTGACGGACGGTACGGGCATCTGGCGCCTGTGGGAGCTCAGCTGGATCTAGGCCGTCTCCTCCGGATCGGGGGAGACGACCCGGATCTCGTCACGAGGTCTTCGGCGGCTTCGGTTCTGCCCTCTTCTTGGGCTTTCCCGAGGCCGCCATTCCGGCCGCGGTCGGCATGAAGTCGGAGAGCAGCTCGTGCGTCTCCTTGACCAGCGGGCGCAGGATCCGGAAGCGGGAGAGCGAGATCGCGCGGGCGGTGACCGGTGCGAGGCGCTCCACCAGGCGCCGGCTGTTGGCGGCGCCCTCCGAGCGGTCGTACACCCAGAACAGCACCAGGCCCATCTGCTGGAGCCAGAGCAACTGGGGCAGGGCCTCGGCCAGTTCGGGGTCGACCTTCACCGAGGCGCCGGAGATGACCCGCCGGTGGACCTCGATCGCCGCCTCGCGGGGCCCCTCCGACTCGGGGGAGAAGGGGCTGAGCGGGCTGTCCGGGTCGGCGGCGTTCTTGAAGAACTGGGCCGCGAACTCGTGGTACGGCTCCGCGATGTCGAGCCAGCCGAGGTAGACCCCCCGGATCCGGGCCGTGAGGTCCTTCTCGCCGCCGGTCAGGATGGGCTCGACGGCCGCCTGGTGCTCCTCGGCGATCCGGTCGTAGAAGCCCTGGACGAGGTGTTCCTTGGAGGAGAAGTAGTAATAGGCGTTGCCGACGGAGACCCCGGCCTCCTGGGCGATGGCCCGCATCGTCGTCTTGTCGTAACCGCGCTCCTTGAACAGCCGGAGCGCGGTTTCGAGGATCAGCGTGCGGGTCTGCTCGCTCTTCGGAGCCTTCTTGTCGTCGGCCTTCTTGTCGGCGGCCTTCTTCTCTTCCTTCGCGTCCATCACAGGGCCGAGCCTAGCCGGGCCGACCGGGCACTTCGCAGCGCCCGTCCGCGCAGCTCCCGTCCTCGCCGCCCGGCCCCTTGAGGGCCTCGCGCCACTTCGCGGCCGCGAGCACGGTCATCCGGGCGAAGGGCTGCCCGGCGGGGGTGGCCAGCCAGTGGGCCTTGGCCCGGTGGTCGGCCAGCGCCCAGAGGCAGACGATCCAGGCGGAGGTCTCCCGGTAGACCTGGCCCCGGTCCCCGACCACGGTGATCTCCCGCAGGGTGGCGGCGTGGTCGAGGGCGGGGAAGCGGCGCCTGGCCTCCTGCGACCCGGCCGGTACGAGGTCCAGCGGGACGAGCTGCCGCTGGCGCAGCAGCCAGTGCCTGAGATGCACGCAGAGCGGGCAGTCGGCGTCGTACAGCACGGTCAGACGTCCCACGGGGGTCGGCACCGCGGTTCAGCCCTGAGGCGCGGGCGGGGCCCAGGGGCCGGCCTTGGGCGCGGTGGTCCAGCCCTGGGGGCCGACCGGCGGCACCTGCTCGCGCTCCATGACTCCGCGGCGCCGGATCTTGTTGAGGACGTACACGTTCCCGAGGTGCATCACGCCGAGGACGAGCAGGACGACCCCGAGCTTCACCGAGAGCGCCTCGAAGAGTGCGCGGGCGTCGAGGACGGCGTCGTCCTGGCTCAGGTAGAGGGCGACGAAGCCGAAGTTGACGAGGTAGAAGCCGACCACCAGAAGGTGGTTGACGGCATCGGCGAGCTTCTCGTTCCCGTGCAGGACGTCCGCGAGGAAGATCCTTCCGTTGCGGCTGAGTGTGCGCGCGACCCAGATGGTCAGAGCCACGCTGATCAGCAGATAGACGATGTACGCGACGACAGTGAGGTCCATGCCCCACCCTCCCTTGAACGCGTTCAAAAGCTGGCGGTCATGACTGTAGACCTCTCTTTGAACGTGTTCAAGTTCCATGCGGGGCCCAGGGGAAACCTGCTGGCCACCGCCGGTCCCGCCGCCTAGGGTCGGGCGGATGACGCTCTCTCACGACCTGGCCGGCGCCGGCCCCTCGACCGTCCTCCTGCTGCACTCCGGGGTCTGCGACCGCCGGATGTGGGACGGGCAGTTCCAGGCCCTCGCCGACGCGGGGCACCGCGTCGTCCGCTGCGACCTCCGCGGCTTCGGCGACAGCCCCATGGACGCTCCGCACACCCACGCCGACGACGTGCGCGGCCTTCTCGACCACCTCGGCATCGAACGGGCCGCCGTCGTCGGAGCCTCCTTCGGCGGCCGGATAGCCCTGGAGCTCGCCGTCCGCCACCCCGGCCATGTCTCCGCGCTCGCCCTGCTCGGCTCCGGCGTGCCGGGTTTCCGGCCCGGCGCGGAACTGCGGGCCTGGGGAGAGCGTGAGGACGAACTGCTCGAAGCCGGCGACCTCGACGCGGCCGTCGAGCTCAACGTCGACACCTGGCTCGGTCCCGAGGCGGGGCCGGAGGCCCGTGCCCTCGTCCGGGAGATGCAGCGGCACGCCTTCGAGGTCCAGCTCGCCGCGCCCGAGGAGTTCCACCCCGCCGAGCCCGAGGTCGGCGCCGACGACCTCGCCGGGATCGAGGTCCCCGCCCTGGTGGTCACCGGGGCCCACGACCACCCCGACTTCCGGGCGGTCGCCGACGGTCTCACCCGCGTCCTGCCCGACGCGCGCCGCGTCGACCTCGACTGGGCCGGACACCTTCCCGCGCTGGAGCGCCCGGACGAGACCGCCCGCCTGCTCACCACCTTCCTGGCGGAGACCAGGAGCCACCGGACGGCCTGACCCCGGGGCCGCCGCCCCGTCGGGCTCCGGGTGCCCCGCCCCGCCGGGCCCCGCCCCCGCCCCGCCGGCCAGGTCCCCGGTCGGCGCGGGGCGCCGAGTCCACAGTCCGGCCCGGTCAGTGCGGGACCGCGGTCTCTTCCGTCTCCGCGGCCGACTCCGCCGACTCCGCCGACTCGGCCATCTCCGTCTCGGCCGTCTCCGCCCCCGCCGCCCGCGGCTCCGCCGATGCCACCTGTACGAACAGGTCGACGTCCCGGAACGCCTCCGACAGCGCGAGCGCCGGTACGTCGGTCAGGGCGGCCTCCGACCAGGCGCCCCGCGCGCCCGCCGCACCGGAGCGCCGCTCGAACCACACCCGGTCCGTCGCGCAGAGCCGGGCCACCCCGTCCCGGCTCGCCCCCTCGTCGACCAGCTCGACGAGGAGGCGTGCCCGCCAGACCGTCCCCTCGGCCGCCGGGACGTCCCCCGGGACCGGCAGCTCCTTGGTCATCTCCGAGGACCAGCCGTCCGAGAAGTACCCCAGGTGGTTCCCCGTCCAGCCGCGCTCGGTCATCAGCGCCCGCGCCTGTCCGTACCGCAGCACCC
The DNA here is from genome assembly GCF_014656215.1 of Streptomyces zaomyceticus. GTDB lineage: Bacteria > Actinomycetota > Actinomycetes > Streptomycetales > Streptomycetaceae > Streptomyces > Streptomyces zaomyceticus. The sequence continues at coordinate 127,212 of NZ_BNBZ01000013.1, read as the reverse complement.
GCCCCGCGAAGCGGTGGGAGGACGAGCCGGTCGCCCACTCGGCCGGGGTGAGCGGGTACATCTCGCGGAAGACCTGCCTGAACGGCTGGTCCTCCTCCCGCCCCTCCGTCGCGTCCCGCCACTCGGCGACCTCCTCGCCCCCGGCCCGCAGCGGATGCCACAGCCGCAGGCGGGCGCCGGGGCCGACCGGACGCGCGGTGCCGTCCGCGCCCGCCAGGGCCCAGCCGCCGCCGGTGCGCTCGGGCAGGCCCGCGGTCCACCGCTCCCCGTCGTCCTCCGCGACCTCCCACAGCAGCGCGCGGGCCATCGTCCCCGTGACCGGGTGGTCCACGTAGTACCGCTGCCAGTCCTCCGCCGGCCAGCCCGTCCCCGCCGCCAGGTGTTCCTCGAGGCGGGAGCGCTCGGCGGCGACCAGGGTCCTGAGCTCCCTGAGCCCCGCCCTGACCCGCTTCAGCTCCTCGGCGTGCGCCTCCCGGACCTCCTTGGGCGCGGTCTTCAGGAGCCTCCCCTCCGGGCTCCTGAAGACCAGCGCGACCGTGCCCGGCTCCCGTACCGACAGTTCCGCCGTGTACGCCCCGAGCGGTGTCTCCCGGACTCCGCGCCCGTCGAGCCCGAGCGTCGCCACCCCGCGCTCGCGGAGCATCGACGGCGTCACCCCGGAGCGGGCCGAGACCTCCTCCAGGGCCTTGGCGATCCCCTTCGCCACCGCGCGGTTGACCACCTTCCGCGGCAGTCGGCCGAGCCACTGCACGGCCTCCTCGCCCCGGGCGTCCCCGCACGCGCCGAGCACCGCGACGGCGGTGGTGGCCAGTGGCCGGCTGCGGCACATGCCGCCGGAGCCCCCGAGCCCCGTGCCCGCGTGGAGTGCGACGGCGCCGACCCGCGGGACGACCCAGTCGGCGTCCACGTCGAGCGCCGCCCACAGCAGGCCGCGGACGAGCGCGGTGTTGCCGGCGGCGGCGAGGGTCGGAACGTCCATTCCCCACAGGTCCAGTTCGTGCACCCGGTGCGCGGGTTGCGCGGCGATGCCTTCGAGGAGGAGCCGGACCACCTCCGCCCCGCCCTCGGCCCGCCCCAGGAGTTCCGCCGACCGCTTCCGCCAGTTCCGGGGAGCGCGGGGCCGGTGCAGCGTGGCGCAGTGATTCAGGAACTCCACCGTCCCCGCCCCCTTGAGGACCGCCGGGTGCGCGGCCCGCATCGCCGGGCCGTAGTCGTCGAGCCCGTCGAGGAGGTGACGGGGCAGCAGGCCCGGAACGGTGGGGACGGGGCGCCGCAGCAGGGCGTCCATCCGGTCCCGGAGCGCGGCGAACCGGGCGTCCCGGTGGACCCGGAGGTGTTCGGCGATGCCCCGCAACGCGCGCACCCGGGTCCGGTCGAAGTCCTCCGCCTGCTCCGCGGCCGACAGAGCGATCGGCACCAGGTGGGGGAAGGAGTCGAGGAGTTCGTGCGGGGCGACCTCCGCGTCCCTCCCGAGGAGGCGGGAGAGCAGCAGGTCGGACTCCGCCGTCGACCAGCCGAGTTCCTGCCGTGCCAGGTCGTCGAGGGCCCGGCCGGCCGTCTCCTCGTCGCACCGGCGGCAGATCCGCCGGTGGAGGGCGAGCGCGCTCTCCCGCCGCCCGGCCGTGTCCGGCGAGTCCGGGAACCCCACCGGGTTCTCCGTGTCGCCCGTGCTCCCCGCGTCCGCTGTGTTTCCCGCGTCCACTGTGTTCCCCGTGTTCCCCACCATGCGGACGACGGTAGAGGACCCCACCGACAACGCTCAGGTGAGGCGGCGCACCCCCGGCACCAGGGCCGTCGCGGCGCAGCAGCCGCCCACCACCACCCCGGCGGCGAGGAGGGGCACTTCGGGGCCCCAGGCCGAGGCGGCGATCGGTGCCAGCGTGTACCCCAGGGGCATGGCCGCCAGGGAGAGCAGCCAGTCGTACGAGGTGACCCGGGCCAGCGCGTGGGCGGGCACCGACCGTTGGACGGCGGTCTCCCAGACGGGGGAGAGGAAGCCGAGCCCCGCCTGCGCGAGCCCGTAGGCGGCGATGGTGACGGGGGCGGGCGCGGCGACGGCGAGCAGGATCAGCGGCAGGGCGTACGTGGCGAGTCCGAGGTTCGCCATGAGGACCGGGCGCCGGGGGCTGACGCGGTCGGCGAGCAGGGCGCCGAGGAGGTAGCCGACGGCGCCGACCTGGAGCAGGAGGACCCAGGTGGTGCCGCCGCCGAGCTGTTGCACGGCGACGGCGGGCCCGAGGGTCATGAGGACGGCGGCGGCGCCGTTCCAGGCGCTGTGGCCGATGAGGCTGGTCCAGTACCAGTCGCGGGAGCGGACCTCCTGCCAGCCTTCCGCGAGGTCGGCCCGGAGGGAGCGGCGGGGGATCGGGATCCTTTTCACCCGTACCGCCGTCAGGAGCAGCGCGCTGACGGCGAAGGTCGCCGCGTCGAGGACGAAGGCCCAGCCGGGTCCCACGGTCAGGACGAGGGTGCCGGCGAGGGCGGGGCCGCCGAGCCGGCCGGCGCTCCGGGCGACGCTCATCGCCGCGTTGGCGCGGTGCAGAGACTCGGCGGCCACCACGCCCTTGACCAGGGGCGCGTCGGTCGGCATCGCGAACGCCCCGGCCGCGCCGCCGAGCGCCTCGGCGACGGCCAGGACGGCCAGGCTCGGGGTGCCGCCGAGGAGTTGGATGCCGACGATCAGCTGGGTGGCGCAGCGCACGAGGTCGGTGGTGAGCGCGACCGTGCGGGCGTCGAAGCGGTCGCCGACGACTCCGCCGAGCGGCAGCAGGAGCAGCTTGGGCACCATCGCGCAGCCGAGGACCAGGGCGAGTGCCGTGGTGGAGCCGGTGGCCTCCAGGACGGCGAGGGCGAGGGCGGCGGGGATCGCGGCGTCGCCGAGGAGGGAGAGGGTGCGACCGGTGAAGAGCAGCCGGAAGGAGCGGGTGCGGAGCGGATGGGGGGCCGGCGGAGACATGGGTGTGGCGACAACAGGCATGACCCGAAGAGTATTTCGGTATCGAATAATTCGTCAACGAAGTACTTATCGGGAGGTTCTCCGTCCACCGACGTACGATCACCCCATGGCGCACCCCGAGGAACCGCGTACTCCGAGCGAGCCGCGCGACTGGACCGACGAACACGTCGCCCGCTGGCAGCCCGTCCTGCCCGGCCTCGACCCCGTCGTCGAGGGCGCCGTCACCCGGATGAAGAAGCTCTCCGTCCACCTCCGCCGGGTCAGGGAGCAGTCCCTCGTCGACTTCGACCTGGAACGCCATGAGTTCGACACCCTGCACAAGATCGCCGGCCGCGGCGGCAGCGCAGCCCCCTCCGAGCTCGCCCAGGACCTCGACCTGGCCCCCGCCTCCGTCTCCGGCCGCCTCGACGCCCTGGAGAAGCGCGGCTTCGTCCGCCGTACGCAGTCCACCACCGACCGGCGCCGGGTCGTCGTCGAACTCACCGCCGCCGGCCGCGAGACCTGGCTCGGCGCGATGGACGTCCTCGGCCACGAGGAGTACCGCCTCCTCGGCGTCCTCGACCCCGGGGAGCGCACCCTCCTCAACGACATGCTCCGCCGCGTCATGGTCGAGGCGGAGTCCACCGGGACGACCCGCCCCTGGCACGGCTGAGGGACCCGGGGGAGGCCCCCGGGTCCCTCGGACGAACACCTGCCGTCGTACGGCGTACGGTCACATGCTCAGCGAGCGCGCGTAGTTGAGCTGCCCCATCACCCAGTGGATGGTGTCCGGGCCGCGCGCCGGGATCATCGTCGCGTGGTGCCTGCCGCCGCTGGTCACCGTGACCTGGATGAAGCCGGTGGTCTGCTTCTCCTTCATCAGCAGGAACAGCAGGCCCAGCAGGCAGAAGATGAAGAAGATGACCGCCAGCACGATGGCGACCGTGGGCATCTTCTCCTCGGTGCGCGACATGTCCATCACGTTCCACACGGCGCCCTTGAGGGGCATCGGTCCGGCCGGCGTGATGATCTGGTCGCCCACCACGGTGATGTCACCCAGGCTCAGCAGCGGAGCGCCCGCGCCCTGCGGCGGCCCCGGCATGTGCTGCGGCGGAACGGGCACCCCTTCCGGCAGGGTCGGCTGGTACGCGGGGGTGTGCGGGTGCGGGTACCCGTAGGCCGGCTGTCCCGGCGTACCCGACTGTCCGCCCGGGCCCCACTCGTAGTCCTCCGACTTGTAAGGGTTCGGCTCGCTCATCAGTCCCCGTCCTCCACAAAGAAAAAGCCCGCTCCTGCACGCCGCAGCGTACAGAAGCGGGCCGGAACACCGAACCGTTCGTCAGAAGCGACGCGTGATCAGCGCACGCTTCACTTCCTGGATCGCCTTGGTGACCTCGATGCCACGGGGGCAGGCGTCCGTGCAGTTGAACGTCGTGCGGCAGCGCCACACACCGTCCTTGTCGTTCAGGATCTCCAGGCGCTGCTCGCCCGCCTCGTCACGCGAATCGAAGATGAAGCGGTGCGCGTTGACGATCGCGGCCGGACCGAAGTACTGGCCGTCGTTCCAGAAGACCGGGCAGGACGACGTGCACGCGGCGCACAGGATGCACTTGGTGGTGTCGTCGAAGCGCTCGCGGTCCTCGGCGGACTGCAGGCGCTCGCGGGTCGGCTCGTTCCCCTTGGTGATGAGGAACGGCATGACGTCGCGGTACGCCTGGAAGAACGGCTCCATGTCGACCACGAGGTCCTTGAGGACCGTGAGGCCCTTGATGGCCTCGACCGTGATCGGCTTCTCCGGGTTGATGTCCTTGATCAGCGTCTTGCAGGCGAGCCTGTTCTTGCCGTTGATCCGCATCGCGTCCGAGCCGCAGATGCCGTGCGCGCACGAGCGACGGAAGGTCAGCGTGCCGTCGACGTCCCACTTGATCTTGTGGAGGGCGTCGAGCACACGCTCCTTCGGGTCGATCTCGATCTGGAAGTCCTCCCAGACCGACGCGTCCGACACCTCGGGGTTGAAGCGGCGGATCCGCATCGTGACCGTGATGTACGGGGAGGCGGCGGACTCCGCCTCGACCTTGTCCAGTACGGGGGTAGCCATCAGTACTTACGCTCCATCGGCTGGTAGCGGGTCTGGACGACCGGCTTGTAGTCGAGACGGACGGTCTCGGAGCCGTCCTCGCCGACCTCGCGGTACGCCATGGTGTGGCGCATGAAGTTGACGTCGTCGCGGTTGGGGTAGTCCTCGCGGTAGTGACCGCCGCGGGACTCCTTGCGCGCCAGGGCCGAGACGGCCATGACCTCGGCCAGTTCGAGCAGGTTGCCCAGCTCGATGGCCTCCAGGAGGTCCGTGTTGAAGCGCTTGCCCTTGTCCTGGATGGACACGTTCTCGTAGCGCTCGCGCAGCTCGGCGATCTTCTCGACGGCCGTCTTGATCGTCTGCTCGGTACGGAACACCATGACGTTGGCGTCCATGGTCTCCTGCAGCTCGCGACGGATGTCCGCGACCCGCTCGTGACCCGTGGAGTTGCGCAGCTTCTCGATCGTCGCGACGACGAGGGACTCCGGGTTCTCCGGCAGCTCGACGAAGTCGGACTTGGCGGAGTACTCGGCCGCGGCGATGCCGGAGCGCTTGCCGAAGACGTTGATGTCGAGCAGCGAGTTGGTGCCGAGGCGGTTGGCGCCGTGCACCGACACGCAGGCGACCTCGCCGGCCGCGTACAGACCCGGGACGACGGTGGTGTTGTCCGAGAGGACCTCACCCTCGACGTTGGTCGGGATGCCACCCATGGCGTAGTGCGCGGTGGGCTGGATCGGGATCGGGTCCGTGTACGGCTCGATGCCGAGGTACGTACGGGCGAACTCGGTGATGTCCGGGAGCTTGGCGTCGAGCTGCTCCGGCGGGAGGTGCGTCAGGTCCAGGTAGACGTGGTCGCCCTCGGGACCGCAGCCGCGGCCCTCGCGGATCTCCGTGTAGATGGAGCGGGACACGACGTCACGGGACGCGAGGTCCTTCATGACCGGCGCGTACTTCTCCATGAAGCGCTCGCCGTCCTTGTTGCGGAGGATGCCGCCCTCACCGCGGGCGCCCTCCGTCAGCAGGATGCCCATGCGCCAGATGCCCGTCGGGTGGAACTGGAAGAACTCCATGTCCTCCAGGGGCAGGCCGCGGCGGTAGCAGGCGGCCTGGCCGTCACCGGTCAGGGTGTGCGCGTTGGAGGTCACCTTGAAGAACTTGCCGGTGCCGCCGGACGCGTAGATCACGGCCTTGGCCTGGAAGATGTGGATCTCGCCGGTGGCCAGCTCGTAGGCGACGACGCCCGCGGAGTGCTTCACACCGTCGATCTCGGTGATCAGCTGGTCCAGGACGTAGAACTCGTTGAAGAACTCCACGCCCTCCTTGACGCAGTTCTGGTACAGCGTCTGGAGGATCATGTGGCCGGTGCGGTCCGCGGCGTAGCAGGACCGGCGGACCGGGGCCTCGCCGTGGTTGCGGGAGTGACCGCCGAAGCGGCGCTGGTCGATGGTGCCGTTCGGGGTGCGGTTGAACGGCAGGCCCATCTTCTCCAGGTCGAGGACGGCGTCGATGGCCTCCTTCGCCAGGATCTCGGCGGCGTCCTGGTCGACCAGGTAGTCACCGCCCTTGACCGTGTCGAAGGTGTGCCACTCCCAGTTGTCCTCCTCCACGTTCGCCAGCGCGGCGGCCATGCCGCCCTGCGCGGCGCCCGTGTGGGAGCGGGTGGGGTAGAGCTTGGTGAGCACGGCGGTGCGGCTGCGCTTCGTCGACTCGATGGCGGCGCGCATGCCGGCGCCACCGGCGCCGACGATGACGGTGTCGTACTTGTGGATCTTCATGACGTGGATTACCTCAGCCCCGTGCCTAGCGGATGTTCGGGTCGAAGGTGAAGATCACCAGCGTGCCCAGAAGGATGGTGAACACCGTGGCGGTGTACAGCAGGCCCTTGAGCCACAGGCGCGTGTTGGCCCGCTCCGCGTAGTCGTTGATGACGGTGCGGAGGCCGTTGGCGCCGTGCAGCATGGCCAGCCAGAGCATCAGCAGGTCCCAGACCTGCCAGAACGGGGACGCCCAGCGGCCGGCCACGAAGGCGAAGCCGATCTTGGAGACGCCGCCGTCCAGGAAGAGCTGGATCAGCAGGTGGCCGAGGACCAGGACGACGAGGACCACACCGGAGAGGCGCATGAAGAGCCACGCGGCCATCTCGAAGTTGCCGCGGGTCGCGCGCGGGGTCTTGCCGGTGCGCTTGCGGGGGGCCTCGATGTACGGCGCGGGGTTGTCCGCGTCGTAGTGGGCGCCGCCCTCGACGGGGCCGATCGCGGCGGAGGTGGTGTCAGCAGACATGTCTGGCGTCAGCTCCCGAACAGTTCACGTGCGGCGTGGCCGAGGACGGGGTACAGCGAGCCCGCCATCAGGACGACCCAGATGCCCACGACGGTCCAGAGCATCTGCTTCTGGTAGCGCGGGCCCTTGGACCAGAAGTCCACGGCGATGACACGGAGACCGTTCAGCGCGTGGAAGAGGATGGCAGCGACGAGGCCGTACTCGAGGAGTGCGACGATCGGCGTCTTGTAGGTCGCGACGACCTCGTCGTACGCCTCGGGCGAGACGCGGACGAGAGCGGTGTCCAGCACGTGTACGAACAGGAAGAAGAAGATGAGGACGCCGGTGACTCGATGAGCCACCCAGCTCCACATTCCTTCCCGGCCGCGGTACAGCGTTCCAGCCGGCACGGAAAAACCCTCCGGGAGCGGGGATCAGGGTCGGCCGGCTTCAGTGTCGGTCTGACCCGGCCGGGTACGGTCCACCGGCCCCGGTCATCGTAGCGACGACTTGTCGGTTCGTTTGCGCGGGGTCCATAGGTGTGATCAAACAGGCACGGACGGCCTAGAACCGAGGCCGGAATCGCCGTATTCCGGACGGAATCACGGTGCGGAGTGTCGGGGTGTGAGCGGCTCGGCGAGCCGGAACGCGAGCCGGGCGCGTGCGAGCCGCCTCAGTTCGTCGGCGGCGATCACGCGTTCCTCCTCCGCTTCGTTGCCGAGACGTGACCGGATGCCTGCGAGAACCTGGTCGAGACGCTCCCCGGGACGCACCCCGTCGAGGCTGATCACGAACGCGTGCCCGAAGCTGCTCTCGTACGCGGCGTGGGCGGCCCGCAGCGCGGTCCGTGCCGCCGGCGGCGCGTCGGGGTGGGGCAGTGCCGAGGACTCGGCGGCCAGGGCCTCGTCGAGATCCGCGCGGGACAGGTCGTATCCGGCCTCGTCGCCGGCGGCGAGCAGCGCCTCCACGGTCGGGTACGGACGGTGCGCGGCCACCCGTTCGGCCCAGCGGCGGCTGTGGCAGCAGGAGAGGAGCAGGCTCTCGGCCTCGTCGGGCGCGGCGGCGTTGAAGCCCGCGAGCCCGCGGACGGACGGGCCCTGGTTCTGGGCGGGTATGGCAGGCGTGTCCGTGGAGCCCGGCTTGCGGCAGGGGACATGGGTGTCGCTGGTCAGCGTGGGCTCCGGTACTCCGGGACGGGTGGGGCGGTCGCGCGCGGGGACGGTCGCGATGGGGTGGGTGTGACGCAACGTTACCGACGGGACGAGGGAAGTGTCCGACGGATGCGCGAATTTCACCCGGAAGGGAGAGTTTCGGAACAGGTGATGGACGCACACGTTCCGGTCGCGGGGCCGTCGAGTCCCCCGATTGGCCGGACCGTCCGCCGTACGGGAGGATTCCGAATGATGCGGTACTCCATACGAGGGCCCCACAAGGGCCCCGCACTCCTGGCGACGGCGGTGGCACTGGCCACCGTGGCGGCCTGCTCCGGCGGATCACCCTCCGGCTCGGGCACGCCCGCCGCCTCCTCCGGCACGACCTCCGGTACGTCCGCGGACGCCGCGCCCACCGGCGCGCCGCCCAGCCCGACGCCCACCCCGACCCGGACCTACCCCCCCTCCACCGCGCCCCGGACCGTCCCCGCCGTGCGCGACCACGAGGCCGCCCGTGGTCCCGGCTGGAAGCCCGCGCCCACCGGCGGGGTCGTCCTCGCCGCGAACAGCGCGGGCCTCGCCGACGAGGGCAGGCTCCTCGCCGGGGAACTCGGCATCCCCTACCGCGGCGCCGTCGCCGCAGGCCCCGGAGACGTCGAGCTGGCCCTGGGCGGGACCGGCGCCCCCGAGTCGTACAACCTGACCGTCCGTGACAACCGGGTCCGGATCAGCGGCCCCGACGAGGCCGGCGTCTTCTACGGCACCCGCACCCTCAAGCAGTCGGTGAAGGGCTCCGGCGCGATGCCCGAGGGCGTCGTCACCGACGCGCCCGCGAAACCCCAGCGCGGACTGAACCTCGACATCGCCCGCAAGTTCTTCACCGCGGGCTGGATCGAGGCCAGGCTCCGTGAGATGGCCGACCTCAAGCTCAACCAGTTCGGGCTGCACTTCTCCGACGACCAGGGCTTCCGGATCGCCTCGGACAGTCATCCCGAGATCGTCTCGGCCCAGCACCTCAGCAAGGCCGAGGTGCGCCGGATCCTCGCCCTCGCGCAGACCCTGCACATCACCGTCGTGCCCGAGATCGACTCGCCCGGGCACCTCGGCGCCGTCCTGCGCGCCCACCCGGACCTCCAGCTGCGCAACGTCCAGGGGACTCCGCGCCAGGGCGCCATCGACATCTCCAAGCCGGCCTCGGCGAAGCTCGTCGACGAGCTGCTGCGCGAGTACTCGGCCCTCTTCCCCGGTGGCTGGTTCCACGTCGGCGCCGACGAGTACCAGGCGCTGACCGTCCGCAACCCGTCCGCCTCGTACCCGCAGCTGGCCACGGCGGCCCGGCAGAAGTACGGACCCCAGGCGGGTGTCCAGGACCTCGCGGAGGGCTGGCTCAACGACCGCGCCGCCGTCGTGCGCGCGGCCGGGAAGACGGCCAAGGCCTGGAACGACGGCTTCTTCCGCGGCGGCGTCGTCACCGCCGACAAGCGGATCGAGGTCGAGTACTGGACGGGCAAGGAGATCGGGGCCCGCCCGCCCGCGGAGTACCTGGCCGAGGGCCGCAAGGTCGTGAACCTCAACGACGAGTTCCTCTACTACGTCCTCGGCGAGCCGAACCAGTTCACGTACCCCACCGGCCGCCGGATCTACGAGCAGTGGACCCCGCTGGTCCTGCGCGGCACGACACCGGTGCCGGCGCGCTACGCCCCGCAGATCCTCGGCGGCCGGTTCGCGGTCTGGTGCGACCTGTCGGGCGCGCAGACCATGGCGCAGGTGGCGGACGGGATCCGGATGCCGCTGACGGCGACGGCACAGAAGCTGTGGGACGCCCGGACCCCGACGCTGACCTGGGAGCAGTTCAGGGCGCTGGCGACCAAGGTGCGGTGATCTTTGTCGTGGACGCGATCGATCCGGATCGCGTACGTTCCCCCGGCGGCGGCCACCTGGCCGCCGCACGTTCCTTGGGGGGACCACGTGCTCACGCTCCGAAATCCGAACGGCCTTTCCCATGCCGTCGTAGCCCTGCTCGCGGGCAATATCTTCTTCGATGTCCTGCTCGGTCTCGCCGACGTCCGTGATCTGACGGCCGACGGGACGGAGTCCGTCGATCCGGCGAGGTTCGGGCCGCTCAATCTGAACCTCGTGTACAGCATGTCGTTCACGCTGTACCTGGCGACGGGGATCGTCTTCATCGTCTGGTTCTACCGGCTGCGGAAGAACGCCGAGGTCTGGGCGAGCGACCTGCAGACCCGGAAGCCGGGCTACGCCGTGGGCGGCTGGTTCATTCCGATCGCCAACTTCTGGATACCGCGGGCGATCGCCGTGGAGATCTGGCGGGCGAGCCGCCCGGCGCCGTACGCCGCGGACGGCAGGCGGGAGCTGACGCTGCTCAACTGCTGGTGGACGTGCTGGATCGTCGGCACCCTGGTGAACTGGGCCTCCGGCCAGATGTACGAGACGGCGGGGACCACCGGCGACTACGACGCCGCGAGCCAGTGGTCCCTCGCGGGCTTCGCCCTCGACATCGTCGCCGCCGTCCTCGCGATCCTCTTCGTCCGGCGTCTGACCTCTATGCAGCACGCCAAGGCCAATGGCATGATTCCGGCCGCACAGTGACGAAATAGCGCCCCTCGGCGCAGTAGTGGACGTACTGAGTCCGCATCGGGTGGCAAGGAGGCGTCATGGCATCGGCGACCGGCCGGAACCTGCTGGAACTGATCGACGGGGCCGACGAGCGGGGCCTGGCCGCGGCCGGTCTCGCCTGCCTCGACCGCTGTCTCCCGCTGCTCGCGGGCGACCGGGGCGACGCCCTGCGCCCCGTGTGGGCGGCCGTCGCGCGCGGCGACGGCGCGGCCTGGGGCGAGGCCGTCGCCAAGGCCCGTGTCGAGCTGGACGGCGCCGACGGCACGGCGGACGCCCTGGCCGTACGCGGAATGCTGGCGGAGGCCCCGGCCGCCTGGACGGCCGAGGCCCTGCGCGCCTGGGCCGGCGCCTGCTCCGGCACCGCCCTCGCACTGCACGGCCGCTACGACGCGGCCGATGTGCCCGACGGCCTCGTGGAGCGCTGCCGGGCCGGGGACGCGGACGGCGCGGGCCCGCTGCTCGCCGGGGAGCTCCGCCGGCAGCAGGCCGTCCTCGAATCGGTCGCCCACGGCCCGACCGGTCTGCGCCGGGCCCGTGAACTCTCCGTCGAGGGCGGCCGGGTGCTGCGCGCGGTCGTCTCGCGCCGGGCCCGCACCGCCTGAGGCCTCAGGCCTGTTCCTCCGGGGCGGGGGCCTGGATCGCCACCGAGGCGACCATCTCGGAGATCTCCCGCTCCGCCGTCGCCTTGTCGAGGCCGAGGCCGGTCAGGACACCCGTACCGTCCTCGTGCTCCAGGAGCGCGAGCAGGATGTGCTCGGTGCCGACGTAGTTGTGCCCGAGGCGCAGTGCCTCGCGGAACGTCAGCTCCAGGACCTTCTTCGCCGGCGCGTCGTACGGGACGAGGGTGGGCGGATTCTCGACGGCGGGCGGCAGGGTCGCGGCGGCGGCCTCGCGGACCTGGTCGAGGGTCACGCCCCGCGAGGTGATCCAGTGCGCCGCGAGCCCCTCGGGCTCGGCGAGCAGGCCGAGTGCCAGGTGGGCGGTGGTGATCTCGCCGTTGCCGACGGCCGTGGCCTCGTTCTGGGAGGCCATCACCACGTTCCGGGCGCGGGGGGTGAAGCGGTTGAACCCGGCGTTGGGGTCCATCTTCTCCGCGTCCGGGTCCTTGGGCACGAAGCGCTTCTGGGCCGCCTGGCGGGTGACGCCCATGCTGCGGCCGATGTCGGTCCAGGAGGCGCCGGAGCGCCGGGCCTGGTCCACGAAGTGGCCGATGAGGTGGTCGGCGACGTCGCCGAGGTGGTCCGCCGCCATGACGGCACCGGAGAGCTGGTCCAGCGCGTCGGGGTGGACCTTCTTGATCGCGTCGATGAGTTCGTCGAGACGGACGGGGATGTTCGGGCCGACTGGATTCGTCATGAGGCAACCGTAGGTTGACACCCCTTCACTGTCAACCTTCGGTTGACACCCTGAAGGGGTGGAAAAGGGAGACGGCCGGGGTCGCCACCCCCCACAGGAGAGACCCCGGCCGTCGTCCACGGAGCCGCAGCACGGCTCCGTACTCCATTCAGCGCCGGGAGTGCGGTTTGTGTCACACCGCCGGCCGCGCCGGACGGATCCCGCGCACCGCCGTCCGAAGGTTGCAAGTTGTACAAAGACCCCGGACCGCGTGGACGCGGCGCCGCGACACGACGTAGCGTGCAGTTGCGCGAGACGGCGTGGCGGCGGTGACCAGCCGCGATGGAGCGACGACGCGACCGACGAACAGGGTTTGGGGAGTGCTGGGGGACGACGCGGAGCTGACGGCCGCGGTGCTCGCTGCGCAGGACGGGAACGAGAACGCGTTCCGTACTGTGTATCGCGCCGTGCATCCACGGTTGCTCGGTTACATACGCACGCTGGTCGGCGACACCGAGGCCGAGGACGTCGCCTCCGAGGCCTGGCTCCAGATCGCCCGCGACCTCGACCGTTTCGACGGCGACGCGGACCGGTTCCGCGGCTGGGCGGCCCGGATCGCCCGCAACCGCGCCCTCGACCACGTCCGGATGCGCGGCAGGCGTCCCGCCGTCGGCGCCGACGAGACCGAACTCACCGACAAGCCCGCCGCGTGCGACACCGCGGGCGAAGCCCTGGAGGCGCTGGCCACCGGCCACACCATGCAACTGATCGCCCAGCTTCCCCAGGACCAGGCCGAGGCCGTCGTCCTGCGCGTCGTCGTCGGACTGGACGCCAAGAGCGCCGCCGACACCCTGGGCAAACGCCCCGGCGCCGTACGCACCGCCGCCCACCGCGGCCTCAAGAGGCTCGCCGAACTCCTCGGTGTCGACGGCGAGACGGGCGGTCCCGACGGCATCGACGAAGCCGTCGTCCCCCTGGACGGTGTGCCTCCGCAGCGCGGGCGCGGGCCGGGGTCCGTGACCCCCGGCGGTGTGACGCATTCGCGTCCGCGTACGCAGAAGGACATGTGATGGCCGACGAGCGGTACCAGTGGCTCGACCAGGAGGCCGCGGAGCGGCTGCTCCGTGGCGAGCCGGTCGACGCCGCCGACGACCGCGCGCGTTCCCAGGCCGACCGGCTCGCCGGAGCCCTCGACGCGGCCCGTACGGCCGCCGCCGTCCCCGCCGTGCCCACCGCACTGCCGGGTGAGGCCGCCGCGCTCGCCGCCTTCCGCAGGGCCACCGCCGAGCGGGCCCGCGCCGACGCGGTGGCGGCGGCCGCGAGCGGTCGCACCGAACACGCCGATCTCGGCCGGGTGCGCCTCGCGCCCGCGGCCGTCTCGCGCCGCCGCTGGGGACGTTCCGTGCGGTACGGACTGGCCGCCGCGGTCGCCGCCGTCACCGTCGGAGGGGTCGCCGTCGCCGCGGGAACGGGTGTGCTGCCGATCGTGGGACCCGCCCCCGCCAGCTCCGTCACCGCGGGGGAGACCGTCGAGCCGCTCGTCTCCGAGGAGCCCGGCATACGCAAGGACCCCGAGGCGCCTCCGACGACCGAACCGGGCGACGACACCGGTGCCACGCCCGGCGTGTCCCCCTCGGCGGGCGGCGGCACCACGGCCCCGCCCACCGGCGGCCCGGACGGGCAGGCCGAGGACACCTCGGAGCCGGGCACGCCGGCACCGGGCCGCAGCACGGCGGGCACGGGCACGGGCGGTACGGGGAAGGACCCCGGAGGTTCGGGCTGGGACCCGGACGACGGCACGACCTTCATGGAGAAGGCCGTCAAGGCCTGCCGGGCGTACCGCACGGGGAAGCTCGACGCCACGGCCCGGAAGGGGCTCACGCGCACCCTGCGCGACGGCGAGACCCTGCGCCGCTACTGCGACCGCATCCTCGGCGGCGCCACCGGCAGCCCCGAGGGCGGCGCCGACGACGGCAAGGGCGAATCCGACGGCGACGGCAAGCGCGAGGACGGGCGCGACGGCGACCGGGAGCAGCCGCCCGGCGACACCGGCGACAGCGGCGGTGACCTCCGCGACGTGACCCGGTCCTCGGCGCTGGATTCCGCCCGCTCGGCCCCCCGGCTCTTCGCCGAGATCCCTCTCGGGATCGCCGTCACCGCCCGCGTTCCGCTGCCGGTGTAACACTTTTCGACCCGCGGGCGCAGTACTGAATGAGCCGACTGGTCATCGGCCGCGCAGTGAGCCGGGGTTCCCCCCGTACCTACGGCTCCGCGCACTCGGCGCGGGTGGGACACGTTCCCCCGGTCCCACCCGCGCCCCTCACTTCTTCCGCTCCTCCCCCGTCCGGGTCACCAGTGGACGACGACCTTGTCGCCGACCTTCACCTGGTCGAAGAGGTTCGTGAGCTTGACCTTGTCCCGGACGTTGACGCAGCCGTGCGAGGCCCCGTTGTAGCCGCGGGCCGCGAAGTCCGCCGAGTAGTGCACCGCCTGGCCCCGGCTGAAGTACATCGAGAGCGGCATCGGCGTGTGGTAGAGCCGCGACCAGTCCTGACGGACCTTGCGCTCGACGGTGAACGTGCCCTCCCGCGTCGGCGTGTTCTCCGAGCCGAAGCGGACGTCCATGGCCGAGACGACCTTGCCGTCGATCATCCAGGCGAGGGTCCGGCTCTCCTTGCTGATGCACAGCACCCGGCCGGTCATGCAGCGCGCGTCGGGGGTGTCCAGCTGGTTGGTGGTGGACGGCTTCAGCTCGTCGGCGGTCGGCTTCCGGCTCGCGCCGAGCAGCCCCTGCCAGGTCGCGTCGTCGACCGAGCCCGTCCGGGGCAGCCCCTGCTTCCCCTGGAAGGCCTTGACCGAGCCGGCCGTCATCGTCCCGTAGAAGCCGGTGGGCGCCCGGTGGAAGTGCCCGAGCTGCCGCAGCCGCGCCTGGAGCTCGCGGACCTGCTCGCTCTCGTCCCCGTCACCCATCAGGACGTCGGGTTCCGGCGTCGCGGTGGAGGTGCCGGTGGGCTCCGCCGTCGTGGCCGAGGGCGACGGGGCCTTGCCGTCCTCGGTCGGGGCGTCGGTCGCGGCCGGCGTGGACGAGGCGGTCGGCGGTGCCTTCGTCGGGCTCGCGGTGCCGCCGGGGCCACCGGCCGCCTGGGCCGTACAGCCGGTGGCGAGGGCCACCGAGGCCGCTGCCAGTACCGCTCTGCGTATGACGGAAGAAGACCGCTTCATCGTTGCCCCCCGGGACGTGTCGTGTGTACGTAGGGATGCTCCCCGCGCGTGTGCGGTTGCGCGCGAAGGTCACGATCCGCGCATGCTGTGAGGAAGGTCCCAGCGTGCTGCTCTCCATCGTCAGGACACCCGCCGCTACAGTCCGTCGCGAGGGCCGGTACCGGCGAGTAACGAAGGGCCGGTACCGCTGGGAAAGAGCTATCGGGAGGCACAACCAATGGCGCGCGAGTCGGAGTCGGGGCTGCCCATCGAGCCGGTCTACGGACCGGACGCCCTGGACGGGTGGGACCCCGCCGAGAAGCTGGGCGAGCCGGGTGCGTACCCCTTCACCCGTGGCGTGTACCCGTCGATGTACACCGGCCGGCCCTGGACCATGCGCCAGTACGCGGGCTTCGGCACCGCCGTCGAGTCCAACGCCCGTTACAAGCAGCTCATCGCCAACGGCACCATGGGCCTCTCCGTCGCCTTCGACCTGCCCACGCAGATGGGCCACGACTCGGACGCGCCGATCTCCTCGGGCGAGGTCGGCAAGGTCGGCGTCGCCATCGACTCGATCGACGACATGCGGATCCTCTTCGACGGCATTCCGCTGGACAAGGTCTCCACGTCGATGACCATCAACGCCCCCGGCGCCCTGCTGCTCCTGCTCTACCAGCTCGTCGGCGAGGAGCAGGGCGTCCCGGCCGACAAGCTGACCGGCACGATCCAGAACGACGTGCTGAAGGAGTACATCGCCCGCGGCACGTACATCTTCCCGCCCAAGCCCTCGCTGCGGCTGATCGCGGACATCTTCAAGTACTGCCGGGCCGAGATCCCGAAGTGGAACACCATCTCGATCTCCGGCTACCACATGGCCGAGGCGGGTGCCTCGCCCGCGCAGGAGATCGCGTTCACCCTCGCCGACGGCATCGAGTACGTGCGGACCGCCGTCGCCGCCGGCATGGACGTGGACGACTTCGCGCCCCGGCTCTCCTTCTTCTTCGTGGCCCGGACGACGATCCTGGAGGAGGTCGCCAAGTTCCGGGCGGCCCGCCGGATCTGGGCGCGGGTCATGAAGGAGGAGTTCGGCGCGAAGAACCCCAAGTCGCTGATGCTCCGCTTCCACACCCAGACCGCGGGGGTGCAGCTCACCGCCCAGCAGCCCGAGGTCAACCTGGTCCGCGTCGCCGTCCAGGGCCTCGCCGCCGTCCTCGGCGGCACGCAGTCGCTGCACACCAACTCCTTCGACGAGGCCATCGCCCTGCCGACGGACAAGTCCGCCCGCCTCGCCCTGCGCACCCAGCAGGTCCTCGCCTACGAGACCGACGTCACCGCCACCGTCGACCCCTTCGCCGGCTCCTACGTCGTCGAGCGGATGACCGACGACGTCGAGGCCGCCGCCCTGGAGCTGATGAGCCGCGTCGAGGACATGGGCGGCGCGGTCAGCGCGATCGAGAGCGGCTTCCAGAAGGGCGAGATCGAGCGCTCCGCCTACCGGATCGCCCAGGAGACCGACAGCGGCGAGCGGGTCGTCGTCGGCGTCAACCGCTACACGATCGACGTCGAGGAGCCCTACGAGCCGCTGCGCGTCGACCCGGCGATCGAGGCCCAGCAGGCCGAACGCCTGGCGAAGCTGAGGGCCGAGCGCGACCGGCCGGCGGTCGACGCGGCGCTGGCCGCGCTGAAGAAGGCCGCGGAGGGCACGGACAACGTCCTGTACCCCATGAAGGACGCGCTCAAGGCCCGGGCCACGGTCGGCGAGGTCTGCGACGCGCTCCGGGAGGTCTGGGGCACGTACGTCCCGACCGACGCGTTCTGATCTTCCGCGATACGAAACACGCAGGCGGAGTGTCGTACTGACATGCGACACTCCGCTTCATGCTGGGTGTCACCGATCTTCCGACCTACCTCGTGGGCCTCGTCCTCATCATCCTCCTGCCGGGGCCGAACTCGCTGTACGTCCTGTCCGTCGCCGCCCGCAAGGGCACCCGGACCGGCTACAAGGCCGCCGCCGGCGTCTTCACCGGCGACGCGGTCCTGATGACGCTGGCCGCGCTCGGCGCGGCCTCGCTGCTCCAGACCACCCCCCTGCTCTTCATGATCGTGAAGTACGCGGGCGCGGGCTATCTGGCCTGGATGGCGTACGGGATGCTGCGCTCGGCCTGGGCGATGTGGCGCTCACGCGGAGAGACGGCGGCCGAGCCGGCCGACGAGGCCGCACAGGCTCCGGCCGCGGGGGAGCACCCCTACCGCCGGGCGCTGATCATCAGCCTGTTCAACCCCAAGGCGATCCTCTTCCTCATCTCGTTCTTCGTGCAGTTCGTGGACCCCACGTACGCGTACCCGGCCCTCTCCTTCCTGGTGCTCGGCACGCTCCTGGAGATCGGCAGCTTCCTCTACCTCACGATGCTGATATTCGGCGGCACCCGCCTCGCCGCCGCCTTCCGGCGCCGCAGGCGGCTCTCGGCGGGGGCGACCTCCGCCGCGGGCGCGCTCTTCCTCGGCTTCGCCGCGAAGCTCTCCCTCAGCAGCGCCGCTTGACCCTCACACCGTGTGAGGCCGTTCCGTAGGGGTCGTCATGTTCAACATCGGAGACTTCGCCCGGCACGGGCGGGTGTCGGTCCGGATGCTGCGCCACTACGACGCCATCGGACTGCTGCGCCCGGCCCGGGTCGACCCGCACTCGGGCTACCGCTTCTACACGGCGGACCAGCTCGCCCTGCTCAACCGTGTCATCGCGCTCAAGGACCTCGGCTTCACCCTCGAACAGGTGGGGGCGATCCTCGACGAGAAGTTCGACGCGGACGAGCTGCGGGGCATGCTGCGTCTGCGCCAGGCCGAGCTGGAAGCGGCCCTGGCGGAGGCGCGGGCCCGGCTCGCCCAGGTCGGCGCGCGGCTCCGAGCCATCGAGAGCGAGGGACGCATGTCCACCCAGGACGTCGTCGTCAAGAAGATCCCCGCCGTCCGGATCGCCGAGCTGAGCGCGGTCGCCGCGAGCTTCGGCCCGCAGGACATCGGCCCGGTCATCGGGCCCCTGTACGACGAGCTGTGCGGCCGGCTGGAGGCCGCCGGGGTCACCGGGTTCGGCCCGGGCATCGCCTACTACGAGGACGCGGGCAGCGGCGACGGCTCGGTCCTCGTGCACGCCGCCATGACCATCCCCGAGGGGACGGCCGTGGAAGGCGTCGAGGTGCACGTGCTGCCCGGCATCGAGGAGGCGGCGACCGTCGTCCACCGGGGCTCGATGGACACCATCCTGCCGACCGCGCAGACCCTGGCCCACTGGATCGAGGCCAACGGCTACGTGGCGCAGCGGTACGCCCGCGAGCTCTACCTGGAGTGCCCGGAGGACCGCTCGCAGTGGGTCACCGAGATCCAGGAGGCGATCACCCGCGCCTGACCCCGCCGCTATCTCCGCAGTGCCTTGCGCAGCCGCAGCGCGCGGCGCGCCAGGCGGCGGACCCCGGGGTGCCGGGGGAGCGGGATACCGCCGGGCAGGTTCAGGACGGTGAGGCGGCGGCGGGTGAAGTGGTGCCGGGTGCGCCCGGCGAGCGGGCCCGACAGATGCCGTACGGCAGGCTCCCGCAGCTCGGGCCGGATCTTCGGCTGCATCGCGAAGCCGACCGCCGCCACCAGGTCGTTCAGCTCCACCGTGCCGATCGTCCCGCCATTCTCCTCCCCGTCGCCCTCCGTACCGTCCTCGGCGCCGGTCTCCAGGGGCGGGACCACCGCGTCGACGACCGTGAGGGGGATGCGGTTGCTGTTCGGGAAGGGCGTGAGCCGTTCGAGCAGGGCGCGCGTGCCGACCCGGGCGACCGGCAGTCCGTAGAAGGTCCGCGCGGTGAGCAGCGCCGTCGAGAAGCAGCCGACGACGAGGGCGGGCCGGAGCTCGCGGTAGAGCACCTCCGCGAGGACCGGCCGGTCCTCGACGGTCAGTTCCGCGCCGAGCGCCTCGGCGGCCCGCACCAGCGTCCTCGACCAGGCGTCGGGGGCCGTCGGATGCGGCTTGAAGACGAGCCGTCGGTGGCCCCGGGCCACCGCGCCCCGGACCATCCGCAGATGCAGCTCCTCCTCCTCGGCGACGGTCAGCAGGTCGAGCGCCGCCAGGTACTGGCCGAGGAGCAGCGCCGGTCCTTCCTCCGTGCCGGCGGTGGCGGCCGGACCGGCCAGCGCGTCCACGCACCGCGTGAACGCCTCGGTCGGCACGGCCTCCGCCACCGCCCCGAACTCGGCGAGCAGCAGCGGCGCGAGTCCGGGGACGAGGTCCAGGTGGAGCAGTCGGCCGACGCGTCCGCCGATCAGCGGGTCGATCTTGTTACGGGTCGGCCCGTAGCTCATCAGACCGTCCGCGTACACGGTGATCGGTGCGTCGGGCAGCAGCTGGGCGATCGCGAGCGCGGGCGTGACCTGGAGCGATTCCAGGGCGAGCTCGACCCGGTCGTCGCCGAGGTTCCAGAGTTTGCGCAGATGGCGCTGGAGGAGCGGCAGATCGCCGGGCCGGGGGGTCCAGCCGCCGGGGTGGAGCGGGGAGATCGTCTCGTTCCACGA
The DNA here is from genome assembly GCF_014656215.1 of Streptomyces zaomyceticus. Lineage (GTDB taxonomy): Bacteria > Actinomycetota > Actinomycetes > Streptomycetales > Streptomycetaceae > Streptomyces > Streptomyces zaomyceticus. The sequence continues at coordinate 107,069 of NZ_BNBZ01000013.1, read as the reverse complement.
CAGGACGGAGTCGAAGCGGTCGCGCAGCCGGGCGAAGCCCTCGGCCTCGTCCAGCGGCGGGGTCGTCTCCGGCACGGCGGCGTTGTTGGTGACGAGGAGGATCCGGCGGTCGGCGGGGCCGAAGGCGCCGCTGTCGAGGGCGGCGGCGATGGTCACCGCCCCGTAGGGGGTGGAGGCGCAGAAGATCTGGGTGGTGCGGCGGGGGCTCATGCGGCCACCTCCGCCGCGGCCCGGCCGGTGGTCCCGGCGCCCGGACCCGCCCCGGGGCCCGCGCCCGGACCCGAGCCCGGCGTCGGGGGTGGTGCCGGGCGGCGGCGCCGGAGTCTGCGGAGCGTCGCCGCCCGGTCCCCGCCCATCGCGGCGAGCGCCTCGTCGAGGACGTCCTGCGGCATCCGCCGCAACGCGCCCGCGCTCATCGCCTTCAACCGGCGGGCCACCTCGGGTTCGAAGCGTTCGATCGAACCGATGTGATGGGAAATCACCGCGCAATAGGTGCGGACGGCCTTCGGAAGAAGCAGTTCCGCGTCCGCGTCCTTACCCGTCTCCTCGATCACCTGGTCGAATGCGCGAATGAAATCCAATTGCCGTACATCGCCGATCTGCGTCAGTGAGGTCGCCACTCCGCGCCGGTAGAAGACACCGAGTTCACCGATCGCGGCGAACGATTCCGCCTCACGGTGGAGTTTCCAGATCCACGGCCGGTCCTCGGCCGTCCGCAGCCCGTGCGGGAAATGCAGCAGGCCGCGGTCCAGGAGCCGGCGGTGATAGATCCCCGCCCATGCGTAGGGGTAGTCGACCGAGGTCGTCCGGTGCGCCGGCAGGATCGCCTCGCGCGGGTCGAGCACCTCGCCGCGCAGGGGGACCGGCGCGCGGCGGACGGCGCGGTTCCTGCCGGTGACGGAGACGTGGTCGGTGCGCAGGAAGTCGCAGCCGAGGTCCTCGGCCGCGGCGACCAGACGCGCGTAGTAGCCGGGGGCGAGCCAGTCGTCCCCGTCGAGGAAGGTGAGGTACTCGCCGCGGGCGGCGTCGAGCCCGGTGTTCCGGGCCGTGGCGAGGCCCTCGTTGTGCTCGTGCCTGATCAGGACGGCACCCGGGATCTCGCGCGCGGCCCGTTCGAGGAGCTCGGGAGTCCCGTCGGAGGAGCAGTCGTCGACAAGGAGGAACTCGAAGTCCTCGCGGGCGTTGGCCCGCAGGCTCGTGAGGGTGTCGGGGGCGTATGTCTGCACGTTGAAGAACGGCACGACGACGGAGAGCTTGACCACCCGGCCGACGGTAGGCGCCGCCCCGGCATTCCCACCGACCGGTGGGCAGCGGTCCGGTGAACACCAGGCGGCGGGCCGATTAACCGCCTTTACCCGCAGGGGAAATCCACCCCGGCGCGCCCGTTTCGCGCCCCGCTTCAGCGGTCGGAGAGGCTCTGTTCACCGTTTGTTGTGACCCAGTTGGGCCGAAAAGCGGAATGCCCTTCTAGCGTCCTCGGCGTGCCAGCAAGCAGCAGAGAAGCGGTACGGGTCGCCGTACTCGCGGACTCCGACACCCGGTGGAAATGGGGCGCCCTCACGGCGCGCCGCATCACCACGGCGACCGCCGAACCCGCCGGATTCGTCCTGCGGGGACGGGCCACGCCCACCGAACGCCAGCTCGCCGAGACCGGGGTGTCCACGACCACCCCGCGCGAGGTGACCGGTGCGGAGTTCCTGCGCGCGGTACGGGACGCGGAGACGCGCGGCGAGGGATACGACGTCCTCGTGCTCGCCCTCGTCGGCGGCACCGTCCGGGCCGTCCTCCAGGGCCTCGCCGACCTGGGCCTCGAACGGCGCCCCGTGGTCGTCACCGGCTATGTCGGCGTCGTCTACGAGAAGCTGACCGACGGACTGCTGCTGCGCCACGGCGCCGATGTCGTCCTCGCCAACTCCCGCCACGACGCGGAGCGGTTCCGCGCCGTGTACGAGGGAGTGGGCGCCGGAGCCGACTCGGTCGTCGAGGCCGCGCTGCCCTTCCTCGGCGGCGCCCCGTACGCCCCCGAGGCCGGCCGCGACACCCTGGTCTTCGCCGCCCAGCCGTCCGTGCCCGTCACCCGGGCCGAACGCGCCTATGTGCTGCGGCGGCTCGTCGGGCACGCCCGCCTCCACCCCGGCCGCGAGGTGCTCCTCAAGCTCCGCTCCAAGCCGGGCGAACACACCACGCACCTGGAGGAGTTCCCCTTCCAGAAGCTGGTCCGCGAGCTCGACCCGCCGGCCAACTTCCGGCTCGTGTACGGGCACATGGGCGAGGTGCTCGACCGGACCGACCTGCTGGTCACCGTCTCCTCCACGGCCGCCCTCGAAGCCCTCCACCGGCGGATCCCCACCGCGATCCTCACCGACCTCGGGGTCCGCGAGGCGCTCGGCAACCACCACTTCGTCGGCTCCGGCCTGCTGGCCTCCTTCGACCGACTCGACAAGGGGCTCGCCCCGACGCCGGACGAGACCTGGCTGGCCCGGCAGGGCGTCGCCTCCGACAGCCCGTACGAGGCCGCCTTCGACACGGCCCGCGACCGGGTCGCCGCACTCCTGGCGCTTCCCGCGCCGCCCCCGATCACCCCCTACTACACCGCGGAGACGGCCCCCGGCTACCTGCCCGGGATCCTCGCCCGCCACCGCCTGGACGTCACCGCGCCGGAGCCCCGCGAGAGCGGGCTGCGCCGCGTCGTCCGGGAGGCGGCACGGGGCGCGTACCGCCACGGCGTGCAACGCGTCGCGCCCGTCATCCGCCGCCTGGGAGAACTCTGATGACCACCACCGTGCTCGCCGTGATCCCCGCGAGGGGCGGCTCCAGGGGCGTCCCCGCCAAGAACCTCGCCCCGGTGGCCGGAGTCCCCCTGGTGGCCCGCGCCGTCCACGCCTGCCTCGGCGCCCGCCCGGTGACCCACGTCGTGGTCTCCACCGACGACGAGCGCATCGCGGCGGCCGCCCGGACGGCCGGAGCCGAGGCCGTGCGGCGCCCCGCCGGGATCGCGGGCGACACCGCCACCAGCGAGTCGGCGGTCCTGCACGCCATGGACGCCTTCGAGGCCACCCACGGCCGCCCGGCCGACGTGGTCCTCCTCGTCCAGTGCACGAGCCCCTTCCTCACCTCCGCCGAGATCGCCGAGACGGCCCTCCGCGTCACCTCCGGCGCCGCGGACACGGCCTTCACCGCGGCCCCCACGCACGGCTTCCTCTGGCGCGACACGGCCGAGGACGGGGCCACCGGCGTCAACCACGACAAGGCCCACCGCCCCCGCCGCCAGGACCGCGAGCCCGAGTACCTGGAGACCGGCGCCGTCTACGCCATGGACGCGGCCGGCTTCCGCACCCACGAGCACCGCTTCTTCGGCCGCACCGCGCTCGTCGTCACCGACCCGGCACGGGTCCTGGAGATCGACGACCCGCACGACCTGGCCCGCGCCCGCGCCCTGGCGCCGCTCCTCGACACCCCGGCCACCCCCGGCTTCGCGGACATCGACGCCGTCGTCCTCGACTTCGACGGCACCCAGACCGACGACCGGGTCCACCTCGACGCCGAGGGACGCGAGTTCGTCTCCGCGCACCGCGGCGACGGCCTCGGCATCGCCGCCCTGCGCCGCGCCGGACTCCCGGTCCTCATCCTCTCCACCGAGCAGAACGCCGTCGTCGCCGCCCGCGCCCGCAAGCTCAAGATCCCCGTCCTGCACGGCATCGACCGCAAGGACCGGGCCCTCAAGGAGTGGTGCGAGGCCGAGGGCATCGACCCCCAGCGCGTGCTCTACGCCGGAAACGACGTCAACGACCTGCCCTGCTTCCACCTCGTCGGCTGGCCCGTCGCGGTGAGCAGCGCCCACGACTCCGTACGGGCCGCGGCCCGCGCGGTCACCGTCACCCCGGGTGGCTCCGGAGCGATCCGCGAGATCGCCGCCTGGCTCCTCGGACCCGAGCTCGACACCCCCGACTCCTAAGGAACAGCACCATGAACACGCGACTTCGCACCCTCGGCGACAAGACCGCGGGCCCGGGCCGGTCCGTCTACATCACCGGCGAGATCGGCATCAACCACAACGGCGACCTCGACAACGCCCTCGCCCTCATCGACGTGGCCGCCGAGGCCGGCTGTGACGCCGTCAAGTTCCAGAAGCGCACCCCCGAGATCTGCACCCCCCGCGACCAGTGGGACATCGAGCGCGACACCCCCTGGGGCCGGATGACGTACATCGACTACCGCCACCGCGTCGAGTTCGACGAGGCCCAGTACCGCGCCATCGACGAGCACTGCAAGGAGCGCGGCATCGACTGGTTCGCCTCCCCGTGGGACACCGAGGCCGTCGCCTTCCTGGAGAAGTTCGACGTCCCCGCCCACAAGGTCGCCTCCGCCTCCCTCACCGACGACGAGCTGCTGCGCGAGCTGCGCGCCACCGGCCGTACGGTCATCCTCTCCACCGGCATGTCGACGCCGAAGCAGATCCGGCACGCCGTCGAGGTCCTCGGCAGCGAGAACATCCTGCTCTGCCACGCCACCTCGACCTACCCGGCCAAGGCCGAGGAGCTCAACCTGCGCGTCATCCAGACGCTCCAGGAGGAGTACCCGAACGTCCCGATCGGCTACTCCGGCCACGAGACCGGCCTCCAGACCACCCTGGCCGCCGTCGCCCTCGGCGCCACCTTCGTCGAGCGCCACATCACCCTCGACCGCGCCATGTGGGGCTCCGACCAGGCCGCCTCCGTCGAGCCGCAGGGCCTGCAGCGGCTGGTCCGCGACATCCGCGCCATCGAGGCCGCCCTCGGTGACGGCGTCAAGAAGGTCTACGAGTCGGAGCTCGGCCCGATGAAGAAGCTCCGCCGGGTCCAGGGGCTCGTCGCCGCATGACCGGGCAGCTGGCGTTCGTCGAGAGCCCGGTCCAGCTCCTCAACGTCCTGGAATGGGCGCACACCCGGGCCACGGCCCCGGAAGCTCCCTCCGCCGCGCCCCCGGGCGCGTCCGGCCCCGCGGACGCCGGCGCGTCCGCGAGGGCGCTGTCCTCGACGGACGCCACCCCGGGTGCGGCACCCGCCGCGCCCGACCTGACGGTCGTCGTCCTCTCGCCGACCGACCCCATGTCGCGCGGCCAGCTGCGCCGGATGGCCCAGCTGGCCCGCGACGAGGGCTTCACCGTCCGCTGGCAGGAGGCCCGCCGCGGCCGGGGCGCGCTCGTCCGCACCCTGCGGGAGCTGGCCCGGCCGCTGCGGTCGGCGGAGCGGGTGATCATCGGGGATCCGTTCTCCCGGTACGTCCAGCTGCTCCTGACCCTCTTCGGCCCCCGGCACCTCACCGTCGTCGACGACGGCACCGCGACGATGGAGTTCGCCGCCCAGCTCGGCCGGGGCGAACGTCTGGTGCGATGGCACCGCAAGGGCAGCCTGGGTCCGCGCGAGCTGGTCCTCGCCCCGGTGACCTCCCTCGCCAAGCGGCGGCTCGCCCCGGCCCGTGGCCGAACGGTCGAGATCTTCACCTCGCTGCCCGTGCAGGCCCCCGAGGGCGTCACGGTCACCGAGAACTCCTTCGCCTGGACCCGGACCCGCTTCGGCCCGCCGCTGCTCACGGGCGGCGCGGACCTGGTCGGCACCTCGCTGGTCGAGACGGGGGTGGTCGACGCCGCGCACTACGACCGGGTGGTGGGCGAACTCGCCAGGACCCACGGCGCGACCCGCTACTTCGCGCACCGCAGGGAGAGTGCGGAGAAGCTGCACCGGATCGCGGTCGAGACGGGCCTCCAGGTGGTCCGGCCCGAGCTGCCCCTGGAGCTGATCGCCCGGCGCGGCCCCATCGGCCGTACGGTCGTCAGCTTCCCTTCCACGGTGGTGCACACCCTGCCGCTGGCCCTCGCCGGGACCGGGGTGAAGGTCGCGGTCTGCGAGATCGCGCCGGAGTGGCTGCGGGCGAGCGCCTCACCGCGTGCGCAGGGCTTCCTGTCCGGGGTGGCGGGTACGGCGGCCCACGAGGTCGACCGGCTCACCGCTCGGGTGACGAATCCGACGGACCGGCTCGAATTCGGCTGAGCGTACCCACATGGAGTGGCCTTCATGCCTGCCAAACCGAGATTCTTTCCCCTAACGGGCTGAACTTTTTGTGATCAACGGGCAGTTGACCTCTCCGGAGGCCTACCCTTCAAAGGGTGAACCAGTTGAAGTCCCGTGAGCCAGGCTCCGTCACCCTGCCCGGAACGCTGTCCGAACCCCTGCGCGTCGAACTGATCGCCTTCCGCAGGGACTTGCACATGCACCCGGAGCTGGGGAACCAGGAGTTCCGTACGACCGCCGCGCTCAAGGCCCGCCTTGAGGCGGCCGGCCTCGCGCCGAAGGTCCTGCCGGGCGGCACCGGACTCATCTGTGACATCGGCACCCGGGACGGCGGAAGGCCCATGCTCGCCCTCCGCGCCGACCTCGACGCGCTCCCCATCCCCGACGTCAAGACCGTCACCTACCGCTCCACCGTGGCCAACCGCGCCCACGCCTGCGGACACGACGTCCACACCACCACCGTCCTCGGCGCCGGACTCGTCCTCGCCGAGCTCGACCGGCAGGGTCTCCTCCCGAACGCCGTGCGGCTGATCTTCCAGCCCGCCGAGGAAGTCCTTCCCGGCGGCGCCGCCGACGCCGTCGAGGCCGGCGTCCTGGACGGCGTCGGCCGGATCATCGCCGTCCACTGCGACCCCCGGGTGGACGCGGGGAAGATCGGGCTCCGCACCGGCCCCATCACCTCCGCCTGCGACCGGCTCGAAGTCACCCTGGACGGACCCGGCGGCCACACCGCCCGCCCGCACCTCACCACCGACCTCGTCACCGCCGCCGCCCGGGTCGCCACCGACGTCCCCGCCGTCCTCGCCCGCCGTGTCGACGCCCGTTCCGGGCTCTCGGTCACCTGGGGCCGTATCGAGTCCGGCCACGCCTGCAACGTCATCCCGCAGCACGCCGAGCTCTCCGGCACCGTCCGCTGCCTCGACCTGCCCACCTGGCGCGACGCGCCCGACCTGGTGCACGCCGCCATCGACGAGATCGCGACCCTGCACCGTGCCAAGTCGACGGTCACCTACGTCCGGGGCGTCCCCCCGGTCGTCAACGACCCCGCCGTCACCGAGCTGCTCCAGGCCGCGATGACCGCCCGCCGCGGACCGTACGCGATCGAGGACACCGAGCAGAGCCTCGGCGGCGAGGACTTCTCCTGGTACCTGGAGCACGTCCCCGGCGCGATGGCCCGCCTCGGCGTCCGTACCCCCGGCGACACCCGGGTCCGCGACCTGCACGCCGGCGACTTCGACGTGGACGAGCGCTGCATCGAGGCCGGGGTGGAGCTCTTCACGGCCGCGGCCCTGCTCGACGCGACGCCGCAGAACTGACCTCTTACGTGGTGGCGGCGCCGGTCCGTCCGAGGCCGCGCCCCTGATCCACACCGTGCCGCGGCGCCGATCCACCCGGCGCCGCGGCACCGGTTCCCGGCCGGACGGAGCCCTCATCCGTCCGGCCGACGACTGTCCCCCGATCGGCCCAGCGCCCGGCGTGGCGCGCGCCCGCCCCCTGTCCCGCCGCCCTTTCCCGGCGATATAACCGGCGGTACCGGGCCGAACGCCCCCGGTCGCCTCGGCTGGCCGGTTCGCGACGATCCGATAACGACTCATGAACGGGTCTTTAACTGACATCTACGCGCGTTACGATCGCCGCGAAACCAGCGCCGGAAGAGGCGCTTTCGGTCAGTCTTGAAGGGACCCTCCTCTTGCGCCGGATCACCAGGATCACGACCGTGGGCATCGCCTCCGCGGCGCTCGCCCTCTCCGCCACCGCGTGTGGCAAGTCTTCGACGGACTCCGGCTCCAGCCCGAGCTCGAGCGCGAAGGCCACGAAGGCCGCCATCGCGTACGACATCGGCGGCCGCGGCGACCAGTCGTTCAACGACGCCGCCTACGCGGGCCTCAAGAAGGCCGAGGACGAGCTCGGCGTCAAGGGCGCCGAGGCCGAGCCCTCCGAGGGTGAGGGCGACGCCGACAAGGTGCAGCGCCTGACCGCTCTCGCCCGCGCCGGGAACAACCCGGTCATCGGCGTCGGCTTCGCCTACGCCCCGGCCATCGAGAAGGTCGCCAAGGCCTACCCGAAGACCACCTTCGGCCTCATCGACGACACGTCGAAGACCGGCCCGAACATCGCCAACCTCGTCTTCAACGAGGAGCAGGGCTCCTACCTGGCCGGCGTCGCCGCCGCCAAGACGTCCAAGACCGGCACGGTCGGCTTCATCGGCGGTGTCGAGGTTCCGCTGATCAAGAAGTTCGAGGCGGGCTTCGCGCAGGGCGTCAAGGACACCAACCCCAAGGCGAAGGTGCTCGTCCAGTACCTGACCCAGCCGCCGAACTTCGACGGCTTCTCGAAGCCCGACCTCGGCAAGGCCGCCGCGGAGGGCCAGATCGCCAACGGTGCCGACGTGATCTACGCCGCCGCCGGTCTCGCCGGCTCCGGCGCGATCGAGGCTGCCGCGAGCGCCGGCAAGTGGGCGATCGGTGTCGACTCCGACCAGTACAACCAGGCGGGTCTGGCCTCGTACAAGGACCACATCCTGACCTCGGTCACCAAGGACGTCTCGGACTCCGTCTTCAACGTGATCAAGTCGGTCCAGGACGGCAAGCCGCAGTCCGGCGAGATCCGCTACGGCCTCGCCACGGACGGTGTCGGCCTGGCCGACTCCAACCCGGCGTACGTCAAGATGACCGAAGTCACCGCCGCTGTGGCGAAGGCGAAGCAGGACATCATCGACGGCAAGATCACGGTCAAGACCGCTCCGTAAGGACAAGCAGGTCATGACCTGAGCCCGCGGGCCCGGAGCGGTGGCACCCGCCATCGCACCGGGCCCCGGGCCCATTCCCGTACGGGTTTTCATTTTTCGGCAGCGCTACGCGTGTAGATGTCTCCCTGGCACGATAACTTCGCCCCGCCCTGCCCTCCCCGCTCCCACTCCTTCCGGCCAAGGAGAGTGCGTCATCAACGCGTCCAGCCCCCCTGCCGTAGAACTGCACGGCATCACCAAGCGATTCCCCGGCGTCGTCGCCAACAAGGACATCGCCATCACGGTCCGCAAGGGCACCGTGCACGCCCTCATCGGCGAGAACGGTGCCGGCAAGTCGACCCTCATGAAGATCCTCTACGGCATGCAGAAGCCGGACGAGGGCACCATCGCCGTCGACGGCGAGCAGGTCACCTTCTCCAGCCCCGGTGACGCCATCGCGCGCGGCATCGGCATGGTGCACCAGCACTTCATGCTCGCCGACAACCTCACCGTCCTGGAGAACGTCGTCCTCGGCGGCGAGAAGCTCTACGGCATCGGCGCCAAGGCGCGGAAGAAGATCCTGGAGATCTCCGACGCGTACGGCCTCGGCGTCCGACCCGACGCTCTGGTCGAGGACCTCGGCGTCGCCGACCGTCAGCGGGTGGAGATCCTCAAGGTCCTCTTCCGCGGTGCCAAGATCCTCATCCTCGACGAGCCGACCGCCGTGCTCGTCCCGCAGGAGGTCGACGCGCTCTTCGACAACCTGCGCGAGCTCAAGGCCGAGGGCCTGACCGTCATCTTCATCTCCCACAAGCTGGGCGAGGTCCTGAAGGTCGCGGACGACATCACGGTCATCCGCCGGGGCACCACGGTCGGCACCGCCGACCCGAAGACCGCCACCACCAAGCAGCTCGCCGAGCTGATGGTCGGCAGCGAGCTGCCCTCCCCGGAGACCCGCGAGTCCACGGTCACCGAGGTCCCGATGCTGACGGTCGAGAACCTGACGCTGAGCGAGAGCGGAGTCGCGGCCGCGCCGCTGACCACCGCCGCCCCGGCCGACCCGTCGAGCGCGGCGACCGTCCACGAGGAGGCCGCCGCCGGCCGCAAGCTCCTCGACGACATCTCCCTCACGATCCACAAGGGCGAGATCCTCGGGATCGCCGGTGTCGAGGGCAACGGCCAGACCGAGCTCATCGAGGCCCTGATGGGCATGTCCACCCCCGACGCGGGCGTGATCTCGCTCGACGGCGAGGACATCTCCAAGGTCTCCGTACGCAAGCGCCGCGAGGGCGGCATCGGCTACATCCCCGAGGACCGGCACCGCCACGGCCTGCTCCTGGAGGCCCCGCTCTGGGAGAACCGCATCCTCGGTCACGTCACCGAGGCGCCCAACTCCAAGCGCGGCGTCCTCGACCCGAAGGCGGCCCGCAAGGACACCGAGCGGATCGTGCGCGAGTACGACGTGCGCACCCCCGGCATCGACGTCACCGCGGCCTCCCTCTCCGGCGGCAACCAGCAGAAGCTGATCGTCGGCCGCGAGATGAGCCACAGCCCCAAGTTCCTGATCGCCGCCCACCCCACCCGCGGTGTGGACGTCGGCGCGCAGGCGCAGATCTGGGACGCGATCCGCGACGCCCGTCGTGAGGGCCTGGCGGTGCTGCTGATCTCCGCCGACCTCGACGAGCTGATCGGTCTCTCCGACACCCTCCGGGTCATGTACCGCGGCAAGCTCGTCGCGGACGCCGACCCCGCCACCATCACGCCCGAGCAGCTGGGCTCCGCCATGACCGGCGCGGCCGGCAGCCAGCTCGACGGCGACGCAGAGCAGCCCGAAGACGGTGACGCCCGATGATGAAGTTCGACAAGGACAAGCTGATCCTGGGCGCGGCGGGACCCGTGCTCGCCCTGGTCACCTCGTTCGTGCTCACCGTGCTGGTGCTGCTCGCGACGGGCCTCGACCCGATCGAGCCGATCCGGCTGATGATCGACAACGCCGGCTTCGCCGACATCCAGGTCCTGATCGTCAACCAGACCGGGATCTACTACCTGGCAGCCCTGGCCGTCGCCATCGGCTTCCGGATGAACCTGTTCAACATCGGTGTCGACGGCCAGTACCGGCTCGCGGCGATGGTCTCGGCCCTCGTCGGTGCCTCGATCGAGCTGCCCGGCCCGCTGCACATCCTGGTGATCGTGGTCGTCGCGATGCTCACCGGTGCCTTCTGGGCCGGCATCGCCGGCATCCTGAAGACCACCCGTGGTGTCTCCGAGGTCGTCTCGACGATCATGCTGAACGCCATCGCGACCTCGCTGGTGGCCTGGCTGATCCTGCCGAAGAACTTCGGCGTCCAGCCCGAGGGCTCGAACAACCTCACCACCGGTGAGATCTCCGAGTCCGGCTGGTTCCCGGGCATCGACATGGGCGAGGGCAACGGAGTCATCTACGGCTTCACCTTCGTCGCGCTCGCCCTCGGCGTCGTCTACTGGTTCGTCCTCAACCGCACCCGGTTCGGCTTCGACCTGCGCGCCACCGGCGCCAGCGAGTCCGCCGCCCAGGCCAGCGGCGTCGACGCCAAGAAGATGGTCCTCACCGCGATGCTGCTCTCGGGCGCGCTGGCCGGTCTCGCCGGCATGCCGACGCTGCTCGGCGAGTCCCACACGTACAGCCTCGACTTCCCCGTCGGTGTCGGCTTCACCGCCATCACCATCGCCCTGCTCGGCCGGAACCACCCGGTCGGCATCCTCTTCGCGTCCCTGCTCTTCGCGTTCCTGGACAAGGCGTCCAGCAACCTCGACGTGTACGGGTACCCGAAGGAGATCACCAAGATCATGCAGGGCATCATCGTGATCGCGGTCGTCGTCTCGTACGAGCTCGTCCGCCGTTACGGCCTCCGCCGCCAGCAGCAGAAGGTCGGCGAGGAACTCGCCGCCGGCGGCGCCATCAAGACCGACAAGGAGGTGGCGGCGTGACCACCAGCACCGTTTCCAAGCCGAGCGCCGCGCCCAAGGGCGGCGGACGCCGCAAGCTCACCTGGCCGTGGATCATGCTGATCGTCGCGGCCGGTCTCCTGCTCTTCTCCCTCGTCCGGGCCGTCTCCGGGGCCGACGACCTCACCTCCGTGGGTCAGGTCTCGGGTGCGCTCCAGCTCGCCGTGCCGATCGGCCTCGCCGGTCTCGGCGGTCTGTGGGCCGAGCGTGCGGGCGTCGTCAACATCGGCCTCGAAGGCATGATGGTGCTCGGCACCTGGTTCGGCGCCTGGGCCGGATACCAGTGGGGCCCCTGGGTGGGTGTCCTCTTCGGTCTCCTCGGCGGCGCGCTCGGCGGTCTGCTGCACGCGATCATCACCGTCACGTTCAACGTGAACCACATCGTCTCCGGTGTGGCGATCAACATCCTCGCGGTCGGCTTCACCCAGTACCTGTCGAACTTCACGTTCGCCGAGGCCGAGGGCGGCTCCTCCAAGCAGTCCCCGCGCATCGACGCGATCACCAGGATCACGATTCCAGGGTTGTCCGACTGGCTGGCGGACCTCCAGGCCAAGCACTGGTTCTTCATCTCGGACCTGGCGGGCATCCTCGGCGGCCTGGTCACGAACCTGTCGCTGCTGACGCTCGTCGCCGTGCTGCTGATCCCGGCCACCTGGTGGGTGCTGTGGCGTACGGCCTTCGGCCTGCGGCTGCGCTCCTGCGGTGAGAACCCGGTCGCGGCCGAGTCCCTCGGCGTGAACGTCTACAAGTACAAGTACATCGCCGTCACCGTCTCCGGCGCCCTCGCGGGCCTCGGCGGCGCGTTCCTCGCGATCGTCGCCACCGGCATCTACCAGGAGGGCCAGACCGGCGGCCGCGGCTACATCGGTCTCGCCGCGATGATCTTCGGCAACTGGATGCCCGGCGGCATGGCGCTCGGCGCCGGCCTCTTCGGCTTCACCGACAGCCTCAAGCTCCGCGGCGGCGCCGAGAACGTCCACGCGCTGCTGCTGCTCGTCGCCCTGCTCCTCGTGGTCGCCGCCCTGTGGCAGCTGTACAAGAAGAAGTACGTGCCCGGAGTGATCTCCGCGGCCTTCGCCGTCGGCTTCTTCCTCTGGTACGTGCTCACCGACGAGGTCCCGAGCCAGTTCGTCGACGCTGCCCCGTACATCACCACCCTGCTCGTGCTGGCCCTGTCGGCACAGCGCCTGCGGATGCCGAAGGCCGACGGTCTGCCGTACCGGAAGGGCCAGGGCAAGTGACGACGGCCCCGACCGAGGCCGAGTGGGAGGCCCTGCGGGTCACGGCGCGCGAGGCGATGTCCCACGCGTACGCCCCGTACTCGGGCTACCCGGTCGGCGCGGCGGCCCTCGTCGACGACGGGCGGGTGGTCTCCGGCTGCAACGTGGAGAACGCCTCGTTCGGCCTCGGCCTCTGCGCCGAGTGCGGCCTCGTCTCGGAGCTCCAGGCGACCGGCGGCGGCCGGCTGACCCACTTCGTCTGCGTGGACGGCCGGGGCGAGTGCCTGGTGCCCTGCGGCCGGTGCCGGCAGCTGCTGTACGAGTTCGGCGGCCCCGAGCTCGTCCTGGAGACGCCCGCCGGCTTCCTGACCCTGGCCGAGATGCTGCCGCAGGCATTCGGCCCGGACCACCTGTCGAAGTAGTACTTCGGAGCGGCCCTTCCGGCACGATGGGAGGGCCGCTCCTCCTTTCCCCCTCTATGCGCGTAGAAAGAGGCACCACCATGGACGTCATCTCCGTCATCCGCACGAAGCGGGACAAGGGCGAGCTGAGCCCGGAGCAGATCGACTGGGTCATCGACGCCTACACCCGCGGTGCGGTCGCCGACGAGCAGATGTCCGCCCTGGCCATGGCCATCCTGCTCAACGGCATGAACCGCACGGAGATCGCCCGCTGGACGGCGGCCATGATCGCCTCCGGCGAGCGCATGAACTTCGACTCGCTCTCCCGCCCCACCGCCGACAAGCACTCCACCGGCGGCGTCGGCGACAAGATCACCCTCCCGCTCGCCCCGCTCGTCGCGGCCTGCGGCGCGGCCGTGCCGCAGCTCTCCGGCCGGGGCCTCGGCCACACCGGCGGCACGCTCGACAAGCTGGAGTCCATCCCCGGCTGGCGGGCGCTGCTCTCCAACGAGGAGATGCTGCACGTCCTCGACACCACCGGCGCGGTCATCTGCGCGGCCGGCGACGGCCTGGCCCCCGCCGACAAGAAGCTGTACGCCCTCCGGGACGTCACCGGCACCGTCGAGGCCATCCCGCTGATCGCCTCCTCGATCATGTCGAAGAAGATCGCCGAGGGTACCGGCTCCCTGGTCCTCGACGTGAAGGTCGGCACCGGCGCCTTCATGAAGAACATCGAGGACGCCCGCGAGCTCGCCTCGACGATGGTCGGCCTCGGCACCGACAGCGGCGTGCGGACGGTGGCCCTGCTCACCGACATGTCCACCCCGCTCGGCCTCACCGCGGGCAACGCCCTGGAGGTCCGCGAGTCGGTCGAGGTCCTCGCGGGCGGCGGCCCGGCGGACGTCGTCGAGCTGACGATCGCGCTGGCCCGCGAGATGCTCGAAGCGGCCGGCATCAAGGACGCGGACCCGGCGAAGGCACTGGCCGACGGTTCGGCGATGGACCACTGGCGCCGGATGATCGCGGCCCAGGGCGGCGACCCGGACGCGGCCCTCCCGGTCGCCCGCGAGCAGCACGTCGTCACGGCCCCCTCCTCCGGTGTCCTGACCCGTCTGGACGCCTACGACATCGGCATCGCCGCCTGGCGCCTGGGCGCGGGCCGTGCCCGCAAGGAGGACCCGGTGCAGGCGGGCGCCGGCGTGGAGCTCCACGCCAAGCCGGGTGACACGGTGACGGCGGGCCAGCCCCTGGTCACCCTCCACACGGACACCCCGGAGAAGTTCGACTACGCGCTGCAGTCCCTGGGCTCGGCCTGGGACATCGCGGCGCCGGGCACGGAGTTCACCCCGAACCCGATCGTCCTGGACCGCATCGCCTGAGGTCGGCCCCTGGGCGTATGCCCATGACACCTTCGGGTGAACGGGACCGGTGGCCCCCCGCCGGTCCCGTTCGGTCAGCCGATCGCCGCTCCCAGCAGCCCCGGCAGCGTCCGCATGTCCTCGAAGACCACCGTTCCCGGGCACGCCAGCCGTTCCGCCCTCGTCAGCCCTCCGCTGTAGCCGAAGGCGCGCATGCCGGCCGCGCGGGCCGCCCGGACGCCGTACGGGCTGTCCTCGACGACCGCGCAGCGCTCCGGCGGGACACCCATCGTGGCCGCCGCGTGCAGGAAGAGGTCCGGGGCGGGCTTGCCCCGGGCGACGTCGCGGGCGCTGAACATCCGGCCCTCGAAGCGGTCGAGCAGCCCCGTGCGGCCGAGGTTCTTCCGGATGGAGGCATGGCTGCCGTTGGAGGCGAGGCAGTACGGGACGGCCAGCGCGTCCAGGAGGTCCGTGACGCCCTCCACGGCCGTCAGTTCCGCGTCCAGGGCGTCCTCGTACCGCTGCTTGAAGGGCGCCTGCCAGTCGGGCCCCAGCGGGCGGCCCCGGCGCTCCTCCACGATCGCGGTGAGCACGTCGTGCGAGGAGCCGACGAAGTACTCGACCACCTCCGCCTCGGTGAACTCCGCTCCGAGGGACGCGAACACCTCCCGGTCCACCCGGCAGTAGATCCGCTCGCTGTCCACCAGGACACCGTCGCAGTCGAAGATCACCAGTTCGGCGGGCTCAAGAGTCATGGTCCCGACCCTAAGGGCGAAGTGATCACCGATGAGTTCCGGTCCGAGGGCCGGTCTCAAGCCGTGTGGACACCAGCCGACCGCTCGTCGTGATCCTGACCGCCCGCCCCTCCGGGGACGAGGTGGCGCGTCTCTGTGCCGAGCTCGCCGCCGCCCCGCCCGGCGAGGTCGTCTGTGAGGTCGGCGCCCTCGCGTGCGCCGACCTCGCCGCCGTCGACGCCCTCGCCCGGCTGAAACTGGCCGCCGGCCGGCGGGGGCATCGGATCCGGTTCCACGGGGCGGGGCCCGACCTGCGGGCCCTGCTCCTGCTCACCGGCCTCGACGGGACGCTGCCGATCTAGCTGCCGCCCTTGCTGCCGATCTGGCCGGCGACTTGGCTGCCGACCTGGGCGGTGCCGCGGCCGGTCAGCCCTCCAGCCGGGCCGGCAGGTCGAAGAGCGGGAACCAGCGCTCGGTGTCCAGGAAGAAGTCCATCCCGGCGACCTTGCCCTCGCGGAGCTCCAGGACGATGAGCGCCCACGGGCTGAAGCCGCCCGCCGGGTCCGGGTGGTACTGGGCGAAGGCGGGGGAGCCGTTCGCCACGGTCGGCACCAGCTTCGAGCCGGCGCACACCTCGCCGACACCCAGCATCCAGCCGACGATGTCGTCGTGACCCTGGAGCCAGAGGTCGTACGGGGGCATGGACATGGTCGCGTCCTCGTGGAGGAGCGCGGTGAGCGCCTTCATGTCGTAGCCCTCGAAGGCGGCGACATAGCGCTCCAGGAGCGCCTTCTGCTCCTCGTCGAGCGGGTTCGCCGTGTCGGAGGCGGCCGGCGCCTGCTCGGCCAGGGTCGCGCGGGCCCGCTGGAGGGCGCTGTTGACCGAGGCGACGGAGGTGTCGAGGAGTTCGGCGACCTCGCTCGCCTTCCAGGCGAGGACCTCGCGGAGGATGAGGACCGCCCGCTGCTTGGGCGGCAGGTGCTGGAGCGCGGCCACGAAGGCGAGCCGTACGGTCTCCCGGGAGACGGCCGTCTCCGCCGGGTCGGCGACCGAGGGCAGGACCCGCCCGTCGGGGATCGGCTCCAGCCAGGTGATCTCGGGCTGCTTGACGAGCTGTGCCCGGGCCACGGGCGTGGCTGAGGTCAGGTCCATGGGCCGTGCCCTCCGGTTGCCCGCGTTCAGCGCGTCCAGGCAGACGTTGGTGGCGATGCGGTAGAGCCAGGACCGCAGTGAGGAGCGGCCCTCGAAGGAGTCGATGGCCTTCCAGGCCCTGACCATCGTGTCCTGCACCGCGTCCTCGGCCTCGAAGGAGGATCCGAGCATCCGGTAGCAGTAACCGGTCAGCTCCCTGCGGTACTTGTCGAGTTCCTCGGTCGTCGCGGCCGCGGCGTCGCTCATCGGGTCCACACCCCACTCACCCTCACCGGCACCCGTTCGGTGCCGGTGAGAGGGAAGCTACCGCAGCCGACTGACAGCCGGGGTCAGGTTCCCGGCTTGCGCCCGTAGATGAAGACGTCGTCGCCGTTCCGGAGCAGACCCCAGTACGCCTTCGCGTCCTTCGACGTCATGTTGACGCAGCCGCCCGAGCCCGGCGGGTTCCACATGGACTTGGTGGTCGAGTGGAAGGCCTGGCCGCCGTCGAAGAACTGCGAGTACGGCATGGAGACGTGGTAGAGCGTCGACCAGTGGTTGATGTTCCGCCAGTAGATCTTCTTCGCGCCCGTACGGGTCTCGGTGCCGTCCTTGCCCGTGCGCACCGGCACGGGGCCGTACTTGAGACGGGCGCCGTCCTGGATCCAGGTCAGCTGACGGGTCAGGTCCACGCAGGCGATCCGGCCCTTGTTGGTCGGACACCTGCGGTCCTTGTTGGGGTTGGACCCCGCCGCCTTCTGCTGGAGCATCGTGTTCATCGTGCGCCAGGTGATCGTCCCGGCGTACCCCGCGGACGGGGTGATGCCGTGCTTCTTCTGGAAGGCCTGGATGGCCTTGCAGTCGGCGGACGACTGGCGTCCGTCGACCGGCCGCCCGAGGAACTTCTCCACCTGCTTCTGGTACGGGCCCGTCGTCACGTTGCAGGACGCGGCCTGCGCCGGGGCCGCCCCCAGCGCGATCGTCATCGGTACGAGCAGTGAGGTGAGGCCGGCCGTGATGCCCGCTCTTCTGCCTATGCGACCCGCGATTCTCGTCATGATCGTCAACTCCCCCTTGAGTCCTATGAATCAGGACGTCCGGGGGAGCGACTCAGTTGCAGCGGATTCGGGCCGAATCAGCAGGACGCGGCGAGCTGGATCCGCCGTGCCTCGGTGCGGGCGCTGTGGCTGCCGTACAGGGTGACCGAGACGACGCCGAGGACCGCGACGAGTCCGATCAGGACCGTGCCCGCCCAGCCGCCGGCGTGGAAGGCGATCGCGCCGAGCGTGCCGCCCGCGCTGCTGCCCAGGTAGTAGGCGGACTGGTAGAGCGCCGAGGCCTGCGCGCGGCCCGTCTTCGCCGTGCGGCTGACCGAGGAGGAGGCGACCGCGTGGCCGGCGAAGAAGCCGGCGGTGATCAGGACGAGCCCGGCGAGGACCGCCGGCAGCGCGTCGGAGAGCGAGAGCAGCAGGCCCGCGGCGGTGGTGGAGACCGCCAGGTAGAGCGCCCCGCGCCGGCCGAGCCGGCCGACGAGCCGGCCCGCGGCGGCGGAGGAGACCGTACCGACCAGGTAGATGAGGAAGATCGAGCCGATCACGCCCTGCGGCAGCGAGAACGGGGCCTCGACCAGGCGGTAGCCGATCACGGTGTACACCGCGCCGAACACCGTCATGAACAGGGCGCCGATCGCGTAGAGCCGCATCAGCAGCGGGTCCGCGAGGTGGGTCCGCACGGTCCGGGCGAGCGCCTTCGGGTTGAGCGTGCCGGGCGTGAAGTGCCGTGCCTTCGGCAGCAGCGCCCGGAAGGCCAGCGCGCACAGCAGGGAGGTCAGACCGACGGCGGCCAGACCCGCGCGCCAGCCCCACATCTGGGCCACCCAGCCGGTCACCAGGCGGCCGCTCATGCCGCCGACGGAGTTGCCCGCCACGAACAGGCCGATCGCGGCGACCAGCGCCTTGGGCCGGACCTCCTCGGCGAGGAACGCCATCGCGGAGGCCGGGAGCCCGGCGAGCGCCGCGCCCTGGATCGCGCGGAGGGCGATCAGGGTCTCCAGGTTCGGGGCGAGCGGCACGAGGAGCGCGATGCCGACCGCGACCGACAGGGAGGTGATCATCATCGTGCGCCGGCCGAAGCGCTCCGAGAGGGCGCTGAGCGGCAGGACACACAGGGCGAGGGCGGCGGTCGCGGCCGAGACCGTCCAGGAGGCGGCGGAGGCGGTGGCGCCGAACTCGGCCGAGATGGCCGGGAGGAGGGCCTGTGTGGAGTAGAGGAGGGCGAAGGCGGCGAGGCCGGCGGCGAAGAGCGCGAGGCTCGTGCGGCGGTAGCCGGGGACGCCGGGGGCGAGGCGGGTGTCGGCAGGGGCGGGGCGGGTGTCGGCGGACGCGTGGGTGGCGACCGCCTCGGTACTGGCGGGAGGCATGTCTCGAACGTAGGACGCTCCGGTTCATGCGTCCAATGCACGGAACTGCTGTAATCGTTCCCATGGTGCATGAGTACAGGTCACAGCCTCGGCTGTCACCGAACAGTAACGAAGAAGACATGGGACCGCTGCTCGCGCCGCGGCTCGCCTACTTCGCGGCGGTCGCCCGCCACGAGCATGTGACCAGGGCCGCGGCCGAGATGGGCGTTCCGCAGTCCACGCTCTCCCGGGCGATGGTCCGGCTCGAACAGGACCTGGGTGTCACCCTCTTCGCCCGCCGCGGTCGCACGGTCTCCCTCACCCCGGCCGGGCGGCGTTTCCTCACCGCGGCCGAGCGGGCGCTCGCCGAGGTGGAACGGGCCGCCGACACCGTACGCGCCGACGCCGACGCCACCGCGGGCCGCGTCGCCTTCGGCTTCCTCCACACCATGGGTTCCGAGACCGTCCCCGGTCTCATCCGGGCCTTCCGTGTCGACCATCCCCGGATCCGCTTCACCCTCGTCCAGAACTACGGCGAGGCGATGATCGAGCGGCTGCGGGCGGGCGACCTCGACCTCTGTCTGACCTCCCCGGTGCCCGACGCCCCCGACCTGGTCGCCCGGCGCCTCGACGAGCAGCGGCTCCGGCTGGTCGTCCCCGACGACCACCGGCTCGCGGGCCGCAAGCGCGTCCGCCTCGCCGAGGCCGCGGAGGAGACCTTCGTGACCCTGGAGCCGGGGTACGGGCTCCGCCGCATCACCGACGACCTGTGCGCGGAGGCCGGCTTCAGACCCAGGATCGCCTTCGAGGGCGAGGAGGCCGAGACCCTGCGCGGCCTGGTCGCGGCCGGTCTCGGCGTCGCCCTGCTGCCCCCGCCGGCCGTCCCGCGCCCCGGCGTCGTCGAACTCACCGTCACCGCACCGCGCGCGGTCCGCGAGATCGGTGTCGCCTGGCTGGACGGCCACCCGGACACGGCACCGGTGGCCGCCTTCAAGAAGTTCCTGCTGAGCCGCAGGGGCCACCTGCTGCCGAAGGACCCCTCACCGGCCCCGTGATCCCCGCGGGCCGTGCCCGCCCCGGCGGACCTCCGCGGGCCGTGCCCGCCCGGCTCCCCGTGGTGACCCCGGACCGTCACCGGCGGGACGAGCTCCCGAAGCCCGCCGCGAGCGGCATCCGCAGGCCCAGCGGCGGGGGAGCGGCCATCGCGTCGGTCACGGGGCGCGCGACCGGGCGGGCGAAGAGCGCGCCGAGGACGAAGTCGGCGGCGAGGGCCTGGACCTCGTCCGCGTACTGGCGCAGCGCGTGGCCGTCCGAGTGGACCTCGAAACGGCAGGTGTCCCGGTTGGCCTTCTTGGCCCGCTCGGCGAACCGGAACGACAGTTCGGGGTCCGTCCGGGCGTCGTTCGTCCCGTGGACGAGCAGCACCCGGCGCCCCACCAGCTGCCGTACGGCCTCCGGCTCCGCCGCCATGTCGTGCTCGGGCAGCCAGGGGGCGAGCGCCAGGACGGCGCTCACCGCGCCGTGCCCGGCCGCCCGCAGCGCCGCCCGGCCGCCGAGCCCGTGGCCGACGAGACAGACGGGGACGTCGCCGTAGCGGCGTACGGCCTCGGCGATCGCCCAGGAGGCGTCCTCGGCGAGGTTGGCGTCGGCCCCGTTCCAGCCGCGCCCCCGGTAGCGCACCACATGGGTGACGAGGCCGTCGGACCGTCCGGCCCTGGCGAGGGAGCGCCCGAGCGGCAGCATCGCGGCGTGGGCCCGCGCGGAGGCGCGCCGCCCCGACACCGGCTCGCCGTCCGGGAGGAGCAGCACCACGCCGCCCACCGTCACCGATGTGCGTGAACCTCCAACGGGCCGACCGAGCCGGGGTCTCCGGGCGTCGGCGGGCCCCACGAGTGCGAAGTGCGCCATGACAGAACAGTCTCAGAATCGGAGGTGTACGCCAGTCGTACGCGCGGTCTCTGTTACGTATCGCCCGGCGTGGCACGGCCGTTCGGCCGGATCTCAGTAGGTGACGGTGATGCGGCGGGCGGGGCCGTCGACCCGGATCGGGCCGCCGCAGGGGAGCACCTGCTGCGGGTCGGTGTGCCCGAAGTCGACGTCGAAGACCGCCAGGGACTGGGGCGCGTACTCGCTCAACGCCTTGAGCACCGCCTCGCGTTGGTCCTTCCGGTACGCGGCCCTGGCCGGTCCCTCCAGCGGCTGTCCGAAGCTCCAGCTCTTGGCCCGGGCCATCAGAACGGCCGGGAACTGCCGCAGCAGCCCGCGCTCCCCCATGTTCCGCAGGATCCGGTACACCTCGTCGGCGCTCGGCATCTCCTCGGAGGTCTCCAGGAAGAGCACCTGCCCGGCGTACTCCTCGACCGGCCGGATCTCCCGGTCGGCCATCAGCATCCAGGCCAGGATCTCCAGGCAGCCGCCCCAGCCGGTGCCGGTGACGACCCGGTCGGCGTTGTGCCAGAACCAGCCGTCGGCCGGCTCCGTCTCCGGTTCGCGCGCGAAGGTCTCCGGCGCGTCCCACGGCCCGTTGACGTCGCCGACGTCCGCCGACGGCGTGAGTTCGTACGGGCCGGAGCCGAGCAGCGCGGCCCGCAGCGAGCGGGCCGTCAGCGGGTGGAGCGCCCCGGGCCTGCCGAGTTCCACCATCACCGAGCCGCCGTGATAGCTCACGACACCGAGGTTGAGCAGGAGGAGCAGGAGGTTGGTGTTGTCGCTGTACCCGAAGAACGGCTTCGGGTGGGCACGGATCAACTCCCGGTCCAGATGGGGCAGCACGGTGATCTGGTCCTCGCCGCCGATGGTCGCGAGGACGGCCTTGATCTCCGGGTCGGCGAACGCGGCGTTCAGGTCGGCCGCGCGCTCCCGGGGCGTGGAGCCCCACGCGCGGGTGGTCGGGTACTCGACCGGGATCAGACCGAACTCCTCGCGCAGCCGGGCGAGCCCCAGTTCGTAGGGCCGCGGGAAGAGACCGGGCAGGCCGCCCGAGGGGGAGACGATCGCGACCTTGTCGCCGGGCCGGGGCTTGGGCGGGTGCACGGGGTGGGGCATTTGGCTCACACCTTCTCGTAGCAGTGGACGGTGTCGACGACGGCGAAGCCCTTCCGCCCGTACCAGCGGTGCGGCCAGTTCGCCCTTTTCGCGCTGAGGAAGCGGAGATCGCAGCCGGCCTCGGCCGCCAGGTGCAGCGCCGTGTCGAGGACCCGCCCGGCATGGCCCCGCCCGAGGTGCTTCTCGGCGGTGACCAGGTCCTCGACGCGGGCGACCCCGGTCGACGGGTCGAGGTACAGATCGACCCACGACGCCACCTCGCCGTCCTCGGTGCGGGCGGCGAGGAACCGCACCTCCTCGGCGGCCCGGAGCCGGGCCGCGCGCCGTTCCACCAGGTGGTGCACCTCCTCGTCGCTCACCCCGGGCGCGAACCGGCGCCAGGCCTCCGCGGCCGGCGCCCGCAGCTCCTCCATGTCCACCGGCCGGGCCCCGCCGTGCGCCGGCACCGGGCCGGTGTGCCGCATGAGGTCGATGGCCGTGTGGACGTATCCGGCCCGTTCCAGCGGGCCCCGGCAGGCGGCCGCGACCTCGTCGACGACGAACAGGAGCCGGTACGGGAGATGCCCGAGCAGCTCCTCGGCCCGCGCGGGCAGTGCCTCGGGGTCGGTCTCGCCGTCGACCAGCAGGTGGTTGTTGCCCCGGGAATGCGTGTACAGGTCGTCGAGCGCGGCGAATCCGCCGGGGAAGTCGACGGTCCGGCCCGCCTGGCGACGGTGGAAGGCGGACAGGGACGTACGGATACGCCGCAGCCCGGCGTCGGTCGGGGTGGAAGTCATGGGCCCACGCTAGGTGTTCGGGATTCCGGACCGCACCTGAAAAAGGCCGTGACGGACACCGTGCCACAAGGCGCGCTCTACGCGCGTAGGGGCTAGAGTGCGGAGATGACGAGCCAGACCCCCAGCGTCCCCACCGCGGATCAGATCCGCCGTGCCCCGAAGGTGCTGCTCCACGACCACCTCGACGGCGGACTGCGCCCCGGCACGATCATCGAACTCGCCCGGGAGCAGGGCTATCGGCAGCTCCCCGAGGCGGAGCCCGACAAGCTCGGCATCTGGTTCCGCGAAGCCGCCGACTCCGGGTCCCTGGAGCGCTATCTGGAGACCTTCGCGCACACCTGCGCCGTCATGCAGACCCGCGACGCCCTCTTCCGCGTCGCCGCCGAGTGCGCCGTCGACCTCGCCGAGGACGGCGTCGTCTACGCGGAGGTGCGCTACGCCCCCGAGCAGCACCTGGAGAGCGGCCTCACCCTCGAAGAAGTGGTGGAGGCCGTCAACGAGGGCTTCCGGGAGGGCGAGCGCCAGGCCAGGGCGAACGGCCACCGCATCCGGGTCGGCGCCCTGCTCACCGCCATGCGGCACGCGGCCCGCGCCCTGGAGATCGCCGAACTCGCCAACCGCTACCGCGACTCCGGCGTCGTCGGCTTCGACATCGCGGGCGCCGAGGCCGGCTACCCGCCCACCCGCCACCTCGACGCCTTCGAGTACCTCAAGCGGGAGAACAACCACTTCACGATCCACGCGGGCGAGGCCTTCGGGCTGCCCTCCATCTGGCAGGCGCTCCAGTGGTGCGGCGCCGACCGGCTGGGGCACGGCGTCCGGATCATCGACGACATCGAGGTCGCCGACGACGGTTCGGTGACCCTCGGCCGGCTCGCCGCCTACGTCCGCGACAAGCGGATCCCGCTGGAGATGTGTCCCTCCTCCAACCTCCAGACCGGCGCGGCGCCCTCGTTCGCCGAGCACCCCATCGGTCTGCTCCGCACGCTGCACTTCCGGGCCACGGTCAACACCGACAACCGGCTCATGAGCGGCACGAGCATGAGCCGGGAATTCGAGCTCCTGACCGAGGCATTCGATTACACGCTCGACGACATGCAGTGGTTCACGGTCAATGCGATGAAATCAGCGTTCATTCCTTTCGATGAACGCCTGGCCATGATCAATGAGGTCATCAAGCCCGGATACGCCGAACTGAAGTCCGAATGGCTGTTCCAGCAGACCGCCACGACCAGCGAGTCTTCCCGCACGGCGGGCTGAACAGCACCCCGTCACGGGGAACGGAGCGGCCGGGAAAGCGCGACACCCGGCCGCTTTCCGGTGTTTGCGGAGGGATCGTTCACTGGTTAGGTTGCAGAGCCGCTCTGCATTCCCAGGATTTCCCCTCCCGGCTTTCCCGGAAGCCCCCGGATTCCCCAAGGAAGATTTTCAGATGAAGCAGTCTGCCGCCAAGAAGCTCGGTGTCGCCGCTCTCGGTGCCGCTTTCGCCGCTGCCGCCGCCGGCACGGCCTCCGCCGCCCCGGTCGTGCCCGCCACCCCCGACGCGCTCGGCCTGGTCACCCAGACCGTGCCGGTGGGTGACGACCTCACCAAGCTCCCCGACGGCGCCGCCGAGTCCCTCGGTGCCGGCCAGGGCGCCCTCGGCCAGGGCCTCGACCAGGGTGTGAAGACCCTCCCGGCCGCCGCCGGCCAGGCCACCCAGAGCCTCCCGCTCGACGCCGCCGCCGGCGGCCTCGGCGCCACCCCGCTCGGCGGCCTCCTCGGCGGCCTGCCGCTGCAGGGCCTGCCGCTCGGCTGAACCGTGCCGTAGGGCTCGACGTATCGACGCCGAAGGGGCGCGCACCCGGTCTCCCGGGTACGCGCCCCTTCGGCGCACGTCGATCCTCCGCGGCTACCAGGCCGTGGTGCTCTTCCGCTCGTCCGGCAGGAAGATCCACAGGCCGAGGTAGATCAGGAACTGCGGGCCGGGCAGCAGACACGAGACCAGGAAGATCAGGCGCATCGTGTTGGAGGAGATGCCGAAGCGCCGGGCCAGGCCCGCGCACACTCCGCCGATCACGCGTCCGTCACGGGGGCGGGTCAGTGCGGCCATGGTGGGCTCCTTCGGAGTCGGTCCGGGAGCCGCTCCGTCGGGCTCCCGATGACTCCATACTGCCGCCGGAAGGGGGTCCGGGGCGTCGGTCTACCGGGCGATCGGGACCCTGGTAATCCTCGGGGTCGCACCCTGAGAGCCCTCGTTCCGCAGCAGGGGGGAACCCCGGCCCGGCCCGGTACCCACGGAGGAGTCCGCGCTTCCCGCGTCCGACCTGCGGCGCAGCCAGGTCCGTCCGGCAGGGACGAGGAGGAGATGCGCGAGCGCCACCCCGGCGGTGTTCAGGAGGACCGAGTCCACGTCCACCACCTGACCGGGTACGGCGGTCTGCAGAAGTTCCACCGCGAGCGACACGAGGGCACCGGCGGCGGTCGTCCGGGTCAGCGAGGCCCACCCGGACACCCGGAGCCGCCCGTCGGCCATCGGCAGCAGCACCCCGAGCGGGGCGAGGAGCAGCAGCCCCTCGCCGATCAGCCGGGCGGCCTCGGCGGTGCCGAGGGCGAGGTCGGCGCGGAGGCCGTCGAGGGGGACGATGTTCGGCGCGGTCACCCAGGCCACGTCCCGTGGGCGCAGGCTGATCCAGGCGACGAGCAGCAGATGCGCGAGGACGAGGACGAACCCCGCCACGCGGACGACCACGGCGGCACTGCCGCCCGAACCTTGACGCTGCACGCCCCCCAAGACGCCCGGAACGGCGGAATCGGTTCCGCCGGGTCGGCCCCGGGCTCGCGAGGACACCGCCCCGACCTCCCCGAGGGGGTCCGGTCAGCCCGTGGCGGTGACCGACGGGGCCGGTGCGGGCGCCGTCGGCGGAGCGGACTCCGGGCGCTCGCGCAGCTCCGTCGTACAGCGGTAGCGCTTCGGGGCGTACGCGCCGGGGCCGCCGAGCAGCACCGTGCGGTCGCCCGCGCCCGCCGAGCTCGCCGCGAAGGTGCAGACCAGCTGCGACAGGGCCGTCGGGGCCAGGTCCTCGGGCTGGCGGCTCAGCCGCAGCGTGCCCGCCGGGTCGATCCGGCGGCCGCCGCTCACCACCAGCGGGCCGAGCACCGCCGTCGTGAACCCGGCCTTCTTCTCGCTCTCCGAGGGCTCGGCGAGCAGCTGCGCGAGCAGCTCGTTCGCCGTGAGCACCGGGTCGCCGCCGGCCTTCTCCTCCGGCAGCGGCGACCGCCGGTCCACCGCCTCCAGCTGGGACCCGCAGACCAGGTACACCCGGACCGGGACGCCCTGCACCGCCGCCCCCGTCGTCCCCTCCTCGGTGACGCTGCACGGGACCCGGGACGGCGCCGCGCCCGCGTCGACCGGGACCGAGGTGGTCCTGATCCCGCAGCCGGTGACCAGCGCGGTGAGCGCGGCGGCCACCAGGGCTCCCGTACCGGCCGTACGCCCGAAGGTGCGGCGCCTCACGCTTCCTCCACCTCGCCCTGGCTGCTGCGGGTCTGCACCTCGCGCGTGATCCCCGACGCGTCCAGCGGCAGCCGCAGCACGAACACCGCGCCGTCCACCGCCCCGTCCTCGCCGACCGAGTTGGACGCGGTGATCGAACCGCCGTGGATCAGCGCGTTCTCCATGGCGATCGACAGACCGAGCCCGCTGCCCTCGGACCGCGGCCGTGACGCGCTCGCCTTGTAGAAGCGGTCGAAGACGTGCGGCAGCACCTCTTCGGGGATGCCGGGGCCGTGGTCCCGCACCGCGATGACCAGTTCGTCCTCCTCGGTGCGCACCGAGACCCGGACCGGCGAACCGCCGTGCTTCAGCGCGTTCCCGATCAGGTTCGCGAGGATGACGTCGAGCCGGCGCGGGTCGAGCGGCGCCACGATCCCGCGCTCGGCGTCCAGGTCGACGGCGTCCAGCCAGGCCCGCGCGTCGATGCACGCGGTGATCTGGTCGGCGATGTCCACCTCGTCGAGGACGAGCCGTGCGGTGCCCGCGTCGAAGCGGGTCACCTCCATCAGGTTCTCCACCAGGTCGTTGAGTCGCCGGGTCTCGCTGACCACCAGCGCCACCGCGGGGGCGATCATCGGGTCGAGGGAGTCCTGCTCGTCCTCCAGGACCTCGGTGACGGCGGTGAGCGCGGTCAGCGGGGTGCGCAGCTCGTGCGACATGTCGGCCACGAAACGCCGGGAGGACTCCTCCCGGGCGCTCATGTCGGCGACCTTCTTCTGCAGGGACTCGGCCGCGCTGTTGAACGTGCGGGTGAGATCGGCCAGTTCGTCGGCGCCGGTGACCCGGAGCCGGGTGTCGAGCTTGCCCTCGCCGAGCTGCTTGGCCGCCTCGCCGAGCCGGTGCACCGGACGCAGCACGGTCGTCGCCGCGACCTGCGCCAGCAGCACGGATCCGGCCACCGCGAGCGCGGTGGCGATCCCCAGCGACCAGGCGAGCGAGTTCAGGTCGGCCTTCTCCGCGGCCAGCGACTTGAACATGTAGCCGGCGGGCCCGCCGC
Source organism: Streptomyces zaomyceticus (assembly GCF_014656215.1). Lineage (GTDB taxonomy): Bacteria > Actinomycetota > Actinomycetes > Streptomycetales > Streptomycetaceae > Streptomyces > Streptomyces zaomyceticus. The sequence continues at coordinate 79,711 of NZ_BNBZ01000013.1, read as the reverse complement.
CGTCGATCCGCGTCCCGCCGACCAGGTACGGCGTCCCGTTCCGCTCCGTACGCTGCCAGAACAGGTGGTACGGGTACGGGTTCCCCTCCGTCACCGGCCGTTCCGTGTCCACCGCGACCATCAGCGAGCGCGGCACGTCGGCCAGGGTGAAGTCGTCCGGGTCGGAGGCGCCGACGATCGGCTTCCCCGCCGCCCGCTCACCCAGCAGCAGCACCTGGTAGTTGGCGCTGCCGGTCGCCATCTGCTCGGCGGTCCGCCGCAGATCGTCCTGGGTGGGACGCAGGGGCAGCGTCGCCGCCCGGTTCTGCATCTCCTGCCGGAAGTCGTTGAGCGCCCCGTCCTGGGTGCGCGTCAGCACCGCCTCGCGGTTCAGCCAGTAGGCGATGCCGGAGGCGGAGACGGCCGCGGTGAGCGCGACGAGGGCGAAGACGACGACAAGACGCAGCCGCAGGCTCGAGAGGCGCAGCCGCGTGAGGATCCCTTTGCTCACGCAGGGACGTCCAGCCGGTAGCCGACCCCGCGCACGGTACGGATGAGCGTCGGCGAGGACGGCACGTCCTCCACCTTGGCGCGCAGCCGTTGCACACAGGCGTCGACGAGCCGCGAGTCGCCCAGGTAGTCGTGCTCCCACACGAGTCGCAGCAACTGCTGCCGGGAGAGCGCCTGTCCGGGCCGGCGGCTCAGCTCCAGGAGCAGCCGCAGCTCGGTGGGGGTGAGCTGGAGGTCCTCGCCGTTCTTGGTGACGGTCATCGCGGAACGGTCGATCACGAGGGAGCCGTAGGTCGCCGAGTCCGTCGACTCCCGCTCGCCGCGCCGCAGTACGGCCCGGATCCGGGCGTCGAGGACGCGGCCCTGGACCGGCTTGACGACATAGTCGTCCGCTCCGGACTCCAGGCCCACGACCACGTCGATGTCGTCGCTGCGCGCGGTCAGCAGGATGATCGGCAACTGGTCCGTGCGGCGGATGCGCCGGCAGACCTCGAAGCCGTCGATGCCGGGCAGCATGACGTCGAGCACGACCAGGTCCGGCCGCTGCTCGCGCAGCAGCTGGAGGCCGTCCTCTCCGGTCGCGGCGGTGGCCACCCGGTGGCCCTGCCGTGACAGGGAGAGTTCGAGGGCCGTGCGGATGGCGTCGTCGTCCTCGATCAGCAACAGAAAAGGCACGGGCAACATTCTGTCGCATTCGGCCGTCCGAGTTCGACCGCTGGGAGGCTCGCTTCTGAAGGGGGGCCTGTGACACGCCTGTGACAGTCGGCGGACAACGCCATGAAGTCCGATGGGCAAGCTTCTTGGCACACGGACCGAAACACACTCCAACCGACGGGGGGCGCGAGATGAACGCACTGCACAGCACCACCTCAAGCGCAGTAGTCACGCGTCTCCACGACGTCGTACGGAGCACGGAGAAGTCCGGCGCGGTGAACGGGCGGGGGTGCGTTCGCAGCGTCGGGCGTCAGCGCAAGGCGCCGTACATGGTCGCCATTGCTGACGGGGGAGCGGCGTACGGGGAGGTCACGGGGGAGCGCAACTGCTCGGAGGCCGAGTTCACGGCCTACGTCCAGGAGCGTCGTGCCTCCCTGTACGCCACCGCCTACCACCTCACCGGTGACCGTTTCGAGGCCGAGGACCTCCTCCAGAGCGCGCTGTTCTCCACGTACCGCGCCTGGGAGCGGATCAGTGACAAGGCCGCGGTCGGCGGATACCTCCGCCGCACCATGACCAACCTGCACATCAGCGCCTGGCGCCGGCGCAAGCTCAACGAGTACCCGACCGAGGAGCTCCCGGAGACGGTGGGCGAGACGGACGCGATGCGCGGCACGGAGCTGCGCGCGGTGCTGTGGCAGGCCCTCGCCCGGCTGCCCGAGCTCCAGCGGACGATGCTGGTGCTGCGCTACTACGAGGGCCGGACCGATCCGGAGATCGCGGAGATCCTGGACATCAGTGTCGGCACGGTGAAGTCGAGCATCTGGCGGTCGCTGCGGCGGCTGCGCGAGGACGAGGTGCTCAGCTTCGGCCGTGACGAGGAGGAGTCCTTCGGCGAGCTGGTGGCCTGAAGGCGGGGGGAAAGGCCCACGAGGACCCACGGGGGAAACGGGGTCCGCGGGGGAGCACGGGGGAAATCGGGGGGACCGTACGGGGGTACGGGGGAAAACGGCGCGGGTCGCACAAGCCGGGGGGCTTGTACGACCCGCGTCGTGTTTTCAGTTCGTGGCCGGAGTGCGGTGCCGGCCCGCGGCCGCGGCGGCCAGGCGGCCCAGGGCCTCCGGCTTCGCGCAGGGATGGGCGCCCAGTTCGGTCTGCCGGGCCACGATCGCCCGCTCGGCGCGCATCAGCCGCCAGCCGCGGCGCAGCAGGAACGGCACCGACTTGCGGCCCTCGCGGAGGTCGCGGGCGAGACGGCGGCGGAACGTCGTCGAGGGACGGCCCCGCAGACAGATCGCGTCGGCGAGGACGTCCAGCTCACGGCAGCGGTTCACGATCTCCGCCGCGAAGATCCCCTCCGCCACGAAGAGCGGCGTCCGCCCGATGTCGAGCCGCTCACGGTCGACCCGGGAGCTGGTGGCGAGGTCGTACACGGGGATGTCGGTCCGTCCCGTACGGCACAGCTCGGCGACGGCGGCGACGGCGGCGTCCGCGTCCCAGGACAGCGGGGAGTCCCAGTCGATGTCCGCACTGCCCTCCACCAGGGGGAGGGACGGATCGCCGGCCTCCTTGTAGAAGTCGTCGAGGCGCAGGACCGGCAGGCCGGCGACGGCGGCGAGGGACGACTTGCCGGAGCCGGAGGGGCCCGCGAGCAGGACGACACGGGTCGGAATCGGTTGGGAACTCACGGGACACCAGTGTGAACCATTCCCCCGTGCAGGGGACCCCCGAGGAAGGCCGTTGGTATCGAGCATCACACCTCAACTACTGTCGGTGTCCGATCGATTACCTCGTGAAAAGCTCGGAAGGACCACCATGGCGCGTCACGCAGAACCCCGGAACCCCCGCCGCAGCGCCCTGCTCAAGGCCGGGCTCACCGTCACGGCGGCGGGTGTGGCGGTACTCGGCGCGGGCGCCGCGGCCCAGGCCGCCGCCCCGGTGCCGCTGCCCGTCGACTCGCTGAGCCGGACGGACGCCGCCGCGGCCGGGGCGGGCGCGCTGAGCGGCGTCACCCACGGTCTGGGGCCGCTGACCCGGCTCCAGCTGGACCCGCTGGCCAATACCGGCGTCGACCCGCTGGACAACGGCCTCGGCACCCAGGTCGCCGACTTCAAGCCGGTGGGCACCGGCCTGGTGACCGACCACCTCACGAAGGGCGGGGCAGTGGCCGATCTGCCGGTGGCCGGTCCGCTGACGCAGGGGCTGCTTCCGTGACGGAGCCGGGTCCGGTCCGCAGCGGGGTGTCCCGTACGAGCCAGGCCACGGCGAAGCCCAGGGCGGCGAGCAGTGCCGTGCCGAGCAGCACCCCGTGCACCCCGTGGGTCACCGCCGCCGCCAGGTCCTCCCGCGCCCGCTCCGGCAGCCGCAGGGCCTGCGCCGGGGTCAGGTGGGTGTCGGCCCCGTCGAGGCGTGCGGTGAACACCGCGCCGAGGACGGCCACGCCGAGCGAGCCGCCGAGCGTCCGCACGAGGGTGACGGTGCCACTGGCCGCGCCCATGTCGCGCGGCTCGGCGCCGTACATCGTGACGAGCAGGGTGGCCTGCATGAGGAAGCCCATGCCCGCGCCGACGATCACGGTGAGCCCGGAGGCGACGGCGACGGGGGTGTCCACGTCGAGCAGCAGCAGCACGAGCGCGCCCGCCGTCATCAGCGCACCGCCGAGGATCGGGTACATCCGGTAGCGGCCGGTACGGGCGATGATCCGGCCCGAGGCCAGCTGCGCGGCGACCATGGCGAGCATCAGCGGGAGCAGCAGCAGTCCGCCGGCCGTGGACGACTGTCCGCGGGCGAACTGCAGGTACTGCGGCAGGTAGTTCAGGGCGGCGATCATGGCCGCGCCGACCAGGAGACTCAGGATCTGCGCCAGGGTGAAGTTGCGGGTGCGGAAGAGCCGCGGCGGGATCACGGGTTCCTCCGCCCGCCGCTCGACCCGGACGAACCAGGCGAGGGCCACGGCCGCGATCGCGCCCAGGGCCAGGATCCGGGGTGAGGTCCAGGCGTGGGCGGTGCCGGCCCAGCCGGCGAGCAGGGTGAGTGCGAGGACTCCGGTGGTCAGCAGCAGGGCTCCCGCCCAGTCGACGCGGGCCCGGACGCGCGGGGTCCGGACGCGCAGGGCGAGCGAGACGATCAGCAGGGCGGCGAGGCCGACGGGCAGGTTGACGTAGAAGGCCCAGCGCCAGTTCAGGTGGTCGGTGAGGAGGCCGCCGACGAGTGGGCCGCCGGCGAAGGCCACCGGCAGCATCGTCCCGGTGACCGCCTGGACCCTGGCGCTGTCCTTCGGTGCCACGAGGGTGCCGATGAGCGCGAAGGCGCCGACCATCAGGCCGCCGGCTCCGATGCCCTGGAGGGCGCGGAAGGCGATGAGCTGCCCCATGCTCTGCGCGAGGCCGGAGAGGACCGATCCGGCGAGGAAGACTCCGACGGCGGAGAGGTAGCCGCCCTTGCGGCCGTAGAGGTCGCCCAGTTTGCCCCAGAGCGGGGTGGCGACGGCGGCGGTGAGGAGATAGGCGGTGACGACCCAGGAGAGCCGGTCGAGGCCGCCGAGTTCGCCCGCGATGGTGGGGAGGGCGGTGCCGACGATCGTGCCGTCGAGGGTCGCGAGGACGATGCCGAGCATGAGGCCGGTGACGCCCAGGTAGGGAATGCGGGTGTCCGGTGGATCCGTCTGGCCGGTCGTCATGGCTCAGACCTCGTAGGGCGTGCGGGCGCGGGCGGCTCGAAGTGCTTCGCCCCACCAGGTGAGTCGGTCGAGCATCGTCTTGGCGGCGGCGTCGATCGAGGGGTCGACGGCCTCGCCGTGCTCGTCGAACCGGCCCCGGACGCCCTGGAGTCCGACCGCGTCGCGCACGGTGACGGCGTGCAGCTCGGCGAAGACGCCCCGGAGGTGCTCGACGGCGCGCAGGCCGGCGGAGAAGCCGCCGTAGGAGACGAAGCCGACGGGCTTGGCGTGCCATTCCCTGTGGTGCCAGTCGATCGCGTTCTTCAGGGAGGCCGGGTAGCTGTGGTTGTACTCGGGGGTCACCACGACGAAGGCGTCGGCGGCGGCCAGCCGCGGTGAGACGGCGGCGAGCAGGGCGCGGTCCTCGGCGCGCTCGGGGGCCTGGCCGAGCTGCGGGAAGACGGTCGGCAGCGGGGTCTCGGCGAGGTCGACGAGGTCGGTGGTCAGCTCCGGGCGGGCGGCGGCGTGGGTGAGCAGCCAGTTCGCGACGGTGGGGCCGAGGCGGCCGTCGCGGGTCGAGCCCTGGATCACGGCGAGGTGGAGCGGAGCGGTCATGGGTTCCCCCTGGAGCGTCGATGTGTACGTCGTATACCCAGCGGTGTACAACGTACACGCAGGTGTGTACGACGTCCACACGGCATACGCTGTACGCGAGAGAAGGAGGCCTCAGTGGCGAAGAAGGAAGAGACGGACGACGTCTCGCTGTGGGAGCGCCTGGAGCGGCCCGCTGCCGCACCGCGGGCGTCCCTCACCCCGGGGCGGATCGCCGAGGTCGCGACCGGCATCGCGGACCGCGAGGGCTTCGCCGCCGTGACGATGCGGAAGGTCGCCACCGAACTGGGCGTCGCGCCCATGGCCGCCTATCGGCACGTCAACGGCAAGGACGAGCTGTGGGCGCTCATGATCGACCGGGTGTCCGGCGAGCTGGCGCCGGTGGACGAGATCTCCGGCTGGAGGGAGACGCTCCGCGCGTACGCCCTGCGCACCCGGGAGATGATGCTGCGCCACCCCTGGCTGGCCCATATGCCGGCGCCGCTCTTCGCCCTCACACCCCACCGGATGGCGGCCGCCGAACGTCAGCTGGCCTCGCTCGACGGGCTCGGGCTCGACGTCGACACGATGATGGCCGCGTTCCGGGCGGTCAACGCGTACGTCCACGGGGCCACCCAGTCGGAGGCCGCGCTGCGCCAGTACATGCAGGACCAGGGCTGGCAGAGCGCCGACGAGACCCGACGGGGGCTCGCCCCGCAGATGTCGTACCTGATGGAGACCGGGCGCTACCCGACCTACCGGCGCTACACCCACGGCGCGGCCCGCAAGGACGACGCGACCTGGCAGTTCGAGACGGGCCTCGACTGCGTCCTCGACGGGGTGGCGGGGATGGTCGAGCGCGGGCACGCATGAGAACGGGCCCCCGGGATCACCCGGGGGCCCGTCTCGGCGGATCAGTACGAGGAGCCCGAGGCGCCCAGCGAACCCGTCGGGTGCCAGACCGTCTTCGTCTCCAGGAAGGCGGTCATGCGGTGCGTGCCCGGGGACTCCGCGAAGTCCTCGGCGTGCGGGCGCAGGACGCGCTTCAGGTTGTCCGCCGCCGCGATCTCCAGGTCGCGGGCGAGGTCGCCCTCGGTCGCGCCCGTCAGGTCGATCGCGTTGACGTCCTGGTGGGCCGCCAGGTGCGGGCCCATCTCGGAGGCCTTGCCCGAGAGGATGTTCACGACACCGCCCGGCAGGTCGGAGGTCGCGAGCACCTCGCCCAGGGAGAGGGCGGGGAGCGGGGACTTCTCCGAGGCGATCACGACCGCCGTGTTGCCCGTCGCGATGACCGGGGCGATCACGGAGATCAGCCCGAGGAAGGACGAGTCCTGCGGGGCCACGACCGTGACGACACCGGTCGGCTCGGGCGTGGAGAGGTTGAAGTACGGGCCCGCCACCGGGTTGGCACCGCCCACGACCTGGGCGATCTTGTCCGTCCAGCCCGCGTACCAGACCCAGCGGTCGATCGCCGCGTCGACGACGGCGGCAGCCTTCGACTTCGACAGGCCCTCCGACTCGGCGACCTCGCGGACGAACTGGTCCCGGCGGCCCTCCAGCATCTCGGCCACACGGTAGAGGACCTGGCCGCGGTTGTACGCGGTGGCGCCGGCCCAGCCGCCGAAGGCCTTGCGGGCGGCGACGACCGCGTCACGGGCATCCTTGCGGGAGGACAGCGGTACGTTCGCCAGCCACTTGCCCTTGGAGTCCGTCACCTCGTACACCCGGCCGCTCTCGGAGCGGGGGAACTTGCCCCCGACGTACAGCTTGTAGGTCTTGAAGACGCTCAGCCGCGTCGCCGACTCAGACATCGAGGTAGGCCTCCAGACCGTGACGGCCGCCCTCGCGGCCGAAGCCCGACTCCTTGTATCCGCCGAACGGCGAGGTCGGGTCGAACTTGTTGAACGTGTTGGCCCAGACGACACCCGCGCGGAGCTTGTTGGCGACCGCGAGGATGCGGGAACCCTTCTCCGACCAGATGCCGGCGGACAGGCCGTACTGGCTGTTGTTGGCCTTCGCGACCGCCTCGTCGGGCGTACGGAAGGTCAGCACCGACAGGACCGGGCCGAAGATCTCGTCGCGGGCGACCGTGTGCGCCTGAGTGACGTTCGTGAAGAGCGTCGGGGCGAACCAGTAGCCGGCCTCGGGGATGTCGCAGGCGGCGGTCCAGCGCTCGGCGCCCTCCGCCTCGCCCTGCTCCACCAGCGAGGTGATCCGCGCCAGCTGCTCCGAGGAGTTGATGGCGCCGATGTCGGTGTTCTTGTCCAGCGGGTCGCCGAGGCGCAGGGTGCTCAGACGGCGCTTGAGCGAGTCGAGCAGCTCGTCCTGGATCGACTCCTGGACGAGGAGGCGCGAGCCCGCGCAGCAGACCTGGCCCTGGTTGAAGAAGATGCCGTTGACGATGCCCTCGACGGCCTGGTCGATGGGGGCGTCGTCGAAGACGATGTTCGCGCCCTTGCCGCCCAGCTCCAGGGTGGCCTTCTTGTCCGTGCCCGCGATCGACCGGGCGATGGCCTTGCCGACGGCGGTCGAACCGGTGAAGGCGACCTTGTTCACGTCCGGGTGCGCGACCAGCGCGGCGCCCGTCTCCCCGTACCCGGGAAGAATGTTGACGACGCCCTTCGGCAGCCCGGCCTGACGGCAGATGTCCGCGAAGAACAGGGCGGTCAGCGGGGTCGTCTCGGCCGGCTTCAGGACGACCGTGTTGCCGGTCGCGAGCGCCGGGGCGATCTTCCACGCCAGCATGAGCAGCGGGAAGTTCCACGGGATGACCTGACCGGCCACGCCCAGCGGCTTCGGGTTCGCCCCGTAGCCCGCGTGGTCGAGCTTGTCGGCCCAGCCCGCGTAGTAGAAGAAGTGGGCGGCGACCAGGGGGAGGTCCGCGTCGCGGGTCTCCTTGATCGGCTTGCCGTTGTCCAGGGTCTCCAGGACGGCCAGCTCACGGCTGCGCTCCTGGATGATCCGGGCGATGCGGAAGAGGTACTTGGCGCGCTCGGAGCCGGGCAGCGCCGACCACTTCTCGAAGGCCTTGCGGGCCGCCTTCACCGCGCGGTCGACGTCCTCGGCGCCCGCCTGGGCGATCTCGGCGAGGACCTCCTCGGAGGAGGGGGAGACGGTCTTGAAGACCTTGCCGTCGGCCGCCTCGACGAACTCGCCGTCGATGAACAGGCCGTAGCTGGGGGCGATGTCGACGACGGACCGGGACTCGGGAGCCGGTGCGTACTCGAATGCAGATGCCATGTTGATCAGTCCACCGTCACGTAATCGGGGCCGGAGTAACGGCCGGTCGCCAGCTTCTGGCGCTGCATCAGCAGGTCGTTGAGCAGGCTGGAAGCGCCGAAGCGGAACCAGTGGTTGTCCAGCCAGTCCTCGCCCACGGTCTCGTTGACGAGGACCAGGAACTTGATGGCTTCCTTGGTGTTGCGGATGCCGCCGGCCGGCTTCACGCCGATCTGCACGCCGGTCTGGGCGCGGAAGTCGCGCACGGCCTCCAGCATGAGCAGGGTGTTGGCCGGGGTGGCGTTGACCGCGACCTTGCCGGTCGAGGTCTTGATGAAGTCCGCGCCCGCCATCATGCCGAGCCAGGAGGCACGGCGGATGTTGTCGTACGTGGACAGCTCGCCGGTCTCGAAGATCACCTTGAGGCGGGCGCGGTCGCCGCACTCCGCCTTGATCGCGGCGATCTGCTCGAAGACCTGGAGGTAGTGGCCGGCGAGGAAGGCGCCACGGTCGATGACCATGTCGATCTCGTCGGCGCCCGCGGCGATGGCGTCCGCGGTGTCGGCGAGCTTCACCGGGAGCGCGGCGCGGCCGGCCGGGAAGGCGGTCGCGACCGAGGCGACCTTGACGCCGGAGCCCGCGAGGGTGGCCTTGGCGGTGGCCACCATGTCGGGATAGACGCAGACGGCGGCGGTCGTCGGGGTCGTGCGGTCGGTCGGATCGGGACGGACGGCCTTGGCGGCGAGCGCCCGGACCTTGCCCGGGGTGTCCGCGCCTTCGAGCGTCGTCAGGTCGATCATGGAAATGGCCAGGTCGATGGCGTACGCCTTGGACGTGGTCTTGATCGAGCGGGTGCCGAGGGACGCGGCGCGCGCCTCCAGGCCGACGGCGTCGACGCCGGGCAGCCCGTGGAGGAAGCGGCGCAGCGCACCGTCGGACGCGGTCACGTCGGCGAATGCGGATGCTGCGGATGCAGTGGTGGGCATGGTCACCAGTCGAGCATATCTACGCGCGTAGCGACCTGTACAGGGGACGGGCTTCGCAGAGCCCGAGGTCACAGCCCGCCGGTCGGCGTGGTGCCCCGTCCCCGCGGCCCCGCCCGACGCTCCGGTGACCCCTGTCACAGGGTCGTGACATGGACCGGACGAGTCCTGAATACAAGATCAATAGATTTCTTCCCGCAGCCGGCCAGACCTCACCGGACACAGAGACGGACCGAGAAAAAGCCCTCCGTCGTCCCGAGCGTCTGACCCGCACCCGCGCCACCCGCACCCGCAGCACCCGCACCCGCACCACCCACACCCCGCACCACACCGACTCCCTGCCCCTTGACCCGAGCGGGAGCGACACCCCACCCCCGGCCGGTCGCCGCGTCCCGCGCGGCGGCCGGCCGCACCCGTCCGCCGTCCGCCGTCCGCCGCGTCCCGTCCGCCCGGAGCCCGCCCGTGAACCGCCGCCCCACCCGTACCCGTACCGCCTCCGTCCTGCTTCTGGTGGCCCTCGCCGCGCTCACCGGCTGTTCGGCCGGGTCCGGGGACGGGCCCGCCACCCCGCCCGCCCGGATCACCGAGGCCACCGCCGCGCCCGCGCCGACCGCGAGCGCCGCGCCCGTGAAGCCGCTCGCCCGCGCGCTGCCCGTCCGCGTCAGGGTGCCCGCCGCCGGGGTCGACACCGGGCCGACCGGGCCCGTCCTGGAGCTCGGCCTCGCCCCGGACGGCACCGTCGAGGTGCCCTCGGTCGAGGACGCCGAACGCATCGGCTGGTACGACAAGGGCGTCACGCCCGGCCAGACCGGCCCGGCCGTCCTCATCGGACACTTCGACACCGCACGCGGTCCCGCCGTGCTGAAGAACGTCTCCAAGGTCCGGGTCGGCGACGAGATCACCGTCACCCGCGCCGACGGCACGACCGCGGTCTTCCGGGTCAGGGAACTGGAGCAGGTCGACAAGGACACCTTCCCGACCGCCAAGGTGTACGGCGACACCGAGGGCCCCGAGCTGCGTCTCATCACCTGCGGCGGCGAACTGGTCGACGGCCACCGGCCCGACAACATCATTCTGTACGCGGACCTGGTGGCCACGCGGGGCGCCTGAGCCTCCCCCGGCCCCCTGAGGCACAATCGGCCCCATGACGACCCCCGAGCCGACCCCCGAGCCCAGCCACGAGCCGAGCCGCGAGTCGACCCCCGAGCAGCCGTCCGCAGGGAAGCAGTCCCCCGACCGGGTCTTCCGGTCGCCGCTCGGGATCGCCAGCGGGGTGTTCCTGCTGATCCTCGCGGCGCTGTTCGCCGGTGACGTGATGATCCGCGGCGAGGGCCGGTCGCCCTGGCTCGCGCTCGCGGGTCTCGTCCTCGCCGTGCCGCTGATCGTGGCCTTCACCATCCGGCCCGCCGTCTACGCCAACGACGACCGGCTCCGGATCCGCAACCCGTTCCGGTCGGTCACGCTGCCCTGGTCGACGGTCGCCGACGTCCGGGCCGGCTACTCCAGCGAGGTCTTCACCCAGGACGGCGCCAAGTACCAGCTGTGGGCCGTGCCCGTCTCGCTGCGCCAGCGCAAGAAGGCCGCCCGCAAGGCCGCCCGAGCCTCCCAGGACGACCCGCACGGCCGCACCTCGGTGACCGCCAACGTCCGCGACAGCGCCGCCCGGACCGCGCCCAGCGACCAGACCGTCGCCGATCTGCGCGAGCTGGCCGAGCGCCGCGGGGGCACCCCGGGCGCGCAGGGCGAGGTGCGGGTGCGCTGGGCGTACGAGATCGTCGGCCCCGCGGCGGCCGGGCTGCTGCTCCTCGTGATCCTTATGGCGACGGGCTGACGCACGCACACGGAAGGGCCGGTACGGAGGATTCCGTACCGGCCCTTCCGTGTGCCCGGGACTCAGAGCCCCGCGGCCGCCGACAGGTCCCGCTTGATCGCGACGAGCACGTCCGAGGCCGTCGCACGGGCCGGAGCCAGGTCGTCCGCCGCGGCGACCGGCACCACGACCTCCAGGTAGCACTTGAGCTTGGGCTCCGTGCCGCTCGGGCGGACGATCACCCGGGCCTTGTAGGTGCCCTCCAGGTGGTAGCGCAGCCCGTCCGTCGGGGGCAGCGACTCCGTGCCCTTCGTCAGGTCCTCGGCCGTCACCACCGTCAGACCGGCCAGGGAGACCGGCGGGCGCTCGCGCAGCGCCGTCATGGCGTTCGCGATGACGCTCAGGTCCTCGACCCGCACCGACAGCTGGTCCGTGGCGTGCAGCCCGTGCTCGATCGCCAGGTCGTCGAGCAGGTCGGTCAGCGTCCGGCCCTGCTCCTTGAGCACCGACGCCAGCTCGGTCACGAGCAGCGCGGCCGTGATGCCGTCCTTGTCGCGGACCCCCTCGGGGTCGACGCAGTAGCCGAGCGCCTCCTCGTAGCCGTACCGCAGGCCGTCGACGCGGGCGATCCACTTGAAGCCGGTCAGCGTCTCCTCGTACCCGACGCCCGCGGCCTCCGCGATCCGGCCCAGCAGCGAGGACGACACGATCGACTCGGCGAACACGCCCGTCGCGCCCTTGTGCACCAGGTGCGCGGCGAGCAGCGCGCCCACCTCGTCGCCGCGGAGCATCCGCCAGCCGCCCACGACCGCCGGGTCGGGCACGGCCACCGCGCAGCGGTCGGCGTCAGGGTCGTTGGCGATGATCAGGTCGGGGTCCACGGCGCGGGCCGCCTCGAAGGCGAGGTCCATGGCGCCCGGCTCCTCCGGGTTCGGGAAGGCGACCGTCGGGAAGGCCGGGTCCGGCTCGGCCTGCGCGGCGACAAGCGCCGGCGGCGGGAAGCCGGCGCGCGCGAACGCGGCCGTCAGGACGTCCTTGCCGACGCCGTGCATGGCCGTGTAGACGGTCCGCGCGGTGCGGGGGGAACCGGGGGTCAGCACGGCGTCCGTGCGCTCCAGGTAGGCGTCCAGGACCTCGTCGCCGAGGGTCTCCCAGCCGGTCTCGGGGCGGGGCACGTCGTGCAGCGAGCGGATCGCGTCGATCTCGGCGGCGATCTCCGCGTCGGCGGGCGGCACGATCTGCGAGCCGTCGCCCAGGTAGACCTTGTAGCCGTTGTCGCGCGGCGGGTTGTGACTGGCGGTCACCTCGACACCGGCGACGGCGCCCAGATGCCTTATGGCGTACGCGAGGACGGGCGTCGGCAGCGGGCGGGGGAGGAGCGCGGCGCGCAGCCCGGCGCCGGTCATCACGGCGGCGGTGTCACGGGCGAAGTCCGCGGACTTGTAGCGGGCGTCGTAGCCGACGACGACCAGGCCGCCCTCCTGGCCCTTGGCCCTGAGGTACGCGGCGAGGCCGGCGGCGGCCCGGATGACGACCGAGCGGTTCATGCGCATGGGCCCGGCGCCCAGCTCGCCACGGAGTCCGGCGGTGCCGAACTGGAGGGTGCCGGCGAAACGGGCGGCGAGCTCGTCGCCCGCGCCGCGGTCGAGGAGCGCGGCCAGCTCCTCCCGGGTCTCCGGGTCGGGGTCCTCGGCGAGCCATGCCTGGGCCTGGGCGAGGAGATCGTCCTGCGTCACGGTGTGCCTTTCGGGGAGTCGGCGGGGTCGGGTTCGGGGTGGGCGGGAGTGCGGGGTGCCGCTGCGCGGAGCCTTCCCCCGCCCCGCCCCTTCCCGAAACCGGGGGCGGGCCCCCGGACCCCGTACGGCCTTCGGCCGGGTCCTCGGACGCCGGGCGGGCCGGGATGCCCACCCGGCGTCCGAGGAACCGGCCCGCCCGGGTCGTCCCCCACCCCCGCGCGGGCGTGGGGGACGACCGAGGCGCGGGGGCTGAGCCCCCGGTCACGGGAAGGGGGCGGGGTGAAGAAGAAACCCCACGCGGCGGCCCCGACCGCAGGGCGGTCAGGACCGCCCGGTGGTCGGGCCACCTGGTGGTCGGGACCGCCCGGCGGTCGCAACCACGTGGTGATCGGAACGCCCGGTGATTGGGACAACCTGGCAATCGGGACCCCCTGGCGGTCGGAGTCACCTGGTGGTCGGAACCGCCCGGTGGTCGGGACCCCCTGGCGGTCGGGACCCCCTGGCGGTCGGAACCGCCCGGCGGTTGGGACCACCCGGCGATCGGGCCACCCGGTGGTCGGAACCACCTGGCGATCGGGACACCCGGCGGTCGAGACCACCTGGCCGTCGGAACCGCCCGGTGGTCGGAGGCCGCCGCAGCGCCCCGGAGTCCGGTCGGCCCCGGAGTCCGGTCGGCTCCCGAGGACCGGGCGGTGCCAGGGGTGCGACGGGGGATCAGATCCGGTCGAGGACCCGGGTCAGGAGCTCACCCATCCGCGCCGCCGAGTCGCGGCCCGCCTGGAGGACCTCCTCGTGGTTCAGCGGCTCGCCCGAGAGCCCCGCCGCCAGGTTGGTGACCAGGGAGATGCCGAGGACCTCGGCGCCGGCCTCGCGTGCCGCGATGGCCTCGAGGACGGTGGACATGCCGACGAGGTCGCCGCCGAGCACGCGGACCATGTTGATCTCGGCCGGGGTCTCGTAGTGCGGCCCGGGGAACTGCACGTAGACGCCCTCTTCGAGGGTCTCGTCGACCTCCTTGCACAGCGCGCGCAGCCGCGGCGAGTACAGGTCGGTGAGGTCGACGAAGTTCGCGCCGACGATCGGGGAGGCGGCCGTCAGGTTGAGGTGGTCGCTGATGAGGACCGGCTGGCCGGGGCGCATGCCCTCGCGCAGGCCGCCGCAGCCGTTGGTCAGGATGATCGTCTTGCAGCCGGCGGCGACGGCGGTGCGGACGCCGTGGGCGACGGAGGCGACACCGCGGCCCTCGTAGAAGTGGGTGCGGCCGAGGAAGACCAGGGCGCGCTTCTCGCCGATCTTGTACGAGCGGACCTTTCCGCCGTGGCCCTCGACGGCGGGCGGCGGGAAGCCGGGGAGGTCGGTGACCGGGAACTCGGCCTCGGGGGCGCCGAGGGCGTCGACGGCGGGCGCCCAGCCCGAGCCCATGACCAGGGCGACGTCGTGGTTCTCGACGCCGGTCAGCTCGCGAAGACGGGCGGCAGCGGCCTCGGCGGCCTCGTACGGGGTGGCAGTTGCGTTCACTGACTCTCTCGCCTCGGGGAGGGGAGTCCGAGGCTTGCCCCGGACGGATTTGATACGCGCAGAAGCGTAGCCGGAGTTTGCCTACGCGCGTAGATGACGATGCCGACGGACATGCGATCGTTGTCTTGTCGTTTCCGACGAATGGCGCACGCTCACCCCCGTCCCCGCGCGTCGGCGGTTCGTACACCCCCGGCGGACACCGTCAGCAGGGGCGCTTGCGCAACTCCATCACGTAGTCGTGCGGCGCGCCCGCCGACTCGGCCGCGTCGGCGACCTCGCCCAGATAACGGGCGGAGGGCAGCCCGCCCTCGTAGGCGTTGAGGACGTAGACCCAGGCCGGCTCCTCGCCGTCCAGGGTGTGCACCCGGACCCGCATCCGGCGGTAGATGTCCAGCCCCACGCCCTCCCAGCGGTCCATGGAGTCCTCGTCCATCGGCGCGATGTCGTACAGCGCCACGAAGACCTGGGAGCGCGGGGCCTCCACGATGGTGGCGAGCGCGCCGTCCCAGCCCATCTGCTCGCCGCCGAAGGTGAGCCGCCAGCCGTTCAGCCAGCCGGTGCCGCGCAGCGGGGAATGCGGTGCGCGGCGGCTCATCAGCCGCGCGTCGAGGTTGCCGGCGAAAGCGGCGTAGAGCGACATGGGACCGAGGGTACGGGAGGGGGCGGGGTGTCCGGCGAACTCCGAGGTGGGGACCGCGCGGTACGTCCCGCGGGGGGCCGGAGCGCCGGACCGCCCCCTTCGGAGGCCCCGGCGTGAGACCGCGCCGGGCGTGCGGGAGAATGGGGTACGCACTTGAAGCGTGCGGGACAATGGCGTACGCACTGCATCCCAGCGGGGGGACCCCCCGGCAGAACGAGAGCGCGAGGCGTAGATCCCAGTGACCCGGATCGTGATCATCGGCGGCGGACCCGGCGGATACGAGGCGGCCCTGGTGGGCGCCCAACTCGGCGCGGAGGTGACCGTCGTCGACTGCGACGGCCTCGGCGGCGCGTCCGTCCTGACCGACTGCGTTCCCTCCAAGACCCTGATCGCCACCGCCGAGGTGATGACCACCTTCGACTCCTCCTACGAGGAGCTGGGCATCATCGTCGCGGACGACACCCCGCACGTGGAGCAGGCCGCCCGCGTCGTGGGCGTGGACCTCGGCAAGGTCAACCGACGGGTGAAGCGCCTGGCGCTCGCCCAGTCGCACGACATCACCGCCTCCGTCACCCGGGCCGGCGCCCGGGTGCTGCGCGGCCGCGGCCGGCTCTCCGGCCGGCAGGCGATGGACGGCTCCCGTCAGGTGGTCGTCACCGCCGCGGACGGCACGGAGGAGACGCTGACCGCGGACGCCGTGCTGATCGCGACCGGCGGCCACCCGCGCGAGGTGCCGGACGCCAAGCCGGACGGCGAGCGCATCCTGAACTGGACCCAGGTCTACGACCTCAAGGAGCTCCCGGAGGAGCTCATCGTGGTCGGTTCCGGTGTGACCGGCGCCGAGTTCGCCGGTGCCTACCAGGCCCTCGGCTCCCGGGTCACCCTGGTCTCCTCCCGGGACCGGGTGCTGCCGGGCGAGGACCCGGACGCCGCCGCCGTCCTGGAGGACGTCTTCCGCCGCCGCGGCATGAACGTCATGGCCCGCTCCCGCGCCGAGTCCGCCAAGCGGGTCGGCGACCGGGTCGAGGTCACCCTCGCGGACGGCCGGGTCATCTCCGGCACCCACTGTCTGATGGCGGTCGGCGCGATCCCGAACTCGGCCGGAATGGGTCTGGAGGAGGCGGGGGTCAAGCTGAAGGACTCCGGTCACATCTGGACCGACAAGGTCTCCCGTACGAGCGCCCCCGGCGTGTACGCGGCCGGTGACGTCACCGGTGTCTTCGCGCTCGCCTCGGTGGCCGCCATGCAGGGCCGTATCGCGATGTACCACTTCCTCGGCGACGCGGTGGCCCCGCTCAACCTGAAGACGGTCTCGTCGAACGTCTTCACCGACCCCGAGATCGCCACCGTCGGGTACACGCAGGCCGATGTGGACGCGGGCAAGATCGACGCCAAGGTCGTCAAGCTGCCGCTGCTGCGCAACCCGCGCGCGAAGATGCAGGGCATCCGGGACGGCTTCGTCAAGATCTTCTGCCGCCCGGGCACCGGCATCGTGGTCGGCGGCTGTGTCGTCGCCCCGAAGGCGAGCGAGCTGATCCATCCGATCTCGATCGCGGTCGACAACAATCTGACGGTTGAACAGATCGCAAATGCTTTCACCGTGTACCCCTCCCTGTCGGGTTCGATCGCGGAAGTGGCACGGCAGTTGCACACCCGGAAGTCCGCGGGCGAGGCGTAGTCCCCGGCCGGTGCGCGGCTCCCGCCTGCGGGAACGGTTCACCGACTCGGACAACCCCCGGCAAGGCAGGGCATAGCCCTGGCGCGGGACGGATCAACGGCGGGGCCTCCTATATCACTTGGAGGTCCCGTCTGTGTGCATCTTCTGCAATTCGGCGCATACTGCTGAAAACTATCGGCCGGTCACGTTACTGTCAGTTTCGTGTTCGCTGCAGAACGTCGCCAGTTGATCCTCGAAATGGTGCGAGCCAATGGGGCCGTGTCGCTCCGCGAGCTCGCCCGCGTCGTCCAGACCTCTGAAGTGACCGTACGGAGAGACGTACGGGCCCTCGAGGCAGAAGGACTCCTCGACCGCCGGCACGGCGGTGCGGTGTTGCCGGGCGGATTCACGCGAGAATCCGGCTTCCCGCAGAAATCCCATCTCGCGACCGCGGAGAAGACGGCCATCGCCGACGTCGCCGCGAGCCTCGTCGAAGAAGGCGAGGCCATCGTCGTCGGCGCCGGGACGACCACGCAGGAGCTGGCTCGCCGGCTCGCCCGCGTGCCCGGTCTGACCGTGGTCACCAACTCACTCCTGGTCGCCCAGGCCCTCGCCCATGCCAACCGGGTGGAGGTCGTCATGACCGGGGGCACCCTCCGCGGCTCCAACTACGCCCTGGTGGGCAGCGGGGCCGAGCAGTCCCTCCAGGGCCTCCGGGTCTCCCGCGCCTTCCTCTCCGGGAGCGGGCTGACCGCCGAGCGGGGCCTGTCCACGTCCAACATGCTCTCCGCGAGCGTGGACCGGGCACTCGTCCAGGCGGCCGCGGAGGTCGTGGTCCTCGCCGACCACACCAAGCTCGGCTCCGACACCATGTTCCAGACGGTGCCCACGGACGTCATCACCCGCCTGGTGACCGACGAACCGCCCGCCCACGACGACCGGGCGGCCACCGAGCTCCAGGCCCTCGCCGACCAGGGCGTTCAGATCGCCGTCGCCGGTACGGGCGCCGCCACCGGCCCTACGGGCGGCGACCAGGTCCACCCGGGGGCCCGGGCCCGCCGTGACATGCCGCTCCCGGTCCAGCGCGGCCGGATGGCGGCCGGTCAGTTCCGGGGCCCGGGCGGAGGGATGGCCGCCGAGACGATGGAGCGCACGGCGCGGGTCGCGGACATGCGCCGCCGCTGAGGCCGGCCGTCGGCGCGGTTCGTGGTCGCCGACGTCCGTGGTCGCCCGGGAGCGTGGCCTTCAGGCTCGTGGTCACCCGAACCCCCGGGTCGCCCAGGCTCGTGGTCATCCGAACCCCCGGGTCGCCCAGGCCCGTGGTCGCTCGAACCCGCGGTCACCCAGGCCCGTGGACGTCCAGGCCCCTGTGGACGTCCCGGCACGAGGGACCCTCCCCCAGGGGTCCCGTGCGCCGCCCCGGACTCCTGTCGCCGTGGGGCGGTGCCTTCCCGCTCAGTCCTTGATTCCCCGGAGCGTCAGCGCGAGCAGACGATCCGCCAGCGCGGTGTCCTCCGGGCACTGTTCCGCCGCCAGCGCGATCGCGTTGGTCAGCTGCATCAGATCGCCGATCGACACGTCGGCGCGCACCTGGCCCGCCTCCCTCGCGCGCCCGAGCAGCCGCTCGCCCGCCGCGCGCAGTGGCTCGCTGCACTGGGCGAGCGCCGAACTCCGGTCGTACGAGGCGGACATCAGCGCGTGTGCGAGTCCCCGGTACTCGCCCGCGTGGGCGATCAGGGCCCGCAGCCACTCCACCAGCGCCCGGCACGGCTCCTCGGCCTCGGCGAGCTCCCCCGAGCGGTGCAGGAGCTCCGCCAGGGCCTCCTGGAAGACGGCGCTCAGCAGCTCGGCCCGGGTGGGGAAGTGGCGGTAGAGGGTGCCGATTCCCACGCCCGCGCGGCGGGCGATCTCCTCAAGAGGTGCGTCGGCGCCCTGTTCGGCGAAGGTGACACGGGCTTCGGTGAGCAGTCGCTCGTGGTTGCGGCGTGCGTCGGCTCGCATGGCTGGTGAGTCCCTCCCTTCGACGAAGGGCCCGCAGGCGGCTGCCTGCGGGCCCTTCCGTACCGTACTCGGTGCGACGGTCAGTCCTTGATGTCGCAGATGGCGGCGCCGGAGGTGACGGACGCGCCGACCTCGGCGGTGAGGCCCTTGACGGTGCCGGAGCGGTGGGCGTTGAGAGGCTGCTCCATCTTCATGGCCTCCAGGACGACGATCAGATCGCCTTCCTTGACCTCCTGGCCCTCCTCGACCGCGATCTTCACGATCGTGCCCTGCATCGGCGAGGCGAGCGTGTCGCCCGAGGCGGCGGGGCCGGACTTCTTGGCCGCGCGGCGCTTGGGCTTCGCGCCGGCCGCGAGGCCGGTGCGGGCCAGCGTCATGCCGAGCGAGGAAGGCAGCGAGACCTCCAGGCGCTTCCCGCCGACCTCGACCACGATCGTCTCTCGGCCGGACTCGTCCTCGTCGGCGTCGGCGCCGGCGGGGGCGAAGGGCTTGATCTCGTTGACGAACTCGGTCTCGATCCACCGGGTGTGGACCTGGAACGGGTCGGACGTGAACGCGGGGTCGACGACGACGGCCTGGTGGAAGGGGATGGCGGTGGCCATGCCCTCCACCTTGAACTCGGCGAGCGCCCGCGCGGCGCGCTGGAGGGCCTGTTCGCGGGTGGCGCCGGTGACGATCAGCTTGGCCAGGAGCGAGTCCCAGGCCGGGCCGATCACCGAGCCGGTCTCCACGCCGGCGTCCAGGCGGACGCCGGGGCCGGTCGGCGCGTCGAAGAGGGTGACGGTGCCGGGGGCGGGCAGGAAGCCTCGGCCCGGGTCCTCGCCGTTGATGCGGAACTCGAAGGAGTGACCCCTTATGGCCGGGTCGTCGTAGCCGAGTTCCTCGCCGTCGGCGATGCGGAACATCTCCCGTACGAGGTCGATGCCCGCGACCTCTTCGGTGACCGGGTGCTCGACCTGGAGGCGGGTGTTGACCTCCAGGAAGGAGATCGTGCCGTCGGCGGCGACGAGGAACTCCACCGTGCCGGCGCCGACGTAGCCGGCCTCCTTCAGGATGGCCTTCGACGCCGCGTACAGCTCGGCGTTCTGCGCCTCGGTGAGGAACGGGGCGGGGGCTTCCTCGACGAGCTTCTGGTGGCGGCGCTGCAGCGAGCAGTCGCGGGTGGAGACGACGACCACGTTGCCGTGGGTGTCGGCCAGGCACTGGGTCTCGACGTGCCGGGGCTTGTCGAGGTAGCGCTCGACGAAGCACTCGCCGCGGCCGAAGGCGGCGACGGCCTCGCGGACGGCGGAGTCGTAGAGCTCGGGGACCTCTTCCAGGGTCCGGGCGACCTTCAGACCGCGGCCGCCGCCGCCGAAGGCGGCCTTGATCGCGATGGGCAGCCCGTGCCGCTTCGCGAACTCCACGACCTCGTCGGCGCCGGAGACCGGGTCGGGGGTGCCGGCGACGAGCGGGGCACCGGCACGCTGCGCGATGTGACGCGCCGCCACCTTGTCACCCAGGTCGCGGATCGCCTGCGGCGGCGGGCCGATCCACGTCAGACCGGCGTCCAGCACGGCCTGCGCGAACTCGGCGTTCTCCGACAGGAAGCCGTAGCCGGGGTGGACGGCGTCCGCACCGGCGTCCTTCGCCGCCTGGAGGACCTTGCCCATGTCCAGGTAGCTGGTCGCCGGAGTGTCACCGCCCAGAGCGAACGCCTCGTCGGCCGCCCGGACGTGCAGAGCGTCCCGGTCCGGCTCGGCGTACACGGCCACGCTGCCGATACCCGCGTCCCGGCACGCCCGGGCCACACGGACAGCGATTTCGCCACGGTTGGCGATGAGCACCTTGCGCACGATGGCTCCCTCCTTGAAACAAGCTGAGTTTAGGGACTGCCGACACGGCCTTTCGACCCGTCCCCAGTGGTGAGCTTGCCCACACGGAGCGTGACCCCGGGCCTGCTCGGGTCGTGAATTCCCTTGTCGCACCACGGTACGCAGGGTTCCTTTACGGCACAGTAGCTCCGAGGTGTGGCGCAGGTCTCTGTTCATGCGGCCAGTCGCCATTCGGGTTTCTTTGTGGAGTCCCTACGAATGGCCCAACGATTCTTTGCGCTGCCGTCCGCCGTCGCCGGTCGTGCGCACACTCTTGTCCAGGGGTTTACCGGCCAGTAGCCTTCGCGCTGTCGATCGTACTGTCGGTAACAGGCGAATGCAGGGGGTGGCCGAGGTGGCCCGCAGACCGATAGCTCTCGTGACGGCGGCGGTGCTGTTCCTCGAAGCGCCCGGGATCGTCGCGATCAACGCCGTGATGGCACGGTTCGTGAAGGCCCAGACGATGTCACTCGACGGGATGGATCCCGACGCGATGTACACCGGCACCTGGGCGCTCGGGATCGCCTCCGGCGTGGCGCTGGCCCTCTGCGGCCTCGTCGCCCTCGTCGCGGGCATCCGCGACCGCCGGCCCGGGCGCGCCGGGCGGGGTCTGCTCATCGGCTGCGCGGTCGTGCACGGCATCCTGGGCGCGGTCACCGTCGGTCTGATCGGCTGGGGCGCCTTCGCGTTCATGATGCTCGTGCTCGGCCTGATCGTGCTCACCCTGGTGGCGTACGGCAAGGGGAGCGAGAAGGGCGCGGGGGCGCGCGAAGAGGCGCCGGCGCCCGCGTAACTCCGCGGCCCGCGGCGCCCGGCCCGCCCCCGCGGCCCGGGTCGCTCCACGGCCCGCGGCGCCCCGGCCGACGGCCCGCGGACCCGGCTCAGACCCAGAGGTCCGTGATCCGCACGTCCAGCTTCGCGAGGAGCGTGCGCAGCAGCGGCAGCGACAGGCCGATGACATTGCCCGGGTCGCCGTCGATGCCGTCGATGAACGGCGCCGAGCGCCCGTCCAGGGTGAAGGCGCCCGCCACGTGCAGCGGTTCGCCGCTCGCCACGTACGCCGCGATCTCCTCGTCCGTCGGCTCGCCGAAGCGGACCACGGTGGAGGCCGTCGCCGACTCGTAGCGCTTGGCGGCCGTGTCGTACACGCAGTGACCGGTCTGGAGGATGCCCACGCGGCCGCGCATCGCCTTCCAGCGGGCGGTGGCCTCCTCGGCGTCGGCCGGCTTGCCGAGGGCCTGCTTGTCGAGCTCCAGGACCGAGTCGCAGCCGATGACCAGGGCGCCGAACACCTCGGGCCGGGCGGCCACATGGGCGGCCTTCGCCTCCGCGAGGGCGAGCGCGAGCTCGGCGGGGGTCGGGGCGTGCGTCTTGTCCTCGTCGACCCCGCTCACGATCACCTCCGGGGCGAGCCCGGCCTGCCGGAGCAGGTTGAGGCGGGCGGGGGAGGCGGAGGCGAGCACCACACGGCGCGGTTCGGCAGTCATGGGGGCAGCGTAGTCAGTGACGGGGTGCCGTTCCCGTCGAGCCGTGGCACGCGCGGGCGCGCCCGGGTCGGCGGGTGTCCAGCGGGTGTCTAGCGCGCGCTGACGACGAACATCGCCACCACCATCGCCAGGGCCAGCAGCACGCCCGCGCGACGGAGCATCGCCTGCATGTCGCGCATGAACTTCGGCGGCTGATTCTTCGGGTCCGACCACAGCATGTCTTCGATCCTGCGGGCGGGACGGGCGGGGCGCCTGAGTACGGATACTCAGGCGCCCCGGTGCCGAAGGACTATTCGCGGACGAACGGACGGGCAACCGGCCGTTACGGGCGGGCGAACACTCCGTCCTTCGCCGCCGCGAGCGCGGCCGTGACCGCCCGTTCCGCCACGTCCGCGGTGACCTCCTCGTGGGTGACCGTGAAGCGGTAGTAGAGCGGCGCGGAGACGGCGCGGAGCAGTTCGGTCGGGTCCGTCCCCGCCGGGATCTCGCCGCGGGCCGCGCCCTTGGCGACGACGGGGGTCCATTCGTCCAGCCGGGTCCGGTAGAAGCCGGCGAGTGCGCGGGCGCACTCCTCGTCGCAGCCCGCCGCGGAGATGACGGCTCGGAAGACGGCTCCCATCCGGGTGTCGGTGAGGGTGGCGCGGACGAGTTCGGCGTTGGCCCGCAGGTCGCCCGCGAGGCTGCCGGTGTCGGAGGCGGGCAGGGACTGCTCGGCCATGTCGTGCAGGAGGTCGGTGACCAGGCCGACGGGGGAGCCCCAGCGGCGGTACACGGTGGTCTTGCCGACGCCCGCGCTCGCGGCGATCCGGTCCATGTTCAGGGCGTGGAAGCCGCTCTCGGCGAGGGCGTCCCGGGCGGCGTCGAGGACGGCCCTGCGGACCTTCGCGGTGCGGCCGCCGGGACGCAGGGTGCCGGGCGAGGCCGGCTGGCTCTCAGTCAAATGGGTCTCCTGTTCCATTAACGCCATCGACTCTGCTACGGTACGGGACATCTTAACGGAACCAGTCTCCCATTAAGGGGTCGTACGCATGGTTGCCCTGGATCACCCCAAGCCCGCCGGCCACCCTCGGGCGGCCGATCACCCGCAGTCCGTCGAACAGTCCACGGCCGATCGGTCCACCGCCCCGACCGCCGCGCCGACGGACGCACGCATGACCGGCCGGATGCGGCTCGTCCTCGTCGTCCTCCTCCTCGCCCAGTTCATGCTGGCCGTGGACTTCTCGATCCTGAACGTCGCCCTGCCGGTCATCGGCCAGGGACTCGGCTTCACCCTCGGCGGCCTCCAGTGGATCGCCACCGCCTTCGCCCTCGCGGCCGCCGGATTCACCCTGCTCTTCGGGCGCGTCGCCGACCTCGTCGGCCGCCGCCGCCTCTTCCTCGGCGGCATGGCTCTCCTCGGGATCTCCTCCCTCGTCGGCGGCCTCGCCACCGGCCCCGAGATGCTGATGGCCGCCCGTGTCGCCCAGGGCCTCGCCACCGCCGCCGTCACCCCCGCCGGGCTCTCGCTGCTCACCTCCTCCTTCCCCGAAGGCCCGCTGCGGGCCCGCGCGCTCGGTCTCAACGGCGCCCTCATGTCCGCGGGCTTCACCACCGGCGCGATCCTCGGCGGCGTCCTCACCGACCTGCTCTCCTGGCGCTGGGCCTTCCTCGTCAACGTCCCGGTGGCCCTCGCCGTCCTCGTCGTCGCCCCGATCGTCCTCACGGAGAGCCGCCCCGCCGTCCGCCCCAGGCTCGACGTGCCCGGCGCGATCACCGTCACCGGCGGACTCCTCGCCCTGGTCTACGGCCTGACGACCGAACCCCTGGCCCTCGTCCTCGGCGTCGCCCTGCTCGTCGCCTTCTGGTTCGTCGAGCGGCGGGCGGCCTCGCCCCTGGTGCCCGTACGCATCCTCACGCGCCGCACCGTCGTCTGGGGCAACCTCGCCGGGCTCGTCGCCTTCGTCACCGAGACCTCACTGGTCTTCCTGATGACGCTGTACCTCCAGGACGTCCTCGGCTTCTCCCCGCTCGCCGCCGGCCTCTCCTTCGGCGTCCTCGGCGCGGGCACGGTCATCGGCGGGGTGTTCGCCTCCCGCTTCATCGGCCGCTTCGGCGCCCGTACCGCCCTGGTCTCCGGCGGTCTCCTCCAGGCCGTCGCGACCCTCGCCCTCTACGGACTCGGCGACGACCGGGGCAGCCTCTGGCTGCTGCTCGCCGCGACCTTCGTCGGCGGCGTCGGCAACATGCTCGCCATCGTCGGCTTCATGGTCACCGCCACGTCGGGGATCCCCGACCACGAGCAGGGCACGGCGACCGGCCTCGCGACCATGACCCAGCAGATCGGCATCACCATGGGCACCCCGATCATGAGCGCCGTCGTCGTCACCTCGCCCGTCC
Source organism: Streptomyces zaomyceticus (assembly GCF_014656215.1). Taxonomy (GTDB): domain Bacteria; phylum Actinomycetota; class Actinomycetes; order Streptomycetales; family Streptomycetaceae; genus Streptomyces; species Streptomyces zaomyceticus. The sequence continues at coordinate 55,039 of NZ_BNBZ01000013.1, read as the reverse complement.
TCCTCGACGGCATCGGCCTCGCGGTCCTGGTGAACGCGGCGATCGTGGTGGCCGGAGCCGTCCTTGCCGGCGTCTTCCTGCGCCGTACGTGACGGATGCCCCGGCGAGTGACGGAGAACGCGAAAGGCCGGACCCCCCGCACACGGGGCCCGGCCTTTCTCCGTGACTGCTCGCGATCACACGGGCCAGTACGACCTCGCCCAGGCCCGCGGGCCCGGACGGTGCCGGACCGCACGCGCGATCCGGGAGGGGTCCGACCAGCCCTCCGGCACCGCGGGGCCGCCGCTCTCGGCGGACGCCGCCGTCGCCGCGGCCCGCGCCTGAACCACCGCCAGTGCGGCGGCCAACTCCTCCGGGGTCGGGTTTCCTCGTACGACCTTGATCATGTCGACTCCTTGAAGGGTCAGGTCCGGGGAGGCCTAGAGCGGGATGTTGCCGTGCTTCTTCGGAGGCAGGGATTCCCGCTTCGTACGCAGCTGACGCAGCCCCTTCACGATCTGCGGGCGGGTGTCCGACGGCATGACCACACCGTCGATGTAACCGCGCTCGGCCGCGATGTACGGGTTGAGCAGGGCGTCCTCGTACTCCCGCATCAGCCGCGCCCGCTCCGCCTCCTGATCGTCCGCCTCGGCGATCGTCCTGCGGTGCAGGATGTTGACCGCGCCCTGCGCGCCCATCACCGCGATCTGCGCCGTCGGCCACGCCAGGTTCAGGTCCGCGCCCAGGTGCTTGGAGCCCATGACGTCGTAGGCGCCGCCGAAGGCCTTCCGCGTGATCACCGTGATCAGCGGGACCGTCGCCTCCGCGTACGCGTAGATCAGCTTCGCGCCGCGCCGGATGATGCCGCCGTACTCCTGGTCCACGCCCGGCAGGAAGCCCGGCACGTCCACGAAGGTGAGGACCGGGATGTTGAAGGCGTCACAGGTGCGGACGAACCGCGCGGCCTTCTCGCTCGCGTCGATGTCGAGGCAACCCGCGAACTGCATCGGCTGGTTGGCGACCACGCCCACCGGGAAGCCCTCGACACGGCCGAAGCCGGTCAGGATGTTCGGCGCGAACAGCGACTGCGTCTCCAGGAACTCGCCGTCGTCGAGGACGTGCTCGATGACCTTGTGCATGTCGTACGGCTGGTTCGCCGAGTCCGGGATCAGCGCGTCCAGCTCGCGGTCCTCGTCCGTCACCTCGGTCTCCGCGACCTCCGGGAAGGCCGGCGCCTCCGAGAGGTTGTTCGACGGAAGGTAGGACAGCAGGGACTTCACGTACTCGATGGCGTCCTTCTCGTCACCCGCCATGTGGTGCGCCACGCCCGAGGTCGCGTTGTGCGTCCGGGCACCGCCCAGCTCCTCGAAGCCCACGTCCTCGCCGGTCACCGTCTTGATGACGTCGGGACCCGTGATGAACATGTGCGAGGTCTGGTCCACCATCACCGTGAAGTCGGTGATCGCGGGGGAGTAGACCGCACCGCCCGCGCACGGACCGACGACCAGGGAGATCTGCGGGATCACCCCGGAGGCGTGGGTGTTGCGGCGGAAGATCTCGCCGTACATGCCGAGCGCGCTCACACCCTCCTGGATGCGGGCGCCGCCGGAGTCGTTGATGCCGATGACCGGGCAGCCCGTCTTGAGGGCGAAGTCCATCACCTTGATGATCTTCTGGCCGTACGTCTCGCCCAGCGCACCGCCGAAGACCGTGAAGTCCTGCGAGAAGACGGCGACCGGGCGCCCGTCCACCGTGCCGTAGCCGGTGACGACACCGTCTCCGTACGGGCGGTTCTTCTCCAGGCCGAAGTTGGTCGACCGGTGGCGGGCCAGTTCGTCCAGCTCGACGAAGGACCCCTCGTCGAGCAGCAGGGCGATCCGTTCGCGTGCGGTCAGCTTGCCCTTCGCGTGCTGCTTCTCCACCGCACGCTCCGAGCCGGCATGGGTGGCCTCGTCGATACGGCGCTTGAGGTCCGCGATCTTGCCTGCGGTCGTGTGAATGTCGATCTCGTACTGCTCTGCCGGCTCGGACATCGGGATGCGGCTCCCTGCCTGGTCACGGGGGGTTCGTTGACTACGAATGGGCTACTGCTCAGCTACTGAGCCGTAGCGTATCGACGCCGATACGGTTCGGCACTGCGGTCTTTGCCACACCTAGTCTGGCTTGCATGACGTCCTCTCAAGGCTCCGGCGGACCCTGGTCCGACCTCGACCGGCCCCCGCTGAACGCTCCCGCACTGCGCCGCGCCCTCGTCCTCCCCGACGGCCTGTGGACCTCCCTCGACGTGGTCACCACCACCGGATCCACCAACAGCGACCTCGCCGCCCGCGCCGACGAGCTGCCCGAAGGCGCCGTACTCGTCGCCGAGGAGCAGACCTCCGGCCGCGGCCGGCTCGACCGCTCGTGGACGGCTCCGGCCCGCTCCGGCCTCTTCCTCTCCGTCCTCCTCAAGCCGCAGGTGCCGGTCCAGCGCTGGGGCTGGCTCCCGCTGCTCACCGGTGTGGCCGCGGCGACCGGCCTCGCGAAGGCCGCCGGGGTCGACATGTCCCTCAAGTGGCCCAACGACCTGCTGATTTCCGTCGAGGGCGAAGAACGCAAGACCGGCGGCATCCTCGCCGAGCGGGCCGGCGCCGACGGCATCGTCGTCGGCCTCGGCATCAACGTCAGCCTCCGCGAGGACGAACTCCCCGTCCCGGCGGCGGGCTCCCTCCTCCTCGCCGGAGCGGTCTCCACCGACCGCGACACGCTCGTCCGGGCCGTCCTGCGCTCCCTCGCCCAGTGGTACGGGGACTGGGTGCGGGCCGACGGCGACCCCGAGGCCTCCGGGCTCCAGGCGGCGTACGCGGCCGGCTGCGCCACCCTCGGCCGCCGGGTCCGCGCCGAGCTGCCCGGCGAGCGGATGCTGGAGGGCGAGGCGGTCGCCCTCGACGGCGACGGACGCCTGGTGGTGGCCACGGAGGGCGGCGGCACGGAAGCGGTCGGCGCGGGCGACATCGTCCACCTGCGATCGGCCGGCTGACCCGCCGGGTCCGGGCGCACCCCCGACGCGCCCCGCGCCCCCGTGGCCGTGCGCCCCGGGGGCCGCGCACTCCGCGTCCGGCGCAATCAGGGGGCCCGAAACATGGGCGACGGCCGTAAGCGCGTGAGCCAAGCCACACCTGTCGTATCGTGGACCGCGATCCAGGGCTACAGATCGGCAGGGCAAGTGGGCAGGGAACGGGCAGGAGGCGGCCGGTGACCGTCGACGACGAGAGCGAGGGCGGCGCGCCCGAGCCTCCCACGTACCCCACCCCCCATCACGAGGTCGACCACACGGCCGAGCCGAGCGACGACCCCCTCGCCATCCGCCTCGAACAGCTCATCCTCGGCGCGGACCGCCGCTACACCCCGTTCCAGGCCGCCCGCACCGCCGGCGTCTCCATGGAGCTCGCCTCCCGGTTCTGGCGCGCCATGGGCTTCGCCGACATCGGCCAGGCCAAGGCGCTCACCGAGGCCGACGTCCTCGCCCTGCGCCGGCTCGCCGGTCTCGTCGAGGCCGGGCTGCTCAGCGAGCCGATGGCCGTGCAGGTCGCCCGGTCCACCGGACAGACCACCGCCCGGCTCGCCGAGTGGCAGATCGACTCCTTCCTGGAGGGCCTCACCGAGCCTCCGGAGCCCGGCATGACCCGCACCGAGGTCACGTACCCCCTGGTCGAGCTGCTCCTGCCCGAGCTGGAGGAGTTCCTCATCTACGTGTGGCGCCGGCAGCTCGCCGCCGCCACCGGCCGGGTGCTCGTGCAGGCGGCCGACGACGAGGAGATGGTCGACCGGCGGCTCGCCGTCGGTTTCGCCGACCTGGTCGGCTTCACCCGGCTCACCCGCCGCCTGGAGGAGGAGGAGCTCGGCGAGCTGGTCGAGGCCTTCGAGACGACCTGCGCCGACCTGGTCGCCGCGCACGGCGGCCGGCTCATCAAGACCCTCGGCGACGAGGTGCTGTACGCCGCCGACGACGCCGGTACGGCCGCCGAGATCGCCCTGCGCCTGATCGAGACCCTCAGCCACGACGAGACGATGCCCGCGCTGCGCGTCGGCATCGCCTTCGGCACCGTGACGACCCGGATGGGCGATGTCTTCGGCACCACCGTGAACCTGGCCAGCCGCCTCACCTCGATAGCGCCGAAGGACGCCGTCCTGGTCGACGGCGCGCTCGCGGAGGAGCTGTCCAGGACGGGTGAGGCGCCCGTCTCGGAGGCGGAGGCCGCCGAGGCGGCGGTCCGCGCCGAGAAGGAGGGCCGGCAGTCCGCCACGTACCGCTTCGCGCTCCAGCCGATGTGGCAGCGCCCGGTCCGTGGCCTCGGCGTCGTCGAACCCTGGCTCCTGACCCGCCGTCCCACCTGAGGGCCTGGCGGCCGGATCAGGCAGGGCTCGCGGCTCCCGGCACGCACATCCGCCGCGTTGTCGTCGGTCGTCATGGTCCCCCGTAGCCCTTCGGGCACGGGAGGTGCCCCCACCGCCATGCCTCCCTCCTCCGTCCTGCGGCTGCACGCACCGGGAGCCGCTCCCTGCCCCTGCCTGATCCGGCCGCCAGGCCCTAGGATCTCCGGTGAACGTCTGTTAACAGCCGTTAACAGACCTTGATCGGGAGGGTGTGCGGCATGTCCGAGCAGCGTTTTGGTGAGTTCGTCGTGGTCCGGCGGGACGGGCACGTCGCCGAGCTGGTCCTCGACCGGCCCAAGGCGATGAACGCCGTCTCCTCCGAGATGGCCCGCTCCCTCGGTGCCGCCTGCGACGCGCTCGCCGCCGACGCCTCCGTCCGCGTCACCGTGCTCACCTCGTCGAACGACCGGGCCTTCTGCGTCGGCGCCGACCTCAAGGAGCGCAACTCCTTCACCGACGCCGAACTCGTCCGCCAGCGGCCGACCGCCCGCGCCGCCTACACCGGCGTCCTGGAGCTGCCGATGCCGACCGTCGCCGCCGTGCACGGCTTCGCCCTCGGCGGCGGCTTCGAGCTGGCGCTCGCCTGCGATGTGATCGTGGCCGACGCGACCGCCGTGGTCGGCCTCCCCGAGGTCTCCGTGGGCGTCATCCCGGGCGGCGGCGGTACGCAGCTGCTGCCGCGCCGGGTGGGCGCGGCACGCGCGGCGGAGCTGGTCTTCACGGCCCGCCGGGTGGAGGCGGCGGAGGCCCGCGAGCTGGGCCTCGTCGACCTTCTGGAGGACGACGCGCGGACGGCGGCCCTGGAGCTGGCCGGGCGGATCGCGGTCAACTCGCCGGTCGGGCTGCGCGCGGCGAAGAAGGCGATGCGGCTCGGTCAGGGGCTCGACCTGCGGGCGGGCCTGGAGGTCGAGGACGCGGCCTGGCGCTCGGTGGCCTTCTCGGGGGACCGGGCGGAGGGTGTCGCGGCCTTCAACGAGAAGCGGAAGCCGAACTGGCCGGGCGAGTAGTTTTTACCCACTTTGTACCGAATGTCACTTACGGTGACGCCCTGAAAGGGAAAACGTCTCAAACCTCCCTAAGCTGGAGGAATGGGTGAGGACGGACGGCTGCGGGCCGTAGTGGCGCTGGCGCAGGGGATGGCCGCGGCGCACACCCCGCGTGAGTTCTGGCGGGCGGCGGCGCTCGGGGCCTGTGAGGGGCTCGACGGGACCTTCGCCGCCCTGTCGGTCTGGCAGCGGGACCACGGCCGCCTCAAGGTCCTGGTGAACGCGGGGCAGCGGGCCGTCGGCGAGGAGGAGTTCCCGGACTCGGAGACGTATCCGGTGCACCAGTTCCCCGAGATCACCGAGTTCCTCCACGAGCGGTGGGCGGGTGGCGGTGAGCCGGACGCCTGGGTGGAGACCGTCGACGATCCCGTGCGGACGGGCCGGGTCGAGGGTCTGCGCCGCCGGGGGCGGGGGTGCTGTGTGGTGGCCCCGATCGTGCTGCACGGGCGTGCGTGGGGCGAGCTGTATGTGGCCCGCCCCACGCAGGCGAAACCTTTCACCCGCGCGGACGCGGACTTCGCGACCGTGCTCGCGGCGGTCGTCGCGGCCGGCATCGCCCAGGCCGAACGCCTGGAGGAGGTCCGCAAACTCGCCTTCACCGACCCGCTGACCGGCCTCGCCAACCGGCGGGCCGTCGACACCCGGCTCGACGAGGCCATCGAGCGCTACCGCGTCGACGGCTCCGTCGTCAGCCTCGTGGTCTGCGACCTCAACGGCCTCAAGCGGGTCAACGACACCCATGGCCACGCCGTCGGCGACCGGCTCCTCGAACGCTTCGGCTCCGTCCTCTCCCGCTGCGGAGCCAGGCTCACCGGCGCCCTCGCGGCCCGCCTCGGCGGCGACGAGTTCTGCCTCCTGACCGTCGGCCCGACGGCGGACGAGGTCGTCGCGGTCGCCGAGGAGCTCTGCGTACGGGCGGCGGAGCTGGAGCTCGGCGAGGGCGTGGCCTGCGGGGTGGCGTCCACCGGTGACCCCATCGGCCCGCTCAGGTCGGCCCGCCGCCTCTTCCGTCTCGCGGACGCGGCCCAGTACCAGGCCAAGGCGGCCCGCTCGGCGAAGCCGGTGGTGGCGGGCCGCGACGGCACGGTCGTCCGCCTGGCCGACGCGCCTCCCGGGGCCCGCGACCGCCGCCGCTTCCGTGACGCGCCACCGGTGGGGCCGGTGGGACCGGGGGTGGGGGAGCCGGGGGTGGGGGAGCCGGGTGGACGGGAGGGGGCTGACGGGGGCTGAGGGGGGTGTGCGGGTGCGGGTTTTGAGGTTCTAGTGGCGAACCGGCAACGGGAGTGCGGGTGCGGCCGCCCTCTTTCCGAGCGTGGCGGTCTCCGTCGCCGCGTCAAGGGCGCTCCTGCGTCGCGTCGCAAGCGATGGCCTACGGCCACCCTTGACCCGGTGCCGGAGACCGCCTTTTCACACTCGGAGGGCGGCCGGGGGCGAGGCCTGCGCGGACCTCCGTCTGTTGGTGCTCGCCGTGGGCGTGTGTCTGTGGGTGGGTGAGGGCGAGGCCGGGCATGGGTTGCGGAGGGAGTCGGCTGTGCTGCGGGGTGGGTGGGGGCTTGGTCAGTGGTGGGGGCCGGTGGGTGTAGTCCTGTGGGTCGGGGGTGCGCAGCAGTTCGATGGGGTGGCCCGGCTGGGCTCGGCGGGTCGCGGCGACGGGGCGGCGGGGCTTCAGGCCCCGCTGGTCGCTGTTGGTGGGTGGTGGGGAGGCGCTGCGCGGAGTTTCTTGCAGTAACTCGGTCCGAATGCTCCGATTCGCCCCATCTCTGCAGTATTCCCAAGGGTGTTACTCGGAGTAGAGCAGGGTTACTCGCGTTCCCACCCACCAAGACGGACCAGCGGGGCCTGAAGCCCCGCCGTGCACGACCGTCCGCCGCTCGGCACGGCCCGGCCGCCCCATTCGACGACCGCGCACCCCGGCCGCCCGGGGATCGGGCCCCACCCGCCTCCGCCGCGAACCGAGCCCCCACCCACTCGGCGGCACAGCCGACTCCCTCCGCGACCGATGCCCGGCCTCGCCCCCACCCACCGGCCGGCACCCGCCCGTGACGCGTCACCGCTGCCGGGGCTCGGCGGGGACCCCGGCCCCTGGACCGCCCTCCGAGAGTGTTTTCGCTCCTGGAGGTGGTGGGTCAAGGGTGGCCGTAGGCCATCGCTTGCGACGCGACGCAGGAGCGCCCTTGACGCACCGCCTCCAGGAGCGACTCTCGGAAAGAGGGCGGTCCCGCGTGAAGGTCTCCGGACACGCTCACCCCGAGGACCTTGAAGACCCGCACCACCTCAGGCGCGGCAGTCGGCGCAGAGTGCCTCGTCGGCGACGGGCCGGAAGAGCATGGGCTGGGTGTGCGCGCCGCTCGCGCATTCCCGCGCGCCTTCGAGGCGCGACGAGAGCCGGGGAGCGGACGAGGGCTGGGACGGTTCGGGTCGGGGGAGGGTGCGGGGAGGGACCTCGCGGAGCAGATACCGCACGAGGCCGCCGGGCCGCTGTACGGGAGTACCGGCGCCGGGCAGGCCGCGCAGGACGTGCTCGTGCACGTCGGCGGAGGTGTGTCCGGCGGCGAGCCAGCGGGCCGCGAGCCGGGTGAGTTCGTCGCGCATGCCGGGCGGGATGTGCCGGAGGGCGGGCGAGAGGAGAGGCAGGGCGCCGACGAGCGCGCGGGCTTCGTCTAGCTGGGCGGCGAGCCGGGCGGCGAGCCGTGCTTCGGGCTCGCCGTCGGGTTCGCCGTCGGGCTTGCCGTCGGGCCGAGTGTCGGCCACGGTGTCGTCGTCGTCGTCGTCGTCGTCGTCGTCGGCGGCGGCGGCGGGCTCGGGCGGGTGTGCTTGCCGCTCGTCCCTGGGCTTCCGCTCCGGCGTCGGCCAGGGCTCGGGGTTCGGCCCCGCCTCCGCCTCCGGCACCGGCTCGCACCTCGGCTCCGGCTCGGACCCCGGCACGGGCTTCGACGCCGACGCCAGCCCCAACCCCAGCCCCAACCCCGACCCCATGTCCGACCCCATGTCCATCCCCATCCCCGTCTCCGTTTCCGGCGTCGGGACCGGCTCCCCGCCGGCCTCCGGCGGAAGGTTGGAGGTGTTTTCCCTACGGTCTTTCTCTGGATAACCGTCGGCCGACGGATGCGTCGGTCGACCGACGGTCGGTCCCGCGTCACTCGGTCCCACCTGCGGATACACCCGCTCGGTGCGGCTGTGGACCGGCATACCGCCGAAGATCCTCGCGGCTTCCTCGGGGCGCAACGCCGTGCTGGAGACGAGTTGTTGGGTCATCCAGCGCCCGCCGCCCACCTGGATCCGCCGCTCGTGCACGTACCCCTCGGCCTTGAGCTGCCGCTTGGCCGTGATGAAGGAAGTCGCCCCGATCCGGGCGCGCTTGGCGGATTCCGACAGGGATTCGCATGCGTGCGCGGGGAGGGAGAGTTGCCAGGTGAGGAGTCGCGTGGCGTGGGAGTCGAGGCGCGGATGCCGGATGATCTCGTGCGAGAACTGGCTGAAGGCGCGAGGGGGCGCGATAAAGTTGCGGTAGATCATGGGTGGACTGCTTCCACTGGTGGTTCAGGCCCTCGCGATGGTTCCCGCCGTCGTCGGGGGCCGCTTTATTCGCGAACGTAGCGCAGGGGCATATGCCCGTAACGACACACAGAGTGAAGATCGCCCGTACGAGTGACGCGCGGTTCTCGGGGGGCGAGTTGCTCGCCGTTGGCCTCTTTCGGGGAGAAAGCCGTGGCCGTTCGACCGGCCTCGCTGACACGATCCCGGTGTGACCACTCTGTTCCTGATGGTCGGCCTCCCCGGGGCCGGAAAGACCACGAGGGCCCGGCAGCTCGCCGAGGAGCACGGCGCGCTGCGCCTGACGCCCGACGACTGGATGATCCCCCTGTTCGGCGAGGCGGAGCCGGACGGCAAACGCGACGTGCTGGAGGGCCGGATGCTCTGGCTCGCCGTGGAGGCGATCAGGCTCGGAACCGACGTGGTGGTGGACTACGGCTGCTGGTCCCGGGACGAACGGTCCGCGATCCGCCGGCTGGCGGAGGCCGAGAAGGCGCGTTTCCGCATGATCTACCTGCCGGTGGACGAAGAGACGCAACGCGCCCGGATCGCCCGCCGCCGGGCCACCGCTCCTCGGGAGACGCTCCCGATCACCGAGGCCGACATCCTGGACGGACGGGCGCAGTTCGAGGAGCCCGACGCCGCGGAGCTCGCGGGCCGAGGGAGTCATGAGCCGCCCCCCGGCTGGTCGGACTGGCGGGCGTGGGCGGCCCATCGGTGGCCGTCGTTCGCACCGGCCCCATGACCGGCGGCCTCACCGCTTCCGGCTCGCCCCTCACCCGTAGTCGCCGCTTCGCGCCGGTGCGGAGGTGCTGATGACGCGGATCGCTCCGCGCGGGGTCAGGCTCGCGCGTTCCTGCGGGCTGGCCGTCCAGCACTCGTCCACGGCCGCCTCCCAGAGGTAGCCGCCGGGGCGGACCAGGGTCAGCAGATTCCCGTGCACGTGCCGCACCTGCCCGGTGAGCGCGCGCTGCGCGTCGGTCACGACGTCCCCGACGCGGTACCTCACGGCGTGGCCCGTCGTGCGTCGCGGAGGAGGGCGGTGAGCCGCTTGGCGCCGCTCACGCCGACGACCCCGAGTCCGTACCGGTGGATGTCACCGCCGGGCGAGCGCGTCACGTCCCGGTAGAGGCCGCTGGTGGAGAGCCCGGCCGTGTCCATGGCGGCCTTGAGGTCCCGGAAGACCTGCGCCGCCTCGGGTTCGGAGACGGGGCGGACGGGGGGCGGGGTGGGGGGTGTGCGCATGGAGGGCTCTCTTTCTGATGGATCTCCTCCGGACCGCCTCCACGATGGCGCGTACCGCCCTACGCTCACCAGGAGTTGAGCTCCCGACGTGCAGGTGAGGAACGAGGCATATGCCAGGAGCGAAGGACCTCGACCCGGGGGACAGCGTCGAGCAGTACCTCGGAAACGTGGTGCGCGAGGCGCGGCTCGCCCTGGGGCGCGAGTGGACGCAGGCGTACGTCGGGGGAAAGGTCTTCAGCAGCGGGAGCCGGCTCTCCGCGATCGAGCTGGGTGAGGACCCGCCGGACCGCGACCTCGCCAGGAAGCTGGAGGTGGTCCTCCGGCTTCCGGCCGGAACCCTCGTGAACCTCGTCAAGATTCTGACCGAGCAGAACGTGCGCGACTACGCGAAGACGTACATGCGGCGGCAGCTCGAAGCCACCGCCATGCACGAGTTCTCGATCGTCGTGCCGGGTCTGCTCCAGACCGACGGCTACGCCCGGGCGGTGATGGGCGCGGGCCTCGCGGGCGACCCGGCCCAGATCGGCGACTACGCGCGCCGGAGGCTGGAGCGCCAGGCCGTCCTCGACCGGCCCGACCCGCCCTGGATGATGATCGTGCTCGACGAGGCCTGCCTGCGCCGCGACATGGGAGGCGGCCAGGTGATGCGCGAGCAGATCGAGCACCTCCTCGCCATGTGCGAACGCCCCCACGTGAACGTCCAGGTGCTCCCCATGAAGGGGGAGCCAGTGCCGGGTTCGCTCGCGCTCCTCACCCTTCCCAAGGGGGAGCGGGGGGCCTATACGGAGGGGTTCAGTACGGGCAACTACACAGAGGAGCCAAGGGAGGTGATGCGTTTCCAGCGTGTCTATGATCTGCTGCAACAGGGTGCCCTGGGCGTCCGGGCATCCCTTGATCTGATGCGCGCGATCGCGAAGGAACACGATGACTGAGACCTCGCCGAACTGGCACACCAGCACGTACAGCGGCGCCGACAACGACGCCTGCATCGAGGTCGCCGACAACGCCCCCAGCGTCATCCGCGTCCGTGACACCAAGGACCACGCCAAGGGTGAGCTCACCGCCGCCCCCGCCGCCTGGGCCGCCTTCACCGCCTTCGCGCGGAACCACGCCGTCTGACCTACTGCACGCTCCAGCGCGGCGGGTGTCCCGGATCGGCGGGGCAGCCGAAGACGTTCAGCTCGCCGTGGTTGCCGACGACGACCCCGGTGGGCACGGCCGCCGGATTGTGCCGGAGGCCCCGGTCCTCCACCGGGATCCAGCTGCCGCTGCCGCCGTCCCACTCGGACGTGTCGACGGTCAGCAGCAGGTGCATGGGCGTCGCGCACGTCGCGCAGTCCATCGGATACGGGTCGGTCAGGTGCCAGGAGGCGTGTCCGCCGGCCCGCCAGCCCGGCGGGATCGACAGGTCGTACTGGTATCCCACGGGGGCTGCCTCGTCCTCCCGCTCCTCCGCCTCTTCCAGGGCCTCCTCCCACGCGTCGATCCGGGCGCGCAGCTCCTCGGGCAGCAGCCCGGCGAAGGGGTAGGTGACCACCCGCTCCGGGTGCAGCTCGCAGGGCTCGGGGACGTACCCCTCGTAGCCCACGACCCGCGGACGCGGTGGTGACGCCAGTAGGTCCACCACCTCCGCCGCCCTGCGCCATCGCAGGTAGAGCAGCATGCTGTAGCCCGTGGGGCGGTGGGCGTCGAAGGGGCACCAGAAGACCTGGAGCAGGTCGGTGCCGTCGGGGCCCGGGGGGAGGTCCGGGGCATCCCGCGCGTACAGCTGCGCGAGGCCGATCAGGGGCAGCGGGTCGTTCTCGCTCGCCCCGGGCACGACGTGATCGCGTCTCAACTCCTCGACGAGCCGCTTTTCCGCCTCCGTCAGACCGCTGTAGGGCTTCCGCGCGTACGCGGCCGTCAGGACATCGCGCTCGCGGCGGACGTCCTCGGGGCGCCGTCCGCGCCCGCGGCCGTGGACCTCCGGGCACACCGGCCACGGCTCGTCCGCGGGCCACAGCATCGGCCCGCCGACCGAGCTCCGCGACGCATCGGGGCGCCCCGGGCGCGGATGCAGCCGGGTGGTCGTCCCCCGGTGGGCGGCCAGCTCCGGGAAGAGGGACTCGATGTCGAGCGGACGCGGGGGAGTGGTTCTCTGCATGGGGCGACCCTAGGACTTGTCGTCACAGGGGGTGTCCGTTCACCTTCCCGTCCACCGCGTCGCCGCACACAGCCCTACATTCCGGGGATGGACCTTCCTGAGATACCCGGCGTGTTCCGCTGGGTGGCGCTCGCCGTCGTCGCTCTCCATCTCGTCTCCCTCGTCCCCCTGTTGCGGAGGGTGCGCCGGTCCGAGCCCGGAGCGCGGGCCGAGCGGGTGCTGGACCTCGTGGACTCCGCCTCGGGCGTGACGCTGCTCGTCGGGCTTCTGCTCGGCAGCGGTGTGCTCCTGCTCGTCGGCCTGGCCGTCATGGGGGTGGTCATCCTGGCGAAGGGGGCCCGCCTGCTGCGGGGCCGGCGGCAGGCCTGATCCCGGCCCCCGGCCGGGCTCACCGGCGGGGGTCCGGACAGGGCTCCCCGGCGGTGCCGGGCGGCGGAGCGGGGCCCGACCGGCGATCATCGGAACGGTAAGGGTCCGTGCCCCGCCCGGACAGTGACGAAGTCACCTAGTGACATGGCGGTCTTCAATCCGTAGGGTGCTGAATATGGATATGCAGACAGTCGTCCTCGGCACGTCCGGCACGACCCCGCAGGACGTCATCGACGTCGCCCGCCACGGCGCCCGCGTCGAGCTGTCGCCCGAGGCCGTCGAGGCCCTGGCCGCCGCCCGGAGCATCGTCGACGCGCTCGCCGCCAAGCCCGAGCCCGTCTACGGGGTCTCCACCGGCTTCGGCGCGCTCGCCACCCGGCACATCGGCCCGGAGCTCCGCGCCCAGCTCCAGCGCAACATCGTCCGCTCGCACGCCGCCGGCATGGGCCCGCGCGTCGAGCGCGAGGTCGTCCGCGCCCTGATGTTCCTGCGGCTGAAGACCGTCGCCTCCGGTCACACCGGCGTCCGCCCCGAGGTCGCGCAGACCATGGCGGACGTCCTCAACGCCGGCATCACCCCGGTCGTCCACGAGTACGGCTCCCTCGGCTGCTCCGGCGACCTCGCCCCGCTCTCCCACTGCGCCCTCGCGCTCATGGGCGAGGGCGACGCCGAAGGCCCCGACGGTGAGCTGAAGCCCGCCGGCGAGCTGCTCGCCGCGCACGGCATCACGCCCGTCGAGCTCAAGGAGAAGGAGGGCCTCGCCCTCCTCAACGGCACCGACGGCATGCTCGGCATGCTGGTCATGGCCCTCGCCGACCTCGACACCCTCTACAAGTCGGCCGACATCACCGCCGCGCTCTCCCTCGAAGCCCTCCTCGGCACCGAGAAGGTCCTCGAACCCGAGCTGCACGCCATCCGCCCGCACCCGGGCCAGGCCGCCTCGGCCGCCAACATGCTCGCCGTCCTCAAGGGCTCCGGCCTCACCGGCCACGCCCAGGCGGGCGAGGCCCCCCGCGTCCAGGACGCCTACTCGGTGCGCTGCGCCCCCCAGGTCGCCGGCGCCGGCCGCGACACCATGGCCCACGCCCGGCTCGTCGCCGAGCGCGAGCTCGCCGCCGCCGTCGACAACCCCGTCGTCCTGCCCGACGGCCGGGTCGCCTCCAACGGCAACTTCCACGGCGCCCCCGTCGCGTACGTCCTCGACTTCCTCGCGATCGCCGCCGCCGACCTCGGCTCCATCGCCGAGCGCCGCACCGACCGGCTCCTCGACAAGAACCGCTCGCACGGCCTGCCGCCCTTCCTCGCCGAGGACGCCGGTGTCGACTCGGGCCTGATGATCGCCCAGTACACGCAGGCCGCCCTGGTCAGCGAGATGAAGCGGCTCGCCGTCCCGGCCTCCGCCGACTCCATCCCGTCCTCCGCCATGCAGGAGGACCACGTCTCCATGGGCTGGTCCGCCGCCCGCAAGCTGCGCACCGCGATCGGCAACCTCAACCGGATCATCGCGGTCGAGCTGTACGCCGCCACCCGCGGCATCGAGCTCCGCGAGGGCCTGACCCCGGCCCCCGCCTCGCAGGCCGCCATCGACGCCCTGCGCGCGGCCGGTGTCGAGGGCCCCGGCCCGGACCGCTTCCTCGCCCCCGACCTGGCGGCCGCCGACACCTTCGTGCGCGAAGGCGGGCTGCTCGCCGCGGTCGAGCCGGTCACCGGCCCGCTGGCGTAGGCACGGACGCACGACAGGAGGGCCCGCCCCGGGAGACCGGGGCGGGCCCTCACGTCATGGTCCCGAGGTCCTGCGGGAGTTCAGGAGGCCCGGCCGCGCCGTCGCATCGCCAGCGCCACGAAGCCCGCCCCGACTCCCAGGAAACCCGTCCCGCCGAGCAGATACGGGGTCGTGCCGAGACCCCCGGTCTCCGCCAGGCGGCCGTCGCCCGAGGCGGGGCCGTCCTGGGTCACCCCGATGCGTACTCCACCCTGTTCGTCGGTGGCGTTCGCGGACGGTACGAACCACAGGGCACACAGCAGCGTCCCGGCGGCGGTCGCTGTCAGCAGTGGGCGTCGGGCGGCGGACACGGAAATTTCGATCCCCCTTGCGGAAACCGCGAATTGGTCGGTGGGTCGATGCTAATGAACACAGCGGGTCGTGGGAAAGCCGAGGGCCCCTCGACGCCTACGCTCCGACCCATGAGTACTTCTGACACCGCACGCTATGTACGTCTTCGCGTCGATGTGGTCCTGGAGATCGACGGACCGGCCGAGCTGACCGAGGCCGCCGAGGCCCGGATCGCCGCCGACGAGTTCATGCCCGAGGAGGAGCGGGTGCCCGCCCGCGCCTCCGTGCGGGAGGACAGCGCCGAGGCCCTGGCCTACCTGGTCGAGCCCTTCGACCTGATCCGCGGCGTCCCCGGCATCGAGATGGTCCAGGCCTCCTGGAGCAGCGAGGAGGTCGAGTACGACCCCGATGCACTGGAATGGGACCTGGGCGAGGAAGATGAGGCGGAGGAAGACGACGACGACCGGTCGTAAGACCGGTATCCGCCCTGTTCGCAGGCCCCGGGACGGCGTCCCGGGGCCTTTCGCGCGATTGGCGGCGGGACGTGCCGGGTAGCCGGGAACCGGAACGGCCGCACAAGCGTGTGGATCAGTGGTATTGCCCACAAACTCTCCGCTTCCGGAACCGGACGGGGTGTCATGGGCGTTCTCAACAAGTAGTTGGCAGGGGATCGGCGACGATGGAGAAGCGTGTGATGACGGACGGCAAGCGCCGCCGCAGGAGCCTGGCCGCCGCGGCCGCCGTGCTCGGCGGCGTGCTGGTGCTTTCGGCGTGCAGCGACGGGGACAAGGGCGGCAGCGCCTCGGGATCCGCGACGCCACAGTCACAGGCTCAGGTCGACGAGGCGGCCGCGCAGAAGACGTCCAAGGCGAAGATCACGATCTCGCCGAAGAACGGCACGCAGAACGCCTCGATCAACAAGGACGCCAAGGTCTCCGTCGCCGACGGCAAGCTCACCGAGGTCGTCATGACCACCGCCGAGGGCGAGGCCGTCGAGGGCGAGATAGCCGCCGACGGCCTGAGCTGGAAGCCGACCGGCCAGCTCGAGCGCGCCACGGTCTACAAGATCGCCGCCACCGCCACGGACGCGGGCGGTCTGGAGGCCCACGAGAACTCCTCGTTCACCACCGTCTCCAAGGCCAACAGCTTCATCGGCAACTTCACGCCCGAGGACGGTTCGACCGTCGGCGTCGGCATGCCGGTCTCGATCAACTTCAACAAGGCGATCACTGACAAGAAGGCCGTCCAGGGCGGCGTCACGGTCACCTCCAGCAGCGGCCAGGAGGTCGTCGGGCACTGGTTCAACTCCCAGCGTCTCGACTTCCGCCCGGACGACTACTGGACCGAGGGCTCGACCGTCACCCTCAAGCTCGACCTCGACGGCGTCGAGGGCGCCGAGGGTGTCTTCGGCGTCCAGCAGAAGACCGTCACCTTCAAGATCGGCCGCAACCAGGTCTCCACCGTCGACGTCGCCACCAGGACCATGACGGTCACCCAGGACGGCAAGACGATCAAGACGATCCCGATCTCCGCCGGCTCCCCGGAGAACCCGACCTACAACGGTCAGATGGTGATCTCCGAGAAGTTCAAGGAGACCCGGATGAACGGCGCGACCGTCGGCTTCACCGACGACGACGGCAAGGGCGAGTACGACATCAAGGACGTGCCGCACGCCATGCGCCTGTCCACGTCGGGCACGTTCATCCACGGCAACTACTGGGGCCCCGACTCGATCTTCGGCTCGGCCAACACCAGCCACGGCTGCGTCGGCCTGAACGACGTCAAGGGCGCCGGCGACCCGAACCAGCAGGCCGCCTGGCTCTTCGACCACTCGATCGTCGGTGACGTCGTGATCGTCAAGAACTCCAAGGACAAGACGATCGCCCCCGACAACGGCCTCAACGGCTGGAACCTGAGCTGGGCCGACTGGAAGGCCGGCTCGGCGGTCTGACGACCGGCACGCGCGGACGAGAACGGCGGCCCCCTCCACACGGAGGGGGCCGCCGTTCCGCGTCACCGTACGACTTCCTCCACGCCCCACTGGGCGAGCAGCCGCAGGGCGTCCGCCGAGGCCGTCCCCGGCTCCGCCTGGTACGTCACCAGCATCAGATCCGGATCCCCGCCCGCCACCTGCATGCTCTCGTACGACAGCGTCATGTCGCCGACCAGCGGATGCCGCAGCCGCTTCGTCCCGTGCCCCTTGTCGGTGACGGTGTGCGCCGCCCACAGCGAACGGAACTCCTCGCTCTTCACCGACAGCTCACCCACCAGCGCGAGCAGCGCCGGATCGTCCGGATAGCAGCCCGCGTACAGCCGCAGCACGCTGACCACCTCGGTCGCCTTGCACTCCCAGTCCAGGTAGAGATCGCGCGCGTGGTCCCCGAGGAAGATCATCCGGGCCATGTTGCGCTCCTCCGGCTCCATCGCCGCGAAATCGCCCATCAGGGCCCTCGCCAGCCGGTTCCACGCGAGGATGTCGCCCCGGCGGCCGATCAGGAAGGCCGGAACGTCGTCCATCGCGTCCAGGAGGTGCTGCAGACCGGGCCGCACCTGCTGGGGACGGGTGATCGCCGCCCGGTGCTGCTTCTTCTTCGCCGTCGGCTTCGCCAGATGCGTCAGATGGGCCCGCTCGGTGTCGCTCAGCCGCAGGGCGCGCGCGATGGCGTCGAGCACCTCCGTGGACACATTGCGGCCGTTGCCCTGCTCGAGACGCGTGTAGTACGCCACCGAGACCCCGGCCAGCTGGGCCAGCTCCTCCCGGCGCAGCCCCGGCACCCTGCGATGGCGCCCGAACTCCGGCAGACCCACGTCCTGCGGCTTCAGCCTGGCCCGGCGCGAGCGCAGGAATTCGCTGAGTTCGGCA
Organism: Streptomyces zaomyceticus; assembly: GCF_014656215.1. GTDB lineage: Bacteria > Actinomycetota > Actinomycetes > Streptomycetales > Streptomycetaceae > Streptomyces > Streptomyces zaomyceticus. The sequence continues at coordinate 37,391 of NZ_BNBZ01000013.1, read as the reverse complement.
CTGAGATCCATGCGTCCCGATTATCCCAGGTCGCGCGTTCCGGCGGACGGGTGTTCCTGTCCCTGCCAGTGGTAGGCACGCCGGACGTACGCAGAACAGGTGGCTGGGTGACTTCGCCTTCCTCCCGCAGGCTGGAGCCATGACCACGAACGTCAGCACCGTCCCCGCCTACGCCGCACCCGCCGCCAACGCCCCGCTGGAGCGCACCACCGTTCCGCGTCGACCCGTCGGCGAGCACGACGTCCTCATCGACATCAAGTACGCCGGCATCTGCCACTCCGACATCCACCAGGCGCGCGACGGCTGGGGCGAGGGCATCTTCCCGATGGTCCCGGGCCACGAGATCGCCGGAATCGTCGCCGAGGTCGGCCCCGGGGTGACCAGGTTCCAGGTCGGCGACCGGGTCGGCGTCGGCTGCTTCGTCGACTCCTGCCGGGAGTGCGAGTACTGCGCGCAGGGCCTGGAGCAGTACTGCACGCGCGGCATGACCGGCACGTACAACGCCCTCGACGAGAACGGCGAGCCCACCTACGGCGGCTACTCCAGCCACATCGTCGTCGACGAGAACTACACCCTCCGCATCCCCGAGGGCATCGACCTCGACGAGGCCGCCCCGCTGCTCTGCGCCGGCATCACCCTCTACTCCCCGCTCGCCCACTGGGGGGCCGGCCCCGGCAAGAAGGTCGCGATCGTCGGCCTCGGCGGCCTCGGCCACATGGGCGTCAAGATCGCCCACGCGATGGGCGCCGAGGTGACCGTCCTCAGCCAGTCGCTGAAGAAGCAGGAGGACGGCCTGAAGCTCGGCGCCGACCACTACTACGCCACCAGCGACCCGGCGACCTTCACCGAGCTCGCCGGCACCTTCGACCTGGTGGTCTCCACCGTCTCGGCGCCGCTGGACTTCAACGCGTACCTGGGCCTGGTCAGGACGGGCGGCGCGCTGGTCAACGTCGGCGCCCCCGAGGAGCCCGTCTCCCTGAGCCTCTTCTCCCTCATCGGCGGCCGCAAGACCCTCGCGGGCTCCATGATCGGCGGCATCGCCGAGACCCAGGAGATGCTCGACTTCTGCGCGGCCCACGGGCTGGGCGCGGAGATCGAGGTGATCCGCGGCGAGCAGATCAACGAGGCGTACGAGCGGGTGCTCGCCAGCGACGTGCGGTACCGCTTCGTGATCGACGCGTCGACGATCTGACGCCCGCGCACGAGGCCGGGGCACGGCCGGGCACGGCCGGGGCATGACCCGCGGGGTAATCGACCCCGTGGGTCATGCCCCGGCACTCTTGCGTCATGACCGCATACGCCATCGGAAACCTGCACCCGAAGCCCGTCCTCGACGAGGAGGTCTTCGTCTACATGGAGCGCATCCAGGCCACCCTGGACCCCTTCGGCGGCCGCTTCCTCGTCCACGGCGCACCCGCCCGTGAGGTCCCCGAGGGAGACTGGCCGGGCGCCGTCGTGATCATCGGCTTCCCGTCGTACGAGAACGCCCGCGCCTGGTACGACTCCGCCGACTACCAGGCCCTGATCCCGCTCCGCACCCGGCAACATGTCCGGCGACGTCCTCCTGATCGACGGCGTCGCCCCCGGCTACGACCCGGCCGCGACCGCCGCCGTGCTGCGCGCCGCGTCGGGCGGCGGCGCGGCCTGAGCCGGGCCCCCGGGAGACGTCACGGGCGGAGGCGTACAACCCTCCGGGCCGCCCGCGGGTCTCATCGAACGGCGAGCGCAGGATCGCACGCCGTTTCGATTCCCAGGGGGGAAGTCTTGAACTCCGCACGTCCGACCCGCCGCCGTGTCTCCGCCGCGGTCACCACCGTCCTCGCCGTCACCCTCGGCGCGGGCGGTCTCGCCCTCCCGGCCAACGCCGCCCCCGTGCCGACCGCCGGCACACCGGCCGCCGTCGCGGCGGATGCCGTGGCGAACACGCCGCTGCCCCTCCCGAAGGACGTGGGTATCGCGGCGGCCGGGAAGACCGGCTTCCTGACCTCATCCTCGTGGTGGGGGTCGGGGGAGTACCGGTGGATCCGGTACGCGGACGGCTCGACGACCGCCTTCGACGCCACGCGGGTCGACTCCACCGGGTCGGACGTGGTCGTGTCCGGGGACGGGGAGTACGAGATGAGCGCTTCCAAGATCGTGAAGCTCCACGACATGGCCACCGGCGGCACGACCGTCGCGATCGACCTCGGTGCGCTGAAGCTCGCCTATGCGAAGGGCGTGTCCCGGGACTCGGTCCTGGCCACGGCGACACGCGAGGACCGCACCGAGGAGGTGCGGCTCGTCACCCGTACCGGTGCCGCCGTCACGCAGAAGACGATCACCGGCATCCCCGCCGGGGCCCGGGGCGTGCAGTCCAGCGCCGCGCGCGACGGATCCGTCCTCGTCTCCTACTACGTGTGGGGCGAGGGAGACGAATCGTCCAAGGCCCATCTCTCGCTGGTGGACCTCGCCACCGCCTCGGTGACCTCCACCCACGAGACCGACTGGGGGGCCTACCGGCACCAGACATGGGGGTTCAGCGCGTTCTCCGACACCCACCTGGCCTGGACGACGTGGAAGGACGAAAGCCGGCAGGGAGTCGTCGTCGCGGACCGCGCCACCGGAGCGGAGACGCGGCTGGACCTGGGCCAGACGGAGTCGCCGCTCACGGGCGGCCTGCTGGGCTCGTGGGTGATGTACGCCAAGGCATCGAACCTCGAAGGGGACGGAATGGGCGGCAGCGGGGGGCCGCTGATCCCGCTCATGGCGAAGTCCCCGACCTCGGACGGAACGCTCAAGGTCCTCGACTACGCGCAGCGGGTCGTGCCCGGCCCCGACGGCACCCTGCTCGCGCGCGGCGGCACCCTCGACAGGGGCGAGGGCCTCTACCGGATCGCCCTCGGGGCGGACGGCAGGCCGGCGGCCGAACTGATCGCCTCCACCGGCGAGCCGACGAAACTCGTCTACCTCGGTACGAAGTTCCCGGGGACGCTCGACCTGGACACCGACCCGTTGCTCACGTGGCAGCTGTCCCGGAACAACGCCGACATCGACCTCACGCTCACCCATCGCCGGACCGGCAAGACCTTCACCACGTCGTTCGGGCTCTACACCGAGTCCGCGGGCAGTCCGTACCTCTGCCGGGACAACGTCGTTTGCATCTCCTGGTCCGAGATCGCCGCCGAGTCCCAGCTGGGCAAGGACGCCCACGTCGGCGACTACGACTGGTCCTTCAAGGCCACCCCGCAGAACGGCGTCGGCCCGGCCGTGGAGGCCACCGGATCGTTCTACGCCGTCAAGACCTCCGCCCCCCACGACATCAAGGACAACGGCACCCCCGACCTGCTGGCCCGCGACACCCAGGGCGTGCTGTGGCGGACCGACACCAGGTACGACACCGCGGGGAAGAGCCTCGTCGCGGACGGCGAGCGCATCCGGGTCGGGGGCGGCTGGCAGGCCTACGACCGGATCGAGGCCGTCGGCGACATCGTCTCCAAGGGCTCCGCCGACTTCGTCGCCCGCGACCGGGACGGCGTGCTCTGGATGTACGACGGGGCCGGTGTCGGCTTCAACGTGACGTTCCCGCCCCGGACGCGGATCGGCGGCGGCTGGAACACGTACACCCGGTTCACCGGCGGCAGCGACCTCACCGGCGACGGCCGCGCCGACCTCGTCGCCACCGACAAGGCCGGCGCCCTGTGGCTCTACAAGAGCACCGGAAGCCTCGACGCCCCCTTCGCCGCGCGGAAGAGGATCGGTCACGGCTGGGGCATCTACCACCAGATCACCGCCACCGGCAACATCGGCGGCGGCCCCGCCGGAGACCTCGTCGCCCGCGACAAGGCCGGCGTGCTCTGGCTCTACCTGGGCAAGGGCGACGGCACCTTCGCACCCCGCACCAGGATCGGCGGAGGCTGGAACGCCTACACCGACACCATCGGCGTCGGCGACGCGAACAAGGACGGCCGCCCCGACCTGCTCGCGTACGGCCCCGGCAACAGCGCGTACCTCTACACCGGTACGGGCGACTACAAGGCCCCGTTCGCGGGCCGCACGGCCACCGGGGTCCTGGGCGGGGGCACCCCGTACAACAACGTCTTCTGAGCGCGACCCGGTGGCCCCGTGCGCTCGCACGGGGCTACCGGGCGGGTGACACCTCCGCGGCGTAGCCGAGGAGGTCCGCGAAGCCCAGCCACTGGAAGAGGCGGTGGTTCAGCGCGGCGTGGCCCGGACGGACCTCGCCGCGGATGCCGGTGACGGTGTCGGACAGCTCGGCGCGTGCCGCCGCGTCGGGCAGCCCGAGCGCGGTGAGATAGGCCGTCCCACAGGCCTCCAGACGGCCGTGCAACTCCGTGAGCCGCGCGGCAGGACCCTCGGTCGCGAGGCCGTCGGTCGCGGGACCGCCGGTCAGGGGGATGCCGTCGGGCCGGGGGAGCCGCCCGAACGCCCGGTGGCGGTCCGCCACCGCGGCGACGAGCCCCAGCCGGGAGGGCGCCGTCCCGGTCGCGGTGGGCCAGTGGGGCCGCCACACCTGGGTGACGGGCGCGCCCCGGGGAGTCCGCAGACCGGCCGCCTTCTCCACGCGGCGGCGCGCCGCGAAGGACGCCCCCTCCGCGATCCGGACCGCACGGCTCGCCTCCAGGATGCCGAGCGCGCGCAGCAGGGCCCTGGAGTCCCTCCGGAGGTCCGGCGAGGGCAGTGCCGTCGCGGAGACATAGGCCCAGGTCGCGTGGAAGCCGAGCGGGCAGTACTCCGAGACGGCACAGCGCAGCGCGACGTGCCGACGGGCGGCGGGCGTCCCCTCGTCACGCACCCGTCGCGCGTACGTTCCGAAACTCACCTGCGGCCCACCCCACCACTCCCGCTGCCCCTCACTCCGTCACTCACCCGGCGACGTCCGGGCCCCGCGTCAGCCGTCGGCCTTCGCGACGCCGATCGGGCAGGAGACCCCCGTGCCGCCGATGCCGCAGTAGCCGCCCGGGTTCTTGTCCAGGTACTGCTGGTGGTACCCCTCGGCCGGATAGAAGGTGCGGCCCTCCGCCGGGAGGACCTCGGTGCTGATCGTGCCGTAGCCGGAGCCCGTCAGGACCTTCTGGTACGCCTCGCGGGAGGCGTCGACGGTCGCCGCCTGCGCGGGGGAGTGGGTGTAGACCGCCGAACGGTACTGGGTGCCCACGTCATTGCCCTGGCGGAAGCCCTGGGTCGGGTCGTGGGACTCCCAGAAGAGCTTCAGGAGGGACTCGTAAGAGACCTTCGACGGGTCGAACACGACCCGGACGGCCTCGGTGTGCCCGGTCAGGCCCGAGCAGACCTCCTCGTACGCCGGGTTCGGCGTGTAGCCGCCCTGGTAGCCGACGAGAGTGGTCCAGACGCCGTCGGTCTGCCAGAACTTGCGCTCGGCGCCCCAGAAACAGCCGAGGGCGAAGTCGGCGACCTCCAGGCCCTCCGGGTACGGGCCGAGGAGCGGGTTGCCCAGGACCGTGTGACGCTCGGGAACGGCGAACTCCGGCTCGGGACGGCCGCGCAGGGCCTGCTCGGGGGTGGGGAGGACGGGGGTGCGGGACAGGAACATGCTGCATCTCTCCTCGACGGTCGGCAGTGGTCACAACGCCGACGGGCGGGGAGGGATTCCCCGAAGGAAACCTTCGGGGTCCCTCCCCGCCCGCCGGGGAAGCCGTGCGCACCGGAGAGGCCCGCGCGCGGGAGCGACCTCGTGCGTGGGAGCGCCCCCGTGCGTGGGAGCGACGCGCACCGCGGCCGTCCGCCGCGCCGTCAGTGCGGCAGCGTCGCCGGGTTGCCGCCGTTCGCCTCGTACCCCGCCACCGCCAGGTTCCGGAAGACCGTGAACTCCGCCGCGGGGTCCCCGCTCAGCGTCCACGGCACCGCGCCCACGTGCCCGTCGACCTTCACCAGCTGGTGCATGGCCTCCGCCCAGCGCTCACCCCGCACCAGGAACCAGACGAGCAGATGGCGGACGTGCGCCAGCATCGGATCGTCGGCACGGGCCGAGTGCACCGAGTACAGCGCGCCGTCCATCGCCTTGGACACCACCGCCGTGCGGAAGAAGTCCTGCACGAGCACCACGTCCGGCACGTGCTCGTACACCGCGAACAGCGGCAGCGCCGCCAGCAGCGAACCCCGCGGGGCGCGCGCCGCGGCCGTCGTCGCGAAGTGGTCGGCCTCCTCGCGCGAACCGTGCCACTTCTCGCACCAGTAGTGCAGGGCCGCCAGATGCGCACCCATGTGCTGCGGCGCCCGGTCGATGACCCGCGCCCAGACCTGGTCGAACTCCTCGTGGCTGTACCCCAGACCGCGGGCCACGGCCAGCTGCGTGATGTACGGGACCGGGTCGCCGGGGGCGAGCAGCGCCGCCTCCTCGGTGACCTTCCGCGCCTCCTCCAGGATGATCCGGAAGTCCTCGGTCCCCGCCGCCGAGGAGCGCCAGGCCTGCTGCACCAGGAACTCGGCGTGCACGGCCGCGCCGCCCGCGTCCTTCGGAGCCTCCGCACGCCAGGTCCGCAGCCACGCGCCGCCGACACCCGGCCGCTCCTGGAGTTCCAGCGACGCGGCACCCGCGAAGGCCTGGACGCGCTGCCAGCGCACCTCGCCCTCCTTGTCGGTGGCGGCCAGCAGCCGGGAGGCCGCCCGCCAGTCCTGGGTGGCCTGGACGACGTCGAGGACGTGGAGAAGCTCGTCGTCCGAGCCCGGGAGCCGTACGTCCTGGTCCTCCTGGCGGACGAATCCGTACGCCTCCGGATCCGCCGCGTCCGGAGCGCCGGGCGCGACCTGACGGATCCCGCCGCCGCGGCGGCGCAGCAGATAGGGGCCGAGGACACCGAACAACAGCCCCAGCGCGATGAGGAACCAGAGAATCTCCATGCGTCCATTGTCCAGGACGGCGCGTGAGACGATCGAGGCGCCGGCGGGTGGTCGGGACTACGCTCCTGACCATGAGCGACCAGCACTCCCATCAGAACTTCGAGACCCGCGCGATCCATGCGGGCAACACCGCCGACCCGCTGACCGGCGCGGTCGTCCCGCCCATCTACCAGGTGTCCACCTACAAGCAGGACGGCGTGGGCGGGCTGCGCGGCGGTTACGAGTACAGCCGCAGCGCCAACCCCACCCGAACGGCGCTCGAGGAGAACCTGGCGGCCCTGGAGGGCGGCCGGCGCGGCCTGGCCTTCGCCTCCGGCCTGGCCGCCGAGGACTGCCTGCTGCGCACCCTCCTCTCGCCCGGCGACCACGTGGTCATCCCGAACGACGCCTACGGCGGCACCTTCCGGCTCTTCGCCAAGGTCGTGCAGCGCTGGGGCGTGGACTTCTCGGTGGCGAACACCTCCGACATCGCCGCGGTGCGGGCCGCCGTCAACGACCGCACCAAGCTGATCTGGGTCGAGACCCCGTCGAACCCGCTCCTCGGCATCACCGACATCGAGGCGATCGCGGGCGTCGCCCGCCACGCCGGCGTCAAGCTCGTCGTCGACAACACCTTCGCCTCGCCGTACCTCCAGCAGCCGCTGGCGCTCGGCGCGGACGTCGTCGTGCACTCGCTCACCAAGTACATGGGCGGCCACTCCGACGTCGTCGGCGGCGCCCTGGTGACGGCCGACGAGGCGCTCGGCGAGGAGCTCGCCTACCACCAGAACGCGATGGGCGCGATCGCCGGTCCCTTCGACTCGTGGATCGTGCTGCGGGGCATCAAGACCCTCGCCGTCCGCATGGACCGCCACAGCGAGAACGCCGAGAAGATCGTCGAGATGCTGACCCAGCACCCGAAGGTCACCCAGGTCCTCTACCCGGGTCTCCCGGAGCACCCGGGCCACGAGATCGCGGCCAAGCAGATGCGTTCCTTCGGCGGCATGATCTCCTTCCGCGTGCAGGGCGGCGAGGAGGCGGCCGTCGAGGTCTGCAACCGCGCGCAGCTCTTCACCCTCGGTGAGTCGCTGGGCGGCGTCGAGTCCCTCATCGAGCACCCGGGCCGGATGACCCACGCGAGCGTCGCGGGCTCCGCCCTGGAGGTCCCGGCCGACCTCGTCCGTCTCTCGGTGGGCATCGAGAACGTCGACGACCTGCTCGCGGACCTGCGCCAGGCGCTGGGCTAGTCGTGGATACGGCCTGCCGGGTGCCCCGTCGGGGGCGCCCGGCGGCCGATTCCTGACGCGCGTACCCGCGTCAGGCGGGGACCTTCTCGTCCTCCAGGCTCGCGCGGACCTCCGCCCGCAGCTCCGGGGTGTCCTCGTGGCCGTGGACCGAGACCGCGTGCTCGGTCGCGGCCAGCACCACTTCCTCCTCCTCACCGCTGATGGTGAGGGTGCAGTTCATGACGCTCGGCGTGTTGCGGCAGTCTGCGACTTTCCTGGTCATCACAGCCTCAGCCTCCTCGGCACGGTAGACGTGCCGTCCCTTCCAGGCTAGGCCCGTCCCCGCGGGCCTTCGAGTCGTGCGTCACCGGCCGAGCCCCGCGTCACCAGCCATCGAGCGGCGGTGTCGTCTCCGCCGGCGGGACCTCCCAGGGCCGGGCCACGGACGCCCAGGCGAAGAAGACGGCCACGGCGATCACGCCGAGGACCCACAGCGCCCGCCGCACCCGCCGGGCACGGTGCAGCCGCCGGGACCCGCGCTCGGCCGCCCGCCGCGCGAGATCGCCGGGGACCGGCGGGTGCGGGGTGTCGAGCAGCCGCCGGACCGCCGCCTCCTTGTCCTCGTGCCGGGTCACGCGGCCCGCCCCCGTGCCGTGCCGTCGCTCCGCGCGGCGGCCCTGAGCGCGGCGACCGACCGGGCGCAGACGGCGCGGACGCGCGCCACCGGCAGTCCGAGCAGTGCCGCGGCCTGCTCCTCGGCGACTCCCTCGTACAGCCGGAGGACGAGGACGAGCCGTTCCTGCGGGTGGAGCGCGGAGAGCACCCCGCCCCGGCCGCCGTGGTGCCGCCAGGCGGTGCGGGCGAAACGGCCGACGAGCTCGCGCCGGGCGAGCTCGTACGGATCCTCGTCGGGCGACCGGCCCCAGAGCGCGTAGGTGTGGGCGAGGGCGGCGGTCAGCAGGGCCTGGGCGTGCGGATTGCGGGTGCGGGTCTCGGCGGTGAGCAGGGTCGCGGTGTGCAGCAGCCGACCCGCCGCCCCGGCCACGAACGCGTCGAACTCCCGGGCGCGGTAGGTGCGTTCGGCTCCGTGTCCGCTCCGCTGCTCTCCCACGTCCTCATATGAGGACAGCGGGGGAGCGGGGTCAAGAGGTCGGAGCGGACTCGGTTCCCGTCGCGGTCCCGGACTCCGGCGCCGCACCCGGCTGACCCGTGTGCGCCGACTGCCGTACGGACAGGGCGGTGTTGAAGCGGGTCAGCAGGGTGCAGAAGGACTCCCGCTCGTCCGGTGTCCAGCCCTCCGTGACCTCCACCATCAGCTGGCGGCGCGAGGAACGGACCTCCTCCAGGCGGGCCAGGCCGCGCGGCGACAGCTGGAGGACGACCGCGCGCCCGTCCTCCGGGTGCGAGGTGCGCTTCACCAGGCCGGTGTCGACGAGCGGCGCGACCTGCCGGGTGACGGTCGACGAGTCGATGCCCATGCCCGCCGCGAGCGCCTTGACGCCCATCGGACCTTCCTGGTCAAGGCGGTTGAGCAGGAGGTAGGCGGCCCGGTCCATCGAGTTGCGGAGCTGGCCCGTGCCGCCGAGGCGCGTCTGCTCGGCCCGGCGGGCGAAGACGGCCACCTGGTGCTGGAGGGCATCGAGGAGACCGGGGTCGAACTCAGTCGTCATGTCCTGAGATGTGGGCATGGCTGTGGGTCTCTCTCGTGCGGGGGTGGTCGGTTGGTGGGGGACAGAGTACGCGGCCCCGGGTGGGTCCGTACCGGGGCTGCGCAAAGACGCTGGGACACCTCTCCGCCGGGCGGCCACCAGGGCCGTGAGCTGGGAGACTTGCTGTCATGAGCTTCCGTACGCCAGACCCCTTGCACCGGCTGATGCTCGACGATGTGCGCGGGGCGCAGAAGATGCTGTCGGGGGTGGCCCGGATGACGGCGATGGAGGGCAGCCGCCATCTGTCCTCGCTGGTGGGGGCGCCGGTGCACCTCAAATGCGAGAACCTCCAGCGGACCGGTTCCTTCAAGCTGCGCGGGGCGTACGTGCGGATCGCGGGGCTGCGGCCCGAGGAGCGGGCCGCCGGGGTCGTCGCGGCCTCCGCGGGCAACCACGCGCAGGGCGTCGCGCTCGCCTCGAAACTCCTCGGAGTGCGCGCGACCGTCTTCATGCCCGTCGGGGCCCCGCTGCCGAAGGTCGCGGCGACCCGGGAGTACGGCGCCGACGTCCGGATGCACGGCCATGTCGTGGACGAGACGCTGGCGGCGGCCGAGCGGTACGCGCGGGAGACCGGGGCCGTGTTCATCCACCCCTTCGACCACCCCGACATCATCGTCGGGCAGGGCACGGTGGGCCTGGAGATCCTGGAGCAGTGCCCGGAGGTCCGGACGATCCTCGTCGGCGTCGGCGGCGGCGGTCTCGCGGCCGGCATCGGACTCGCGGTGAAGTCGGTGCGCCCCGACGTGAAGGTGATCGGCGTGCAGGCCGAGGGCGCGGCCGCCTACCCGCCGTCGCTGGCCGCCGGGCATCCCGTGGTGGTGGAGTCGCCGGTGACGATGGCGGACGGCATCAAGGTGGGACGGCCGGGCGACGTCCCGTTCGCCCTGATCCAGGAGTACGTCGACGAGGTCCGTACGGTCTCCGAGGACGCGCTCTCCTCGGCGCTGCTGCTCTGCCTCGAACGCGCGAAGCTGGTCGTCGAACCGGCGGGCGCCAGCCCGGTCGCGGCCCTGCTCAGCGACCCCGAGGCCTTCCGGGGGCCGGTGGTGGCGGTCCTCTCCGGCGGGAACGTCGACCCGCTGCTGCTCCAGCGCATCCTGCGGCACGGCATGGCCGCCGGGGGCCGCTATCTGAGCCTGCGGCTGCGGGTCACGGACCGGCCGGGGGCCCTCGCGACCCTGCTCGCGGTGCTCACGGTGGCCGACGCGAACGTCCTCGACGTGAGCCATGTGCGGACCGACCCGAGGCTCGGCCTGACCGAGGCGGAGGTCGAACTGCACCTGGAGACGAAGGGCCCGGAGCACTGCCGCGAGGTGGCGGACGCGCTGCGGGACGCCGGGTACACCGTCCTCGGCTGACGTGCCCCGGCCGGCCGGCGGGCCGGTCCGCGGTCCCGGCCGGCGGCCCGCGGTCGAGCCCCGAGCCGCCCCCAGGTCGTCTCAGAGGCCGTGACGGAGCCGGGATTCGCGGGCGAGCAGGGTCACCAGGCCGCCGGCGAGCGCACCGGCCGTGAGGAGCGCGAGGGACCGGACGACGGGCCGGGCGACGGGCCCGGCGCCGGTGGGCCCGGCGCCGGTGGGCCCGGCGCCGGTGGGGGCGGCGCCGGTGGGGGCGGCGCCGGTGGGGGCGGCGCCGGTGGGGGCGGCTCCGACGGGCCCGCCCCCCGGCCGCGCGGCGGGCGCGCCTCCCGTCCGCCCGGCCGACTCATGGGCGAGGGACCGCTCAAGACGGATCAGGAGCGGCCGCGGGTCCTGCCCGGAGGCCGCCGCGAACTGCTCGACCGCGATCCTGGTCGGCAGCTGCTTCTGGTTCAGGAACCGCTCCCAGGAGGAGCGGCTGTAATGGGTGCGCTGGGCGAGCTGACCGTAACTGAGCTCCATGACGTCCTTGATCCGCCGCATCTCGGCGGCGAGCTCCGCCGAGGGTGTCGCCCCCCGGCTCCCGTGACCGGCGCAGCCCTCGCCCGTCCCGCCCGCTCCACCCCTCGTCCCGACCCCGTCGATCGCCATCCCCGGTTCCCCCGATTCCGTCGTGCTCCGTGCCGGGTCACCAGCCTCGCCCGCCGCACCAACGGTCTTCCAACGTCCCGCCAACGTCGTCCCGCCCCGTCCCGGGAACGCCCCGGAGACGACCGGGGCGATGAACACCCACGGCTGCGACCGGGCCAAGATCATGTGGCGCAGCTCACACATTCACTGGGCGGGGACCGCCCCGCAAACCTAGGATCGGTGGGAAACGCCCGAATCTCCCCGGGAGAACCCACATGCCAGGCGCGATCTATGCCGAAGGTCTGGTGAAGACCTTCGGCGACGTACGAGCTCTGGACGGCGTGGACCTCGACGTGCCCGAGGGCACGGTCCTGGGTCTGCTCGGACCGAACGGCGCGGGGAAGACGACCGCCGTGCGCGTGCTGACCACCCTCCTCCAACCCGACAGCGGCCGGGCCGTCGTCGCCGGGATCGACGTCCTCAAGGACCCCGACGAGGTGCGCCGCAGGATCGGACTCTCCGGCCAGTTCGCCGCCGTCGACGAGTACCTCACCGGCCGCGAGAACCTGCAGATGGTCGGGCAGCTCTACCAGATGAGGGCGAAGGACGCGAAGGTGCGGGCCGACGAGCTCCTGGAGCGCTTCAACCTCGCCGACGCCGCCGACCGCACGGCGAAGACGTACTCCGGAGGCATGCGCCGCCGCCTCGACCTCGCGGCCGCCCTCGTCGTGTCCCCGCCGGTCATGTTCATGGACGAGCCGACCACCGGCCTCGACCCCCGCAACCGGCAGGGCCTGTGGGAGGTCATCAAGGAGCTCGTCGCGGGCGGTACGACCCTCCTCCTCACCACCCAGTACCTGGAGGAGGCCGACCACCTCGCCCACGACATCTGCGTCGTCGACCACGGCAAGGTCATCGCCCGCGGCACCGCCGACCAGCTCAAGGCCCAGACGGGCGGGGAGCGGGTCGAGGTCGTCGTCCACGAGGCGGGGATGATCGGCGACGCCCGTGACGTCCTCGGCCGCTACGGCATCGCGGGCATCGGTCACGGCGAGGTCTCCGTCGAACAGCACACCCGCAAGCTCACCGTCCCCGTCGCCGGTGGCGCCAAGCTGCTCGCCGAGGTCATCCGCGACCTGGACGCGGTCGGCGTCGAGATCGACGACATCGGACTGCGCCGCCCCACTCTCGACGACGTGTTCATCTCCCTCACCGGCCACGCGGCCGAGCGGGCGGAGGAGGAGAACGGGGAGTCGGCGGTGAAGGGCGACCGGGACCGCAAGCGCGCGAAGGAGGCGGCGAAGTGAGCAACACCAGCGACTCCCTGGTCATCGCCCGGCGGAATTTGATCCGTATGACCCGAATTCCCGAAATGATCCTTTTCGGGTTGATCCAGCCGGTGATGTTCGTGATCCTCTTCACGTACGTCTTCGGCGGCTCGATGAGCGTCGACGGCAGCACCTCCCCGGACGTCTACAAGAACTTCCTGATGGCCGGCATCTTCGCGCAGACCGTCACCTTCGCCACGGCGGGCGCGGGCGCGGGCATCGCCGACGACATGCACAAGGGCCTCATCGACCGGTTCCGGTCCCTGCCCATGGCCCGGGGCGCGGTCCTCACGGGCCGAACCCTGGCCGACCTCGTGCAGACCGCGCTGACGCTGACCGTGCTCGCTGTGGTCGCGCTGATCATCGGCTGGCGGCCCGGTTACGCGGCGCCGACCAACTTCGGGAAGGTCATGGCCGGCTTCGCCCTGCTCCTCCTCCTCGGCTATGCCTTCACCTGGATCGGCGCCCTGATCGGCCTCTCGGTCCGCACCCCGGAGGCCGCGACGTCGGGCGGCCTGATCTGGCTCTTCCCGGTGACCTTCATCTCGAACGCCTTCGTGGACACCAGCAACCTGCCGGGCTGGCTCCAGCCCGTCGCGGAGTGGAACCCGTTCAGCGCCACCGTCCAGGCCTGCCGCAAACTCTTCGGCGATCCGGGCCTGTCCCCGTCCGACGCCTGGCCGATGCAGTACCCGGTGTGGGCGTCGCTGATCTACTCCGTCCTGATCGTCGCCATCTTCCGGACCCTGTCCGTCCGCAAGTACCGGCGGGCGAACGGCTGACCATCGCTCCGCGCACCCGGAGCCGTCAGGGCAGATACCCGGAGACGACGAGGCCGTCGGGGAGGGCGAGGAAGACCGCCCCTCCGGCGGCCAGCGCGTCTCCGGTGGCCTGCGCGTCGAAGTCGTCCGGGAGGTTGGCCTCGAAGCGCTCCTCGCCGGAGGGTTCGGCCGCGGCGACGGAGACCACTTCTCCCTTCCCCACCGTGATCACCCGGTCGCCCGCGAAGTAGATCCGCTGCGGGTCGCCCTCGGTCATCATCGGCGTCATCGACCAGTCCTCCTTGCCGGTCCGCAGGTCGTAGGTGGTCACGGTCTGCCCGTTCGTCACCGCCACCAGACCGTCCGCGTTCACGGCGGGGCCCGCCGTCACCCCCGCGCCGAGGGACCGCCGCAGCTTCAGCGTCCCCGCGTCGAGCACGGCCACCGAGCCGTCCGGGGTGCCCGAGCAGAGCACGCTGCCGCTCTTCTCGTGCACGGTGACCTCCTGGCAGCCCTCCGCCCCGCGCACCGCCGTCTTCCCGGTCCGCGCGTCGAGCGCCACCGGCACGGTCCCGACGGGGACGTACACCCGGCCGCCCGCCGCCACCGGCTGCTCGGGGAAGCCGTCGAGCGGTGCCTTCCACAGCACGCTGCCCACGTCCTTCCCGCTCCCGCCGAGCTTCACCGCCGTCACGAGGCCTCCGCCCGCCCCGCCGTCGCCCTCGGTGGACGCCGTGTTCACGTACGCGGTGTGGAGGACGCCGTCGGCCAGGTCGGAGCCCTTCACCGCCCACGCGGCGCCGGGACCCGGGAGGGTGCCCTCCTTCCGGCCGTCCTGAAGGCCGTACGCGACGGTCCCCGAGGCCTCCGCGACGTACACCCGGTCGCCGACGACCGCCGGGTACTGCGGTGTGGACCGCAGCCCCTCGGCGTTGGTGCGCGCCCGGACCGACCACAGCACGTGGCCGTCCGCCGCGCTCAGCCCCACCAGCGCGCCGCCGGAGCCCGCGCAGACCAGCACCTTCGGGGAGAGGGAGCAGGCGCCGTCGGTGGCCTCCGTCCGCACCATCCAGGGCGACCAGCCCGCCGGGCGGTGCCCCCGGTCCGTCGCCGCCGCGCCGAAGTCGTTGGTACGGCCCTTCCCGCCGTACGGCAGGACGACCTGGCTCAGGGTCGCCGGGCCGGTGTTCCCGGTACCGGTCGCACCGGGGGAGGAGCTGTTCGAGACCGAGGGTCCCGCCGTCCCGCCGCCGTCCCCGCCGTCCCGGTTCACCAGGACCACGCCGGCCGTGGCCGCGACGGCGACGGCCACCGCACCGGCCACGACCGCGCCCCAGCGGCGCCGACGCGGCTCCACGGGGTCCGCCGGCGGTGTCACCGGACGGTTCGGGACGGCCGTCGGGGAGTACGGCACCACCGGGCCGAGGGTCGGCAGGTCCGCCACGCCCGCGCCCGAGGCGGCCGCCTCACCGGCCGTCCGCGCCGCCTCCCCGTACTCGGCGAGCAGCGACAGCACCCCGCCGGGCCAGGGGAAGACCTCGGGGGCCGCCCCGGCACCGAGGAGCGCCACCACCTCCGCCGCCGTCGGCCGCTCGGCCGGGTCGAGCCGCAGGCAGCGCTCCACCACCGGCCGCAGCTCCTCCGCCACGCCGGTCAGGTCGGCGTCCGCCCGGATGATCCGGTAGACCACCGCGGCCATCTCGTCGTCCTGGAAGGGCCCCCGGCCGCTCGCCGCGAACGCGAGGACCGCGCCCAGGCAGAACACGTCCGACGCGGGCACCACCGCGCGGCTGCCCGCCAGGTGCTCCGGCGACATGAACCCCGGGGAGCCCACGACCAGACCGGTCGAGGTGAGCGCCGTCGCCTCGAAGGCCTGCGCGATGCCGAAGTCGATCAGCTTGGGCCCGGCGGCGCCCAGGAGAACGTTCGCGGGCTTGAGGTCCCGGTGCAGCACCTCCACCCGGTGGACGTCCGCGAGCGCCCGCGCGAGCGCGACCCCCAGGGCCCGTACCGTCGCGGCGGGCAGCGCCCCGGACCGTACGACGGCCTCGGCGAGCGAGGGGCCCGGCACGTACTCCGTCGCCAGCCACGGCGAGGCCGCGTCGGCGTCCGCGTCCACGAGCCGCGCCACGCCCGGCCCGTCGACCGTCCGGGCCGCCGCGATCTCCCGCCGGAACCGGGTCCGGAAGTCCCCGTCGACCTCCAGATCGCTCCGTACGGTCTTCACCGCGACCATCCGGTACGGATCGGCCGTCGGCGCGTCCGCCCGGCAGGCGAGATGGACCTCGCCCATGCCGCCGGCGCCGAGCCGGGCGAGCAGCCGGTAGGGGCCGACGAGCTGCGGGGGCCGGCCCGGGGGCAGGGCTTCCAGCACGGGACTACTCCTTCTCGCCGGGCAGGGCGACGGAGACGACCGCGCCCTTGTCGAAGACGACGTACGCGATGCCGCCCACCGGCAGCACCTCCGGCTCCCGGATCTGCCGGGAGACGATGTTGCCGTAGTTCGGGTCGTACTCCTCCTCCTCGGCGCGCGGACCGGGGGCGCCCGGCACCGGCGTGACCTTCAGGCCTCCTCCCGGCCTGCCGTCGGCGCCGAGCCGCACCGTGTAGAGCGCGGAGTAGTCGGCGTACACGACCTGCTCGCCGGCGAGCAGAGGCGACGACCATTTCTGGGCCAGACCGGACGGAGCCCGCTCGGCCGGGAACGAGGCGAGGGTCCCACCGGTGCGTGGGTCGAGGATCCGCAGGCCCCCGTCGAAGGCCACGACGGTCCGCGGTCCGACCGCCGAGGGTGCCGCCGTGCCGAGGTCGCCGGGCAGCGACGCCTTCGAGGCGAGAGTGCGGGCGTCGAGCAGGTGCAGGGCCGTGTCGGTGTCGCTGCCCGACCCGGCTCCGGCGCAGTACGCCGACGCACCGAGCACCTTGATGTCCCAGCAGTCCTTGGCGTCGGCTTCGACCTGCCCGAGCTGGGTGCCGTTCCTGCCGTCGTACGCCACGAGACCGCCCTGGCTGAGGGCGTAGACGACGCCCTTGGCGTAGGCGACGGGCTCGTACGCCCGGCGCTCGGCGAGGGAGGTCTCGCCGTTGGTGAGCTCCTCCGACCACAGCTCGCGTCCGTCGGCCAGGGAGAACGCCGTCAGCGCGGCCCGCACGTTCAGGGCGTCCTCCGCCACGTTCGTCGCCGCGAAGACGATCCCGTCGGCGACGACGGGCCGGGTGGCCCAGAGGCCCTGCGGGCCCACGGCCGGCTTCTGCCAGCGGACGGCCCCTGTACGCGCGTCCCGGACCTGGAGGGAGCCGTCGGCGACGAGGACCGCGCTGCCGTCGTGGACCGTGGGAGCCGTGGCGCTCCCGGCCGTGAAGGGGAACCCCGTGCCGCTGACGTAGGTCTCGTCGGGGGTGTCCTTGGCGGCCGGGATGTCCCACAGCTGCTTGCCGCTCGCCGGGTCCAGCGCCTCGTAGCGCCCGTTCGTGGTCCGGCAGACCAGCACCTTCTCGCCGGCCGAGCAGCCGAGCGCCGGGGCTTTGAGCTTCGCCTGCCAGGGCTTCCAGCCGGCCGGCCGCTGGGCCGCGTTCTGCGGGACGACACCGGAGGAGTCGGCGAGGCCCCGGCTGTCGACGCCCGGGATCCGGGGTGCCACCGGCGCGGCGGGCGGCGCGGCCTTCGGGGGCTGCGGCTTCCCCGGCCCGCCCTCCGGCCACAGCAGATACGTGCCGACTCCACCGGCGACGACCGCCGACGCCACGAGGGCCGCGACCAGCCGTCGCCTGCGGGCGCGCGGGGGAGCGACGGGCGCCTCCGGGGCCGACACCGGTGCCTGCGTCGGTACGGAGTGCAGCCCGGGCACCGCCGGGTTCACCACGGGCCCCCGGGGGTCGTCCGCCGGCGCGGCCTCCAGGAGCGGCCCGCCGGAGGCGACGAGCTGGGCGAGGGCCGTGCCGTACTCGCCGATGTGGTCCCGTACCGGCCCGGGCCACGGGAAGACCTTCGGCGTGCCGCCGCCGAGAAGTTCCGCGAGCTCCTCCGGCGTCGGCCGGTCCGCCGGGTCCAGGGCCAGACAGGCGGCGACGGTGTCGCGCAGCTCCGCCGGGACCCGGGCGAGGTCCGCCTCCGCCTGGGAGACCCGGTACAGGACGGCGGCGAGCGGCCCGTCGCCGAAGGGGTCCTCGCCGGTCGCCGCGTAGCAGAGCAGCGAGCCGAGGCAGAAGACGTCGGACGCGGCGGTCACCCGCCGGGCGCCGGCGACGTGCTCGGGGGACATGAAGGAGGGCGTGCCGACCATCAGACCGGTGGCGGTCATGGTGGTGGCCGTGTTGCTGCGGGCGATGCCGAAGTCGATGAGGCGGGGCCCGTCGACGGAGAGCATGACGTTGCCCGGCTTGAGGTCCCGGTGCAGGACCCCGGCCCGGTGCAGGTCGGCGAGGGCGCGGGCGACGGCGGTGCCGAGCGCGCGGACGCCGGCGACGGGCAGGGCGCCGCCGCGCCGCACGGCCTGGGAGAGGCTGGGCCCGGGGACGTACGCGGTGGCCAGCCAGGGCACCTCGGCGTCGGCGTCGCCGCCGAGCGGGGCGGCGGCGTACGCGCTGTCGACGAGCGCGGCGACCCGTATCTCCCGGCGGAAGCGGTCCCGGAAGGCGGGGTCTCCGGCGACGTCCCGCCGCACGGTCTTCACGGCGACGAAGGTTCCGGGCGGGGGAGCACCGGAGGAGCCGACGTCCCCGGCCGCGGGGCCGCCGGCCGCCGAGCCGTCCGCCGCCGCGGAGCCGTCCCCGGACACGGAGCCGGCCGCGGCCCGCCCGAGGAACACCTCGCCCATCCCGCCCGCCCCGAGCCGGGCGAGCACCTCGTACGGTCCTATCCGGCGCGGCGCGCCCTCGCGCAGTGGTCCCAGCACTTCGCCCATCCCCCTTGTGACGCGGTGTCAGGCGGCATCATGCCTCATCACCCCAGGACATGTGCATGCAGCATGAAGGGCCGGCCCCGACGGGGCCGGCCCTTCATGGAAAACAGGTGCCTCAGGCGGTGTACGGCTTCGCGCTGAGGATCTTCACCGTGGCCTTCTTGCCGTTCGGCAGCTCGTACTGCGCGTCGTCACCGGCCTTCTTGCCGTTGACGCCGACGCCGAGCGGCGACTGCGGCGAGTAGGTCTCGATGTCTCCGCTCGCGTACTCGCGGGAGGCGAGCAGGAAGGTCATCGTGTCGTTCTCGTCGCCGTCGAAGGCGATCGTGACGACCATGCCGGGCTCGACGACACCGTCGTCCGCCGGGGCCTCGCCGACCTTGGCGTGCTCGAGGAGCTGGGTCAGCTGCCGGATGCGGAGCTCCTGCTTGCCCTGCTCCTCCTTGGCCGCGTGGTACCCGCCGTTCTCGCGCAGGTCCCCCTCTTCACGGGCGGCGGCGATCTTGATGGTGATCTCCGTGCGCGCGGGACCAGACAGGTACTCAAGCTCGTCCTTGAGCTTGTTGTACGCCTCCTGGGTGAGCCAGGTGACGTTGTCGCTGGTCTGGGTCACAGGTGCTCCTCGTAGGTACTGGGAATACAAAGCATCGCCCTACACGGGAAAGCTCTGCTGTCCCGGGTGGGCGAAACCACGAGCCTAACAATGAGTGGCGAAAAGCGGGAGGACATAACCGATCGGGATGGCGTCACCCCAGGTCACCGCAGTGACTCGCCGGGACTCGTCACCCCGTCCCTACCCACCGCTACCGCGCCGTACACCCCATGAGCTCGGCACTGGTCGCGTGGGCGGTCGTGCGGAGCGTGAAGACGCGGTCGATCCTCGTACCGGGGTCGTCGATCCGCACATCCTTGCGGGCCACCTCGACGCCGTCCTCGGAGCGGGAGCGCAGGGTGCAGACGCCCTGGACGCCCTCGTCCTTGCGGATCTCCAGGTGGACCTGGACCTCGGTGGCACTCACCACGTCGAACTTGATCATCTCGGCGCTGATCTTGTTGTCGACGACGTAGTGCCAGCCGAACCAGCCCAGCAGACCGAGGAAGAGGACACCGAGCACCGCGCCCGTGATCCTGAGCTTGCGGTCGGCCGCCTCGTCCGCGGAGCGTCCGTAGCGCCCCTCGGGCAGCTGCTCTCGCACCGCGCTCATGACCGATCCTCTCGAAGCCGGGGGTGGCGGAATTTTCACTCCCCCGATTCCGTCACTATAGAGACCACCCTCCGCGTCGAATCACTGAGGATCGAGTCTTGACTGAGCAGCTGCGACTGATGGCCGTTCACGCCCACCCCGACGACGAGTCGAGCAAGGGTGCGGCCACGATGGCCAAGTACGTGTCCGAGGGGGTGGACGTCATGGTGGTGACGTGCACGGGCGGCGAGCGCGGCTCGGTACTCAACCCCCAGCTTCAGGGCGACCCCTACATCGAGGCGAACATCCACGAGGTGCGCCGCAAGGAGATGGACGAGGCCCGCGAGATCCTGGGCGTCTCCCAGGAATGGCTGGGCTTCGTCGACTCGGGCCTGCCCGAGGGCGACCCGCTGCCCCCGCTTCCCGAGGGCTGCTTCGCCCTGGAGGACGTGGACACCGCGGCCGGTGCGCTGGTCCGCAAGATCCGCTCCTTCCGTCCGCAGGTCGTGACGACCTACGACGAGAACGGCGGATACCCGCACCCCGACCACATCATGACCCACAAGATCACGATGGTGGCCTTCGACGGCGCGACCGACACCGAGAAGTTCCCCGAGGCCGAGTTCGGCCCGTCCTGGCGGCCCCTGAAGCTCTACTACAACCAGGGCTTCAACCGTCCCCGCACGACCGCGCTGCACGAGGCGCTGCTCGCCCGCGGGATGGAGTCGCCGTACGGCGAGTGGCTGGAGCGCTGGAAGGAGTTCCAGCGCAAGGAGCGGACGCTGACCACCTTCGTCCCCTGCGCCGAGTTCTTCGAGGTCCGCGACAAGGCCCTGATCGCCCACCGCACCCAGATCGACCCCGACGGCGGCTGGTTCCGGGTCCCGATGGAGATCCAGAAGGAGGTCTGGCCGACGGAGGAGTACGAGCTCAGCAAGGCGCTGGTGCCGACCTCCCTCCCCGAGGAAGATCTCTTCGCGGGCATCCGCGACAATGCCTGACATGAGCGCACACCTGGCACTGACCCAGCTTGTCCCCTTCGCCGCCGAAGAGCTGGACAAGAACAAGGTGACCCCCGGCGTCCTCGGCTTCGTCGTCTTCGCGGTCCTGGCCCTCGCGGTCTGGCAGCTGATGAAGTCGATGAACCGCCACATGGGCAAGGTCTCCTTCGAGGAGGCCCCGGACCCGGACGCGGCCCCGGACACCCCGGCCGCGAAGGCCGGCACCCCGGGCAAGTAGCGACGACGCCCCCGGCCCGTACCTCGGCGGTACGGGCCGGGGGCGTTCCCGCGCGGCCCCGCGGCCGGGCGGTACGGGCCCGGGCCGTTCCCGCACGCGGCTACTCCACCGGCACCCCCAGCACCTCCCGGGCGTGCCGGTTCGGCACCATGCCCAGGTCCCAGGCCTGCCAGGCGGTCGACGGGTGGACGCCCCGGTCCAGCAGCACCGCGTACGCCTCCGCGCAGTCGTCGAGGCGCGGGTCACGGGCCGGATGCCGGTCCGCGACCAGCGCGGCGAGCTCCTCGCGGGCCGTCGCCGTGCCCGGCTCCGGGGCCCCCGGCACCGCGTGCGGCAGCAGGGTGCAGCGCAGGAAACGGGCCCAGTCGGCGCCCCGCCGGTCGCCGTACCCGCCGAACAGGGCCCGCGCCTCGTCGCACAGCCCGAGCGCCTGCGGCACCCGGGCGTTGCCCGCGTCGATGATCGCCAGCTCCAGGCAGGTCCATGCCTCGCCGTGGGCCACCCCGATCCGGTGGAAGTCCGCCCGCGCGTCCACCAGCAGCTGCCGGGCGAAGCCCGAGTTGCGCAGCCCGCCGGTACGGGCGGCCAGCTGGTCGCGGGTGACCCGGCCCGAGTGGTGCCGGGCGCCGGCCAGCCCCTGCACGTCCCGCATCCGCGAGAACATCGTCCGGGCCCTGCCCAGCTCCCGTACCGCCTCGTCCCGGTCGCCGCGCTCCTCCAGCGCGTGCCCCAGGTGGTACAGCGTCCACGCCTCCCCGCGCGCGTCGCCCCGCTCGCGATGCCGGGCGAGCGCACCGCGCAGCCCCTCGACGGCCGGCTCCGCGTCCCCGGCGGCCAGCCGCGCGCGGGCCAGCTGGGTCAGCGCCCAGGCCTCGCCGCGCCCGTCGTGGATCCGCCCGTACCCGTCGAGGGCGGCCCGCAGATCCGCCTCGGCGCCCGCCACATCGCCGCGCAGCAGCAGCACCTGGCCCCGGTGGAAATGCGCCCAGGCCTCCCCGTGCGGGGACTCGTGCTCCCGGTGCAGGGCGAGGGACCGGTCGAGCAGCGCCGCCGCCTCCGCCAGGTTCGCCCGGTCCCGCTCCACGGCCGCGAGCGCGTGCAGCGTCCACCCCCGGTCGGCGGCCAGCGCCTCCGGTTCCTGGAGGGCGAGCGCCTCCCGCAGCCGGGCCGCCGCCTCCGCCGGCCGGCCCTGGTGGTGCAGGGTGATGCCGAGGGAGCAGAGCGCGAGCGCCGCGCCCGCGTCCTGGTGGGCCTCCTGGTAGAGGGAGACGACGGAGGTCAGCGTCGTCCGCGCCTTGTCGAGCTCGCCGATCTGCCGGGCCGCGATACCGGTCCGCCACTGGACCGAGCGGGACAGCCGGCCCTGCCCGACGGACTCGGCGAGTTCGTTGATCTCGCCGAGCCGGTACAGGTCGCCGCGCAGCAGGCAGTAGTCGCAGAGCGCGCCGAGCAGGTCGAGCACCGTCTGCTGGTCGACGCCGGCCACGTGCCGCAGGGCGGCGGTGATGAAGCTGGACTCCTCGTCGAGCCAGCTCAGGGCTGCTTCCAGGGAGCCGAAGCCGTGCCCGTCGAAGCGGTCGGCGCGGGTCGACATCTTGCCGTCGACCATCCGGATCACGGCGTCCGCGAGCTCCGCGTAGTTCCGGATCAGCCGCTCCTGCGCCGCCGTGATCTCCGCCGCGTCCTCCTCGTCGAGGAGCCGGGCGGCGGCGAAGCCGCGGACGGCGTCGTGCAGCCGGTACCGTTCCCCGCGCACATGGTCGAGCAGCCCCGCGCCGGCCAGCCGCCGCAGCAGCACGGCGCTGTAGGGGCCGTCCCCGCCGAACTCGTCCTCGCCGAACTCGTCCCCGCCGGGCCCGTCCTCTCCGAGCGGCGCGTTCCGGCCGAGCAGCGCGGTGGCGGCCGCGGCGCCGAGCGAGGCCCGGCCGGCGAGCGAGAGCCGCCGGAACAGCCGCCGGGAGTCCTCGTCGAGATCGGTGAAGTACCGCAGGGACAGAGCCCGTTCGACGGGACCGGAGCCCCGGTCGGGGCGGGCGAGCCGCTGCGCCAATTGCCCCATGGAGTGCGAGCCCAGCAGGGAACCCGTCGCCCGAAGGGCCAGCGGAAGCCCCCCGCACAGCTCCCGGATCCGGTCGAAGGCCTCCGCGTCGTACGGGTCGGGGCCGGACACCCCCGAGGCCGGCCCCGAAGCCGCCCGCAGCAGCTCCTCCGCCCCGGCCGCGTCGAGCGCCGCCACCGGGAGCGCGTGCACATCGGCCGGCAGGTCCGCCCCCAGATCCAGCGGCTCCCGGCAGGTCACCAGGACCAGACTGTCGGAGCGCTCCGGCAGCAGGGCCCGCACCTGGGCCGGATCCACGGCGTCGTCCAGGATCACCGTCACCGGCACCCCGGTCAGCTGCCGCTGGTACAACTCCATCAGCCGGCGCACCTGCTGATCCGCCGTGGAGCCCTCCCGGAACAACAGCCGCTCACGAGGGGCGCCCAGCCGGTTGAGCAGATGGAGCAGCGCCTCCCGGGTCGCGAGCGGCCGTTCGCCGTCCGTCCCCGGCCCGGCCGTGACGTCTCCCCGCAGGTCCACCACGCACGCGCCGCGGAACTGGTCGCGCAGCGCGTGCGCGGCCCGCACCGCGAGCGCCGTCCGCCCGGACCCCGGCCCGCCGTGCAGCAGGACCACCGTCGGCCGGGTCGCCGCCGACGCCCGGCCCGTCTGCACCCACCGGGTGATCCTGGCCAGTTCCTCCCGTCGTCCCGCGAAGTTCCCGCCGGGGTGCGGAAGCTGGCCGAAGGACCGCTCCAGTACGGCCCGGCGCCGTGCCTCCGCACTGCGATCGGCGCCCCGCAGCCGCTCGGGCCGCAGGGCGGGCGCGCCGCCGAGGGTTCCGAGCGGCCCGCCGGTCCGCGCCCCCGCCCGGTCCACGCCCGGGAGCCGCGCGGGTTCCTCCCGCCCGACGCGCGCGCGTTCCTCGCCGCCGCTCCCCCCGATGACCGTCCGCTCCCGCGCCAGAAAGGGCCGCACCCCCCGTGTCTCCAGGGCGGCCAGCCACCGCAGCCGCGCCTCCTCCACCCGGGCGGCCGGACCGTCCCCACCGGGCGCGACCGCTCCCGTCCCACCGGACTCGACGGCCCCCGCCCCACCGGCCCCGGCGACCGTTCCCCGGCCCGACGTGGCCCTGAGCACGGTCACCGCCGCACCCGCCACGGCGACCACCGCGCCCGCGCCGAGCGCCGTCCCCGTCGTCGTACCGAGCGCGAGGTCCGCGCCGACCGCGGCGACGGCCGCGACCCCGGCGACGAGCGCGGGACCGCCGGTCGTCGCCCCGCCGCGGAGGCCCGCCGCGGGGCGGGTCCCGGCCTCCGCCTCCTCCACCGCCCGCAGGTACACCGCGTACTCCCCGGCAGCGCCGGCCGCCACGGAATCCAGCGAGGCCAGGCCCCGTGCGAGCAGTTCCTCCGCCCCCGCCCGGCCCCCGGAGCCGGGTGCCTCCTCCGCCGCGACCCGCTCCAACAGCCGCTCCACCTCGGCCCGGTGGCTTTCCCGCATGTGCGTCCCCCTCCGCGCGTGCCCGACGTTCCCTGTCTCCGGGACCGTGTCGGGCCCAGTGTCCTGCCCGGCGCGTGCCGGCGCGAGAGAGCGGAGAAAGGAGGACACGGCTGCGGCGGATGGGCATCGGCCGCGGCGGGACGGAAGCGGAGGGTGAGGAGGCCGTGGAGCCAACGGCCTTCAGGGGCGCCTCGGTTACGCTGGCGAGGACCCGGCCGAAGGGCTCGGGTCGGGACTCCGGGGGGTGGCGGGCGTCGACGGGTTGTACGGGGGAAGGGACCTCGGGAGTGGTCGCACGGGATTCACCGGCCACTCCGGAGCGGCGGTGAGCGGCCTGCCCGCGATCGCCGCGGAGGGCGCCGAAGTCGTCCTGGACGGGACCACGCTGCTGGCGCCGACGACGTTCTCGGTGATGCCGGGCGAGTTCCGCTGCCTCACCGGAAGCAACGGATCTGGGAAGACCACCCTGCTCCGCGCCTTCCTGGGGAGCCGGAGGCCGACCGGCGGCGCCGTCCTCGTGCGGGGCGAGCCCGCCGACATGACCAGGCCCCGGCACCGGCGCCTGCTGGCCTCGCTCGTCGAACCGGTGCCCGTCGCCCGGGACATGACGCTGCGCGAGCAGGTGACCCTGGTCGCCGCCTCCTGGTACGGCAACACCACCACGGCCGCCGGGCGCGCCGAGGAGATCGTGGGCCGGCTCGGCCTCACCGCACTGGCCGAACGCTTCCCCTCACAGCTCTCCTCCGGTCAGCTGCAGCTCTTCAACCTCGCCCTGACCCTGGTCCGCCCCGCCGACGTCGTCCTGCTCGACGAGCCCGAACGGCATCTCGACACCGAGCG
Organism: Streptomyces zaomyceticus; assembly: GCF_014656215.1. Taxonomy (GTDB): domain Bacteria; phylum Actinomycetota; class Actinomycetes; order Streptomycetales; family Streptomycetaceae; genus Streptomyces; species Streptomyces zaomyceticus. Next base: position 11,837 of record NZ_BNBZ01000013.1, on the reverse strand, counting down.
CGTCGACCTCGTCGTCACCCTGCTCACCGAGCGCGCCCGGCAGGGGACCGCGTTCCTCGTCGCCACCCACGAGGCCGTCGTGGTGAAGGCCTGCGACGGCGTCGTGGAGCTGGGATGACGACGGACAGCGCCACCGCGGTCGAGGCCGACCCCGGGGCCCGCGTCCGGGCCGTGCGCCATCTGCACGCCCACCGCGGCGACCGCGCCACGGTGCGGGACCGGGCGTACACCGTCTACCTCACCGTCGTCCTCGCCGCCGTCTACGTGGTGCCGGTCGTCCTCCTGGTGAACGGCACGAAGGCGCTCGTCCCCCTGGAGTCCGCCGAGGCGGTGACCCCGGTGGCGTGCCTGGCCGCGGCGGTGGCGGTCTGGGGCGCCCAGCTCACCGGCCGGTTCTGGGGACCGCTGGTGCTCAAGCCGTTCCTGCTGCACGTGTTCATGGGTACCGACCTGTCCCCGACGCACTACCTCGGCACGATCGCCCGCCGCCGGCTGACGTACGCGGGACTCGGCACGCTCGTCGCGGTGTGCACGGCGGCGTTCCTCCTGACCGACCTGTTCGACGACCCCCGAAGCGCGCTCCTCCCGCAGGGCGTGGCCGTCGCGGCGGGCATCGGCGCCGTCGCCCCCGTGGCATGGCTGTGGGGCCAGGCCCGTACGGTCCGCGAGAACGTCCTGCTCGCCCTCGCGGCGGCCGCCGCGGCGCTCGTCCTCGCCCTGCTCGGCCGGTCCGCCCACCTCGGCGGGAACGGCCCCTGGCTCGTCGCCGCCGTCCTGGCGGTCGCTGCGGCGGCGCTCGGGCGGTCCGCCTTCCGGTCCGTCCGCACGATCGATCTCGCCCGGCTCGCCCGCGCATCGGCGCGCGCCGCCGAGGCCCAGACCTTCGCCCGGACCGGCACGCTCCATCACGCCCTCGACCTGTACCGCCCGCAGCCGCGCGGACTCGCCTCCGCCCTGACGCGTCCGGACGGGCGGCTGCGCGGCCACCTCGCCCAGGGCGCGGTCCGCGCGCTCCGCACCCGGGGGCGCGCGCTCGCGGCCGCCGTGTCCCTGGCGGCCGGCGGCGCCGTTCTGACGCTCGGCGTCGCGGAACCGGACAGCGGCCGGGCGACGCTGTACCGGCTGGCCGGCGCGGTCGCCGTGTACGCGGGGTCCGGATGGGTCGGTGAGGCCTGGCGCGGCCTGCGCGACGAGTTGACCCTGGCCCCGCTGTACGGCGGGCGCTGGGGCGGACTGCCCGCCCGCACCCTGGCCTGGCCGGTCACCGCGGTGACCGTGGCGGTGGGCTCGGCGGGCGGTGTCACGGCCGCGGCCCGGTGGCCGCTCGACGGCGGTCCGGCCGCCGCGGCGCTGCTCGTCACGGCATCGGTGGCGCTCGTGCTCGGCGCCAGGTTCCTGCGCGAGATGAAGACGGACCTGCCCGTCGAACTGCTGCTTCCCGTCGTCACGCCCCTGGGCGACCTCTCCGCCCTCCGGGTCTTCGTCTGGCAGTTCGACGGACTCGTCGTCGTCCTGGCCGGCGTCCTCGTGATGAACGGGATGCCGTCCGCGGCCGTCGCGGCCCTGACCGCGACGGCTGCGACCGTCTGGTGTGTCCGGGCGGGCCTGCGCCGTACGGGACGGCCCCTCCGGTCCCTGCTCACCGGCCCCGGCCGGGCCTGAGGACGGGCCACGGGGCGTGCTCCCGGCCCGACCGGGGCAGGGGTCCCGCGGGAGTCCGCGGCGGCAGGGCAGGATGGGCACCATGCCGAACCGACTGGCCCATGAGACCTCCCCGTACCTCCTTCAGCACGCCGACAACCCGGTCGACTGGTGGCCGTGGTCGGCCGAGGCCTTCGAGGAGGCCCGGCGCAGAAACGTCCCCGTGCTGCTCAGCGTCGGGTATTCCAGCTGTCACTGGTGCCACGTCATGGCCCACGAGTCCTTCGAGGACGACGCCGTCGCGGCCCTGGTCAACGAGCACTTCGTCGCCGTCAAGGTCGACCGCGAGGAGCGCCCCGACATCGACGCCGTCTACATGGAGGCGGTCCAGGCCGCCACCGGACAGGGCGGCTGGCCCATGACGGTCTTCCTCACCCCGGACGCCGCCCCCTTCTACTTCGGTACGTACTTCCCGCCCGAGCCCCGGCACGGGATGCCCTCCTTCCCGGAGGTACTGGTGGGCGTCAAGGACGCCTGGGCCGACCGGCGCGACGAGGTGGGCGAGGTCGCCGACCGCATCGTGAAGGACCTCGCGGGCCGCTCCCTCGCCTACGGCGGCGACGGGGTCCCCGGCGAGGAGGAACTCGCGCAGGCCCTTCTCGGCCTCACCCGCGAGTACGACGCGACCCACGGCGGCTTCGGCGGCGCCCCCAAGTTCCCGCCGTCGATGGCCCTGGAGTTCCTGCTCCGCCACCACGCCCGTACGGGCGCCGAGGGCGCCCTGCAGATGGCCGCCGACACCTGCGAGGCGATGGCCCGCGGCGGTATCTACGACCAGCTCGGCGGCGGCTTCGCCCGCTACGCCGTCGACCGCGCCTGGGTCGTGCCCCACTTCGAGAAGATGCTGTACGACAACGCCCTGCTCTGCCGGGTGTACGCGCACCTGTGGAAGGCCACCGGCAGCGACCTCGCCCGCCGTGTCGCCCTGGAGACCGCCGACTTCCTGGTCCGCGAACTGCGCACCCCCGAGGGAGGCTTCGCCTCCGCGCTCGACGCGGACAGCGACGACGGCACCGGCAAGCACGTCGAGGGCGCCTACTACGCGTGGACCCCGGCACAGCTCGCCGAGGTCCTCGGGGCGGAGGACGCCGCCCTCGCCGCCGCCCACTACGGCGTCACCGAGGCCGGCACCTTCGAGCACGGCAGCTCCGTCCTCCAGCTCCCGCGGGACGCGGGCGTCGCGGACGCCGGGCGGATCGCCCCGATCGCGGCCCGGCTCCTCGCCGCCCGCGAGGAGCGCGAGCGCCCGGGCCGCGACGACAAGGTCGTCGCGGCCTGGAACGGCCTCGCGATCGCCGCCCTCGCCGAGACCGGAGCCCTCTTCGACCGCCCCGACCTCGTCGAGCGCGCGACCGAGGCCGCCGACCTGCTCGTCCGGGTCCACATGGACGAGACCGCCCGCCTCACCCGTACGTCCAAGGACGGCCGGGCCGGCGCCAACGCCGGGGTCCTGGAGGACTACGCCGACGTCGCCGAAGGCTTCCTCGCCCTCGCCGCCGTCACCGGCGAGGGCACCTGGCTGGAGTTCGCCGGCTTCCTCCTGGACCTCGTCCTCGACCGCTTCACCGCCGAGGGCGGGGCCCTGTACGACACGGCCCACGACGCCGAGACCCTCATCCGCCGTCCGCAGGACCCCACGGACAACGCGGCCCCGTCCGGCTGGACCGCCGCCGCCGGCGCCCTGCTCTCGTACGCCGCGCAGACCGGATCCGAGGCCCACCGCGCCGCCGCCGAGGGCGCCCTCGGTGTCGTCAAGGCCCTCGGCCCGCGCGCGCCCCGCTTCATCGGCTGGGGCCTGGCCGTCTCCGAGGCCCTCCTCGACGGGCCCCGGGAGATCGCCGTGGTGGGCGCCCCCGGCGACGAGACCTTCCGGGAGCTGCGCCGTACCGCGCTCCTGGCGACCGCCCCCGGCGCGGTGCTCGCCTTCGGCGCTCCCGACAGCGAGGAGTTCCCGCTGCTGAGGGACCGCCCGCTGGTGGCCGGTGGTTCCGCCGCGTACGTGTGCCGTCACTTCACCTGTGACGCGCCGGTCACCGACCCGGACGCCCTCCGCCGGAAGCTCTGAGGCCGCCGGAAAGGGGACGGCCCCGCGACCCCTCCGAGGAGGGGCGGCGGGGCCGCGCCGTGCCGAGCGTCGTCGCTCAGCTGTTGCCGGCGCCGTTGCCGGACAGCACGGGGATGTCGCTGAGGATGTGCGACAGCGGCTCGTCACCCTTGGCCTGGGTGGAGTTCTCGGTGCACTGCTGGTTCTGCGGGGAGGACAGGACGTTGACGTCCTGGACCGCGATCGGGATGAGACCGATGAGCGAACCGGCGTTGACCTTGGCCGGCAGGCCGACGCACGGCTTGTTCAGGGAGCCCTGGACGAGCGCGAACTGCGGGCTCATGTCGCCGTGGGTGGCCGAGTTGCCGAACTCCTGGTGGGCACCGTTGCCGCTGAGCGAGGTGGTGCCACCGTCGTCGGCGATCGCGAGAGCCTGCCCGGCACCCGCCGCCGTCGCGCCGAGGACCGACGCGGCCACAGCAGCCGTAGCCAACAGCTTCTTCATTGTTCAGGCCTTTCGGATTGTGGCTCGCTGAGTGCCGAGCCGCACTGATCAACTGGTCGGCGGTACGGAGGTTCCGCGAAGTCCACCGGACGGACTACGGGCAGATGAGCGAAGCCCCGGAGGCGGGCCGGTAGGTGGCGGCGGAAACCTCGCTGGGCGCGATCTCGTCGGCGGCGGGCAGCGGAAGGTCCTCGCGGAGCCGCCCGAAGACCTTCGCCGCCCCCTCCTCGTCGAGGCCGACCGTGGACCCGATGCCCGCGACGGTCGGGTTGAAGCCGCGCACGGGCACGGTCGCGTACGACGTACGGTCCGGTCGCAGGTCGCGCAGCCGCGCGGCGAGGGTGAGCAGCTCGGTCGTGGAGATCCCCCGTTCGGCCGCGCGCTTCCCGCGCAGGGTCGCCGCGAGGCCCCTCAGCTTTCCGGGATCGTCCAGGATGTCCTCGCGGAGCCGTTCGAGGGTGTTCACCACGAACTTCTGCTGCTTCCGGATGCGACCGAAGTCCATCTGCCCGTCGGCCTTCCGCGACCGGACGTACTGGAGCGCCTCGCCGCCGCCGACCGCCTTGGTCCCGGGCCGCAGGTCGATACCGGTGGCCGGGTCGACGAGGGCCTTCTCCGTACAGATGGGGACCCCGCCGTCGACGCGGTCCACGGTGTCCATGAAGCGGCGGAAGTCGATCTCCAGGTAGCGGTGGACGGGCAGTCCCGTCATCGACTCGACGATCTCCACCGCGTAGGCGGAACCACCCTCCGTCCAGGCGCCGTTGACCTTCGCCGGGTGCCCGGCGTGCAGCTTCCCGGTGCGCCGGTCGCGGTGCTTGTACGGGAAGCTGGTGAGCGTGTCGCGGGGCAGGCCCACGACATCGACCCGGTCGTTCTCCGCCGACACGTGGACGAGCATCATCACGTCGGTGCAGTCGCACTCCTTCCCGCCGAGCCGGAAGCGCTCCTTCTCCTCCGCGGTGACCCCCTTGCGGGTGTCGATGCCGACCACCAGCAGGTTCAGGCCCCGTCCGGGGGAGGGGAGACCGTCCGGGGCGGCGGCGAGGGCGCCGGGGGCGAGGGCGGCGAGGGCGGCGAGCGCCGCCGGGACGAGCAGCCGACGTCGGGGCCGCCGTGCACGCGGGAATTTCATGCCCGCACGGTAATTCGATCACCCTCGCACATAGATCCGCGACGCGACATGAACAGGTCGAATCACTCTCCTGCGGTGCCTGTGGAATGATGCGGGAATCGCAGCGGAGGGAGCGAAGATGGCGCCGGATCCCGGTAAATGGGAACGGATGGCCTTCATTCCGAAGAGCCGATATGTGAGTGACCCGGCCCCGGTCGACCGCACACCATTCCCGGTCTATTCCGCACTGGTCGCCCAGTGGGTGCAGGCGGGGCGGACCGTGCCGGGGATGCCGGACCGTGAATGGGAACGTCTGATGGCGACCCCGGTCTGGCCGACCTGGTGAAACGAGAGGGGCCGCCCCGGAGGGCGGCCCCTGACGTGTGAACGTCGTCGCGCGAAGGCGGAACGTCAGTTGTTGCCGACGCCGTTGCCCGACAGGACCGGGATGTCGTCCAGGATGTGCGAGAGCGCCTCGTCACCCTTGGCCTGGGTGGAGTTCTCGGTGCACTGCTGGTTCTGCGGGGAGGACAGGACGTTGATGTCCTGAACGGCGATCGGGATCGCACCGATCAGCGAACCGGCGTTGACCTTGGCCGGCAGGCCGATGCACGGCTTGTTCAGGGAGCCCTGGACGAGCGCGAACTGCGGGCTCATGTTGCCGTACGTGGCGGAGTTGCCGTACTCCTGGTGCGCGCCGTTGCCGCTGAGCGACGTGGTGCCGCCGTCGTTTCCGATGGCGAGCGCGGGGGAGGCCACGGCGGCGGTGGCGCCGACGATGGAGACGGCCGCGGCCGCGGTGGCCATAACCTTCTTGATCACGGGAGTTCCCTTCTAGAACCTGCTCCGTGCAGGGAGCGCCCTGATCAACTGGCCCCGGACCCAGGGGTTCCGCTGTGTCACCCCCTTGGCGGAGCGCACTCGGCAGCGCGAAACGAGGTCCCAGTCGAACGGGTGAAGCGCCGGAACCAAAGCCCCCGCGGGCAGTTGATCCGGTCGCATCAATCAGGTCGATTGGTGGGAACAGGAACGGAATCACCGTGATCAAGAAGATTATGGCGGCTGCGGCTGTTACGGCCTCTGTTGTCGGCGCTTCTGCTGCGGCGGCCTCCCCGGCGCTCGCCATCGCCGACGACGGCGGCACGACCTCGCTCAGCGGCAACGGCGCGTCCCAGTCGTTCGGCAACTCCAAGACCGTCGGTGACGCGAGCCCCCAGTTCTCGGCCGTCCAGGGCTCGCTGAACAAGCTCTGCCTGGGTGCCCCGGTCAAGGGCAACGTCGGCTCGCTCGTCGGCATCCTCGTCCCGGTCGCGGTCCAGGACATCAACGTCCTGTCCTCCCCGCAGAACCAGCAGTGCGCGGAGAACTCCACCCAGGCCAAGGGTGACGAGCCGCTGTCGCACGTCCTGGAGGACATCCCGGTCCTCTCCGGGAACGGCGCCTACAACGGCTGATCCGCATCGCGCGCGACAGGGCCGGAAGGAACGAAACTGTTCCTTCCGGCCCTGTTCTGTGCGCGCGATGGAGTGAAAGAGCGAATGTCGTCGACGCTTCGGTTTCCTTTGTGCGGCATGTTCGTTGTGGTTCCTGAAATGTCTTCCGTCACAGAAAGGATCCAGACGAAAATGAACTGCAAGAAGGTCGCGGCCGTTGTCGCCGGAATCGTCATGGCCATGGGTGCGGCGTCTCCCGCCTTCGCGGACGCGGACGCCTACGGTGCCGCGATCGGCTCGCCGGGTGTCCTCTCCGGCAACGTCGTCCAGATCCCGGTCCACGTGCCGATCAACGTCTGCGGCAACAGCGTGAACGTCATCGGCCTGCTCAACCCGGCCGCGTTCAACACCTGCGTCAACGCCTGAGTCGACGCCTGAGTCCCCAGCGACACACGGGCAAAGGGCCGGCCCCCGGGAAGCATCCGCTCCCCGGGGGCCGGCCCTCCGTCACGCCGCGGCCGGTGCCTTCCCGCCCGCACGGGGCCGCCCCACCGCCCCGCCCCGGGCACCCGCCCGCAGCCGCTGCCGCACCCCGCGCACCAGCCGCCCCGCCGTGTACTCGGCGCCGAGGACGAACCGCATCGACGGACCGTACGACGGAGCGGTGAGCAGCCCCGCGAGGAACAGCCCCGGCCACGAGGACTCGAAGAGACCGCCGACCTCCGGAGCGCCGCCCCCGCCGACCGTGCGCAGAGAGGCGCGCAGCACGGGCGAGAGCACGGTCGCCCGGTCCACGCCCGGGGTGAAGCCGGTGGCAGCCACCACGTGGTCCGTCTCCAGGACCGTCGACCCCTCCGGCCCGGCCACGTCGAGCCGGAGCCGCTCGTCCGGGGTCACGGTCGCCGAGGTGATCCGCTGCCCCAGACGTACCTCCCCGACCGCCGCGAAGCGCTCGCGGAGCCACCAGGCACCCGCCGGGCCCAGCGCCGAGTCGAAGATCCGCGCGCGGGTGGCGGCCGGCAGACGCCGGAAGACCCCGGGGGCGTCCGCGTACAGCTTGTTCCGCCAGCCGCAGCCGAGCCCCGTGTGCGGGGCGCGCACCGCGGGCCACGGACCGCGGTCCAGGGCCGGGGGCGGCGTGTTCCAGTGCAGCCGGTCCGCGCGGGCGAGGATCCGTACGGTCGCGGCCCCCTGCTCGACGAGGAGCGCGGCCGTCTCCAGGGCGGCCTGACCGGCCCCGACGACGGTGACGTCCCGCCCGGCGAAGCGGTCGAGCCCGCCGTGGTGGCTGGAGTGGGTGACGAACCGCCGGGGCAGCTCCCGCAGCGGCCCCGGGACCTCCATGAAGGGCAGGACGCCCACGGCCAGCGCCACCGTTCGGGCCCGCAGGGCCTCGCCGTCCTCGGTGAGCAGCTCGAAGCCGTCGGCGGCGGGCGCCACCGTGCCGATCAGCCGCTCGTCGAGCGCGGGCACGGCCTGCCGGGCGAACCAGTCGCCGTACGAGGCGAAGAAGTCGACCGGCAGCGGCACCCCGTGCGCGGCGCGCACGCCCCGCACGGCGGCGTAGGCGTCGAGCCCGTACGCGCCCTCCGGGTCGGAGAGATGGGAGGCCCAGGGTTCCGACTTCAGGAACATTCCGGAGGGCATGGCGTGCCAGGACTCCATCGAGCGGCCGAAGGTCCGCAGGCGCAGCCCGTGGGCCGCCGCGTGCGCGGCCACGGACAGGCCGTACGGTCCGGCCCCCACGACCACCAGGTCGTACATCGACTTCGACATCGTGGCTTCCACCTTCATCGTGGGGTGAGCTGGTCGGAGGAACTGCGGGCCGCCGGCGTCGTCGGGGGCACCTGCGGGCGCGCCCGCAGGGACGCGAGGCGTCTCCGGAGCGAGGTCAGGGCCTTGCGCAGCAGGTGACCGAGCCAGGCGCACCCCATCGCGAGCGCGGGGGCCGGGTCGTCGGCCGCCCACCAGGCGTACTCGGTCCGGTGCGGCGCCGTCCGCGGCTCGGCCGCGTACCGGCGGCGCGGGGAGGAGAGGAGCGAGAGCGCCGCGTAGTTCTCGACGACGAACCTGCGGCCGTACGCGGGGGAGTGCGGCGGCACGGGCCTCCCGGTCAGGTCCAGATGGAGCGCCCGCACCACGTCCAGGCCTTCCGGATCGGCGAAGAGCCGGAACTGCGCGCCGGGCCGTGGGTTGAAGTCGAGCAGGTGGTACGCGCCGGTCGACCGGTCGAGCCGGAAGTCCAGGTCGCACACGCCCCGGTAGCCCAGCGCGGCGAACAGCTCGCGGGCCGCACGGTCCACGGCCGGGTTCACCGTCCAGCGGCCCGCGGCGGTCAGACCGGCCCCGTCGGGCCACGACCGCTCCTTGCGGCCGGTCGCCCCCGTCGTGCAGCCGCCCCGCGTGTCCACGTACCCGTGGAAGAACCAGTCCAGGTCCCGGCCCGCCGGAAGCAGTCTCTGGAGCAGCAGCCGGCTGCCGGCCTCCGGGGTGCGGGCGTACAGCTCCCGCACCTCGGCGAGCGACCGCACGATCGAGGTGCTGCGCAGCCCGCCCCCTGCCGGGAGCAGCCAGGGACGGCTCCACTTGGCGACCACCGGCAGCCCCAGCGACCAGGCCATGGCGGCGGCCTCGTCGGCACCGGTGGGGAGTTCGGTACGGGGATGGGGCAGGCCGAGGTCCCCGCAGGTCTCGGCGAGCTCCGCCTTGTCCGCGACCCGCAGCAACTGTTCCTCGGTCTGCTCGGGGAGCAGGAAGCGCGGGGAGAGCTCGGCGCGGTGACGGGCCAGGGCGAGCGCGCTGACATCGTCCAGGGGGAGCACGAGAAGGGGAGCCGACGGGCCGCCGGAGGTCTCCGGCGACGCCGTCTCGTCCGCGATCCGGTGGAGGAGCGCCGCCAGCTCGGTGGAGGAGGTCGTCCCCGGGCTCGCGCGGGCCGATCGGAGATAGCGGGAGCGGGCGACCGGGCTGGTGCTCGATTCGACGACGGCATGGACGGGAATTCCCGCCCGGCCCAGTGAGCGCGCCGCTCCGAGAGTGCCGTGGTGGAAGGGATTCCGGTCGAGCCGTACAAGGACGGTGGGAACGCTGGTGTCGAAACTCTGACGGCGCAGCACGGCATGCCCCTTCATCTCGGGTGCCCCAACCGGGCGATGAAATCCTCTAATGGACTACTGATCAGAGGGAAGTCGAGTTCACGGTCGGCTCATTAGGAATACTTTCGGAGTATCAGATTGACGAACCATCAAAAAAAGGCGCACGACGCGAAGGAGCGGCCATGGCGACTACCCACCGGAGAACATCGAGAGTGTGGCTGGGGGTGTTCACCGCCGGTCTCCTCGCCTCGGGCTCAGTCGTGCTGTCGTCCCCCGCGCACGCCACCGAATCCGTGACGACGAAAGACCCCGGACCGACTCTCTCCAGCGCCATGGGGGCCTTCCTCGACTCGGGTGCGCTCGGGGTCGCCCGTATCGAGCAACTGCAGCAGTGGCTCGGCGGACGCGAACTCCGCGTCGGCCACACCTACCTCCCCGGCGACCTGTGGAAGAACATCGAGGGCCCGCCCGGCTTCCTCGACGCCTGGGCGGACTGGCGCAACGAGAAGGCCGACCGGCTGTTCGTCCTCAACGTGCCCATGCTGGAACGCAACGAGGCCGGCGTCTCCGACGCGGAGGTCCGCCGCCAGCTCCGGCTCGGCGCGGCCGGGTACTACGACCACCACTTCAAGGCCCTCGCCGAACGGCTCGTCAGGCTCCGAGCCACCGACACCGTCGTCGTCCTCGGCTGGGAGATGAACGGGACGACGTACACCCACCGCTGCGCGCCCGACCCGACCTCGTGGAAGAAGTACTGGAACCGGATCGTCACCGCGATGCGTTCCGTTCCCGGCCAGGAGTTCCGCTTCGACTTCAACCCGAGCCGCGGCCGCGACGCCGTCCCGTGGACCGAGTGCTATCCGGGTGACGACGTCGTCGACATCATCGGGATGGATTCGTACGACCAGCCGCCGGGTTCACGATTCGACCAGCACGTGAGCGAGCCGTACGGGCTCCAGAAGCAGGTCGATTTCGCGGCCGAGCACGGAAAGCAGATCTCCTATCCCGAATGGGGTCTGTTCCGGAACGGGGACAACCCCGAATACATGCGGCGCATGCTCGAATGGATGAAGCAGCACAAGCCGCTATACCACACGATCACCGACTACTGTCCGCACGGCGTCTGGCAGTGCGACGACAATCCGCGGTCGTCGCTGATGTTCCGCCAGATGATGTACGGCACGGAGCCGGAGGTCCCGACGCAGCCGACGGATCCCACGGACCCGACGGACCCGACGGACCCGACGTGGCCTACGGACCCGGTCGATCCGGTGGACCCGACGGACCCGACGGACCCGGTCGACCCGACGGACCCGGTGGACCCGACGGACCCGGTGGACCCGACGGTTCCGGAGCCGAAGCCGGAACCCAAGCCGGAACCCAAGCCTGAGCCCAAGCCGGAACCGAAGCCGGAACCCAAGCCTGAGCCCAAGCCTGAGCCGAAGCCTGAGCCCAAGCCTGAGCCGAAGCCTGAGCCCAAGCCGGAACCGAAGCCGGAACCCAAGCCCGAGCCCAAGCCGGAACCCAAGCCTGAGCCGAAGCCCGAGCCCAAGCCGGAACCCAAGCCCGAGCCCAAGCCCGAGCCGAAGCCCGAGCCCAAGCCGGAACCCAAGCCCGAGCCCAAGCCGGAACCCAAGCCTGAGCCCAAGCCGGAACCCAAGCCGGAACCGAAGCCCGAGCCCGAGCCGACGCCTCAGCCCGCCTGCTGGACCGTGAACCTCGGTTCATGGGTCGAGAGTTGGATCGGTGGGCCCGTCTGTGTCCCGAAGGACTCCTGGAAGGACGAGGTCGACCTCGACTGGAAGGACGCGCTGAAGGGCGTCTGGCCCTTCTGACCCTCCCGGCGGCGGCGGAGATCATCCGCCGCCGCCGGGCCGCGCGCGGCCGGGGCGCCGGCCGCGCGCCCGCCCCCCCCCCGGGCGGTCCCCCCCCAGCCGGGCCGCCC
>NZ_BNBZ01000012.1 GCF_014656215.1 Streptomyces zaomyceticus | reverse complement strand
CGCATCGACGCGGCGCGGCCCCGGAGCTCCCGATCCCGGCGCGGCCGGGAGCGGGTGGCCGGCCCACGTACGCGTGGCGCCGGCCCACGGGCTCCTCCCGGGAGCCCACCCCTGCGCGTCGCGTCAGCCCACGTACTTGTCGGCCGCGTACAGCGCCTGGTCGAGGATGGCCAGGCCCTCACGGGCCTCCTCGTCGGTGATGGTGCACGGGGGCACGACGTGGATGCGGTTGTAGTTGTACACCGGCCACATGCCACCCTCCTTGCACGCGGCGACCACCTCGTCGACGGGGCGGGCCAGCTCGCCGCCGGCGGCGTACGGGACCAGCATCTCGCGGGTCTCGCGGTCGCGGACGAGCTCCACGGCCCAGAACACGCCCAGTCCGCGTACCTCGCCGACCGACGGGTGCCGTTCGGCGATCTCCCGCAGCCCCGGGCCGATGACCTCCGCCCCCACCCGGGCGGCGTTCTCGTTCACACCCTCCTCCCGCATCGCGGTGATGGTGCCCACCGCCGCGGCGCACGCCAGGGGGTGGCCGGAGTAGGTGAGACCACCGGGGTAGGCGACATCGCGGAAGGTGTCGTGCACGGCGTCGGAGAGGATGACCCCGCCGAGGGGCACGTAGCCGGAGTTGACTCCCTTGGCGAAGGTGATCAGGTCCGGGGTGACACCCCAGTGGTCGACGGCGAACCAGGCACCTGTGCGGCCGAAGCCGGACATGACCTCGTCGGCGATGTAGAGGATGCCGTAGCGGTCGCAGAGCTCACGGACTCCGGCGAGGTAGCCCGGCGGGGGAACCAGGATCCCGGCGGTGCCGACGACCGTCTCCAGCACGATCGCGGCGATCGTGGACGGCCCCTCGAAGGTGATGACCTGCTCGAGGTGGGCGAGGGCGCGCTCGCACTCCTCGGCCTCCGTCGTGGCGTGGAAGTGCGAGCGGTACAGGTACGGGCCGAAGAAGTGGGCGACGTTCCCGGAGGCGCTGCCGGAGTTCTCGTTCGCCCAGCGGCGCGGGTCGCCCGTGAGGCTGATCGCCGTGGCCGTACCGCCGTGGTAGGAGCGGTACGCGGAGAGGACCTTGGGACGTCCGGTGTGGATGCGGGCCATGCGGACGGCGTGCTCGTTGGCCTCGGCTCCGCCGTTCGTGAAGAACACCCGGTTGAGGTCGCCCGGGGCGATCTCCGCTATCAGCCGGGCGGCCTCGCCGCGTCGGTCGTTGGCGAAGGTCGAGGCGATCATGCAGATCCGGTCGGCCTGGTCCTTGATGGCGGCGACGACCTTGGGGTGGGCGTGGCCGATGTTCAGGTTGATGAACTGCGAGGAGAAGTCGAGGTAGCGCCTGCCCTCGTAGTCCCAGAAGTAGCGGCCCTCTCCCCCGGCGACCGGCATCGGGTTCACGGCGCCCTGCGCGGCCCAGGAGTGGAAGAGGTGGGCCCGGTCGTCGGCGACGACGCGGGCGCCGGCCTCCGGATCGGGCAGGCCTGCGGGGAGGGGGGCGGAGGAGCCGGAAGCGGTGCTCGACATGGGTACCTCGATCGGTGGTAGGGAGAACGATGTGCGAGAGGGGTCGGGGAGTGGGGGCCGGCGGCGTTCGGAGGGCGGGAGGAACAGGGCCCGCTCCTTGGCGAGGAAGTGATGGATGTCGTCGTGGACCGCCGCCATCCGGCTGCGCGGCGGGGTCCCCTCGGCCGCGCGCAGCAGCGTGGCGTGACGCCGCAGTACCGGCCCGGAGAAGGGGAGGTTCCCGCTGCTTTCGTACCGGATCGAGCCACCGGCGTCGCGGCGCGGCACGATCTCGGAACGGGCGTGGACGCTGGCGCTGAAGGGGATGTCGAGCCTGCCGTCGCGGAAGGCCCGCTCGATCCCCTCGAAGAGGTCGTCGGCGGCCAGCACCGGCTCGACGAGTTCGGCCACCTCGCGCTCGATCCAGTGCTGTTCCTCCGCCACGCGGTCCTCGTCGACCCGGACGAAGTCCAGCAGCTCCGAGGCTCCGAGGGCCGCCGTGCGCAGTCCGGAGGCGTTGGCGGCCGCGTCGGGGATCCCCTGTGCCTCCTGGACGGTCTTGGTGATGACCTTGGTGGCACCGCCGAGCCGGGCGGTCAGTCCGCCCAGCAGGATCAGTCCGCCCGCGAACTCGGGGGTGGTGGGGAAGACGCCCATGAACTCGTGGAGGACGGGATAGACCTCCACGTCCGGGCCGAGGTAGCGGCGGGCCAGGGTGCGTGTCGCGCGCAGGGCCGCGACGTCCTGGTGGATCTCCCCGCTCTGGGGATAGGAGATCGACAGGCAGCGGACGCCTTCCGCGACGGCGGCGACCCCTTCGAGGAGGGTCATGGCGAGGCTCACCGACGGCGGGACGAGCACGGCGGTGAGCGTTCCGAAGAGCTCCCGGTCGACGACGACTCCGTCGCGGGCCAGCGTGCCGCACACGGCGTCGACCCGCTGCCACGCGCGCAGGGAGCGGGACAGCGGAACGTCCTTGGAGTAGGGCAGGTTGTAGCCGATGCCGCCGCCCTCGAAGGAGGTGATGCCCGAGGCCAGGGAGACGGCGAACAGTTCGCGCGGGTCGGGCGAGCCGTGGCGTACCTCCAGGGGTACGTCCACCGTCCCGACGAGCTGTCGGCCCCGTCGCCACCCGTGGGTGACCAGCGGATAGCCGTTGAGCTCGGCCGGGTCGCGGAGCAGGACCTCCCGCGCCGCGCGGAACTTCCGCAGCCGGGTGTGCGAGTCGATCGTCACGGACAGGATGTCCGGTGCCGCGTCCTCCAGTTCGCGCAGCAGATGTCGCATGGGCGCGTGGCCGCCCACCCCGCAGCGTGGCTGCACGGCGGGGCGTCCCCGGACTTCCGCGGCGCGCAGCACGTCGACGACGCGCGGCAGCCGCGGGGAGGCGAGGTGGGCCACGACGTCGGACCAGTCGGGCAGCGAGGCGGCGACGTCCGGGGCCAGTTCGAGTGTGTCGAGCTCAGTCATGCTGGAGTTCGGCCGCCTTGCCCGTGCTCCGCAGTCGGTCGAGGAGCAGGACGATCTCGTTGCTGTCGGTCAGGATGTGGTCGATCCCCAGGTCGCGGAGACGGCTCAGGTCCGCCTCGGTGGTGCGGCTGCCCACGGACAGGTTGCCTCCGACGATCACGGGCGGGTGGAGCCGGCCCGCGGCCCGCAGCGCCG
This sequence comes from Streptomyces zaomyceticus, assembly GCF_014656215.1. Taxonomy (GTDB): domain Bacteria; phylum Actinomycetota; class Actinomycetes; order Streptomycetales; family Streptomycetaceae; genus Streptomyces; species Streptomyces zaomyceticus. The sequence continues at coordinate 216,118 of NZ_BNBZ01000012.1, read as the reverse complement.
GCAGCTCCCGGAGGTCGTGGTGGGCGTGACCGTTGAGGCTGCCGATGAGCACGGCCTCGGCCTGCGGGTGTGCGTCCACCGCGTCGGCGAAGTCGCCGAGCGGGGTGCAGACTCCGAGGTTGACCACGGTGAAGCCGTAGTCCCGCAGTTGGAGGGCGATGAGCTGGTTGGCGACGGCGTGGGCGTCGCTCTCGGCGACGCCGAGGACGACGAGGCGTTCGCCCCGGCCTGGCAGCGCGTGCATCGGCAGCTTCCTCTCGGATTCCGGTGTCCTTCGGACCCGTGGGTGGTCGGTCAGTCTTCGAACGCCATGAAGAGCGCGCGGTGGTTGACCTCGGCGAGGCGCTCGGGGTCGAACTCCTCGGCATCGGCCGTCCGCAGCGAGTCGAGGACGTGGTCGATGGCGGGTACCAGCCCCCACACCTCGTGGTACGGGGACCAGCCGGGTGCTCCGCGTCGGTGGTCCTCCTCCCGTGCGAAGAGGTACGAGGCCCACTCCCGGCTCATGGGGTGGCGGTGGTGGTAGTCGTGCACCACCGTGTCCCCGGTGAGGACGAGGTAGCGGGTCGGGAAGTGGACGAACAGCATGCGGAACCACCAGCGCGCCCAGGCCGCGTGCCGCCGCAGCGCGGGGAGTCCCGGCGAGGGTGCGCGCTCCCCGACGAAGATCGCGTTGGTGAGGCTCGCGAAGTACTCGCGGCCCCGGCGGGGAACCTGGTGGGGCTGCGGGAAGCTGTGCTTCACACAGAGCCGGAAGACGTTGCTGATCTGGAAGAACAGGGTCATCGGCAGGACCCAGGCGACGAGGACCGGCACCCACAGTCCGAGCACGGTGACGGCCGCCGCGAGGAGCGCGTACGCCAGGGTGGTGCCGACCCTCCAGGCGGGCGGGGCGTAGGTGTAGTACGAGCGGACCCGGGCGACCAGGAAGCGGGCGTGGAACCAGGGGGAGACGCATACGCCCAGCACCCGGCGCCACATCCGGCCACGGCTCATGCCGGGCCGCAGTCTCAGTGTCACCAGGAAGGCCTGGACGGTCGGGTCGCGGGTCGTCATGTGGTGCAGGGCGTGGTGGTCGCCGACGTGCTCGGCGCTGTAGCGGTCGAAGTCCTGGATCATGAGCGCCGCCGCGATGAGCCGGCCCACCAGGACGTCGGGCTTCCGCTTGCGCCACATGTTCTGGTGGGCGCACTGGTGGTAGATCATCATCCGCAGGTTGCGGGCGGCGTGCAGGGTCGCGGCCCAGCCGGGCAGCAGCAGCACCAGCAGCGGTCCGCCGGCCGCCAGCGCGGTCGCGCTGAGGGCCAGGCCGAGGCCGCACGAGACGAGGGCGTTCACCAGGTGCCGGGTGGGCGTGTGGCGGACGGGCCGCTGTCCCGCGTACGGCCGGCCGGTCAGCAGGGTGAGCGGTGTGGCGAACACACGCGGCAGCACCTGCATGGATTCGCGTACGGGGTCCGGCTCGCCAGGGCCGGCCTCGGTCACCGTACGCGGGGTATTCACCTCGGACATGTCCGATCTCTCTCCCTTGGACTCTCCCGGCGTGCGACGCGTGGCGTCACGCGTGCGCTCCGGTCTCCTGCTCCTCGGCGGCGGCGAGCAGGTCGTCCAGGACGTGGTCGAGCTGCTCCGGGGTGGTCTCCGGGTTGAGCAGCATCAGCTTCAGGTAGACACGGCTGACGCCGTCCTCGCCCGTGATGTGGGTGCGGGCGATGAGGGAGCGGCCTTCCTCCATCAGGCGTCGGCGCAGCAGTCCGTTGAACGCGTCGGCCTCCGCGTCGCCGCCCTGCGGCGGGACGTAGCGGAAGAGCACCGAGGTGAGCGGCGGCTCGGCGAAGAGTTCCAGCCGCGCCTCGCGGTCGATCCGCTCCGCCGCGTACCGGGCGAGGTCGTGGCAGGTGTCCACCATGGCCGCCATGGTCCTGGCGCCCAGGGTGCGCATGGTGATCGCGATCTTCAGCGCGTCGGAGCGGCGGGTGGTCTGCAGGGAGCTGCCCTGCAGGCCGATGAATCCGGCGCAGGTGTCGTCGTCCGCGCTGAGGCAGGTGGTGGGCTGCAGGCCGAAGGAGAGCAGGTTCTCGGAGCGGCGGACCAGGAGGACGGCCGAGGAGGCCGGGGACCAGCCGAACTTGTGGAGGTCGACGGTGATCGAGTCGGCCTCCGCCAGGCCGTCGAGGAGGCCGCGCAGTCGGGGGGAGAAGAGGGCTCCGGCCCCGTACGCGGCGTCGGCGTGCAGCCAGACGCCGTGGCGGCGGGCGACGGCCGCGAGTTCCGGCAGCGGGTCGACGATGCCGAGGTCGGTGGAGCCGGCCACCGCGACCATGGCGACGGCGATCCTGTCCTCGGGGAGCTCGCGGAGGATCCGGTCGGCTTCCTCGGGGATCATCCGTCCGGCCTTGTCCACCGGAACGGTGACGATGTTGTCCTCGCCGATGCCGAGGAGGCGTACCGCTCGTTCGATCGAGAAGTGGACGCCGACGGGGCAGAGGACCACGGGCTGTCCGGCGCAGGCACGCATCCCGCCCTGGAAGGGGTAGACGCCGGTCTTCTCCGCCAGGACCGTGTCGCGGGCCATGGTCATCGCCATGAGGTTGGACACGCTGCCGCCGGGCGTGAGGGTGCCTCCCGCCTCCTCGGGGTCGTAGCCGGCCAGCTCGGCCAGCCGGGCGACGACCCAGCGGTCGAGCTCCAGGGCGAACGGGCCGCTCTCCCAGGCGTGGAGGGACTGGTTGAGCACCGCGGCGACCAGTTCGGCGACGGCGGCGGCGTCGATCGGGGGCGGCTGCATACGGGCGAGGGCGGCCGGGTGGGTGAGGTCGGCCGACCACTGCGCGTACGGGCGGACCAGGTCGGCCAGGGCCGTCTCGGGTGCGCTGCCGTCCTCCGGCAGCAGGGGGCCGGTCAGTACCTCCCGGGCCGCGGCCCTGGCGCCCTCGGGCCCGCCGGGCGCCACCGGTCCGGTGCGCTGTGCCGACACTTCCTGGAGGATGTCGAGGGCCGCGTTCATCAGGCTCCGGACACTCTCCAGACCGGCGGCGGTTCCTGCGGTCCGGAACAGGGGTTCGGAATCGGACGTGGACACGGGGGATCTCCTCTGCGATGGGGGGTGTGCCGCCCTCGGGACGAGGACGGCGTACGGCGATGGCGGAGTGCCCGGGAGGGCTCCCGCGAGGGCGGGCGCCCGGGCGTGCCCGGGCGCCGACGCGCGGTAGGAGGAAGGGGGCAGGTCGGGCCCCGGCGGGTGGGTCAGGCCCTTTCGTCGACCGGCTCCTCGGCCGGCCGGGTGGGGAAGTCCTTCAGCTGGGGCACCGGCGAGAAGACGATCCACAGCAGGGCGGTCAGGAAGGCGAAGGCCGTCGCGTACAGGGTGTTGCGCAGGCCGATCGCGTCGCCGAGGAGTCCGCCGGCCAGGGCGCCGAGGGGCAGCGGCCCCCATGCGATGAACCGGCAGCCCGCGTTCACCCGGCCGAGCAGCCGGTCCGGGGTGATCGCCTGGCGCAGGCTCACGACGTGGATGGTCGACATCGTCGAGCCGATGCCGCAACAGGCGAAGGCCGTCACGTACATCGCGTACGACAGCGGTCCCGTCCCCGGAGCCAGCGGGATGAGGAGCGGGGCGGCGCAGCAGAGCACCAGTTCGGCGACCACCGCCCGGCCGAGGCCGAGCCGGTTCTTCAGCCAGGTCGCGGCGACGGCTCCCACCAGCGAGCCGACGGCACCCACGCCCAGGACGAGGCCGATGGTGCCGGGGTTCATCCCCAGCTCCCGGGCCGCGTACAGCACGAAGACGGTCTGCAGCGACATCCAGCAGAAGTTGTAGGTGCCGGCCTCCAGGGCGATGGCCCGGATGGAGCCGTTGCGCACCACCACGCGCAGCCCCTCGGCGATGCTCCGGGCGGTGGAGACCTTCTCCTCGGGGATGTCCGGTTCGGGTTCCGGCCGCCGGATGGCGAGCAGGCTCGCCACGGAGACGGCGTACGAGGAGGCGTTGACGAGCAGGGCGACGGGCGCCGTCAGCCAGCCGACGAGCAGACCGGCGAGACCGGGTCCGCCGATCTGCGCCAGGGAACTGCTCGCCTGGAGCTTGCTGTTGCCCTCCACCAGATGCTCCCGTCTGATGAACGAGGGCAGGTAGGACTGGTAGGAGACGTCGAACAGCACGGTCAGCACGCCGACGAGCAGCGCCGTCACGTACAGGTACTCGATCGTCAGCAGGTCGAGGTAGGCGCAGAGGGGGACGCTCCCCACCAGCAGGCCCCGCCCGATGTTGCTCCAGATCATGAGGGGCCTGCGGCGCCGGCGGTCGACCCAGACCCCGATGAACAGGGTCGCCCCGAGGAAGGGGGCGAAGCCGGCCGCGTTGAGCAGCCCCAGCTGGGTGGACGAGGCCTGGAACTGGTAGACCGCCGCCAGCGGGAGCGCCAGCTGGGTGATCTGCGCTCCCATCAGCGAGACCGACTCGCCTCCCCACAGCTTGAGGAACTCGCCGTCGCGCCACAGTCCACCGGGCCGCCTGGCGCTCACGCCTCGCCCCGCGGGTCGTCGGTGACGTGGTAGCAGCAGCCGATCTGGGCCCCGTTGGACATGCTGACGATGCCGACCCGCGGGTCGGGCGTACCGCGCACCAGCATGCCCGCGTAGGCCCCGCCGACCATGAGCACGCCGTAGGCGACGACCATGCGCTCGAAGCCGAGGCCGTCCTCGGCCAGGAAGCGTTCGGCGACGGGCAGCACGCGCTTCTGGACGACGAACGGTCCGCCGACCGCGCCCCTGATGTGCTTCTCCCATTCCTCCTGGCTCACCGACCAGCCCGGTATGACGCCGACCCCGCCGTACAGCAGCGTGGGCTTGAGCGCCAGTTCGTCCTTGTGTGCCAGGACGTACGGGAGCAGGTCGACGGTGTCGCCGTCGTGGTGCACGGACTCGTCGCGCAGGAAGCGGGTCCAGGGCAGGATCCGTTCCACCAGGGCGAGTTCGCCGGCGGAGAAGGCTTCGCGGTTCCGCTCGTCGCTGAGCATGGCGAGGCTGCCCTTGTTGCCGTACAGCTCGCAGTCCAGTCCGGCGAACAGGAAGGTGTGTCCGGCGTGGACCGCGTCGAGCAGGGGGTCGACCAGGTCGCGGCTGCGCTGCTCGTCGGCCATCTCCCCGGGGAGGAAGATGCGGTACACGACGTCCACCTTGCGTCCGTGGACGTGGGGAACGCCGTCGCGGTACTCGAACTCGGCGAGGCTGCAGACCACGGTGTCGAAGCCGTGCCTGAGCCAGTCGGGGACGACGAAGTCGAGCCACGGCTTGGTGTAGGTGTATCCGTCGGGCCATTCGGTGAGGGCCAGGACGGGGCGGGCGGGCAGTGCGAAGCCCGCGTCGGCGGCCTCGGCGCGCAGCACGTCGGCGATCCGCCCGATGGGGTCCGGATGGGTCAGGCGCTCCTTGTGGGCGAAGTCCTGGAACGCCCTGTTGCGGTCGGCCGGGCGGGAGAACTCGCCCATCTGCCAACCACCGAGGGAGCTGCCCGTGTTGAGCTCCATCAGCTTGAAGCCGCCGGGCTCGCGGTACATGTCCGCCCGGGACATGGCGGGCATCCGGAGGCCCGCCCCCCGCATCACCAGGTCGACCTGGGTGTCCGTCATGCCGACGGCGCGGGCGAAGGCGCGGCGGTCGCCGTCGAAGAGCCGGTCGGGGATGGTGGTGAGCAGCTCGAAGAGGCCGTTGAGGTCGGCTTCGAGCCGGACGCGGTCGGCGGCGTCGAGGAAGACCGGGCGGTTCAGCGCCTTGCCGCCGCCGGCTCCGTAGCTGTTCCAGTCGTTGCGCAGTTCGGGGACGACCATGTGCGCCGCGTCCCGCTCGGTCGCCAGATAGCGGCGGGTGACCGGGTTCTCCAGGAGCGCCCCGAGGCCGTCGAGGGGGGACCCGGCCAGGACCGGACGGATCTCCGCCTCCGCCCGGTCGAGCGCGGTGGTGCAGGACGTCTCGTCGTCGCCGGTCGCGATGACGGCGGCGATACGGGGGGTGAGTGCCTTCGGCGGCAGCAGGAGCTCGTCTCCTGGGCCGGCCAGCGGCACCACGTCGGTCACGCCGGGGACCTCGTCCGCCCGTCCGAGCTCCAGGCGTTCCACGACGCCGTCGTACGACGGGTAGAGGAACCGCACCTCGGCGTACCGTTCGTGGCGGGGCGTCAGGTCCGGGGTGCGGCCCGAGGCCAGCGCGGCGCCGGCGAGGGTCAGGTCGATGCCGCGGGCCAGTTCGCCGACGTACGGGATGAGGTCGCCGCCGAGCCGGCCGTTGAGCTCGATGAGGCGGCAGCCGGAGGGAGTCAGCCGGATCTCGGTGTGGGTGATGCCCCGGTCGACGCCGAGGGCACGGTGGGCCGCCCTGACGAGGGTGTCGACCTCGTCGGCCCAGGGCTCGTGCCGCCAGGGGCCGAGCAGATGGCCGACCTCCTCGAAGGCCGGGTCGAAGCCGAGGCGCTTGCGGGCGACGAACACCGGCTCCGCCTCGCCGTCGACCACGCAGCTGTCGATGCTGATCTCGGGTCCGGTCAGGTACTCCTCGACCAGGACGCCCCGCTCCGTCCGGATGCCGGGGAACGTGGTGCCCGCCACCAGGGCGTAGGCGTCGGCGAGTTCGGCGGCGGTACGCACCAGCGTCACGCCCATGCTCCCGGCGAGGGAGCGGGGCTTGAGCACGACCGGGTAGCCGATCTCGGCGGCGGCGGCCGCCGCCTCCTCCTCGCCGTGTACGAGCCGGTGCCGGACTCCGGGCAGGCCGGCCCGGTCCAGGAGGGACCGGGTGGTGTATTTGTCCCGGCAGGCCTCGGCGGCCGCGGCGGACAGGTGGGGCAGTCCGAGCTGCTCGGCGACCCCGGCCGTGGCGATCAGCGAGAGCTCGTCCCAGGTGAAGAGACCGGCCGGGGAGCCGGATCCGTCGGCCTCCGCCGCTTCCGCGTGCAGCTCGTCGACCGCCCCGCGCAGGCTCTCCACCCGGGTGGTGTCGGCGATCCGGAAGGACGCGACGTAGGGCTTCTCCCAGGTGAGGTCCTGGGAGGTCACCAGGGAGATCTCGTACTCACGGGCCAGGGAGGCCATCGCGTACTCGCGGTAGGCCTTCAGTCGGCTGCCCACGACCACGAGTCGGGGTCGGCGCTCTTGCATCCGGGGTTCACACTTTCTGTCGTCGGGGGAATTCAGCACGGCCGGGGCCTGCAGCTCATGGCGAAGGACTCCGCGGTCTTGCGGATCTGGGCCTCCACCGAGCGGCTGGACGCTCCACGGAAACGGAACCGCGCGGCGACGTGCTCGTAGCCGCCCGTGGCGGGGATGACATAGCCCGGTTCGGGCACCACGTGCGCGTACGGGCCGTCCTCCCCGGCTCCCGCGGCCCAGCCGACCGACTCGACCTCGCACGGGGGCGGAACGGGGAGCGGCAGCAGCAGCCAGCCGGCTGTCGTGTGCCCGGCCGTGCCCGTGGTGTCCGGCGCGGACGGGCTGTCCGCCCCGGCGTCGGGCTCCGGGTCGACGGCGGTCACGGCCGGTGTGCGGCCCAGCTGGATGTCCGCGGCCGCGGACATCAGATCGAGGCCGTGCACCTCGCGCCACACGAACGGGATCTCCCCTCCCCCGACCCGCGCGCCCGCCTCCAGGAAGACCGGCCGGGGGGAGCCGTCGGAGGTCCTGCCGAGGAACACCTCCATGTGGAACACCCAGGGCCGGCCGTCGCCGAGCGCCTCGGCCGCCGCGGCGGTGAAGTCGGCCAGCGGTGCGAGGACCTCCGGTTCGTCGACCTCGACCGACCCCAGGAAGGTGCCCTTGGTGAACTCCTCGCAGTTGTTGACGTACCGCGAGACGCGCCAGGGGCCCAGCGCGTCCCCGGTCCAGAGCCCGTCGATGTGCAGGACGGGGTCGGAGACGAAGGACTGCACGATGCGCGGCTCGTGCCGGTCCGGCAGGAAGATGTCCGCCTGGGCGTCGAGTTCGTCCTCCGAGTGCAGCAGGAGCACTCCCCTGCTGGCCGTGCCGCGCCGGGGCTTGACCACGACCGGCCAGCCGTGGCGCTCGCCGAAGGCCCGTACGTCCTCGGCGGTGTCGGCATCGGCGTACCGCGGCACCCGTACCCCGGCGGCGTCGACCAGCCCGACCATGGTCAGCTTGTCGCGGAAACGTTCCAGCTCCGCCGGGGTCTGCCCCGGCAGCCCGAAGGCGACACGCAGCTCGGCCGCGTTGTCGAGGTCTCCCTCGTTGAGCGCCACCAGCCGGCTCGCCGGGCCGAACCGCCCGATCAGCTCGGCGACGGCCGCCCGCGTCTCGACGGGCTCGTCGGTGGCGCGGACGATCCGCACCGCCGCCGCGCCCTCGGGAACCGAGGCGCGTCCCAGCTCGGTCGTGACATAGGTGACCCGCTGGGCCCGGTGGTCGAGGTAGGCGGCGTACCGGGCGTGCCGGTCACGCCAGCGGTGCAGCACCACCACGTGTTCCGGGGCCGTCCGCTCGTTCCCGTTCATCCGCGCGGCTCCTCGTCGGACGCCGCGAGCCGGGCGTGGGCCACCATGATCTGCCCCAGCGCGATGCCCCCGTCGTTGGTGGGCACCTGCTGCTGGCAGTACGCCCGGAACCCGGCGCGCCGCAGCTCCACCAGGCAGTTCACGAGCAGGAACTCGTTGAGGAAGACCCCGCCGGAGAGGACCACCTGCTCGAAGGCGTCCGCGCCGTGGGCCTCGCGGACGGCCAGGGCACGCTCGACGACCATGTCGACGACGCCCGAGTGGAACCGCCTGCTGATCTCCGCACGGTCCACGCCCTCGGCGAGGTCCGCGGCCAGGGCACGCACCACGGGCCGGGGATCGATCTGCGCGGTTGTCGTGGTGGTGTCCAGCGCGAAGCGGTAGCGCTGCTCCGGGGCCGTCATGGAGAGGTCCCTGGCGAGGAGCCCTTCCAGCTCGATCGGCCCCTGCGCCTCGTACTCGGCGTGGGTGGTGACGTCGAGCAGTGCGGCGACGCCGTCGAAGAGCCGGCCCATGCTGGAGGCGTGCGGAGCGTTGACTCCCCGCCGGGCCATGGTGGCGAAGACGTGCAGCTGCTGCTCGTCCCACCGTCCGAGCACCGGGAAGGCGGTCACCGCCGCCTCCGGTTCGCCCAGAGCGTCCAGGGCCAGCGCGAAGCCGGTCCTGACCGGTTCCTTCACCGCGCGGTCGCCGCCGAGCAGGGGAACGGTGCGCAGGTGGGCGACCCGCTGGGCCTCCCGGTAGCCGCCGAGCAGGAACTCGCCGCCCCAGGTGGTGCCGTCCGGGCCGTAGCCGGCCCCGTCGAACACGACACCCAGAGTGGGGCCGGTCAAACGGTTCTCCGCCATGCAGGACGCCATGTGCGCGTGATGGTGCTGCACCTGGACGACCCGCTCGTACTCGGAGCCCTCCTCCTTCAGCGCCAGCCGGGTGGCCCGGAACTGCGGATGGAGGTCGACGGCCGCGTTCCGGGGCGTCAGCTCGTGCAGTGCGGCCAGATGGCGCGCCGTCTGCTGGTGGGACTCCCAGGTCTCGTCGTTCTTCAGGTCGCCGATGTGCTGGCTCAGATAGACGCGGGTGCCGCGGGAGAGCGCCACCGTGGTCTTCAGCTCGGCGCCGAAGGCGACCATCGGGGCCAGCTCGACGTCCACCTCGACGGGGTAGGGGGCGTAGCCGCGGGCCCTGCGCAGGAAACTGACCAGCGGACCGTCGAGCTCCGGGTGGGCGGAGCACCGTACGAGCGAGTCGTCGACCCTCGTCTCGATGTCGCGGTCGTTGTAGAGCACCAGGTCCGCGATGGCGAAGAGCTGCTCCAGCGCGTCCTCGTTGCGGTACGCGATCGGATACCCGGAGATGTTCCCGCTGGTCATGACCAGCGTGTCCAGTCCCTCCTCGGCCAGCAGCAGATGGTGCTGGGGCGCGGAGGGCAGCATCACGCCGATGTTCGGGTTGCGGGGCGCGATCGCCTCGGGCAGCCCGCCCGGCTTCTTCCGGGCGAGCACGATGGGCCGGGAGGAGGAGACGAGCAGCTCCGCCTCGGCCGGTCCGATCTCGGCGAAGCCGGCCGCCGTCTCCAGGTCGCGGGCCATCACGGCGAAGGGCTTGGAGTCGCGGCGCTTGCCCGCCCTCAGGCCGCGCACGGCCGCCTCGTCGCGGGCGTCGACCGCCAGGTGGAAGCCTCCGACGCTCTTGACGGCGACGATCCTCCCCGCTTGCAGCGCCGTCACCGCCGCCTTCAGCGCCTCCTCGCCCCGCAGGGTGTTCCCGGAGGCGTCGGCCGACAGGAGCCGGGGGCCGCAGTCCGGGCAGGCGTTCGGCTGGGCGTGGTAGCGGCGGTCGAGCGGATCGCCGTACTCGCCCGCGCAGGCGGCGCACATGGTGAAGTCGGCCATGGTGGTCTGCGCCCGGTCGTACGGGAGTGCCTGGACGATCGAGTAGCGCGGGCCGCAGTTGGTGCAGTTGATGAAGGGGTAGCGGTACCGGCGGTCAGTCGGGTCGCTCAGCTCGGCGAGGCAGTCCGCGCACACATGGCCGTCGGCGGGGACGATGGTGTCCTTGCTGCCCGTGTGCACGCTCGTGCGGATCACGAACTCGTCCGACGGGTCGGCCGGCACGGGCAGTTCCTCGACGTGGACCCCGGTGACCCGCGCCTGCGGCGGGGCCTGGCCGGTGAGTTCCGCGAGGAAGGCCTCCACGGCGTCGAGCGGGCCGGTGACCTCGGTGAGCACCCCCTCCGGGTCGTTGAGGACCCATCCGGTCAGACCGTGCGCGAGTGCCGCCTTGTAGACGAAGGGCCGGTATCCGACGCCCTGGACCACTCCGGTGACACGGGCGAGGCGGCGTACGGGCGTCACGCCGGGGTCTCCGGCGGTCCCGCTCGCGGTCGTGGCGGAGTCGCCCCGTGGAGGGCCCCCGCTCACATCCTGTTCGGTGGTGGTCATGGGTCAGCAGAGCCGCGGGAGTTCGGCGCCCAGCAGTTCCTCGACCACGGAGTCGCGGCCCTCGGCGTCCCGCATCAGGACGAGCGCGCCGTCCTGCTCGGTGACCTCGCCGATGGCGACCGCTCCGGTTCCGTGCTTGTGGGCGCGCAGGGCGTCCAGGACCTTCTGCTCGGCGGAGGGATCGACGAACAGACAGACACAGCCCTCGTTGGCGGAGTGGATCGGGTCGATGCCCAGCATGTCCGTGGCCATGAGGGTCTCGAACTGGATCGGGAGCGCCTCCTTGTCGATGCGGATGGTCCGCTCGACTGCACCGGCGTACTCGTGCAGGACCGCGGCGAGTCCGCCCCGGGTGACGTCGCGCACGGAGCGCACGTCGCCCTCGTCGACGGCGGCGAAGAGTGCGTCGAGCATGCCGTTGACCGGGGCGCAGTCGCTCAGGACCCGCTGCTCGAATCCCAGTCCCTCGCGGATCGAGAGGAGGTGCACGGTGTGGTTGCCGATAGGACCGCTGAGGATCACCCGGTCGCCCGGCCGGACGTTGCGCATCCTCAGCGGCGTCCGCTCGAACACTCCCACGCCGGCGGTGTTGAGGTAGATCTGGTCCGCTTCGCCCTTGCGGACGACCTTGGTGTCACCGCAGACGATCTGGACGCCGGCCTCCCGAGCCGTCTCCCGGATCGAGGTGAGGACCTGCACCAGACGGGAGATCGGCAGGCCCGTCTCCAGGATCATTCCCAGGGTGAGGTAGAGCGGCTTGGCGCCCACCACGGCAAGGTCGTTGACGGTTCCGCAGACCGCGATCTTGCCGATGTCGCCGTTGCCGAAGAACGGCGGGTCGACGACGAACGAGTCGGTGGTCATGGCTATCTGCCCGGCGGCGATGGGCAGCATCGCGCTGTCCTCCATCTCGCCGATGTAGACATCGCCGAGCGTCTCCACGATCAGTGAGAGCAGTTCGTGACTGAGCTGTGTGCCACTGCCGTGGTCGAGGACGACTTCACCGAGGTCGGCTGCGGGGGTGGTCATCGGGTTTCCCTTCGGGGCGTTGGGGGGTGGGCGCGTCGGCGCGGTGGAAGGGAGGTGTTACGGAAGGATCTTGACGACCTTGCGGGCCAGCTCGCCGTCGCTGTCCAGCGTGGCGAGGATCTCCTCGGAGCTCGCGACGGTGGCGCAGTAGCCGCTCAGCCACTCGAGGGACCGGTCGCGGGCCTCGGGGTCGCCGGACACGACGCAGTCGGAGGGGACCCAGATGTTGTAGCCGCGGAAGAAGGCGTCGGCGGCGGTCGTCTGGACGCAGATCTGCGTCTGCAGACCGGTGACCAGGACGGTGTCCACACCGTTCTTCTGCAGCAGGTCGTGCAGCTCGGTCTCGTAGAAACCGCTGTCCTTGTTCTTCTCGACGACGGAGTCGGAGGGGTCGAGGAAGTCGCCCAGGATGGCCGCGCCCTCGCTGCCGCGCTGCAGCGGCAGGGTCCCGTCGAAGTCCCGCTCCACGTTGGGGTCGTCGGGAAGGTTCACCAGCTGGAGGTGGTAGATGCCGTGCCCGCGGCGGCGCATCTCCTCCAGGAAGTGGACGAAACGGGGCTGTGCCTCGGCCATGGCGGCGGTCCGCTCGGGCGTCTTGTGGACGACGTCGGCCTGCAGGTCGTTGGTGAGTACGGCGATCTTGCCCATGCTGATCCTCGGTGTGGTTCGGAGCACGACGGAGCTCGGCCGGCGCCTCCGCGGGTGGCGGAGGGCAGGCCGGCGCTGTCGATGAGTGCTGATCGAAAATGGGGGGGTGACGCTCTGACAAGAGCGCTACGGACACTGCTGGTTGAGAGGGAAAGCCCTTCCCGGCGCAAAGTACGGTCGGTTACGTGCGACCCGAGGCGGAGTGTCGGAGATCCTCGGGCGGGGCCGACATTTGCATATCCTCCATGAACCCGTCAACAACGCCTCGCTGATGCGGATTTCGTGAAGCTTTTGCGAGCGACGTGGTATCGGCGCGAGGGCCGCCGACGACCGGGACGGCGCCCCGCGTCGGTACGCGCCCGCCCGGGGAGCCTCGGCTCCGACACGCGCCGGCAGGGCCTTGACCTGCACGACCCCGGCACGTGATGATCTCGATCGGCTCGCTGCGCGTGGCTTCCGGCCCGTCGCCACACCCGCAGCGAGAGCCCCCTACCACCGGAAAGCGTGGCCACGAGTGTTACCTGCTCCGCGCGAGTCGTCGCTCACAACTCCGCCCGTCGGCCGCACGGTTCACCCACCGGCGGCGCGAACCGGCTCCCCGTGTGCGTACCGGACGCCTCGCCCGTGCGGGCCTCCCCGCCCCACCCCCGACCGGGCCGCCGGTCGGGAATCGACACCTCGCTCCGCCGTGACCACGAAGCCCAGCCCGCGAGGGAGTTCCGGCGGACCCGCCGAGGAGCGCGCACGTTCGCACCGGCGGAATCGGCGGTTCAGCGCCTCTCCCCCGGTCGCGAACCGGCGGACCGATCGTTCCCCGTACGCCGAGAGCGCCATCCAACTCTCCTCAGACGTACGTGAGTTGACTACGCACATCGTCCCGCGCGCATCGTTCCGCAGGTAGCGGTCCGCCGCGACGGGTACGGCGACAGCCTCCTCGACGGCTCTCTCGACGGCTCTCTCCGTGGCGACGAGGCCCGGCGGGTCAGTGGTGCTCGGCGAAGTGGGCGTGGACGGCGTCCAGGAGCAGTCGCAGCCGTGCGCTCGTCACCGACGGCATGACGGACGCGAAGGCCTCGTCGAGCTCGCCGGGCGTACGGAACATGTAGAGGACGCGCTGCAGCATGCCGGCCAGATCGGCGATCCTGCCGTGGCAGTCGGGGTGATCCATGGCGACCAGCTCATGCGCCTCCGCGACCGGGTCGCGGCCGTACTCACCGGTGGGCAGCTGTGAGGCGAACTCGTTGACGATGCCGAAGCGGGCGAGTGCCTCCCACTGCGACAGCGGCAGTTCGCCAAGGCCCGGGCAGACGCCGAACGAGGGGTCGCGGACGAGTTCCGCCACGGCACGCAGGAAGGCGTCGACGGGTTCGTCGCCGGCCGCCCGGGCGAGCCGGTCACGGAACGCGGCCGGTCTGGCGCCGTACCGCTCCGTGGCGTACTCGTCCGCCAGTCCGTCGAGGAGCGAGGCCACGGCGCCGAGAGGCATGGCCCAGGCGATCGTGTGCGAGTCCTGCATCAGCCGGGAGAAGCGCTGGAGTTCGTCCTCCAGCGGGGCGGCCCCCGGGTTCCGGGAGGCCAGGGCGAGGTCGACAAGGCGCGCCGGCACCCCGTCGGTGAGCACGGCGTCGGTCGGTTCGGTCACCCGAGGCAGGCTAAGGGAGAGACCCGCGCACCGCGGATCACCGTCCACGCCCCGAGGCGCCGCGCGGGCGTCACCACCGGTCGCCGCCGTGTCCTTCTCCCTGGCGGGCACCGGCCCCGGACCGACGTGATCACCGAGGCCCTGGGCCGGCTCCGCGCCCACCCGACGCGACAGCCGTGCGCCCGGCCGTGCCCGGACTCCGGCGTCACGACGAGAACTCGCCACAAGGGGCGTGGCGAGCTGACGGATCCTCATGAACGGTGGAGGCTTGCGGCCGAGAACCATGTACCTTCCAACGATTCGCTCGTTCCCGATCCGTTGCATGAGAAGGGGGACTCTTGTTCCGCCGATTGGTCGCCGCAGTGGTGGTGATGGCCGGGTTGACCGCGTCACTTGTCGTTCCGGCCGCCGCCACCGATTTTCCTCCGGCCACCACGCCCCTGATCACCTGGAACATGCAGGGGGCCGACAACAAGGCGAAGAGCGGCAGCAAGTGGACCACGGTCCAGCGGCTGGCGTTGCAGGTGCCGATCCTGATGCTTCAGGAGGTCGGCCCGCACCCGCCCGAGAACAGCGCCGCGCAGCCCGACCAGACCTTCACCACGACCGACAGCCAGGGCGGCACGCATCAGTTCACCGTGCTGCACCGGACCTGGATCGTGGACAGCGGTTACCGCAGCACCATCCCGACCCGTGAGGTCTACTTCCTGCAGACCGCCGACGACGCGACCAACCCGCGCCGGATCGGCGGCCGGGTCAACAACGCGCTCGTCCTGACCGAGGCACCCGACGAGTTGATCGTCGTCGGCAACCCCGTCGACGCCGGACGGAACGCGCTCGGGGCGCGCTTCGGCAACGAGTGGTACTTCACCGTGCACGGCCTGTCCGGCGGTGGCGGCGACTCCGGGACGTTGCTGAACGCCATCGACGACCGGATCGAGAGCCTGGGCAACCAGCGTGGCGTCACCTACAACGCGACGGTCGGTGGCGACTTCAACGTCGAACCGGAGGTCCTCGAGGAGCGGACGAGCTTCCCGCCGACCATGCGGATCCACGCCTCGACGCAGGGGACCCACCAGGAAGGTGGTGTGCTGGACTACTTCGTCACCACCCACTTCGACCACGCGCTGACGGTCTCGGTCCGGCCCGAGGGCAACTCCGACCACCGGCCGACCCAGTCCGGCCGGCTCAACGCGGGCGGCACCAGCCCGCCGCCCCTTCCCAGCCCGTCGCCCGGCGCGATCGACGAACTCCGGGTGATGCCGACCGGTGACGGGATCACGGCCGGTGTCCACAGCACCGACGACGGTGGCTTCCGGGACTACCTGAAGGCCATCCTGGGCGGCCTGACCACCATCGCGGTGGTCGGTGGCACGGTGGCCGAGCTCGTCTTCAAGCGCACGGATTTCGTCGGTGAGCTGAAGAACGGCAAGCGGGGCGACCCCGACCACATGGGCTTCGACGGCAAGGGCATCGACGCCATCAAGGCCGAGTCGATCCCCGCGCTGCGGACACTGCGGCCGAACTTGATGACCCTGGTCGCGGGCACGGCCGACCTGGCCGGAGGTGCCGACGGTGCGGCGACGGCCGGGAAGATGCGGACCTTCCTGGACGACATCCACCGGGCCTCGCCGACGACCACGGTTCTGCTCGGGACCCTGCCGCCGTCGACGAACCCGACGTACCAGGCCCGGATCGACGCCTACAACAGCGAGCTCCGCACGATCGCCTACGCCAAGATCAAGGGCGGCGCACGGCTGGTCCTGGTCGAGCTGGGTGAGGTCACCCCGCAGGACATCACCAACGAGATCTACCCGACCGACGCCGGCCACCGGAAGATCGCGGACGCCTTCGCCGAAGGCGCCCGGATCGCGGTCCTACAGCGCATGATCAGCGGTCGCTCGTACGGCTGGGAGCCGATCGGCAAGATCCGGGACGCCGCCCCGGCCGGCTCGAAGATCGCGTTCCCCGACCTGAACGGCGACGGCAGGGCCGACTACGCGGTGGTCGGTACGGACGGCAAGGTGACCGGCTGGCGCAACGACGACCCGCGCAAGGCCGCGGTCTCGCTGGGCGACATCAGCCCGGCCGACCGCGGGACCGACCCGGACCGGGTCTACTTCGCCGACCTGGACGCCGACGGCAAGGACGACTACATCCGGATCCTGTACCCGCCCGACTCGCCGGCCGGCATCCCCGCGATGCGGATGGCACGGAACACCAGCAGCGGCGGCAGGATCAGTTGGGACAGCCCGACGATCGTCGCGAACAACCTCGTCTACGAGCCGGAGCTGTACTTCACCGACATCGACGGTGACGGCCGCGACGACCTGATCACGCTGGACCGGATGAGCTTCCCGACCGCCTGGCGGAACAAGGGCAAGGGAATGCCGACGCCGGGCGGCTGGGAGAAGGTCGAGGGCTTCGGCACTCCGGGGGAGGCGCGCGGCGCACAGGTCGCCTTCGCCGACATCACCGGTGACGGCAAGGCCGACACGGTCCGGGTCGAGTTCACCACCGGTGAGGTCCGGGCCTGGCAGAACACCGGCGCTCCGTGGAGCGTCACCAAGGGCTGGAAATCGCTGGGCGTGATCCGCGCCGACGATCCGTTCCAGGGCACCGTCGGGACCTTCGCCGACCTGGACGGCGACGGGATCGAGGACTTCGCCATGATCCGCTCCGGTACGACCGGCTCTCGGACGGCGAAGACCGCCGTCAGGGCGGCCGTGGCGAGTGGCGCCGGGGACATCGAGGGCTGGTTGGTGCCGAGTTACGGCGACGGCAGCCGCAGCGACGGCGGTGCCGGTGACCTCGGTGTCAACGGCGGTGTCGGCGACCCGATGGAGTCGCACCCCGGTGGCGACGACGGCGGTGCGCGGCCGGGTGCGTCCGGCGACTGCCGGCCGGAGGGTCTGGCGGCCACGCCGGGCGTGGCGACGCCGTACTGCAAGGTCTATCAGAGCGACGGCCGGGAATGGCTCGGCCAGGGCCGGGACCGCCGGGTCGTGGGCTACTTCAACGGTGGTCGCACGGGCGCCGACGGCACGCCGCACTACCTGGTGAAGAACATCCCGTGGTCGAAGGTGACCCACCTCAACTACGCGTTCGCGTCGGTGGAGAACAACCGGATCAAGGTCGACTCGAACGCCACCCAGAAGGAGTGGCCCGGCGAGGTCGGCGCCGAGATGGATCCCTCGTTGCCCTACAAGGGGCACTTCAACCTGCTGACGAAGTACAAACGCCTGCACCCGCGGGTGAAGACGCTGATCTCGGTCGGTGGCTGGGCCGGTTCCGGGGGCTTCTACGCGATGACCACCAACGCCGACGGCTCGGTCAACCAGAGCGGCGTCGACACGTTCTCGCGCTCGGTCGTGGACTTCCTGCGGACCTACGGGTTCGACGGCGTCGACATCGACTTCGAGTACCCCACGGTCCTCGAGGACACCGGCAATCCGACCGACTGGGCGCTGTCGAACCCGCGTCGCAAGGGTCTGCCCACGACGTACGCCGCGTTGATGAAGACGCTGCGGGACTCGCTGAACCGGGCTTCGGTCGCGGACGACAGGTACTACCTGCTCACCTCGGCGTCGTCGGCCTCCGGCTATCTGGCCCGCGGGATGGCGAACCAGACCGCGCTGGACCACCAGGACTTCACCAACCTGATGGCCTACGACTACCACGGCACCTGGAACGACGTCGTGGGTCCGAACGCGGCACTGTTCGACGACGGCAAGGACCCGGAACTGTCCGATCAGTACGCCACTCCGGAGTACGGGAGGATCGGGTACTTCAACACCGACTGGGCCATGAAGTACATGCGTGGCGCGATGCAGGCCGGGCGCGTCAACATCGGTGTGCCGTACTACACGCGCGGCTGGCAGAACGTCACCGGCGGTACGAACGGTCTGTGGGGCACGTCGCGGAAGCCGAGCGGCTGCGAGCCGGGAACGGGCATCAAGCGACCCTGTGGTGACGGTGCCTTCGGCATCGACAACATCTGGCACGACGAGACGAACAACGGCAGCGAGCTCGGCTCCGGGACGAACCCGCTGTGGCACACCGAGAACCTGGAGAAGAACATCACGCCGGTCTACGCACGCAGCGTCGGGCTGAAGCCGGAGACCGACGTCACCGACCGGCGCACGGGCCGGTACACCCGGTACTGGGACGACACCACGAAGACGTCGTGGCTGTGGAACGCCGAGAAGAAGGTCTTCCTGTCGACCGAGGACGAGCAGAGCATGGACGCCGTCGCCGATCTGGTCAGGTCGACCGGTGCGGGCGGCGTGATGATGTGGGAGCTCGGCGGCGACTACTCCTGCCCGGCGGACGTCCAGCCGGACACCCCGTGCGGGATGGGGTACACGCTGACCACCCGGCTGAACGAGAAGCTGGGCAATGTCGGCGCCTATGACAACAACCTGCGCACCGGCAGCAGCGGTGTCGCGCCGACGGTGACCGCCGACCTGAGCGTCGAGATGGTCGACTACCCGACCGCCACGGCGAACCTGTGGCCCCTGCAGCCGACCGTCCGGATCACCAACAACACCGGGCGCACGCTCGGCGGTGGCAAGGACACCACGTTGTCGTTCGACATCCCGGCCTCGACGTCACCGCTGGTCAAGGACGCCAACTGGCAGACCGGTGCCCAGGGTGGCCGGTGGAAGCTGGCGCCCGGTACGACGTTCCACCGGGTCAGCACGACCCTGGACTACTGCCAGATCATCCCGGCCGGGAAGTCGCTCGACCTGCCGATCATCTACTTCCTCCCGATCACCGGTCCGGTGAACACGAGCCTGTCGATCGGCGGTACGGCGTACGCGCCGGTGAACGACAACCTCAAGGGACTCGGCAGGGCGACCCCGCCGGCCGGTGGCTGCAGTGCCGGGAACTGGGATGCGACCAAGATCTACTCCCCGGCCGCCCAGCCGATCGAGCAGACCACGGTCAAGTACAACGGCAAGGTCTGGAAGGCCAAGTGGGAGACGAAGGGCAGCGCCCCGGGCACCGGGGCCGACGCCGACCACGAGCCCTGGAAACTGATCGGCAACGCCGGCTGACCGTTCCCAGCCACCCAGCCCGACACTCCACGGCTTGATCAAAAAGCCGGAGAGTGCTTCTGACCTGCAGTGACGGAACCCCTTATGGGGCCCTGTCGGCTGCACGGTCGGAAGCACTCTCCGGGTGAGCGCCGTGGAACAGGGAACAGTCACCTGCGGCTGATCCCCAACGGGTCCCCGAAAACGAGTCAGGGGCCGTTTCAGATTGCTCTGAAACGGCCCCTGACCTGCGACTTCGATAAGTCGGGACGACAGGATTTGAACCTGCGACCCCTTGACCCCCAGTCAAGTGCGCTACCAAGCTGCGCCACGTCCCGGTGCCCGTCTCCGCGGTTTCTCTCCGCGTCGGCCGTGCAGGGAAAACATTACCTCACTCCGGGGGGTGGGTTGACGCACGGGCTGTCACCTCGTCGGGGACGAGGTGGTCAGCACCGCAGGTGGCGGCCAGGGACGCCGCTTCGGCGAGGGTGGCGGGCGAGCCCGTCGCGTGGGCGAGGTCCCGTCGGGCCCGGGCCTCCTCGTACCGGGAGGGGGACGCCGCCAGGTGCGCGACGGCGCGGGTGAGGAGGCGGCGGGACTCGGCCGGATCGGCGAAGAGCGCCAGGCAGCGGAGGGCCTCGCCGAGGGCGGTGGGGGTGCCGAGGCGTTCGGCGTGGGCATGGGCCGCGGTGGCGATCCGGGCCGCGCGGTCCGGGTCCGTCGGGGCGAGGGCCCGGGCGAGGTCGAAGGGCCAGGGAGCCCAGACGCCGTGGTGCCGGCCACGGACGGTCAGCGCCTCGGCCGCCTCCTCCAGGGTGTGGACCGCCTCCTCCCGGCGGCCCTCGGCGAGCAGCAGCCGGCCGAGGACGCTCGGGCCGTCGGGCAGCACGATCGCGCCCGGCCAGGGCGGGCCGAAGGCGTAGTGGTCGGCGACCTTGCGCGCCTCGCCGGTACGGCCCCGGGCGAGGAGCGTGTCGACGAGGAGGCAGGCCGTGTCCCAGTGGACGGGGAGCCCGGTGCCGACCCGGTCGGCCAGCCGGAGTCCTTCCTCCAGGTGCCGCTGCGCCCGGGGCAGGTTTCCGCGCCTCCGGTGGACCAGGCCCAGAAGGGTGTGGGCGAAGGCCAGGTGGGCCCCGCTCCAGCCGGAGATCTCGAAGGCCCGGACCGCCTCTCCGAACAGGGCCTCGGCCCGGTCGGGACGGTCGGCGAAGGCGTACGCGATCCCGGTGAGTGCCGGGATCTCGAAGCCCCAGGTGGTGTCGGTCCAGCCGAGTCCGCCGGCCGGGGCGCCGTCGGCGAGGGCGCGGTCGCAGAGCCGTACGACCTCGGTGGCGGGTTCGCCCCGGAGCATCGCGTCGAAGGCGCGGACGGCGACGAGGGCCCGTTCGGAGTTGTCCGCGCCGGTGAAGTCCGCGGTGAGCTCGGCGAGGCGGCGGGAGCGGCCGGGACCGTCCTCCTCGGCTGCCTGGAACCCCTCGTACATGAAGTGCGCGGCCTGGAGGCGCCGGCGGCCGGTGCCGGGCGGGGTCCGGCCGGCTTCGGCGGCGACGGTCCTCGCGGCCTCCCCGAGCCGGTTGCTGTGGGCGAGGGCCTGGGCGAGCCGGTAGGTCGCGTCGATACGGAGCGCGTCGTCGAGTCCGGGCAGGTCGAGCGCGGAGCGCAGATGGCGGACCGTGGCCGCGGGTGCGGTGAGCAGGGACGCGCAGCCGAGCTCGTACAGGACGGTGGCGTACGTCTCCGGGCGGGGCGGTTCGGCGAGGGCCCGGTCCAGGCAGCGGCGGGCCGCGTCGGGGGCTCCGACGGCGAGGTGCTCGACGGCCGCGGCCCTCAGCTGCCGGACGACGTCCTCGTCGTCGTCCGGGTGTACTTCGAGCAGGTGCCGGGAGGCGGCGGCCGGGCCGTGTCCCGCTCGGGTCAGCGCCCAGGCCGCCCGGCCGTGCAGGGCGGTCCGCACGGCCGAGGGGACCGATCCGTGGACGGCGGTCGCGATGAGCGGGTGGACGAATTCCTGGGGGGCCGCCTGCGCGGCGCCCCGGGGGTCCGGTGCGGTGCCGAGGGGGTCCGTCGGCGCGGCTCGGGGCGGGGTGGTCACGATTCTGGCCCTGCGGAGGCGGTCGAGGTGGTCGGCCACCTCGCTCGGAGTCATCCCCGTGAGCGCCGCGAGGAGCATCGGTGTGCTGTCCGCGCCGAGGACGGCGATCGCCCAGGCCAGCCGGGTCGGGCCGGTGCCGAGCGCCTCCAGCCGGGCGACGAGGCCGCCGCCGCGGGCGCCCGCGGCGAGATCGCGGAGGAGGGCGGCGGATTCCGCGACGGGTCGGACCGTCCGGTCGCGGGCCTTGGCGAGCAATTCGACCGTCTCGTACGGGTTCCCGGAGGTCACCGTCCAGAGTTCGTGGCAGAAGGGTTCGTCCGCGTGATCTCCGAGGGCTTCCCGCACCAGAACGGCGCTGGCCTCGGGTGTGAGGGCGTCCAGGCCCAGGGTGAGCACGGCCCGGTCGCCGAGCGCGGCGAGGGGGCCGGTGGGCACGGTGGGGCCGCCGGCGCCGCGCGGTGCGCTCGGCAGAGGCCGGTGGGCGAGGACGAGCAGGACGGGCAGGCGGCCGTCGCGCCGGGTGCGGGTGTAGGCCTCCAGCCACGCCAGGGACTCGGCGTCGGCCCAGTGGGCGTCGTCCACGAGCAGCACCGGCGGCCGGTCCCGCAGTCGCTCGGCGAGGCGGTCCAGGAGGCGTACGAGACCGTCCCGTACGCCCTGCGGGTCCGCGGGCGCGGCCGAGGAGGGCGGCGGTGCCGCGAGCCCCAGCGCGGGGGCGAGGAGGTCGTAGTGCTCGCCGAAGAGCTGCCGGACCTCCTCGGCGTCGTGTCGGTCCAGGGCGGGCTGGAGGAGTTGGCGTGTGAGGTGGAAGGGGACCGGGGTGAGCGTCTCGCCGCCCCGGGCGGTCAGGACGGTGCAGCGGTCCCGGGCCGTGCGGCGGATCTCGGCGAGGAGCGCGGTCTTGCCGATGCCCGGCTCTCCCCGGTAGACGAGGACGCCTCCGCCGTGGCCTCCGCTCTGGTCTCCGCGGTGGGGCGCGGGGGCGTCCGCGTCGGAGGCGAGGTCGACGGAACCGGTGACCGGAGCGGGGTTCGGATCGGGGTCCCGTCCGGCGGCGGTCCCCGCGACGAGCGTGTCGATCGCGTGGGCGGCCGCGGCCAGTTCCGAGCGTCGCTCCAGGAGGCCTCTGCCCGACCCGGATCCCGCGACCGAGTCGTACCCGGACGGCCTTGCGGGCAAAGGCTGTTCGGGCTCCGTCGACACCGCTGACCCACTCCTCCGCACGAGTTGTCGTGATGACCGGCCCGCGCGACGCACGCGGCCCCGGGATGCGCTGGACCGACGAGCCTAGCCGTCCTGATCGTCCCGGGGGCGACAATGGAGGGGTGAACCGGACAGAGAGTGACCCCGGCAGGGACCGTGACGAGGAGGGGCGGGCCCGCAGCGCGCGTCCCCGCGACGGGCTCGGCCGGCCGCTGCCGTACGGGGCGGAGGGCGTGCCCCGGCAGCCCGAGGGTGTCGTGCGCACTCCGGAGGAGACCCTGCGGGAGGCTCAGCGTCTGCTGGACGCCGGGATGCCCTTTCACGCGCACGAGGTCTTCGAGGACGCCTGGAAGTCCGGCCCGGAGTCGGAACGGGACCTGTGGCAGGGGCTCGCGCAGCTCGCCGTGGGCCTGACGCACGCCGCCCGCGGCAACGCCCCGGGCGGGGCGCGGCTGCTGCGCCGCGGCGCGGACCGCCTGGCGGGCGCGCCGGGGGACGTGGCGGCGGTCGCCGTCACCTACGGGATCGATGTCGGCGGACTCGTGCTGTGGGCGCGGGAGTTGGCCGGGCGCGCGGAGGCCCCGCCCGTGGTCGACGCCGCAGCGGAGGCACCCGGCCTGCGCGGAAACCGTCCCTGACGGACGCCTCCCCTGATCCGGCACCCGACGGGCCCGGCCACGGCCACGACCGCGGCCGCTTCGTCGACCGCCTCCCCTGTTGCCTCCCCCGGCTACTCCCCCGACCGCCGCTCCAGCACTCCCTCCAGCACCGCCGTGTGGCTGACCGCCGGGTCCTTGGCCGCCGTCAGGAGGGTGATCGTCCCCTTGGCCGCGAGGTCGCGCAGCCGGTCCAGGGCCGCCGCCGCTTCGGGGGCCGCGAGTTCGGCCTCGTACCGTCGGCGGAACTCCTCGTACTCGCCCTCCGGACCGTGGTACCAGCGGCGGAGTTCGGTGGACGGGGTGAGCGCCTTGGGCCATTCGTCGATGTGGGCGTCCGTCTTGGCGAGTCCGCGCGGCCAGAGCCGGTCGACGAGGACCCGTACGCCGTCGTCGGGCGAGGGGGGCTCGTAGATCCGGCGGACGCGGACGTCGTGGCTGTGTGCGGGCATGGCTCCAGGGTGACGGACGGGCCCGGGACTCACCCCTCGACGCGCAGCGCCGGAAGCAGGACGGCGTCGACGAACGTCAGCATGGTGGAGACGTCCGAGAAGCGCTCCTCGAAGAGGCGCTCGACGCGGAGCATGCCGAGGAAGCACGGGGCGACGAAGCCGATCGCGGGGTTGTCGGCGTCGACCTCGCCCCGCTCGACCGCGCGGGCCACCACCGCGTCGATGGCCGCGACCTCGGGGGCGATGACGGTCTCGCGGAGTGCGGCGCGCAGGTCCGGGTGCTGGATGAAGGCCTGGGCGACGGCCTCCATGAGTTCGGCGTCGCGCTCGCGGTGGGAGGCGGCGATCCGGCCGGCCTCGCGCAGGTCGCCGGCGAGGGTGCCGGTGTCGATGCCGGTGAAGACGGTGCAGCGGCGCTGGGCGAGCGCGGCGGTGACGAGCTGGGGTTTCGTGCCCCACTGCCGGTAGAGGGTGGCCTTGCCGCACTTGGTGCGGGCCGCGACGCCCTCCATGGTCACCGAGTCGTAGCCGCCCTCGCGCAGGAGGCAGAGCACGGCGTCGTACAGCTCGGTCTCGCGCTCGGGCGTGATCTTGCTTCGGCGGGCCGCGCTGGTAGCGGCTTCTGTGGACATCGATCCCTCCAGGACACCTCTGTCTCTGCACATACGAGAGTAGGGGGTGCACAATCGAGACGCAAACGTTTCGATACGCTTGCGTCTCGATGAAAACGGATCTAGGCTCACTCCGTTTGTTGGCGATTTGACGGATTAGAGGACCGCACGATGGCTGGCGGGATACGCGGGATACGAGGACCACGTCCTGCAGGACCGGGGATGACACCTACCCCCGGCCCCGCCGTACAGGACGGCCCCGCCGAGCGGGGCAGGCCCGCCGAGCAGGACGGGCCCCTCGCTCACGAGAGGGGGGACGAGGACGGCGGCGCGACCGCCAGACCGCCGCTCCTGCGCGAGCTCGCGCTCGTCACCGCGCTCTTCCTCGTCTACAAGCTCGGCCGGCTCTTCGCCAACGGCCACGAGACCCGCGCCTTCCGCAACGCCGACCGCGTCTGGGACGCCGAGCGCGCGATCCACCTGCCGGACGAGGGAACGATTCAGCAGCTGCTCCTGCACGCCGAACCCCTGGTCCGGGCAGCGAACACCTACTACGCGGCCGTGCACTTCCCGGCCACGCTCGTCTTCCTCGTCTGGCTGTATCTGCGCCGCCCCGCCCACTACGTGTGGTCGCGCCGCGTCCTCGCGGTCGTCACCGCCGCCGCGCTCGCCCTGCACCTGCTGATGCCGCTCGCCCCGCCCCGGATGCTCGCCGCCGGCGGACTCGTCGACACCGCCCGGGTGTACGGCCCCTCCGTGTACGGGGCGACGCCGGAGACGGACTCGATGGCGAACCAGTTCGCGGCCATGCCCTCGCTCCACTTCGGCTGGGCCCTGATGGTCGCGATCGGCCTCATCGCCGCCACCCGGTCCCGTTGGCGGGTCCTCTGGCTGCTCCACCCGCTGCTCACCCTGCTCGTCATCGTCGGCACCGCCAACCACTACTGGCTCGACGCGCTCGCCGCCGCCGCGATCCTCGGCCTCGCGCTGCTCGCCGTCCGCGCCCCCGGGCGCCGGACGGCACCACCACCCGTACCCCGCACGCTCGGTACGGCCCCTCTTCCGGTCGGAGCCCTCCGATGAACCCCGCCGTCGGCACCGTCATCGCGGTGCTCCTCTCGCTCGTCTCCGCCGCCGGATACGCGCTCGCGGCCGTCGCCCAGTCCCGGCTCGCCGCCGCCTCCCCCGCCCCGGACGGGCGCGGGGCGCTGCGCGCCCTGCTCGCCCGCGGGCAGTGGTGGTCGGCGGTCGGCCTGAACGCCGCCGGCGCCGTCGCCCACGTCGCCGCCCTGCACTACGGGCCGCTGACCCTGGTTCAGCCGCTCGGCGCGCTGACCCTGGTGGCGGCGCTGCCGCTCGGCGCGTACGCCGCACGGCGGCGGGTGACCCGTACCGAGTGGCGCGGGGCCCTGTGGACCCTGGGCGGTCTCGTCGGACTGGTCGCCGTGACCGGGCCGACGGAGCCCGGCGAGGCGCTCAGCCTGCGCGAGTCCCTGGTCGTCGCCGCGGCGACGGCGCTCCTCATCGCCGTACTCGCCTCGGGCAGGCTGCACGGCGCGCACGGGGCCGGTTCGCCCGCGCCCGGCAGGCGCCCCGGCCGCGGACTCGGGCACGCCACGGCCTCCGGAATCGCCTCGGGTGTCGCCTCCGCGCTCACCCAGACCCTGACGGCCGCCCTCGCACTCGAACTTCCGGGCCGGGAGCCGAGCTGGTGGCAGACCGCGCTGCTCGCGCTGCTCATCTCGGGCTTCGCGTCGGGCGGGCTGCTGCTCTCCCAGGCCGCCTACCGGGGCGGACTCGCCGCGCCGCTCGCCGTGGTCAACCTCTCCAACCCGGCGGCCGCCGCGGTGATCGGTGTGGCACTGCTCGGCGAGACGTTCCGCGCGGGCGCGTGGGGCTGGCTGGTCGCGGCCGGTGCGTCGCTGGTCGCGGCCCGGGGTGTGGTCCTGCTGACGAAGGGCGGCTCCCCCGAGACCGCTCCGGTCCCGGAGCCCGTGGCCGTGACCATGGCGCTACCGGAGACCGTGACCGTGGCGCTACCGGAGGGCATGCCGCTCGCCGTACCGGAGGCCGGAGCCGTGACCGTACCGGTGGCCGTACCGGTGGCCGCGGCCACGCTTCCCGCGGGAGCCACGCGTTCGGCGGGGCCGGGGAGTCCGGACGCTCCCCGGTCGCGCGCTCCCCGGGAGCTGAGGGCGGTGCCGACACCCCGCGGGTCCGGTGTCTCCGGTGGTTCCGATGACGCCGGCCTCGGAACACGAGGCCGGGAACAGGCGATGACCTTGAATTCGTCATCTTGACGACAACCGGACCGACCCCCTATCGTCAACATGACGACAAGGGGGTTTGTTCATGGCAGACATCACCCGGCGGGCCGGCTGGCGCCATCTGCGCTCCGCGCCCACCGCGCACATCCGCCACCAGCGCCGAGGCCGGCTCGTCCACGACGGCGAGGGGCTGAGCTTCTGGTTCCGGCCGCTCACCGCCGCCCTCTCCGAAGTGCCGGTGAACGACCGCGAACTGGCGATGGCCTTCCACGCCCGCACCGCCGACTTCCAGGACGTCAGCGTCCAGTCCACCGTCACGTACCGGATCGGCGACCCGGCGGCCGCCGCCACCCGGCTCGACTTCTCCATCGACCCGGACACGGGCGCGTGGCGCGGCACCCCGCTGGAGCAGATCGCCACCCTTCTCACCGAGACGGCCCAGCAGCACGCCCTCGACGTCCTCGCCCGCACGGCACTCGCCGAGGCGCTCGTCGACGGCGTGACGGCGGTCCGGGACCGCGTCACGGCCGGGCTCGCGGCCGAACCGCGTCTGCCGGCCACCGGCATCGAGGTCGTCGCGGTCAGGGTCGTGGCGATCCGCCCCGAACCCGAGGTCGAGCGGGCCCTGCGCACCCCCGCCCGCGAACAGATCCAGCAGGAGGCCGACCGGGCGACGTACGAACGCCGCGCGGTCGCCGTGGAACGCGAACGCGCCATCGCCGAGAACGAGCTCGCGAGCAAGATCGAGCTGGCCCGGCAGGAGGAACGGCTGGTCGAACAGCGCGGCACCAACGCCCGTCGCGAGGCCGAGGAGAACGCGGCCGCCGACGCGGTGCGGGCCGAGGCCGAGGCCGTACGGAAGGTCCGCCTCGCACAGGCCGAGGCGGAGGCGGCACGCGAGGTCGGCGCCGCGCGCGCCGGGGCGCAGTCCGCGTGGCTCCGGGCCCACTCGGAGGTGGACCCCGCCACCCTGCACGCCCTCGCCGTGACCCGCGCCGCCGAGAACCTGCCGCACATCGAGCACCTGACGCTCTCTCCGGACGTGCTGACCGGGCTGCTGGCCAAGCTCGGCGAGGGCGGGGCCCGGCCGTGAGCCTCGCGCCGCGCGCGGTCCTCGTGCACCGGACCACGGAGTACGAGGAGCTGCTCGCCCGGCACGGGACGCACGGCCAGGCCGCGTTCTTCCTCGCCGCGCGCGGCCGCTCGGTGGACGCCGTGCGCGAGCGGCACGAGCGGACCCGCCGGGCGCTCGCCGAGGTGGCGGCCGCGGTGCCGCTGACCTGGCGGCAGAGCCGCGTGGAGCGCGCCGATCTGGACCGGTTCCTGTTCGGACCCGAGGACGTGGTCGTCGTGGTCGGCCAGGACGGCCTGGTCGCCAATGCCGCGAAGTACCTGACCGGTCAGCCCGTCGTCGGGATCGACGCCGACCCAGGGCGCAATCCGGGCGTTCTGGTCCGGCACCGGGCCGACCGGGCACGGCGGCTGCTGCCGTACGCGGTGGAGGCGGGGGCGACGGTCGACGAACTGACCATGGTGGAGGCCCGCACCGACGACGCCCAGCGGCTGCTCGCCCTGAACGAGATCTACGTCGGGCCGCGCGGCCATCAGACGGCCCGGTACACGCTGGACCTCGACGCGCCGGAGGTGCCGACCGGCGCGCCCGAGCCCCAGGCCTCCTCGGGTGTGCTGGTGGGGACCGGCACGGGGGCCACGGGCTGGCTGCGCTCCCTGTGGGAGCAGCGCTCCAGCACGCTCGCCCTGCCCTCGCCGGCGGACGCCCGGCTCGCCTGGTTCGTCCGGGAGGCCTGGCCGTCGCCCGCGACCGGCACCAGCCGGGTCGAGGGGCTCCTCGATCCGGGCGAGGGCCTGCGCCTCACCGTCGAGTCGGACCGGCTGGTGGCGTTCGGCGACGGCGTCGAGTCGGACGCGCTGGAACTGACCTGGGGTCAGACCGTCCGCCTCGCGGTCGCCGACCCGCGCCTGCGTCTCGTCCACTGAGGGGCCGGAGGGAGCGCCGGGGAACCGGGGAAGGGGCCGCCGGGGAGCCTTCGAGGAGCGGCCGGCGGAGCCCTGCGGCCGCCGGGGCGCCCGCGGCCGAAATCGATCGCCCGTGCGCGGCGACGGAGACGCATGGCGCTATGCTCGGCGCGCTTTGCCCGGTTTACCCGGGTGTTCCGTCCCGGTTTCCCCAGGATGGAACCTCCGTCCGCTCCGCTCCCGGCTGTTGAAGGAACCCCATGGCCTCCGCCTCCTCCGGCCCGCTGTCCGTCGCGCCCGCCACGGAGCGGGACTGGGAGCTCGTGCGCTCCTGGGCGGCCGAGGAGGGATGGAATCCCGGACTCTCCGACGCCCGCGCGTTCTTCGCGCAGGACCCCGGGGGCTTCTTCCTCGGCCGGGTCGACGGGGAGCCGGTGTCCGCCATTTCGGTCGTCACCTACGACGAGGCGTACGCGTTCCTCGGCTTCTATCTCGTACGCCCCGAACTCCGTGGTCTCGGTCACGGCCTGGCCACCTGGCGGGCCGCGCTCGCCCACGCGGGCGACCGGTCCGTCGGGCTCGACGGAGTGCCGGCGCAGCAGGACAACTACCGGCGCTCCGGCTTCGTCACGGCGTACCGGACGGCGCGGTACGTGGGCGAGGTCCCGGCCCCCGACGGCCCGGTGACCGGTGTGGTCGCCGCCGGGCTGGTCGACCCGGCCGCCCTCGCCGCGTACGACGCCGCCTGCCACCACGCCGACCGGCCGCGCTTCCTCGCCGCCTGGCTCGCCACGCCCGGCCACCGCGCGCTGGTCCGGGTCGTCGACGGACGTCCGACCGGGTACGGGGTGGTCCGTCCCGCGCAGGACGAGGCGCGGATCGGGCCGCTGTTCGCGGACACTCCGGCGGACGCGGCCGCGCTGCTCGACGCGCTCGCCGCCGAGGCGCGGGACTTCGGCTCGGCCAGGATCGCGGTCGACATGCCGGAGTCGAATCCGGCGGCGGCGCGGCTGGCCGAGGAGCGGGGGCTCGAGCCGACGTTCGAGACGGCCCGGATGTACACGGGCCCGGTCCGCCCGGTGGCACGCGAGCGCGTCTACGGGGTCACGTCGCTCGAACTCGGCTGAGGTCACGACCCTCGAAGCCGGTGTGAGGCCACTCGAAACCGGCCGGGGCCACGGCACTCGAAGCCGGGTGAGGCCACTCGAAACCGGCCGGGGCCACGGCACTCGAAGCCGGGTGAGGCCACTCGAAACCGACCGAGGTCGCGGCACTCGAAGCCGGCCGAGGTCACGCAGTCCGCGCCCGGTCGGGGCCAGGTCGTTTCCCGGCCGCGATCCGCGGCCGGGAACACCCCCGTCCGCCCCGGGAACGGACCCCGCCGGCTCGGCCGGGGCCGCCGTCCGGCTCCCCTCGAGAGGTGTGTACCTTTCCGAGGAGCAGGTACGTACCAGCACGCCCCGCCGCGGGTGTTCCGGCTGCTCGGCGCGTGTGTGACGGGGTGCCGACTCCCCTGTTCGCGGCCCTGGTCGCACCTCCCCTCACCGACCCCCCGCCGGGCCGTGAGGGGTGACAAGGGTTTTCCCCGTATCGGGTTCACCCCCCCGTTCCCTACTGTCCTCCGCACCGGCAGATATCATCCCCCGGACGCACCCTGACAGGTGCATGCGGAGGGTGGCATCCGCCGGTGACGGCCTTGACCCGGGCCGTCGCGCCGGTGGCGGCGCACGGGCCCCCCAAGCCCAGGGAATGCCGGTTCGCGACCCCACTTCGCCCCGTGTGTCCCCGCGCCGCCGCCACTGCTCCGCAGTTACGTCGTACTCGAAAGGGCCACACCTTGAACGGTTCCAGGCGGAGAGTCATATCCGTGGTCGCGAGCGCCGCGATCCTCGGCGCCGCTGCCACCACCTCCGGGGCGTTCGCCGCCGCCCCGGGCGCTGCCACCCCGAAGCCCGCACCGGCTTCGCAGACGATGCGGGCGCTCCCCAGCGCCCCGGTCGAGAAGGTCATCGTCACCTACAAGAGCCAGGCCACCGAGGCCGGCTCCAACACCGCCGCGAAGAGCGACACGGCCGAGAAGGCC
This sequence comes from Streptomyces zaomyceticus, assembly GCF_014656215.1. Taxonomy (GTDB): domain Bacteria; phylum Actinomycetota; class Actinomycetes; order Streptomycetales; family Streptomycetaceae; genus Streptomyces; species Streptomyces zaomyceticus. Next base: position 185,481 of record NZ_BNBZ01000012.1, on the reverse strand, counting down.
GCGAAGACGGGCGAGAAGCTCTCCTTCGAGCGCCGCCTCGCCGGCGGTGGCGCCCTGGTCGACCTGGGCGACAGCGCCACCAAGCAGGACGTGACCGAGGTCATGGAGGCGTTCCGCGCCGACCCGTCCGTCGCCTCCGTCGAGCCCGACATCCGTGCCTACGCGATGGCGGTCACGCCGAACGACACCGACTACGCCAAGCAGTGGGACCTCTTCGAGCCCACCGGCGGCATGAACGTTCCGGCGGCCTGGGACAAGACCACCGGCTCCGGCGTCACCGTCGCCGTCATCGACACCGGCTACGCCGCCCACACGGACCTGGCGACCAACATCGTCTCCGGGTACGACTTCATCTCGACCTCCGCCGACGCCCGCGACGGCAACGGCCGCGACGCGGACGCCAAGGACGAGGGCGACTGGAACGCGACCGACGGCGAGTGCGGCCTCGGCTCCAAGGCCTCCAACTCCTCCTGGCACGGCACCCACGTGGCCGGCACCATCGGCGCCGTCACGAACAACACCAAGGGCATCGCGGGCATCGCGTACAACGCGAAGATCCAGCCCGTGCGGGTGCTCGGCAAGTGCGGCGGCTCGTCCGCCGACATCGCCGACGCCATCACGTGGGCCTCCGGCGGCACCGTGCCGGGCGTCCCCGCCAACGCGAACCCGGCGCGGGTCATCAACCTGAGCCTGGGCGGCGCCAGCGCCTCCTGCCCGAGCGTCTACCAGACCGCGATCAACGGCGCCGTCTCGCGCGGTACCACCGTCGTCGTCGCCGCGGGCAACAGCAACGCCAACGCCTCCGGTTTCACCCCCGCGAACTGCGCGAACGTCATCAACGTGGCGTCCACCAGCCGTGAGGGCAACCGGTCGTACTACTCCAACTTCGGCACCATCGTGGACGTGGCCGCGCCCGGCGGCGAGACCCGCCGCGCCACCGACACGCCCGGTACCGTCACCACCCCCGAGAACGGCATCTACTCCACGCTGAACTCGGGCTCGACGACCCAGTCGGCCGAGAACTTCAAGCCCTACCAGGGCACCTCGATGGCGGCTCCGCACATCGCGGGCCTCGCCGCCCTGCTCAAGTCGGCCAAGAGCACCCTCACCCCGGCCGAGATCGAGACCGCGATCAAGGCCAACGCCCGTCCGCTGCCCGGCACCTGCACCGGCGGCTGCGGCACCGGCATCGCCGACACGGCGAAGACCGTGGACGCCGTCACCGGCACCACCAACCCGCCGACCGGCACCGTCTTCACCAACGCGACCGATGTGACGATCTCGGACAACACCACCGTGTCGTCCTCGATCGCCGTCACCGGCCGCACCGGCAACGCCCCCGCCGCCCTCAAGGTCGGCGTGGACATCAAGCACACCTGGCGCGGGGACCTGGTCATCGACCTGATCGCCCCTGACGGCACGGTGCGCAACCTCAAGGCGTCCTCCTCCTCGGACAGCGCCGACGATGTCGTGACCACGTACACGGTCGACGCGTCGAGCGAGGTCGCCAACGGCACCTGGAAGCTCCAGGTCCGCGATGTGGCCTCGGGTGACACCGGCTACATCAACTCGTGGAACCTGACCTTCTAAGGCACCACAGCTCCACCCCAGAACCACCCCCCACATCAGCATTCTTGCTGGTCAGCGACGCGCTCGTGGTCTACACCACGGGCGCGTTCTGGCGTTTCGAACCACCGTCCCGGCGGGGCGTGCTGTCCGTATGCCGGACAAGGGGCCTGGACTCCTCGGGTGGGCTCCGTATTCTCTGCCCACGGGGCTCTTGGGCCGGGGGCCCGAGCGGCGGAGGTGGTGGACAGTGACGACAGCTCCGTACCTCGCCCTGCGCTCTGCGGGAATGGGCGGTCCCCCGGCGCCGGTGGGCCGCGAGGAACTCCTCGCCCGGCTCGAACGCGCCCTCCACACCCGGGGCCGCGCCCTGCTCACCGGACCCGCCGGTGTGGGCAAGACCGAGCTCGCCCTCGCCGAGGCCACCCGTGCCGAAGCACGCGGCGAGACCGTGCTGTGGCTGGCGACCCTGCCGTCCGACCGCGAGATACCCGGGGCCTCGGCCGCCGCGCTGGTGGCGTCGGTGGCGGCCACCGTGGCCTGGCCCGGACTCGGCGCCACCCCGCCCGAGACGTCCGGGGTCTTCGACGAACTGCCGGGACCCCAGCGCACCGCCGTCGCCATGCTCTGCCGCGAGGCGCCGATCGACGCGGGCGGCTGGGACCCGATCGCGCTGCGGCTCGGCATCGCCCAGATCCTGCGCACCCTGACCTGCCGGGGCCCCGTCCTGCTCGTCGTCGACGGCGTGCAGCACGTCGACGCGGACAGCGCGGACCTGCTGCGGTTCGCCCTCCACCTGGCGCCCCACTCCCTGCGGGTGGTGGCCGTCGAGACCCCGGAGCCGTACGGCGAGGCAGGGGAGCCCTACCGCGCGCTCCACCGTCCCGAGGACCCGCACGCCTCCCACCTCTGGGTGCCGTCCGAGGCCGACGTACTGCTCGTGCCCCCGCTGCACGCCGACGAGATCGCCGAACTCCTCATCCACCACCGGCTCCCCTCCCGGATGGCCGGCCGCATCCACCGCGCCAGCGGCGGCAACCCGCGTCTGGCCCTCGCCGTGGGCCGGTCCCTGGCCGACGCGCGGACCCCCGTGCACCACGCGGAGGCGCTGACCCTCTCCGGGCGTGCCCGCGACCTCGCCCGCCAGCTCCTGGGCGCCGCGCCGCTCGCCGTGCGCGAGACGCTGCTGCTCGCCGCCCTCGCGCTGCGTCCCTCCTCGACCCTGGTACGGCGGGCCGGGCGGCCCAGCGCCGAGGCGGACCTCGCGGCGGCCGAGCGGGCCGGCCTGGTGTCGCTCTCCGAGGACGGCTCGGTGACCTTCACCGCCGGGCTGCTGCCCTCCACCCTGGTGCACGACGCCTGTTGGGCCGAGCGGAGCGCGGGACACGCGGCCCTCGCGGAGGTCGTGGACGACCCCGTGGAGGCGGTACGGCACCGGGCGCTCGCCACCGACAGCCCGGACGAGGAACTCGCCGCCGAGGTCGCGGCCGCGGCCGACCTCGCCCGGCGGCGCGGAAACAACGCGCTCGCCGCCGAACTCGCGCTGCTCGCCGCCGAGTCGACGCCGGGACGCCACGGGACGCAGCGGATCGCGCGGCTCGTCGACGCGGCCGAGGAGGCCGCCCGCGCGGCCCGCGCCGACCTCGCGATGCGGGCCGCCACCGATCTGCTCGCCCGGGACGCGGTGCCGGCCGACCGGGTCAAGGCGCGGCTCGCCGTACTCGACACGGCGGGCCAGGGGCTGACCGGGCTCGACGAGATGTACGTCCACGCGATGGAGGACTCGGAGGGGGACACCGCCCTGCGGGCCGCGGTCCAGCTCCGGCTCGCCGTCAAGTACGTCCTCGCGGACGGCGATCCGCAGCGCTCGCGGACGGCGGCCGTCGAATCGGCCGCGCTGGCCGCCTCGATGGGCGATCCGCGCACCGCCGCCCAGGCGCTGACCGTGCAGGCGCGGATGGAACGGGCCCTCGGGTCACCGGACGCGGAGGCGGTGCTCGCGCAGGCCCGCGCCCTGGAGCTGGCCGAGCGCCCGCTCGGCATCCGTAACGCCGCACAGATCCTGACGATCCGCCACGCCCTGTTCGACGACCGTCTGACGGACGCCCGGGACGAACTGAACGCGCTCCTTCCCCTGGTCCAGCGGCGCGGTTCGGTGGAGGACACGATCGAGCTGTTCTCCACCCTGGCCGCGATCGAGTCCCGCAGGGGCGCGTGCGCGGCAGCCCTCGCGCACGCGGGGCAGTCCCTCGCGCTCACCCTGGAGGCGGGCCTCTCGCCCGGCCCCGCCTGGTACACGCTGGCACTCGCGGAGACGGCCGGCGGCAGCTTCGCCCGGGCGGCGAGCTACGCCCGGCGCAGTGTCCAGGCCTCGGAGGAGGAGGGCGACCGGGTCTTCCTCTCCCGCAGCCGGTACGCGCTCGGCCGGGTCCAGCTGATCAACGGCGACGTGGCCGCCGCCCTGGAGACGCTGCGGCGCGTCCAGGCCGACGAGCGCGCCCAGTCGACGGTGGACCCGTCGATGCTGCGCTGGCACGAGGAACTGGCGGAGGCGCTGCTCGCCCACGACGCCGCGGACGAGGCCCTGGCACTCCTCGACGAGGTACGGCCGGTGGCCGCCCGGCTGGGACGGGCCACGGTGCTGCTCGGCTGCGACCGCGCGTACGCCCTGTGGCTCGCGGCGGAGGGGCGGACCGACGAGGCGGCGGAGCTGCTCACCCGTACGGCCGAGGCCTTCGGGCGGGCCGGGCTGCCCCTCGAACGGGGGCGGGCGCTGATCGCCCTGGCCCGGGTCGAGCGCCGCAGACGGCGCCGTTCGGCCGCCCAGAGCGCGCTGCACGCGGCGGCCTCGGTGTTCGAGCGGGCCGGCGCCGCTCCGTGGCTGGCCCTGGCGAGCGAGGCTCCGGCGGGCGTCGCGAGCGAGAGTCCCGGGCCCGGCTCCGGGGGTGAGGAGGCGCTGCCCGCGCTGTCCTCGCTGACGGAGGCGGAGCTGCGGCTCGCCCGGCTCGTGGCCCAGGGCGCCAGCAACCAGGAGGCGGCGGCGAAGCTGTACCTGAGTGTGAAGACGGTCGAGGCGCGGTTGACCCGGATCTACCAGAAGCTCGACGTCCGCTCGCGGGCGCAACTGGCGACGGCGCTCAGGCCGTAGCCGGGCCAGGGCCGGGGAGCCGGGTTCAGACCGTGAACGGCCGTTGGTCCAGGAAGCCCTCGTCCGGGGTGCCGGTGAGATGGAGGTTCGGGCTCTGCGTCGGCGGAAGCCGGCGCTGGATCGCCCGGTGGAAATCGCGGTAGCCGCCCTGGAAGGCGCCGTCGCCCCAGACCTTGAGCAGGGCCTCGGTGAAGGCTCCGTTGACCTCGCCGTCGGCGGCGACCTGGTTGTCCTGGCAGGCCGACACGAGGAGGGCGTCGGGCCCCGCGCCGTCGGCCCGTGCCGCCTCGGCGAGCGAACCCTTGAGGCCGGCGTAGAACTCACGGTCGCGCGCGTACAGCTGACGCTGCCGGGGTTCGGGCATGAAACGGGCCGTGCCGTCGGCCGCCGGGCCGCCGGGGAGCTCGATGCTGCTGCCGCTGTGGCAGCAGTCGAACAGGGCCACGATCCGTACGTCGTCGTCGAAGGCGCGGAAGGCCCGCCGGACCTCGTCGTCGAGGAACTGCCGGTCGTACAGGACCAGGGTCTCGTCCAGCGCGTCCGGCTCGTCGTCGGAACCGAGGGCGTCCGAGCCGAGGGCGTCCGAGCCGAGCGGATCGGAGCCGGCCGTGTCCTGACCGGGGGTGCCGGAGCCCGGGACGTCGGGCACCTGCCCTCCGTGGCCCGAGTAGCTGAAGAGCAGGATGTCGCCGGGGCCGAGCCGGGCGGCGGCCTCGCCGAGGACGGCGGTGACGTTGGCGACGGTGCCGTCCGGTGTGAGCAGCACGGTGCTCTCGAATCCGGCGTTGCGGGCGAGCCGCGCCATGTCGTGGGCGTCGTTCTCGCAGGCGATCAGGGTGCCGTCCCAGCCCTCGTAACGGGCGGGGTCGACCCGGTTGAGCCCGACGTGCAGGGCGAGTCCGGTGGCCATGAGGTGCCTCCTGGCGGGCAGCGGAGGAAGCGGAGGGGACGCCGGGGCGTCTGATCGAGTGGCCTGTGGTCCGGCGCCGAGCGCGACCCTCTCCACGCGGTACCTACATCGTATGAATCCTTCCGGTCCCCCGCCCCCTCCGGACCCGGGCGCCGCCCGCCGTGCCCCGCTCGCCGACCGCACCGGCTACGACGAGGCCTTCCTCGGCCCCGTCGTCCCGCTGCCGCTGCCGGCCCGGGACTCGGTCGGAACGGTGATCCTGCCGTACACCCACTTCACCGTGGTCTTCCGGCCAGACCGGCGGTTCGCCGCCTCGACGGCCGTGTGCATCGAGGGGCGGGAGCTCCGGGAGGACGTTCCGCGCCACGACGTCTGGCGGTTCGACCCCCGGCTGCCCGAGGAGCAGCAGGCGGGCGACGAGATCTACCGGAACAACAGCCTCGACCGCGGTCATCTGGTCCGCCGGCTCGACCCGGTCTGGGGGCCGTCGGCCCTGGCGGTCCGCGCCGACGCGGACACGTTCCACTTCACCAACGCCGCTCCCCAGGCCGACGTCTTCAACCAGGGCAGACAGCTGTGGCAGGGGCTCGAGAACTACCTTCTCGACCACGCCGCCGACCACGACCGGAAGCTGACGGTGCTGTCGGGTCCGGTGCTCCACGACTCCGACCCGCCGTACCGGGGCATTCAGGTGCCGATGCGTTTCTGGAAGGTGGCCGCCTTCCTCCAGGACGGGGTGCTCGCCGCCGCCGCGTACGTCCTGGACCAGAGCCCCGACCTGAGCCGGGACGCGGAGCGGGCCCTGGCGGGGGCGACGACGGGCGCGCCGCCGCCGCTCGGTCCCTTCCGTACGTACCAGGTGCCGGTCTCGGACGTCGCGGAGATCACCGAGCTGGAGTTCGGACCGCTGCCCGATGTGGACGTGATGCCTCCGACGCGGGGGCCGGAGGAGCGCTGGCGGCGGCTGGAGTCGTACGCGGACATCGTGCTGCACCCCTGACCGCCGCCGGGCCGCCACAGGGATTGCGACGCTCCGGGGAGGGTGAAACGATGAGAGGGATCGGCCGTTTCGTCCGATCTTTCACGTCCCGGCGCCGGAGCGACCGGCGCTGCGCCAAGAGCGCCGGGCAGGTGTGGAATGCCGCTCACCGAAACCGAGTGGGGGCTCGTCGCCAGTTGGGTGCGGGACCACCTCCTCGACACCCCCGAGCCACGCGAACGACTGCTGCGCGCCGGCCTCCCGGCCGACTTCGTCGACGACCTGCCGCTCACCCCGGAGGCCGACCGGAACGCCCTGCTGGTGGTCACGGCGGCCCGCCGGGACATCGCCCACCAACGCCGACTGCTCACCGTCCTCGCGGGGCTGGACGCGCTGGCCTCCATCGACGACCCGCACGCCTTCGAGCAGGGCGCGGAGGCCCGGAATCTGCTCACCCGGCTGCAGGAGGACGAGCGGCTGCGGCGCTCCCCCCGGGACCCCTTCGTCAGCCTGCTCCTGAAGCACGGCACCGAGGTCTTCCTGAACCGGTCCGAGCTGCGCGAGAAGCTCCGGGGCTTCGTCGCCGACCCGGAGCAGACGGTACTGATCGTCGACGGCCCGCCGGACAGCGGGCGCTCGTACACCTACGAGCTCATCCGCCATCTCGGCCAGCACCTCGACTTCCGCCCGGTCCGGGTGACGCTGTCCCGTACGTCGACGGCGGCGCGCCTGATGGAGCGGCTCGCCGCCTTCGTCGCGGGACCTGAGACCGACGGATTTCCGTTGAACCCCACACGGTTGAACGATCCACTGCCGTCCATCGACGACGCCGCGCACCGGATCGTCGCCCGGGCGAGCGCCTCGGAGGACCGCTTCTGGCTGGTCCTCGACGACTGCGACCGGGTCGACGCCCACTCGGACGTGTGGGACGCCATCGGCATCCTGGCGCGGGCGATCTACGAGCACACGCCGGCACGCGTCGAGACCGTGCCCCGGCTGGTGCTGCTGGGGTACGCCACCACGATGCGCCAACTCCCGTACGAGATCCGCAAGAACGAGTGCCGGGACACCACGCGCCTCGCGGACGAGGACGATCTCCGGTCCTTCTTCCGGGAGTTCTTCACCGACGCCGTCGCGTCGCCGGGCCAGGAGGCGGCGGGCCAGGAGGCGGCGGTCCACGAACTGACGGAGACGGCCGTGACCGAGGTGCTGCGGGCCGTCGACTCGCCCCCGAACGGCGACAGTTACATGCGCAGGCTGTGTACGGCCACGGAGGACGTCGTACGGCTCCACCGGACCCTGCCTCCGGAGTCGCCGCCGCCCGGCGAGTCCGTCCATCTGCTGCGCGACGCCCTGCGGGCCGGCCTCAGCGCTCCTGTCGCCACCCTGCCCGACCCCCGTCGCTCCTACCGGGAGGCCGCCTGCCTGCTCCAGGAGTTCGACCCCGCGCTGCTGCGTCTGCCCGGCGAGGAGCGGTCCACCGGGCGGGCGGTCCTGGAGCTCGTCGACGACTGCACCGCCCTGCCCTCCTCCGGGGCCACGGCCTGGATCCTCAAGCCCGAGCTGCGCGACGCCACCCTCGCGGGTCTCGCGGGCCCCGCCGCCGCGCTGGACGCCCTGCGGACCAACATCGGCCTGCGGCCCGAGGGGCCGGGCCCGGAGCGCACCGCCCTCGCCCTGCTCACCGGCGCCGGACTCCCGCCCGCGTACCCGCGCGGCCACGCCCGGGACGACGTCGAGGAACTCTCCGACACCCTTCAGGCCGTGCTCTGGCTGAGCCGGGTGCCGGGGGTCACCGGGCTGCCCCCGGTCGACGAGGTCCAGCACCGTCTCGAGTCGGCCCGGCTGCTCCAGCCGATGCACCGGCTGATCCGGGGCACCTTCCACGGCCGCGCCGCCGAACTCGACTCCCTGCACGCGTACATCGCGCTGCCCGAGGAGCCGGCCGAACCACCGGTGCTGCTCCACGGGGTGGGCGGCATCGGCAAGAGCACCCTGCTCGCCAGGTTCCTCGTCGACGCCCTGGCCGCGGCGCCCGCCGGATTCCCGTTCGCCTACATCGACTTCGCGCGCCCCACCCTCTCCGTGCACGAACCCGCCACCGTGATCGCGGAGATGGCACGGCAGCTCGGTGTCCACCACCCCGCGCTCCGCGCCTCCTTCGAGGCGCTCGCCGACGAGTGCGAGCGGACGGCCGCGGTCCAGCGCGGGGAACGCAACGAGCTGGACGAACTCCACCAGCTGGCCGGCACCCGGGCCACGCTCGCGCGCGACTACTCGTCCGACTTCCACGCCCGCGCCAGCGCGCGCGAACAGGAGCTCGCGCACCGGATCGCGTCCCTGGTCGCCGAGGCCGTCCGCCCGGCCCCCGGGGGGACGGCGCCCCCGCTGGTGGTCGTCGTGGACTCCTTCGAGGAGGCCCAGTACCGGGGCTCGCCCGTCATCGCCCGGATGTGGGCCATCTGGACGGCGCTGCGGGCCGCGTACTCCCGTCTGCGGTTCATCGTCTCCGGACGGGCCCCGATCGACCATCCGGCCCGGGTCCTCACCCCGCGCACGATGGAGATCGGCGAGCTCGACCGCCAGGCGTCCGTGGACCTGCTGATGTCCTCCGGGGTCCGGGACGAGACGCTCGCGGAGGACCTCGCCGACCGGATCGGCGGACATCCGCTGAGCCTCAGGCTGGCGGCGCGCACGGCGGTCGCCGTGGGCACCGACTCCCCGTCCTTCGGCGGGCTGCTGCGCGGACTTCCCTCCCGCAGACGGTACTTCGACCGGCAGGTCGACCAGATGCTCATCCAGGGCACGCTGTACGACCGCATCCTCAAGCACATCGCGGAGGACGACGTCCGGGCCCTCGTCCAGGCGGGCCTGGCCCTCCGCTTCATCACCCCCGACCTCCTCCGGGACGTGCTGGCCGGTCCGGCGGGCCTCCGGGTCGAGACCACCACGGAGGCCCGTCGCCTGTACGGACTGCTCACCTCGCGGGTCGACCTGATGGAGTCGGCGGGGCCCGAGGCCATCAGGCACCGGGCCGATCTGCGGGCCATCATGCTGCGCCTCTCGGACAGCGCGCGGACCGACCTGATGCGGGCCGTGGACCACAGCGCCGTCGCGTACTACGCGGTCCGCGAGGGGGCCGGGAACCGCGCCGAGGAGATCTACCACCGGCTCCGGCTCGGCGAGAACCCCCGTACGGTGGAAGCGCGTTGGGAACCGGGGGTCGGCGCCTACCTGGGCGGCTCCACGGACCGGGAGATGCCGCCCCGCTCGGCCGCCTTCCTGCTCGGCAGGATCGGCGGCCACGTCCCCGACCAGATCATGATCGAGGCGGACCAGGAGGACTGGGAGCGGATCGCCGCGCGCGAGGTCGAGGACCTGCTCACCCAGGGGTACGTGGAGGCCGCGGCCCAGCGGCTCGCCGAGCGTCGTCCGTGGACGCCGTGCAGCCGGCTGCACGCCCTGCTCGCCGAGACCCTCGCCCGCTCCGGCCGGACGGCCGAGGCCCGCGGGAGCGCCGAGCGGGCCGTGGACAGGGCGGCGGAGGCGGGCTGCGCGGAGACCCAGCTCGAACTGCTCCAGCTGTCGGCGCGTCTCGCGCAGGACACGGGCGACTTCGCGGAGGCGGACCGGAACCTCCAGGAGGCGGAGGAGATCGCGGCGGGTCTGGGGCTGCGCTTCGAATCCCTGGGCGTACTCGTCGCCCGGTCGCGTCTCGCCACCCTCGCGGACGCCGACGCCGCTCCGGCACGGGAGCGCCTCGCCCGGACGCTGCGCGGGATGCCCGACGCCGATCTGGCGCGGCAGCCGTCGCTGGCCCGTACGGCGGCCGCCGCGGCCTCCCCGTCCGACCCCCAGCTCCTGGAACACACGCTGCGGTTGGTAGGTCTTCCGGCCGACGAGGAGGCGGTGGTGACCGAGCTCGCCCGGTGGATCGACACCACACTCGTCGACGAGCCCGGGCTCCGCGAACCGCTGGCCCGCATCCTGGCGGCGGCGGCCGGGGAGGGAGCCGTCGCCCCGGACGACGCGGCCGGTCTCGACCGCGGGCGGATCGAGAGCCGACTGCGCGCCGCCCGGCGGCGCGGCACCCTGGACAGCGTCGCCCGGCAGGCCCTCACGCTCCGGGACGCCAGCGGGGACCTGCTGCTCGGGGTCGCCTCCGCGATGGAAGCGGGCCCGCCGCCGCGCGGCGCGAGGGCCCGGGAGGACGCGGGAGGGTTGTCCGCGCGCGCGGGTCCTCCGCCGAACGCGGCCGGGGCCGCGCTGCGCAAGGAGCCGTTCCTCCTCCCGCAGGACCTCGTACGGGTCCGCAACGCCGCCCTGGAGGCCGGGCTCGCGGACCGGGCCGTCCGCGCCTCGCTCCTCAAGGGCGTCCCCGGCTACTTCACGGCCACCCTCGAAGCGCTGGACGATCCCCGGGAGCAGGTCCACGCCGATCTGACCGCGATGAACCGGGTCGAGCGGCTGATCGACGGGCTGGTGCCGCTGGAGATCTGGCTGCACAACGCGATCGAGCAGACGCGTGAACCCGGACCTCGCGCCGTGCTGCAGGGCTCCCTGGACGTCGTCGCCCGCGCGATCACGGGCGAGGCCGAGCTCCCCGCGGAGTTGATGCCCGGGGAGATGAAGGAGGAGATCGTCCTCCAGGACGACACCGTGCCGTACGAGTTCCTGCACGGCGGGATCCGGGCCGGTGCCTCCGTGGCGCTCCTGAGGATCCCCCCGTACGAGTCGGGCGCCCCGCTTCTGCCGTCCTATCCGCACGGCGGCACGGGATGGATGATCGCCCCGGATCTGCTGATCACCAACCACCATGTGGTGATGGCCCGTTCGTGGGAGGCCGGTGTGCGGCCGTTCGTGAGCGACGAGGACCTGCGGCTCCAGGCGCTCATGTCGCGCTCCCGTTTCGACTTCGTCGAGAACGCCGCGGCGGCGCCGGAGGCGACGGCCGGTGAGCTCGTCGCCTGGGACGCGGCGCTCGACTACGCCATCGTGCGGCTCTCCTCCGACCAGGAGCGGCGCCCGACGCTCCGGGTCGCCACCCGGCCGCTGCTCGTCCGGGAGCGGCAGCGGGTTCCGGTGAACATCATCCAGCACCCGGGCGGCCTGCCGAAGCGGGTCGCGCTCCGCAACAACCTGGTCTACCGGGCGGACGAGCACGACATCCTGTACTTCACCGACACCCGGGGAGGCTCCTCCGGTTCCCCGGTCTGCCTCGACGACTGGACGGTGGTGGGGCTGCACCGGGGCACGCGGAAGGTGGACGAGGTCGAGTTCCAGGGCGCCCGGACACGGTTCGTGAACGTCGGCACCCAGATGAGCGGGATCCTGGCCCATCTCCAAGCATCCCGGCCGGAGTTGTACGAGGAGATCATGGCCGCCCAGTCGGGCCGCCCGGCCCCGGGGAGTCCGCCGGACGGAGGTCCGGCGAAGGGGAACCCACCGAACGGAAGCCCGGCGAAGGGGAGCCCGGCGAGCGGGAGCCCGGTGGGCGGAATACCGACGAACGGGACACCGAGGTGAGAGACCATGCCGAACGGACCGCTGAACGGGTCGCCGGTCGCGACCGCCACCGAGCAGATCTTCGGCGATCTGCGGGAGGTCGCCGCCCGGGTGCGCGGCCGGCTCGAGGCGGAGATCGCCGAGTCCACGTTCGAGCTCCCCGCCGATGTGGCACCGGCGGCGGAGATCTCCCGCTTCGCCCGTGAGGAGCGGGCCCGCGTCCTGGAGGCCGGGGTCAGCGGTCTGGAGAAGCTGGCCGCGCACCGCGAGGACGAGATCGCCGGGGACGAGTACTTCGGTGTCGAGGCGATCGTCCTGATGGAGGGCCGTCCTGCGATCCTCGTCCAGCGCCAGGACTTCGCCCCGCAGCACGACGAGTGGGCGGTCCTGGACGGCCAACGGCCCGCGATCCGTGAGTCCCTGACCCGGGTCGGCCGGGTCGAGGTCACCGGGCACCCCAGCCTGGACTGGATCGGCACCGCCTTCCTCGTCGGCCCGCGCGCGGTGATGACCAACCGTCATGTGGCGGTGGAATTCAGCCGATCGGGGGACGGCGACGGCCGCTGGACCTTCGCTTACGGCATGTCGGCGCGGATCGACCCGGCGGAGGAACTCCCGGTCGAGGGCGCACCGCCGGGGGCCTCCACCCCGTACGAGGTCACGGAGGTCATCGGCATCCACCCGGATGTCGACCTGGCCGTCCTGCGGGTCGAGCCGTCGACGGACGGCGGACTGCCGACCCCGCTCGCGGTGGCTGCGGACGCCCCGGCGAGTGTGCCGGGCCGTCCGGTGTACGTGGTCGGCTACCCGGCCTGGGACGGCCGGCGCAACGAACCGGAGTCGATGCGCCGGATCTTCATGGACGTCTACAACGTGAAGCGGCTCCAGCCGGGCGTGGCGACCGAGTTCACCCCGGGCGGCCTGGTGATGAAGCACGACTGCTCGACCCTCGGGGGCAACAGCGGCTCCCCGGTCCTCGACCTCACCGACCACCGCGTCCTCGGCCTCCACTTCGGCGGCCGGTACGGCACGGGGAACTTCGCCGTGCCGCTCTGGGAGCTGGTGGACGACCCCCTGCTGGCCGCCGCGGAGGTCAACTGGGTGTAGGCACCGCGGCGTCGGCGCCGAGCGCGACGGCGAACACGCCCCGCGCCGTGGTTCCGTCGGCGAGCTGCCACTCGGCCGTGACCCGGCCGTCGGCACCCGGAGCCGGGTCCGCGCCCGCGCCGAGGACGCGCTGCACCCGCAGGGTCAGCGGGACGGACGCACCGGGGGCCAGGACCGTCACGTCGGTGTGGCCGGGGCCCTCCGTGACGCCTACGAGCTCCGCGTCGTCGGCGCCCTCCGCCACCACGCGGCCGACGGCCACGGTGAGGTCGGGTGCGTCGCTCAGGGACTGGGCCTGCGCCTGGGTCCGACCGGTGAACAGGGCGTACAACTGGGCGGCGAACACCGGGTCGTGGGTGCCGTCGTAGATCCAGCGGGTGCCGAGGACACCGTGCTCGCAGGTACCGATGAGGGCTTCCTCCGCGCCCTCCAGGGGGCCCGCGCGGTAGGTCATGGGGACGAGATAGGCGGCCGCCCCGTCGCCCTCGCCGTCGGTCACCGCCATGAGCTCGATGCCCACCTCGCCCGCCGGGTCGTCGAGCCGGAAGCCACCGGCCTTCGCGGGCCGCGCCTCCCCGCCGGAGTGCCACGCCCGGGTGGGCAGCCACTCCGCGAGCAGTTCCAGCTTGGTGGGCTGCAGTGTGGTGCGGTGGATGACGGCCATCGTGCGGGTCTCCCTCTCCTGCGTGGTGCCGGACATCCGCAACGTAACAGACCCCGGAGGGGCCGCCGTGCGCGCCCGACCGGCCCGGCCTAGCCTGGATGTGGACGGGTGTCCCCGGCCGGCGGGAAGCCCGCCGTGAGGTACGCACGCACATTCCGCAGGCACGTCCGCGCGGGTGGACGCCGCATTCGACCTGCGGCACGCACCGATCGTGCCGCCGCACAACGGGAGCAGGAATGACCGGTGGACCCGAGCCCATCAGCGCCGTCGCCCGCGAAGCACTGGAGAGGGAACTCGCCGATCTGCGCACCGAACGCGAGGCCGTCGCCGTCACCCTGCGGGACGGGGGCGGCGACCAGACGGGCGACCGGGCCGACCAGGCCGACGAGCTCCAGCGTGCCACGGAACTCGACCGCCTGGACCGCCGCATCGACGAGATCGACGGGCGGCTGCGCGAGGCGGACTCCGCGGGGGCTCCCCCTGCGGACACGGTCGGCGTGGGCAGCTCGGTGACCGTGCGGTTCGAGGACGGCGCGGAGACCACCGTCCAGATCGGCGAGGTCGCGGCGGTGCTCGACGCGACCATGGTGACGGCCGACAGCCCGCTCGGCAGCGCCCTGCTCGGCCACCGCGCGGGAGACACCGTCTCCTACGCGGCACCCGGCGGGAGGACCACCGCGGTCGTGCTGTCCCTCGGCGACCGGCCTGCCTGAGCGCTTCGTACGTGGGCCCGGTGGCACGGCCGTCCCCGCTGCCACGAGGGCCGGGCCGCCCTCGGCGCGTGACGGGCTCGGCCGGTGACCTCGGCCCGTGGCCTCAACCCGTGACGATCCCCGTGACGAGGTTGATGGTGGTGGCCAGGATGCTGACGCCGAAGACGTACGACAGCAGGCAGTGCCGGAGGGCGATCGAGCGGACGGTCGTGCTGGAGACATCGGTGTCGGAGACCTGGTAGGTCATGCCGAGGTTGTAGCTGAAGTAGAGGAAGTCGCTGTAGCGGGGCGGTTCCTGGGAGTTGAAGTCGATCCCGCCGCCGGGTCCGAGGTAGTAGACGTACGCGTAGCGCGTGGCGTACATGAGGTGCAGGGCCGCCCAGGCCATGAACACACCGGCGAGGGCCGTCGCGGCGGCGGCGTGACTCAGGTCCGACTTGGCGGCCAGGAGCAGCACGACGATGCCGACGAGCCCGCCCACCGCCGTGGCGACGACGGCCAGCTCCTCGACGACGGGCCGGAACTCCTCGCGACGCACATTGCGATGGGTGGTGGTGGCGTCCATCGGCCACAGGGTGATCCACCCGGCGACGACGAAGAGTGTCTCCCCCACGGCGATCGCGGCGAGGACGCCCAGGGGCACGTGGGTGAAGGCGGCGACCACGGCACCGGCCGCCGCCCCGACGACCGCCGAGAGGGCGAGCCGGGGGACGGCGGCGAGCGGCAGCGGACTCTTCATGGTGGCCTCGGGGGTTCCTGTCGTTCCGGATCTCAGGCTTCCAGTACGACGACGGCCTCGTCCGTGTACGTCCGGAACGTCAGCGTCTCCTGGAAGTACAGCTGGACGGTGTGGGCGTCGTGCCCCGTGTAGCCGATCGCCAGGTCCTGGCCGAGGAGCAGTTCGAAGTCGCCGCCGCGGGTGGAGAGCACGAAGCCGCCGCTGAGGGCCGGCGCCCAGATCGGGGAGCCGTCCAGCATGCGGCCGAGGTGGGCCGCGATCGGATAGCCGTGGTCGGAGGTCTCGCTGACCGCCCGGTACTCCTCTGCGCCGAGCAGCAGCGCGTACGGTCCGTCGACACCGGCGAGGCGAAGCTCGGTGAGGGCCCGGCTGACCGCGTCGGGGTAGTCGCGCGGCTCGGCGGGCAGCCGTACCACCGGGTTCGAGGACCTGGCGCGCAGTCCGTCGATGCCGGCCGCCTCGTACCCGTCGAAGATCACCCGGTCCTCCACGAACGCCATGTCGCGTGCCGCGTCCTTGACGGGCTGCCAGTCGGAGTCCTTCGCGCCGCGCTCGACGTCGTCGACGGCGGACCGGTCGACGGTGAACGGCACCCTCAGTTCGACGAGGGGTCGGACCTCGCGCAGGCGCGCGACGACGCCGGGGGCGGGCGCGGCCATACCGGTCAGGTGCCCCGTGCCGACGGCGGCGAGTTCCGGGCCGCCCGGGTCGGGGACGTCGACGACGCGTCGGCCCGCGACGTTGCGCCGGAAGGTGCGGCGGGCCTCCTCCTCGATCTCGGCCCAGGCGGCGGGGGTGATGGGGGCGAGTTCGCGGTGGAGGTTGTTCGTGTCGGGGCCGCGATGCGGCTCGTTCGGGGCGTCGGAGGTCGTCATGGCGGCTCAGGATCCTTTCAGGCCGCCGATGCCCAGGGAGTCTCCCTGGCGGGCGGCGGTCGGCGGCACGGCGGGCAGGTCGTCGAGAAGGTCGGCGCTCGGCACGAAGAAGAGGCCTCCGGTCACGGCCCGGGAGAAGTCGAGGATGCGGTCCGTGACGCCCGGGGGGTCCCCGAGGAACATGTTGCGCAGCATCCGTTCGGTCACGGCGGGTGTCCGCGCGTACCCGATGAAGTACGTGCCGAACTCTCCGGCGCCGATCTGCCCGAACGGCATGTTCGCGCGGAAGATCTGCTGCTGGACACCGTCCTCGTCGACGACGGTGTTCAGCGCGACGTGCGAGTCCGCCGGCTTGACGCCGTCGGGCATCTCCACGTTGGACGCCTTGCCGCGCCCGATGACGTGTTCCTGCTGCTCGACGGTGAGGCCGTCCCAGGCCGCCATGTCGTGGAGGTACTTCTGCACCATGACGTAGCTGCCGCCCCGGAAGTCGGGGTCCTCGTCGCCGATGTGGACCGCGTCGAGCGCCACCTGGCCGCCGGGGTTCTCGCTGCCGTCGACGAACCCGAGGAGGTCGCGCTCGTCGAAGAAGGAGAAGCCGTGCACCTCGTCGACGACGGTCACCGAGGCGCCCAGGCCCTCCACGACCTGCCGGGCCAGCTCGAAGCAGAGGTCCATGCGCGTGGCGCGCAGATGGAAGAGCAGGTCACCGGGGGTGGCCGGGGCGCGGTGGCGGGGCCCCCGCAGGGCGGGGAAGGGATGGAGTTCGCGGGGGCGGGGGCCGCCGAAGAGCCGGTCCCAGCCCTCGGAACCGATCCCGGCGACACAGGTGAGGCCGGATTCGGGGGAGCGGAAGGACACCGAACGGGTCAGACCCGTCACGTCCTGGAGTGCCTCCCGCACCTCGGCCTCACCACCGGGATTGACCGTGGCCACCAGGGACACGGCCGCCCGCGAGGGTGGGGCGACGACGGGCTGGACGACGACCATGGGACTCCCACGTACAGACCGAAATCGGCAGAAAAGGACAGCGTCAGCGTAGGCGTGCATGATCTGGTACGCAGCCCGGCACGCGCCCCCACCGAGACCGAACAGCGGCACAGGGCGCACGCCCCCGCCCCAGACCGAACGGCACGGGTCACGCGCCCCCGCCCAGGCCGAACGGCACGGGTCACGCGCTCCCGCCCAGACCGAACGGCACGGGTCACGCGCTCCCGCCCAGGTCGAATGGCACGGGTGATGAGGCGGGCATAGCCTGCCCGAAGGGGTCCTTTTCGTCCCGCAGCGTCCCATGTTTTCGCATGGGGAGAGGGTGAACGCCTTGAGCACCGACCAGGAAGCCCCCAGCCCCCAGGACGCGCCGGAACCCCTGGAACCCAGGGTGGGCCCCACCCCCGAGGGTGACCCCGAGTTCCACCCCTACCACCACCCCGCCGCCGGCTGGGGCGCCGCCAAGAGCGTGACCAACTTCCTCGTCCGCGAGCGGGCGCTGGTGGACGGCCCGCGCGCGATCATGCGGATGAACCACGAGAACACCGGCTTCGACTGTCCCGGATGCGCGTGGCCCGACGACACCAAGGGCCTGCACCTGGACATCTGCGAGAACGGGATCAAGCACGTCACCTGGGAGATGACCCGGAAGCGGGTCGACCGTGAGTTCTTCGCCGCGCACTCGGTGTCGGAGCTCGCCGAGTGGAGCGACTACGACCTCGAGAACGAGGGCCGGCTGACCGAGCCGATGGTCTACGACCCCGAGTCCGACCATTACGTGCCGATCACCTGGAAGGACGCGTTCGAGGTGGTCGGCCGTGCCCTGCGCGGCCTCGACAACCCGAACCGGGCGTCGTTCTACACCTCGGGGCGGCTCGGCAACGAAGCCACCTTCCTCTACCAGTTGATGGCCCGTGAGCTCGGCACCAACAACCTGCCCGACTGCTCCAACATGTGCCACGAGGCCAGCGGGCGGGCCCTTCAGGCCTCCCTGGGCACGGGCAAGGGAACCGTCGACCTCAAGGACTGGGAGACCGCCGACGCGCTGTTCATCCTCGGGGTGAACGCCGCCTCCAACGCGCCCCGGATGCTCACCGCGCTCGCCGAGGCACACCACCGCGGCGCCCGGATCGTGCACGTCAACCCGCTCGTCGAGGCGGCCGCCACCCGCACCATCGTCCCGCACGACTTCACGGACATGGCCCTCCTCAAGACGACGAGGACCAGCACCCTGAACCTCCAGCCGCGCATCGGCGGCGACATGGCGCTGCTGCGGGGCATGGCCAAGGCGATCCTGGAGCGGTCCGCGACCGACCCCAAGGCCCTCGACCAGGAGTTCATCGACCGCCACACCTCCGGCTTCGACGAGTACCGCGCGCGGTGCGAGGCCACGCCGTGGGAGGAGATCGAGAGCCAGTCCGGGCTGAGCCGGGCCGAAGTCCTCGAGGCCGCGCAGGTGTACGGCGAGGCCGACCGCTCCATCGTCAGCTGGTGTCTGGGGCTCACCCAGCACGAGCACGGTGTCGACACCGTCCGCGAGATCGTCAACCTGCTGCTGCTCCGCGGCAACCTGGGACGCGAGGGGGCCGGTCCCTCCCCCGTCCGCGGACACAGCAACGTCCAGGGCAACCGCACCTGCGGGATCGACCACCGCCCCAGCGACGCGTTCCTCGACCGCCTCGCCGAGGCCTGCGAGATCGAGCCGCCGCGCGAGCACGGCCTGGACACCGTCCGCACCATCGAGGCCATGGGGCGCGGCGAGATCAAGGTGTTCGTCGGCATGGGCGGCAACTTCGCCCTCGCCGCACCCGACACCCCGCTCACCTACGCGGCGCTGCGCAGCTGCGACCTCACCGTCCAGGTGAGCACCAAGCTGAACCGCAGTCATGTCGTCCACGGCGCGCAGGCCCTGATCCTGCCGTGCCTCGGCCGGACCGAGAAGGACCATCAGCGCAAGGGCGTCCAGAGCACCTCCGTCGAGGACTCGATGAGCATGGTCCATCTGTCCGTCGGCATGAAGCGTCCGGCCTCGTCGCACCTGCTGTCCGAGCCGGCGATCGTCGCCGGCATGGCGCGGGCCGCGCTGCCCGACAGCGCCACACCGTGGGAGTGGTACATCGAGGACTACGACCGCATCCGGGACACCATGGCCAAGGCCCTCGACGGCTTCGAGGACTTCAACCGGCGGGTCCGGCTGCCCCTCGGCTTCCGCATCAAGCAGCCGGCTCGCGAACTGGTCTTCCTCACCCCGTCCGGGCGCGCCGAGTTCTCCAGCCCTCCGCTGCCCGACGTCGTGCCCGAGCCCGGCACCCTGGCCCTGGGCACCATGCGGTCCCACGACCAGTGGAACACCACCATCTACTCCGACAACGACCGCTACCGCGGCATCAAGAACCTCCGCACGCTCGTCTTCATGAACCGGGCCGACATGCGCGAACGAGGAATCGACGACATGGGTCCCGTGGACATCACGAGCACCGCGAAGGACGGCAGCGAGCGGCATCTGCACGGCTATCTCGCGATCCCGTACGACATCCCCCGGGGCTGCGCGGCCGGCTACATGCCCGAGATGAACGTGCTGTGCGCGCTCGTCGACTACAGCACCCAGAGCGACCAGCCGATCATGAAGCACGTCAAGGTGAGGATCGTCCCGGCCGCCTGACCCCGCGCGCCGCGCAGGGGGCGCTCACCCCTGGTGGGCGAGCCGTTCCAGGAGAAGATACGCACGCCGTTCCGCGGCGGCGAGTTCGGTGGGGTCGATCTCGGCCGGCCACAACTCGCCCGCCGCGGCGTCGTCGGCCTCGCGCAGTTCCACGACGGCCGCCGCCAACCGCGTCTGCACGACCGGGAACGACCCCACCGCCCCCTCCTGCAAGGCCCGCTCGGCACCGCCCGACGCCGCCGCGCACGCGGCGAGCGCGCGCTGCGCCCGGACCGCCGCCCGGTCGTGGACCACCACGAGCGCGCAGACCAGCGCGATGCCGACACCGAGCAGACTGCTGAGCGCGCGGTCCTGGACGAGGTCCCCGGCCGGCGAGGGAGCGGCCAGGTCGGTGAGGAGCAGCGCCAGCGGGGTGAGGAAGACGACGCCGAGACCGTAGTTGCGGGCGACGACGTACTCCAGCAGGAACTCCAGGAGCACGATCACCAGGACGAGGACGACGGGCTCGGGGCTCGCGGCCAGCACGCCGAGGGCGAGCGTCAGACCCGCCGTCGTGCCGAGGGTCCGCTGCACGGCCCGCTGCGCCGCCGTCCGCACATTGATCGAGTGCAGTACCGCCGCCGCGGAGATCGCCGCCCAATAGCCGTGGCCGAGACCGAGCAGCAGGGCCGCGCCTCCCGCCAGCCCGGTGCCGAGAACCATCCGCAGAGCCGGTACGAGCAGGACCGCCGCACGCGCGGGGACGCCCTGGCCCCGCCCCGTCACCAGTTCCGTGGCCCGCAGTTCGGTGGCCCGCAGAGTGGTGGGGTCGTCCGGAACGGTCCCCGGGGCGGCGGCGGCCCGCGCGATCAGGGACGGGACCGCGAGTTCGGGAAGCATCCGCGGCAGGTGCCGCCGACGGCTCACGAGCAGCCGGACCTGACGGCGCAGGTTCCGTGCCAGACCGGTGGGGTCGTGCGGCGTCCGGCGCGCCGAACCGGCGAGCAGCGCCCATGCGAGGTCGGTGAGGCGGAGGCACGTGTCGCCCCGGCCGCCTCGTCGGGCCGCGGTCGGCGGCAGCGCCCCGAGCGTCCGGTACGCCTGGAGGACGGCGGCCGTCGCCCGGTGCCGTACGAGCCCACGGCCGTTCCCCGAGGCCGCCGCCTCCCACAGGTCCGCCAGCTCGCGCAGCGCCGCCGCCACGGCGAGCCGCTGCGGACGGTCCGGATGCACGAACCATCCGAGCACGGCGAGGACCCAGGCCACGGCGGCGCCCGTCGCGGCCAGGGCCGTCCGGAGCGGGATGTCGGCGGGGTCGGTCGAGCCGTTGGCGGCCACGGCGAACGAGAAGAGCAGCAGCACCGCGCCGAGACCGCTCAGCCGGGCCGCGTCGCAGGCGAACTTCGCCCCTCCCGCCACCAGCGCCGTCGCCACGACCGTCACAGCGGCCCCCGCTCCCCCGTCCCTCGGCTGCGCCCAGGCGCCGAGCGCCGCACCGCAGCCCACGCACGCCGTCATCGCCACGGCGACGACGGCGAGCACCCGGGCCCGGCGCGCGTAGGGCAGGTTGCGGCCGAAGGTGGTGGTGAAGGAACCGAGCATCGTGTAGACGGCGAGATCCGCCCGCCCCGCCAGGGCGAGCGGCAGCGCGGGCAGCGCCATGGCGAGCGCGGCGCGCAGAGCGAAGGACAGGGCACCGTCGACGCTCTGCAGGGCCAGCGCGCCCCGGGGGGAGAGCGCCCGCCCCGCCCGGACCGCCGCCCGCCGCCGACGACCGGGCGCACCGACGCAGGCCGGCCCTCCGCCTCCCGTCGGCATGACGCCTCTCTCCGGCACCCCGCCTCCCTCCGGGGCGACCCGGCCCTTCGACTCCCCCGGGCCGTCCGCTCCGTCCACTCCATCCGGGCCGCCCTGCTCCCCCCGGTCGCTCAGCACGCGCCGACCCACTCCTCTTCGCCGTCGACGAAGATCTGCTGCTTCCAGATCGGCACCTCGTGCTTCAGGTCCTCGACCAGGCGCGCACAGGCGGCGAACGCCTCCGCGCGGTGCGGGCAGGAGACGGCCGCCACGACGGCGACCTCGCCCACGGTCAGCGGGCCGGTCCGGTGCACGGCGGCCAGCGCGCGGACGGGGAAGTCGGCGGCGACCTTCTCGGCCACCCGGCGCAGTTCGGCCTCGGCGCCGGGGTGGGCGCTGTAAGCCAGGGAGGTCACCGCCCGGCCGCCGTCGCGGTCACGCACGGTGCCGACGAAGAGGGCGGTGCCACCCGCGGCATCGTCGCCGACCGCCGTGTACACCTCGTCGAGGGAGAGCGGCGTGTCCCGTACGGCGAGGAGCCGGATCGGGTCATCGGCGGAAGCGGGGACGCCGGGCGGGGTCACGGGCGGGGGCAGGTGCGTCATGGTCCAGGTTCCTGAGGGGGAGCGGGCGGCGGTACGGGGGCGGGCTCAGCCGCCCGCGAACGGGGGCAGCACGTCGGCCGTGCCCCCTTCGGCCGGCGGTACGGCGGTGTGGTCCCGGGCGCCGACCGGGTGACCGTCCACCAGGAACGAGCCGTGCCCCAGGAGCCGGGCGAGGCGCGGCCGGTCGGCGCGGCGGGAACGGGCCCGCGCCAGGGCCTCCGCGAGGGTGGTCGCGCGGTACGGCTCCTCCGCCGTACCGGCCTCGGCCTTCGCCGCCCCAGTGGCGGATGGTTCCAACGGGTGTCGTCGTCGACGGCTTCACGGCCGTGCCTCCTCGATGGGTTCGGGTGGGTGGTTCCCCCCGGGGGGCGACGGTCACCGCCCGGGAACGTCGAGCACCTCGGCCGTCGCTCCGGCGGGCAGCCCGCCCGGCGGCACGACGGCAAGGCCGTCGGCGAGGGCGAGGCCGCGCAGCATCGCCGGTCCGTCGAAGGGCAGCGGCGCCACGTCCCGCCCCAGGCGGCGCACCGGCACCAGCCGGGTGTCCCGCGGGTGCCCCGGCAGTGCGGCGGCGCAGGCCGCGCGGAGCGGCTCGGGGTCCGCGTGACCGCCGAGCCGACGCAGCAGCGGTACGGCGAGGGTCAGCGCCCCGGCGACGGCGGCCAGCGGGTTGCCGGGCAGGCCCACCACATGGCGGGGCCGGCCGTCGGGACCCGGCGGCAGCGCGGCGAGCAGCATGGGGTGGCCGGGCCGTACGGCGACGGAGTCGACGAGGAGCCGGGCGTCCGCCGCGCGGAGGGCGTCGTGCAGGAAGTCGACGGGTCCGGCGGCCGTGCTGCCGGTGGTGACGACGACATCGGCGGTGGAGTCGCGTACGGCCTCGTACAGCGGCGCGAGCGCGTCCGTCACCAGGCGGCGGCCGGTGACGTCCGCGCCCCCGGCGTCCAGCCAGGGAGGCAGGAGCGGGCCGAGCGCGTCGCGCACGCGCCCGTCCCCGGGCACGCCCGACTCCAGCAACTCGTCGCCCAGCACGAGGAGTTCGACAACCGGGCGGCGGTGCACGGCGAGGGCGTCGTATCCGGCCGCCGCCGCGAGGCCGAGGACGGCCGGGGTCACGGTCGTGCCGGCGGGGAGCAGGAGCTCGCCCGCCCGGCACTCCTGGCCCCGGGGCCGGACGTCGCGGCCCGGCGCCAGGGGTCCGGGGCCGGTGGAGCGGTCGTGCAGCATCCCGCCGCGCGCGTCGGCCTCCCCGTACTCCCGGCGCAGGACCGCGGTGGCCCCCGAGGGCAGCCGGGCGCCGGTGGCGACCGGGACGGCGGTGCCGAACCGCAGGGGCTCGGGGCGCGCGCCGGCGAGGACACCTCCGCCCCGCAGCCTCCAGGGCCCCGGACCCGCGACGACCCAGCCGTCCATCGCGGAGGTGTCGAACGGCGGCAGGGCGGTGAGCGCCGCCAACGGCGCGGCGAGTGCGTGCCCGAGTGCCTCGCCGAGGTCACGGGTGACGACGGGCAGGGGCGGTACGTCGCGGGCCACGGTCCGGGCCCGGTCCCAGGCCGTGGCGTGGGGGCGCCCCGCCGAAGGGCCTCCCGGGCGGCCCGCCGAAGGCGCCTCCGCGCCGCCGGCCGGGGCAGCCACCGGGCTCTCCGGCGCCACCTTCTCCGGTACCGCGTTCCACGGCACCGGGGTCTCCGGTACCGGGGTCTCCGCCCGTTCCGAGCGTCCGGAGAATCCGGTGTCGCTCATCGGTACCGCCGTCATGGACTTCCTCGCTTCCGTCACTTACGCCGCTTCCCTCTGCTTCCTGTCACTTCCGTACCGCCGCGCTTCCTGTCACTTCCGTACCGCCGCCGTGTCAGCCGCCGATCGCCGACATCGGACGCTCCGGCCGCCGGAACTCCGGGCTGTCGATGGCATGGCCCGGACCCTTCCCGCCGATCGAGCTCCGCCAGGCCGCCTCCAGGGCCGCGTCGTCGGCGCCACCGCGCAGCAGGGCCCGCAGATCGGACTCCTCGGTGGCGAAGAGGCAGTTGCGCAGCTGTCCGTCGGCGGTGAGCCGCACCCGGTCGCAGCTGCCGCAGAAGGGGCGGGTGACGCTGGCGATGACGCCCACCACCGTGTCCGTTCCGGCGATCCGCCACTCCTCGGCGGGCGCGTTGTCCCGCCGTCCGGCCGGGAGCAGCTCGAAGCGTTCGCCGAGGCGGTCCAGGATCTCCTCGGCGGTGACCATCCGGTCCCGGTCCCAGGCGCCGTGCGCGTCCAGCGGCATCGACTCGATGAATCTCGCCCGGTAGCCGTGCTCGACGGCGAAGGCGGCCAGGTCGGCGATCTCGTCGTCGTTGACCCCTCGCACCGGGACGGTGTTGATCTTGACCGGTGAGAGACCGGCGGTGCGGGCGGCGCGCAGGCCGTCCAGGACGTCGTCGAGCCGGTCGCGCCGGGTGATCGCGGTGAACCGCTCGGGGCGCAGGGTGTCGAGGCTGATGTTGACCCGGCGCAGCCCGGCCTCCCGCAGGGCGGCGGCGCTGCGCGCCAGGCCGATGCCGTTGGTGGTGAGGGACAGTTCGGGAGCGTCGGGCAGGGCGTGCAGCCGGGCGACGAGTCCGGGCAGGCCCCGGCGCAGCAACGGTTCGCCGCCGGTCAGCCGCACCTCCGTGATGCCGAGGCGCCCGGCGGCGACACGGACGAGCCGGACGACCTCGTCGTCGGTGAGCAGTTCCGGCCGGGGCAGCCAGTCGAGGCCCTCGGCGGGCATGCAGTAGGTGCAGCGGAGGTTGCAGCGGTCGGTGAGCGACACCCGGAGGTCGGTGTGGACCCGTCCGAAGCGGTCCGTCAGCGGGGACGGGACGGTCCTGTCGAGGAGCGGTCGGGACACGGGGCTGCCTTCTTCCTCTGCCCGGGGGCAGTCGCGCATTTCTCACCCGCCGACCACTTTCGGGGGAGGGCGGGATGAAGTCAAAGAGGGTTTCGCTATGACGTCATCGGTGGCGCCAATCCGAGCCGACAGATCCGCTCTGACCTGGGAATTCGTAGCAATAGGCCACACCTTTCAGGTCATCGAATTCCCCTCTTTGACTTCACTCCGCGAATAAGCGGATATTCGGCTCACGATCCCCGGAACGCAGGGCCCCGAACAAAGGGAAAGAGGCGCATCGGTCATGAGCAGCCGCATCGAGGACGACCCGGGCGACGACCTGAAGGTCACCCCGCCCAAGACCTGGGCGACGGGTCTGCCCGCGGTGACGCACGCGCTGGAGTACTCACTGAGCCAGACCTCGCCCCGCCGCACCGCGCTGACGCTGCTGAACATCAACCAGCCCCGGGGCATCGACTGCCCCGGCTGCGCCTGGCCGGAGCCCGCGCCGGGCAAGCGGCACAGGAACGAGTACTGCGAGAACGGCGCGAAGCACATCAACGACGAGGCCACGTCGCGGCGCGTCACCCGGGAGTTCTTCCGCGCGCACTCGGTCGCCGAACTCGACGGGAAGTCCGACTACTGGCTGAACCAGCAGGGCCGGCTGACGGAGCCCATGGTGAAGCGGCCCGGCGGGACCCACTACGAGCCGATCGGCTGGGACGAGGCGCTCGGCCTGCTCGCCGAGGAACTGCGGGGGCTGGACTCCCCCGACGAGGCCCTCTTCTACGTCTCCGGCCGGCTGAACAACGAGGCCGCGTTCCTCCTCCAGCTCTTCGCCCGCGCGTACGGCACGAACAACCTTCCCGACTGCTCCAACATGTGTCACGAGTCGAGCGGTTTCGCGATGTCCCAGACCCTGGGCATCGGCAAGGGCAGCGTCTCCCTCGACGACATCCACGAGGCCGACCTGATCTTCGTGGTGGGCCAGAACCCGGGCACCAACCACCCCCGGATGCTCTCCGCCCTCGAGGAGACCAAGCGCAACGGCGGCCAGGTCGTGGCGGTCAACACGCTGCCCGAGGCCGGCCTGATGCGCTTCAAGCACCCGCAGAAGGCCCGCGGTCTCCTCGGCCGCGGCACCCCGATCGCCGACCAGTTCCTGCACATCCGCGCCGGGGGCGACCTGGCCCTGTTCCAGGCCCTGAACCGGCTGCTCCTGGAGGCCGAGGAGGCGGAACCGGGAACCGTACTCGACCACGAGTTCATCCGGACGCACACCACCGGCTTCGAGGACTTCGCCGCGCACGCGCGGAAGATCGACTGGGCGGACGTCCTGGCGGCGACCGGGCTCTCCCGCGAGGAGATCCAGGAGGTCTTCGAGCGGGTGCTGAGGAGCGGGAGGATCATCGTGTGCTGGGCGATGGGGCTCACCCAGCACAAGCACGGGGTGCCGACCATCCGCGAGGTCGTCAACTTCCTCCTCGCCCGTGGCAACATCGGCCGGCCCGGCGCCGGCGTCTGCCCGGTGCGCGGCCACAGCAATGTGCAGGGCGACCGCACGATGGGGGTGTGGGAGCAGATGCCGCAGGAGTTCCTCGACGCCCTGGGGGCCGAGTTCGGCTTCACCCCGCCCGCGCACCACGGCCTGGACGCCGTGAACGGCATCCGGGCCATGGACGAGGGCCGCGCCAGGGTCTTCCTGGGTGTCGCGGGCAATTTCGTCCGGGCCACCCCCGACAGCGAGGTCACCGAGGCCGCGATGCGGACGTGCCGGCTCACCGCGCACATCTCGACCAAACTCAACCGCTCCCACACCGTCTGCGGCGACACCGCGCTGATCCTGCCCACGCTGGGCCGCAGCGACCGGGACGTTCAGGCGACCGGCGAGCAGTTCGTCACCGTCGAGGACTCCATGAGCGATGTCCACGCCTCCCGGGGAAAGCTTCCGCCCGCCTCCCCGTATCTGCTCAGTGAGGTCGCGATCGTCGCCCGGCTCGCCCGCCGGACCCTCGGTGACGAGCCCGCGGTGCCGTGGGAACTCTTCGAGGCCGACTACGGCGCCATCCGTGACCGGATCTCGCGCGTCGTGCCCGGCTTCGAGGACTTCAACACCCGGGTGGCCGAGCCCGGCGGCTTCAACCTGCCCAACCCGGTGAACCGGGGAGTCTTCCCGACCCCGAGCGGCAGGGCCGTCTTCACCCGCAACGACTTCACCATGCCGCACGTCCCCGAGGGACACCTGCTGCTGCAGACCCTCCGCTCGCACGACCAGTGGAACACCGTCTGGTACGCGCCGAACGACCGCTACCGCGGTATCCACGACGCCCGCCGGGTCGTCCTCGTGAACCCTGCCGACCTGGAGGCCCTGGGCCTCGCCGACCGTGACACCGTGGACCTGGTGAGCGTCTGGCACGACGGCCGGGAGCGCCGCGCGAAGGACTTCCGGGTCGTGGCGTACCCCGCCAGCCTCGGCTCGGCGGCGGCGTACTACCCGGAGACCAACGTCCTGGTGCCCCTGGACAGCGTCGCCGACGTCAGCAACTGCCCGACCTCGAAGGGAGTCGTGGTCCGCCTCGAACGCACGTCATGAAACAGTCGTACGAGGCCGCCCGTAAGGCACGACCACCATCACACCGTCGGAGCGGCGCTCCGAGGAGAGGAGCGAACCATGGGACGAGTGACCGTACGGCGGCGCGTGCTGCGCGTGCGGGAGGGTGACTCCTCCTACCGCCCGGACACCCTCGCCGCCGAGGAGCCCATGGAGATCCGGGTCGGCGGGCGCCCGCTGACGGTGACCATGCGCACCCCGGGAGACGACTTCGACCTCGCGGTCGGCTTCCTGGTGAGCGAGGGCGTGGTGCACTCCGCCGAGGACGTGGCCGGCATCCGCTACTGCGCGGGCGCCACCGCCGACGGCAGCAACACGTACAACGTGGTCGACGTCGGCCTCGCCCCCGGAGTCGCCGCCCCCGACGCGTCCCTGGAGCGGAACTTCTACACGACCTCCTCGTGCGGTCTGTGCGGGAAGGCGAGCCTGGACGCGGTGCGCACCACGGCCGCCTGGTCGGTGGCCGAGGACCCGCTGCGGATCGGGACGGACGTCCTGACGGCGCTTCCGGACCGGCTGCGGGCGGCCCAGCGGGTGTTCGACAGCACCGGTGGTCTGCACGCGGCGGGGCTCTTCTCCGCCGAGGGCGAGCTGCTGTGTCTGCGGGAGGACGTGGGCCGGCACAACGCCGTCGACAAGGTCGTCGGGCACGCCCTGCGGTCGGGGCTGCTTCCGCTGCGCGAGTCGGTCCTGATGGTGAGCGGCCGGGCCTCGTTCGAGCTGGTGCAGAAGGCGGTGATGGCGGGAATCCCGCTGCTCGCGGCCGTCTCCGCGCCGTCCTCGCTGGCGGTGGACCTCGCCGCGGAGAGCGGCCTGACCCTGGTCGGCTTCCTGCGCGGCGCCTCGATGAACGTGTACACGGGCGACGAGCGACTGCGCCCGCTGCCCGTGGCCTGAGCGGCGCCGGCGGGAGGCCGCGCTCCGTAGGTGCACGTGGTGGGGGCAGGTGGTCCGGGCACGTCGTGGGGGCGTGTGGTCGGGGCGGATCGTGGGGCTCGCGACCGTGTGCACCGTGGGGCGATTGGCGTTCGGCCGGACCGTCGGGTAGACCCGGAGGGTGCTGTTCCGTCAACTCGAATACCTTGTGGCGCTCTCCCGCGAGCGTCACTTCGCCCGCGCCGCCCAGGCCTGCCACGTCTCCCAGCCCGCGCTCTCGGAGGCCATCCGCAAGCTGGAGGACGAGCTCGACGTCCCGCTGGTGCTGCGCGGCCGCACGTACGAGGGCCTCACGCCCGAGGGCGAGCGCATCGTGGTGTGGGCGCAGCGGATCCTGGCCGACCGCGACGCGCTCAAGAGCGAGGTCGGGCATCTGCGCACCGGTCTCAGCGGGAGGTTGCGGATCGGTTCGGTCCCGACCGCGTCCGGCGCCGTCGCCCTGCTGACCGCCCCGTTCTGTCTGGCTCATCCGCTGGTCACGGTCGAGGTGACGGCGGACCTCCAGTCGGAGGACGTGCTCCGGCAGCTGCGGGCCTTCGAGATCGACGCGGGAATCACCTACCTCCACGAGGACCTCGGGGAGCGGTTCCGGACGATTCCGCTGTACGAGGAGCGGTACGTGCTCCTCACCGGCGCCGCCGACGCCCCCGCCCACCGGACGACGGCGACCTGGGCGGAGGCCGCACGGCTGCCGCTCTGTCTGCTGACCGGGGCGATGCAGGGGCGCAGGGTGCTCGACGAACTCTTCGCGGAGGCCGGCGTCCGGCCGTCGCCCCGGGTCGAGACGGATTCCGTGGCGGCGCTCTTCGCCCATGTCAGGACGGGCCGGTGGGCCGGCGTCGTGCCGCACGCCTGGCTGCACGTCTTCGGGGTGCCGCACGGCATGCGGGCGGTGCCGCTGGTCGAGCCCGCCAGGACGGTGCCGGTCGGACTGGTGACGGTCGCGCGGGAGCCGGGTTCGGTGCTGGCCCGCGCTCTCCGTGAGATCGCGGACCGCACCGATGTCACCGCCGCGCTGGAGCGGCTGCCCGAGGACTGAACCGTCGGACCTGCCCGTTCCGGAGCGGGGACGGAAACCGGGGACCTGCGACCGGGGAACGGCCACCGCGGAGCAGCGACCGGCGACCGGGCTAGTCGGCCTGCCGTTCCTGGTCCGGGGAGAGGCCTGCCTCCTCGCGGTCCTCCTCCAGGCGCGCCTCCAGCTCCTCCTCGTCCGGGCGGCGGGGCATTCCGCGGCTGTGGCCGGTGTCGGGGTCGCCCTCGACCTCTTCGTTCGACTTGTGGTGGTGATGGGCCATCGGTCACTCCTTGCCGTCGGGGGTGCCGGTCGCCGAGGAGACCCCGGAGGTCTTCCCGGCCCCGTCGCCCTTGCGGATCGTGCAGTGCAGGGAGTCGTCGATCACGTCGGCGACGATCGTGTCCCCGGGGTCGGCCTCTCCGCCGAGCAGCAGCGAGGCGATGCGGTTGTCGAGCTCCGTCTGGATCGTGCGCCGCAGCGGACGGGCCCCGAACTCCGGCTGGTAGCCGTGGGCCACGAGGAGCTTCTTCGCCGCTTCGGTGACCTCGAGGCGCAGGCCCTGCGCGTGCACACGGTGCTCGGACCGGTCCAGGAGGTGCTCGACGATCTCCGACAGGTCCTTCTCGGTGAGGCTGTGGAAGACGATGATGTCGTCGATACGGTTGAGGAACTCGGGCAGGAACCGGCCGCGCAGATCCTCCATCAGCTCCGACTTGAGCTCGGCCGCGTCGCCCTCGTGGGCGAGGATCCGGTGGGCGCCGATGTTGGACGTCATGATGACGACACAGTGCCGGAAGTCGACCGTCCGGCCCTGACCGTCGGTGAGGCGCCCGTCGTCGAGGATCTGGAGCAGGGTGTTGAAGACGTCGGGGTGTGCCTTCTCGACCTCGTCGAAGAGGACCACGCTGTACGGGTTGCGGCGGACCTTCTCGGTGAGCTGGCCGGCCTCCTCGTACCCCACGTAACCGGGAGGCGCTCCGACGAGCCGGGCGACCGTGTGCTTCTCCTGGAACTCGCTCATGTCGAACCGGACCATGCGGTCCTCGTCGCCGAAGAGCAGGTCGGCGAGGGTCTTGGCGAGTTCGGTCTTGCCGACACCCGTGGGTCCCAGGAAGAGGAACGAGCCGACGGGGCGGTTCGGGTCGCCCATCCCGGCGCGGCTGCGGCGTACGGCCTCGGAGACGGCGGTGACCGCCTCGTCCTGGCCGACGATCCTGGCGTGCATCTCCTCCTCCAGCTTGAGGAGCCGCTCCTTCTCGCTGGCGGTGAGCTGGGAGACCGGGATGCCGGTGCGGCGCGAGACGATGTCGGCGATGTCGGCGGCGGTGACCGAGACGATGCCCTCCCGGCGCTCCTCGACGCCCGCGAGCTCGCCCTCGACCTCGGCGATCTGCCGCTTCAGGCCCGAGGCCTTCTCGAACTGCTCGGCGGCGACGGCCTGGTCCTTCTCGCGGCGCAGCTTGGCGAGGCGGTCCTCTCGCCCGACGACCTCGGTGGAGCGGGCGGCGCTGCGCAGCCGTACGCGCGCGCCCGCCTGGTCCATCAGGTCGATGGCCTTGTCGGGCAGGAAGCGGTCGCCGATGTACCGGTCGGAGAGCTCGGCCGCCGCCGCGAGGGCCCCGTCGGCGAAGCGGACCTGGTGGTGGGCCTCGTAGGCGTCCCGCAGTCCCTCGAGGATCTGCACGGTCTCCTCGACCGTGGGCTCCGGGACGAGGACCGGCTGGAAGCGGCGCTCCAGGGCGGCGTCCTTCTCGATGTACCTGCGGTACTCGTCGATCGTCGTCGCTCCGACGACATGGAGCTCGCCCCGGGCGAGGGCGGGCTTCAGCATGTTGCCCGCGTCCATCGAGCCCTCACCGGTCGCGCCCGCGCCGACGACCGTGTGGAGCTCGTCGATGAAGAGGATGATCTCGCCGGCGGCGTTCTGGACGTCCTCGATGACCTTCTTGAGGCGCTCCTCGAACTGCCCCCGGTACTGCGCGCCGGCCACCATGCCGGACAGGTCGAGGGAGACGACCCGCTTGTCCTTGAGGGTGTCGGGCACCTCCCCCGCGACGATGCGCTGAGCGAGGCCCTCGACGATGGCGGTCTTGCCGACGCCGGGCTCGCCGATGAGCACGGGGTTGTTCTTGGAGCGGCGCGAGAGGATCTCGATGGTCTGCTCGATCTCCTCGGCCCGGCCGACCACCGGGTCGAGCCTGCCCGCCTTCGCCTCGTCCGTCAGGTCCCTGCCGAACTCGTCCAGGGTCGTGGCCGGCTGCTTGGGCTGCTTCCCGGCGGCCGGGGACCCGCCGTCGGAGCCCGCCGCCCGGTCCGTCAGGCCCTGCAGCTTCTTCACGTCGGTTCCGTCGGCGCCCAGGAGCCGGGTGGCTCCCGAGTCGGCGTCGGCGAGGAGCGCGGCGAGGATGTGCTCGGGGCCGATGTACGACACGCCCGCCTCCTGCGAGCGGCCGTAGGCGGCGGCCAGGGTACGCTTCGCCGCCGGGGTGAGCCCGGGTTCCGACGAGGGCTCGCCGGACTCCCGCGGCAGCACCTCGTCGAGCTGGGCCGCGAGCGCCTCGGGATCCACCCCGACCCGGGAGAGCAGTCTGCGCGAGGGGTCGACCCGGGTCGCCGCCCACAGGAGGTGCTCCGTGTCGAGGTCGGACGTGCCGTCCTCGACGGCTTTGCGAGTGGCCAGGCTGAGGAGTTCGTGCGAGGACTCGGTCAGGAGGCGCCCGATCGGTACGCGCTGCACGGCCGGGGGCGACGACGCCGGCGACATTCCGAAGAACCGGTTCAGCATGTCGCTGAAGGGATCGGGCGAACCGAAGGACGAACCGAACGCCATCGACATGTCAGCTCCAGGGACGCATGGGGGGGGTCGTTCTCACTCAAACGTGACGTACGGTGCGCCGCAACCGGAGTGGAGGTCCTCGGACCGCGCCCGGGAATCCATCGGCGGACACGTCCACCGCGAGGTCGGGGCCGGTCCGATCGTGGCCCGCGGGCCGACACGCCCTACCTCCCCGTACGGCCCGCAATCCCCGCCACGACGGCGCGCGCGTCGACGATGACACCATGACGTCCGCGATCCCCCCGAAGACCCCCGGCCCGCAGGTCCGCGCCCGGGCCCTCGTCCGGAATCCCAAGCTGTGGCTCGTACCGACCGTCCTGAGCGCGATCGTCGCCCTGGGCCTCTCGCTCCTCTACATGGGCAGCATTCTCGATCCGAACGACAACCTCCACAGGCTGCCCGTCGCCCTGGTCGACGAGGACCGGGGCGCACCGCTCCCCGGGCAGCGGGAGAACCTGGGGAAGCAGATCACCGATGCGATCGTCGCCGCCGGCTCCTCGAAGAACGATGTCGACTGGCAGCGGCTCGACAGCGCGGAGGCCCAGGACGCACTGGCGTCCGGCAAGATCTTCGGCGCCCTCGTCGTCCCGCCCGACTTCACCGCCTCCGTCGCGGCCCTGACCACGAACCGGGCGACGGTACGGCCGACGCTCACCGTGCTCACCAATCCCGGCGTGGGCAGTCTGGGGTCGTCGCTGACGGCCCAGATCAACCAGAGCGCGGCCCATCAGGCCTCGCTGACCATCGGCAAACAGCTCTCGGCCTCCACGGAGGTCCCGACGACCCGTCTGCTCCTGACCGACCCGGTGGCCGTCACCACCCGTGTCGGCCATCCGATCGGCCGGCACAGCGGCCTGGGCCTGACCGCCTTCTACTACACCCTGCTGCTCGTCCTCGGCGGCTTCATCGGCGGCAACCTCGTCAACGCCGGAGTCGACACCGCGCTCGGCTATGCCGACAGCGAGATCGGCCCCTGGCACTCGCGCCACCCGGCGGTACCCATCAGCCGCACCCAGACGCTGGTCCTGAAGATGCTCATGACGGCGGGCATCTCGCTGCTCACCACCACCCTGGTCATGGTGGCGACGATCGCCGTACTGGGGATGGACGCCTCGCACCTGCCGATGCTGTGGCTCTTCTCCTACTGCGCGACGGTCGCCGTGGGTCTGGGCGTCCAGGCCATCAACGCCGCGTTCGGCGGGATCGGCCAGCTCGTGTCCATGTTCGTGTTCATCGCGCTCGCCCTCCCCTCCTCGGGTGCGACCGTGCCGCTGGAGGCCACCCCCGGCTTCTACCGGTTCCTGGGCGTCTTCGAGCCGATGCACCAGCTCAGCGCGGGGGTGCGGTCCATCCTGTACTTCGACGCCCGCGCGGACGCGGGCCTGGCCCGCGGCTGGATCATGATCGCCGTCGGCATGGCCCTCGCCCTGGCGTTCGGCTTCGCCATGACCCGGTACTACGACCGCAGGGGCCTGCGCCGCTTCGCCCCCCAGCCCACCTGAGGTACGCGGCGCCCGGCCCTCCCGGCTACCGCCAGTCGTCCCAGGGCGGGGGCTCCTCCGTCCCGTCCATGTCGTAGGGCGGCTCCTCGTCGAAGAACGGGACGTCGGGCCCGGACGCGGAAGAGACGGGAGACGCGGAAGGCGAGGAGGCCGCGGGGGCCCCCGCCGGGACGGCACGGGAGACGGCGGTGGCTCGGGCGGCGGCCGGCGGCGCGGCGACAGCGGCGGCGGGCGCGGCGACCGGATCGTCTCCGGCACCCGCGCCGGCATCGGCACCGGCCGCTGCCGGGGCCCCGGCAGCGGCGCCGCTCTCGGCCAGGGCTTCGAGGACACCCTCGGCGTACTTGGTGAGCTTGGCCTCGCCGACGCCGCCGATGGTGCCGAGCTCCTCGACCGTCGAGGGGAGTCGCGTCGCGATCTCCCTCAGCGTGGCGTCGTGGAAGACCACGTACGCCGGCACGCCCTGCTCACGGGCCGTCGCGGCCCGCCAGGCCCGGAGGGCCTCGAAGACGGGTACGGCGGCCTGCGGCAGGTCGACCGGGACACGGGCGCCCTTTCCGGAGCGTCCGCCGGACTCCTTGCGGGAGGGGGCGGCCGGCGCCTTCTCCTTCCGCATCGTGACGGTGCGGCGCCCACCGAGCACCTCACCGCTCTCCCCGGTGAGGACGAGCGTGCCGTAGTCGCCCTCCACGGCGAGGAGCCCGAGACCGAGGAGCTGACGCACGACACCGCGCCACTCCGCGGTGCCCAGGTCCGATCCGACGCCGAAGACCGAGAGCCCGTCGTGGTCGAACTGGATGACCTTGGCCGTCTTCTTGCCCTGCAGGATGTCGATGATCTGGCCGGCGCCGAACTTCTGGCGGCGCTCCTTGGCCAGCCGCCACACGGTGGACAGCAGCTTCTGCGCCGCGACCGTGCCGTCCCAGGACTCGGCGGGCGTCAGACAGGTGTCGCAGTTGCCGCACGGCTTGCCCGCCTGGCCGAAGTACGCGAGGAGGCGGACGCGGCGGCAGTCGACGGTCTCGCAGAGCGCGAGCATGGCGTCGAGGTGCATGGCGAGGGCGCGCCGGTGCTGCTCGTCGCCCTCGGAGCCCTCGATCATCTTCCGCTGCTGGACCACGTCCTGGAGGCCGTACGCCAGCCAGGCCGTGGCCGGTTCTCCGTCACGTCCGGCGCGGCCGGTCTCCTGGTAGTAGCCCTCGACCGACTTCGGCAGGTCGAGGTGGGCCACGAAGCGCACGTCCGGCTTGTCGATGCCCATGCCGAAGGCGATCGTCGCCACCACGACGACCCCGTCCTCCCGCAGGAAGCGGGACTGGTTCGCGGCGCGCGTACGGGCGTCCATGCCGGCGTGGTACGGGACGGCGTCGATGCCGTTCTCCACGAGGAGGGCCGCGGTCTTCTCCACCGACGCGCGGGAGAGGCAGTAGACGACTCCGGCGTCCCCGTCGTGCTCGGTGCGGATGAGTTCGAGCAGCTGTTTGTGCGGGCTGCTCTTCGGGACGATGCGGTACTGGATGTTCGGCCGGTCGAAGCCCGCGACGAAGTGCTTGGCGTCCTCCAGGCCGAGCCGTGCGGCGATCTCCCGGTGGGTCGACTCGGTGGCGGTGGCGGTCAGCGCGATCCGCGGCACCTTGGGCCAGCGCTCGTGGAGCATGGAGAGCGCGAGGTAGTCGGGCCGGAAGTCGTGGCCCCACTGGGCGACGCAGTGCGCCTCGTCGATCGCGAAGAGCGACACCGTGCCCCGGTCGAGGAGCCGCTGGGTGCCCTCGGTCCGCAGCCGCTCGGGGGCCAGGTAGAGCAGGTCGAGCTCGTCGGCGAGGAAGGCCTGCTCGACGGCCTGGCGCTCGTACGGATCCTGGGTCGAGTTGAGGAATCCGGCCCGCACCCCGAGGGCCCTGAGCGCGTCCACCTGGTCCTGCATCAGGGCGATCAGCGGGGAGATCACGACGCCGGTGCCGTCTCTGACGAGGGCCGGGATCTGGTAGCAGAGCGACTTCCCGCCGCCGGTCGGCATCAGCACGAGGGCGTCGCCGCCCTCGACGACCTGCTCGATGATCTCCTGCTGCTCGCCTCGGAAGGAGCTGTAGCCGAAGACGCGGTGGAGCACCTGCGCTGCCTCGGAGATCACGGCGGAACCGTCGGAAAGGACCATTCACCCACCCTATCGGCCCCCACGGACACGCCGACCGGACGCGGGGAAACCTGTGGACAAGCTCCCGGCGGCTCGGGCCGGGACGAGGCGACCGGGCTCGGTGACAGGGCCGGAGGCAACGCGCGGGGCGAACCCCGCGTCCTTCTTCGCAGGGAGGCATCGGCCGACCCGACCGCCACGGCCGCAGGGAACAGGAATCATCATGAGCGACAAGGCCCGCACTCTCTTCGACGCGCTCGACCTCGACCACGACGGCACCCTGACGCGTGTCGAGGTCATCGACGCCCTCCGGGTCAAGGGCCCGACCCTCGCCGCGCAGGGCGTGATCCCCTTCTGGGGCGTGGGGAACGCCGACGAGGCCTCGGCCCTGTTCGACGAGGCCGACCAGAACGGCGACCGCGTTCTGTCGTTCGAGGAGTTCGCGACCCTGGTCGACCGCCGCTTCGGCTGGTGACGGCGGACCACGACACGGGGACGGAGGCGGGGACCGGGACTACGAGGGGGACGGACCGGGCCGGCGCCGGGGCAGCGAAAAGCCGGCACCGCGCGTCGACGCGCGGTGCCGGCTCGGGTTCAGGAGATCTCGGGAAGCACCCCGGTGACCGGTGCGGCCAGGTCGGTGAGCTGGTGGAGCTGGTTCACCTCGTTCACCCGGTTGAGCCCACCCAGCTGACCGGCGATCCCGGGGAACTGCGCGCGGGACTCCTCGGGGAGTCCGGTCGTGGTGAGGGCGTCGAGCTCGCTGATCGGGCTGATCGGCGGGCCGAGCGGGCTGGTGGTGGCGACGGCCTGCGCCGCGGTGCCGCCGAGGCACGAGAAGGCGGCGGCGACGGCGAGGACTGAGGAGATGCGTCGTGTAGAGGTCACACCCACACAACGGCGCTCCTCGCCGGGGGGACACGGCCGCCCTCCGCCGACCGGTGACTCGGCGTGGCGACGCGGGGGATCGGGAGCGGATCGGTGATGCTCCCACCGTCGTGGAAGGAGCGCCCGAGGATGCGCAAGCTGCTGGCCGACGCGGCCCACACGCTGGTTCCGCCGCGGGGCGACCGGCACGGGCCGCTGCCACCGCTCCTGCTGACGCTGACGGTGGTGACCGGGCTGGTGGACGCGGTGAGCTACCTCGGGCTCGGGGAGGTCTTCGTGGCCAACATGACCGGCAACGTGGTGCTCCTCGGCTTCGCGCTGGCGGGCACGGCGGGGCTCTCCGTGCCCGCCACCGCCGTGTCGACGGCGGCGTTCCTCGTCGGCGCGGTGGCCGGTGGCCGCTTCGGCGGCCGGTTCGCCGGGCACCGCGGGCGACTGCTCGCCTCGGCCATGAGCGTGCAGGTGGTGCTCGTCACGGCGGCGCTCGTCACCGCGACCCTGGCGGACGACGGGCCGGCCGACCCGGTCCGGTACACCCTGATCGTGCTTCTCGGGCTCGCCATGGGGTTGCAGAACGCGGTCGTCCGGCGCCTCGGTGTCCCCGACCTGACCACGACCGTGGTGACCCAGACACTGACGGGCCTCGCCTCGGACTCCGCCCCGAACCCCACCCCGGACTCCACCCCGAACCCCGCCCCGAGCTCCGCTCCGGGCTCCCCCCACGACTCCGCTCCGGACGGCGGGGCCGGACTCCGGCGCGGTCGTCGGATCCTGTCGGTCCTGGCGATCCTCCTCGGCGCCCTCGTGGGCGCCCTGCTGCTCCGGGTCTCCCTGACGCTCGTCCTGGGGGTGGCGCTGGCGCTGCTCGCGACGGCCGTCCTGGTCACGCGTCGTCTGTCGGCCACCGACGCGGCATGGGTCAGGCCCTGACCTCCCGTACGGGATGACGGCTGAGGATCGAGACGCGGTTGAAGGCGTTGATGGTGATCGCCACCCAGATCACCGCGGAGATCTCGTCGTCGTTCAGGACCTCCCGGGCCAGGTCGTAGGCCCGCTCCTGCGCGAGGGAGTCCGCCGGGTCGGTGGTGGCCTCCGCCAGGGCGAGGGCCGCGCGCTCCCGCGGGGTGAAGAGCTCGGTGTCCCGCCAGGCGGGGAGCACGCCGAGGCGCCGGGTCGTCTCCCCGGCGCGGAGCGCCGCCCTGGTGTGCACGTCGAGGCAGGAGGCGCAGCGGTTGATCTGCGAGACACGGAGGTTGACCAGTTCCACCAGGACGCGGTCGAGGCCCGCCTCGGCGGCGGTCGCGCGGACGGCGTCGGCCGTCGCCACCAGGGCCCGGTAGGCCGTGGGACTCTGCTTGTCGAGGTAGACCCGTCGACCGTCCCGGACCACTGTCACGTCGTTCACCCTGCGCTCCTTCGACCGACCCGTGCGCGTCACGGGTTTCGGGGCTATGATCATCCATAGTTGTTGAAAACAAAACTACATTCTCGGTGGACGAGATACGAGAGGGGTCGGGCATGGACGACACGGAGGTGCAGGTCCTCGGCGCCCGGGACGTCCCGCTGGGCGGCCCGCGCGCCATGACCGTACGGCGCACCCTGCCCCAGCGGTCCCGGACGCTGATCGGAGCATGGTGCTTCGCCGACCACTACGGCCCCGACGAGGTCGCCGAGTCCGGCGGAATGGACGTCGCTCCCCACCCGCACACCGGCCTGCAGACGGTGAGCTGGCTGTTCAGCGGCGAGATCGAGCACCGCGACAGCCTGGGCAGTCACGCGTTCGTACGGCCCGGGGAACTCAACCTCATGACCGGCGGCCACGGCATCAGCCACACCGAGGTCTCCACACCGGGCACCACCGTCCTCCACGGGGTGCAGCTGTGGGTGGCGCTGCCCGGCGAACACCGCCACGCCGACCGCGACTTCCAGCACCACGCGCCGAAGCCGGTGCGGCTGGAGGGGGCGGAAATCCGGGTGTTCCTCGGCTCACTGGCCGGTGAGACCTCCCCCGTCCCCACCTTCACGCCCCTCCTCGGCGCCGAACTCCTCCTCGCCCCCGGCGCCGCGGTCACCCTCCCCGTCGACCCGGCGTTCGAGCACGGCCTGCTCGTCGACGAGGGAACCGTCCGCCTCGGCGGCACCTCGCTGCGCCCGGCCGAACTCGGCTACGTCCCCACGGGGCACGACGCCCTGACCCTGACGAACGAGTCCGACCACCGCGCGCGGGCGGTCCTCCTGGGCGGCACGCCGTTCGACGAGGAGATCGTCATGTGGTGGAACTTCATCGGCCGCAGTCACGCGGACATCGTCGAGGCCAGGGAGGAATGGGAGCGCGCCTCCGAGCGCTTCGGGCACGTCGACGGCTACCCCGGCGCGCGACTCCCGGCCCCGGCCCTGCCGAACGCCGCCCTCACCCCCCGGGGAAACCCGCCCCGCGCGTGACCACCGACCCGGGGCCGACCCCCGATCCCCACCGACCCGCGACGCAGACAAGGCAGATCATGAGCGAGCAGAGGCCCGAGCAGGGAACCGCGCAGGAGACCGATCGGGAGACCGGGCGGAAAGGCCCGGCCCCCGTCGTCCGTCGCGTCGACCCCCGCCATCGTTACGAGATCCTCGTCGACGACCGGCGCGCCGGTCTCACGGCGTACCGCGACCGCGACGACCGGCGCGTCTTCTTCCACACCGAGATCGACGACGCCTACGCGGGCCAGGGCCTCGCCTCGATCCTGGTCGAGCAGGCCCTGACCGACGTGCGTGCCTCCGGGATGCGGATCGTGCCGGTCTGCCCGTACGTGGCGAAGTTCCTGAAGAAGCACGAGGAGTTCGCCGACATCACCGACCCGGTGACCCCGGAGATCGTCCAGTGGCTGGACGGGCGGCTGGGCCGCTGACCGCGCCCTCCCCGGTCGCCCGGCCCCTCGGGCCCGGGCGGCCGGGGAGGGAGTCCACCCGGCCTCCCGGGTCGGCCGCCCGGCTCAGCCGGCGACCGGGGCGAGGACCACGAAGTCGGCGTTCGACGGGTCGAGACAGACGGCGAGCCGGCCGACGCCCTCCGCGTCGTCCGGTCCCATCTGGACGTTTCCGCCGCTCGCGGTGACCTTGGCGACCGCGGCGTCGCAGTCGTCGACGGCGAAGACGGGGTGCCAGTACGGCCGCCCGTGCGCGAGGGCGAGGTCCGCCTCGCTCAACTGCATGAGGCCGCCGTGCATCCGCTCCTCGGGAAGTCCGGCGGGGGTGATCAGGGCGTACGTGCCCCCACCGCCGGGCAGTTCCATGTCGCTGAACTGCCAGCCGAAGACGGCGCCGTAGAACTCCTTGGCGGCCGCGGCGTCGCTCGTGTACAGCTCGGTCCAGGACAGTGAACCCGGCTTGTCGACCAGGTCGACGCCCTTGTTCGTTCCCGGCTGCCACACGGCGAACTGTCCGCCCAGCGGGTCGCTGTACTGCGCCATGCGGCCCCACTCGTCGAGATCCATCGGGGCCACCCGGACCGTGCCGCCCGCCTGCTCGACCGCCCGGGTCGTGGCGTCCGCGTCGGTGACGCTGTAGTAGATCATCCAGGCGGAGCGGGCACCCTCCTCGGTGAGCTTGCCGAGCCCGGCGACGATCTTCCCGTCCTTGCGGAACATCCCGCCTTCCA
Source organism: Streptomyces zaomyceticus (assembly GCF_014656215.1). GTDB lineage: Bacteria > Actinomycetota > Actinomycetes > Streptomycetales > Streptomycetaceae > Streptomyces > Streptomyces zaomyceticus. The sequence goes on along the minus strand of NZ_BNBZ01000012.1, from coordinate 144,823 downwards.
TCTCCTCCGACTCCCCCATGGACTCGTACTCCCAGCCGAGCACGCCGCCGTAGAAGGCCGCGGCGGCCCCGACATCGGGGGCACCGAGGTCGAGCCAGCAGGGCGAGCCGGGTACGAAGTCAGTGGTGATCATGGCGATGACCTTTCGCAGAGGCGGTACGCCCCCAGGCTCGCACCGGGACCCGCCCCTCGCCCGTCGGCGCCGCTCCGCCCGCCCCGCCCGCCGGGCCCGGGCGGCGACCGCCGGCGACGTCCCGCCGCCGCGGTCCGCTCAGGGGGACACCCGGTCCTGCAGGGCCGACTGCCAGGCGGGGGCGGGGACGCTCGGCTTGCTCTCCGGGCGGCGGCCTCCCTGGGCGAAGAAGTCGACCAGCGGCAGCAGGGCCGCGCCGACGGTGACCGCCTCGGGGCCGAGCGTGCCCATGCCGACGGCGGTACGGCTGGCCGGGTACCGGAGCGCGTACTCCATCGCGTAACCGGTCACGGTCTCCAGGAATCGGGTGCCGAGCTGGAGACCGGCCCAGCCGCCGACGAGGATGCGGTCGGGCTGGAAGAGGTTGATCAGGTCGGCGAAGCCGGCGCCCAGGTACTCGGCGGTCTCCTCCAGGACGGAGAGCGCGGTCGCGTCGGGGTCCGTGCCGGGGTCGACGGGGTAGGCGGCGGTGAGCATCGCGGTCAGGGCGGTCTCCTCGTCCGCGCCGGCCGGGGGTTGCCCACCGGCCTCGCACCAGCGCGCGAGGAGGGCCTCGGCACCCGCGTACGCCTCCAGGCAGCCCTGGGCGCCGCAGCGGCAGCGCCGGCCCCTGACCCGTACGGTCAGATGCCCCCATTCGAGCGCCCGGCCGGGCCCCATCGGATCGGTGAGCACACAGGCGCCCACGCCCGAGCCGAAGAGGACGACGACCGCGCTGCGCGCCCCGCGCCCGGCTCCGAACCACATCTCGGCCTGGCCGAGGGTCTTGGCACCGTTGTCAATCCAGTAGGGGACGGCCTCGGGCAGTTCGACGGCGGCGCGGAGCAGACGTTCGAAGGGGACCGCGTCCCAGCCGATGGTCTGGCCGTGCACGACGGCGCCGTCCCCGGCCTCGCGGGAGACGATGCCGGGGACGCCCACGCCGACGCCGATGAGCCGCTCGGCGGGAACGTCCGCGGTACGCAGCACCTCCGCGATGCCCTCACGCAGATGGGCGACGACGAGGTCGACGTCGTAGCGGGCCGTACGGGGTCCCGAGCTCGCCAACGGACGCTCGGTGCGGGCGAGTTCGGTGAGCGTGAGATCGAACAGCTCGATCCTGATGCGGGTTTCGCCGATGTCGACGCCGATCATGAAGCCGCTGGCGGGGGTGATCCGTACGAGGGTGCGGGGGCGTCCGCCGGCGGAGTCGACGCTGCCGGCCTCCTCCACCAGGCCCTCGGCGACGAGCTCCGCGACCACGTTGCTGACCGAACCCGAGCTGAGGCCGGTCGCGGGGCCGAGCATGAGGCGGCTCATCGGTCCGTCGAAGTACAGCCTCCGCAGCACTGCGGTGCGGTTCTCGCGCCGCAGGTCACGCACCGTGCGGCCACTTCTCGCGTGCACTTTGGTCCCCGTCTCTGAAGTCGTTCGTTGCAACATACCCGCACTACAAGCCTTGACGCGACCTTCTCATGGGGTTTAACTCACATCCTAAATTAAGCCGATGTTACGGCGGGCGCTCCAGCAGCCCACCGCTTCGGCATCCCCGTCATCCCCGAAAGGGCCCAGGAGCCATGCGCAGATTCAGAGCCGCTGTCACCGGTGCCGTCTCCCTCTCCCTCGCCTTCACCGCGACCGCCTGTGGCGGCGGTGAAGGAAGCGAGGCGTCGCCGAAGACCCTCACCTACTGGGCCTCCAACCAGGGCTCCAGCCTCGAGGTCGACAAGAAGGTCCTGCAGCCCGAGCTCGACCAGTTCGAGGAGGAGACCGGGATCAAGGTCAAGCTGGAGGTGATCCCGTGGTCCGACCTGCTCAACCGGATCCTCACCGCGACCACCTCCGGCCAGGGCCCCGACATCCTCAACATCGGCAACACCTGGAGCGCCTCGCTGCAGTCCACCGGCGCCCTGCTGCCCTGGGACGCGAAGAACCTGGAGGCGATCGGCGGCAAGGACCGGTTCGTCGACTCCGCGCTCGGCTCCACCGGTGTCCCCGGCAAGGAGCCGGCCGCCGTCCCGCTGTACTCCATGGCGTACGCGCTCTACTACAACAAGGCGATGTTCAAGGAGGCCGGCATAACCAAGCCGCCGACCACCTGGGACGAGGTGGCCGCCGCCGGCAAGAAGCTCACCAAGAACGGCAAGGCCGGCATCGGAGTCGAGGGCTCCAACCTCTCCAACAACATCCACCAGGTCTTCGTCCTCGCCAAGCAGCACGGCGCCGACTTCTTCACCGCCGACGGCAAGGCCGACTTCACCTCCGACGGGGCCGTCGCCGCCGTCAAGCAGTACGTCGACCTCATGGCCACCCAGAAGATCGTCGCCCCCGGCAACGCCGAGTACGCCCAGAACCAGTCCCTCAGCGACTTCGCCAAGGACAAGACCGGCATGGTCCTGTGGCAGACGCCGTCGCAGACCTTCGCCTCCCAGGGCATGGGTCCGGAGGAGTGGGGCGTCGCCCCCGCCCCCGTCCCCTCCGGCAAGCCCGGCACGGGCAAGCAGACCAACTCGATGGTCGCCGGCATCAACATGGCCGTCTTCAAGAACACCAAGAACCTCGACGGCGCGCTGAAGTTCGTGAAGTTCATGACCAGCGACGAGGAGCAGATCCTCCTCAACAAGGCCTACGGCTCGGTCCCGCCGGTCAAGAGCGCCCAGAAGGACCCGGTCTTCGCCGACCCCTCGCTCGCCGTCATCCGCGACACCCTCGCCACCAGCGCCGCCGCCCTGCCGCAGGTTCCCGAGGAGTCGCAGTTCGAGACCGTCGTCGGCACCGCGGTCAAGGAGCTGTTCGCCGACGCCGCCGCCGGGCGCCCGGTCACCACGGAGTCCGTGCGGGCCAAGCTCGAAAAGGCCCAGCAGCAGATGCCCAAGAAGTAGGCCACACCTCCATGACCCAGACCGCCGTCACTCCCCCGAGTGAGCGCGCGGTGCGCAAGGCCACACCCGGAGGGGCACGCGCACCACGCCGCTCCGGGCGTCGCCGCATCGCACTGCCGTACCTGCTGCTCCTGCCCGCCCTGCTCCTCGAACTCCTCGTCCATCTCGTCCCGATGCTCATGGGCATCACCATGAGCTTCAAGGAGCTCACCCAGTTCTACATCCGGAACTGGTCGGAGGCGCCCTGGTCGGCTCTCGACAACTACACCGTCGCGATCGACTTCGACGCCCCCGTCGGCCAGGCACTGCTCAAGTCCTTCTTCACGACGTGCCTGTTCACCGTTCTCTCCGTGGGGCTGTGCTGGTTCCTCGGGACGGCCGCCGCGATCTTCCTCCAGGAGAACTTCCGGGGCCGCGGCTTCCTGCGGACCCTCTTCCTCGTCCCGTACGCGCTGCCCGTGTACGCCGCCGTCATCACCTGGGCGTTCATGTTCCAGCGGGACAACGGCCTGGTGAACCACGTCCTGCACGACCAGCTGGGCATCGGCGACAGCCCCGCCTTCTGGCTCATCGGCGACAACAGCTTCTGGGCGCTGCTCGTCGTCTCCGTGTGGAAGGGCTGGCCGTTCGCCTTCCTCACCGTCATGGCGGGACTGCAGAACATCCCCCGCGACATGTACGAGGCGGCGGCCCTCGACGGCGCCGGCGTGTGGAAGCAGATCCGTCACATCACCCTGCCGTCGCTGCGCTCCGTCAACCAGGTCCTCGTGCTCGTCCTCTTCCTCTGGACGTTCAACGACTTCAACACGCCGTTCGTGCTCTTCGGCAAGGCGGCGCCCGAAGCCGCCGACCTGATCTCGCTCCACATCTACCAGTCGTCCTTCCAGACGTGGAACTTCGGCACCGGTTCGGCGATGTCCGTACTGCTGCTGCTCTTCCTCCTCGTCGTCACGGGCGTCTACCTCCTGCTCACCACCCGCGGAAGGAAGACCTCCGATGTCTGAGCACGCTTCCCGGCGAGCGGTCGTCCACCGCTCCCCCATGGCGGCACCGCGCTCGTTCCTCTGGACGCGGCGGATCTTCCTCACCCTGCTCACCGCCTTCGTGGTGCTGCCGGTGTACGTCATGGTCTCCAGCTCCCTCAAGCCGCTGGAGGACGTCTCGGGCAAGTTCGAGTGGATCCCCTCCGGACTCACGATCCGCCCGTACTTCGACATCTGGGAGACCGTCCCGCTCGCCGACTACTTCGTGAACTCGATCGTCGTCGCGGGCGCGGCCACGGTGTTCTCGGTGGCCGTCGCGATCTTCGCCGCGTACGCCGTGAGCCGTTACACCTTCCGCGGCAAGCGGGTCTTCACGGTGACGGTGCTGTCCACCCAGATGTTCCCCGGCATCCTCTTCCTGCTGCCGCTCTTCCTCATCTACGTCAACATCGGCAACGCCACCGGCATCGCCCTCTTCGGCTCCCGCGAAGGTCTCATCCTCACGTATCTGACCTTCTCGCTGCCGTTCTCCATCTGGATGCTGACCGGCTACTTCGACTCGATCCCGCGCGAGCTCGACGAGGCCGCCAAGGTCGACGGCTGCGGCCCGATCAGCGCGCTGTTCCGCGTGATCGTCCCGGCCGCGTCCCCCGGCATCATCGCCGTCGCCGTCTACGCCTTCATGACCGCCTGGGGCGAGGTCCTCTTCGCCTCCGTCATGACCAACGACACCACCCGTACCCTCGCCGTCGGCCTCCAGGGGTACGCCACCCAGAACGACGTCTACTGGAACCAGGTGATGGCCGCCTCCCTCGTGGTGAGCGTCCCCGTCGTCGTCGGCTTCCTCCTCCTCCAGCGCTACCTCGTCGCCGGCCTCACCGCGGGTGCGGTCAAGTGACGTCCTTCTCCACACCGATCACGAAGAGGTTTCCCGTGTCCGAATCCACCGACGCCCGCACCGCGCTCGACCTGGAGGCCTTCCCGCCGAACTTCGCCTGGGGCACGGCGACCTCCGCCTATCAGATCGAGGGCGCCGTCGCCGAGGACGGCCGGGCCCCGTCCATCTGGGACACCTTCTCCCGTGTCCCCGGCGCGATCGACAACGGCGACCACGGCGACACCGCCTGCGACCACTACCACCGCTGGCCCGAGGACATCGCCCTGATGAAGGGCTTCGGCACGGACGCCTACCGGCTGTCCGTCGCCTGGCCGCGCGTCGTCCCCGGCGGCGACGGCCCCGTCAACAAGGCCGGGCTCGACTTCTACGACCGGCTCGTCGACGGACTCCTCGACGCCGGGATCACCCCCTCGGTCACCCTCTACCACTGGGACCTCCCGCAGGCCCTCCAGGACCGGGTCGTGGACAGCCACGGCGGCTGGACCGAGCGCGCCACCGCGGAGCACTTCGCCGCGTACACCTCGGTCGTCGCGGAGCGCCTCGGCGACCGGGTCACCCAGTGGGCCACGCTCAACGAGCCGCTCTGCTCGGGCTGGATCGGTCACCTGGAGGGCCGCATGGCCCCCGGTCTGACCGACCTGACGGCCGCCGTCCGCGCCTCGTACCACCTCCTCCTCGGCCACGGCCTCGCCACCAGCGCCATCCGCGCCGCCGCTCCCGGGGCGCAGATCGGTCTGGTCACCAACCACTCCACCGTCGAGGCCGCCTCCACCCGGCCCGAGGACATCGCCGCCGCCGCCCGCGCGGACGGCCACACCAACCGCTGGTGGCTCGACCCGGTCTACGGCCGCGGCTTCCCGACCGACATGCGCGAGCTGTACGGGGTCGAGCTGCCCGAGCGCCCCGGTGACCTGGAGACGATCGCGGCCCCGCTGGACTGGCACGGTCTCAACTACTACTTCCCGGTCACCGTCGCGGACGACCCGAGCGGCCCCGTCCCCCACGCCCGCGAGGTGCGCCTGCCGGAGGTGCCCCGCACCGGCATGGACTGGCAGATCGACGCCGGCGGCCTGGAGACCTTCCTGCTGCGGCTCACCGAGGACTACGGCGTACAGAAGCTGTACGTCACCGAGAACGGTTCGGCCTTCCCCGACACCGTCGGCCCGGACGGCGAGGTCCACGACCCGGAGCGCACCCGCTACCTGGAGCAGCACCTCGCGGCCTGCGCCCGCGCCGTCCGCAAGGGCGCCCCGCTCGCCGGCTACTACGCCTGGTCCCTGCTCGACAACTTCGAGTGGGCCTACGGCTACGACAAGCGCTTCGGCCTGGTCCACGTCGACTACGCCACCCAGCGGCGGACCGTGAAGACGAGCGGTCGCCGGTACGCGGACATCATCCGCGCCCACCGGGAGGCGACGGCCGGCTGACGTGACAGCCGCGTCCCGACCGACGTGAAGGCCGCCCCGGCACTGCCGGGGCGGCCTTCCGGAACCCCGGCAGCACCCACCCCTCTCCCCGGCTTCCGCACAGGAGCGCCCCATGGCCGCCAGTGCCGTCCCCTCCTCTCCCCCCGGACCCGACGACGCCGACACACCGGCCGACGGGCGGTTGCGTCAGGTCCTCGGTCGGGTGACCGTCGTCCGGGGGACCGCCCTCGGTGGGGGCCTCTACAACTCCGCCCGACTGCTCGAACTCGACGACGGACGCCGTCTGGTGCTCAAGACGGCGCCCCCGGCGGACGCCCCCGCCCTCACCCACGAGCAGGGTCTGCTCGGCACCGAGGCGCTCTTCCACCGTCTCGCGGCCGGGGCGGGCGCCCGGGTCCCCACGGTCCTCCACCACGAGCCCGCAGGACCCGGGGTCCCCTCCGAGTGGCTGCTCCTGTCCTACCTCGACGGCACCACCTGGGCCGACGCCCGCGAACGGCTCACCCCGGCCGATCACGCCGCGCTGCGCCGCCGGCTGGGCGCGACCCTGGCCCGTGTCGCCTCGGTCACCGGCCCCGCGTACGGGTACCCCCGGCGCGACCCCGGTCTGTCGGCCGCCGACTGGCCCTCCGCGTTCACCGCCATGCTCCGTGCCGTCCTCGACGACGCGTCCCGGTTCGGCGTCGCCCTGCCCGCTCCGGCCGAGTCCCTCGCGGAGCTGCCCGTCCGCTTCGGCCACCGGCTCGCGGAGGTCCGCCGCCCCGCCCTCGTCCACTTCGACGCCTGGGAGGGGAACATCGTCCTCGGCCGGGCCCCGAACGGCGTTCGCGAGGGCTCGGGCCAGGTCGCGGACACCGGCGCCTGGCGTCCGATCGGTCTCATCGACGGCGAACGCGCCTTCTTCGGCGACCCCCTGGCCGAACTCGTCGGGCTCGACCCGCTCGGCTCGGCCGAGGACGACGCCGGGCTGCTGGCCGGCTACCGCTCCGTCGCTCCCGGCCTGACCGTCGACGGCGGCGCGCGGGTCCGGCTCGCTCTCTACCGGGTGTACCTCGCCCTGGTGATGCGCGTGGAGTCGGTTCCGCGGGCCTACGGCGGGGATTTCGCGGCCTGGCTGGACACCTGGTCCGCCGACCGCGTCACGGAACAACTCGCCGTACTGGACGTCCTGGAGAGGTGAGGCGCGGGCCGTCGCCGGAGGGTCAGGTGGACTCGCGGACGACGAGCACCGGATCGAACACCTTCGAGGCGGGCCCGGAGCCACCGCCGTCGAGCTCCTCGACCAGGAGGCCGGCCATCGCCGCCGCCATCCGTTCCACCGGCTGGCGCACGGTGGTGAGCTGCGGCCGCGCCTTGCGCGCGGCCACCGAGTCGTCGAATCCCACCACGGCCACCGTGCCGGGGACGGCCACGCCCTGTTCGCGCAGGTACTGGCAGGCGCCCTGGGCCATCAGGTCGTTCGCGGCGAACACCGCGTCGGTCTCCGGGTGGTCCTTCAGCAGCTTCGCCATGGCGCGGCGGCCGCTGTCGACGGTGAACCGGCCCCGTACGACGGGAACGGACGTCACCCCCCGGGCCGCGAAGACGTCACGGAAGGAGTCGAGGCGTTCGTCGGCCGTGGGGGCGGTCACCGGTGCGGCGATGGTGGCCGGGCGCCGCCGGCCGGTGGCCCACAGGTGTTCGGCGGCCAGCCGGGCGCCGGCGGCGTTGTCGAGGTCGACGAAGCCGCACCGCTCCCCGTCGCGGGGGCTGCCGAAGAGCACCGTGGGGAGGCCGGCCGCCACGAGCATCGCCGGCAGCGGGTCGTCCTGGTCGAGCGGGACCACCAGGGCCCCGTCGGCGCCGCCCTGCCGCAGGTACTCGACGAGCTGGGTCCTGGCCTGTTCCGACTCGGCCACCAGCAGCACCGGCTGGATCCCGCGTTCGCGCAGGACCGGGAGGACTCCGTCCACGACCCGTCCGAAGAAGGGGTCGGAGAAGACCCGCGCCGCGAAGGCCCTGCCCGTCGCGGAGAGTACGAGCGCGACGGTTCCGGTGCGCCGTGTCACGAGGGAGCGGGCGGCCTGGTTGGGCGTGTAGCCGATGCGGGCGATCGCGTCGCGGACGCTGCGCTGGATGTCGGGAGCCACGTTGCGCACGCCGTTGACGACGCGGGACACCGTCGCGCGCGATACCCCCGCCTCACGTGCGACGTCTTCCAGTGTCGGTCCTCGATTCCCCACCTCCGCACCTTAGCGGTGCCGTGTGTCCGCTGGGAGAACAGTCCACGGCATGGCCGGAACCATTGAGGTCGACACTTAATGAAAGTCAAAAGAAAAGTCATGTCATACGCCTTGACCGTCAACTCGCCCTGGGGGCAAGGTTTCGGAGAGCGCTCTCCCACATTTCCCCCATGTATCCAGAGGAGACCCCATGTCTTCCGTCGGGTCCCCGCCGGTCTTCCGGCGACCCGCCTCAGCCGTCCGACGAGCCACCGTCGGCGCACTCGTCTCGTCGTTGGCGGGCAGCCTGCTCGCACTGGCCCCCGCCACGACGGCACACGCCGCCCCCACCCTGCTCTCCCAGGGCAAGACGGCCACCGCCTCCTCCACGGAAGGGGGCGCCTTCTCCGCGGGCGCCGCCGTCGACGGCGACCTCACCGGAACCCGCTGGGCCAGCGCCTGGCAGGACGCCCAGTGGATCCAGGTCGACCTCGGCGCGAGCGCCACGCTCAGCCACGCCGTCCTCAACTGGGAGGCCGCGTACGGCAAGAGCTACCAGATCCAGGCCTCCGACAACGGCAGCGACTGGCGGACCGTCACCACCGTCACCGCCGGCGACGGAGGCACGGACAACGTCACCCTCTCGGGCACCGGCCGCTACGTCCGGATGAACGGCCTCACCCGGGCCACCGGATACGGCTTCTCCCTCTGGGAGTTCCAGGTCTACGGCTCCACCGACACCACCGGCCCGACGCTGCCCGGCGGCGGCGACCTCGGCCCCAACGTGCACGTCATCGACCCGGCCACGCCCGGCATCCAGGCCAAGCTGGACCAGGTCTTCCAGGAGCAGGAGTCGGCCCAGTTCGGCAGCGGCCGGCACGCCTTCCTCTTCAAGCCCGGCACGTACAACGGCCTCAACGCCCAGATCGGCTTCTACACCCAGATAGCCGGCCTCGGGCTTCGCCCCGGCGACACCACCATCAACGGTGACGTGACCGTCGACGCCGGCTGGTTCAACGGCAACGCCACCCAGAACTTCTGGCGCGGCGCCGAGGGCCTCACCCTCAACCCGGTCAACGGCACCAACCGGTGGGCCGTCTCACAGGCCTCCTCCTTCCGTCGCATGCACGTCAAGGGCGGCCTCAACCTGGCGCCCAACGGCTACGGCTGGGCCAGCGGCGGCTACATCGCCGACTCCAAGATCGACGGCCAGGTCGGCAACTACTCCCAGCAGCAGTGGTACACCCGGGAGAGCACCATCGGCGGCTGGTCCAACAGCGTCTGGAACCAGACCTTCTCCGGCGTCGAGGGCGCTCCGGCCACCTCCTTCCCCGAGCCCCGCTACACCACGCTCGACACCACGCCGATCTCCCGCGAGAAGCCGTACCTCTACCTCGACGGCAACGAGTACAAGGTCTTCGCCCCGGCCAAGCGCGTGAACGCCCGCGGCACCAGCTGGGCCAACGGCACCCCGCAGGGCGAGTCGATCCCGCTGAGCCAGTTCTACGTGGTCAAGCCGGGCGCCACCGCCGCCACGATCAACCAGGCGCTGGCCCAGGGCCTGCACCTGCTGTTCACGCCGGGCGTCTACCACGTCGACCAGACCATCAACGTGAACCGCGCCAACACCGTCGTGCTCGGCCTCGGCCTCGCCACGATCATCCCGGACAACGGCGTCACCGCGATGAAGGTCGCCGACGTCGACGGCGTCCGCCTCGCCGGCTTCCTGATCGACGCGGGTCCGGTCAACTCCCCGACCCTGCTGGAGCTCGGACCGCAGAACTCCGGCGCCGACCACGCCGCCAACCCCACCACCGTGCAGGACGTGTACATCCGCATCGGCGGCGCCGGCGCGGGCAAGGCCACCACCAGCGTGGTCGTGAACAGCGACGACGCCATCATCGACCACACCTGGGTGTGGCGCGCCGACCACGGCGAGGGCTGGGGCTGGGAGACCAACCGCGCCGACTACGGCGTCCGGGTCAACGGCGACGACGTGCTCGCCACCGGCCTCTTCGTCGAGCACTTCAACAAGTACGACGTCGAGTGGTACGGCGAGCGCGGCCGCACGATCTTCTACCAGAACGAGAAGGCGTACGACGCCCCCAACCAGGCCGCCATCCAGAACGGCTCGACGAAGGGGTACGCGGCCTACCGGGTCGACGACTCCGTGAACACCCACGAGGCCTGGGGCCTCGGCAGCTACTGCAACTACAACGTGGACCCGACGATCGTCCAGGACCACGGCTTCAAGGCACCCGTCAAGCCCGGGGTGAAGTTCCACAGCCTCCTGGTCGTGTCCCTCGGCGGAATGGGCCACTACAACCACGTCATCAACGACACCGGGGCGTCCACCATCCCCGCCGGCACCTCCACCGTGCCGTCCACCGTCGTCAACTTCCCCTGACGGCACCGCCGGGACGCGCCCTCCGGCGCGTCCCGGCCCCCTCACCCCTTCCGGGCGGCGCCCAGTCCCCGCTGCGCCGCCCGGAAGGCGATCCCCCTCCCTTCCCCACCTCCCCTGTTGTCCGTCCAGGAGCCGCCATGACCGCGATCACCGACCCGACGACACCACGGCGCACCCGCCGCCGCGCCCGTACGACAGGCTCACTCCTCTCCCTGGGTGCCCTGCTCGCCACCTCCGTCACCTCCACCGCGCTGCTGACCGCGGCGCCCGCCACCGCCGCCGAGACCCTGCTCTCCCAGGGGAGGACGGCCACCGCCTCCTCCTCCGAGGGCGCCGCCTGGGGCGCGTCCGCCGCCTTCGACGGCGACCTGACCGGCACCCGCTGGGCGAGCCAGTGGAACGACGCCCAGTGGATCCAGGTCGACCTCGGCAGCAGCAAGGACGTCAGCCGCGTCGTCCTGAACTGGGAGGGCGCCTACGGCAAGGCCTACGACATCCAGCTCTCGGACAACGGCAGCGACTGGCGCACCGTCAAGTCCGTGACCGCCGGCGACGGGGGCACCGACGACCTCGCCGTCACCGGCACCGGCCGCTACGTACGCCTCCAGGGCGTCACCAGGGGAACCGGGTACGGCTACTCCCTCTGGGAGTTCCAGGTGTACGGCGGCGGATCCGCGCAGCCCGAGCCCGGCGGCGCCGTCCGGGTGAGCGGGACGCAGGGCAACTGGCGGCTGACCGTCGGAGGCCAGCCGTTCACGGTCAAGGGCGTCACCTGGGGCCCGGCCATGGCCGACGCCCCCCGCTACATGCCGGACGTGAAGTCCATGGGCGTCAACACGGTCCGCACCTGGGGCACCGACGCCGGCACCAAGCCCCTGCTCGACGCGGCCGCGGCCAACGGCGTCAAGGTGATCAACGGCTTCTGGCTCCAGCCGGGCGGCGGCCCGGGCTCCGGCGGCTGCGTCAACTACGTGACGGACACCGCGTACAAGAGCACCATGCTCACCGAGTTCGCCAAGTGGGTCGACACCTACAAGTCCCACCCGGCCACGCTCATGTGGAACGTCGGCAACGAGTCCGTCCTCGGTCTGCAGAACTGTTACGGCGGCACCGAGCTGGAAGCCCAGCGCAACGCGTACACGACCTTCGTCAACGACGTCGCCAAGAAGATCCACTCCATCGACCCCGACCACCCCGTGACCTCCACGGACGCCTGGACGGGCGCCTGGCCGTACTACAAGCGGAACGCGCCCGACCTGGACCTGTACTCGATGAACGCGTACGGCGACATGTGCGGGGTCCGCCAGGACTGGGTGGACGGCGGCTACACCAAGCCGTACATCATCACCGAGACCGGGCCCGCCGGCGAGTGGGAGGTGCCCGACGACGCCAACGGCGTCCCCGACGAGCCCACCGACGTGCAGAAGGCCGACGGTTACACCAAGGCCTGGAACTGCGTCACCGGCCACCAGGGCGTCGCCCTCGGCGCGACCGTCTTCCACTACGGCATCGAGCACGACTTCGGCGGCGTCTGGTTCAACCTGCTCCCCGACGGTCTCAAGCGCCTGTCGTACTACGCCCTGAAGAAGGCGTACACCGGCTCCCTCTCGGGCGACAACACCCCGCCGGTCATCAGCGGCATGACGGTCACCCCCGCCGGATCCGCCCCGGCCGGCGGCGAGTTCACGGTCCGCGCCGACGTCCGCGACCCCGACGGCGACCCCGTCACCACCAAGATCCTCCTCAGCGGCAACTACGCCAACGGTGACAAGCGTCTGATCGACGCCCCGTTCCGCTCGCTCGGCAACGGCACCTTCGCCGTCACCGCACCCGAGAAGCTCGGCGTCTGGAAGGTGTACGTCCAGGCCGAGGACGGCCGCGGCAACGTCGGCATCGAGACCAAGTCCGTCAAGGTCGTCGCCCCGCCCGTCGCCGGCACCAACATCGCCCTGAACAGGCCCGCCACCGCCTCCTCCGCCCAGGCCTCCTACGGCGACTGCCCCTGCCCGGCGACCAACGCCGTCGACGGCAACACCGGCACCCGCTGGGCCAGCGACTGGAGCGACCCGCAGTGGATCCAGGTCGACCTCGGCTCGGCCAAGCCCATCCGCACCCTGCAGCTCGTCTGGGACCCCGCCTACGCCAAGTCCTACGAGGTGCAGGTGTCCGACGACGGCAACACCTGGCGGACGATCCACTCCACCACCACGGGCAACGGGGACATCGACACCGTCACCACCTCCACCACCGCCCGGTACGTCAAGCTCCAGCTCACCGCGCGCGGCACCGGATGGGGCTACTCCCTCCACGAGTTCGGCGTCTACAGCTGACGACACCGGCTCCCCCGTACGGGCGTGGCGGGGACCACCGCAGGACCCCGCCACCCCTGCACCACCGCTCGGGAATCCATCACACCAGTCGCGTGGCGTCCCGGCGTTCACGCGAACCCACCCCCATGGGCAGGAGATCCCCATGAGATCGAGTCCGAAGCGACTCCCCGCACTCCTCCTCGGCACGGCCCTCGTCGCCAGTGTCCTCGGCATCGGCACCATCGCCTCCGCCGCGGGCACGGACAACGCAGGCCCGCCCTCCGTCGCCACGGCGGGCGCCCACGCCGGCCACGTCATGGCCGTGTCCACCCAGGCCTCGGGAGACGACGCCGACGGCGACGGCTACATCCCGGCCGTACCCCAGGTCACCGGTGTGACACCGTCCACCGCCACCCCTCCCCCCGCCTACCACCACGAGTTCCAGGCCGGCTGCGCCGTCACCCACACCGCGCCGGACGACCCGATCGTCTACCCGGGCCAGTTCGGCAAGTCCCACGACCACACGTTCATGGGCAACACCTCCACCAACGCCGCCAGCACCACCGGCTCGCTCTACGGAGGCAACACCACCTGCAAGGCGCCCGCGGACGCCTCCGCGTACTGGATGCCCTCGCTGTACAAGGGCGACCAGAAGATCCTGCCCGTCGGCCCCCAGGTCATCTACTACAAGGCGGGCGTCACCGACTACCGGAGTGTGCGGCCCTTCCCCAAGGGTCTGCGGTACGTCGTCGGCAACCCGATGCAGAGCGCCGAGGAGTTCCGGGCCCACAAGGGCTTCGTCGAGGGCTGGGAATGCGGTGACAGCTTCTTCAACACCGACATCCCGGCGAGCTGTCCGGACCGGCCCGACGTCCAGCTCAACCTGCGCATGCAGGCGCCCAGTTGCTGGAACGGCCTGTACCTCGACACCCCCGACCACAAGAGCCACATGGCCTACCCGGTGGTCAAGCCCGGCACCAACGACAACATGTGCCCGGCCTCCCACCCGGTCGCCCTGCCGATGATCGAGTTCAAGATGGCGTGGCCGGTCAACGGCGACATGTCCCAGGTCCGCCTGGCGAGCGGCCGCGGCTACTCCTTCCACTACGACTTCTTCAACGCGTGGGAGGAGCGCACCCTCAAGGCCCTCGTCGACCACTGCATCGTCGGCGGCCTGCAGTGCGACACCCGGGGCTTCGACCTCTACCGCCCCGAGCGCGGAACCGTGCTGAACGCGGACCACCGTCTGCCCTGATCCCTCGTCCCCGCACGGCCCGGACGCCCGCGACGGCGTCCGGGCCGTCCTCACGCCCACGCCCCACCGTCCGACCGACCTTTCTCCCCGGCCTCAGGAGCAGCCCATGACCGCCCCCGCCCCGTCCGTCACCGCCCAGCACGACGAGCTCATCGACCTCCTGCCGCCGCACTTCCGCTTCGGCGCCGCCACCTCCGCCTTCCAGATCGAGGGAGCCGTCGCCGAGGACGGCCGCACCCCGTCCATCTGGGACACCTTCTGCCGTGTCCCGGGAGCCGTCGACAACGGCGACACCGGCGATTCGGCCTGCGACCACTACCACCGCATGCCGGAGGACGTGGCCCTGCTCGCCGCCCTCGGCCTCGACACCTACCGCTTCTCCGTCTCCTGGTCCCGCGTCCAGCCCCACGGGCGCGGCCCGGGCAACCCCGCGGGACTCGCCTTCTACGACCGGCTCGTCGACGAGCTCCTCGCGCGGGACATCACCCCCTGGCTGACCCTCTACCACTGGGACCTGCCCCAGGAGCTCCAGGACGCGGGCGGCTGGCCGGCCCGCGACACGGCGTACCGCTTCGCCGACTACGCGGAGCTCGTCCATGAGCGCCTCGGTGACCGCGTCACCCACTGGACCACCCTCAACGAGCCCTTCTGCTCGGCGATCCTCGGTCATGTCGAAGGCGTCCACGCACCGGGCGGACGCTCCCTCGCCGACGGAGTGGCGGCCGTGCATCACCTGCACCTGGCCCACGGCCTCGCGGCCCGGCGGCTGCGTGCGGCCGCCCGGGGCCCGCTCGACCTCGCCGTCACCCACCTCCTGGGCACAAGCAGTCCCGCCACCGACAGCGAGGCCGACCGCGAGGCCACGCGCCGGGCGGACGCCCTCGGGTTCCGCTTCTACCTCGACCCGATCCTGCGCGGCCGGTATCCGCAGGACCTCGTCGACGACCTGGCCGTCCACGGCATCGAGATCCCCGTCCGGGACGGCGACCTGGAGACGATCGCCGCGCCCATCGACACCCTGGGCGTCAACTACTACCGCTCCATGCGCACATCGGGAGTCGACGAGCACGGCGCCACCACCGACGCCCGCGGCATCCCCGTCACCCGCAACCTGCCGCACGGCGGCCTTCCGGTCACCGGGCTCGACTGGGAGGTGATGCCGCACGACCTCACCGACCTGCTGCTGCGCATCGCCCGGGACTATCCCGGCACCCCCGTGGTGATCACCGAGAGCGGCGCCGCGTACGAGGACCGGCCCGACGCCCACGGCTTCGTCGACGACACCGAGCGCACCGCCTATCTCGCCGCCCATCTGGCCGCGGTGGCCCGGGCCCGCGCCGGCGGAGCCGACGTCCGCGGCTACTTCGCCTGGTCGCTCCTGGACAACTTCGAGTGGGCGTACGGCTACGACAAGCGCTTCGGGCTCGTCCGCGTCGACTACACCACCCAGCGCCGCACGCCGAAGCGCAGTGCCCTGTGGCTGCGCGACACGGCCCACCGCGTCCGCGGCGCCGCCGGTCTGGACGCCGCCGAGAAGCGCGAGGGCGAACGCTAGAGGGTGTCCGGAAGGTCCCGCCCGACACCCCCTAGGACGGCTCTTCCGGCTTCCGGCCCCAGGCCGTGAGCATGCCGGCCGACAGCGCGGCACACGCGTCGGAGTCCAGGTACCGGATCGCCTCGTCGACGGCCGCGTCGTCGACGAGGCCGGTGGCGAGCATCGGCGCCCTGCTCCGCTCCCAGGTGTCCGCCCAGAAGCGGCTGATGGGGCTGCCCGGCTCCAGGGGCGGCACATGGATCTCGGCGGCGACGGGGACGAGACCCGCCCCGCGCAGGAGTCGCGGGTACGACGGCACCCAGGAGACATCGGTGCCGATGGTGTCCCGCAGGGCCTGCCACATGGCACGCATCATCGAGGTGTACGGCGTGCCGGCCGCCGGTCCGCCCGTCTGGTCGCTCATGCCATCGGCCGTGCCGTCGGCCGTGAGCCCGCTCGTCAGGTCGACCGCGTCGCTGAGCACCAGCACGCCGCCCGGCTCGACGAGTTCGGCGAGGCGGGTGATCAGACGCTCGCGCCCGGGCAGGTGCATGAGCACGAAGCGCGCGTGGACGAGCCGGAACCGGCCCGGGGCGAAGTCCGGGTCGGTGACGTCGGCCTCCAGCACGTCGAGCCCGGTGACGGGCCGCTCGAGGAGGAACCGTACGTCACGGTCCACGGCGAGCACCCCGGTGACCCCGGCCTCCTCCAGCAGCCGTCGGGAGACCGTGCCCGTGCCGGCGCCCACGTCGAGGCACCGCCAGCCCGGGCCCGCGCCGAGCGCGCGCAGCCGCGCCATGGTGATGTCGTCGTAGGCGAGGGCACCGAAGTCGATGCGCTCACCCTCGCCCTCCTGTTCGGGTCGGAACACGGCTTCGCCGTAGCGGCCGTCCCCCGGCGCGTCCCCGCGCGGAGCGGTGGTCATGTCGCCGCCGCAGCGACGCCGGGGCACGGGAACAGCGGGTGCTCGAACAGTTTCATGGCGGGTTCTCTTCGCAGGTGGGGCGGGTCGGGCGACCCCGTCCCTCAGCCGCCTCCCGTCGATCCTCCACCGGCGGCCGTCCGGACGGCCGAGGCGCGCCGGACCTGAGCCGATCGGCCCAAGGGGCCGCGGTTCCCCCGTCGTCGGCGCGCGGCCGCGGTCGACCGCGTCCACTCACAACCATTGACAGGTCCATCTCACCCTCACCATTCTTGAGAGCGCTCTCAGAGCGCTCTCACGACCCATCAACCGCCCCACGGGTCCCCCCACTTCCCAGGAGCCCCCACATGCCCGCACGTCACAGGCGCACCCGCGCCCTGCTCGTCCCCCTGGCCGCCGCCGCGCTGATCAGCACCGGAATCGCCGTCGCCGGCTCCTCGGACTCCGTCCAGGCCGCCGTCCCCACGACGATTCCGCTCACCTTCACCAACAACTCCGGCCGTGGCGACCAGGTCTACATCTACAACCTCGGCACCGAGCTCTCGACGGGACGTCAGGGCTGGGCGGACGCCAACGGCACCTTCCATCCCTGGCCCGCCGGAGGATCCACCCCCGTGCCCGCGCCGGACGCCGCCATCGTCGGACCGGCCAACGGCCGGTCGACGACGATCCGGCTGCCGAAGTTCTCGGGCCGGGTCTACTTCAGCTACGGACAGAAGCTGGTCTTCAAGCTGGCCACGGGCGGCCTCGTCCAGCCCGCCGTCCAGAACCCGAGCGACCCCAACAGGAACATCCTGTTCAACTGGTCCGAGTACACCCTCAACGACTCGGGCCTCTGGATCAACAGCACCCAGGTCGACATGGTCTCGGTGCCGTACGCCGTCGGCGTGAAGCGCCCCGACGGCTCCGTCGCCAACACCGGCCGGCTCAAGCCCGGCGGCTACCGCGGCTTCTACGACGCGCTGCGCGGCCAGCCCGGCGGCTGGGCCGGCCTCATTCAGACCCGTTCCGACGGTACGGTGCTCCGCGCGCTGGCGCCGGGACACGGCATCGAGGCCGGCGCGCTGCCCTCCGGGGTGATGAACGACTACATCAACCGCGTCTGGAGCAAGTACGCCACGTCGACCCTGACGGTGACGCCCTTCGCGAACCAGCCCTCCGTGAAGTACTACGGCCGGGTCTCGGGCAACGTCATGAACTTCACCAACGGCTCCGGCGCCGTCGTCACCTCGTTCCAGAAGCCGGACTCCGACAGCGTCTTCGGCTGCTACAAGCTCCTCGACGCCCCGAACGACCAGGTGCGCGGCCCCATTTCGCGCACGCTCTGTGCGGGCTACAACCGCTCGACGCTGCTCACCAACCCGAACCAGCCGGACACCTCGTCGGCCAACTTCTACAAGGACTCGGTGACCAACCACTACGCGCGCAAGATCCACGCCCAGATGGTCGACGGCAAGGCGTACGGCTTCGCCTTCGACGACGTCGGCGCCCACGAGTCGCTGGTGCACGACGGCAACCCGCAGCAGGCGTACGTCACGCTCGACCCGCTCGACTAGGCCGTCTTCCGGATCTTGCCTGACCCGCGGTCGGAGCTTCGGTCCGATGAGCTGTCGTCCCCCCTTCCGGCGCTACCCGGGCGACCCGCGCGAGGACCGCCGAAAGCCCGGCCCCCGGATGTCGGGGGCCGGGCCGGACTCACCGTTGCGGAGGGGCGCCGGGTCTCAACTCACCTGGAGCGAGACGTCGTCCAGGACGAACGACGTCTGCAGGGACTGGTCCTCCACCGACGTGAAGTCGAGGGTGACGGTCTGGCCGGCGAAGGACGAGAGGTCGTACGACTTCTCGACGTAGCCCGCGGCCGCGTCCAGGTTGGAGTAGGACGCCAGCTGCCGGCCGCCCACGCTGACCGTGGCCACGTCGTAGGCCACGCTCTCGGTCTCGTCCGTGTCGATGTGGACGAAGAACGAGAGACGGTACGAGGCGCAGCCCGAGGGGATGGACACGGACTGGGCGGCCTTCTCGGTGTAGCTGGAACCCCTGCCCCCCAGCCATGCCTTGTAGCTTCCTGCGTGCGCGGCCTGTCGTGAGTCGTTGGTGATCACGCCCGCGCTCGCGCTCCACGGACTGCTGCCGTTCTCGAAGCCGCCGTTGACCACGAGCTGGCGCGGCGTGCAGGAGCCGCCACCGCCCGTGACGGTCAACGTGTAGGTGGTGGCGTGGCTGACGGTGCCCGAGCCGGTGACCGTCAGAGTGTAGGTGCCGGGCGTGGTGCTCGCGCCGACCTGGACGGACAGGGTGGAGGAGCTGCCGGACTGGACCGACGTCGGGCTGAGCGTGGCGGTGACACCGGCCGGCGCGCCGGAGACTGCGAGACCCACGGTCTGGGCGGCGCCGCTCACGGTGGCGGTGTTCACCGTCGCCGAGACGGACCCGCCGGCGGCCGTGCTGCCCGCGGACGGGCTCACGCCGACGGAGAAGTCCTGCGCCGGGGTGGTGCCGCCGACGGCCTGCTTCCAGAGGGTGTGGGCGACCCCGTCGGCGCTGCGGTTCAGGACCGTCGCGTTGATGTTGCTCGTGGTGTCACAGGCGCTGTGGTAGCAGGAGTCGTAGGCGGTGTTGGCGGAGCCGCCCCACTTCTGCGCCTGCGCCGAGGTCTTGCGGGCGCTCGCGCCGGCCGCGTATCCGGAGGTCGGGATGCCGCCCTGCTGGAAGGAGTAGTCGTCGCTGCGGCCCTGGCCCTCGGTGTTCTCCTCGGGCGCCAGGTTCAGGGAGGTCCAGTACTCCTTGAGGGGCGCGGCGGCGGCGGAGTTGAGGTTGTTGATGAAGTAGCCGCCGTTGGTGGAGCCGACCATGTCGAAGTTGTAGTAGGCCTTGATGGTCGCGCGCTGTGCGGCGGTGAGCCGGTTGACGTAGAACGCGGAGCCGTTGAGGCCCTGCTCCTCGTCGGTCCACCAGGCGAAGCGCACGTGCTTGGTCATCGTCGGGTTCTTCTGGGCGAGGGCGAGGGCGTTCTCCAGCAGGGTCGCGGAGCCCGAGCCGTTGTCGTTGATGCCGGGGCCCGCCGAGACGCCGTCCAGGTGCGCACCGAACATGACGACCTGGTCGGCGGGGCCGCCCGGCCAGTCGGCGATCAGGTTGTTCGACGGGTAGGTGCAGGAGGTGCAGTTCTGCTCGGTGATCGTGTATCCGGCGGCCTGCAGCTTGCTCTTCACGTAGGCCAGCGACTGGGTGTAGCCGGCGCTGCCCGCACGACGGTGGCCGCCGTTCTGGCCGGCGATGGTGTTGAACTGGGCCAAGTGCGCCTGCACGTTGGCGACGTTGATGTCCGGCGGGTCGTTGCCGGGCTGGGTTCCGCCGACGTTGAGCGTGTAGTCGGTGGTGTGCGACAGCGTGCTGCCCTGGCCCTTGACGACGACTGTGGACGTGCCGGGTGCCGCGTTGGAGGTGGCGGTCAGGGTCAGCACCGAGGTCTGGCCGGACTGCACCGTCGCGGGGTTGAAGGAGGCGGTCACTCCGGCGGGCAGGCCGGTGGCGGTCAGCGTCACCGACTGTGCGGTGCCGGTCGTGACGGCGGTGCCGACGGTGGTGGTCACCGAGCCGCCCTGCTGGACCGTGCCGGACGAGGGGTTGAGCGACATGGAGAAGTCGTTGTTCTGACCGCTCGGGGTGCAGGTCGGGTCCGCCGACTGGGCGGGCACGCTGATCGCGTCCCACGCCGCCTTCGTCTTGTTGAAGAGGCCGCAGGTCGCGTCGAGCGACTTCGCGGAGCTGAGCGTCGTCGTTCGGTACTTCTTGTAGCTCATGCTGCTGGTCTTGAGCAGCATGCCACCGTAGAAGATCTTGCCGGCGGTCTGTATTCCCACACCCGTCAGAGTGCTCTGGTTGCAGGTGCTGCTGCTGGGCTTTCCGCCGCCGGGGCTGGTGCCCTCGGACAGCAGGTAGAACCAGTGGTTCAGCGGGCCCGCGGCGGCGTGCACCTCGGTGCCGGGGATCGCCGAGCTGTAGCAGGCCGGGTCGTTGTTGACGGCGGGCGGGTTGTACATGTTGCGGATCGGGCCCCGTCCCTGGAGGTTGATGACCTCGCCCACCAGGTAGTCGGGGACGTCGTAGGGGGCCGGCTGGTTGATGTACGCCTCGGTCAGCGCACCGAAGATGTCACCGGTGCCCTCCCCGAGTCCGGCTTCCTGTCCGCCGGTGCCTCCGGGGGTGTTGGAGTCGATGGCGTGCCCGTACTCGTGGGCCACCACGTCCACGCCGGCGATCCACTCGTTGGCGCTGTTGCGCCCGATGGTCACCGAGCTGCCGTCCCAGTAGGCGTTGAGCTCGCCGAGCCCGACCTTGGCGGGGAAGCTGCGGCCGTTGCCGTTGACGCCGTTGCGACCCAGCCACTGGCTGAGCATGTCCCACTGCTTCTGCGCGGCGAACATCAGGTCGACGCAGCCGGTCTCCTTGCTCGTGGGGTTGCCGGTGCCCCAGGAGTCGGAGGACTTCGAGAAGACCGCGTTGGTGCTGTAGTCGGCGCAGCTCAGGCCGGTCCGGTTGGGGTCGCGGAGGGAGTAGGTGGATCCCGAGGCGGTGGTGTCGATGGAGACCGGCCCGGGTCCGTTCCACTTGCTGTTACCGGTGCCCGCCACCACGTCGTCGTAACTGTCGACGACGGCACCCGTACGCGCGTCGACGAAGACGTGCAGTTTGCTGGGCGCGCTCTTGGTACGGCCGCGCAGCACGGTCTCCCACGCCAGCACCGGCTGGTCGTCCTTGAGGCGGACGACCAGCCGGCTGCTCTCGACCTTGTCGACCGAGGCCAGCTTCTTCCGCGAGGCCGTCTCGGCCTTCTTCGCGGCGACCGACGGCCGGGTCGCCACGTCGATGCGCACGGAGGAGGCGGACTGGAGGGCACGGACCCTGCCGGAACCGTCGGCGAGTACCACGGCGTCACCGCCGACGACCGGCAGGCCGCGGTAACTGCGCTCGTACGACACCGAGTAGAGATCCTTGACCCAAGGGGTGACGAGACGTCGGTCGTACTGCTCCTGGGCCGAGTTGACCAGTGTGTCGAGACCGCTGTCGACTGCCAGGTCCGCGGCCGCGACCGCGCGGGTCACGGGACTGTCCTTCTGGGCCGGTGACGCCGGCCGCGCCGCCGATGCCGTTCCGGCGAGGGTGCCGGCGAGGCCTGCGGACAGCGCCATCGCTGTCACGGCCGCCGTCCATCTGGTGGGCTTCAACGTCCACTCCGATCGTGGGGGTACGGGCTCATCGCCGCCGAGTATGAGCGTGTACATGACGATCGGATGGCATCCCTGCGGGCATAAGACCCACGTTATGACCCATCGGAGACACCTCTCGCGCCCCTGGAATTGGCCGGATCCGGTCTGCCCGCGTACCCAGCGCGCGCGACTTCCGGCCCTGCGGTGAACTCTCCACCCGGACGGGCCCCGGCTGGGCGAGCGGCCTCTTCGGGAAGACCGGGCCGTCACCGGCGTCGCGGGTGACGGCCACCCCGTATCGCCCCGGTCCGGGCCGCCCCGGATCGGATCGCATCTCACCCCCGGTCCGGACCGGACCGGGGGTGAGATGTTCCGCCCGATCAGGCCTTGCGCTTGTTCCACACGTCGAAGCCGACCGCCGCGAGCAGCACCAGGCCCTTGATCACCTGCTGCCAGTCCGTGCCGATCCCGACCAGGTTCATGCCGTTGTTGAGCACGCCCAGCACCAGGCCGCCGACGATGGCTCCCAGGACCGTGCCGACCCCGCCGCTCATCGAGGCCCCTCCGATGAACGAGGCGGCGATCGCCTCCAGTTCGAAGTTGATGCCCGCCTTGGGCGAGGCGGCGTTGAACCGGGCGGCGAAGACCAGACCGGCGAGCGCCGCGAGGACCCCCATGTTGAGGAAGACCAGGAAGGTGACCTTCCTGTCCCGGACGCCGGAGAGCTTGGCGGCGGGCAGGTTGCCGCCGATCGCGTACACATGGCGGCCGACGATGGCGTTCCGCATGACGTAGCCGAAGCCGGCCAGGAGCACGGCCAGGATCAGGAGGACCACCGGGGCGCCCTTGTAGCTGGCGAGCAGCAGGGTGAACACCAGGACCGTGGCGACGAGCGCGCCCAGCTTCGCCGCGAAGAGACCGACGGGCGGGACATCGAGCGCGTACTCCCGCTGGCGGCGCCGGTCCCGCACCTCCTGCCAGACGACGAAGACCATGAGGGCCAGACCGAGCACCAGCGTCAGATTGTGGTAGTCGGTGCTGGGCCCGACCGCCGGCAGGAAGCTGTTGGAGACCGTCTGGAGCCCCTCGGGGAAGGGCCCGATCGTCTGTCCCTTGAGGAAGATCTCGGTGAGGCCGCGGAAGAGCAGCATGCCGGCGAGGGTGACGATGAACGACGGTATGCCGAGATACGCGATGAAGAAGCCCTGCATCGCGCCCGCCACCGCACCGAGCAGCAGCACGAGCACCACCGCCAGCGGCCAGGCCATCCGGTGTTCGACCATCAGCACGGCGGCCACCGCGCCGACGAAGGCGGTGAGGGAACCCACCGACAGATCGATGTGGCCCGAGATGATGACGATCATCATGCCGATCGCCAGGATCAGGATGTAGCTGTTCTGAAGGACCAGATTGGAGACATTGCGCGGCAGCAGCAGGTCGCCGCCGGTCCAGACCGCGAACAGCGCCACGATCAGCCCGAGCGCGATCAGCATGCCGTACTGCCGCATGTTGCCGCGCAGCCCGTCGAGGATCAGCCGGCCGACGCCGGGGCCGGTCCCGGCGGGGCGCCCGGACGGGCCCTTCCCCGTGCCGTCGGCCCGGGTCCCGGCCGTGAGATCGGTGCTCATGCGTGCTCCCTCATGTCCTTCGTGCCCTTCCTGTCCTGCTTGTCCTTGGTCATGTGCCGCATCAGCAACTCCTGGGTGGCCTCGGCCCGGGACACCTCACCGGTGAGCCGGCCGGCCGCCATCGTGTAGACGCGGTCGCACATGCCGAGCAGCTCGGGGAGTTCCGAGGAGATGAGGAGCACCGCCTTGCCCTCGGCGGCCAGCCGGTCGACGACCGTGTAGATCTCGTACTTGGCGCCCACGTCGATCCCGCGGGTCGGCTCGTCCAGGATCAGGACATCCGGACCCGCGAAGATCCACTTGCTGAGCACGACCTTCTGCTGGTTTCCGCCCGAGAGCCGGCCGACCGGTTCGAAGACCGTCGGCGCCTTGATGTTCATGGAGCGGCGGAAGCCCTCGGAGACCCTGGTCTCCTCGTGCTCGTCGACGATGCCGCGCCGGGCGACCTTGGGCAGCGCGCCCAGCGAGATGTTGCGGTTGATCGTGTCGATCAGGTTGAGGCCGTAGTGCTTGCGGTCCTCGGTGACGTACGCGATGCCGTGCCCGACCGCCTCGGGGACCGTGCGGGTACGGATCTCCACTCCGTCCTTCAGGACCGTCCCGCCGCCGTACCGCCCGTAGCTGCGCCCGAAGACGCTCATCGCCAGCTCGGTGCGGCCCGCGCCCATCAGTCCCGCGATGCCGACGATCTCCCCGCGCCGGACGGTCAGCGAGACACCGTCGACGACCTTGCGGTGCCGGTCGATCGGATGGTGCACGGTCCAGTCCCGGATCTCCAGGGCGGGTGCCGCGTCCCGCTCCGGCTCGTGCGGGGTGCGGGCGGGGAAGCGGTGGTCCAGATCGCGGCCCACCATGCCCCGGATGATCCGCTCCTCGGTGGTCTCCGGCGCCTTCACGTCGAGGGTCTCGATCGACCGGCCGTCACGCAGGACGGTCACCGAGTCCGCCACCCGGGCGATCTCGTTGAGCTTGTGCGAGATGATGATCGACGTGATGCCCTGGCCCTTCAACTCCTCCATGAGGTCCAGGAGTTTGCCGCTGTCCTCGTCGTTGAGCGCGGCCGTCGGCTCGTCGAGGATGAGCAGCTTCACCTCCTTGGCGAGCGCCTTCGCGATCTCCACCAGCTGCTGCTTCCCGACGCCGATGTCCGCGACCCGGGTCTGCGGATGCTCGTCCAGACCCACCCTGCGCAGCAGGGCGGCAGCGTGCCGCAGGGTCCGGTCCCAGCTGATCACCCCCCGGGTGGCGTGTTCGTTGCCGAGGAAGATGTTCTCCGCGAGGGAGAGGTGGGGCACCAGGGCGAGCTCCTGGTGGATGATCACGATGCCGCGCTTCTCGCTCGCTCCGATGTCCTTGAACCGGCAGGTCTCCCCCCGGAAGAGGACCTCCCCCTCGTAACTGCCGTGGGGATGGACTCCGCTGAGGATCTTCATCAGCGTCGACTTGCCGGCGCCGTTCTCCCCGCAGACGGCGTGCACCTCGCCCGCGCGGACGGTCAGGGAGACGTCCGACAGGGCCGTCACCCCGGGAAAGGTCTTGATGATCGAGCGCATCTCCAGGACGGGTCCCGCCATCGCGCGCCCACCCCTCTCTGGTCGAGGTCCGGTCGGGGTCCAGGTCGTCCTTCCCGGACCCTGCCGGTCGGGCAGGGTCCGGGAAGAGACGGTCTAGTCGAGGTCGGTCGCCCTGATGTAGCCGGAGTCGACGAGCACGCCCCGGTAGTTGCCCTTGTCGACGCTCACCGGGTCGAGCAGGTAGGCCGGGACGATCTTCTTCTCGTTGTCGTACGTCTTGGTGTCGTTGACCTCGGGCTTCTTGCCGTCGAGGAGGGCGTTCACCATCTGTGCCGCGACCTTGGCCAGCTCGCGGGTGTCCTTGTACACCGTCTGGGTCTGCTCGCCCGCGATGATCGACTTCACCGAGGCGACCTCGGCGTCCTGCCCCGTGACGACGGGCAGCGGCTTGCTCGCGCTGCCGTAGTCGTCGGACTTCAGCGCGGACAGGATGCCGATGGAGATGCCGTCGTACGGGGAGAGGACCGCGTCGACCCGCTCCTTCGCGTACGAGGAGGTGAGCAGGTCGTCCATGCGCTTCTGGGCGAGACCGCCGTCCCAGCGCAGGGTCGTCACCTGGTTGAGCCGGGTCTGGCCGGACCGGACGACGAGCTGCTTCTTGTCGATGTACGGCTGGAGGACGTTCATGGCGCCCCGGAAGAAGTAGCGGGTGTTGTTGTCGTCGTTCGAGCCGGCGAACAGCTCGACGTTGAACGGGCCCTTCTCGCCGCCGTCCTTCAGACCCAGCTTCTCGACGATGTAGCCGCCCTGGAGCTCGCCGACCTTCTCGTTGTCGAAGGAGGCGTAGTAGTCGACGTTCGGGGACCCGAGGATGAGCCGGTCGTAGGAGATCACCGGGATCTTCGCCTCCGCCGCCTGCTGGAGGACATTGGCGAGCGCGCGGCCGTCGATGGCGGCGACGACCAGGGCGTCGACGCCCTGGGTGATCATGTTCTCGATCTGTGAGACCTGCTGGTCCGGGTCGTCCTCGCCGTACTGGAGGCTCGTCGCGTAGCCGTACTTCTCCAGGCTGCTCACCATGTTCCTGCCGTCGGCGATCCAGCGTTCGGAGGACTTGGTGGGCATCGCGATCCCCACCGTCGGCTTCTCCGCGCCCTTCTCCTCCTTGGCACCGCCCGCGCCGCTCTGGCCGCAGGCGGAGAGGGCGAGCGCGAGCGCGGTCGTGAGGACGGTGGCGGTGGCGGCACTGCGCATACGCATGTCTTCAGTCCTTGTCGGTGAGGTGGGTCGGGTCCGGGAAGCGGTTGAGGGGGCCGGGCAGCCGGGAACCGAGCGGTGACATCCCGCCGTCCGCGCCGTGGCGGGCCAGCAGATCGAGGGCGAGCCGGCCGCGGCGGACCCGCTCGCGTGCGGTGGCGAGGACGGTCTCGCGCAGATGCAGACCGGAGGGATAGAGCGAGGGCGCCTTCGACAGGCCGAACTTGAGGTAGAGCGGGGCGCCCCGGCGGATCAGCTCGGCGACCTCGTACATCCGGACGTAGCCGCCCAGGTCGTCGGGTGCCTCGATGTACATGTCCATGGGGGCGGCGCTGACCCGCCGGATCTCGGTGAGATGGGCGAGCGGCAGATCGCTCGGCACGTTCACCGAGTCGGCGCCCAGGCGTTCGTGGACGGCGTACGCGGCGGGGTTCACGGGGCCGATGAGCGCGGAGACCTTCAGTGTGGTGTCGGCCGGGATCACTCCGTGGCGGCGGGCCCTGTGCAGCGTCCACAGCACGCCCTCGTCCGCCACCAGGAGGCAGTGGACGCCCAGTTCGGTGGCGCGGACGGCGTCCTCCACACAGCCGGCGACGGCGTCGTGACCCCGGGCGCGCAGTCCTCCGCCCCGTGAGTCGGTGCGGACCGAACCGCCGATGTCCCAGGTGCCCCGGGGGCCGGTGAAGAGGCAGAGTTCGACGGAGCGTTCGCCGGCGGCTCGCACCATCTCGGTGATCTCGTCGTCCGTGAGCATCCAGACGCCGCTGCCCTGGCTGACCCGGTGGACGGGCACGTCGAGCCGCGCGGACTCCGCCAGGACCGCTTCCAGCACCTCGGGTCCTTCGACGGACGGCACCTCGGTACGCCAGGTGCCGCCGTCCGGGAAGGAGTGCGGGGACGTGTCGGCGGGAGAGGGCGCGGGGGCGCCGAGGCCGAGGACGGCGAGTGCCTGTTCGCCGGGGCGGCGGGGAGGGGAGGGCCGGGCTTCGGTCACGAGCGGTTCTCCGTGTTCGGTATGTCGGACATCGTTCGGAACGATGAGCACAGCTCGGCGGACGGGCGTACGGGGCCGGCTACCGGGCGGCTCGCCTACCGCCGCCACGTGTCGCGGGCGCGCGTCTCTCCCGGCCTTCGGCCCGGAGGTCGAAGCGGGCTCGCCGTCTGGGGAAGGCGGCGGCGGTGTCGAGTTCGACGCCAGGGCGTGCCGACGACGTGGGTGCTGATTCCCTTGATCCGCACGGCAGTTGCCCCTTCACCTCGTTCGATATATCGACACACGTTCGAAATGTAGGCGTGACCGTAGGGTCTGGTTCCGGGCATGTCAACGGATCGCGCGACCGTTGCCCGGTCAAGCGGCCGATGGCTAGCCTGTGTTCGCGATATCGGCGATTGACCGGAATACCGAACAACGTCGAGCGGGAAGGGTGGGTGAGCGGCGATGGCGCGACAGGTGCCCGCGGTGACCAGAGCACTGGACGTACTGGAGCTGTTCCTGACGGGCGACGGGACGCTCTCCGCCCGGGAAGTCGTCCACCGGCTCCGGCTGCCGCGCACCACGGTGCACGAGCTGCTCACCACACTGGCCGCGCGGAACTACCTCGTGGCGGTGCCGGAACAGCCCGGCCGCTACCGGCTCGGCGTCCGCACCCACCAGCTCGGCAGCCGGTACGCGGAGCAGCTCGACCTCGCCGCCGAGGGCCGAAGGGTGGCCCGTGAGGTCGCCGCGGTCTGCGACGAGACCGTCCATGTCGCGCTCCTGGAGGACACCGACGTCGTCTACGTCGCCAAGGTCGACTCCACCCACGCGGTCCGCATGGTCTCGGCGGCGGGCCACCGGCTCCCCGCGCACTGCACCGCCGTCGGAAAGATGCTGCTCGCCTCGCTGCCGCCGGCCGACCTCGAAGGCCGCATCGCCGGGCGGGAACTGGTCGCGATGACGCCCCACAGCATCACGGGCCACAACGCGCTGCGCGCGGCACTCGCCGGGATCCGCGAGCGGGGCGTCGCCGTCGAGCACCGGGAGTCCAACCCGGACGTGAGCTGCGTCGCCGCACCCGTCCACGACGGCGGCGGGCGGGTCGTCGCGGCGCTCTCCGTCTCCGTGCCGGTGATCCGCTGGAACGAGGACCGGGAGCGGGAACTCGCCGAACTGGCCGCCAGGGGCGCCGCCGAGCTCTCCGTACGACTGGGTCACCGGGGCACCCGATGAGCGGGCACCTCGAAGTGGCGGTCCGCGAAGCGGCCGCACTGGGCGAGGGCCCCACCTGGGACCCGGCCACCGGGCGGCTGATCTGGGTCGACATCCTCGGCTCGCGCGTCCACACCTACACCCCGGCGAACGGCCGCCGCACCGTCATGGCCACCGAGCAGCACGTCGGCGCGGCGAAGCCGTGCGCGGACGGTGGTCTCGTGGTCAACCTCCGCGACGGCGTGGGCCGTTACGGCCCGGACGGCACCTTCACCTGGCTGCTGCGCGATCCCGTGCCCGGCCGACGCGGCAACGACGCGGCCGTCGCCCCCGACGGGGTGCTGTGGGCGGGATCGATGCGCTACGACGAGGCACCCGGCGGCGGAAACCTGGTCCGCCTCGCACCCGACGGGAGCGCGCGGGAGGTGCTTCCCGCCGTGACGGTCGGCAACGGCATGGGCTGGAGCCCGGACGGCTCCCTCATGTACGTCATCGACAGCCCCACCCTCCGTGTCGACGTCTGCCGCACCGACGCCGACCTCGCCACGAACCGGCGCGCCTTCGCGACCGTCGAACCCGGCGCGGGATTTCCCGACGGACTCACGGTCGACGCGGACGGCTGTGTGTGGGTGGCCCTCTGGGACGGCGGACAGCTCCGTCGCTACACCCCGCACGGCCGGCTGGACCGGGTCGTCAGCCTCCCCGTACGGCGGCCCACCGCCTGCGCCTTCGGCGGCCCCGGCCTCCGCGACCTGTACATCACCACCGCCCGCACCGGTCTCCCCCGCCCGCACCCGCTCTCCGGCTCCCTGCTGGTGCTGCGCGACGCGGGGCAGGGACTGCCGGGAACCCCCTTCGGCGGCTGACCGCGGGCAGCGGTCGGTGTCGGTGCCGGGTGCCATGATCGCCGCATGGCACCCGAACAGACGCGCGCGCAGCTCCCCGGAGTAGTCACCGGCCTGTCCTCCGGGCGGACGCCCGAAGAGGCTCTGGCCCGTGTGATGGACGACGTCGACGCGTACCCCTGGTCCGCCGTCTCGCACGCCTACGGCCCGGCCGAGGATCTGCCCGGCCTGCTGCGCGTGCTCGCGGAAGGCGAGCCGGACGCCGCGGGGGAGGCCGTCTCCGAGCTGTACGGAAGCGTGCTGCACCAGGGCACCGTCTACGCGGCGAGCGCCGCCGTCGCCCCGTTCCTCGCCCGCGTCGCCGCGGCCGGACGGTCGCGGGCCGACCTGCTGACCCTGCTCGGCGGCATGGCCGAGAGCGAGGACGAGCACGGGGTGGAGCAGGGCACCGTCCGGGCCGCCGTCGCCGCACAGCTGCCGCTGATGCTCCCGGCGTTGTCCGCAGGCGAGCCTGAGGTGCGCCGGGCCGCCGCGTGGGCCGTGGCCCACACCCGGGAGGCACGGGCCGTCCTTCCCGGACTCCGCGAACGCTGGGAGCGGGAGCCCGAAGCGCCGGTACGGGGGGAGCTGCTCGGCGCCGTCTCCCGCCTCGCCCCGGCCGAGGGCGCGGCGCTCGCGCGCGAGGCGCTGGCGCCGCCGGGAGCGCCGCCGGGTCCGCCTGCGGGCGCGTCGACGGGCCCGCCGCACGTGCTGCTGGCCGCCGTGTTCGCCTGTCTTGACGCGGGCGTGCCCTGGGACGCCGCGCAGCACAGCGCCCTGCTCTCCACCCTGCCCGCGGACCCGCTGGGCTCGGACAGTCTCGACCTGGACCGCACGGAGCCGTTGCACGCGGTCGTCGAGGCGCTCCTCCTCCGTGACACGGAGGAGGACCGGGCGGCCGTCGCCGCCCTGCTGGACACCGCACTGCGCGACGGCCGCGCCGAGGTGCGGGCGGAGGCGCTGTGGGCGGCCGAACAGGCCTGCCGGCTCTCCCGCGGCACGAGGGAACGCCTCCTCCCCTCTCTCCTTCCGCTGCTCTCCGACGCCGACTCCGCGCGGGGCGTGGTGTCGCTGCTCGGCGGGATCGGTGCCGCCGCCGCGACCGCCGTTCCCGCGCTCCTGGCCCTGGCGACGGTGAACGCGGACGCGGCGGACGACGGCACCGACCGGGAGGGCATCACCGGCGAGAGGATCGGAGGCGACACCGACCTCGCGGACCGGGCCCTCGGGGTCGTCGCGGTCCTGTCGCCGGAGAAGGCCGCTCCGCTGCTCGCCCGCGATCTCGGGCGCCGCCCGTGGGCACTCGACGCGGCCGCCGGAAGCCGGGCACCGGAGGGCACCCGGTTCCCCTTCGACCGGCGGCTTCTCGCCGCGATCCGGGTCCGGCTCACCGAGCCCGACCTCCCGAGCGGTGAACCCTGGCAGTTGACGCGCCTGCTGCGCGACTGGGGCGCCCTCGCGGCCCCTGCGCTGCCGGAGCTGTGCGCGCTGCTGCCACGGCACCCGCAGGCGGCCGAAGCCATCGAGGCGATCCACGGGGCGGAGGCACCGGCGGAGCCGGCCGTCGTGGACGCCCTGCGCGCGGCGGCGGACAGCGGGCCGCTGGTGGTGGCGCGCGCGCTGTACCGATGGACCGGCGAGACCCCGGAGCTTCTGCGGCGTCTCGGCAAGGAGCTCGCCGGAGGGCCCGAGGCCGTCGCCCGGGCGGCCGGGGCGGCGGGCGAACTGGGCGCCGTGGCCGCGCCCTTGGTGCCCGCGCTGCGCGCCGCCCCGAGCGGGGCCGACGCGGCGGGGACCACCTCCGTCCTGGACGCCGACACGGCGATCGCCGAGGCTCTGTGGCGGATCACCCGGGACGCCTCCCCGGCCGTCCCCGTGCTCGACTCCGTGTTCGCCCGCGCGGCCGGTCGGTACTGGTTCCGCCGGAACGCGCTCCGCGCGGCCCGCGCGGCGGCCCTCCTCGGTCCGGCGGGCCGCCCGCTCGTCCCCCGCCTCGAAGCGCTGCTCGCCGACCCGCAGCAGGCCCCCGTGGCCGTTCTCGCCCTGATCGCCGTCGCCGAACCCGGCTCACTCGACCGCCGGGCCCTGGCCGGCGCCGTCCTGACCTCGGCCGAGCAGGGGGCGAGCGCCCCGGAGGCCTGCGACGCCCTGGAGGCACTCGGCGCCACGGCCCTGACACCGGATCATGTCCGTCGTCTCGGGGCCCTCGCCGAGCGCGACCTGCGCGTGGTCCGCTGGGGCCTGGAGGACCAGGTCGTCCGCGCGGACGATGCCCTGCGCGCACGGGCCCGCGCGGTCCTCGGCGCGCTGACCGGTGACCTCAGCCGCGCAGTTCCTCCAGACGGTCGAGGTCGTCGCCGGCCGACGCCCGCTCCTCCGGGGTGAGCCGGCCGGCGGCGGCGCCGGCTTCCGCGAGGGCCTTCGCCGCCGTCCCCTCGTCGCCGAGGCGCCCGGCGACGTCGGCGCGCAGCACGAGAAGGCGGAGGTGCTGTGCGGGGGTGGGCCGCTCGTCGACGAGGGCGAGCACCCGGTCGAGGATCTTCGCCGCGCCCGCCGGGTCGTCCTTCGAGTCCGCGAAGAGGGCGGCGTGGTGCAGGGCGCGGGCGAAGGTCTCCTCCGGCGCGGGCCGGTGGTGCGGGTCGTCACTGATGGGCTGACCGACCCGGACGCAGTTGCCGCCCGGGTCGGTCATGAGGAACTGCCGTACTCCGTACGACATGTCCTTGAGCGCCCCGATGCGCGGCAGTCCTCGGGTCGGTATCCGTCCGTAGGCCGCCTTGAGACCGGTGCGGAAGGCCTCGTGCAGCCCGTCCACGTCGTCGGTGACGACGTAGCACGTGCTGATCGAGGAGGCGGGGTCGTACTGCTTCAGTCCGAAGAACTGGAGCTCGATGCCGCCGCGCTCCACGACGGCGTACGGGTTGGGGCTCTTCTGCCGGAAGGTCACCTCGAACCCGAGGGCGGTGTAGAAATCGAGCACCGGCTGGAGGGTGGGGCACGGCAGGATCGGAATCGTCTTCTCGGCCATGCCCCTCACTCTAGTCAAATTTGATTAGACCCGCATCCCCTCGTCACCGTCCGTCTGCGCGCGGCCGACGACAGACGGCCCGGGGCCGCACGAGCCGCACGAGCCGCACAGGCGTCACGCACCGCACAGGCCTCACGAGCCACAGGGACCGCACGGCTCCCACCCGAGGCACGCGTTCGGCCGACCGGGTTCACGAGGGGCGCGTGCGGGGTGAACCCGGGGCCACGGCCGGTGTCGGCGCCGGACCGTCCGCCGGGCCCGGTGAGTATCGGAGGATGGGCGTCGTCCTGCCGGTCCTCTTCGCGTTCTGCGCCGCGTTCAGCAACGCGCTCGCCACGGTGCTGCAGCGCCGTGCCGCGCTCACCGTCCGACAAACCGACTCGTTCCGGCCGGGCCTGATCCTCGATCTGCTGAAGCGTCCGCTCTGGCTCGCCGGCATCCTCGCGGTGATCGTCGCCGGGGTCGGGCAGGCGGCGGCCCTCGCGACCGGCCCACTGGCGCTCGTACAGCCCCTGTTCGTGCTGGAGCTGCCCCTCGCGCTGCTGATCGCCTCGCTGATGTCACGCGAGCGGTTGCCCTCGGCGCAGTGGCTGGCCGTGGCCGCGGTGGTGGCGGGGCTCGGAGTGGCCCTCATGGCGGCCTCCCCCGACGGGAACCGTACGCACGTACCGCTGGACCGCTGGATTCCGGCCCTCGTGGTGTGCGCCGGCGCGGTGGTCGTCCTGACGGCGATCGGCCTGCGGAGACCCCCGGGCCGCGCCCGCGCCGGATGCCTCGGCGCCGCCACCGCGATCTGTTACGCGCTCACCGCCGGCCTGATGAAGACGTCCATGCACATCCTGGACGACGGCGGTGCGGCCGCGTTCCTGACGGCCTGGCAGACGTACGCGTTCTGCGTGGCCGGCATCGCGGCGCTCCTCCTGCTCGAACACGCCATGCAGGGCGGGCCGCTCGTCGCCTCCCAGCCCGCGCTGACCCTCGGCGACGCCACGGTCAGCCTGATACTGGGCATCCTGATCTACGAGGAGAACGTACGGATGGGGTGGTGGCTGGTGCCGGAACTGCTGGGAGTCGGGCTGATCGTCCTCGGCGTCTTCGCCCTCGCACGCGCCGGGGTGTCGGGATGAGCCGGGCGTCCGCGCCGTCCCGCGGCACGGCCCGTGACGACCGGCACCTCGGCTATGTGGCGGCGGCCGTGGTCTTCGCCATCGGCATGGCGGGCACGACGCTTCCCACACCGCTGTACGGGCTGTACCGCGAGGAGCTGGGATTCTCCGAGCTGATGGTCACGGTGATCTTCGCCAGCTACGCCGTGGGGGTCATCGCCACGCTTCTCCTCGTGGGCAACCACTCGGACGCGGTGGGACGCCGGCCCGTCCTCTGGACGGCGCTGGGCCTGGCGGCGGCGAGCGCGCTCTTCTTCCTCTTCGAGGGCGGACTGCCGTTCCTGTTCGCGGGACGGCTTCTGTCGGGCTTCTCGGCCGGGCTGCTGAGCGGGGCGGGAACGGTCACCGTGCTGGAGCTGGCGCGGCCGGAGCGGAAGTCCCGCGCGGGGTTCGCCGCGACCGCCGCGAACATGGGCGGTCTCGGCTGCGGACCGCTGCTCTCCGGGCTGCTGGCGGAGTACGCCCCGAGACCGCTGGCGCTGCCGTTCCTGGCGCACCTCGCACTGGTCGGCATCGGCTGCCTCATCGTGCTGTTCCTGCCGGAGACGGTGAAGGAGCCGCGGCTCCTGACCCGGCCGAGACCACCGGGGCTGTACGTCCCGCCCCAGGTCCGGGGCATCTTCACCCCCTCGGCACTGGCCGCCTTCGCCGGATTCTCGCTGCTCGGTCTGTTCACCGCGGTGGCACCGAGTTTCGTCTCCCAGACCCTCGGCATCACCAATCTGGCCGTCTCGGGGATCGTCGTCTTCTCGGTGTTCCTCTCCTCGACGGTGGGCCAGTCGTGGACGTCCCGGATGGCCGTGCGCGTCGCCCTGCCGCTCGGCTGTCTGATCCTGG
Organism: Streptomyces zaomyceticus; assembly: GCF_014656215.1. Lineage (GTDB taxonomy): Bacteria > Actinomycetota > Actinomycetes > Streptomycetales > Streptomycetaceae > Streptomyces > Streptomyces zaomyceticus. The sequence continues at coordinate 110,121 of NZ_BNBZ01000012.1, read as the reverse complement.
TGGTCGGTCTCCTGCTCGTGGGCGCGTCCCTGTGGGTGGAGACGCTGCCGCTCCTGGTGGCCGGGGCGGTCTGCGGAGGCATCGGCCAGGGCCTGGCCTTCCGCGCCGGACTGATCGCCGTCGGCGAGGCGGCACCGCCCGCCCACCGGGCGGCGACGGTCTCCTCGTTCTTCGTCGTCGCCTATACGGGCATCTCCCTGCCCGTCGTGGGCGTCGGCGCGCTGACGATGTGGGTGGGCCTCGACTCCGCCGGCCTGATCTTCACCGCCTGTGTCACGGTGCTCGCCACGGCCACCGGCCTCTACCTGGCACGCGGCCTGCGCGAACCGGTGCCGCCCGTGTGACGGCGTCGAGAGCGCGGCACCGTCGCCGGCGGACCACCGTGCCGCGCGGCGGTGAGCCGCTCCGGCAGACCACGTACCGCACGGCGGAGCGGCTCAGCGCAGCTGACGGCGGACCAGTTCGTGGAAGAGGCCCGTCGTGTCGGCGAGCAGCTCGGCCGGGGTCCCCTGCTGGACGATCCGGCCGTCCGCCATGGCGATCACCCGGTCGGCGTCCATGATCGTGGACAGCCGGTGGGCGATCACGACCCGGGTCGCGCTCAGCGCCCGGGTCGACTCGATGACCACGCTTTGCGCCTCGTTGTCGAGCGCGCTCGTGGCCTCGTCGAAGAAGAGGATCCGCGGCCTGCGGATGAGCGCCTGCGCGATCATCAGCCGCTGGCGCTGCCCGCCCGAGATGGTGCCACCGCCGTCGGACAGCATCGTGTGCAGACCCATCGGCATCGCCTTGACGTCCTCGGCGAGGCCCGCCATCGCGACGGCGGCCCACACGTCCTCCAGCGGATACGTCTCCGCTCCGCAGACGCAGTCGAGGATCGAGCCGGAGAACGGCTGGGCGTTCTGCAGCACCACACCGCACTGGCGGCGCACGGCCGCCCGGTCGAGCGCCGCCAGGTCCTGGCCGTCGTAGCGGACGCCCCCGGACGTCGGCCGGTCGAAGCCGATGAGCAGCCGCAGCAGCGTCGACTTGCCGCAGCCGCTGGCGCCGACGATCGCCACGAACTCGCCCGGCCGTACCCGGAAGTCGACCCCGTCGAGGACGAGCGGGCCGTCGTCGGAGTACCGGAAGGACAGGTTCTCGGCCTCGATCGCCCCGCTCAGCTCGCCCGGCTGAGCACTGGAGCCGCGGACCTCCGGGATCTCCCCGAGCACCGGCCGGACCTGCTCGAACATGGGCTGCACGGCGGCGGCCGACAGGAGCGCGCCGGTGAGCTGGGTGACCGACGCCAGCAGCATCGTCACGGCGGTGCTGAAGGTGAGGAACTCGCCCGCGGACATCGACCCGCGGGCCGGTCCGGCGAGCAGCATGAACATCACCAGGGTGCACAGCGGCAGACAGACCGCGCCGAGCACCGTGAGCAGGTTCTTGATCCGCCCGACGCGCTGTTGCAGCTCACGGGTCCGGGCGAACTCGCCCGCCCAGGCGGCGTACGCGAAGCTCTCCGCCCCGGCCACACGCAGTTTGGAGAGACCGCGCAGTGTCTGGAACGCCTGGTTGTTCAGCTTGTTGCCGATCCGGATCAGCTGCCGCTGGTACCGCAGCTGCCACAGCCCCAGTCCGAGGAACACCGTGGCGACGAGGAAGAGCATGGCGACGGCGGCCAGGGCCAGCGGCGCGCTGTAGACGAACAGCAGGACCAGGTTCATCGTGCCGACGGCGCCGGCCTGGACCACCACGGGACCGATGCCGGACAGCACCCGGCGGATCGCGCTGATGCCCATGGCCGCACTGGCCAGTTCGCCGGTGGAGCGGCCCGCGAAGAAGCTGGTCGGCAACCGCAGCAACCGGTCCCACACGGCGGGCTGCAGGGTGGCCTCGATCCGGCCCTCCATGCGCAGGATGGCGGTGTTCTGCAGCAGCATGAAGGCGGCGGAGACGATGCTCGTCGCGAGGATCGCCAGCGCGGTCTGCACGATGAGACCGTTCTCGGCCCTCGGCACGTACTGGCCCAGCACCTTGCCGGTCGCGATGGGCACCAGCGCGCCCAGGCCGACCGCGACGAGTCCGGAGAGCAGCAGTGTCCGCAGCTCCGCGCGGGTGCCCCGCAGACAGAAGCGCAGCAACGACAGCGGTCCCGACGGCCGGTCGGGCAGCGGGCGGTAGAACATGACCGCGCGCGGTTCGAAGCGGTCGGCCTCGGTCCCGCCGATGCGCTCGCGTACACCGGTGACGGGGTCGACCGCCTCGTACCGGCCGCGCCGCCACAGCAGCGCGACCGGGCTCCCGTCCTTCTCGCGCCGGCCCACCAGGGGTCCGCTGTCCTCCCGCCACCAGCGGCCGCCGAGCCTGATGCCGCGGGTGCGGATCCGGGAGGCGAGCGCCACGCGTTCGACCGGGTCGAGGCGCCCGGGCAGGCCGCTCGCCTCCGCCCGGCCGGCCAGCGTGATCCGGGCCTCGTCGGCGACCAGTCGGCAGACGGCGTACGTCGCGTCGTCGCTCGCGCGGCGCGTGCCCCGGCCCGTCCTGCGCGATCCGCCGGAGGGACCGATGGAGGCGAGGAGCTCCCGGTCCGCCCGGGTGCGGGCGGTCCGGCCCGCCTCGATCCCGGCCGCCGTGCGGTCCTCGTGGGCGCGCTCCAGCCGCTCGATCCAGCTGTCCAGGGCGTACAGCAGGCGGAACTGCTGGTCGACCATGCTCTGCCACATCGCCGGGTCGACGAGGAGGGCGCCGGTGGTGTCGTCGCCGTATCCCTCGTACGCGGCTCCGTAGCGCACGCTGCCGGGGGCGATCTGCATCCACAGGACGTCGTCGTCCGTCCCGCCGGTGTCGTGCGCGGCGGGGCCGTCCGACGGCGCCTGGTACAGCACGCGCAGTCCGCGTCCGATGCCGAGCGCGAAGGCGTACTCGAGCGGGCTCAGCGGTGGCTCGGCGGCGACGGCGGTGCCCGGGTCCCGATGGGCGTACCACTGCCCGTCGTACCACTGCCCGTCGTACCACTGTCCTTCGTGCCACTGCCCGTCGGTCCACCGCCCGTCGTACCCCTGGTACCGGTACTCCTGGCGTCCGTACTCCTGGCCGCCGTACTCCTGGCCCCCGTACTCCCGGCCATCGGTGAACGACAGCTCGCGCAGGTCCACGCGACGCAGCAGGCATCCCTCCAGAGGGCGGCCGATCAGGGTGTGTTCGGGCCCCTCCACCGGTCCGAGCAGCAGCGTGCCCGTCTCCAGGCGCCCCAGGAAATGCCAGGGGCCGAGCTGCGCGGCGTCGACGGCGAACAGGTCCACGGCGCCCTCGACGACGAGCCACAGCACGTGCGGGCCTTCGAGCGGGACGCCGGACGGGCCGGTGCGGTCGACCGCCGTGCCGAGACCGCCCAGGGCGGCGACGACGGGGTCCACGACGGGCGCGGTCCGGGGCTGGTACGCCGGTTGGCGGGGGAACGTCACCTCAGTGCTCCTTGACCAGTTCGGCGTACGCGCCACCCGCCGCGACCAAGGACGCGTGACGGCCGCGCTCCACCACGGTGCCCCGGTCGAGCACGACGATCTCGTCGCTGTCGCGCACCGTGCTGAGCCGGTGGGCGATGACCACGCAGGCGCAGCCGCGGCGCCGCAGGTTGTCGATGACGACCTCCTCGGTCGCCGCGTCCAGGGCGCTGGTGACCTCGTCGAGGACCATGACGCTGGGACGGCGCACCAGGGCCCGGGCGATCTCCAGGCGCTGGCGCTGGCCGCCGGAGAAGTTGCGGCCGTCCTGCTCGACGCGGCTGTGGATGCCGCCCGGGCGCCGGGCGATCACGTCGTACACGGCGGCGTCCTCCAGGGCCGCGACGACGTCCTCGTCCGGGACGGAGGGGTCCCACAGCGCGATGTTGTCGCGGACCGTGCCCTCGAAGAGGAAGACGTCCTGGTCGACGAAGGAGACGGACGCCGCCAGGGCGCTGCGCGGGATGTCCTCCAGACGCATCCCGTCGATCCGGACGGCGCCCTCCCAGGGGGCGTAGAGGCCGGAGATCAGCCGGGAGACGGTCGACTTGCCGCTGCCGGAGCCCCCGACGAGCGCGACCTGCTGTCCCGGGCCGACCGAGAGCGAGAAGTCCTTCAGGAGCGGGGCGTCCAGGGGGCTGTAGCCGAAGGTGACGGCGTCCAGCTCCACCCGTCCCTGGAGCCGGCGGGTGCGGCCGGGCGGCTCGCGGCGCGTGTACACCGGGTCCACGGGGAAGTTCTCGACGTCCTTGAGGCGGGCGACGTCGGCGGCGAAGTCCTGGATCCTTCCGGCCACGCCGTTGAGGCGGGTGATCGGTGCGGTGAAGCCGGTCACCAGGGCCTGGAAGGCGACGAGGAGACCGACGGAGAGATGCCCCTCCACCGCCCGCAGACCGCCGATCATCAGGATCAGGGCGCTGTTGAGCGCGGCCAGGGTGGGTGCGACGACCGCCAGCCAGGCGCTGGGCACGCCCAGCCGCTGCTGGACGTCGAGGGTGGTCGCGTGCTGCCCGGCCCAGCGGCGGAAGAAGCCGTTCTCGCCGCCGGTGGCCTTCATCGTCTCGATGAGCTGGAGGCCGCTGTACGAGGTGTTGGTCAGCCGGGCGCTCTCGGCGCGCAGCTTCTGGGTGTCGGTGGCCCGAAGCCGGATCACGACCCGCAGGGCCACCACGTTGAGCAGGGCGATGAGCACGCCGACGACGGTGAGCTGCGGGTCGTACGTCCAGAGGAGCACCGCGTAGAGGAGCACCACCACGGCGTCCACCCCCGCGGCGGCCAGGTCGCGGGCGAGGGTCTCGGCGACCGCGTCGTTGGACTGCAGTCGCTGGACCAGGTCGGCGGGGTTGCGCTGGGCGTAGAAGGTGAGGGGAAGCCGGAGCAGATGCCGCAGGAAGCGGGCGCTTCCCAGCGTGGAGGAGATGACGCGGCCGCGCAGCAGGTTGGCCTGTTGCAGCGCGGTCAGCGTCGCGGTGAGGACGAGGGTGGTCGCCATCGCCGCGAAGAGCACGCCGAGCAGCGAGGTCCGGTTCCCGATGAGGAACATGTCGATGTACGTACGGCTCAGGGCGGGCACCCACGCGCCGACGACGACCAGGAGGAGGCTGGAGACCACGGCGGCGGCCATGGTGCCGGACGTGCCGCGCAGCCGGGCGGGCAGCGCGGCCATGACGCCCGGGCGGCGGCCCCCGCGACGGAAGCCGGGTCCGGGCTCGAAGGTGAGCACGATCCCGGTGAAACTCGTGTCGAACTCGTCCATGGGGACGAACCGGCGCCCCTTGCCGGGGTCGTTGACGTACACGCCCCGGCGGCCGAGGCGACGCCCCATGCCGTCGTAGACGACGTAGTGGTTGAACTCCCAGAACAGGACGGCCGGGGCGGCCACGTAGGCGAGGGCGGCCAGGTCCATCTGCATACCCTTGGCCTGGAGGCCGTAACTCCGGGCGGCCTTCAGCAGGTTGCTCGCCCGGGAGCCGTCACGGGAGACACCGCAGGCGATGCGGAGCTCCTCCAGCGCGACGAAGCGGCCGTAGTGGGCGAGCACCATCGCCAGGGCCGCGGCGCCGCACTCGACGGCCTCCATCTGGAGCACCGTGGGCGTGCGGACGGTCCGGGGGCGCCGGCCCCCGGGCGTGGGGCCGCGACGGCGGCGGGCGGGCGGGAGTCGGCGCGCCGGCGCCTTCGACCGGGAGCGGTTGCGGGTGGAGTCCGCGGGCGCCGTCACGGCAGCAGCCAGTCGACGGGGCGCTGCGCGGAGAGGCGGACGGCGCCCGCGACGGGGGTGCCGGAGTCGATCGGATGCGGGGGTCCGTCCGTGGAGGACCAGGCGTAGCCGGACGGGGTGGCGGCGGAGCGGTCGAGGCGTACGAGCACCGCGACCGGGTCGCCCTGCCGGGAGAACCGGGCGGCGAGCCCGCTGTCGCCGAGGAAGGCGCCGATCTGCGCCCGTGTCTGCGGTGTGCGGCCCACGCCCTCGACGCGGCCGCGCAGCACCCCGAAACGGTCGCGGGGCACGGACTGGACGCCGAGGTCGACCCGGGCACCGACCCGGATCGCCGAGGCGTCGTCGCCCGTCAGGTACAACATGGCCACCAGGGGGTCCTTCGGATCGGTCACGCGCTCCAGGGTCGCCACGTCCGCCCCGGTCGCGACGACCGAGCCCGTCCTGGCGAGGAGTGTGGTCACCCGGCCACCGGCCACCGCGCGCACGGGCCGGTCTCCCTTGTCCGTACGGACGGTCAGCACCGGCGTGCCGGGCTCGACGGACCGGCCCTCCGCGACAAGGACCTCGGTGACCTGTCCGGCGACGGGGCTCTGCAGGAGATAGCTGCCCTCGGCGTGGGTGAGGACGCCGGGCGCGCTCAGTGTGGACGCCACCGTGCCGGTGAGGGCCCAGTAGCCCGCGACGGCGACGACGGCGATCGTGACGGCCAGCACGAGCCGGCCCTGTGGGCGCGCGAAACGTACCGGTACATCGAGTTCTTCGGGTGATTGCAGCTTGGAAAGCGCCTTCTGGCGGAACTGCACGGACTATTCCCTCGACTGCATTCGAAAGGGCTCGGATACGGGGAGCCCGTGAACCCCGGAACCGTGGGGATTCCGGGGTTCACGGACGATATTCGGCTCAGAGACCGGCGAGACCGGTGATGCCCGCGGTGTTCACCGAAACGCCGGTGATGCCCTGCGCGAGGCCGGGGACGCCGGAGGCGATGCTCTCGACGCCCTGGACCGTCTGGAGGGAACCGACGGTGCCGAGCAGGCCCGTGACGTCGCTGGTCACGGCGCCGACGAGGCCACCGGAAACGGTGACGAGACCGCCGGACACGGCGTCCAGGTCGGCGTCGGAGATCTCAACCGTCTCAAGGTCGTGACGCATGATGCGCACCCTTCGTTCAATGGGGGGAATCCGTTTCTGCGGCCGCAGCGGGGCGATCAAAGCACGCCAACGGGTTACCGGACCAATTCGGTTGACGCCATGACGTGGGCGGTTGTGGACCTCGGGCAACGTCCGTGACTCCAATTTCACGGAATGCCGACACCTTCTCCGCAGAAACGAGTAACAGATTCCGGTCCCCCGACACACCCGGGGGATTTAAAGGGCGCAATGGGTCGATCCGGGCGCGTTCCGTACCTCGCCGGTCGAGAAACGGTGAAGGGGACGGCCCTCAACACACGCACGTTGTGCAGGTTTCCGGCAGGCACGAGGAAGGACGACCGGGGCCGGGGCCCGGGGCCGCCCGCGAGGTCAGCCGAAGTCGGGGATGGGGTGGCTCGGGGCGAGGGAGGCGGCGATGCGCTGGGCGATCAGGTGGGCGTAGTGACCGTCCCCGGCGGACGGGCCGTTCGTCGTCGAGACCGCGATGGCCAGCCGCTCGGACGGAAGGTACGCCTGGGAGGCGGAGTAGCCGAAGAACAAGGGGTGCTGCGCGACCCAGTCGCCCAGGACCAGCAGGCCCATTCCGTAGTGCGTGGCCTCGGTGTTCGCGATGCAGACCGTCGCGGGGCACTTGCTCGTGGCGTGGCCCAGCCCCACCGTGCCCGGGTCCAGCAGCTCCCGGTAGGAGGCCCGGGAGAGCAGCCGGCCCGAGCCGATACCGCCCGCCGAACTGGCCAGATCACAGATGTCGGTGGTCTGCACCGCCCCGGGGGCGGTGGTCCACGAGGGGTTCCAGAAGGTGGACTCCTCGTAGGTCCCGCGGTCGGCGGTGAAAGCGTGCAGGGCGGGCTCGGGGATCTCGGGGGTGAAGCCGTTGCGGGTCTCGCGCAGCCCGAGCGGGCCCATGACCAGCCGCTGGAGCAGGACGTCCAGCCGGGTTCCGGTGATCTTCTCCAGGGCGGCACCGAGGAGGACGAAGTTGGCGTGCGAGTAGCTCCAGTTGGTCCCCGGCTCGTACCAGCGCTCCGCTCCGGTCGAGATGGCCACCAGTTCCCGCGCCGTCCACTGCCGGTACGGGTTCGCGGTGACGGCCTGGCCGAATCCGGGGGTGCGGACGTAGTCGACGAGGCCCGTGGTGGAGGCGGCCAGCATGCGCAGGGTGATCTCTTCGGCCTGCGGGAGGTCCGGCAGCCAGCGCGCCACCGGGTCGTCGAGATCGACCTTTCCCTGGTCGACCAGGCGCAGGAGCGCGGTGCCCAGGTAGCTGATCGCGATGTTGCCGTTCCGGAAGTGCATGGCGGGGGTGGCCGGTACCCCCGTCATCGACTCGCCGAGCGCGGTGGTGACGACCTCGCGACCGTCGATGGTCACCCGCAGGATCACGGACTTGAGATCCATCTCCGCCTTGGCCCGCTCGGCGATCCGGAGGATGTCGCGTGCCGGGCCGCGATCGGGGAGCGGCGAGCTGTCGCAGTGCCGGCGGTGACCGGGAGCGTCGGTGGATCCCCCGGCGGCCGTGACCGGGGTGCCGAGAGCGAGGAGCGCGGTGAGTACGGTGACCGCGGCGAAGCGCGACCGGGACAGGGACCGGGGCCGGCACAGAGGCAGGGACGGGGACCGGGAATCAGCAGGCTTCATGGCCGGAGTATTGGCCGGGAGCACCCGGACGGCGGGCGCGGGTGCCGTCGACCCGCACCAATGTCACCCGTCAGGCCCGCCGGTGCGGCCGGTCGGGTCGCGGCCGGGCGTCGAACCGCCGGGGCGACCACGGCTCCGGCACGGGGTCGGCCGCGGGACGGGGCCGGCCGGACGAGCCCCCTGCCGGGCGATCCCGTCCCGCCGGGCGATCCCGTCCCGCCGGGCGATCCCGTCCCGCCGGGCGGCGAAACGGCCTCGGCCGATCCGGGCGGCGCTCTATTCTGTTCGCCGGTACGGCAGTTCGGGCGGCGAGGGGCACACGATGGATCCGATCACCGGGGCGGCTCCGGCCCCCGCCGAGCGCTGACGGGCGAGGGTCCATGGGTGTGTGGAAGGCCGCGAAGGCGCCGCGCCGCACGGCGGATCGTTCCGCGACGGCCGGACAGTCCCCGAACTCCGGTCCGTACCCCGGCAGCGGGCAGTCCCCGAACCCCGGTACGGGTCGCGGCACCGATCCGCCACCCGGTGCCGATCCGACTCCGGAGGCGGACCCGGCCGCGCAGCCGTCGCCGCACGTCCGGCTTGAGGCCTTCGCGTCCGGTGGGCGCGTCCACCAGGCCGCCCGGGACCTGTACGTGTCGGAGACCCACCACCACCATCACCCCGGACCTACCGGTCCACTGGCCGTCGTCGAGCCCGTGCTGCCGACCGACGAGGCGGCGGCGGAGGTGTTCGTGGGCCGGGGTTCCGAGACACGGGACATCCTGGCCGTCCTCGACCCGGCCCACGGCGCCACCGGCATGGTCGTCGCCTCCTCCGTCGCGGGGCTCGCCGGCATCGGCAAGACCGCCCTCGCCCGCTCCTGCGCGGCCGAGGCAGTGGCGCGGGGCTGGTACGAGGGCGGCGCCGTGTTCGTCGACCTCAACGGCTACGCGCCCGACCCCGCCGATCGGGTCATGCCCGAGCACGTCTTCGCCCCCGCGCTCCACGCCCTCGGCCTGCGGGACCCGGTGGACGCCACGGTCTCCGGCCAGGCCGCCCAGTACCACCGACTGCTCGCGGAGCGCGCCGCGGAGCGACGCCCGGTCCTGCTCGTCCTCGACAACGCCTCCGGCACCGCGCAGATCGCCGACCTCATGCCGCGGTCCAGGGTGCACCGCACCCTCATCACCTCGCGGCACACCCTGGCCACCCCGGGCTCCCGGACCCTCGAACTGGGCACGCTGGCGCCTGGCGACGCCCGAACCCTCGTCGAGGAGCAGCTGGCCTTCCTCTCCCCCGGCGACACCCGCGGCCGGGAGGACGACGAGGGCACGGAGCGCCTCTGCCGTCTGTGCGGCCACCTGCCGCTGGCCCTGCACATCGCCACCGCTCTCCTCGCCCGCGATCCGGACCAGACCCCGGGAACGCTCGCGGACGAACTCACCCACGCGCACCGCAGACTCGACGTCCTGGACGACGGGGAGCGGGCGGTGCGGGCGGCGTTCGACCTCTCGTACCGCCGCCTGACACCCGAGCAGGCCCTGCTCTTCCGGCTGCTGCCGATCAACCCGGGACCCCACATCGCCACGGACACCGCCGCACGGCTCGTCGATCTCGCGGACGACAAGGCCACGCGGCTGATCCGCGAGCTGGCCCGCGCCCATGTCGTCGAGCGGGCGGGACCGGGCGTCTGGCGACAGCACGACCTGATGCGCGCGTACGCGATCGAGCTCCTCGGCCGGCGGGGCGACGACCAGGGCGGGGCCTCGAACCGGCTCATCGAGCACTACATCTCCATGACGGCCGACGCCCTGTGGACCCTGAACACCGGGACCGCCGGCCCGTCGGCGGCCTTCCGTACCGCGGAGGACGCCCTGGCCTGGTTCGACCGGGAGCACCCCAACCTCCAGGCCGCGATCTCGATGGCGGCGACCTTCAACGACGGGGACGGCGCCCTGCGGATCCAGGAGGGCCTGCTCGCGGTGCACGCCCACCGCGGCCAGACGGCCGAATGGGAAGCCGCCGCCCGGTCGGCCGTCCGGTTCGCGAAGGAGACGAGGGACCACCCCGGGAGATCACGGGCGCTGCACCAGGTGATGCTCGCCCTGGAATCGGCGGGCCGCGAGGAGGAGGCCCTTCGAGCGGCCGAAACGCTGTTGCGCTTCCAGCACATGATCGTCGAAGCGGCGCTCGAGGCCGAGCGCGTCGACGACAGCCGACGGCTTCTGGAGCACGCGCTCGCCGCGGTGGCGGAGAGCGAGCGCCTGCTCGGAGAGCACGAGCGCCGGTTCGTGCTGATGCGGCGCGAGGACATCGCGCGGGCGGCGATCGCCCGTGGCGTGGACGAGATCTCCGAGGGGTTCGGCCACCGCTCCCCGCATCCCACGGCCGAGGCGTCCGCCTCTCCTTCGGAGGGCCCCCGGGCGGAGGCGGAGGCCTGGGCGCGGACGGCTCTGGAGCGACTGCGGGCGACGCCCGTCGGCGTGCGCCGATCCGATCCCTGTGCCGCCGGTGCCGTCAAGGCGGCACGGCGCGCGCTGGAGCTGATCCCCGAGAACCTGGGTCCTGAGGAGTCCGAGGCGTGGCGGGACGTGTGCGAGCTGCTGGCCCGCTTCGCCGGGGAGCGGCTCGCCGACGGCGCGACGGCGCGCAGCAGCGGTCAGTTCGACCGGCTGAACTGGACGGGGCGTTTCCTGCCGCATGCGGCCGGCACGTACGACATCGCCGTGCGGGCCTACGGTCGCATCGGCGACCCCGCGGCCCAGTTGCGGCTCCTCACCGAACTCGCGCGCGAGAGCTTCCATTCGGGGGACTACACGCGGGCCGTCAGCTGTCAGGGCCGTGCGGCCCGGATCGCCGAGACGATCGGTGACGAGGTGAGTCAGGGCGAGGCCCTCTCCACCATGGCGCACGCGTATCTTCTGCTCCAGGACGACGGGAACGCCGCCCGGTTCGCCGAGCGGGCCGCCCCTCTCCTCGCGGACGCGAACCGCCCGGCCGCCGCCGGGCGCGCCCTCACCACCCTGGCCAACGCCCACTACCGTCTGAACGACCTGACCGAGGCGCTCCACGCCGCCCGCCGGGCCGAAGCTCTCACCCGCTCCGCGGACGACCACCAGGGGCACGCGGCGGCCCTCCTGGTCCTGGGTCTCGTCCAGCGCGACACCGGCGGCGCCGAGCAGTCGTACATGTCCTGGAGATCCGCCCTGCTCATCGCCCAGCGCCTGGACGACCCCTACCTCACCGCGGAGACGGAGACGTTCCTGCGGAACGTGGGCTACCTGACCACCTGACGCACGAGCCCGTCCCCGGAGGAGCCGAACAGGATCCGGAAGTGACCCCTAGGACACCAGCCCCTGTCCTTCCAGCTCCGTCAGCCGTACGGTGCACAGCCCGCCGCGCTCGGCTTTCACCTCCGTCACCTGCAGCTGCGTGCCCGGCGTGAGGATGTACTCCTCCTCACCGGTGAACGCGGAGAACCTCCGGATCCCCACCGCCCGCGCCGGTGTCACCTCGAACAACGTCCGCTTGCCCCGGCTGCCGAGGAACGCCCGGGCCACGCTCAACTCCGAGGTGCACGACGACACACCCCACCACGCCACCGTCCGCCCCACCGGATACTGGGAGCGCAGGTCCAGGGCCACACCGCGCCACAGCGGACGCGTCTGCGCGGGCAGCGTCTCCACCGCGGAGAACAGCAACCGCAGGTACGGCAGATACGGCGTCAGCCGCTCCCGGTCCGGAGAACGCAGCACGGCGTTGATCTCCCGGTAGAACGCCGACTCGCACGTGTACAGGTACAGCGCCGCGATCGCGTCGGCGGACAGCCCGTCCCCGCACAGCCCCTTCCCGGACAGCGCACCCGCGGCCTCCGCCTCCGCGACCCTCGACTCACCGAACAGACTGGACCGCTCGATGTGCCGGTCCAGACGGGCGAGCACCTGGGACACCGGCTCGACGGCCTTGCGGAACCCCATCAGCGGTGTGTCGAACACGCCGGTGATGGGCGGAAGGACGAGCCCCTCGTCCTTGACGCTCGTGAGCCGCTCCAGATACAGCTGGTGCAGCTCCATCGTCGAAGCGATGAAGGCGCCCATCCGCTCCGCGACCCCACCGCCCGCCGCCCCGCCGGCACCCGCCTGCTGGTCCCAGCCCTTCCGCGGCAGCCAGTCGACCGGCTCGGCCCCCACCGCCGCCAGGGCGTCGTTCACCTGGGCGAAGTGGTCACCCTCGCAGAAGACATCACCCTGCGCCGCCGGATTCACATGGTCCAGGTGCCGGACCTCCACCCCCGGATACTTCTTCTCCAGCCGCTGGACGACCCGCTTCAGGCTGCGGGCGTGCGCGCCCCACCAGGCGAACACCACACCCCGGTCCTCCTCGTCGGCGTCCTGCTTCGCCCGGAGGATCTCCTCGACGATCTGCTCGACCACGGGCCGCCAGAACGAGGTGTGCCGGTCGGTCGGCAGCGCTCCGTCGGCGCTCGCCGTGAGGGACGCGTTCAGCAGCAGGACACCCTGGGTGAGCATCGCCTGGAACCACTCCGGCGGCTGAACCGTGTCCTCCTTCTTCAGCAGGGCCCGGACGTCGGCGATCGGCGTCTTCTTGACGATGCCGTACTTCCACATCGCGGCCGCCTTGATGATGCAGCGCATGCTGACCACCCGGCCGAACTGGCTGTCCTTCCAGTCGTTGAAGGTGTTGTCGAACATCGCGATGCCGGTCGCGCTCTCCGCCCGCGGGTACGGGTTCTGCCCGAAGGCCACCACCTTCCACTTCTTCGGCGGGTGGGGCTTCAGCGCCTGGAACGTCAGCTCGCGCACCGGAACGACCTCCGGACTGCGCTTCGGTCCGATGAAGTCGCCGGCGGCCGGCTGTGCCTCGATCAGCGGACCCAGCAACGGGAGCCACGGCTCACCACCCCCGCCGAACAGCTCGGCCAGTCCCAGGGGATCCCCGGAGGAGGAACCCGCCTGCGCCTCGGCCCCCTTCGCGGGGGCGCCGGAGGAAGCCACCTCGGACACCCCGGGAGCGACGGACACCTCGGGAACATCGGAAGCCCCAGTCACCCCAGTCACCCCGGGAACGACAATCCGTACCCGCTCGGCGGTCCCGGCTCCCTCGATGTCGTGGAGCTGCCCCAGCACGGCCGCCCTCAACTGGTCGTAGTCCGCGAACCCGTGGTCGTGGAACAGGGTGTAGCCCGTCCACATGAGATTGGCGCACACCCCCGCCGGCACCCGCCCCGTCCGCGCGCCCATCCCCACGAGCGCCACGGACCGGATGCTGCCGGGCTTCTCCCGGTTCTGCAGATGCACCGCCTGGAACGCCGCGGCGCACGCCAGCGCCACGTTCATGGTCTCGCTGACGTTCTGCGAGGACTGCCGCATCGTCGGCGTCGAGATCAGATAGCGCGGCACGGCCGCCCCCGACGGGACGCACACCGCGCTGCCCACCGGCAGACTGCCGCCGAACCGGGCCCGGATCTCCCGCTGCACCCGTACCTGGACCCCGGCACCGAGGTGCCGCTTGACGACGGCGTCGACCCCTCCGTCCATCCGGCCCCGCGCGTTGGTCGGGGAGACCCACGCGTCGACGTCCACGTCGAGAAGGGAACCCTGCCGGATCTCGACCTCGGGCGTGTCCGCGAAGGCGGACCGCCAGGCCTTCACCACCTCGTCGTTGACATCGACCAGAACGACCCTCAACGCACGCTCGACACCCACGCGTTTACCCCTCTCGCACACTCTCTCGAACACTCCCGAAGCTATCGCTCGCCACTGACAACGCCCCCGGGCCGAAAGGCCGTCAGCCGTCCCTCGATCCGGCGGTTTGGCCGAACTACGTGTAGACGAAATAGATGCCTGAGGCATGTAGTGAGAAGTGGCGCCGACAAACCGGAACCGACGCCGGAACCGCCGAACCGCAGCCCGAGAGGTCCTCATGACCACCGAAGCCGTGGCCTTCCCTCAGAACCGCACCTGCCCCTACCACCCGCCGGCCGCCTACGACTCCCTCCGCGACGAGCGCCCGTTGTCACGGGTGACCCTGTGGGACGGGCGGGAGGTGTGGCTCGTCACCGGCCACCGAACCGCCCGTACCCTGCTCGCCGACCAGCGGCTGTCCACCGACTCCACCCGGGACGACTTTCCGCTCCCGACCGAGCGGGCCGCGTCCGTGCGCAGAAGGCGACGGGCCGCGCTGCTCGGCTGGGACGACCCCGAGCACAACACCCAGCGCCGGATGCTGATCCCGAGCTTCTCGCTGAAGCGCACGGACGGCATGCGACCACGCATCCAGGCGACGGTGGACCGGCTGCTCGACGACATGGAGGCGGCCGGACCGCAGGCGGAGCTGGTGAGCGCCTTCGCGCTGCCCGTGCCGTCGATCGTCATCTGCGATCTCCTCGGCGTGCCGTACGAGGACCACGAGTTCTTCGAGGAACAGTCCCGCCGGCTGCTGCGCGGCCCGACGGCCGCCGACACGGAGGACGCCCTGGCCCGGCTGGAGGGATATCTCGGCGATCTCCTGGACGGCAAACAGGCCAAGGCGGGCGAGGGCGTCCTCGACGACCTGGTGGCCCGTCAGAAGCTGGAGGGCCGGCCCGGCAGGGACGAGCTGGTGGAACTGGCGACCATCCTGCTCGTCGCCGGGCACGAGACCACGGCGAACATGATCTCGCTGGGCACGTACGCGCTGCTGAGCCACCCCGAGCGGCTCGCGGAGCTCCGCGCCTCCCCGGAGCTGCTTCCCACGGCGGTGGAGGAGTTGCTGCGGTTCCTGTCGATCGCGGACGGAATGCTGCGGGTCGCACGTGAGGACGTCGAGGTCGACGGCGAGGTGATCCGGGCGGGCGACGGAGTGGTGTTCTCGACGTCTTTGATCAATCGCGACGGTTCCGCGTACGCGGATCCGGACACCCTCGACTGGGCGCGCCCGGCCCGGCACCACGTGGGCTTCGGCTTCGGCATCCACCAGTGCCTCGGGCAGAACCTGGCCCGCGCGGAACTGGAGATCGCCCTCGGAACACTCCTGCGCCGACTGCCCGGCCTGCGCCTCGCGGTTCCGGCGGAGGACATCCCCTTCAAGCCTGGCGACACCATCCAGGGCCTGCTGGAGCTACCCGTCACCTGGTGAGGGCCGGTCGGTCCGACCGTGATGAGAGACCAGCCGACGAAAGGAAGGACCCAGCCGGTGCGCATCTCCCTCGACACGGACGTATGTATCGGAGCCGGGCAGTGTGCGCTGCTCTCCCCGGACGTCTTCACCCAGGACGACGACGGCTTCGGTACGGTCGTCCCGGGGCACCCGGACGAACCGGAGGGCCCCCTCGTACGTGAGGCGGCCCGGGCCTGCCCGGTAGGGGCGATCACGCTCGCAGAAGCGTAGAGGACCCCGGCACGCCCCCGGCCCCGTCCCCGGCCCTCTCCCCTTCCCCCTCCCCCTCCCGCTCCCGCTCCCGCTCGGCGATGTCACATTCACGGCCCCCTGTCCGTCCCATGGGCATGGACAACACCGAGAACGTGCTGCTGGCCGGGGCGAGCGGGGTCTTCGGGCGCCATGTCGCCGAGGAGCTCAGGACCGCGGGACACCGCGTCCTGAGCCTGGGGCGAGGCCCGGGCAATGACGTCGTGGCCGACCTCATGGACCGCGACGCGCTGCTGCGCGCCGTGGACGGGCTGAAGATCGACACGGTGGTGCACGCGGCGACCGCGCTGCGGGCCGCCCCGATGAAGCACCGGGACATGGTCGCCACCGACGCCCTCCGGGTCGGGGGCACCGCCCATCTGGTCGAGGCGGCACGGGCGGTGGGTGCCCGCCGCATGATCGCCGAGTCGATGGTCTTCGGCTACGGCTACCGGGACTTCGGAGACCGGCCGCTCACGGAGGACGACGTCTTCGGACCGGCCGGACTCGACCGGCACTCCCAGGCGCATGTCGACGCGATGCGGACCAAGGAGCGGCTGATGCTCGGTACGGAAGGGATCGAGGGGATCGCGCTGCGCTTCGGGCTGTTCTACGGGCCCGGCGGCACGGAGGCACTGGTGGAACTGCTGAAGCGGCGCAAGCTGCCGGCGGTGGCCGACCGGGGCCGGGTGCTGCCCTGGGTCGAACTGCGGGACGCCGCGAGGGCGGTGGCCCGGGCGGTCGAGGGCGGGCGGCCCGGCGAGGCGTACAACATCGTGGACGACACCCCGATGGGCTTCGGCGCCCACGTCCGGGCGACGGCAGCGGCTTTCGACACCCCGCGCCCCCTGACGCTTCCGGCCTCGCTGACCCGGCCGATGTCGTACGCGTACAAGATGTTCACGACCAGCATGCGTGTGAGCAACGCGAAGGCCCGGGCCGAGCTGGGCTGGACTCCGCGCTACGCGGACTGTGCCGCGGGGCTCGCCGCGATGAGCGACTGACGGCCTCGTCCGCCCGGATGCCGCCGGGCCGTGGGTGGTGGCAGGATGCCTCGTCATGGCAGCGAGGGAGGGCAGTGACGAGGCGTACGTCGTGGGGCTGTGCGACCGGATTCTCGGGGAGAGCGCTCTGACGCAGCACAGGTTCGACTGGCTGCTGGGGGACGCCGGAGCCGGCGGCCGACGCGTCCGGCTGCCGGTCGACGCCTACTGGCCCGGACATCGGCTGGTGGTCGAGTACCGCGAACTGCAGCATGACCGGCCGATGCCCCACTTCGACAAGCCGGATCGACTCACCGTCAGCGGCGTCCACCGCGGCGAGCAGCGAGCCCTGTACGACGCCCGGCGGGACGAGCAGGTCCCCGCGCACGGGCTGCGCCTGGTCGTCGTCCGCCCCGCCGACCTGGATGCGGACGGTCGCGGACGACTGCGCCGCGACGAAGAGGCCGACCTCGCGGCCCTGCAGGGGATCCTGGCCCCCGAGAGCGACGAGGACCGGGGCACCGACGACGTTCCGTACCCGGCCGGACAACCTCCGGTCTGTCGGCCGGCCGACTGATCGGTACCGGGCACCGCCTCGGTCGCGACTCCACCGCCCCCGTATCCCCCGAAAGCCACCTCCTGCGGGTGGCCGCCTCCTCACCGCAGCCGAACACTTCTTTTCCTGAAGCCGAGTTGGCCTCCGGGGCGGTCGAGGCGAGGTCGGTCGGGGCGCCCGGGACGGCATCCCGAGTGCCTCAGCCCAGTGCGAGAATGCGGGTCCCGGCCGAAGCGTGCGACGCCTCGGAGCCGGGGTCCGGCACCGACGAAGCGGGGGTAGTCGTGGCGTTGGCCATGTGTCCACTGTGCAGCGACGACGAGGACATCGAGGCGGTCCGCCCCCTCGACGGCGGAGGCCGGCTCGTGAAGCACCGGTGCGGATTCGCCTGGGAGCACAGGGACCCCGTGGTCCCCGAGAGGAACCCTCTCCGCTCCTTCGACGAGCTCAAGTCCCGTTTCCCGAAAGCCGAGGACGTCGATCCCGAGCAGCTGGAACGGGTGGCCCGGCTGAAGGAGCGGTACCTCGCCGTCAGACCGGCCCTCGACCCCGATGTGGCTGCCTACTGGGCGAAGTACCAGAAGATCTTCTCCCCGGACGGGCTGTGGACGTGCGACCCCAGAGTCCTCAAGGACTTCGCCAACTCCGAGGTCGGAGCCCACCCCGGCAATCAGGCCACCTTCAACGCCGCGTGGAACGGCATGGGCGACGCCGCGGCCGGAAAGGCGACGCGCGAGACCGTCGAGTACCTCCTGCGCGGGCCCGGGGACGTTCCGCTCGAAGACCGACTCGAGCACCTGCTGTCCGGCGCCAAGCCGTTCGCCATGACCGGTTTCAAGGAGGCCCTCCTCACGCGGGTCCTGTGCGTGATGCACCCCGACCGCTTCCTGACGATCCTGAAGTACACGACCGAGGCCGGCGGCAAGCGTGAGATCGCGCGGATGGTCTACGGCCTGGAGCTGCCGGCTCCGGAGTCGGTGAACCGGACCCTCGGCCGGCTCATCCTGTGGAGCAACAACCTCCTGCTCGACCTCGCCGGCGACGGCTTCGCCAACCGGCAGCACGCCGCCGCGTTCCTGTGGTGGGCCAAGGACCGAATCCGAGAGGGACGGGAGGCCTAGGCCGTCTCTTCCGGATCTTGCCTGGCCCGCGCCGCCCGGCACCGCACCTCGCCGCGTTGTCGGGACACCCGAGTACATCCAGTACACGGGCGCCCCTCCGCCTTGCGATGTACGGCACCGGACGACGCGGGCCTGACCGGCAAGATCCAGAAGAGACGACCTAGGAGGTCCGGCCACGGGTACCGGCGTCCCGGGTCACGGTCCCCCGCCCGCGCCACCGCGCCACGACGATCACCGCTCGACCACTCCCTCCCCCTACAGCCGCGCCAGGTCGGACACCGGTCCTAGGTGGCCGAGCTTGTCGGGGTTGGACACGGAGCGGATCGCCCGGATCACACCGTCGACGATGTCGAGCTCGACGACGTTGACCACCCGGCCCTGGGGGTCGTACGTCACGGCGCCGGGGCGGCTGTTGACCCGGGCCGGACGGAGATCGGCGCCGAGGCTCCGGATCCGGCGGAACCCTCCGACGAGCAGCTGCCCCACACGCTGCGGCTCGGCCACCGGATTCCTGGTCGCACGTGCCTTGCCGCCGCCGTCCCCGTAGTACACGACATCGGGCGCGAGCATGCCGAGCAGTGCGTCCAGGTCGCCGCCCTCGGCCGCCGCGAAGAACATGCGGGCGAGCTCCTCGCCCTCGGCCCGCTCGGCGGGGGTCCGCACGCTGTCCGCGTCCGGCCCGGCCGCGATGATGCGCTTCCTGGCGCGGGCGAAGATCTGGCGGCAGTTCGCCTCGGACTTCCCGGTGGTCCTGGCCACCTCCGGGTAGTCGTACCCGAACACCTCGCGCAGCACGAACACCGCCCGCTCCGTCGGGGAGAGAGCCTCCAGCAGCACGAGGAAGGCCATGGACAGTGAGTCGGCCAGCTCGGCGTGCTCGACCGGACCCGGCCGGTCATCGGTCACGACGACCGGTTCGGGCAGCCAGTTCCCCACATAGGTCTCCCGCCGCACCCGCGCCGAGTTCAGGTGGTTGATCCCCAGCCGTGTGACGGCTGTGGTCAGGTACGCCTTCGGTGCGGCGATCGCGGTACCCGCCAGGTACGCCCGGGTCAGGCCGAGGAACGCGTCCTGTACGAGGTCCTCGGCGTCACCCACCGACCCGGTCATCCCGTAGGCGATGGAGAACATCAGCGGCCGATAGCCGGCCGCGTCCGTCGCATCCGTTGCTCCCGGCATCGGCCCTCCCCCAACTCGCGGACGAGGGTGCCCGGTCCGAGCGCGCCGCCCCGCCTGCCCAACCCGAAATCCACAGGATGCCCAGAGGCTACCGGTGGGATGGTGGCCGACCGTCGGCGGGCCGTCACCGCCCTCCGGGGAGACGCACGTCACATCGACTCCTGTCACAGGCTGCCGGGGTGCCCTGTCTTAAGGGGTGACAGCGAACAGCGGGAGCGAGGAGTGCGCGATGAACGCTCGACCGAACGTCGCGACCGGCCCCGTCGCCGCCATGGCGATGAAGCACACCGTCGCCGCGAGCAGCGCGCTCGCGGAGTCGACCGCGCGCCGACGCCGGACGCGCCGCCCCGGAGACGGCCGAGGAGGGCACCCGCGTCGCCGAGGCGGCCGGCCGGTCCCGGACGCGGCCCGGGCGCACGCGGCCACGTACGACGACGAGCAGGTCGTCCACCGGCCCGCCCGGCACCACTGACCATCGGCCCCACGCTGCCGCCCGACCCCGACTCCCCGAGCCGACCCCACACAAGGACACAGCCATGAACCTCGCCCTGTGGATCATCACCGGACTGCTCGCCGCCGCCTATCTGCTCGGCGGTGGCTTCAAAGTGATCACACCGAAGGAGAAGATCGTCGCCGCGGGCCCCAGTGCCCGCTGGGCCGAGGACTTCAGCGCCGGAAGCATCAAGACCATCGGAGCCCTCGAGGTGCTGGCCTCGGTGGGCCTGGTCCTGCCCGCCGTACTCGACACCGCACCGGTCCTGGTCCCGCTGGCAGCCCTCGGCCTGGCGCTGATGATGACCGGCGCGGCGATCACCCGCATACGGCGTCGGGAGACCGCACTCCTGGTGGTGGACCTGGTCTACCTCGTTCTGGCCGCCTTCGTGGTGTGGGGGCGCCTCGGCCCCGAGTCCTTCACGGGCTGACGGCGGGGCGGGGCGGCCGAGAGCCGAGCAGGACCGGCGGCAAAGCCCCGGTACGGCGACGGCGACAGGGCCGGACCGTGCGTCGCGGTCCGGCCCTGTCGCCGTGCGGTGCCGCCCTGCGGCGGCCTCGCGTCAGCTCTGTGCGGCGGTGTCGTCCGCCTGCGTGGTCTCCTCGGCAGCGCGTGCCTTCTCACGCATCTTGCGCACCAGCTCCGCCTTCTGGTCGGCCGCGTTCTGGCGGTCGCGGTTGCGGTGCGGACCGTTGTTCTGCCGCTCGGCGCGGGACTGCCTCTTGCGCTGGCCGCCACCCTGGCCCACGGGGTTGTTGATGTTCTTGCTGTCGGTCACGGGTTCTCCCGATGGTGAGGTGAAGTGAGCTGCGGATGCGTCGGTGGAGGACGGGCAGCGACGTCGAGGGACGCCGGCGGGGGCCCGTCACGCTCTCACTCGTGGATCGGCGTCTGGAAGAACATGACAAAGACGTTACCCGGTTCCGTCACCCCCGCGCGCCAAGCAGTCCGCCGCCGGATCGACGGTCACGACCGACCCGGAGCAGGCGCGGCGCGTCGCCGACCGGCACCGGAATCGGTGGCGCGGGTCACTGCCGCCCCCGCGCCCGACGCGGTTCGGGCGGCCCGCGTCAGGCGCCGGCCCGGCGCCGGCCCCGTACGCGGCGCGGGTACGGGAAGAGCCGCGGGGAGCGCTTCGCGGCCACGTCCTCGACCCAGCCGAAGGTCAGCACCAGCAGTCCGGTCAGGGGAATCGCCACGAGCAGCGGAAACCACTGGCTCATCAGCAGCCACTGGAGGTGTTCGTAGAAGAAGCCGACGGACCAGAGGGGGTCGATCAGCGGGATGGCGGCCACCAACGCGACCTGGTGCCAGAGGTAGACGCTGACCGCTCGTGAGTTGAGCAGGCTGATCAGACCGTTCCAGCGTTCCAGCGGTCGGGGCCAGTGTTCCCAGGAGGGACTGACGTGGAGCAGGATGGCGACGAAGCCGAAGGACCACAGGGCCTGGGCGATCGGCCAGCTCTCGATGTCGGTGGGCACGGTCGGATCGACCGGTCGGGTCTGCAGGTACCACCAGCCGGCCACCATGATCAGCGGCGCGACGGACGGCACGACGTACTGCGGGATCTTCTTGAGCAGGCCCTCCTGGTGGGCCATGCCGAGGATCCAGCAGGAGCCGAACATGGCGAAGTCGCTGAGGTTCTCCCAGACCCGGCCGTAGAGGAACTCCTGGTCGATGAAGAACGTGTTCAGCACGACTGTCAGCGCGATCGGCGCGGACAGCGTCACCACCGGCATCCGCCGCAGCGCCCACAGCAGCAGCGGTGAGAGCAGGACGTACCAGAGGTACGCGCGGAGGTACCAGAGCGGGACGACGACCTGCACCGCCCAGCCCTGCCCCACGAGATGGTCGAAGCCGTTCAGTGATTCGGCGTACGGCGGAGTGCTCAGCGGCACGAGCCAGAACAGCAGCTTGCCCCACCACCAGTCGGGATGCCCCTCGGCGTCGGGCCCCCAGCCGTCGACGATCTCGAGGGTGAGGATGACCGCTCCGAACAGCCACATCGGCGGCAGCAGTCGGCGCATACGGCCCCGGATGACGCCGAGGGCGGGCCGGCTGAGGGAACGGGCCATCAGCGACCCGGCCAGCGCGAACATCACGCCCATCGACGGGAAGACGACGGGCAGCCAGAACCAGCCGAAGTTGTGGTAGATCACCACACGGACCAGTGCCAGCGCGCGCAGCAGGTCGAGATAGAGGTCTCGGCCGCCCTTGCGCGGGGACGGTGCCGACGGCTCCGCCTCCGGCTGGGACTCCTGTCGCAGAGCGGCGGGGATCCTCAGCCGGACGGTGTCCTGGGTGCCCCCGAACTCGAAGGATGCGGTCATGGTCAGGCCTCCACCGGTGCGGCGACCTCGCCGGTGCGCCGGAGCTTCTGCCAGCGCAGCCGGCCACCGGTCAGCGCCGTGATCGTGGACTGCAGCAGGACGATGTACATCAGCTGCCGATAGACCAGCTGCTGGAGCGGCAGGCTGATCAGATGCAGGGGCTTCTCGCCGTCGAGCCGGAAGGCGTACCAGGACAGCACGGCCTGGAGCAGGATGAAGCCGCCCCAGCTGGCGAGGGTGATCGGGGCGTCCGCGAACAGCACGCCGTACAGCAGGAACATGTCGACCAGCGGCGCGAGCAGCGGGGCGACCACGCCGAACATCACGACGAGCGGCAGCCCGAGCCGGCCGAAGCGTCCGGCCGGACCGCGGGAGGTCACGGCGCGGCGGTGCTTCCACATCGCCTGCATGGAGCCGTAGCTCCAGCGGTACCGCTGGGACCAGAGCTGCTGGAGGCTGGCGGGGGCCTCGGTCCAGGCGCGGGCGCGCTCGGCGTAGACGATCCGCCAGCCGTCGCAGAGCACCGCCATGGTGATGTCGGTGTCCTCGGCGAGGGTGTCGTCGCTCATCCCGCCGACCCGCCGCAGGGCCTCCTTGCGGAAGGCGCCGACCGCGCCGGGGATGGTCGGGATGACGTTGAGCATGTCGTACATCCGGCGGTCCAGGTTGTGGCCGAGGACGTACTCGATGTGCTGCCAGGCGCCGATCAGGCTGTCGCGGTTGCCGACCTTCGCGTTGCCCGCGACCGCGCCGATCCCCCGGTCGCCGAAGGGCTGGACCAGCTCGCGCACGGTGGACGGCTCGAAGACGGTGTCGCCGTCCATCATCACGACGATGTCGTGCGACGCGGCCGCGATACCGGTGTTGAGCGCGGTGGACTTGCCGCCGTTGGCCTGGCGGATCAGCCGGACGAACGGCATGGCCATCGCCTCGACGATCTCCGCCGTGCCGTCCGTGGAGCCGTCGTCGATGACGATGACCTCGATCGGATAGTCACTGGCGGCCAGCGAGTTGAGGGTGTTCGCGATGCACTCGCGTTCGTTGTAGGCCGGGACGAGGACGGTGACCGGCTCGGTGACGGGTGGTCCCCACGCGTCCCGCCGCCGGGAGCGTCGGGCGTGGAGCGGTGCGAGGACGAGCATCAGCGCGAAGCGGCCGAAGTTGAGGAAGCCGACGACGGCCAGCAGCGCGACCAGAACCGGCAGGGTGAGCACGGCGGCCTGGGTGGCCCAGATGAAGCACTTGCCCGCCCAGAGCTGGTAGCCGTGCACCGGCACGGTGGCGTTGGTGGAGCCGAGCGCCTCGGAGATGGTGGCGAAGCGGTACCCCTCGCCCTGCAGCTTCTCGATGATCTGCTCGAGTGCGGCAAGGGTCTCGGCACGGTCGCCACCCGCGTCGTGCAGCAGGATCAGCTCGCCCGCGCCGGGCTTGCGCGGCATCGCCGCCTCGACGATCGCGTCGACGCCGGGGCGCTTCCAGTCGTGGGTGTCCCGGTCGATGAACGCGGTGAGGTAGCCGTGGGAACCCACGTACTTGATCACCGGGTAGTTCCAGTCGTCGAGCGCCGAGGCGTCGGAGGAGTACGGCGGGCGGAACAGCGCGCTGTGGACGCCCGCGACTCCGGCCAGCGCAAGCTGCGTCTGCGCCAGCTCCCAGCTGATCCGGGCTTCCGACTGGTAGACCAGGTCGGGGTGGGTGAAGCTGTGCACGCCGATCTCGTGGCCGCCCGCCACGATCTGCCGGATCAGCTCCGGGTGGCGCGTGGTCATCGCGCCGGTCACGAAGAAGTCCGCGCGGATGTCGTGGGCCGCGAGCACCTCCAGGATCTTCGGGGTCCACTCCGGCGAGGGGCCGTCGTCGAAGCTCAGCACCGCGGTGCGGTCCGGGATCCGATAACTCAGGGGGCGCTCGTTCTTGTCGCCGCGCGCGTCGATGATCGGGCCGCCCTTGAGCAGGTTCTCCGGCACGGTCGTCTTGTCGACCGAGGTCGCGACCCGGGTGTCGTGGAACGCCTCGTTGGTGGCGAGTCCGCGGAGGACGAGGAGCGCGAGCAGGCAGGCCAGCAGGGACAGCGGCATGAAGAAGCGCAGCGGCGGCGCGGCCAGTCGGCGCGGTCTCAGCAGGGACTGCCGGCGACGCTGGTGGCGGGACAAGGACGCTCCTGGAGATGGGTGGTGCGGACGATCAGGCAGGCTCGGCCGGCCCGCAGGCGTCGCACCGGGCGGCACGAAGGTCGCGAGATGTCATGGAATGTCGCCGTGTTCGGTGTGAGGGCCGAACTTTCGAGTGCGGTGTAGCGGACCGCGCCCGCTAGTGCGAGGCGGGAGACAGGGGTCCCCTGGCGGGCAAGTACGCGGGTTTCGGGGGTATCTCCATCGCCGGGGCCTCCGACTGCATACCGACCAGGCTGCTGCCCATGGCGGCCGCCAGGATCGCGCCGACCACGGAGACCGGCCAGCCGAAGCGCCGCAGCAGACGGCTGCGCAGACCCGACTGGTCGACGAACACCGGTGCCGGAGCAGGCTCCTCCTGACGGAATTCAGCCACCCCGGGCTGTGCCGAGTGGACCGATCCGCGCCCGGGGAATGTGGCGACTTGGCGCATGACTTGTGGCCTTTTTGTGCAGGGTGTGGAGATCGCTGAAGCGTAGAGCGGACCGTAGCGCATGACCTGAATCGATTGGTGTGCGTTGTGCGTATTTGGCACAGTCCGATCGGATGTCGTAACCGGATCGGTATGCCAACGGGCACCTCTCGACCCTTGGGTGACCAGGTCGCGAACATGGGGCGGGATGGCTTGAATCCTTCGCTAGGATGACCGCTCGATTCACGCGATCAGCGATCGATCCGCATGCAACGGGCGTGTCCAGCCACCGCCTCTACGCCCCAAGGAGCCTGTGTGAGCCAGCCCCGCCGCACCTCTCGTCGCCGAGCGTGGACCGCGCTCACGCTGCCCGCCCTCCTGTGCGTACTCGCCGCGTGTTCCGCAGACCCCGCGACCGGCGGGGGCACCGACGCCGCCGGGCCCGCGCGGGAGGCCTCGCCGACGCCCACCGGACCGCCGGGAACCCTGTTCGACACCTTCAACTACACCGGTGCCGACGACCCTTCCCTCACCGCGCACGGCTGGGAGATCCGCACCGGCGGGGGCGGCCCGGGGATCAAGGACACCTGGAGCGCCGACGGTGCCGCGTTCCCCTCCGACCCGACGGCCGAGGGGGGCAAGGTCCTACGACTGCGCTCCTCCACCGACGGCACCGAACAGGGCACCACGCAGGCCGAGGTGCAGACCACGAGCCGGAACTTCTTCACGGGAACCTACGCCGCCCGGGTCCACCTCAGCGACAAGCCCACGAGTGGACGCGACGGCGACCACGTCGTCCAGACCTTCTTCCCGATCTCCCCCGCGGACTCCTCGGAGAACTACAGCGAACTCGACTTCGAGTACCTGCCGAACGGCGGCTGGGGTTCGGTGGGTCCGCAGCTCGACAACGTCAGCTGGTACAAGGCCGACCCGCCGGACCGGGTCCACAACACCCTCGAGCGGCGCCTCGGGGGCTGGCACACCATGATGATCACCGCCATGGACGGAAAGGTCACCTACTCCCTGGACGGCAAGGAGCTCTTCACCAGCTCCGGCAAGTACGTCCCGCGCGAGCAGATGGACATCCACTTCAGCAACTGGCTCATCGACCTCCCCTTCACCGGCGGCACGCGCACCTGGGACATGAAGATCGACTGGGTCTACCACAAGGCCGGCGAGGCCGTCTCCCAGGCGGACGTCCAGAAGACGGTGGACGGCTTCGACGCCACCGGCACCGACTACATCAACACCGTCCCGAAGCCCTGACCCGCAGCGGTGGCAACCGTGTGTCGTGGCCCCGACGCACGGTGGCAACCTTGTGTCGTGGCCCGGACGCGTACCGTGAACGCCGGGAGCCCTGGCCACGGAGAGGTGCTACAACTGGGGTTGTGAGCCCGTCTCGTCTCCCGTGCCCGGCGTACCGGTGCGGTCGAACCTAGGCAGAAGATTCGGAAGCGTCGCCGGACAGGTATTCGTCCTTCAGGTGGCGATCGTGGTGCTGCTCGCCGCCGGGGCCCTGCTGGCCCTGGTGCTGCAGTCGCACTACGACATCGACCGTGAAGCGCGCAACCGGTCGGTCTCCGTGGCTCAGACCTTCGCGAACTCCCTGGGCCTGCAGGACGCGCTGAGGTCGCCTGACCCGTCCGCGATCCTGCAGCCGCTCGCCGAGGAGACACGCAAGGACGCAGGCGTGGACTTCATCGTGGTGATGGACACGAACGGCATCCGCTACAGCCACCCCCAGCCCGACCGCATCGGCGAGCGGTTCGTCGGCACGATCGAGCCCTCACTCGCCGGCGAGGTGCACACCGAGAGCGTGGAGGGCCCCCTCGGCAAGGAGATCCAGGCGATCGTCCCGGTCACCTCGCCCGAGGGTGACGTCGTCGCCCTGGTCTCGGCGGGTCTGACGGTGGAGAGCGTGACCGGCATCGCCGACCGTCAGCTCCCGGTCATCCTCCTGGCCATCGCCATCGGTCTGGCTCTGGCCACCGTCGGCACGGCGCTGATCAGCCGAAGACTGCGCCGCCAGACCCACGGGCTCGGCACGCAGGAGATGACCCGCATGTACGAGCACCACGACGCGGTGCTCCACTCCGTCCGCGAAGGGGTGCTGATCACGGACGGCGACGGACGGCTACTCCTGGCGAACGACGAGGCCGGACGGCTGCTCGGCCTGCCGGACGACGCCGAAGGACGCCCCGTCGGCGAGGTCGGCATGGATCGCCGCATGGCGGAGCTGCTGCTGTCCGGCCGGGTGGCCACCGACGAGGTGCTGGAGGCCGGGGACCGGTTGCTCGTGGTCAATCAGCGGCCCACGCTCCCGCAGGGCTCGGCAGTCACCATCCGCGACTCCACCGAGATGCAGCTCCTGAGCAGCCGGGCGGAGACGGCCCGCAAGCGGCTCAAGCTGCTGTACGACGCGGGGGGTGACATCGGCACCACCCTGGACGTGGTCCGCACCGCGCAGGAACTGGCCGATGTCGCCGTTCCCCAGTTCGCGGACTTCGTCACGGTCGACCTGGCCGACCGGGTGTTGAAGGGCGACGAGCCCGGCCCGGGCGCCGACATGCGGCGCACGGCGGTCAGCGGCATCCGCTCCGATCACCCGCTGTATCCGCTCGGCAGCCTGATCGAATTCCTGCCGTCCACACCGCAGGCCCGCGGATACGGCACGGGCACGGCCGAGATCGTGCCCGATCTCCATGACGCGCCGGGCTGGCACGTCCAGGACGCGCCGCGGGCATCGGCGATCGTCGGCTACGGGATCCACTCGCTCATCGCGGCTCCGCTGAAGGCCAGGGGCGTCGTGCTCGGGGTGGTCAACTTCTGGCGGTCCCAGAAGCCGGAACCGTTCGACGAGGACGACCTGTCCCTGGCCGAGGAGCTCGTCGGCCGCGCCGCGGTCACCATGGACAACGCCCGCCGCTACACCCGCGAACACCATCTCGCCGTGACGCTCCAGCGCAGCCTGCTGCCGCGGGATCTGCCCGAGCAGAGCGCGGTGGACGTCGCGCACTTCTATCAGCCCGCCCAGTCCGGAGTGGGCGGGGACTGGTTCGACGTGATCCCGCTGCCGGGCAGCCGCGTCGGGCTCGTCGTCGGAGACGTCGTCGGGCACGGCCTGCACGCCGCGGCCACCATGGGGCGGCTGCGCACGGCGGTGCACAACTTCTCCTCCTTGGATCTGCCGCCCGACGAACTCCTGGCCCGTCTCGACAACCTCGTCCAGCGCATGGACCAGGAAGGCGACAGCACGCCCTCGGACGGCGGTGTCCTGGGCGCGACCTGCCTGTACGCCGTCTACGACCCGGTCTCGCAGAACTGCACCATGGCGCGGGCAGGGCACATGCCACCGCTCGTGGTCGCCCCGGACGGCACGACGACGATCTCGGAACTGCCGGCCGGTCCCCCGCTGGGGCTGGGAGGCATGCCGTTCGAGAGCATGGAACTGCACATGGAAGAAGGCAGTCAGCTCGTCCTGTACACCGACGGGCTGGTCGAGGAGCGGAGCCGGGACATCTCAGAGGGCCTGGAAAGGCTGCGCACGGCGCTGAGCCACCCCGACCGAGACCCGCAAGCCAGCCGCGGCGCCGTACTCGACGCCCTGCTCCCCGTCCGGCCGGCCGACGACATCGCGCTGCTCATCGCCCGGACACGGACTCTGGGCCCCGGCCGGGTCGCGGAGTGGGACGTACCGTTCGACCCGAGCGAGGTCGGCGCCGTGCGCGGCCTCGCTGCCGAGCAACTCGAGGAGTGGGGCCTGGAGGAACTCGCCTTCACCACGGAACTGATCCTCAGCGAGCTCATCACCAATGCCATCAGGTACGCCGCCGCGCCCGTGCGCGTTCGTCTGTTGCGCGATCGCACTCTGACCTGCGAGGTGTGGGACGGCAGCAGTACCGCCCCACATCTGCGGTACGCCGCCACCACGGACGAGGGAGGCCGCGGACTGTTCCTGGTGGCCCAGCTCAGCGAGCACTGGGGCACCCGGTACACACCGGAAGGCAAGGTCATCTGGGCCGAACAGGTCCTGCCCGCCGCCGGCAGTGCCCTCTCCTGAACCGCAGTTGTTCTGCGCCCCGCCGAGCTCGAGGAGCGACTCGTCCGTTGGCCTCTCGATGCATCAACCCATCCGACGCGGAACGCAGAGAAGGCTCTTGCGCATCACGAAGCGCAAGGAGCGGCGATCGACTCATGCATGTGAGGCCGGAGGGATGACCTCAACTTCCCGGTCAGGACCACTACTTCGGGCACTGTGCAATCGGCGAGTGGAGCCATCCTCGGTGCGGGCACCACTACGTCGACGTGCGCTCACACGGCAAGGGCCGGATGGAATGTTCCCGCGTCACGGCAGCGAGGGTGAACGGGCTGTTCCTTCGCCGGGCCCGCGGCCCCACATGGCAGTGACGGTGGCGCTCAACCGTGAAGGAACTGCATGTGTGGGTTCACGAGCGCGTTCGGCAAGGGAGACGGGTACAGGGCAGAGGCGCGCGTCTGGGTCGAAAACGAGTCAGAGGCCGTTTCAGATTGCTCTGAAACGACCTCCGACCTGCGACTCTTTCGAGTCGGGACGACAGGATTTGAACCTGCGACCCCTTGACCCCCAGTCAAGTGCGCTACCAAGCTGCGCCACGTCCCGTTGCCCGTCTGACCTGGGGTTTCCCCCGGCTGGACGCGCATGAGAACAATACCGCACTTTCCCTGGTGGTCACGAACCCTTTCCCGCCCTCGGGGAAGGGCCTGCGCGAGGAGCGAGGCGGTCACTCTCCGTAGCGCATCGGTGCGCCTCCGGGTACGGTCGTGCGCCCTTCCCGAGGGGCGGAACGGAGGGTCGTCGGGGTACGCCCTCCGGCCCGGCAGGGGGTCCGGGGGCATCCGGAATCCCGACGCCATGCGGAGCACGGCGCTCATGTGGCGGGGGGATCGCTCTCATGACTGTGGGGTGGCTGCTTCACTGCGGTTCGCATGTGGCAGAAAGATGCCTAAGCGGAATGACCATCGGATCGGGCCGAGCAGGCCAAGACCACACGAAACACAGTCGGGTTCCATCGTCAACCACTCGGGTTTCGGACAAAAATCGTGGCGATATTGATCCGTCCCAGAAAGATCAACACCATGAAGTGGTCGGCCTGTCCGGGACGGGGCCACTGCCGATGCACCACCTGACCGGACAACCGATCAGGCGTTTCGCAGGAGAGGTACTCCGGATGGACGGCTACTTCAGCAGTCGACTGCATCATCAGCTCAGGGAGACGGTGCGCGACTTCGCAGAGCGTGAGGTTCGGCCACGGATAGCCGAGATGGAAGCGTCACGCACGGTGCACCACGAGTTGTCCCGGCTGATCGCCGAGCAGGGCTGGCTGGGGGCGACCATTGCCCAGGAATACGGTGGTATGGGCGCCGGCCATCTGGCCAAGACGATCATCATCGAGGAGCTGTCCCGGGTCAGCGGTGCCATGGGCGCCATGGTCCAGGCCTCACAGCTGGGCACCGCCAAGATCGTCCACTTCGGCAGCGACGAGCAGCGGAAGACCTGGCTCCCCTCGATCGCCGCAGGCGAGTGCCTGCCGACCATCGCGGTCACCGAGCCCGAGTCCGGGGGGCACGTCCTCGGTATGAGCGCCACCGCCGTGCGCGACGGCGACGACTACATCCTCAACGGCAGCAAGGTCTACGTCGGCAACAGCCACGTCGGCGATCTGCACGGCGTGGTGGTCAGGACCGGTCCCGGTTCGAAGGGTCTCACCGCTTTCCTGGTCGAATCCGATCGTCCGGGCTTCAGGACCGGTCCGCAGCAGCCGGCCATGGGCCTCCATGGCTTCAGCTTCGGCGAGCTGATCTTCGAGAACTGCCGGGTACCGGCATCCAACCGGCTCGGCGACGAGGGAGACGGGCTCTCCGTCGCGTACTCCTCCAGCGTGCTCTACGGCCGGGCCAACCTCACCGCCGTCTCCCTCGGCATCCATCAGGCGATCCTGGAGGAGACCACCCGGTTCGCCTCCGAGCGCATCCGTTACGGCAAGCCGCTCCACGACCTGCCGACGGTGAAGCTCAAGCTCGGGCAGATGCAGTCCCGGCTCATGACCGCCCGACTGTCCGCGTACCACGCCGTGCATCTGCTCGACCAGGGGCTCTCCTGCGACACCGAGTTGATGAACGCCAAGCTCGTCAACGTCGAGTCGGCGATCGACTCCGGTCGCAACGCCATGGAGATCCACGCCGCCGCCGGCCTCTTCACCGACCGGGCCATCGAGCGCTATCTCCGGGACGCCCACCACATCTTCGCGCCGGCCGGCACCTCCGACATCCAGCTGCTGCGGCTGGCCGAGGTCGCCCTCGGTCAGGACAAGGGAAGTTGGTCGGAGCGGCTGTCCGAGCTCGTCCGCACGCCGGAGCTGGAGCCGGTGCACGCCTGACGGCCCCCGCCCCGGCACGCCGGAATCCCGAAAGTCCGGCAGCTCGGATCGCCGGGACCCCGACATGCCGGAAGCCCCGGTACGGCGACGGCCGTACCGGGGCTTCCGGCATGTCGCACCGCAGGTACGACGCGAGGGACGTGCGGTCAGAACCTGCCGTCCTCGCGGCGGTTGATCTGCTCCATCAGCTCGGCCGCCATCGCCTTGATCGTCTCGAGACCGGCACGCCCCCACGGCCGGACGTCGGTGTCGACCACGCAGATGGTGCCGAGCGCGACGCCCGTACGGTCTATCAGCGGGGCGCCCATGTAGGAGCGGATACCGATCTCGTCCACGACCGGGTTCCCCGCGAAGCGCGGGTAGTCGCAGACGTCCTCCAGGACGAGGGCCTTGCGCCGCACCACCACGTGCGGGCAGTAGCCGTGGTCGCGGGCCATGAAACGGCCCACGCCACCGGCGCCGGCGGCGGCCGCGCCCAGGTCGCTGCCCGAGTGGGTGCCCTCCGGGGTGTGCAGCCCCGCGAAGAACTGCCGGTTCTCGTCGATGAAGTTGACCATCGAGAACGGGGCTCCGGTCACGTCCGCGAGACGGTGGGCGAACTCGTCGAACGCCGGCTCCGGACGCTCCCCGAGACCGAGCTCGTGCAGCCGCTGCACACGGGCGGGCGCGTCCTTGTCGATGGGGGTCAGCAGGAGGTGACCGGTGGGGTCGTACGTCATGGCGTGGCTCCGTAGCTCGGCACGGCGGCCGGGATGGTGGTGAGCAGATGCTGCACGAGGGTCAGCAGGGTGCGGATTCCGGAGCTGGAGATCCGGGCGTCGCAGAGGACGACCGGCACATCCGGCTTGAGGTCGAGCGCGGACCGTACCTCGTCCGGGTCGTAACGGAAGGAGCCGTCGAACTCGTTCACCGCCACGACGAACTGGATGCCCCGCCGTTCGAAGAAGTCCACGGCGGAGAAGCAGTCCTGGAGCCTGCGCGTGTCGGCGAGGACGACCGCCCCGAGCGCGCCCTCGGAGAGTTCGTCCCACATGAACCAGAAGCGCTCCTGGCCGGGGGTGCCGAAGAGATAGAGCACATGGCGGTCGTCGAGCGTGATGCGGCCGAAGTCCATGGCGACCGTGGTCGTGGTCTTGGACTCCACGCCCTCCAGGCTGTCGGTGGCCGCGCTGACCGAGGTCAGCAACTCTTCGGTGCTCAGTGGTTCGATCTCGCTGACCGCGCCCACGAGGGTCGTCTTGCCCACGCCGAAGCCGCCCGCCACCAGGATCTTCAGCGCGGTGGGGAACGGGTCGGTCGCGAAACTGTCGTGACGCTCAGAGCCGTTGTCGTAGGCCATCGAGCACTGCCTCCAGCAAGGAACGGTCGGTTGGGTTGGCGTGGAACCGGGGTGCGCGGGCGGTGAGTGCCCCGCAGTCCACGAGGTCGGAGAGCAGGACCTTGGTGACCACGGCCGGGAGCCGTAAGTGCGCCGCGATCTCGGCCACCGAGGTGGGCCCGTCGCACAGCCCGAGGGCCAGGCTGTGCTCGGGACCCATGTGGGCCTGTGGTGTCGACCCGGTCGCCATCACCATGGACAGCAGGTCCAGTGCGGTGGTGGGCTTGGTCCGGCCGCCGCTGACGGTGTACGGACGGATCAGCCGGCCGGCCGCGTCGTCGAGCCAGGGCCCTTCCTGAGGGGTCGTCACGTTCACTGCCCGATGCCACCCACCACGCCGGCCGTCTGCCGGGCGGGGGTGACCAGGTACGGCCGGACGCTCTTGACGAGCATCGCCATCTCGTACCCGAGGACCGCGGCGTCCGCCTCGCGCCCGGCGAGGACCGCCAGGCAGGTGCCGGAGCCCGCGGTGGACACGAACAGCAGGGTGGAGTCGAGCTCCACGACCACCTGTCGCACCTCGCCGCCGTCGCCGAACCGGGCGCCCGCGCTGCGCCCGAGCGAGTACAGCCCGGAGGCCAGGGCCGCCATGTGGTCGGCGGCGTCGGGGTCGAGGCCGTGGACGGATTTCACGAGGCCGTCGGAGGAGAGCAGAACCGCGTTGCGGGTGTACGGGACCCGCTGGACCAGTCCGCTCAGCAGCCAGTCGAGGTCCGAGGAATGGCCGGTCGGCACATTGCTCGCCATGGTGTCTACTCCTTGTGCGCGTCGCCTGGACGCAGCGATTCATGGGGGGCGGGCTGGGATTCGGCGAGACCGATGCCGCGCTGGAACGCGGCCATCAAGCCGGGGTCGTGCAGGGCGTGCTCCTCGTGCTTGCGGGCCACGGGCTCGTCGCGCAGCTGCGGGACGATGTGCTCCTGGGCGCGCCGCTTGGGGAGCACGGGCCGGCCGTTGTCCGCGGGCGCCGGGGGGAGCGGCGTCAGGAGGACGGTCGGCGGTCCCTGGTGTTCTCCACCGGCCGTCTGCGCCGGTACCGCGGGGTTTCGACCGGAGTCCGCGTAGCCGTGGGACCGCTCGCTCGCACGGGGGTACGTGAGCGGTTCGTGGGCGGGGGGCTCCTCGTGGCGGACGGCGGTCCGCTCCGGGGAGTACGGGGACTGCGGTACGGGTCCGGTGGCGGCCGTCGTGCCCATGGCCACGGGCGCGGGCGCCTGGGGGTGGGCCGGGGCGGGGGCCGTCGTCGGAGCCGTCATGGGGGCCTGCGCCGGGGCGACCGCGGGCGCGGGCTGCGAGGGCGCGTGTGCGGGCGGCTGCGTGTGCGCCTGCGCGTGCGTCGTCGTCTGGGGCTGCATCTGCACCTGGTTCGGCGGGACCGCGGAGGAGCCCGCGGTCGCGGCGGCCTGGCGCTCGTGCTGGGCCAGTCCCTCGGGGTCGGCGCCGAGCAGACCCTGCGGGAGTACGAGGACGGCCTGGACGCCGCCGTAGATGTTGGACTGGAGGCGTACGGCGATGCCGTGCCTGCGGGCGAGCGCCGAGACGACGAAGAGTCCGATGCGGCCGTCCTGGAGCAGATGGGCGACGTTGACCTGGTCGGGGTCGGCCAGCAGGGCGTTCATCTTGTTCTGCTCGGTGACCGGCATGCCGAGACCGCGGTCCTCGACCTCGATCGCGAGACCGGCCGTGACGTACTGCGCGCGGAGCAGCACCGTGGTGTGCGGCGCGGAGAACAGCGTCGCGTTCTCGACGAGTTCGGCGAGGAGGTGGATGACGTCGGCCACGGCATGGCCCCGGAGCGTACCGTCGATGGGGGGTACGAGCTTCACCCGCGGGTACTGCTCGACCTCGGCGATGGAGGAGCGCAGCACCTCGGTCATGGTGACCGGGTTCGACCACTGGCGGCGGGAGATGGCACCGCCGAGCACGGCGAGGTTCTCGGCGTGGCGGCGGATGCGGGTGGCCAGGTGGTCGACGTGGAAGAGGCCCTTGAGCAGCTCCGGGTCCTCGACCTCGTTCTCCAGCTCGTCGAGGAGCTGGATCTCGCGGTGGACCAGGGACTGCAGACGCCGGGCGAGGTTGACGAAGACCTCGACCTTCTGTTCGTTTCCGACGCTGCTGGAGAGCCTGGACGCCTGCACGACGGCCGCGACGGCGGCTTCGTGAGAGCGCGTCAGCTCGTGGGAGAGCAGGTCGAATTCATCGCCCGAAGCGGTGCCGGTCGGCAGTGCGGGGCGGGGCGGGATGCCCTCTCCCTTGCGCAACTGTTCGACGATCGACTGCAGTTCGCCCTGGCCGCGGGCGCTCGTGCGGCGCAGGGAGTTGCAGCGGTCGATGACCGCCTTGGCGGCGCGGTCCGCGCCGAGCGCGGCGGCCGTCACGGAGGCGACCGTGAGGGCGGCGGCGCCGGTGAGCGCGGCCCAGAGGCCGGGGGTGGGGGTGGCGCCGGTGGAGCGGATGGTGAAGAGCACGGCCGCGGCCCCGCCCAGTGCCACCGCGACGGCGGGAAGCACGGAGGTGCGCAGGAGTTGGGGGCGTATGCGGGCTTCCGTCGTGTGCGACGCGGGGGGCTGCGAAGGGGGGGTGCCGCCGGCGCCGGGGGCGGAGCGGGCGCCGGACCGGCCGTGTCGCCCGCCCTCGCGTCGATCGGACCGCGAGGCGGGTGCGCGAAGTTGAGACATGAGTGTCCTTGGTACGTACGTGCCCAGGAATCGGCGTACTCGGGGGTGGACTACGGAGGGGGGATGCTGCAACGGGGGTGGTTCACGGGCTGTGCGACGTGCGTGCGATGAGCTTATCGATGATCACCAACCACACACTGTAGTCGTCAACCGTTCATGTGCGGTGCGCAGTTGGCAAACTTACCCGTAGACCGGGGCGGTCTGGTATCGCGTCTCACCCGTCAGGCCGAGAAGCTTCGGCCGAAAGTCGACACCATGGCGTGGAAGGGTCGTCGGGAGCGGGGAACGGAAGAGGGCGGAGGCGTTCTCACGCCTCCGCCCTCTGCGGAAATCCCTCCCCACCGGAATCCCCCGGCGGGGGTGCGGACCGCCCGGTCCGCTCGTGGCCTCAGGGGGTCCGTGCCGCCTCCGGCGCACCCCGGCCGGTGTCCGTGCCGGGTTCGCCGGACGCCCGCCCGGCGCCCCCTTCCCCGATTTCGCCGTTCGCGTCCGCAGCCGCCGGGGATCCGTCGGTGAGCGGCCGGTGACCGTCGGTGAGAGCGGCACCTCCCCAGCCTCCGGCGGGGACCCTGGCGACGGGACGCCACCAGGGGGTCTCGGGCAGCCGCTCGGCGCCCGGCTCGAAGGGCTCGCCGGGGATCGGCAGGGCGATCCGCTGGGCGGCTCCGGCGGCCGCCTCGACGGTGCCCTCTCCGGGCTCGGCCCACGGGTGCGGGGCGAGGTTGAACGTGCCCCAGTGGATCGGCAGCATCACCCCGGCGGGCGCACCGCCCTGGAGGTCCAGATGGGCCCGCATGCCCTCCGCGGGGGTCATGTGGATGTCGGTCCAGAAATCCGAGTACGCGCCGATCTGGATCATGGTCGCGTCGAAGGGGCCGTGGGCCGCGCCGATCTCCTTGAAGCCGGAGAAGTAGCCGGTGTCCCCGCTGTGGAAGATCCGGTGGGAGGGGCCCGTCACGACCCAGGAGGCCCAGAGCGTCATCTGCCGGTTGCGCAGTCCGCGGCCGCAGAAGTGCCGGGCCGGGGTGGCGGTGAGCCGCAGCTCGCCGATCTCGGTCGACTCGTTCCAGTCCAGCTCGCGCAGACGGGAGGCGGGCACCCCCCAGCGCTCCAGGTGCGCGCCGACCCCGAGCGGCACCGCGAAGACGGTGTCGGTGGTGGCGAGCGCCTTGATCGTCGGCAGGTCGAGGTGGTCGTAGTGGTCGTGGGAGATCACGACCACGTCGACCGGCCCCAGCGCGGCGAGCGGCGCGGGCACCGGGTGGAGCCGCTTGGGTCCGGCGAAGGGGAACGGCGAGCAGCGGTCGCCCCAGACGGGGTCGAAGAGCACCCGGTGGCCGTCGATCTCCGCGAGGACGCCGGAGTGGCCCATCCAGGTCAGCCGCAGCCCGGTGGCCGGGGGTCTGGCCAGGTCGGCGACGGTCGTCGGGTGGACGGGGATCGTGCCGGTGGGGGCGCGGCGCGAGCGTCCTTCCTTGTCGAAGTAGATCTTGGCGAACTCGACGCCGGAGCCGGAGGGGCCGCGTCGGGCCGGTTCGGGGTTCTGGAAGATCCCGTCCGCGAAATTCGGCGAGCGGCGGATGCGGGCGAGGCGCTCACCCGTGGGATCCGCGCCGAAGGACTCGGGGCGCAGTGCGCGCAGCCGGGCCCGCGGCGAACGGTCGGAGCCGGTACCGGTCACAGGACCTCCTGATCTCTGGGGGTCGTTCCATTATGGGCGGCCCACGCCGCGAACGGTCGGGACGGTCAGCCATACTGAACCACCATTCAGTACGGCTGCCCGGCCGGCCCGTTCCTCCCGAGGAGATCCCCGATGAGTTCCGCCCCCCTGCTTTCCGTCGGCTGGACCGACCACGTGACCGGCCGGCGCGGCCATCTGGTGGTCGACCGGCTGGTGCGCGGCGTGGCCAGCGGCGGCCTGCGGATGCGCGAGGGGTGCACGGCGGAGGAGGTCGCCGGGCTCGCCCGGGGCATGACCATGAAGGAGGCCCTGCACTACGACCCGAAGGGCCGGTACGTCCCGCTGGGCGGCGCCAAGGGCGGCATCGACTGCGACCCCCGCTCCCCCGAGGCGTACGGCGTCCTCGTGCGCTTTCTGCGCGCGATGCGGCCCTACGTCGAGCGGTTCTGGACCACCGGGGAGGACCTGGGGCTCACCCAGGACCTGGTGGACCGCGCCGTCGCCGAGGCGGGCCTCGTCTCGTCCGTGCAGGCCGTGTACCCGCTCCTGGAGGACGAGGCGGCGGCCCGGAAGCGGCTCGCCGACGCCTTCGCGATCGAGGTCGACGGCATCGGCCTCGACGAACTGGTCGGCGGTCTCGGGGTCGCCGAGTCCGTGCTCGTCGCCCTCGACCGGGCCGACCGGGCGTACCCGGGGACCCGGGTGTCGGTGCAGGGGCTCGGCACGATGGGCGGGGCGACCGCCCGGTTCCTGGCGCGGGCCGGGCTGCGGGTGGTGGCCGTCGCCGACGTCCGGGGCACGATCGTGAACCCCGACGGGCTCGACGTCGAGGCGCTGCTCGCCGCCCGCGACGCCCACGGCGCCGTCGACCGGGCCGCGCTGCGCCCCGGCGACCGGGAGGAGCCCGGGGACGCCTGGCTCGGCGTCGAGGCGGAGGTCCTGGTCCCGGCGGCCGTCTCGTACGCGATCGACGCCGGGAACCAGGGCCGGATCAGGGCCCGCTGGATCGCCGAGGCGGCGAACATGCCGGTCCTTCCGGAGGCCGAGGAGGCGCTCCGCGCGCGCGGGGTGACGGTGCTGCCGGACGTGGTGGTGAACTCGTGCACCAACGCCTGGTGGTGGTGGACGCTCTTCGGCGACATCGAGGCCGATGCCGACCAGGCCTTCGGCCGGGTGCGCCGGGCGATGCGTGGGCTCGTCGACGGGATGCTCGACCGGGCGGCGGCGGACGGCACGAGCCCGCGCGCCGCGGCGCACGCGCTGGTGGAGGAGCGGCTTCCGCAGATCGCCGAGCGCTACGGCTGGTACTGAGTCCCTCACCCGCCGGAGCCATCGGCGATCATGCCCGCGTCATGTGGCTGTGTAGGCTGCCCGACGTGGCGAGAGTGCGGTTGAGCGTGGCCGAGCGGCGGGAGGAACTGCTGCGGGCCGCCGTCGAACAGATCGAGGCACGTGGCGTCGCGGCCGTCCGCATCGCCGACGTCGCCTCGGCCCTCGGCGTGAGCAACGCCCTGGTGCTCTACCACTTCTCCTCCAAGGAACAGCTGGTCGCCGCGGCCTTCGCGCACGCCGCCGAGGCCGACCTCGCGCATCTGAGACGGCTCCTCGGGCGCCGCACCACCGCCGTACGACGGCTGCGGGCGGCGGTCCGCTGGTACGCGCCGACCGGACAGGCCAAGGGCTGGCGGCTGTGGATCGAGGGCTGGGCGGCCTCCCTGCGCGACCCGGAACTGCGCCGGGTCGCCGCCTCGCTCGACCAGGAGTGGAAGGCGGCGCTCACCCGGGTGATCGCGGAGGGGGCCGCGGCGGGCGAGTTCCGCTGTACGGACCCGGCCTCGGCGGCCTGGCGGCTCACCGCCTTCCTCGACGGCCTCGCGGTCCAGACGACGGCCTACGCCGGCTCCCTCTCCCGCACGGCGATGCTGCGCTGGGCGGACGCCGCCCTCGTCCGGGAGCTGAACCTGCCGGCCGGGAACGAGGAGCCGGGCGACGGCGCGGAAGCCCTCTCCGACACGGAGAACGCGGCCCGGGCCGACGCGGCGACGGGCGGTCCCGGTGCTCCGGTCGGGCAGGATCCGCAAGAGACGGCATAGGTCGCCCCTCTCGGATCTCGCGGGCGGCGCGGCCGGGCGGGACCTTCCGGACACCCCTAGACCAGCTCGAAGACCGCCGAGACCGTGACCTGCTCCTCGATGTCGCCCGGGGCCAGCGGGACGCTCGGCTCGTCGGCGTGCATGGCTCCGGCGGCGCCGGGGCCGGGGCGCACGGACTCGCCCTCGCTGAGCGAGACCAGCCGGCCGAGCACGTGGCCGCTGAGCCGTGCGTGCTGCGCCGCCTTGTCGTACGCGTCCTGGTAGGCCGCCTCGCGGGCCTTCACCCGCAGCGCCGACGGGTCGGCGACGTCGAAGACGACGCCGTTGATCCGCCCCGCCTCACCGGTGGCGTCGTTGACCGCGCCGATGACCTGTCCCGTCCTGTCGATGTCCCGGACCTTGGCGGAGAAGGACTGCCCGGCCTGGTAGCCGGTCACCTTGCTCTCCCCCGCGGCGTTCTGTGTGTAGACCGGGGACAGCGAGAGGCTGTCGGTACGGATGTCCCGCTCGGTGATCCCCTGCTTGCGCAGCACCGCGAGGAGGGCCTCGGCGGCGGTGTTCTGCGCGGCCATCGCCTCCTTCGCGGTCTTGCGGCCGGCCTCGACGCCGACGGAGAGGATCGCCAGATCGGGCGCGGCGGCCGCGCGGCCGTGGCCGGTGACGGTGACCGTCGCGGGCGCCTCCGCCCGGGCGGCCGTGCGAAGGGGCGCGCGCTGGGGCGCCGCGGCCAGGGCGGGAGCCGCCGTCCCGGCGAGAAGGCCGCCGAGGACCGCGGTGGCGGCGAGCAGACGGGCGGTGCGGGCGGTACGGACGGTGCTGGGCAGGCGGATCGTCACGGGCGGTCCCTTCGAGGATGGATGCCGGGGCTCCGGCGGGCACATCCCCGCACCCGGCGCCGCTGCCACCCGGACGCCACTCCTGACCCCGGGCTCCCTTCACCTCTCCGTACCAGTCGCCCCCTCACCCACCGCCGGGCCCCGCTCCCGGGTCGCGCGCTCAGGTCTGGACGAGCGGCTCGTACACATCGGGATGCAGCCCGAAGGTCCAGGCGACCCCCTCCCGCGCGGTCCGGGTCCTCGGCGGCACCCGGAGCCAGTACGTACGGTGGCTGCCGTCCGGCTCGGGCGTGGAGTTGACGACCTCGACCATCGCGACGTCCTCGTCGTCGGCCAGCTCGATCCGCCAGAGGACGCCCGTCTCGTCGCGGTGCTCGTGTCGGGCGCCCGAGGCGGCGAGATACCGGTCGTAGCCGTAGTACTCCAGCATCACGCGGCGCAGTTCGGCGTTCTCCTCCTTCCGGATCCGTTCCGGGGTGAGGTCGGCGAGCCCGGCGAGGAACGCGGCGGGCACCGGCATGCCCCGCCAGGCGTGCAGGGCGAAGCCGTCGGCGAAGGCGAGCGCCGGGCCGTCGCCCCGGTCGAGGCGGCCGGCCTCGTCCCGGTGGAGCTCGACGGGCCGCTCGCAGACCACGGCGACGTTCTCGTACGGCCACCACCAGCCCGCGTGCCCGGCGACGGCGGCGAGGCCGGCGAGCCGCTCGCCGTGCCCGTCGAAGGCGGCGAGCCAGGCGGCGTCGTGCTGACCGAGCACCGCGTCGAGCAGCACCAGCCGCACGGCGGCCGCCTCGCGCCCGGAAGCGGCCGGCCCGGCGGACCCGGCCGGACGGGCGGTCCCGCCGGCCGAGGCCGCGGACTCGGCGGCCTCCGCCACTCCCGCCCGTATCCGCTCGGCGAGGTTGCGCGTGAGGTCCCACAGGTGGGCCCCCGTCGCCTGCCAGTGGGCCGCCCAGCCCGCCGGGCCGAGGGCGTCGTGGAGACGGCGGCGCTCCTCGGCCCACGGCCGGGTGCGCACCTCCTCCCGTACCGAACGGCCCTGGTCCTTCAGGCCCCGTACGAGCGTGACGGCCGCGAGCGGCGAGTCCGCCCAGACGACGCGCGCGGGTTCCGCGAGACCGGCCGTGCGGTAGGCGAGCCGGACCCCGGCCTCGGCGGCGGCCCGGTCGGCGGGCCCGGTGGCCGCGGCGACGGAGCGCCACCTGTCCTGTGCGGTGGTGTGGTTCATGTCGGCGTGGTTCATGTGGAAGCCCCCAGGTGTCTCTCGGTCAGTCCGCGACGATCCGGTACGCCCCGGGCACGTACTCCCGCTGGCGCACCACCCGGTACCAGCCCTTGGGCAGCGGTATCGGGGCGTGCTCCTCGTGGACCACCCGGCCGCCCTCGGGCAGTTCGAGCAGGAACGGGCCGAAGGGCCCCGGCTCCCGCACGAGCCGGCCGGGCCCGGGGATCGCGTGGGCGTGCCGGGTGACCTCGCCGAGGGCGAGGACCAGCCGGCCCCGGGCGTCCCTCGGCTCCCCCGCCGCGGTC
The DNA here is from genome assembly GCF_014656215.1 of Streptomyces zaomyceticus. GTDB lineage: Bacteria > Actinomycetota > Actinomycetes > Streptomycetales > Streptomycetaceae > Streptomyces > Streptomyces zaomyceticus. The sequence continues at coordinate 68,379 of NZ_BNBZ01000012.1, read as the reverse complement.
CTCACCCGCTCCGGAACCGCCGTCTCGTCGACGGGCACGATCAGTACGTCTCCCTGCCGGTACATGGCTCTCCCCTCCCCGTTCGGCCCGGTGCGTCCGAACACGACAACGACGCTAGAGGCCGGGTCTGACAATCGGCCCCGCACCGGCGCCCACCCGGCCGGCACCGGGTCGGCACCGGGTCGGCAGCCGCCCGGGTGGCGGCCGACAGCCGCGGAATCCGTCACGGGGCGACCCGGCGAGAGGGGTTGTCGGTGCCGCTTGGTAGAACTCTGGCATCAGCCGATCCACACCGTCCGTCGTCCGGGAGCGCAGTCATGACCGTTGGTCACTACCTGAAGGAATTCCACGGCCTGCCCGTGTTCCACTTCCCGGACACGGACACCCCGGTCGAACTGCCCGACGCGGCGGCCGTCGCCTGGCGGATCTCCTCTCCGACGTACTGCGACAGCGACGACGAGCAGTGGGAGGTGCTCTTCGAGCGCTTCCTGAAGACGGTCGACGCGGGGCGGGTGCGCGCGGTGGTCGTCGGCGGCTGGGACGAGGCGTACGAGACCTCGTCGGCCGGCATCGTCACGGCGCTCATGGCCGCCAACAACCGGCTCACCGACCTCGAGGCGGTCTTCCTGGGGGACATGACCGGCGAAGACTGCGAGATCTCCTGGATCGTCCAGTCCGATGTGACCCCGCTGCTCGCCGCCTACCCCCGCCTGCGGGAGTTCGGGGTGCGCGGGGGCACGGGTCTGGTCTTCCCGCCGGTCCGGCACAGCGGTCTCGAGACCCTGGTCGTGGAGACGGGCGGCCTGCCCGCCGCGGTCGCGCGCGGGATCGCGGGCAGCGACCTGCCCGCCCTGGAGAACCTGGAACTCTGGCTCGGCACCGACGAGTACGGCGGTGACAGCACGGCCGACGACCTGGCGCCGCTGCTCTCCGGATCGGGGTTCCCCGCGCTGCGCAGTCTGGGTCTGTGCAACAGCGCGATCCAGGACGCCGTCGCCGAGGCCGTGGCGGGCGCGCCCGTCGTCGCCCGGATCGAGCGGCTCGACCTGTCCATGGGCGTTCTCACGGACGAGGGTGCGGCGGCCCTGCTCGACGGACAGCCGCTGACCCACCTCGGTCTCCTCGACCTCTCCCACCACTATCTGTCGGAGGCCATGCGGAAGCGGGTGCTCGACGCGCTCGCCCCGTACGGCGTGGTCGTCGACCTCGGCGACGCGCAGGAGGCGGACGACGAGGGGGACGGCCGGGTCTGGCGGTACGTCGCGGTCGCCGAATGACCGCCGCCCCGCGCCTCGTGGTCGTCGGTGATCCGGCGGGCCGCCGTGTCGCGTTCTTCCAGGACGCGCTGCGAACCGCCGGGCTGCCCGGGGCGCGGGTGGTGTCCTGGCCCGAGGTGCTGCGCGGCCGGGCACGGTTCGCGGCGGACGAGACCGTACGCCTGGACTCGCCCGGCGAGGACGTGGAGGCGGACCGGCTGCTGCGCGGGATCGACGATCCGACCCGGGTCGAGGGCACCGGCCTCTGGTACCAGCGGTTCCTCGCCGCCGTGTCTGGCCTCGCCCGGTCCGTCACCGGGGCGGGTGCCGTGCTCGTCGACGACTCCGCCGAGCTCGCCGCGCTGTTCGACAAGCGGCTGAGCCACGGTCTGCTGCGCGCGGCCGGGGTGCCGGTTCCCGAGTCGCCGACCTCCGGCCCCTCGGCGCCCGCCCTGCGCGGCTGGGAGGAGCTGAGGTCGTCGACGGCGCGGGCCGGTCTGCGCCGGGTCTTCGTGAAGCTCGCGCACGGCTCCTCCGCCTCGGGGGTGCTCGCTCTGGAGAGCAATGGCGCGGGCCGGGTCCAGGCCACCACCTCGGTGGAGCGCGGGCCCGACGGACGGCTCTTCAACTCCCTGCGGGTACGGCGGTACACGAGCGAGCGCGAGGTCGCCGCGATCGTGGACACCCTCGCCCCCGACGGTCTGCACGTCGAGCGCTGGCTGCCCAAGGCGGTCCAGGACGGCCGGGCCGCCGATCTGCGGGTGGTGGTGATCGACGGGCGGGCCACCCACGCGGTGCTCCGCACCAGCCGCTCCCCCATGACCAATCTGCATCTGGGCGGCGCCCGGGGTGATCTGGAGGCGGCCCGGGCCGCGATCACCGCGGCCGGCGGGCGGTGGACGGACGCGCTGGAGGTGTGCGAGCGGGCTGCCTCGGCCTTCCCCGGCACCCGGTGCGTGGGCGTCGACCTGCTGCCCGCCACCGGTTGGCGCCGCTTCGCGGTGGGTGAGGTCAACGCCTTCGGCGATCTGCTGCCCGGCCTCACGGGGCTGCCCGGGAGCGGTGCCGAGGGCCTCGACACGTACGCGGCGCAGGTCGCCGCACAGTTCCCTGACAGCCGCACCCCGGGCACCACCACCCCCACCGCTCACATCACCCGCACCACACCCGTCACCCGCACGGCCCACACCACCGGCACCGCCCGCACCACAGGAACGAGCACCACGTGAATCAGCCCGACATGAACACGATCGTCGGCAGCCACGATCTGCTCCTGGTCACCCTCGACACCCTGCGGTACGACGTGGCGGCGGAGCTCGCGGCCGCGGGCCGCCTCCCGAACCTGGCCCGTCATCTGCCCCCCGCCGGCTGGGAGCGGCGGCACGCGCCCGGCAGCTTCACCTACGCCTCCCACCAGGCCATGTTCGCCGGCTTCCTGCCGACCCCGGCCACCCCCGGCCCGCACCCGCGGCTCTTCGCGGCGCGCTTCGCGGGCAGCGAGACGACCGCCGACGGCACCTATGTCCATGACACCCCGGACTTCGTGTCCGCCCTCGCGGGCGAGGGCTACCGGACGGTCTGCGTCGGAGGCGTCGGCTTCTTCAACAGGCAGCCGCCGCTCGGCACCGTGCTCCCCGGTCTCTTCCAGGAGAGCCACTGGGATCCCTCCTTCGGTGTCGCCTCGCCGACCTCCTTCGAGTCACAGGTCACGCGCGCCGAGGAGGTCGTCGCCGGTCTCCCCCGCGAGCGGCGGCTCTTCCTCTTCGTCAACGTCTCCGCGCTGCACCAGCCCAACTGGTTCCACCTGCCGGGCGCGACCCGCGACGCCGGCGACTCCCGGGCCACCCACGCGGCCGCCCTCGAGTACGTCGACCGCCACATCGGGCGGCTCTTCACCGCGATGAGCAGCCGCCGCCCCTGTTTCGCGATCGTCTGCTCCGACCACGGCACCGCGTACGGGGAGGACGGACACACCGGCCACCGGCTCGGCCACGAGGTCGTGTGGACCGTCCCGTACGCGCAGTTCGTCCTCGCGGGCCCGGAGCGGGAGGCCGTGGCATGAGCGACGGCACCACTCCCCGGCCGTACCGGAGCTACGTCTACGCCTACCCGCACAAGACGGCGTACCGGCCGCTCCCCGCACCGGCGCCCTCCCTCGCCGCGCTCTGGCGGGACGAACCGAAGGACGCGCTCTCCCTCTACGCGCACATACCGTTCTGCGAGGTCCGCTGCGGTTTCTGCAACCTCTTCACCCGGATCGGCGCCCCCGACGAGCTGACCACCCGCTACCTCGACGCCCTCGACCGCCAGGCCGCGGCCGTCCGCGAGGCCCTCGGGGACCGGGATCCGGTGCGGTTCGCCACCGCCGCCTTCGGCGGCGGCACACCCACCTTCCTGACCGCCGCCGAGCTGGAGCGGCTCTGCGACATCGCCGAGAAGCGGACGGGGGTGGATCTGCGGGCGGTGCCGCTCTCCGTGGAGACCTCCCCCGCGACGGCGACCGCGGACCGTCTCGCCCTGCTCGCCGAGCGGGGCGCGACCCGGCTCAGCATCGGGGTGCAGAGTTTCGTGGAGGCCGAGGCACGGGCGGCCGTCCGGCCGCAGCGCCGCGCGGACGTCGAGTCGGCCCTCGGCCGGATCAGGGACACGGGCGTCCCGGTGCTGAACATCGACCTGATCTACGGGATCGACGGCCAGACCGAGGAGACCTGGCGGTCCTCACTGGACGCCGCCCTCGCCTGGCGCCCGGAGGAGCTGTACCTCTACCCGCTGTACGTCCGGCCGCTCACCGGCCTCGGACGGATCTCCCCCGCCGCCGACCGCGAGTGGGACGAGCGGCGGCTGCGCCTGTACCGGTACGGCCGCGACCGTCTTCTCGACCACGGGTACGAGCAGGTGTCGATGCGGATGTTCCGGCGGACGGACGCCGCGCCGCTCGGTCCCGACGACTACGCCTGCCAGACGGACGGGATGATCGGCCTGGGCTGCGGGGCCCGCTCGTACACCTCGGCCCTCCACTACTCCTTCGACTACGCGGTCGACATGCGGGAGATCCGCTCGATCATCGACGCCTACACGGAGACCGAGGACTTCTCGCGTGCCGAGGTCGGTCGGTGGGTGGACGCCGGGGAGGCACGCCGCCGCCACCTTCTCCAGTCGCTGCTCCAGGCGGCGGGGATGCCGGTCGCGGGGTACGAGGAGCGGTTCGGTTCCTCGCCCTTCGCCGACTTCCCCGGGGAACTGGGCCGCTTCGAGTCGCTCGGCTGGCTGGACGAAGGAGCGCCGGAGGGGCTGCTGAGGCTGTCGCCGGAGGGGCTCGCCCACTCGGACGGCCTCGGTCCCGAGCTCTTCTCCCCCTCCGTGCGGGCCGCGATGGCCGCGTACGAGCCGAAGTAGGCGGCGGCCGTGAACCCGACGCAGATCCCCATCCCGATCACGGACCCGGCCCCGGCTCCGCTCACGGACCCGGGCATGGGCCTGATCACGGACCCGGGCATGGACCTGACGGTCCTCTACCGCGGGCCGCTCTCCTCCTGCGACTTCGACTGCCCGTACTGCCCCTTCGCCAAGCGCCGGGACAGCCGGGAGCAGCTGCGCGCCGACCGGGCCGCGCTCGAACGGTTCACCGGGTGGGCCGCCGGACAGACCGGGGACCGGCTGCGGATCCTCTTCACCCCGTGGGGCGAGGGCCTGGTCCGTTCCTGGTACCGGCGGGCGCTGGTCGAGCTGTCGCGCCTCCCGCACGTCGAGCGGGTGGCGATCCAGACCAATCTGAGCTGCCGGACCGACTGGCTGGCCGAGGCGGACCCGGCGAGCGTCGCGCTCTGGTGCACGTACCACCCGGGGCAGACGCCGTACGAGCGCTTCGTGGCCAAGTGCGGGGAGCTGGCGGAGCGGGGTGTCCGCTTCAGTGTCGGGGTGGTCGGTCTTCCCGAGCACGGGGAGGACGCGCGCCGGCTGCGGGCCGGTCTGCCGTCGCACGTCTACCTCTGGGTGAACGCGGCGGAGGGGCACACGTACACCGACGCGGAGGCCGCGGAGTGGACCGGGATCGACCCGCTCTTCCCGTACAGCCGGCATCCGCACCGCTCGGCGGGGCTGCCGTGCCGGACCGGCGAGTCGGTGATCTCGGTGGACGGCGAGGGGACGGTACGGCGCTGCCACTTCGTCAGGGCCGAGCTGGGGAACCTGTACGACGGTTCCTACCGTGCCGCCCTGCGCCCCCGCGCCTGCCCCCTCGCCGTCTGCGACTGCCACATCGGCTACGTCCATCTGGAGACGCTTCCGCTGTACGACGTGTTCGCCGGCGGGGTCCTGGAGCGGATTCCCGCCCTCGTGCCCCCGCCGGCCGTCCCCGGAGTTACAGGGGCATGAGGTCGGGGCGCTTGGCCTCGACGTGGTCGCCGGAGCTCTCGCCGCGCAGTCGGCGCCCGATCCAGGGCACGAGGTACTCCTTCGCCCAGTGGATGTCGTCCCGGCGCACCTCGAGCGTGTTCCGCGGAGGAACCGGCGGCCACGCCTGGTCCGGGTCGGCGGGCACGGGCAGGCCGAGGACCTGGGCGGCACGCAGGGCCACCCGGGTGTGTCCCTCGGCCGAGAGGTGCAGCCGGTCGTCGTCCCAGGCGCGCCGGTCCTGGACGGACTTCAGGGACCACAGGTCGAGGACCGGGCAGTCGTAGCGGTCCGCGATGGCCCGCACGTGCCCGTTGTACGTGGCGATCTTGCCGCGCAGGTGCTTGAGGAGCGTGACGCCGCGGGTGTCGAAGCCGGTGGTCACCATCACGGTGCCGACGGCGGAGGTCAGTCCGGCGACGGCGCGCTCGAAGCGCTCGGCGACCTCGTCGGGGTCGGTGCCGGGGCGGATGATGTCGTTGCCTCCGGCGCAGAAGGTCACAAGGTCGGGGGCGAGCTCCTTCGCCCGGGGGACCTGTTCCGCCACGATCTGGTCGAGGAGGCGCCCGCGTACGGCCAGGTTGGCGTAGCGGAAGGCGTCGTGCTCCGGCAGCTGGTCGGCGAGCAGTACCGCGAAGCGGTCCGCCCAGCCGACGTACGTCCCGTCGGGGCCGGGGTCTCCGACGCCCTCGGTGAAGCTGTCTCCGATCGCCGCGTACGACCCGAATGCGTTCTTGTCTCTTGATCTCGAATCGTCTGCCACGGGAGCACATCCTTCCCTTTCGGATGTGACCTACGCGACCGTAAGGAGGGGTTGACGTCGGGTGACATATGCCACCGATAAAGAATTTGCCAAGCCGGAATAGATGGGGAACGCGCCGGAGGCCCGGCACGTGGGTGCCGGGCCTCCGATCGACGACGGAGCGTCAGACGTTCACGCCGTGCTGACGCAGGGCGGCGATCGGGTCGATGTCGGAGCCGTACTCCGGCCCGGTGCGGATCTCGAAGTGCAGGTGCGGGCCGGTGACATTGCCGGTCGCGCCGGAGAGGCCGATCTGCTCTCCGCCGCGCACGGTCTGGCCGGCGGAGACGGAGATCGACGAGAGGTGCGCGTACTGCGAGAAGGTGCCGTCGGCGTGCTGGATGACGACCTGGTTGCCGTACGCGCCGCCGTTGCCGGCGGAGTAGACGGTGCCGGGGCCGACCGCGACGATCGTGGTGCCGGTGGAGGCCATGAAGTCGACACCGGTGTGGTAGCCGGAGGACCACATGGAGCCCGAGGCGCGGTACGGCGTGGACATGCCGCCGTTGACGGGGGCGAACCAGCCGGAGGAGGAGGTCGTGCCCGCCGTGGAGCCGGACGACTGCGTGCTCGCGGCCGGGGCGGCGGCGCGCTCGGCACCGCGGGAGGCACGCGGGGCCTCGTCGCCGTTCTTCGCCGAGGACTTCGCGGCGCTCTTCGGCGCGCTCTTGGGAGCGGCGGCCTTGGGCGCGGCGCTCTTCGGCGCGGCCGGCGCGGTGCTCTTGGCGCCGAGGGTGAGCTTCATGCCGGGGAGGATGAGCGAGGGGTTCTCGCCGACGACCTGGCGGTTGTCCGCGTACAGCTTCTGCCAGCCACCGGTGAGGTGGTGCTCGGCGGCGATCTTCGACAGGTAGTCGCCCCGCACGACGGAGTACGTCTTGGGGGTGGCCTTGGCGGTGGCGGGCGCGGCCTGGGTGGTGGCGGCCTTCACCTGGGCGGCGGCGGTGACGGCCTGGCCGGGAGCGGCGACCGGGGCGGCCTGCTCGGCGGCGTGGGCGCCGGTGGCACCGAGGAGCGGGAGGGCGACGACGGCGCCTCCCGTACCGGCTGCGGCGATTCCGCGGGTGAGGCGGTTGGACTTGATGCGGCGGTGCTTACCCTTCGCGGGCATGGCGAATTCCTCTCCGGCGCCTGCGAGGTGAGCTGTCGGGTTCGGACTGGAGATGCCCGGCCGCGCTCTCACGCGGCTTCACCCCGAGCCGTCCTGCGTCGCGGGACCGGCGTACTTCCTGGGTCCCCCGCTCCTGCCACGCATGGGATGAGTGGAATTCCGGACGGTGGCAGGATTCGGCGGTCCGACCGGATTGACGGTGACGCTAGACGAGCGGGGTCGAGGCGAACAAGCCAATGATTTTTCCCGGCTTTCCCGGTACGGCCTTTCACCCGGAAAGCCGGTCACCCTCCGTGGATGACGGACCCTCGATTTCCTTTTTCCGTACGGGAATTGCGCCGGCCCTTCGGCCACGATCCGTCACTTCTATGACCCTGCTCACGCGCTTGGGCTCATCTCGCCTGTAAACAGGGCGCGTTATACGCAACGCCCCAATTCGGACAGATCACCCATTCCCGTCCAGGGGGGTGCGCCATCGCGCTCCCGCCTGGATGATTGCCCCTGGAACCGATCTCGCGTCGGGCACCCGAACGACGACCATCAGGAGCATCCGTGACGCAGCAGCTGCCGCAGGTCCCGCCCGTCGAGGCGAACGAGCCCGAGCTGGCCGAGGTCCGCAACTTCCGGGACGTGGGCGGCCTGCCGACGACGGACGGGCGCGCCGTGCGCCCGGGCCGTCTCTTCCGCAGCGGCCACCTCGCCCACGCCACCGAGGAGGACGTCGTCTTCCTGGACTCGCTGGGGCTGCACACCGTCTTCGACTTCCGGAACATGGCCGACCGGAAGGTCGAGGGGCCGGACGTGGATCTCCCCGGCGTGCGGAACGTGAACATACCGCTCAACGATCCGGCCGACGGCAAGGAGTTCTGGAAGCTGGTCCGCGAGGGCGACATCGAGCAGCTGCGGGAGATCCTCGGCGACGACAAGGCCGCGACCCGAATGTCCGACTCGTACCGGAAGATGATTGTCGAGCGGACCGTGGAGCACAGCCGGATCCTGCACTCCATGGCGGAGGACAGCCTCCCCGCCCTGATGCACTGCGCGGCCGGCAAGGACCGGGCCGGGCTCTCCATCGCGATCACCCTGCTCGCCCTCGGGGTCGAGCGGGAGGCGATCGAGGCCGACTACGTGAAGTCGAACGACCCGCACCGCCGCTACAAGGTGCGCCGCAGCTCCACCGACCCGAACGCGATGTCGCCCGAGGTGATGGAGCTGCTGAGCCCGCTGTTCGACGCGCGGGTGGAGTATCTGCGGGGCGCCTTCGAGACGATCGAGGCGACCTGGGGCTCGGTCGACGCCTACCTCTCGGAGGGGCTGAAGCTCTCTCCGGAGACCCGTGAGCGCCTCCGGGAGCGCCTCCTCACCGAGGCGTGACCGGACGCTACTGGTTCTGCCCGCCCAGCATGAAGAGCAGGTAGAGGAAGCCGGCGAAGAGGTGTCCGGCGATCAGATAGGCGAAGAGGCGGAGGACGAGACCCTTGGGGAACTTGCCCTCGCCTCGCTCTTCGCCGGTGACAGGTCGTGACTTCTCGGACATATCCATCCTTTTCTGCCGAAGGAAGTGCGCGGGATCAGCGTCGGTGCGGCGTACCGTCGCCGAGACACAGCTCGGCCACGGGACTCTGCATCAGGGTGTGGACGAAGAGCAGCTCGGCCCCGCCGGGGGTCGCGGCCCCGATCCGGTGCGGGGTGAGCGAGTCGAAATGCGCGCTGTCCCCGGGATCGAGGACATGGACGGTCTCGCCGAGCGCGAGCCGCACCCGGCCCTCCAGGACGTGGATCCACTCCTCGCCTGGGTGGACGCGCACGATGTCGGCCCGGGTGGCGTACGGCACGTGGACCCGCAGGCACTGCAGGGCGCGTCCGGCGCCGCCCGCCTGGCGGTAGATCCAGCCGTCGGCCTCGACGGGTTCGGAGCGGCCGGCCCGGACGACGGGGTCACGCTCGGGCGGCGCCTCGCCGAGGAGCTCGGAGACCGTCGTACCGTAGATACGGGCGAGGGCGAGCAGCATCGGGAGCGAGGGCTGCCGGTTCCCCGTCTCCAGGCGCGAGAGGTGGGCCGGCGAGAGACCGGCCCGCTGGGCGGCGGCCTCCAGGGTGAGTCCCCGGCGCCGGCGCAGGGCCCGCAGCTGCGGGGCGACGTCGGGCAGGACGCCGGACGGGGCGTCGGGCGGGACATCGCTCGGGGCGGCGTCGGGCGGGACGCCCGGGGTGGCGGGGTCCGGGGAGCCTTCCCCGGGGACGTGGTCCATGCGTCCATTCCGCCAGGAACATGCCTCTGAGGCAAGTTTCTTGCCTCAGAGGCAAAAGCTCTCGGCCGGAATCGGCCGCGGACGGCTCAGCGCTGTGCGACCGCCTGCTTGACCAGTGTCCTCCCGAAGTCCCACATCAGCCCGCCACCGCCGTGGGCCTCGTCCATGACCGCCGTGAAGGCGGTGACGAACCGGTCCACGTCGGCCTCGTCGATGACCAGTGGCGGGATCAGCTTGATCACCTCCAGATGGTCCCCGGAGACCTGGGTGAGGATCCGGTGCCGCTGGAGCAGCGGGACGACGACCATCTGGGCGAAGAGACCCTTGCGGGCCGCCTGGAGCATCGTCCAGCGCCCGCGGAGTCCCAGGGAGGACGGGCGTCCGAACTCGATGCCGATCATCAGTCCCCGACCGCGGATCTCGTGGAGGAGTTCGTAGCGGGGCACGAGCTCCTTGAGGCGCCCGGAGAGAAGATCGCCGATCCGGCGCGCGTGCGCGACCGTCCCCTCGTTCTCCATGACCGAGAGCACGGCGAGCCCGGCCGTCATGGCCTGCGCGTTCGAACCGAAGCTCGCCGAGTGGACCAGGACCCGGTCCATCGACGAGTAGACCTTCTTGAAGATCCAGTCCTTGCCCAGGGTGGCGCCGACCGGCACATAGCCGCCGGAGAGCGCCTTGGCGACGCAGACCAGGTCCGGTTCGACGCCGTCCTCGTGCTGGTAGGCGTAGAAGTCGCCGGTCCTGCCGAGGCCGGTCTGCACCTCGTCGGCGATGAGCAGGGCGCCGTGCCGGTGGAGCAGCTCCTGGGCGGCGCGCAGAAAGCCCGGTGGGGCCTCGTGGACGCCCTTGCCCTGGATGGGCTCGACGACGAAGGCGGCCACGTCGCCCTTGCGCAGCTCCCGCTCCAGGGCGTCGAGGTCGCCGAGCCCGATCGCCGTGTCGGGCAGCAGGGGGGCGAAGCCGTCCCGGAAGCCGTTCTCGCCGTTCACGGAGAGGGAGCCGGTGGTGAGCCCGTGGAAGGCGTGGGCGCAGTAGAGGACCCTGGGCCGCCCGGTGGCGTACCGGGCGAACTTCAGGGCGGTCTCCACCGCCTCCGTGCCGCTGTTGCCGAAGAAGACGCGGTCGAGGTGCGGGCTGTGGGCGAGGAGCCGCTCGGCGAGGAGTCCGGGGAGCGGCTGGCAGTCGAAGCGGGTGAGGTCGGCGAGCTGGGCGTCCAGGACGTCGTGGAGCGCCCTGCGGACGACGGGGTGGTGCCGTCCGAGGCCCATCACGCCGAAGCCGGCGAGCATGTCGAGGTGGTCGACGCCGTCGGCGTCCCAGAAGTGGGCGCCCTCGGCCCGCTCGTACACCTTGTCGAAACCGATGGTGTGGAGCATGCGCGGCAGCTGGTGGTTGAGGTACCGGGCATGGAGCTCGTACCGCTCGCCGCCGCGCTCGGCGAGCAGCGCCCTCAGGTCGAACTCGCCGCTCATCGCTCCCCCGTCCTCACGCGTTGTTCCCGGAGACGGTCTCCCGGACCGCGCGGAGGGATTCCTTGAGGGAGCCCATGGTGGCGAGGACGGCGGTGGGCTCGTAGCCGCAGTGCGCCATGCAGTTGGCGCAGCGCGGGTCCTTGCCGCGGCCGTACTTGTCCCAGTCGGTGTCCTCGATGAGTTCGCGGTACGTGGGGACGTATCCGTCGCTCATGAGATAGCAGGGTCGCTGCCAGCCGAAGAGCGAGTAGTTCGGAATGGCCCAGGCGGTGCACGGGAAGTCCGCCTTTCCTTCCAGGAAGTCCAGGAAGAGCGGCGAGTGGTTGAGCCGCCAGCGGCGCCGGTTTCCGCCCGCGAAGGCCTTCTTGAAGAGTTCGCGGGTCTGCTCGACGCCGAGGAAGTGTTCCTGGTCGGGGGCCTTCTCGTACGCGTACGCGGGAGAGATCATCATCTCGTCGACCTGGAGGTCGTCGTTGAGGAAATTGAGGACCTCGATGATGGTCTGCGGGGTGTCGGTGTTGAAGAAGGTCGAATTGGTGGTGACACGGAAACCGCGCCGCTTGGCCTCCTTGATGGCCGCCACCGCCTCGTCGAACACGCCTTCCTTGGCGACGGACTCGTCGTGCCGCTCGCGCAGGCCGTCGATGTGCACGGCGAACGCGAAGTACGGGGAGGGGGTGAAGTCCTCCAGCTTCTTGCGCAGCAGCATGGCGTTGGTGCAGAGGAAGACGTACTTCCTCTTGGCCACCAACTGGCGCACGATCTCGTGGATCTGGGGATGCATCAGGGGCTCGCCGCCCGCGATGGACACCATGGGGGCGCCGGACTCCAGGACCGCGCCGACCGCCTGGGCGACCGGCATGCGCTGCTTGAGCACACCTGCCGGGTGCTGGATCTTTCCGCAGCCCTCGCACTTGAGGTTGCAGGCGAAGAGCGGCTCGAGCTCGACGATCAGCGGGAACTTCTCACGCTTGCGGAGCTTCTGTTCGAAGAGGTAGGTCCCGACCCGGATGGACTGACGGAGCGGCATGGCCATAACTCGCTCACCTCCTGGGGAGCAGCAAAGAACGGTGCCATTCGAAGAATGCGGGAAGGACGGCACGAAGAACACGGAACGCCGATATTCCCCCGCGTACCGTGCCGATCCGGACCAGTTCATGTTCTGGAGCGTCCACGACCACCCGGACGGCCGCAACCGGACGGATGTCCGGCCCGCCGCCGAGACCCGCGGCCGTCCGGGCCGAGACCGCCGTCCGCAGGGTCGCCGCGGACTCCATGTCGACGGCGATCGCGCCGGTGGCCCGCAGGGCGGCCCGCTCGGGGCCGCGCACCACATGGTCGGAGCCGGTCAGCGGCCCGGTGTGGACAGCCCGCCCGGGTACGGCCCTGACCAGGGCCTTCACCAGGAGCTCCGTCCCGGTGCCGGGGGTCGTGCCGTCGGGGCCGCGGGTCTCGTCGGCGACGATCAGGTCCCCCGGATGCATTCCGGGGGCCAGTCCGGCGCAGAAGCCGGAGGCGATGACGGCGGCGTCCCGCCATCCCTCCTCGCCGAGGGCCCGGGAGACCTCACGGCGGGCCCGGTCCGGACCCATGCCCGTACGGAGCACGGTGAAGCGCCCGGGGGCGCCGGCGCGGTCCCCGCTGCGCAGGGCGAGCTGTTCGATGCCGAGCGCGCAGGCGATCAGCAGCGGTGGCGGGGCGCCGGGGCCCGGTTCGCGCCCCATCACCCCTCCTTGCCGGGCGAGGGCTCCCCGTACACATAGCGACCGAGCGCCGTGAGCGGGAACACCAGACGGTAGAGGTGGTAGTTGATGGAGAAGTCCCAGGGGAAGCCCGTTCCGGTGAAGTACGGCTCGTCCCAGGTGCCGTCCTCCCGCTGGGTGGCGGCGAGCCAGGCGACGCCCCGGCGGACGGGCTCGGAGTCGCGCTCCCCGGCCGTGAGGAGGGCGATCAGCGCCCAGGCGGTCTGGGAGGCGGTGGAGACACCGCGTCCGATCCACGCCTCGTCGTGGTACGAGCGCAGGTCCTCGCCCCAGCCGCCGTCCTCGTTCTGGGTGGACCCGAGCCAGTCGACGGCCCGCCGGATCGCCGGATGGGAGCCGGGGAGCCCGGCGGCGGTGAGCGCGGGGAGCACCGAACCGGTGCCGTACACGTGGTTGACGCCCCAGCGGCCGAACCAGGCCCCGTTGGCCTCCTGGTTCGCGAGCAGCCACTCGACGCCCCTGCGGGTACGGGGGTCCTGGGCCAGTCCCTCCCAGGCCAGCATCTCCACCACATGGGCGGTGACGTCGGCGGAGGGCGGGTCGATCACCTCGCCGAAGTCGCAGAACGGCAGCTTGTTGGGGAAGGCGCTGGTGTTGTCGGCGTCGAAGGCGCCCCAGGCGCCGCCCCGCGACTGCATGCCGAGCGTCCAGCGGGCGCCCCTGGCGGCGGCCGCCTCGACCCGCGCGGGGTCGGGGTGGGCGACCCTGCGGAGGGCGAGGAGCACCTCGGCGGTGTCGTCGGTGTCGGGGTAGTTGTCGTTGTGGAACTCGAACGCCCAGCCGCCCGGGGGCAGTTCGGGCCGTCGTACCGCCCAGTCCCCGGTCCGGGTGACCTCTTCGTCGAGCATCCAGTCGACGGCCTTCACCAGCGCCGGGTGGTCGGGGCGGAGCCCCGCGTCGGCGAGCGCGATGGTGGCGAGGCAGGTGTCCCAGACGGGCGACTGACAGGCCTCGACCATCCGTGAGCCGTCCTCGCGCCGGACGGCGAAGCGGTCGAGCGATTCCAGTCCGGCCCGCATCACGGGGTGCCGGAGGTCGTAGCCGAGGAGGTGGAGGGCGATGACCGAGTAGACGGCGGGGGGCTGGATGCCGCCCCAGCAGCCGTCGTTCTCCTGGCGCTCGACGATCCACCGCGCGGCCATGTTCATGGCGGTCCTGCGCAGGGCGCGCGGCGCCACCCGGTGGTAGACGTGCAGGGCCTTGTCGAGCCGCTGGAAGATCCCGTCCCAGCCGGTGGCCGGGGCGAGCGGCCGGGGCGGGTTCGGCCGCTCCGGGTCGGTGTGCAGCTCGTCGAGCGGGAAGGGCGCGGGCCGGACCGGGCGCTTGGCGGAGACGACGGTGAGCGGCACGATCGTCTGCCGTGCCCAACAGCCGAAGTCGTAGATGTTGAGCGGGAACCACTTCGGCAGGAAGAGCAGCTCCGGGGGAAGCTCGGGGAGGTCCTCCCAGCGCCACCAGCCGAAGAGGGCGAGCCAGATCCGGGTGAAGACCCGGGTGGCGGCGATACCGCCCCCGGCGCGGACCCAGGCGGCGGCCCGGGCCATGTGCGGGGCCTCGGGCGGGTCTCCGGCGAGCCGGAGCGCCACATAGGCCTCGACGGTGGCGGAGAGCTCTCCGGGTCCGCCGTAGAAGGTGGCCCAGGCGCCGTCCTCGCGCTGCTCGCGGCGGATGTGGAGGGCCGCGGCGCGGGTGGTGTCGGCGTCGAGGATGCCCAGGAACTGGCGGAGGAGAAGGTCCTCGGCGTCCATGGTGACGTTGGTCTCCAGGTCGCCCTTCCACCAGCCCTCGGGGTCCTGCAGGGCGAGCAGGTGCTCGGCGGCCCGTTCCGCGGCACGTGCGGCGGTCCCGTCGAGGTCCGGTGCCGTGGCACCGGTGTCGTGCGTCGTGCTGGCCGCGGCTGCCCGGGGGCCCACGGCCCCGGCGCTTCCGTCGGTCGTCGCTGTCATGGCTTCCCCTTTGCGCAGTCGGTTTCTTCTGCTTCTACGGGTCTGCCGTCGGCCGGCGCCGGAAGGCACCGGCCGGCGACCGCGAACTCATATCAGGGTGATGGTGATCATCTCTTCCGTACGACCACGAAGTCGGCCAGCGCGGTGAGCTGCGCCCGCACGCGGGCGGGCATGTCCACCTCGTTCAGGGCCTCGATCGCGACGGCGTGCTGGCGGCGGGCCTCCTGGGAGGTCCACTCGCGCCCACCGGCCTCCTCGATGAGGGCCGCCCGGAAGGCGAACTCCTCCTCGGAGAAGGTGTCGAAGTCATTGGACTTGGCGTCCGCGGCGAGCAGCTCGCCCAGCCGCTCGGAGGCCTCTCCGCCGGCGGCGAGGGCGGCGACGACGGGCAGGGACTTCTTGCGCTGGCGCAGGTCGCTCCAGGTCTGCTTGCCGGTGGCCTCCGGGTCGCCCCAGATGCCGAGCAGGTCGTCGACGGCCTGGAAGGCGAGTCCGAGGTGGTACCCGTACTCCTCCAGCTTGTCGGCGGTGCGGTCGTCGGCGCCGCCGAGGACGGCACCGATGGAGACGGCGCAGGCGAGCAGGGCGCCGGTCTTGTTGCCCTCCATCTCGAGGCACTCCTCGACGGTGACCCGCTCGCGGTGCTCGTAGGAGATGTCCTGGGCCTGGCCGTCGATGAGCTTGCGGCTGGCGGTGGTGAGCCTGCGGGTCGCCCGGCCGGCCTCCACCGTGCCGAGCTCCAGCAGGATCTCGTTGGCCAGCGCGAAGAGGGCGTCGCCGACGAGAATGGCCTGCGCGGGGCCGTGCACCTTCCACACGGTGTCACGGTGCCGGCGCTGCTCGTCGCCGTCCATGAGGTCGTCGTGCAGCAGCGAGAAGTTGTGGACGAGCTCCACGGCGACGGCGCCGGGGACGCCGACCTCGGGGGCGGCGCCCGCGGCCTCGGCCGACAGCAGGGCGAGCGCGGGGCGGACGGCCTTGCCGCCGTCGCCGTCGGCGGGGTTGCCCTGCGCGTCGATCCAGCCGAAGTGGTAGGCGGCCACGGTGTCCATGGGCGACGCGAGGCGGTCGACGGCCGCCCGCAGTACGGGGGTGGACAGGGTCCGTCCCCGCTCCAGCAGTGCGGACACGTCCGCGGTGTCGACGGCCGGATTACCCGGCGGCACAGTCGGCACGGTCTCTCCTCTTGTTCCGGTACTCACACTCATGCCGCCTCCTGTAGCGGGTGGTCATGGCGGCGGCCGAGGGCGGAGAGCGCGGCGCCCGCGGCGCTGAAACCACTGCGGACGGCACCCTCCATGGTCGCGGGCCAGCCGGTGGCGGTCCAGGCCCCGGCCAGGTAGAGCCCCGGTGCCTGGGTGCGGGCGCCGGGGCGGAGCCGGCCGACGCCCGGGGTGGGGGCGAACGTGGCCGTCCGCTCCCTGGTGACGAAGAAGTCGCGGATGCCGGCGCCGCGGGCGGCGGGCAGCAGGCGCTCCAGCTCGGGGAGGTACTTCTCGCGGAGGGCGGCGACGGGCTCGTCGATCTCGTCCTGGGCGGCGGACTGGGAGACGGCGAGGTACTGGCCTCCGCCCTTGAGTCCGGAGGAGTCGGTACGGTCGAAGACCCACTGCACCGGGGAGCCGAGGGCGGTGAAGAACGGCCTCTTCAGCACCTTGCGGTCGTAGACGACATGCAGGTTGAGGATGGGCGCGGTGGCGATGTCGAGGAGCCGGTCGGGGTCGTCGAGGGCGCCGTCGGGCAGCAGGTCGTGGGTCTCCTGCTGCGGTACGGCGAGGACGACGGCGTCCGCCGTGATCGTCTCACCGGGTACGTCGACGGCCCAACGCCCGTCCTCGGTACGGGAGATCCGCTCGGCCTTGGTGCGGAGCGCGGTGCGGACGCCGAGGGCGTCGAGCTCCTTCGCGGCCCGGGTGTCGTGGAGTTCGCCGAGCGGGACGTGGGCCCAGCCGATGTCGGCGGCGCCGGGCTCGGAGAGGAGACCGGTCTTGAAGACCATCGCGGCGAGCCCCATGGAGGCCTCCGGCGCGGGGGCGTTGAGGGTGGGGATGCCGACCAGGTCCCAGAGGGCCTCGACGGTCCGCGGGGACTGTCCGTGGCGGCCGAGCCAGGTGGCGAAGTCGATGCCGTCGAGCGCGGGATCGGCGGGGTCGAGCTTCTTCAGGGCGAGCGCGGCCCGGCCTACGGAGGCCCGCTCGGCGAGCGAGAGGTGCGGGTACGTGGCGAGGCTGCGCGCCAGGTGGAGCGGTACCGGGAGGTTGTCGCGCCGGATCCGGCCGAGCCGGGGGCCGCGCGGGTGCGCGACGTCGAGGACGGGGACGTCGAGGCGGTCCTGGAGCGGGGCGAGCCGGGCGCCGTCGACCCGGTCGAGGAACCAGCGGTAGGCGGTGCAGCAGCGCAGATAGACGTGCTGGCCGTTGTCGACGGTGAGGTCGCCCCGGCGGAAGGAGAAGGCGAGGCCGCCGAGCCGGGGCCGGCCTTCGAGGAGGGTGACGCCGACACCGGCGTCGGCGAGCTGGAGCGCGGCGGTGATCCCGGCGAGCCCGCCGCCGACGACGACGGCGTGGGGCTGCCGGGCGTGCTGCTCGATTCCTTCGCGGGTCACGCGGCCTCCGTTCGGGTCGTCGCGGGCAGGGACGCCGAAGCGGCGCCCGGGGTTGCCCGGTGGGCGGGGGCGTACGGGTTCATCAGGCACGCCTCCTGACGGTGCGCCGGGCGATGGTGCGGGTGTCGAGGCCGGAGAGGCCGCGCACCGCGACGTACGCCTTCTCGCGGCCCGGCAGCGAGACGCGGCCGCGCAGGACGGCCTCGGGGTCGCGTTCGATCCGGTCGAGGAGGCGGCGGTAGATGCCGGCCATGGCGGCGACGCAGGCGCCGCTGCGCCGGTCGAGCATGGGCAGCAGCCGGTAGCCCTCGGCGAACAGGGCGCGGGCGCGGCGCACTTCGAAGTGGACGAGGCCGGCGAAGTCGGCGCCGGCGGGCGGGGTGTCGCCGCCGAAGCCCTCGCCGCAACCGAACTTGGCGAGGTCGTCGGCGGGCAGATAGGTCCGCCCGTTGCCGGCGTCCTCGCGTACGTCCCTGAGGATGTTGGTGAGTTGGAGGGCGAGGCCGAGGGTGTCGGCGTACTCGGGGGCGCGGTCGACGCCCTGGGCGCCGGGCTGGGTGCCGAAGACGCCGAGGGAGAGCCGGCCGATCGCCCCGGCGACGCAGCGGCAGTAGACCTTGAGGTCGTCCCAGGTCTCGTAGGTCGCGCCGTGCACGTCCATGAGGACGCCGTCGATGAGTTCGTCGAGGCCGCCGAGCGGGATCGGGAAGCGGCGGGCCGAGTCGGCGAGGGCGACGGCGACGGGGTCGGTGTCGTCCTCCTCGATCCCGCCGGCGCGGATCCGGTCGAGCAGGCCGCGGGTGGCCTCCAGGCGTTCCCGCTTGGCCTCCGGCGGGAGTGTGCCGTCGCCGATGTCGTCGACACGCCGGGAGAAGGCGTACAGCGCGGACATCGCCTGGCGCTTCTCGGTCGGCAGCAGCCGGATTCCGTAGGCGAAGTTCCGCGCCTGCTGTCCGGTGACCGCCTCGCAGTAGCTGTAGGCGGCCTGGACCGGTGCGGACGGCTGGGGCTGTGCCTCCACGGTCGCGCTCACCCCTCTCTCCGCGCCCGGAGCAGAACCGCTCCCACCTGGCGCATCAGGCTCGGCTTGGTGGCCTTCGGTGGGCCGGTCAGCACGTCGAATCCGGCGTCGGTGATCGCGTCGAGCGCGGCGAGGCCTCCGGCGGTGAAGCCGGCCAGGAGGAGGCGGAGCCTGCCGTGGACGCTGCCGACGAGGGGGGTGCCCGCGTGGAGCAGTGCGCGGGCCCGATCCGCCTCGAAGGCGATCAGGGCGCGTACGGAGGCGCCGGCGGTGGGCCGGGCCAGGTCGCTCTCCGTGACGTGGAAGCGCTTGAGGTCCTCGGCGGGGAGGTAGATCCGGTCGTTGCCGAGGTCCTCGGCGACGTCCTGGAGGTGCTCGACGATCTGGAGGGCGGTGCAGATCTCGTCGGAGCGGCGGATCCGCTCGGGGGTGTCGGTGCCGGTGATCGCGAGGACGAGCCGGCCGACGGGGTTGGCGGAGAGCGCGCAGTACGCGAGGAGGTCGTCGTAGGTCTCGTAGCGCCCGACCAGCTGGTCCTGCCGGTTGGCGGCGATCAGGCCGAGGAAGGGCTCGGGGGTGAGCCCGCAGCGCAGCACGGTCGGCCGGAGGCCCCGGAGGAGGGGGTGGCGGGGGGTGCCGTCGAAGACGCGGTGGAGGTCGGCCTCGAAGGCGTCGAGGAAGGCGAGCCGGTCCTCGGCGGCCTCGGGGGCGAGGCCGAGGTGGCGGGCGTCGGCGCCGCCGGGGGCGAGGTCGCCGTCGCCGATGTCGTCGACGAGCCGGGCGAAGCCGTAGACGGCCATGAGGTCGTCGCGCCAGGCCCGGGGCAGGAAGAAGGGCGCCACGGGAAAGTTCTCGTCCGCGGCCTTGCCGAGGGTGGCGCGCGAGGAGGCGTCGGTGCGCGCCTGCCGGGTGTCCGTCACAGGTCACTGCCCGACGGAGGGACGGCGAGACCCTCGTGGAGCTGGAGATTCTGCGTCATGGCCGTCACGTCTCCCGTTCTACACTGCCGATCCAATCCATCCTATTTCGGACACGCCGCCGACCCCTGCCCGTAGAGCCGCCGCCGGAGGCCCGATGGTCGTGGAGTATCGCCCTACTTGCCGCGAAACAGACCGGTCCAGCTTACGTCGTACGACGGCCGTCGCCATTCCGGGGTGCCGGGCGCTCCGGAGCTCACTCGTACGAGTCGTCAACCCGCCTGCGCCGCAGGGGAGTTCGGCTTTCCGGAGGGTTCAGTGGGTGCGCGTGCCGGAGACGACCATGGCGAGGGTGGTGTCGACGACGGCGTTCCTGCGCTGGGCGGACAGACGGCGAAGCGGGCCTTCCAGCAGCAGAAGTGACAGTCCGTGGACGGCCGACCACGCTGCGGCGCCGGAGGCGGGCCGCACGCCGAACCGGGGGGTCCCGGTACGGGCGAGGGCTTCGAGGGCCTCCCGGAGCAGGGTGAACGCGCGGAGTTCGGGGTCGGGGGTCTGCCGGTCCTGCGCCGGCTCGTCGGGCGCGGCCGGGCGGGGCGCGCAGAACGCGGCCCGGTAGAGGCCGGGCTGGTCGACGGCGAAGCCCACGTATCCGCGGCAGAGGGCGGCCACACGGCGTTCCGCGGCGAGGGCGGGGTCGTCGGCGCCGGGCTCGCGGGCGGCCGCCCGTTCCATGGCGTCGGCGAGCAGCCGCTGGGCATGGGTCCTGACGGTGCGCAGGAGTTCGCCCCGTCCGTCGAAGTGCCGGTAGGCGGCGGTGGGCGAGACGCCGACCCGGCGGGCCGCCTCGCGCAGGACGACCCGTTCGGGGCCGCCCTCGGTGGCGAGGTCGACGGCGGCGCAGATCAGCGCGTTGCGCAGGTCGCCGTGGTGGTAGGTCTTTCCCCCCGAGATCGCTGCCATGGACTCATCCTGCCCGATGTTTACCGCATGAACATTCCGGGTCGTGGCGCGACGCGCGGAAAACGGAACCGCCCCCACCGGAAAGGGTGGGGGCGGTTCGGCGGCGGGGAACCCGATCAGCGGGCGGTCTCCCGCTCGTACGCCTTGAGGACCTCTTCCGTGGGCCCGTCCATCAGGAGCTGGCCCTTCTCCAGCCAGAGCACCCGGTCGCAGGTGTCCCGGATGGACTTGTTGCTGTGGCTCACCAGGAAGACCGTGCCGGCCTCCTTGCGGAGCTCGCGGATGCGCTCCTCGGAGCGGATCTGGAACTTGCGGTCACCGGTCGCCAGCGCCTCGTCGATGAGGAGGACGTCGTGGTTCTTGGCGGCCGCGATGGCGAAGCGGAGCCGGGCGCCCATGCCGGAGGAGTACGTGCGCATGGGCAGGCTGATGAAGTCGCCCTTCTCGTTGATGCCGGAGAAGTCGACGATCCCCTCGTAGCGCGAGCGCACCTCCTCGCGGCTCATGCCCATGGCGAGCCCGCCCAGGATCACGTTGCGCTCACCGGTGAGGTCGTTCATGAGGGCCGCGTTGACGCCCAGGAGGGAGGGCTGGCCGTCCGTGTAGACCTTGCCGCTCTCGGTGGGGAGCAGCCCGGCGACGGCGCGCAGCAGGGTGGACTTGCCGGAGCCGTTGGAGCCGATGAGGCCGATGGCCTCGCCGCGATAGGCGGTGAAGGTGACGCCGCGGACCGCGTGGACCTTGCGGACGCCCCGGGTGACCTCGGCCTTGCCGCGGCCGACGATCCGGCTGAGCGCCGCCGTGGCGCTGCCCTTGCCGCCGCCACCGGCGTTGACCCGGTAGACGATGTGGACGTCGTCGCAGATGACGGTGGGAACGTCGGACCGGTTGGTGTTCGTGTCAGCCACGGCCGTACCTCTCCTCGGCCTTCCAGAAGTAGACGAAGCCGCCGATGCCGAAGACCAGGGCCCAGCCGAGGGCGGTCATCCAGACATGGTCCGGCAGGTTCTGCGCGCTGTACCCCTCGATCAGGGCGAAGCGGATCAGGTCCATGTAGACGGCCGCCGGGTTGTACATGAGGATGTCGGCGATCCACGCGGGCTTGTCGGCGAGCATCACCGGGATCGAGAACATCACGCCGGACGCGTACATCCAGGTGCGCATGACGAACGGCATCAGCTGGGCGAGGTCGGGCGTCTTGGCGCCCATCCTGGCCACGATCATGGCGAGGCCGATGTTGAAGACGAACTGCAGGAACAGCGCCGGGATCACCAGCAGCCAGCGGAGCGAGGGGTAGCTGCCGAAGGCCATCGCCACCGCCACGAGCACGATCATCGAGAACAGCAGCTGCTGGAGCTGCTGGAGCGAGAAGGAGATCGGGAGTGTGGCGCGGGGGAAGTGCAGGGCCCGGACGAGTCCGAGGTTGCCCGCGATCGCCCGGACGCCCGCCATGACGGAGCTCTGCGTGAAGGTGAACACGAAGATGCCGGTCACCAGGAAGGGGATGTAGACCTCCTTGGTCATCCCCTGCCCGGCGCCCAGGATCAGTCCGAAGATCAGGTAGTAGACCAGGGCGTTCAGCAGCGGGGTCGCCACCTGCCACACCTGGCCCAGCTTCGCCTGGCTGTACTGGGCGGTCAGCTTCGCCGAGGAGAAGGCCAGGATGAAGTGGCGCCGGCTCCACAGGTCGCGGACGTACTCGAACAGTCCGGGCCTGGCGCCGCTGACCGAGAGGCCGTACTTCGCGGCCAGCGCGGCCGGCGTCAGGCCCTCGTCGACGGACGGGGGCGCGCTCGTCGCGACCGCCCCGCCCTGCTGTGTGTCACTCACAAGTCGAAACTTTCGTGTTCAAGATGCGCGGCACGTCGGTACCACGATGTCAGACGACCGGGGGGCGACCCAGCCGGGTCAGCCGCCACACCGTACGCCACCTCATGGGGCGGCGCGGTCCGCAGGGGGTCGTCCAGCCTGCGCGGAATCCGCCGAACCACGCCTTCAGCGCGGGGAGCGAGGGCCGACGGGCCAGAGTGAGCAGGAGCCAGACGCCGAGATACACCGGCACCAGGGGCGCGGGCAGATTGCGGCGTGCCAGCCAGACTCGGTTGCGGGCCACGTTGAAGTGGTACGAGGCGTGCCGGGAGGGTGCTGTGGTGGGGTGCAGCAGCACCATGTCCGAACGGTAGTCGATCATCCAGTCGGCGTCGAGCGCGCGCCAGGCGAGGTCGGTCTCCTCGTGCGCGTAGAAGAACTCGCCCGGCAGATCGCCGACTTCGGCGAACACCTTGGTGCGGACGGCGTTGGCGCCGCCGAGGAAGGTGGTCACCCGCGAGGAGCGCATCGGGTCGGAGGCGCGCAGCCGCGGCACGTGCCGGCGCTGGGTGGCCCCGGTCTCCGGATCGGCGATCCGGAAGGTGATGATGCCGAGCCGCGGGTCGGCGGTGAAGGCCTGCCGGACCAGCTCGGCGGTGTCCGTGTGGGCGAGCAGCCCGTCGTCGTCCAGGAAGAGCAGGACGTCGACGTCGGTGCCGCCGGGGCCGAAGGCCTCGATGCCGACGTTCCGGCCGGCGGGGATGCCGACGTTCTCCGGCAGGTCGACGGTCCGCACCCCGGCGGGCACCCCGGTGACCGGGGTGCCCTGTCCGACGACGACGACCTCGACGGGGTCGCCCTCCTGCTCGGCGACCGAGTCGATCAGCGCCCGCAGGTCGTCGGGGCGGTTGCCCATCGTGATCACGACGGCCCCCACCTTGAGCGGCGTACTCACGGCCGGCCTCACTTCAGCCTGCTGGAGACCATGATCGACACCAGGTGCAGCACGGTCTGGAGCAGCGCGATGCCGGCCAGGACGGCGACACCGAGACGGGTGAAGAACAGATCGCCCCGGACCTGGTCCGCGATCGCCAGGACGACGATCAGCAGCGAGGCCTCGATGCCGAGGACGAGCCGGTGGAACTTCAGCGCGCCGGCGGCCCTGCGGGCCAGTGCCATGCCGGAGGAGCGCGGCTCGGAGGCGGCCTCCTTGACCGGCGGCAGACCGCCCTGGTGCCGGGCGACGCCGACGAGGTCGGTCTCGGCCTTGATCAGGATGGCGCCGAGGGCGGCCAGGGTACCGAGGAAGGCCCACAGCCAGTCGATCCGGCCCGAGCCCCACAGGTCGGCGGCCCGCAGGCCGAAGCCGACGAGCACGGCCGCGTCGCAGAGGTACGCGCCGACCCGGTCCAGGTAGACCCCGGACAGGGAGAACTGCTTCTTCCAGCGGGCCACCTCGCCGTCGACGCAGTCGAGCAGCAGGTAGAGCTGGACCATGAGCGCGCCGAGCAGCGCCCCGGGGATCCCGGGCACCAGCAGGGCCGGTGCCGCGAGGACGCCCGCGAGGGTCATCACGTACGTGAGCTGGTTCGGCGTGATCCTGGTGCCGACGAGCCGCCGGGTGATCCTGAGGGAGATCTCCCGCATGTACAGGCGGCCGCCCCAGTGCTCCCCGCTGCGCCGGTCCTTCACACCCGGGGGGTGAACGACCGGGCGGAGCTCAGCTACGGATGGCTTTGGCATAGTCGGCGTACGCGTCCCTGATCTCGTCGTCGGACAGGTCGAGGTGTTCGAGGATGGTGAAGCGGCCCGGCCGGGTCTGCGGGGCGAAGGACACCGCCTGGACGAACTCGTCCACGGTGAAGCCCATCTCCTCCGGCAGGACGGGCAGCCCGTGCCGGCGCAGGGTCTCGACCATCTGGGCGGAGCCCTCGTGGGCGCCGCGCAGGTGCATGGCGAAGGCCGCTCCGAGACCGCACTGCTCGCCGTGGCTGGCGGCGCGGGCCGGGAAGAGCAGGTCGAAGGCGTGGCTGATCTCGTGGCAGGCGCCCGAGGAGGGGCGGCTGTCCCCGCTGATCGACATGGCGATGCCGGACATGACCAGGCCCTCGGAGAGGGTGACCAGGAAGTCGTCGTCGCCGACGCCGCCGGGGTGGCGGAGCACGGCCTCGCCGGCGCTGCGGGCCATGGCGGCCGCGAGGCCGTCGACGGGCTCGCCGGTCACCTGGTGCGAGAGCTCCCAGTCCGCGATGGCGGAGAGGTTGGAGATCGCGTCGCCGATGCCGGAGCGCACGAAGCGGACCGGGGCGTCCCTGATCACGTCCAGGTCGATGACGAGGGCGATCGGGGTGGGCACACCGTACGAACCCCGGCCGTTGTCGTTGTCCAGGGTCGAGATCGGGGAGCAGATCCCGTCGTGCGAGAGGTTGGTGGCGATGGCCACCAGCGGCAGCCCGACCCGGGCCGCCGCGTACTTCGTCACGTCGATGATCTTGCCGCCGCCGAGGGCGACCACGGCGTCGTACCGCTTGCCGCGCATGGCGTCGGCGAGCTTCACGGCCTCGTCGATGGTGCCGCCGGCGACCGGGTACCAGTCGGCGCCGGGCAGCTCGGGGGCGAAGTGGTCACGCAGCTTGAGGCCCGAGCCGCCGCTGATGGCGACGGCGATCTTGCCGTTGCTGGAGATCCGCTGGTCCGCGAGGAGCGCGGACAGGTCGTCCAGCGCTCCCCTGCGGATGTCGACGACGACCGGCGAGGGGATCAGCCGGGTCAGTACTGGCACGCGATCTCACGGCCCTTCGCGAGGTCGTCGTGGTTGTCGATCTCGACC
Source organism: Streptomyces zaomyceticus (assembly GCF_014656215.1). Classification (GTDB taxonomy): domain Bacteria; phylum Actinomycetota; class Actinomycetes; order Streptomycetales; family Streptomycetaceae; genus Streptomyces; species Streptomyces zaomyceticus. The sequence goes on along the minus strand of NZ_BNBZ01000012.1, from coordinate 43,240 downwards.
CACTTGACGTCACCGATGGGCTCGACGTCGACGGTGAAGCCGCGGTTCACGAGCTCCTGGTAGCCGTCCTCGTAGTACAGGTCGGGGTCGCGCTCGAAGGTGGCCTTGAGGGCGTCGGCGAGCTCCTCGGCGGCCTCGGCCTCGATGAGGGTGACACCGATGTACTCGCCGGTGGCGGTGGCCGGGTCCATCAGCTTGGTGATGCGCTGGACGCCCTTGCCCTCGGCGGTGATGACCTTCATCTCCTCGTCGGCGAGGCTCTTCACCGTGTCGAGGGCGAGGATGATCTTCTTGCCGTCGCCGCGGGCGGCGAGCAGGGTCTTCTCGACGGAGACCGGGTGGACGGTGTCGCCGTTGGCGAGGATCACACCGCGCTTGAGGACCTCACGGGCGCACCACAGGGAGTAGGCGTTGTTCCACTCCTCGGCCTTGTCGTTGTCGACGAGGGTGAGCTTGAGCCCGTACTTCGCCTCCAGGGCCTCCTTGCGGTCGTAGACGGCCTCCTTGCGGTAGCCGACGACGATCGCGACCTCGGTGAGGCCGATCTCGGCGAAGTTCTTCAGCGTTCCGTCGAGGATGGTGATGTCACCGTCGACCGGCACGAGGGCCTTCGGAAGCGTGTCCGTGTAGGGACGCAGACGGCGTCCGGCACCGGCTGCCAGTACGAGGCCGATCATGCTGTTTCTCCTTCGTCGTGAACGGCGGGTGCTCCGGAGGAGACCCAGAAACGGATGGACTCCACGAGCACCACGAGCGCGACGGCGACCGCGAGGGCGGTCAGTGCCAGGGTGAAGTCGTCACCGCGGTCCGCCAGGAGGGCGGCGAGGACGGTCACCAGGAGCGTGCGCCCCTCGTGTCCGCCGGTGACGCGCACCAGCCAGGCGGGCGGCGCGCCGGTGCCTCCGCGGATGCGGTACACCGTGTCGTAGTGATGGTAGGCGACGGCCGCGACCAGCCCGAACGCCGCCGGGAGGGCGTGCGCCGAGTCGGAGCGGGCGGCCAGCACGAGAACGGTGGTGTACTCGGCGGCGCGGAAGAGCGGCGGTACGAGCCAGTCGAGGGCGCCCTTGAGGGGGCGGGCGACGGCCGCGCCGGAGAGGACCACGTAGAAGACCGCGATGATCACGATCTGGCGGTCGCCGAAGGGCCGGGCCAGGACCGTGGCGAGGAGTGCGCCGGTGGCGACGGCCGCGAGCACGACGCCGGGGAGGCGCGGACCGGTGCGGGCGAGGACGCGCGCGACGATCCCGGCGAGCGGGCCGGAGTCCGCGAGGTCGGCCAGGGCCTGGGCGGCCCGGTCGGTGCGCTTCGCCCTGCGGGTCAGGGAGCGCAGGACACGGCCCGCGGTGGTGTAGCAGGCGCCGAAGGCGCAGCCGATGATCAGCGCCCAGAAGACGATCCGGGGGTTGGTGACGGCGGTGAGGACGGCGATCATCGCCCAGCGCTCGCCGATCGGCAGGATGATCATGCGGCGGGCCCACACGGTCCAGCCGAGGCTGTCGAGCCGGTCGGAGAGGGCCGCCGTGGGGCTGGTGTTGGCGGTGGCGTCGTGGTTGGCCTCGTTGAACGAGAAGTCCACCACGTGCCGGCAGGTCATCAGGATCATCGCGCCGAGGGCCAGGGCCCAGACGTCGTCGCCGTTGCGGGCCGCGCCGAGGGCGAGGCCCGCGTAGAGGGCGTACTCCTTGGCGCGGTCGAAGGTGGCGTCGAGCCAGGCGCCCATCGTCGAGTACTTCAGCGCGTACCGGGCGAGCTGCCCGTCGGTGCAGTCCAGGACGAAGGAGACGAGGAGGAGGACGCCGGCGGCGACGTAGCCGCCGCGCTCGCCGGTCGCCGCGCAGCCCGCCGCGATCAGGGCGGTGAGCAGCGACGCGGTGGTGACCTGGTTGGGGGTCAGTCCGCGGCGGGCGCACCAGCGGGCGATGTAGCGCGAGTACGGGCTGATGAAGAAGGTGGTGAAGAAGCCGTCGTGGGCCTTGACCGCCGAGCGGAGGCGTACGGCCTCGTCGTCGACGGCGTCCACGGCGGCGCGGGCCTCGTGGCGGGCCTCGGCGTCTGCGGGGACGGTGGCGACGAGGGTGCCCAGCTGGGGCCGGTGCACGGCGACGCCGTCGGCGTCGAGAGCCTCGGCGAGCGTGCCGGTGAGGTCGTCGGCCCCGGAGGTGCCCGCGGCGGTCAGGGCGCGGGCGAGCGCGGGGCGGGCCCCGCTCTGCGCGGTGAGCGCGCCGGGTGCGGCGGCCGCGGGGAACCGGGGGTCGGTGAGGGCGAGGCGGAGCGCGTGCACATGGCCGACGAACCGGGGGTCGACGAGCGCGACGCGCTCACCCGCGGGGACGGCGGCCAGCAGGGCACCGGCCTCGTCGGCGCCGGAGGCGGCCTTGACGTCGAAGCCGAGCGACCTCAGATCTCCGTCGAGCGAGGATCCGGGTGCCGGCGGACCGGTGAGGATGGCGGTCGACAGACGAACTCACTCCTTGGAGCTGACGGAGGGGCCGGCGGGACCCATGGCGGCCCCGGGCGCGGCGGTGCGGCCCGGCACGGGGCGGCGACACGTCGGCTGAGGCTATCGGATGAACAGAAGCGTGAGTTCACCGAGGCTTCGCGGGCAGGACTCCCCCGGGCCCACCCGTGTCCTCACGGTTGCGCCGCGCCCTGCGGAGATCATCATGGGCGATCGGTGGCCCGCCTCACAAACCACGGTTCCGGCCCCCTGCGGGGCCCTCGGGCGTCACCCTCCCGCCATGGCCGGTCCCGCTCGCATCACCGCAGGTCAGAGCATATGACAACGGTGTTCAGTACCGTGTTGCACATACCCCCCACCCGTAGTTGACTTGCGATTCGGGGCACTCGCGCACACACGATCTGGAGGCCATGTCATGGGGGCTGGACACGACCACGGGCACAGTCACGGCGGCCCGCCGCCGACGGGCACCGCCGGGGCCGCGTACAAGAACCGGCTGCGGATCGCACTCGGCATCACGCTCTCCGTGATGGTGATCGAGATCATCGGCGGTCTGCTCGCCGACTCGCTCGCCCTGATCGCCGACGCGGCGCACATGGCGACCGACGCGGTCGGCCTCGCGATGGCGCTCCTCGCGATCCACTTCGCGAACCGGCCGCCGTCCGGGAACCGCACGTTCGGGTACGCGCGGGCCGAGATCCTGGCGGCGCTCGCCAACTGTCTGCTGCTCCTCGTCGTCGGCGGCTATGTGCTGTACGAGGCGATCCAGCGCTTCATGGAGCCGGCCGAGACCAAGGGCGGTCTCACGATCGTCTTCGCGGTGATCGGTCTGGTCGCCAACGTGATCTCCCTGTCCCTGCTCATGCGCGGCCAGAAGGACAGCCTCAATGTGCGCGGGGCGTACCTGGAGGTGCTCGCCGACGCCCTGGGCTCGGTCACCGTGATCGTGGCGGCCACGATCATCCTGCTCACGGGCTGGCAGTACGCCGACCCGATCGCCTCGATCGCCATCGGCCTGATGATCGTCCCCCGCACGATCAAGCTGCTGCGCGAGACCCTGGACGTCCTTCTGGAGGCCGCCCCCAAGGGCGTCGACATGGCGGAGGTCCGGGCCCACATCCTGGCCCTGCCCGGAGTCGAGGACGTCCACGATCTGCACGCCTGGACGATCACCTCGGGCATGCCGGTGCTCTCCGCGCACGTGGTCGTGGACCAGGGCGCGCTGGACTCGGTCGGCCACGAGAAGATGCTCCACTCCCTCCAGGGGTGCCTGGGCTCGCACTTCGACGTCGAGCACTGCACCTTCCAGTTGGAGCCGGTCGGGCACGCGGAGCACGAGGCGAAGCTCTGCCTGTGAGGACCGGGCCCGCCTGTTAGCCTTTTCGCACGAACGTGTGGAGAGAGGAGCTGAGGTTGATGACCGTCGCGATGGAGGCTGCCCCGAGCGGCAGCACCCGGTCCTCCCTCAGCCTCCGGGTCTCCGGCTGACCTGATCCCGGTTCCCACCGGTCCGTCACGTCGTCGGCCGGGACCCTCTCACCAAGGGTTTCCCACGTTGTCCGACAACACTCTGCACGATTCCTTCTTCGCCCTGCACCACGGTCTTCCGCGGCAGGGCCCCGGCTCCGACGCCACCACCCGTCGGCTCCTCGCGCTCGCCGGGCTGCTTCCCGAGCGTCCGCGGGTGCTCGACCTGGGCTGCGGCCCGGGCCGTTCCGCGCTGCTCCTGGCCGCCGAGGCGGGCGCCGAGGTGACCGCCGTCGACACCCATGAGCCGTTCCTCGCCGAGCTGCGCGAGGCGGCGGCCGACCGTGGGCTCGACGGCTCGATCCACACCCTCCGCGCCGACATGGGCGCACTGCCGTTCCCCGACGGCTCCTTCGACCTGGTCTGGGCCGAGAGCTCGGTCTTCGTGCTCGGCTTCGACCGGGCGCTGACCGAGTGGCGCAGGCTGCTGGCTCCCGGCGGCACCCTGGTGCTCACCGAGTGCGTCTGGACCACCGGGGAGCCGGGCCCCGTGGCCCGCGCCTTCTGGGAGGAGCACTACCCGCTCCGTACCGTCACCGGGAACGCGGCGGCGGCGGTCGCGGCCGGCTATCACGTCCTGGGGACCGTGACGCAGCCCGACGGCGACTGGGACGAGTACTACGTCCCGCTCGCCGCGCACGCCGAGGCGGCGGACACCACCGTCCCCGGCATGGCCGAGGCGGTGGCCGGGGCCCGTGCCGAGATCGCGCTGCGGCGCGAGCACGGCTCCGACTACGGATACGCGGGATTCGTCCTGCGGCCCGCCGATCCCCGCTGGCGCACCCGTCCGGAGGGCGCCGGCGAGGCCGCGGCGGTCCGTCCGCTGGTGGCGGCCGCCTTCGGTTCGGACGCGGAGGCCGATCTGGTCGACGCGCTCCGGCGGGACCCGGACGCCTGGCTCCCGGGCCTCTCGTACGTGGCCGAGGCTCCCGACGGTTCGGTCGCGGCGCACGCCCTGATCACCCGCTGCCGGGTGGGCGGCGCCCCCGCGGCGGCTCTCGCCCCGGTCGCGGTGGCGCCGGAGTACCAGCGGACGGGGGCCGGGCAGGCCGTCGTCCGGGCGGTGCTCGACGCGGCACGACTGCGGGGGGAGTCGCTCGTCCTGGTCCTGGGCCATCCGGAGTACTACCCGAAGTTCGGGTTCGTACGTGCGTCTGAGTATGCGATCAAGCCAGGTTTCGAGGTTCCGGACGAGGCGATGATGGCGCTCGTCCTGGACGACTCCGTACCCGTTCCGGCGGGCACGATCGCCTATCCGGCGGCTTTCGGGGTCTAGTCGCCCCGGGCCGCCCCTCCGCTCCCGCCGCGCCGGACGTGCTCCGGTGCGGTGGGAGCGGCCACGTCCGGCCGCCGAAGTACGGACAAGCCGCTTTTGTACGGCAGACTGAGGTGGCCCCATCGGGGCGAGGACCGAAGCGAAGGATGGGTATGCCGACCACACCAGCCACCGCGGCTCAGATCTCGCCGGAGATCGTGTCGAACGGTGTCCAGCCGTCCGGAGCGCCGGCGCCGATCATGCTCGAACTGGTCGACGAGGACGGGACGACCATCGGCACGGCGGAGAAGCTCGCCGCCCACCAGGCGCCCGGACTGCTGCACCGCGCCTTCTCCGTCTTCCTCTTCGACGAGTCCGGCCGGCTGCTGCTCCAGCGCCGGGCGCTCGGGAAGTACCACTCCCCCGGCGTCTGGTCCAACACCTGCTGCGGCCACCCCTACCCGGGCGAGGCGCCGTTCGCCGCCGCCGCCCGGCGGACCTTCGAGGAGCTCGGCGTCTCGCCCACGCTGCTCGCCGAGGCGGGCACCGTCCGCTACAACCACCCGGACCCGGCCTCGGGCCTGGTGGAGCAGGAGTTCAACCATCTCTTCGTCGGCCTGGTGCAGGCCGAGCCGCGGCCGGACCCGGAGGAGATCGAGGACACCGCGTTCGTGACCGCGGCCGAGCTGGCCGAGCGCCACGCCGCCGCGCCCTTCTCCGCCTGGTTCATGACGGTGCTCGACGCGGCGCGTCCGGCGGTCAGGGAACTGACGGGTCCGTCCGGGGGCTGGTGACCATCGGCTGGTGGATCGTCGCTCCGGGCCCCGGCACCATCGGGGCCAGGGGCAGCGCCGCCCAGATGATCTTGCCGCCGCTCGCGGTGTGCTCGACGTCGCAGGCGCCGCCGGACTCCTGGGCGATCTCCCGGACCAGGAGCAGCCCGCGGCCGCCGGTCTGCCCGTAGTCCGCCTCCAGCGCCTTGGGGCGGTACGGGTGGTTGTCCTCGACGGACACCCGGATCCACTCGGGGCCGATCGCGACCTCGACCGCTATCTCCGGGGACAGCAGCGCCGCGTGCCGCACGGCGTTGGTGACCAGCTCGGAGACGATCAGCAGCAGGCCGTCCATGATCTCCTCATGGAGGGGGACGCCCTGGCGGACCAGCAGGTCGCGTACGGCGTGCCGGGCCTGCGGGACGGAGACGTCGACCGCGGCAGCGGTGAAGCGCCAGACTCCTTCGTAGGACGGTTGCCGGGCGGGGCCACCTCCGTGCGTGTCCACGGTACGGTTCCCACCCTCGTGCTCGATTCTCGCCACGGATCGAGTCTTGGCAATGCGCGCAGGCGTACCGGCCTACTGACCAGAAGTCGACACTTATCGGCCGCCTTCCGATCGGGTGAGTATGCCGATGTCAGTTGTTCGACTGATCGGGTGCGCTTTCTGACGACTCCGAAGGCGCGCCGGACACCGGTGCCGGGGTCACCATACTGACGATCCGTCGCCCGCCCACCCCGATCGCGATCAGGCCGAGGCCGTCGAAGAGCAGCGCCAGCGAGAAGAAGACCCCGAGAACGTACCGGCTGCTGTCCGGCCAGTCGAACAGCACGAGCAGACCGAGCAGCAGTCCGAAGGCCCCCTGGAGGAGCGTCCAGCCGAACTGCGGGCCCCGCACCACCACGCTGCCGACCAGCCGGAAGAGACCGCCGGTCAGGAACAGCAGGGCGGCGAACATCGTCAGCGCCTCCGCCGAACCGTGGGGGTGACGGATCACCACCACACCCGCGGCGATGTTCAGGGCGGCGACCACCACGGCGAGCCAGAAGTAGCTCGTGCCCCGCGACTGGATCGCCTGGAGCAGCCCCACGACCCCGCCGATCAGCAGCAGCCAGCCGAAGAGCAGCATCGAGGTCAGGGTCGCCAGGCCCGTGTAGACCAGACCCACGAGGCCGCCGATGACGAGCAGGACGCCCAGCACGGCCAGCCAGCCGAAGCTCCGGTTGAGCCGTTTCCCCTCGCGTGCCATCTCCTGGACGGGGTCCGGGGCCGGGCCCGGGTCGTCGTGCGTCTCGCGGGCGTCCTCGGCCATGCGGTGCCTCCTCCTGGCGGCCCCTTCCTGATCGTACGTTCGGGTGGGGCGGATAGCATCCGGCCCATGGATCCGCAGCTGAAGGACAGCGTCACGGACGGGATCGCCACCGTCGTCATCGCCAACCCGGCCAAGCGCAACGCGATGAGCGCCGGCATGTGGCGCGCGCTGCCCGGTGTGCTGGACCGGCTCGCCGCCGACCCCGCGGTGCGGGTCCTGGTCCTGACCGGCGAGGGCGACACCTTCTGCGCCGGGGCCGACATCTCGGCGCTCCGGGAGCCCGGGGACGAGCAGCAGACGCTCGCGGTACGGGCCGAGGAGGCGCTCGCGGCCTTCCCCCGGCCGACCCTGGCGGCCGTCCGGGGCTTCTGCGTCGGGGGCGGCAGCCAGCTGGCCGCCGCCTGCGATCTGCGGTTCGCCGAGGAGGGCGCCCGCTTCGGGATCACCCCCTCGAAGCTCGGCATCGTCTACCCGTCCTCGTCGACCCGGCGGCTCGCCGCCCTGGTGGGACCCTCGGCCGCCAAGTACCTGCTGTTCTCAGGTGAGTTGATCGACGCGGAGCGGGCCCTGCGGACCGGGTTCGTGGACGAGCTCCACCCGGTGGGCGAACTGGACAAGCGGGTGGCCGAGTTCGCCCGTGTGCTGGCCTCGCGCTCGCTGCTGACGCAGTCGGCCGCCAAGGAGTTCGCCGACGGGCGCCTGGACCGGGACGCCCACTGGGCCGAGCAGGCGCGCGGAAGCGGCGACACCGCGGAGGGTGTCGCCGCCTTCCTGGAGCGCCGGGCGCCCCGCTTCACGTACGGGAGCTGAGGCCCGGCGGGCCGTCGTCAGCGCCCCTGGGGCAGGTGGCCGGGGGCCGTCGTCAGCGCCCCTGGGGGAGGTCCTCCGCCTTCACGCCCCGCCACCGCGCCACGATCTCGGCCGGGGCCTTCTCCGGCGACCCCGCGTCGTACGGCGGCTGCGGGTCGTACTCGGTGAGCAGCTGGATCGTCTGGGCGAGCTCGTCCCCGCCGATGCGGCCGAGCAGGTGCAGGGCCATGTCGATGCCGGAGGAGACACCGGCGGCGGTGACGTACTTTCCGTCGAACACGACCCGCTCACCGGTGGGTTCGACGCCCAGCGCCCTGAGCTCCTCGTGGGCGAGCCAGTGCGTGGTGGCGCGGCGGCCGTCGAGGACTCCCGCGGCGGCCAGGATCAGGGAGCCGGTGCAGACCGAGGTGGTCCAGGTACTGGTCTCGTCCGCGGTACGGAGCCAGGCCTGGACCTCCGGGTCGCTCATGGTCTCCCGGGAGTCGGGCCCGCCGGGGACGAGCACGATGTCCGGGCGCGGGACCTCGGCGAGGGTCCTGTCCGCGACGAGGGCGAGGCTGCCCTGGTCGTTGCGGACGGGGCCGGTCTCCTTGGCCACGAAGACGGTCTCGGCCCCGGGGATGCGGGCGAGGAGCTCGTACGGCCCGACGGCGTCGAGCGTGGTGAAGCCCTGGTAGAGCAGGACGGCGATCTGCACGGTGGTCCCTTTCAGGTGACGGGTGCGTGGAATCGGCGGCGGTAGTCGGCGGGTGCGGTGCCGAGGGCCTTCGTGAAGGCGCGGCGCATGGTCTCGGAGGTGCCGTACCCGGCGGCCCGGGCGACCTCCTCGACGCCGCGCGAGGTCTCCTCCAGGAGGCGGCGGGCGTGTTCGAGCCGGACCCGGTCGACGTAGCGGCCGGGGGTCGTGCCGGTCTCCACCCGGAAGGCGCGGGCGAAGTGGCGGGGCGAGAGCCGGGCGCGGGCGGCGAGCGTCTCGACGGAGAGATCCCCTTCGGGGTGCTCGGTGATCCACTGCTGCAGGTCGCGCAGCGGCTCCCGGCGAGCGGTCTGGGCGGCCAGCTGGGCGCTGAACTGGGCCTGGTTGCCGGGGCGGCGCAGAAAGACGACCAGGTGGCGGGCGACGGTGAGGGCCGCGTCCCGGCCGAGGTCCTCCTCGACCAGGGCCAGCGCCAGGTCGATACCGGCCGTGACGCCGGCCGAGGTGGAGAGCCGCCCGTCCCGTACGAAGATGGGGTCCGGGTCCACCTCGACCCGGGGGTAGCAGCGGGCGAGGTGGTCGCAGGCGACCCAGTGGGTGGTCGCCCGGTGCCCGTCGAGGAGACCGGCCTCGGCGAGGAGCAGTGCCCCCGTGCAGACGGAGACCAGCCGCCCGGCGTCGGGGGCGTGGGTGCGCAGCCAGTCGATCAGGGCGGGGGCGGGCCGGCGGGTGCCCTCCCCGCCGGGGACGACGAGGGTGTGCGGGGCTCCGTCGGCGACCGCCTCGGCGAGGGTGGTGTCGGGCAGCAGACGCAGCCCGCTGTGGGTACGGACCGGCCCGCCGTCCAGGGAGGCGGTGCGGATCGTGTACGCGGCCGGGTCCCCGGCGGCGCGGCCGGCACCGGCGAACACCTCCAAGGGGCCGGTGACGTCGAGGCTCTGCACGTCGTCGAAGAGGACGACGAGAACGGATCGCTGCGTCATGGGTCCATCCTCGGAGGCCACCGGGAGGGCCGCAATGACGCCGATCCCACCTTTTCTGCCATCGCGCGCGCATACGGGGCGGTCTCGGCGGTGGCCGTGGCGGCCTCGGTGACTCCGAGGGCCCGGCCGTATCGGCACGTTCCGAAGGTTCCCGTCGTACCGACCAGTCGGTAACCTTCGGGCATGACGACTGCTCTGCCGCCGCGCGCGGGACGCCGCTGCCACAACGCGCTCAACCCGCTGCACTCCACGCTCTACTTCTCGCCCGACCTCGACCGCGAGTTCGGCGCCCTGGGCTTCACCGACCAGAGCGCGATGCGGCTCGCCGCGCGCAGCGCCGCGCTCGGCGCGGTGGGCCCCGGCACCGTCGCCGCGACCTTCTACAACTACAACCACGAGCTGCTCGCCCGGCACCTCCCGGGCGTCTGGGAGACCGCCTCCCCCGCCGAGGTCCTCGACGCGCGGCTGCGCACCGTCGACGCGACCCTGCGCCGTCTGCTCGGCGAGGAGACCGTCGCCTCCCCGGAGATGGCCGAGGCGGCGGGGCTCGCCCTGCGCGCCACGGAGGCCTGCGCCCGGCACGCCCGGCCGCTCTACTCGGCCCACGCGGACCTGCCGGTGCCCGAGGAGCCCCACCTCGCCTACTGGTACGCCGCCACCCTGCTGCGCGAGCACCGGGGCGACGGACATCTCGCGGCCCTGCTCTCCGCCGGTCTCGACCCCGTCGAGGCGCTCGCCTCCCACACCGCCACCGGCAAGGGCATGGCCCCCCGCTGGGTCCTCGGCACCCGCGGCTGGCGGCGCGCGGACTGGGAGGCGGCGACGGAGCGGCTGCGCGGACGTGGGCTGATCGACGCCGACGGCGAGCTCACCGAGGCGGGCACGGCCCTCCGCACCGAGCTGGAGGACCACACCGACCGGCTCGACGCGGCCCCGTACGAGCACCTCGGCGCGGCCGGGGTCGAGCGGCTCACCGAGCTGGGGCGCGGCTTCCTCGTCACGGCGGCCGGCGCGGGCGCGTTCCCGACGGATCTCGTCGGCAAGGGGTGACCGCGGGGCGCCCGACGGGCGGCCGGGACGCGCGCGGGACGGGCCGGTTGCCGCGTTCGGGTGACCGACCCGGCAGAATGCACTCGCAAGCTTGAGGCACGAGAAGGCGAGTCGGGACACCGTGACGACGTCCATCGAAGCAAGGATCGCCGAGGAACTCGGCGTACGCGAGCGACAGGTGAAGGCGGCCGTCGAGCTGCTCGACGGCGGTTCGACCGTGCCGTTCATCGCGCGCTACCGCAAGGAAGCGACGGAGATGCTCGACGACGCGCAGCTGCGCACGCTCGAGGAACGGCTGCGCTATCTGCGCGAGCTGGAGGACCGCCGGTCGGCGATCCTCGACTCCGTACGCGAGCAGGGCAAGCTGACCGGGGAGCTGGAGGCCCGTATCCGGGCCGCGGACACCAAGGCGCGCCTGGAGGACATCTACCTGCCCTTCAAGCCGAAGCGCCGGACGAAGGCGCAGATCGCCCGCGAGGCCGGTCTCGAACCGCTGGCGGAGGGGCTGCTCGCCGATCCGTCGGTGGAGCCGACGGCCGCCGCCGCCGCCTTCGTGGACGCGGGCAAGGGCGTCGCGGACGCCGCCGCGGCCCTGGAGGGGGCACGGGCGATCCTCGCCGAGAAGTTCTCCGAGGACGCCGACCTCATCGGCGAGCTGCGCGAGCGCATGTGGGGCCGCGGCCGGCTGGTGGCGAAGGTGCGGGACGGCCAGGAGGAGGCGGGAGCGAAGTTCGCCGACTACTTCGACTTCACCGAGCCCTTCACGGCCCTCCCCTCGCACCGGGTGCTCGCCATGCTGCGCGGCGAGAAGGAGGATGTGCTCAGCCTGGACCTGGAGCCGGAGCAGCCTTCCGAGACCCCCGGCCCCTCCTCGTACGAAGGGATCGTCGCGCACCGCTTCGGGGTCGCCGACCGCGGTCGCCCCGGGGACAAGTGGCTTCAGGACACGGTCCGCTGGTCCTGGCGGACCCGCATCCTGGTCCACCTCGGGATCGATCTGCGACTGCGGCTGCGGACGGCCGCCGAGGACGAGGCGGTGCGGGTCTTCGCGACGAACCTGCGCGATCTGCTGCTCGCCGCTCCGGCCGGCACGCGGGCGACGCTCGGCCTCGACCCCGGCTTCCGTACGGGTGTGAAGGTCGCCGTGGTGGACGCGACCGGCAAGGTCGTCGCCACCGACACGATCTATCCGCACGTCCCCGCGAACAAGTGGGACCAGGCGCTGGACAGGCTGTCGCGGCTCGCCAAGGAGTACGCGGTCGAGCTGATCGCGATCGGCAACGGCACGGCCTCCCGCGAGACCGACAAGCTGGCGACCGAACTCCTCGCCAAGCACCCCGAGTTGAACCTGACGAAGGTGATGGTCTCGGAGGCCGGTGCCTCGGTCTACTCGGCCTCGGCGTTCGCCTCGCAGGAGCTCCCGGGCCTCGACGTGTCGCTGCGCGGCGCGGTCTCCATCGCCCGTCGGCTGCAGGACCCGCTCGCCGAGCTGGTGAAGATCGACCCGAAGTCCATCGGCGTCGGCCAGTACCAGCACGACCTGGCCGAGGTGAAGCTCTCGCGCTCCCTCGACGCGGTCGTCGAGGACTGTGTCAACGGTGTCGGCGTCGACGTCAACACCGCCTCCGCGCCGCTCCTCTCGCGCGTCTCGGGCATCAGCGCCGGGCTCGCGGAGAACATCGTGGCGCACCGGGACACCAACGGCCCCTTCCGCTCCCGCCGGGCGCTGAAGGACGTGGCGAGGCTCGGACCGAAGGCGTACGAGCAGTGCGCGGGCTTCCTGCGCATCCGGGACGGCGACGACCCGCTCGACTCCTCGTCGGTGCACCCGGAGGCGTACCCGGTGGTCCGCCGGATGGTGAAGGCGACGGGCGGCGAGGTGGCGGCGCTCATCGGCGACACGGGCACGCTGCGCTCGCTGCGGGCGGACGACTTCGTCGACGAGACCTTCGGTCTGCCGACGGTGACGGACATCCTGCGCGAGCTGGAGAAGCCGGGCCGTGACCCGCGTCCGGCGTTCCGGACGGCCACCTTCAAGGACGGTGTCGAGAAGATCGGCGACCTGGCGTCCGGGATGGTCCTGGAGGGGGTCGTCACCAACGTGGCCGCCTTCGGGGCGTTCGTGGACATCGGTGTGCACCAGGACGGTCTGGTGCACGTGTCGGCGATGTCGAAGAACTTCGTCAAGGACCCGCGCGACGTGGTGAAGCCGGGCGACGTGGTCAAGGTGAAGGTCCTCGACGTGGACATCCCGCGCAAGCGGATCGCGCTGACGCTGCGGCTCGACGACGAGCCGGGCGCGGACGCCCAGGGCGGCGGGCCCAAGCGCGAGCGGGGCGAGCGCTCCGGCCGGCCGCCGCAGCAGCGGCAGGGCGGTGGCCGCAAGGCGGAGGGCGGCAACCGCAACGACCGCGGGGACCGCTCCGGCCGGGATCGTTCGGCCGCGCCCGCGCCCTCCAACAGCGCGATGGCGGACGCCCTGCGCAAGGCCGGACTGCTGGGCGAGGGCGACCGCAAGCGCCGGTAGGACGCACGGGGGCGGATCCCGGTTTCCGACCGGGACCCGAGCCCGTGTCCGACGGAAACGGGAAGGAGGCCACGGCCCGGTCGGGCCGTGGCCTCCTTGACGTGGGGGTGCGGACTCGGTTACGGCAGGAAGCGCAGGGCCCAGTCGGCGCGGTTGGCGACGGAGAGGTCGTCGTCCTCCGTGAGGGGCTGGAGCAGACCGCGGGCCGTCTTCGGGTCCGCCTGGACCAGGTCGACGATCTCGGTGGCCAGGCCGTCCTGGTCGTCGCCGAGGTCGACGGCGGAGGCCCGTACGAGCACCGGCAGGGTCTCGACGCCGCCGAGCCCCGCGACGACACCGCCGAGCAGCTCACGGGCGTACGCGTTCCGCTCGGCGATCGCCCGGTCGAGCTCGGCCGTCAGCCGGGGCAGCAGCGCCCGGTCGCCCGTCGCCGCGATCTCGTCGGCGAGGTCGATCGTCGCGTCGACGTCGGCGTCGAGGTCGTCCAGCATCGTGATGAGCCGGGTGATGACGTCGTCGGTCATGGTGCCTCCTGGAATGCGCCGTCCACGAGCACGGGGACGGTCGTCGAGGTGTCGGTCTCGGCGGCCACGGCCACGTCCTGCGGAAAGCCGTTCTCGTACAGTTCACGGCCCGAGTCGCAGCCGTGCAAGGCGGCGACCGGGTCCTCCGTGGCCGACCACAGCGTGGCCGCCGCGGTCGCCTCCGGGGTCAGGGTGTGCGCGCCCGTGGCACGCAGTCCGGCGAGGACCGCGCCCGCGCCGAGCAGGTCCTCGAGCGCCGGGCGCAGCGAGCCGTCGGGCCACCGCTCGCCCGCGGCGACGACGGCGAGCGGACGTTCGGCGGAGCCGTACCCGTGGTCGGTGAGCCACCGGACGACGGCCGAGTGATTGCGGAGGGAGGCGGCGACGACGGTCGCGGCACCGGCCTCCGCGGCGATCGTGGAGCCGTTCGGCGAGGGCAGGACCAGGCGGGGCGGCATCGGGGCGGCCCGCAGGGCGGCCGGCGAGAGCGTCCACGGGTGCGCGGGGGTCGCCTCGCGGCGCCCGACGGCGAGGCTCGCCCCGACGGCCGTCGCGTACGCGACGGCCGTGGCGTCCCGCCATCGGTACGGGTGGACCGCGGCGCCGGCCTCGACGGCGACGCCCACGGCCGTGGTGAAGGACAGCACGTCGACCACGACGACACAGGCGGCCGAGGGGGCGAGGACCCTCGCCTCGACGGGGCCCCAGCCGAAGGAGACCGTCATCGCGGCCCCCGCCGGAGGGGGACGGTCATCGCGGTTCCCGGCCGTCGCGCGGGAGCGTCATCGGAGCTCCGTGACCTTGCCGCCGGCGACCTCGATGCGCCGGGTGGTGCGGACCGCGTCGAGCATCCGCCGGTCGTGGGTGACGAGCAGCAGCGTGCCGGTGTACGAGTCGAGCGCGGACTCCAGCTGCTCGATGGCCGGGAGGTCCAGGTGGTTGGTGGGCTCGTCCAGGACGAGCAGGTTCACGCCCCGGCCCTGGAGCAGGGCGAGTGCCGCGCGGGTCCGCTCGCCCGGGGAGAGCGTGGTGGCGGGCCGCATCACATGTGCGGCCTTGAGGCCGAACTTGGCGAGCAGGGTGCGGACCTCGGCGGGCTCGGTCTCGGGCACGGCCGCGCAGAACGCCTCCAGGAGCGTCTCCGTACCGTGGAAGAGCTTGCGGGCCTGGTCGACCTCGCCCACGACGACGCCCGAGCCGAGAACGGCGTCGCCGGAGTCCAGCGCCAGCCGGCCGAGGAGGGCGGCGAGCAGGGTCGACTTCCCGGCTCCGTTGGCCCCGGTGACGGCGACCCGGTCGGCCCAGTCGATCTGGAGGGTGACGGGGCCGAAGGAGAAGTCGCCGCGGCGCACCTCGGCCTCGCGCAGGGTCGCGACGACGGAGCCGGAGCGCGGCGCGGACGCGATCTCCATCCGCAGCTCCCACTCCTTGCGGGGCTCGTCCACGACGTCGAGACGTTCGATCATGCGCTGCGTCTGCCGGGCCTTCGCGGCCTGCTTCTCGCTGGCCTCGCTGCGCGCGTTGCGTCCGAGCTTGTCGCCGTCGGTGGACTTGCGACGGGCGTTCCTGACGCCCTTGTCCATCCAGGACCGCTGCATGTGGCCGCGCGCTTCGAGGGCCGCCTTCTTGCCCGCGTACTCCTCGAAGTCCTCGCGCGCGTGGCGCCGGGCGGTGTCCCGCTCCTCCAGGTACGCCTCGTAGCCACCGCCGTACAGGGTGATCTGCTGCTGGGCGAGGTCGAGTTCGAGGACCTTGGTGACCGTACGGGTGAGGAACTCGCGGTCGTGGCTGATGACGACCGTCCCGGCGCGCAGCCCCTTGACGAAGGCCTCCAGGCGCTCCAGGCCCTCGAGGTCCAGGTCGTTGGTGGGCTCGTCGAGCAGGAAGACGTCGTAGCGGGAGAGCAGGAGCGAGGCGAGACCGGCGCGGGCGGCCTGGCCCCCGGAGAGGGAGGTCATCGGCTGGTCGAGGCCGACGGTGAGGCCGAGGGAGTCGGCGACCTCCTCGGCGCGCTCGTCGAGGTCGGCGCCGCCGAGGTTCAGCCAGCGCTCCAGGGTGGTCGCGTACGCGTCGTCGGCGCCGGGGGTGCCGTCGACGAGGCCCTGGGTGGCCTCGTCCATCGCGGTCTGGGCGGCGGCCACGCCGGTGCGCCGGGCGAGGAACTCCCGCACGGTCTCGCCCGCGCGCCGCTCGGGCTCCTGCGGGAGGTGCCCGACGGCGGCGGTGGGCGGGGAGAGCCGGAGCTCGCCCTCCTCCGGGGTGTCGATCCCGGCGAGCAGCCGCAGCAGGGTCGACTTGCCCGCTCCGTTGACTCCGACGAGGCCGATCACGTCGCCCGGGGCGACGACGAGGTCGAGCTCGGCGAAGAGGGTGCGGGCGCCGTGGCCGGCGGCGAGGTCCTTGGCGACGAGGGTTGCAGTCATCAGGGAACGAATCCTAGGCGACGGAACGACACGCCGAGGATTCGAGGAGCCGCAGCAGCACGGACCGGTAGGCGGCACCGTGGAAGCGGTACGGACCGACCCCGGGGTAGCCCTCGCGCGCGAGGTCGGCGGTGGGGCCGGTCTGCCAGGCGAAGTCGCGCCAGACGACGTCCTCGCCGTCGTGTGCGACGAAGGCGGTGACCGCGCCGCAGCCGGGGTCGTCGCAGTCGGGGCAGGAGTAGATCACCCGTCGGCCGTCGGCGGATCCGGGGCCGCGGCCGAGGAGCCGCTCGACATGATCGGCGCGGAGGACGGGCGGGAGGTCGGAGGCCAGGGGCGAGACCGTGTCGACGCCGTCGACCTCGTCGAGGAGCCGGAGCAGCGGCCTGCCGTCGACCACGAGGTCGGCGGGATGCTCTCCGAGGCCGGTGGAGCTCAGGGGGATGACGCCGTCCGCACCGGTGGTGGGGGCGAGTTCGAGGGTCGTGTAGGCGCCGCGCATGCCCTTGAGTCTTCCGCGCCCGCGTGGCTGGGCCGTCCCGGAAATGTCCCGGTCCCGGTACGGTCCGGGGCATGGAGAGCGACGTGATCGTGGTGGGTGGCGGGGTCGTCGGCCTGACGACCGCGGTGACCCTCGCCGAGCGAGGGCTGCGCGTGCGGGTCTGGTCGCGGGACGAGGTGACGGCGACGACATCGGCGGTGGCGGGGGCCCTGTGGTGGCCGTACCGGATCGAGCCGGAGGCCGAGGCGGGCGCGTGGGCGCTGGCCTCGTTGCGGGTGTACGGGGAACTGGCCGACGATCCCGGCAGGACGGGGGTGCGCTGGGTGGCCGGGGTCCACGCGGACACCGTGCTGGACGGTCT
This sequence comes from Streptomyces zaomyceticus, assembly GCF_014656215.1. GTDB lineage: Bacteria > Actinomycetota > Actinomycetes > Streptomycetales > Streptomycetaceae > Streptomyces > Streptomyces zaomyceticus. The sequence continues at coordinate 26,034 of NZ_BNBZ01000012.1, read as the reverse complement.
CGGTGCCTGGGCACGGGAGGTGCCGGGCCTGCGGCAGCTGTCGCCCGAGGAGGTGCCGGGTCCGTACGAGGTGGGTCTGGCCGCGCGGTTGCCGCTGATCGACATGCCCGTCCATCTGACGTGGCTGCGGGGCCGGTTCGAGGCGGCGGGCGGGGTCGTCGAGCGGCGCGTGGTCAGCGGCTTCGGGGAGGCGGCGGCGCGGGCCCGGGTGGTCGTCGACTGCACGGGGGCGGCGGCGCGGGAGCTCGTACCGGATCCCGCGGTGCGGCCGGTGCGGGGGCAGTTGGTGCTGGTGGAGAACCCGGGGATCGAGGAGTGGTTCACCTCGGCGGACGCGGGGGCGAGCGAGACGACGTACTTCTTCCCGCAGCCGGGGCGGCTCGTCCTCGGCGGGACGGCCGAGGAGGGGGACGAGCGGCTGGTACCCGATCCGGCGACGGCGGCGGCGATCGTCGCGCGCTGCGCGCGGGTGCGGCCGGAGATCGCGGGGGCGCGGGTGCTCGGTCACCGGGTGGGCCTGCGGCCGGCGCGGGTGGGCGGGGTCCGGATCGAGGCGGTGCCGCTGCCGGGCGGTGGGCGTCTGGTGCACCACTACGGGCACGGGGGCGCGGGGGTGACGGTGTCCTGGGGCTGCGCGGAGCGGGCGGCGGAGCTCGTGGAGGCCTGAGAACGACTGCGGGGCGGATGCCACCCTTTCGGACAGCACCCGCCCCGCGTTTGCTCACCGGATCGTCGCTCCGGTGCGTTCCCCTACTTCCAGATCGGCGGCTTGCTGTTGTTCTCCGCGTCCTCGCACTGGCGGGCGCGCGTCTCCAGGGCGTTGGCGTGGGCGAGGGCCTTGCGGGCCTCCGCGTGGGCGCCGAGACCCCTGAGCTGCGCGGCGCGGTTGCGCTCCTTCTGGGCGTCGTGCCGCAGCTGACCGATGTTGCAGGTCATCTTGGCCGCGGACGCGGGCTCGGCGGTCACCGTCTGCCCGAGCAGCACGCCGCCGGCGAGCAGCGTCGTGGCGAGCACGGACGTGAGGACACGACGAGCGGTCGTGGTGGTGCGCATGGTGTTCTCCAACTTCCAGGCCGTGGGGACCTGTTCGAGGCATGGTCAGTACCAGTGGGTAACTTTACCTCGGCAAACATCGGATTCACGCCATCGCGCCCCTGCGCCACGTGATCGTCAACACACCTCCACAGGACTGCCACTGACGAGGTGATAGGTGGCACGTGCATCCAGGAGCAGCGGGACGAGTGCGCGACGCGACTGGCCCAGCGGTACGAACACCCCCGCGTCCTCCTGCCTCACGGCGACGCCGTGCAGGGCGAGTTCGTCGCCCACCTCCGCGTACTGCGCGGCGGACAGCCGGTAGCCGCAGGGCGGGTCGGCGAGGATCTCCGAGGGCTCCGCCGGGTCGTTGTCGGCGCCACCGAGGAAGACCGGACCCCGGTCCGCGTATCCGGCGCGCCGGGCCGCCGAGGTGGCCGACGTCAGCGGTCCGCGCCGCTCGTCGAGGTAGTCGAAGGCGCCCTGCAGGGCGGCGTGCTGGGTGGCGACACGGCGCCGGTGGTTGCGCGCCGGGTCGTTCTGCTCGGCCTCGTCGAACGCGTCCACCCGGGTCTCGACGAGCAGCCCCACGGCGTGCTTGATACCGGCCGTGTTCCGCAGGATCCGCTCCTGGCCGTCCCCTGCCACCTGCTTGAGCGGCTTGCCGGTCAGGGGGTCGGTCCAGATGCCGTAGATGCCGCTGCTGTATCCGGCGAGCCCGGCCGCGGGCCGGACGTACTCCTCGGAGAGCGTCCTGGACTCGTCGTGGACGTGCGGATCGGCGTCGAGGCTGCGCGGCCAGAGCGCGAGCAGATCCTTGTCGTAGTACCGGGGGGTGGCTCCGTACTCGTGCAGGTCGTAGACGAGTTCGGGGCTCCGGTCGCGGATCACCGCGGCGACCGCCCGGGCCTCGGCGGTCCGCAGCGCGATGTGGTCCCGGTTGACGTCGACCCCGTCGGCGTTGCCCCGGGTGTCGGCCTCCCGGCCGTCGGGGTTGGCGGTCGGAACGACGAGGAGGGTCGTCCGGGCGAGGAACCGCAGGGTCTCCGGGTCCCGCGCGCGGGCGAGGTCGCGCACCGTGCTGAGACAGGCCTCGCGGCCCGCGGGCTCGTCGCCGTGCTGGCTGCAGACGAGCAGCACGGTGGTGCGGCCCGTACCGAGGGTGGCGAGCCGGAGCGGGCGGCCCTGCGCGGTGGTGCCGATCACGCGCACCGACACCCGCGCGCTCGCCCGGTCGACGGCCGCGAGGAAGTCCCGCTCCTCGGCCTCGGTGGTCCACCGGGCTCCCAGGCTCGTCTCGAAGCCGGTGCGCGGGAGCGGCTTCACCGGTGCGCTGTCCGCCGCCTTGGCGGGAACGGTGACGAGCGGCAGGGCGAGGGCCGCCGCGCCCGCCGCGAGGGCGAGCGTGCGGCGTCGGCCTCGCGGCGCGCTACGGGGGATCACCGGGCGGCTCCGGCTCCGGGAAGGCGGGGACCGGCGACGGCGGCCGGCGGCACTTCACCGCTCGGGGACGCCGCCGCGGTCGGGGCCCGGGGCACGGCCGGGTGGAGCCCGGACGTGGCGCGGCCGAAGGCGGCGGCGCCGCCCACCAGCGGCAGCTTCGCCCAGGTGCGGGTGAGGTCGAGGGTCAGGGTCGGGGTGCTCGACGGCGGGTCGAGCAGGTCCTTGTCGGTGCCGCCGACGATCAGGGCCAATCGGTGTCCGGCCGGGACGACATGGTCGGTGGCGGCGAGGTCCAGGGTCATCGTGTACGCCCTGCCGGGGGTCAGCGGACGCTCCGCGCCGGGGTCGGCCCAGGTGCCGAGATCGGCCCAGCCCCGGCTGACGACCGTGTACCCGACGGCTGCCGTACGGGCCTCGGTCTCCTTGAAGCAGGCGCTGTCACCGGGGGTGCTCAGCCCCCAGCAGGTGCGGTCGGCGAGGGTGGTGATGCCCTCTCCGGCGGCTCCGTAGTCGCGGATGGTGTCGGGTCCGAGGTCGACGAGGACGGCGGAGAGATGCGCTGTCGAGGTGCTCGGGGTGGCGGTGACCGTCACCTTCGAGGAGCCGGAGATCCGCAGCTCGCGGGAGAGCGGGCGGGTGACGAACCCGGCCTTCTCGGGGGTCGTGCCGTCGATCCGGGCGGCCCAGTCGAGCTCGCCGAGCCCGGGGTCGTCGGTGAAGGTCGCGGTGGAGCCGGGGGCGGCGGGGGCGCGGCCGAGGACACCGGGGCCGGCCGCCGCGCCGGGGGCGGGGCGCAGCGTGGTGGTCGCGGTGGTGCGCGGCGGCCAGTGCCGGTCGGTGGTCCAGCGGTCCGGGGCGCGCTCGATGTCGGCGACCGGCTCACGGTCGATGCCGTTGTCGTAACCGAGGAGGTAGTGGTCGAACCAGCGGTGCAGGGTGCGCACCCACTCGGCGCGCCGGAAGTCGAAGGGGTCGACATGGCCGGTCTGGGAGAGCCAGATCTTCCGCTCGACGCCGTGGGCGGCGAGCGCGTCCCACCACTGGCCGAACTGGTTCGCGCGCACGTTGAGGTCCTGTTGGCCGTGGACGACGAAGACGCTGGCCTTCACGTTGCCCGCGTTCCGTACGTGGTCGCGCTCGGTCCAGGCGGCGGTCCGGTCCCCGCTGTAGGGGGTGCCGGCGGTGACGCGGTCCTGGACCGCGCCGCAGCGGGCCCGTGCCTCGGGGCTGTTGACGTAGTCGGAGAGCCAGCTGGGGTTGGCGTTGTAGAGCGGGGCTCCCTGGGAGTGGAAGTAGTCGTACCAGGAGGAGATGGCACCGATCGGAACGATCGTTTTCAGCCCTTCGACGCCGGTGGCGGCGACGCCGTTGGCGATGGTGCCGTCCCAGCTCTTGCCGATCATGCCGACGTTGCCGGTGCTCCAGGTGGTGGCGCGGGACCGGGTGTCCCCCGTACGGGAGGTGTAGCCGCGGGCGCGGCCGTTGAGCCAGTCGACGACGGCCTTGGCCGACTGGACGTCGGAGCGTCCGCCGACGTCGTCGCAACCGTCGGAGCGGTTGGTGCCGGCGAGGTCGACGGCGACGAAGGCGTAGCCGCGCGGAACGAAGAAGTTGTCGTAGAACAGCGGGAACCGCACCGGGTTGCCGTCGGCGTCGTAGGTCTTCTTCTGGCTCTCGTTGCCCCGGCCGCAGCAGGCGTAGTACGGGCTGGCGTCCATGACGACGGGGATCCTGCGGCCGGCCGCCGCGGTCTCCCGGGGGCGGACGATGTCGACGGCGACCCGGTCGGTGCGCCCGTCGCCGTCTCCGTCGAGTCCGGTGTCGACCCAGACGGACTCGCGGATGGCGTCGGCGTACGAGTGGACGGGCCGGGACTCGCGGGCGGAGGGCGCGGCGGGGCCGGTCGGCGCGGACGACAGGGCGGATCCGGCGGGCGCGGCGGGCTCCGGCCGCGCGCCGGCGGGCGTGACCAGGGTGGCGAGCAGGGCGGCGGTGGCCGCGGCCACGAGGGTTCCGTACGGCAGTCGGGCTCCGCGGGTTCTCCGCATTCGCTTCGGCATGGGCGGGAACGTACCCCGGTCAACTCCCGTGCAAAAGAGTGCCGTAGGCAATCAGGGGGGATTCGGGGTGAATCCGGGGGTGGAGGGGTTCATGTCGGCCGAATGGCGATCGTGTGACACGGGGTCCTCTGGACGTGACGGTGCGTCGAGGCACTGAATAGTGTCCGGACTAAGGACCGACGACCACCCGCGCGTCTTACGTTTCTTATGACTTGGGGAGCACCTGTGCACCGCAGAATCATCGTTCCGAGCGCCCTCGCGGCCTCCCTGCTGCTGGCGATCCCGGCATCGGCGGCCGACTTCACCCCCGGGGCCCCGGGCATCGGCGACTCCTACTACCCCACCAGTGGCAACGGCGGATACGACGTCTCCCACTACGACCTGCGCCTGAAGTACCAGCCCGCCACGGACCTCCTGGAGGGCACGGCGACGATCGTCGCCACCGCCAAGCAGAACCTGTCCCGCTTCAACCTCGACCTCGGCCTGAAGGTCAGCGAGGTCCGCGTCAACGGCCGCCTCGCGAAGTTCGCCGCATCGGGTGCCCACGAGCTGGAGGTCACCCCGGCCGTCCCGCTGGAGAAGAACAAGGCGATCTCGATCGTCGTCCGCTACGCGGGCAAGCCCTCCGAGGTGAAGATCGACGGCTGGTCGGCCTGGGCCCGCACCCCCGACGGCGGTGTCGCCGCGCAGGAGCCGGACTCGGCCGTCTGGTGGTTCCCGTCCAACGACCACCCGCTCGACAAGGCCACCTTCGACGTCTCCGTCTCGGTGCCGGACGGCACCCAGGCCATCAGCAACGGCGTGCTCCAGTCGCAGTCCTCCCGCCTCGGCTGGACGCGCTTCAACTGGCGCTCCAACAAGCCGCAGGCGACCTACCTGGCCACGCTGGCCGTCGGCAAGTTCGACATCACGACGGACAGGACGGCGAACGGACTGCCGGTCCTCAACGCGTACAGCAAGAACCTCGGCGACAACGACGGCGCCGCGCGCGCCTCCATCGAACGCACGACCGAGGTCGCCGAGTGGCTGGAGGGGGTCTTCGGGCCGTACCCCTTCAACGCCCTCGGCGGGTACGTGCCGAACGTGACCAGCGGCTTCGCCCTGGAGACGCAGACCCGTCCGTTCTACAGCCCGCGACAGTTCGCCAACGGCGCGAACGTGTCGGTGGTCGTCCACGAGCTGGCGCACCAGTGGTACGGCGACAGTGTGTCCGTCCGCGACTGGAAGGACATCTGGGTCAACGAGGGCTTCGCCCGCTACAGCCAGTGGCTGTGGTCGGAGAAGGAGGGCGAGGGCACGGCCCAGGAGCTGGCGGACTACGTGTACGCCACGCGGACGGCCGAGGATCCGTTCTGGACGGTGAAGCCGGGTGACCCGGGCGCGGAGAACCAGTTCCACATCGCCGTCTACGACCGGGGCGCGCTGGCGCTCCAGGCGCTGCGCAACGAGATCGGCGACGAGGACTTCTTCGCGATCCTGAAGGGCTGGCCGCAGCAGTTCGCCTACGGCAACGCGCGGGTCGCCGACTTCGTGCGGTACGCGGAGCGGGTCTCCGGCAAGCCGCTGGCCGAGCTCTTCGACACGTGGCTGTACCAGCCGTCGAAGCCGTCCGCGTCGACGGCGGCGGCGGTGGGCCTGTCCTCGCCGGCCGCCGCGCCCGCTTCCGGCGGCGCGTCCGCCCGCTCGGCGGCGCCGAGGTCCGCGCAGCCGAAGCCGGTGCAGCCGAAGTCGTGGAAGAAGATCGCGGCGACGAACACCGTCCACGAGACGGAGCACCACGGCGGGCACTGAGCCGTACGCCCGACCGGGGCCCGTCGCACCGAGGCTCGTCGTACCGGGCCCCGAGGCCGTCCGTCAGCGCGCCGCGCGGCGGGCGGCCTCCCGCGCCTTCCGGGCCAGCGGCAGATAGCGCAGCCGCTCGGGAAGGACGGGAACCACCGCCCGGACCACCCGGGCGAGGCGGCGCAGTGTCCGGTCCTGCGCGTCCGTCCACTCCAGACCGATCGCCTCACGTGCGTCCGGCGGCATCATGCCCACGGTGAGGAAGGTCCGCAGCCGCAGGAACGGGCGGCGCAGGACCGGCCAGAGCAGGCGGAGGGCCAGCCGGAGCGGCAGCGGGCCCCGGTCGGGGGCGGGGACCGGCTGGTTGGGGTCGAGCAGCTCCCGGACGACGACCGTCGCCTCCAGTTCCTCCGCGAGGACCTTCCGGTAGTACGGCCAGAACTCCTCGATCGTCTGCGGCATGTCCCGGTCGTGGATCCCGAGGATCCGGCCGACCTGGAGCCACTCCGCGTACAGCTGCCGTTCCTGCGCCTCGGTGAGGGGGCGGGCGAGCAGGCGGAGGCCGTGCGCGTAGACGGGGAAGCCGGTCGCGTGCACCCAGGAGTAGTAGGCGGGGGTCAGCGCGTGATAGCGGCGCCCGTGGGCGTCCGTGCCCTGGATGTCGCGGTGGAGCTTGCGGAGGCGGCGCCCTTCGCGGGCGGCGTCCTCACCGCCGTAGATCCACAGCTGGACCGAGCGCAGCGAGCGTTCGCCGCGGCCCCAGGGGTCGGTGCGGAAGACGGAGTGGGCGTCGACCCCGGCGCCGATCGCGGGGTGCGCGACCTGCATCGTGAGGGCGGCGGGCAGCATGAGGAGCGCCCGGATGTCGCCGGCGACGCTCCACAGCACCCCGCCGACGGGCGGGGGCACCGGGTCGCCGGGCACGGCGGGGGCGGTGGAGTCGACCGGCTCGGCCGGGCCGCCGGGGTCGACGGCAGGGGCACCGGGGTCGACAGGGCCGCCGGGGTCGACAGCGGCGCCGGAGGATCCGGGGTCCACCGGATTCACTCGTTCCATGGGGCTTCTCCTCACACTCCAGGCTGCACCCACGACGAAGGGGCCGTCACCCGGGCGCCGCGGCCCTGGTGACGGCCCCTTCCGGGGAGTACGGGTCAGGCGCGGTCGGCGCCGACCGGCTCGCCGACGATACGGGCGGCGAGGGCGTGTGCCCAGGCGTCGACGTCCGCGGTGAGCTCGCGCTCGGCGGCGGCGCGCTCGGAGGCGATCTTCTCGGCACCGGCCGCGAGGATGGACTCGCGCTCGGCGTTGCCCTCGGCGCGGGCGGCGGCGATGGCCACCGAGCCCTCCTCGACGGCCTTGGCGCGGATACGGGCGGCCTCGTGGCGGGCCTCGGCCAGCTCGGCCTCGTACTGCTCACGGATCTGCGTGGCCTCGGAGCGCAGGTCGTCGGCGCGCTCGGTGCCGCCGTCGATGGCGTCCTCGCGCTCGTCGAGGGTGCGCCGGATCTTCGGCAGGATGACCTTCGCGAGCATGAGGAAGGTGAAGCCGAAGACGACCAGACCGAGGATGAGCTCGGCCCAGACGGGGTTGAGCGGACCGAGGTCCGTCTTGAAGACTTGTGAGTTCGCGAGGGTCATGCGCGCATTCTACCTGGCTCAAATAGGGACAAATCAGGCACTGCGATGAGAGTTGGCGCGCTCGTGCGGGGCACGCAAGATTCCCGGCACCCAGAGGCTACCGGAAGGTAACTCCGGCTGGTTGTATGTGCGGCGCCAGCTCAACCCCCCACACCCTCATGGGAGTTCCCGTGTCGTTCGCCGCGCTCCGCCGCGCCCCCGGCGCCGCCCTCTCGCTCGCGCTCGCCGCCGCCACCCTGGCGGCGACCGCACCGGGCGCGACCGCCGCCCCCGCCACGACCGCCGCCGAGGCCCCGCGGCTGAAGGTGCTCACGTACAACGCCTTCCTCTTCTCCAAGACGCTCTACCCGAACTGGGGCCAGGACCACCGGGCCAAGGCGATCCCCGCCGCCTCCTTCTTCCAGGGGCAGGACGTCGTCGTCGTCCAGGAGGCCTTCGACAACTCCGCCTCGGACGCCCTCAAGGCGAACGCCGCCGGGCAGTACCCGCACCAGACCCCGGTCGTGGGCCGCAGCAAGAGCGGCTGGGACGCCACCGGTGGGTCCTACTCCGCGACCACGCCCGAGGACGGCGGCGTGACGATCCTGAGCAAGTGGCCGATCGTCCGCAAGGAGCAGTACGTCTACAAGGACGCCTGCGGCGCCGACTGGTGGTCGAACAAGGGCTTCGCCTACACCGTGCTCGACGTCAACGGCAGCCGGGTCCACGTCCTCGGCACCCACGCCCAGTCCACCGACCCGGGCTGCTCGGCCGGCGAGGCGGCGCAGATGCGCAGCCGCCAGTTCAAGGCGCTCGACGCCTTCCTCGACGCCAAGAACATCCCGGCGAACGAGCAGGTGATCGTCGCCGGTGACATGAACGTCGACTCCCACACGCCCGAGTACGCCACGATGCTCGCCGACGCGGGCCTGGTGGGGGCCGACGCCCGCACCGGCCACCCGTACTCCTTCGACACCGACCTGAACTCGATCGCCTCCGAGCGCTACCCGGACGACCCCCGCGAGGACCTCGACTACGTCCTCCACCGCGCCGGGCACGCCCGCCCCGCCGGCTGGACCAACCACGTGGTCCTGGAGCGGAGCGCCCCGTGGTCGGTCTCCAGCTGGGGCACCACGTACACCTACGAGAACCTCTCCGACCACTACCCCGTCACCGGCTTCTGACCGGAGCGGCGGCGGGCGCGGATCAGTACCCGTAGCCGCCGAAGACGCTGTAGAGCCAGACACCGAGGACCCCGGCGACACAGAGCAGCACGACGAAGGAACCCGGACTCGTGTGCCGCGCCTTCCGGGGCCGGCCGGACCGGGCGGCACGCGCCGCCCGGTCCGGCTTCTCCCGCTTCCCGGACGTGCCCGCGCGGCTCGCCCGCCCGGCCCGTCCCGACGGGGCCGGAGCCGGCTCGGCCATCGCGGCGACATCCGCGAGCAGGCTCCGGCAGACCGCCGCGAGCTCCGCCGTCCCGGCGGTCAGGTCCACGATCACCTCGGTACGGGCCGGGGCGGTGGTCCCCCCGTCGAGCAGTCGGCCCGCGCGCAGCAGCGCCTGGTCCTTGCCCCCGGTCGGACCGAGACTTATCCAGCGGCCCACGTGCTCGCCCCGGATCACCACACCGCCGCCCCGCTCGCGGTAGACGGTGTGCTCCCGCCACAGGACTCCGGCCAATTCGGCGGCCGTCTCCCTGAGTTGCGTGTACATCTGACTCCCCTGTTCCCGTTCCCCCAGTTCGAACAGCCGCAGACTCTAGCCCCCGAGCCCCGACTCCCCCACCGCCCCCCGCCTCCCCGCCCCTTACGCGCCGAAGTCGTACACGGTGACCGGTATCCCCCGCTCCACCAGCCGCCGGAGCACCAGCGGCTCGACCCGCGCCCAGGAGCCGCCCGCGAGGCCGCAGCCGATGCGCGGCATGTGCACGGACGCCCCCAGCTCGGCCGCCCTGTCGGCGAGCAGCCCGAGCGCGGCGTCGATCGCCTCGTACCGCACGGGCACGCCGCTGCTGCGCCCGGTGCGCATCCCCCGCTGGCCGATCAGATTGGCCACCCAGACGTACGGCTCGACCTGGACGAACTGCGCGGCGCCGAGGCCGAAATCGTTCCCCGCGCGCTCGCGGTGCCAGCGCCGGTAGGCCGCCTCCGGCTCGCTCCAGCGGCGGGAGACCGCCAGGACGAAGCCCTTGCCCCAGCCCCCGAGATCGTTGCAGACATGCGCGACGATCTTGACGCCCTTGGCCTGCGGCGCGGTCGCGTCCCCCCGGACGTAGGTGATCCCCTTCATGACGATCACGCTACGGCCTCCCACTGACAACGGCATCAGTCTTTTACACAGGTGGTGAGACAGCAATACTGTTCAAGTGACCCGGACCGGCGGGTCGCCGGCAACGGAAGCGGGGCGGCTCGGATGGACGTCGGGAGTGACGGGGAGAGCGGACCCAGCTACACCGTCGACGAGCTGGCCGCGCGGGCCGGGGTCACGGTGCGGACCGTGCGGTTCTACGGGACGCGGGGGCTCCTCCCGCCGCCCGTCATCGGGGCGCGCCGGGTCGGGCACTACGGGCCGGGGCATCTGTCGCGGCTCGCGCTCATCGAGGAGCTCCGGCGGCAGGGCATGACCCTGGCCGCGATCGAGCGCTACCTGGAGCAGCTGCCGCCCGACCTCAGCGCGCAGGACCTGGCGATCCACCGCGCCCTGGTGGCCTCCTGGGCCCCCGAGTCGGCCGAGTCCATCACCCGCCGCGAGCTGGAGCGGCGGGCCGGCCGGACGCTGACCGAGCGGGACGTGGACCGGCTGGCGGCGATGGGGGTGCTCGACCGGACCGCCGAGGAGGACACCTTCCGGCTGGACGGGGCCCTGCTGCGGCTCGGTGTCGAGCTGCTGGACGTGCCCATCGAGCACGAGACCATCCTCGCCTCACGCACCGTGCTTCTGGAGCACGCGCGCGCCGCCGCCCAGGAGCTGTCGCGGCTCTTCCGGGACGAGGTGTGGAGCCCGTACCGGGAGAGCGGTGAGGACCCGGACCACCTGAGCGCGATGAGGTCGCTCTCGGCGCACATGCAGCCGATGGTGGTCCAGGCCCTCCTCACGGCCTTCCAGCGCTCGCTGAGCGAGGAGCTGAGGACGGCCTTCCGGGCGCCGTGACGGTCGGCCGGTCCGTGCGGACCGGCCGTGTGCTTCGGCGGGCGCCCGTCAGTCGGTGAAGACCTCGCCCCGCTCGGCCTTCTCCACCAGGAGGGCGGGCGGGGTGAAGCGCTCGCCGTAGGTCTCCGCCAGCTCGCGGGAGCGGGCGACGAAGCCGGCGACACCGCCCTCGTAGCCGTTGACGTACTGGAGCACACCGCCCGTCCAGGCCGGGAAGCCGATGCCCATGATGGAGCCGATGTTGGCGTCGGCGACCGAGGTCAGGACGCCTTCCTCCAGGAGCCGCACGGTGTCCAGGGCCTCGGCGAAGAGCATCCGCTCCTGCATGTCGCGGAACGGGATCTCGTGCCCGGGCCTGGTGAAGTGCTCGCGCAGTCCGGGCCAGAGCTTGCCGCGCCCGCCGTCCTCGCCGTACTCGTAGAAGCCCGCGCCGCCGCTGCGGCCGGGCCGCCCGAACTCGTCGACCATGCGGTCGATGACGGCCTCGCCCGGGTGGCTGACCCAGGTGCCGCCGGCCTCCTCGATCGCGCGCTTCGTCTCGTTGCGGATCTTGCGGGGCAGCGTCAGGGTCAGCTCGTCCATCAGGGAGAGGACCTTGGCGGGGTATCCGGCCTGGGCGGCGGCCTGCTCGACGGAGGCGGGCTCGATGCCCTCGCCGACCATGGCGACACCCTCGTTGATGAAGTGGCCGATCACCCGGGAGGTGAAGAAGCCGCGCGAGTCGTTGACGACGATCGGCGTCTTGTTGATCTGCCGGACCAGGTCGAAGGCGCGGGCGAGTGCCTCGTCGCCGGTCCGCTCGCCCTTGATGATCTCGACGAGCGGCATCTTGTCGACGGGCGAGAAGAAGTGCAGACCGATGAAGTCGCTCTGGCGCTCCACTCCCTCGGCGAGGACGGAGATCGGCAGGGTCGAGGTGTTGGAGCAGAGCAGCGCGTCGGGCTCGACGACGGCCTGGATCTCCTGGAAGACCTTGTGCTTGAGCGCGGTGTCCTCGAAGACCGCCTCGATGACGGCGTCGCAGCCGGCCAGGTCCTGGACGTCGGAGGTCGGGGTGATCCGGGCGAGGAGCGCCTCGGCCTTCTCCTGGGTCGTCCGGCCGCGCTTGACCGCCTTGGCGCAGAGCGCCTCGGAGTACGCCTTGCCCTTCGCGGCGGACTCGGCGGTGACGTCCTTGAGGACGACCTCGATGCCGGCGCGGGCGCAGGAGTACGCGATGCCGGCGCCCATCATGCCCGCGCCGAGGACGGCGACCTTGCGGACCGGGCGGGCCTCGATGCCCTTGGGGCGGCTGGCGCCGGAGTTGACGGCCTGGAGATCGAAGAAGAACGCCTGGATCATGTTCTTCGCGGTCTGCCCGGTGACCAGCTCGGTGAAGTAGCGGCTCTCGATGGTGGCGGCGGTCTCGAAGTCGACCTGGGAGCCCTCCACCGCGGCGGCCATGATGGCGCGCGGCGCCGGGTAGGGCGCACCGCCCAGCTGCTTGCGCAGATTGGCCGGGAAGGCCGGCAGGTTGGCGGCGAACTTCGGGTTCGACGGGGTGCCGCCGGGGATGCGGTAGCCCGGGACGTCCCAGGGCTGCCGGGACTCGGGGTGTCCGTCGATGAAGGCGATGGCCTTGGCCATCATCTCCTCGGGGGTGGCGGCCACCTCGTGCACGAGGCCGCTGTCGAGGGCGCGCTTCGGGGCGTACTGGGTGCCCTGGAGGAGCACCTTGAGCAGGGCGTCGGTGATGCCCATGAGACGGACGGTACGGGTGATGCCGCCGCCGCCCGGCAGCAGACCGAGGGTGACCTCGGGCAGGCCGATCTTGGAACCGGGGGCGTCGAGGGCGACGCGGTGGTGGGAGGCGAGGGCGATCTCGTAGCCGCCGCCCAGCGCGGCGCCGTTGATGGCGGCGACGACGGGCTTGCCGACGGTCTCGATGCGGCGCAGCGCGCTCTTCATCTCCAGCGCGCCGCGGAAGATGTCCTCGGCGTGCTCGGGGCCCGCCTGGACCATGTCCTTGAGGTCGCCGCCGGCGAAGAAGGTCTTCTTCGCGGAGGTGTAGATGATGCCGCGGATGGAGTCCTTCTCGGCCTCCACACGGTCGGCGATCGCGAGGATCGAGGCCCGGAAGGCCTGGTTCATGGTGTTGGCGGACTGGTTCGGGTCGTCGAGGACGAGGGTGACGATCCCGGTCGCGTCCTGCTCCCAGCGGATGGTGGTGCTCTCGCTCATGTCTCTGCTTCTCCGTGGATCCGTGAAGAGGGGTTCGGACGGGACGGTCAGACGCGCTCGACGACGGTGGCGATGCCCATGCCGCCGCCCACGCAGAGGGTGGCCAGGCCGTAGCGCTTGTCCTGTCGCTCCAGCTCGTCGACGAGGGTGCCGAGGATCATCGCGCCGGTGGCGCCGAGCGGGTGGCCGAGCGCGATGGCGCCGCCGTTGACGTTGACCTTGTCCAGGGTGATGCCCATGTCCTTGACGAAGCGCAGGACGACGGCCGCGAAGGCCTCGTTGATCTCGATCAGGTCGATGTCGTCGATGGTGAGGCCGGCCTTGGCGAGGGCCTTGCGGGCGGCCGGGGCGGGGCCCGTCAGCATGATGGTCGGCTCGGAACCGGAGACGGCGGCCGAGACGATCCGGGCGCGGGGGGTCAGCCCGTACCGCTCGCCGACCTCCTTGGAGCCGATGGCGACGAGGGAGGCGCCGTCGACGATGCCGGAGGAGTTGCCGGCGTGGTGGACGTGGTCGATCTCCTCGATCCAGTGGTACTTCTGCAGGGCGACGGCGTCGAAGCCGCCCAGTTCGCCGATGTCGGCGAAGGAGGGCTTGAGCCGGGCGAGGGAGTCGGCGGTGGTGCCGGGGCGCAGGAACTCGTCGTGGTCGAGGACGGTGAGCCCGGCCCGGTCGACGACGGGGACGATCGAGCGGGCGAAGCGGCCGTCCTTGACGGCGGCGGCGGCGCGTTCCTGGGAGAGGGCCGCGTACTCGTCGACGTCGCGGCGGGTGAAGCCCTCGATGGTGGCGATCAGGTCGGCGCCGATGCCCTGCGGGACGAAGTTGGTCTCCAGGTTGGTCATCGGGTCGGCGAACCAGGCGCCGCCGTCGGAGGCCATCGGCACCCGGGACATGGACTCGACGCCGCCGGCGAGGACCAGGTCCTCCCAGCCGGAGCGGATCTTCATCGCGGCCATGTTGACCGCTTCCAGGCCCGAGGCACAGAAGCGGTTCTCCTGGACGCCGGCGACGGTGTCGGGGAGTCCGGCGGCGATCGCGGCGATCCGGGCGATGTCGGAGCCCTGGTCGCCGACGGGGCCGACGACGCCGAGGACGATGTCGTCGATGGCGGCCGGGTCGAGGTCGGGGTTCCGGGTCTGGATCTCCCGGATGAGGCCGACGACCAGGTCGATCGGCTTGGTGCCGTGCAGGGAGCCATTGGCCTTGCCGCGTCCGCGCGGGGTGCGGATCGCGTCGTACACGTACGCTTCGGTGCTCACGGGAAGCCTTTCGCGAGGGATGAGGGTGGGGAGCGGCGGGAGGGGCCGGTGGTCAGCCGAGGAGGGAACGGCCGATGATCTCCTTCATGATCTCGGTGGTCCCGCCGTAGATGGTCTGGATCCGGCCGTCGGTGTAGGCGCGGGCGACCGGGAATTCGCTCATGTAGCCGTAACCGCCGTGCAGTTGCAGACAGCGGTCGGCGACGCGCTTCTGGAGTTCGGTCGCCCACCACTTGGCCATGGAGGCGTGGACGGCGTCGAGGCCGCCCTCGGTGTGCTCGGTGATGCAGCGGTCGACGAAGGTCCGTGTGACGGCGCACTCGGTGGCCATCTCCGCGATCTCGAAGCGGATGTGCTGGAGCCGGGCGAGGGGACGCCCGAAGGCCTCGCGCTCCTTCACGTACCGGGTGGTGATCTCCAGGAGGTGCTCGGCGCCCGCGATGCCGGCGACGGCGATGGCGAGGCGCTCCTGCGCGAGGTTGGTCATGAGGTGCAGGAAGGCGCCGTTGAGCTCGCCGAGCAGGTTCTCCTTGGGGACGCGGACGTCCTTGAAGAAGAGTTCGGCGGTGTCCTGGGACTTCTGGCCGATCTTGTCGAGGTTGCGGCCGCGCTCGAAGCCCTCGGCACCGCGCTCGACGACGAGGAGCGAGAGGCCGTGCGCGCCGCCCTCGGGGGTGGTGCGGGCGACGACGATCACCAGGTCGGCGAGGATGCCGTTGGAGATGAAGGTCTTGGATCCGTTGAGGATCCAGTGGTCGCCGTGGTCCTCGGCGGTCGTACGGATGCCCTGGAGGTCCGAACCGGCGCCGGGCTCCGTCATGGCGATGGCGGTGACGAGCTCGCCGGAGCAGAAGCCGGGCAGCCAGCGCCGCTTCTGCTCCTCGGTGCCGAGCGAGGTGAGGTACGGGCCGATGATGTCGTTGTGCAGGCCGATGGCGAGTCCGGGGGCGCCGGCCCGGGTGAACTCCTCGGCGAGGACGGCCCCGTAGCGGAAGTCGGGGTTGCCGCCGCCTCCGTACTCCTCGTCGACGGCGAGGCCGAGCAGCCCCTGGCGTCCGGCGGCGAGCCAGGCCTCGCGGGCGACGATGCCGTCCTTCTCCCACTGCGCGTAGTGCGGCAGCACCTCCTTGTCGAGGAAGGTGCGGACGGTGGCCCGGAAAGCCTCGTGGTCGGCGGTGTAGAGCTGGCGCTTCATGCTTCGGTCTCCTGGGTCTGGGTCGGGCTGCCGAGCGCGGGTACGGCCCAGTCGCGGGCGACCTCGGCGGTGTCGGCACCGGGCAGGGCGGGGCCCGTCCGGAGAGTGCCGGGGGTGACGGAGAAGCGGGGTGCGGGGGCGGGCTGGGCGATTCCGCCGTGCTCGGTGAAGGTGGCGCGGGCGGCGAGATGGGGGTGGGACGGGGCTTCGCGCAGGGAGAGGACGGGGGCGACGCAGGCGTCGCTGCCCTCGAAGACGGCGGTCCACTCCTCGCGGGTACGGCTCCGGAAGCGGTCGGCGACGGCCTCGCGGAGTTCGGGCCAGCGGGCGAGGTCGCGGCGGGCGGGGGCGGTCTCCTCGACGCCGAGGAGGCGGACGAACTCGGCGTAGAACCGCTCTTCCAGGGCACCGACCGCCATGTGGCCGCCGTCGGAGGTCTCGTAGACGCCGTAGAAGGGGCAGCCGCCGTCGAGGAGGTTGACGCCCCGGCGGTCCTGCCAGCCGCCGGCCGCGAGCATGCCGTGGATCATGGTGGTGAGGTGGGCGGTGCCGTCGACGATCGCGGCGTCGACGACCTGGCCCTCGCCGTGCGCGCGGGCGTGCTGGAGGGCGGCGAGGACGCCGATGACGAGGTAGAGGGAGCCGCCCGCGTAGTCGCCGACGAGGTTGGCGGGGACGGTGGGCGGGCCGTCCGGGTCGGGACCGATCATGCCGAGGGCGCCGGTGACGGCGATGTAGCCGATGTCGTGTCCGGCGGTGGTGGCGAGCGGTCCGTCCTGGCCCCAGCCGGTCATCCGTCCGTACACGAGGCGCGGATTGCGGGCGAGGCAGGCGTCGGGGCCGACGCCGAGGCGTTCGGCGACGCCGGGCCGGTAGCCCTCGATCAGGATGTCGGCGCGGGCGACGAGGTCGAGGACGGTCGCGGGGCCGTCCTCGGCCTTGAGGTCGACGAGGACGGAGCGCTTGTTGCGGTTGGTGAGGTCGCGCGCCGGGTCGATGCCTAGACCGGGGCCGCCGGGGCGGTCGACACGGACGACGTCGGCGCCGAGGTCGGCGAGGAGCATCGCGGCGAAGGGGCCGGGTCCGATGCCGGCGAGTTCGACCACGCGTACTCCGGTGAGCGGGCCGTTCCCGGCGCTGTGCGTCGTGCTCATCGAGCCCCCAGGCGTGTATGACACCAATGATGTAACACCGGAGATGCTAGGAACGTGTTCCACTCGGCACAAGCCCCCCGGCCGAGCAAGCGCTTGGAAATTCCCGGCGGGGCGTGAGTGGGGTAACCGGGGGTAGGGCGACAACGGAGCACGGCGGAGGACCCGCTATCCTCCGCCGACGACAAGATCCGCGCACGGCGGCGCGGCACGGCCGAAATGAGGGGCTGGATGGACACAGGGGCGGGCGTGGGGCGCGAGCCGGAGGCCGGACGGACGGCGGACGGCCGCACCGGGGCCGGACGGGAGAGCGCGCCGGAGAGCGACAGGGAGGCCCGGGCGGAGAGCGGGGCCCGGACCTACGACGTCGTCCTCTTCGGGGCGACCGGAATCGTGGGCGAGCTCACCGCCGCCTATCTGGCCGAGCACGCCCCGGCGGAGTGCCGCTGGGCCCTCGCGGGACGCAGCACGGCCGGGCTCACCGCCCTGCGCGAGCGGCTCACCGCCCGCTGGCCGCACTGCGCCGATCTGCCTCTCGTCGTCGCCGACGCCGGGGACCCCGGCTCACTGCGTGAACTCGCCGAGTCCACCAGGGTGGTGGCGACCACGGTCGGCCCCTACGTCTGGTACGGCGACGGGCTCGTCGGCGCCTGCGCGGAGGCCGGCACGGACTACCTGGACCTGACCGGCGAGGCCGAGTTCGTCGACCTGACGTACGTGCGGCACGACGCGCGCGCCCGGGAGACCGGCGCCCGGATCGTGCACGCCTGCGGTTTCGACTCCGTCCCGCACGACCTGGGCGTGTACTTCACCGTTCAGCAGCTCCCGGAGGACGTCCCGCTCCGGGTGGACGGCTTCGTCCGGGCCGGGGCCGCCTTCTCCGGCGGCACGTTCGCGTCCGCGCTGACCGCGCTCGGCCGGGGGCGGGAGATCCTGCGGGCCGCGCGCGAACGACGCCTGTACGAGCCGCGATTGGTGGGCCGACGGGCTCGCGCACCCCTGGGCGGACCGCGGTTCAGCCGGGAGACGGGGACGTGGGCACTGCCGCTGCCGACGCTCGACCCGCAGGTCGTGGCCCGCTCGGCCGCGGCCCTCGACCGGTACGGACCGGACTTCCGCTACCGGCACTACGCCTCCGTGAAGACGCTACCGATGGCCCTCGGGGGCGCCACGGCGGCCGGGGTGGGCGTGGCGGCGGCCCAACTCCCCTCGGTCCGCTCCTGGTTGATGGACCGCTATCGGGCGGGCGAGGGCCCCTCCGCAGAGCGCCGGTCGCGCAGCTGGTTCTCCGTGCGCTTCGTCGGCGAGGGCGGTGGCCGTCGGGTCTTCACCGAGGTGTCGGGCGGCGACCCGGGGTACGACGAGACGGCGAAGATGCTCGCCGAGTCGGCCCTCAGCCTCGCCTTCGACCCGCTGCCGAAGACGGCCGGACAGGTGACGACGGCGGCGGCGATGGGAGACGCGCTCATCGACCGGCTCCGGGCGGCGGGCATCCGCTTCCGGGTGGCGCACCGGGGCTAGGCCGTCTCTTCCGGAAGAGACGAACCAGGTCGTATCAGGACGAACCGACCCAGGTGGTCGCCTTCGGATCGCGCCGGTCCAGCCCGCGGCGGCGCGGGTCCGGCACGATCCGGAGGAGACGACCCGAGCGACGTCGCCCGCCGGTCCGGGTGGGATCAGGGCATGACGAGACGGAAGGGGTGACCGGCAGGGTCGGCGTAGACACGCCAGGCCGCGTCGGCACCCCCGTCGTCGAGCGGTACGGCCCCGAGGGCGAGGACGTCCTCATGGGCGACGTCCAGGTCGTCGACCCGCACGTCGAGGTGGAACTGCTGCTCGGGCGCGCCCCAGACGGGCGACCGGTGGTCGGCCACGCTCTGGAAGGCGAGGACGGGGCCCTCGTCGCCGAGCAGCACCGCGGATCCCTCACCGACGGCCCACCGGGGGTACGGGCTCTCCACCTCTCCGCCGATCAGCTTCCGGTAGAAGTGGGCGAGGTCCCAGGCGTCGGGGCAGTCGAGCACGAGGCACCGCAGCCGCCCGATCACTCCGGGGTCCCGTCGACGAGGACGGAAGGCACAGCGCGGACCCGGGCCGGGGCGGGGAGCCCGGCACCGAAGAGGGTCCGATTCGGGCCGCGCCCGGCGGAACGCGACGGAACGGAAAGGGGTGTTGTCATGAACCCCACTCTGCCGCGCGGGCCGAGGGGCCGGTATCCGTACAGGTACTCAGCTCGTCACGGGTACTCAGCCGGTACTGAGTGCGTCCCCCCTCCCGACGAGCCCGGAACCCGCCCAATCCGGAGGGATCCTGACGGGATGTCCGAGACGCCCGCACGCTTCAGGCGTCACCTCGCGCCTCGTTCAGGGCGTGGCGGCAGAGGGAGTCCGCGTGGCGGGTGGTCTCGGGGATGCGGTACCGGGGTGCGAGGTGGAGGGTGTGGGCGCAGGCGTTGGCGAGGGAGACCCGGTGGCCGACGGAGACGAAGACCGGCTTCACCCCGGCCCGGGTGCGCAGCGCCCGCCCCACCTCCTCTCCGGCGGCCAGGAGCGGGGCGAAGTCGCCTCGTGCCGGGCCGGGTTGCTCGTACGTGAAGGTGAAGGGGTTCTTCGCGACACCGATGGACGGCCGGCCGGTGAGGACACCGAGATGGCTGGCGAGTCCGAAGCGACGGGGGTGGGCGATGCCGTAGCCGTCGCAGACGAGCAGGCCGGGGTCGGTGGTCAGCCTGTCGAGCGCGGCGAGCACCGTCGGGATCTCCCGGAAGGCGAGGAGCCCGGGGACATAGGGGAACGAGACCCGGCCGACGGCCGTGGCCCGCTCGACCACCTCCAGGGTCCGCGCGTCGAGGACGACGGCCGCCGCCGCGACGAGATCGCGCTCGTCGTCGTAGGCCACGTCGAGGCCCGTCACGTGCCCCTCGCCGACCTCCGGGCCCTCCTCGTCGCGTACGAGGCGCCCGCACAGCTCCGCCTGGACGGCCCGGGCGGCGGTCTCGTCGGCGGGCCAGCCCGCCGGAATCTCGATGATCGTCATGATGCGGGCCACCCTATGGTCGCCCGTGCGGCGGCTCCCAGCCCCGTGCCGCCTCGGCCGTGGGGCGGTGCGCGGCGACAGGGGCGGGCCGGGGCCCGGCGAGGGGCGGTCCGACGGCTGGGACGCCTCGTCGGCGTCCGGCCGGCGCCGGTAGCCTGGCGATCATGTTCGTACTGGAATTGACCTACACCGCGCCCGTCGAGCGGGTCGACGCACTGCTCGACGCCCACATCGAGTGGCTCGACGCGCAGTACGCCGCGGGTGTCTTCGTCGCCTCGGGGCGGAAGAACCCGCGCGACGGCGGGGTGATCCTGGCCGCCGGGGTCGACCGCACGGAGATCGAGAAGATCGCGGCGGCCGACCCGTTCAGCGTCGAGGGAGTCTGCGTGTACCGGATCACGGAGTTCTACGCGACCAAGACGGCCGACGGACTCGCCGCGTACCGGGAGCAGCTCCCCTCCTGACTACCGGCCGAGCCGGGCGATCCTGCCCTTCTCGCCCGAGGCCCAGCAGGAGCCGTCGGGCGTGCAGTCCACCGTGTCGTACGAGCCGGTGTCGACCGTGCGCCAGGTGCGGCCGCCGTCGGTGGTCAGGTCCGTGCCCGTCGGGCCGACGGCGAGCGCCGCGTTCCTGCTGTGCGGCAGCCAGGCGACGCCGGAGCGGTACGCGGGCGGGGGGGTGGCCGAAGCGCGCCAGGTGCGGCCCCCGTCGCCGGTGACCGCTCCGGCCTGCGGGGACGGCTGGTCCTTGCGGTAGTCGCCGCCGACGGCGATGCCGTGTGCGCGGTCGCGGAACGCGAGGCCGAAGACGCCCCGGGCCGGGTCCCCGGCCGGGATCGGCGAGATGGTGGCGGTCCAGGTCAGCCCCCGGTCGGCGGAGTGGAGCACGCGCGCGGTGGCCCCGCCGCCCGTCGCCAGCCAGACGTCCCGGGGACCGGCCGAGACCAGGCACTGGCCGCTCGCCGCGAAGCCCGCCTCGCCGGGCAGCGCGTCCGGCATCCCGGCGTTCGGCAGCACCTTCCAGGAGCGGCCGCCGTCGCGGGTGGAGAGGATGCGGTACTTCCCGTCGACCGGGTCGCTCATGGCGAGTCCGTGCCGCCGGTCGAAGAAGGTCATGCAGTCGTAGAAGGCGCGCGGATCGGTGTTGCGGAAGGACTCGGTCCAGGTGGCTCCGCCGTCCTCGGTGCGCAGCACGCGCGAGGCCTCGCCCTCACCGATGGCGAGGACGACGGCCCGGCGGGCGTCGAAGGCCTCCACATCGCGGAACTCCAGCTCGGCCGCGCCCGGCGGTGAGACGTTTCGCCAGCTCCGGCCGCCGTCGGTGGTCCGCAGGACCGTGCCCTTGGAGCCGGCGGCCCAGGCGGTTCGGCGGTCGACGGGCGCGAGGCCGCGGAAGCGGGCGTCGGTGCCGGTCGGCGTCAGCTGCCAGCCCGCCGTGTTCGTGCCGGCCGCCGCCGCGGGGGTCTCCCCGGCTCGCGCGGGCGCCGCCAGGGTCAGCGCGAGCGCCGCCCCGATCAGTCCCACCGACATCATTCGTCTCGTGTTCCCCATGGACGTCATGGCGCCGGAAGCTAGTGCCCCCGGCCCCTCCCCGTCCAGGGTGCGTCCCCCGCCGGGCGTTCCTAGGCTGGATGCCATGACCGACCGTACGAGCGAGCGGACGCCCGACGAGACGCCGAAGCTCAAGGAGTACGAGGGCGAGGGCATCACCGTCACCTTCGAGCCGCGCCGGTGTCTGCACGCGGCCGAGTGCGTCCACGAGCTGCCCGAGGTCTTCGATCTCTCCCGGCGCCCGTGGGTGCTGCCCGACGCAGCCGAGGCCGGTCTGGTGGCGGAGGTCGTCCGTCGTTGCCCCTCCGGGGCGCTGCAGTACCACCCGGCGGACGGCTCCGTCGAGCATCCCGACTCCCCCACCTCCGTCCGCCGGACGCCGTCCGGCCGGCTCGTGGTGCGCGGGGACCTGCTCGTGAGCGGCGAGCTCGGCGACCGGCACGAGACACGGGTGGTGCTCTGCGGCCGCGGAGCCTCCGGAAACCAGCCGTACTGCGACCGCTCCGGTCCCTGCGCCGAGCCGGACGACGACGTGCCCGAAGCACGCTGACCTCTTCCGGCACCGCTCCGACCTGCGGCGATCCCTTCGGCCCGGCGCGGGGCGCGGCCCTTCGACGCGGCCGTGACGCAGCTCACGCACATCCGGAGTGCACGTTCCGGGTCCGCCGCTCGTCTTGTCAGGTGTCAGGTGCCCTGGTGTCGGGGAGACGCACAGGATCCAGCCCGTGTGAAAGGAGCCGGTCGTGTCCGCCGTCATCGAGCAGGCCGTCCAGGCCCGTCTGGTCGCATCCGCTCCGCGGATGGAGACCGTCCCCGCCACCCTGCGGTACGACCGCGAGGACCCCTACGCCGTGAGCATGGCGTTCCCTCCTCCGGCGACCCTGGAGGGTGTCGAGGTCTCCTGGGCCTTCGCGCGGGAACTGCTCGTCCAGGGCGTCGAGCGACCGGCCGGTGTCGGGGACGTACGCCTGCGTCCGTACGGCTACGACCGGACGGTGGTGGAGTTCCACGCTCCCGAGGGGGTGGCCATGGTCCACGTCAGGACCTCGGAGCTGCGCCGCTTCCTGGAGCGCTCGCAGCACCTGGTGCCCGCGGGCCGTGAGCACCAGTACCTGGACTGGGACCAGGACCTCGCCGAGCTGCTGCGCGACCGGCCGTAGCCACTAAATCGTTTGCCGCCCTCCCGAGCCCCGGCGTACGGTCTGTCCTGACCTTGTCGTCACCTGATCGGAGAAGGACGTTGCTCGTCTGAGGTTGCGAGACACCGTGCCGCGCGTGCCCCCTGTGCCGCGTGTGCCGTTCTCGACCTCGGCGTACGAGCCGTTCCTCCGACTGCCCGCGCCCCGGTGTCTCCACGCGTTCGCATCTCTTCACGCTCGCGCTCACGCATTCGGGAGGCCCCCATGGCGCATCACCCCACGTTCATCACCTGCACCGCTCTCTCCTTCTCCTGGCCCGACGGCACAGAGGTCCTCGACGACTTCCGGCTCACGGTCGGCCCCGGCCGCACCGGGCTCGTCGGGCTGAACGGCTCCGGCAAGTCCACGCTCCTGAAGCTGATCGCGGGCGAACTGGCCCCGGCCTCCGGCACGGTCCGGGTCACCGGCGAACTCGGCTACCTCCCCCAGAACGTGGTGCTGGACACCTCACGACGGGTGGACGAGATCCTCGGCATCGCCGCGAAGCGGGCCGCCCTGCACGCCATCGAGGCGGGCGACCCCGCGGAGGAGCACTTCACCGCCCTCGCCGACGACTGGGACGTGGAGGAGCGGGCCCGCGCCACCCTCGACCAGCTCGGGCTCGGCGCCGTCGGTCTCGACCGGACCGTCGGCGAGGTCTCGGGCGGCGAGTCGGTGCTGCTGCGCCTCGCGGCGCTGCTGCTCGCCCGGCCCGACGTCCTGCTGCTCGACGAGCCGACGAACAACCTGGACCGGTACGCCCGCGCACGGCTGTACGAGGCGGTGGAGAGCTGGTCGGGCGTCCTGGTCGTGGTCAGCCACGACCGTGAACTCCTGGAGCTCGTCGATCAGATCGCCGATCTGCGGGACGGCTCCGTCGCCTGGTACGGCGGCGCCTGGTCCGCCTACGAGGAGGCACTCGCCGCCGAACAGGAGGCCGCGGAAAGGATGGTGCGGGTCGCGGAGGCCGACGTTCAGCGCCAGAAGCGGGAACTCGCCGACTCCCAGATGAAGTTGGCCCGCCGGAAACGGTACGGACAGAAGAGCTTCGAGAACAAGGTCGTCCCGAAGATCGTGGCGAACAACCGCAGGAGCGAGGCCCAGGTCTCGGCCGGCAAGCACAAGGCGCTGCACACCGAGCGCCTCTCGGAGGCCCGGGAGCGGCTGGACGCGGCGGTCGAGGCGGTGCGGGACGACGACGAGATCCGGGTCGAGCTGCCGCGCACCTCGGTGCCGCCGGGCCGCGAGGTGCTGTTCCTGCGGGACCTGGAGCTGCGGTACGGGGCGCGGGTGGCCGGCACGTTCGAACTGCGCGGGCCGGAGCGGATCGCACTGGTCGGCAGGAACGGCGCCGGGAAGACGACCCTGCTGCGGACGATCGCAGGGGAGGTCGAGCCGCTCTCGGGCGAGACGGAGACCCGGGTGCCGCTCCGCTTCCTGCCGCAGCGGCTCGACGTCCTCGACGACGGGCTGAGCGTGGTGGAGAACGTGGCCCGGTTCGCGCCCACGGCGACGGCGAACGCGATCAGGGCCCGGCTGGCACGGTTCCTCTTCCGGGGAGCGCGGGCGGATCAGCCCGCCGGCACCCTCTCGGGCGGGGAGCGTTTCCGGGCGGCGCTCGCGGCGCTGCTCCTGGCGGAGCCGGCTCCGCAGCTGCTCGTGCTGGACGAGCCGACGAACAACCTGGACATGGCGTCGGTACGGAAGCTGACGGCGGCCCTCGACGCCTACGAGGGGGCGCTGATCGTGGCGAGCCACGACGTGACGTTCCTGGAGTCGCTGGGGATCACCCGCTGGCTGCTGCTCGACGGTGAGCTGCGGCCGACGACGGCGGAGGAGGTACGGGGGGCGGCGCCGAGCCGTCGATAGCCCCTAGCCCCCCTGGGCGCGTACGGCTCCGAGCCGGAGACAGCTCCCGGAGCACGGACGGAGACAGCCCGCGGAGCACGGGCGGGGGCGACTCTCCGGAGCACGGACGGGGGCGGGTCTTCGGCCCTCCGTGCGCGTCGACATCCGCGACCGTCGCTGCCGCACGCCACGGCCGCGGCGGCCGCGGACCTCCGCGGTGGGGGCCGGCGCCGCCGGCCCTCCACTCCGCGGTCGTGTATCTGCTCTGCGTAGTCGGCCGGACGCCTGTCGACGGGCACCCGGTACGTGACCTGCGTCTCCGGCGCCTGGCCCGAGCAGCGCACATAACGGAACGTAACCGGACATCGCCGGGACGGGCTTGGCCGACGCCTTACGGAGCCTTAACCTACGGTCTCGTAACCTACGAATCCGTAGGTACGCCCGTATGTCCCCTCTCCGTCCCCAGGAGTCCCCGTGACGCTCACCTCTCCCCACCTCGGCAGCTCGACAGGGTGGACCGACGCGCGGCTGCTCTACGCGCTGGAAGAGGTCGTGGAGAAGGAGCTCAACCGCCACCTCAAGGTCACCAAGGACTGGATGCCGCACGAGTACGTGCCCTGGTCCGACGCCCGCAACTTCCCCGGCTTCTTCGAGGACGGCGAGGCCTGGGACCCGGCGCAGTCCAAGGTGACCGACATCGGCAAGATCGCCCTCGTGGTCAACCTGCTCACCGAGGACAACCTCCCGAGCTACCACCACGAGATCGCCAGCCTCTTCGGCCGCGACGGCGCCTGGGGCACCTGGGTGCACCGCTGGACCGCCGAGGAGGGCCGCCACGGCATCGTGATGCGCGACTACCTCCTCGCCTCGCGCGCCGTCGACCCGGACAAGCTGGAGCAGTTCCGGATGGCGCACATGAGCGAGGGCTTCGAGTCCGACAACCGGCACTCGATGCTGCACTCCGTGGCGTACGTCGCCTTCCAGGAGCTCGCCACCCGCATCTCGCACCGCAACACCGGCCACCAGTCCGGCGACCCGGTCTGCGACCGGATGCTGGCGCGTATCGCCACCGACGAGAACCTGCACATGGTCTTCTACCGCAACCTGCTGGGCGCGGCCTTCGAGCTCGCCCCCGACCTGACCATGCAGGCCGTGCGGGACGTCGTGGTCAACTTCCGGATGCCCGGACACGGCATGCCCGGCTTCGAGCGGGCGGCGGCGCAGATGGCGATCGGCGAGATCTACAACATGCGCATCCACCACGACGACGTGCTCCAGCCCGTCCTCCGCTTCCTGAAGGTCCTCCAGATCGAGGGCCTCGGGCCGGAGGGTCTGCAGGCGCAGGAGGAGCTGGGTCTGTACATGAACGGCCTGGACTCCGAGGCGAGCAAGTTCGACGAGAAGCTCGCCGCCCGCAAGGCGCGGATGGCCGCGCGCGCGGCCGGCTGAGCGACTCTGCCGGTCACTGGACGACGAGACGGGCGCGGCAGGCTGTGATCAGCCTG
>NZ_BNBZ01000011.1 GCF_014656215.1 Streptomyces zaomyceticus | reverse complement strand
GGGCCCCGCCGGATCCGGCGGGGCCCCGACGCGTGCGTGGACTCAGGACGAGGGCAGCTGCTTGGCCAGGAGGTCCTCGATCACCGCGGCCACCGTCTCCGGCCCCGGCAGGGCCGGATGGCGGCTGGCCGTTCCCGTGGTCGGGTCGAAACCGTCGTGCCACTCGGGCTCGTTGACCAGCCCGCCGTCCTCGCGGATCCGCGCGATGTTCCGCTGCACGGCCGGCTTGTGCCACATCCTCGCGCCCATCACCGGGAAGTACACCACCGGAAAGTCCACCGAGAGCGCGACCGTGAGCAGCCGGTTCGGCGCGGCGCCCGCGGCGGCCGAGGCGAGTGTGTGGGCGGTGGCCGGCAGCACGGCGAGGATGTCGTGGTCACCGGCGAGCCGGGAGGGCTTGTCGGTCGGCCAGTCCGCCGGGGACTCCCCGCTCACCACCCGCTCGGCGAAGAGCGCGAGGCTCTCCGGGGAAATGAACGAGGTCGCCGTGTGGGTCAGCAGAACGGTGAACGTACTGCCCTCGATCCGCCGGCGCATCGCCTGGACATACGCCGGAAGTCCGGCCGCCGCGATGGATCCGGTGGCGCCGACGAGTATGCGTTTCCCGGTCGTCCCCGGGGAGCTTCGAATTCCCATGCGTCGATGATGTCGCCGCCGTCCCGCCGCCGGTCAATGGCACCGACGCGCAGGCCAGAGCGGGTCCAGCGGGAGTCCGGCCGGGGTCCGGCGGCGGTCCCGAGGCACCGAAATCCTTCGGTCGTCCCTACGGTCCCACCGTATTGAGACCGTTTGCCCCCACTGCCTAACGTCACTTCTCGCAAGGGAATTCGAAAGCCCGTCAGGGCATCCGAAGAAAAGGGACGGACGTCGATGGAGGATCTTTTCGCAAGGCTGCGCGGCGGTGTCGGCCACCCCCGTCTGGACGAGGACCGGCTCCTCGAGCTCAAGCCGCAGCCCGAGCACCGGCACGACCCCTTTCCGCTGACCGACATCCAGCAGGCGTATCTGATCGGCCGGCTGGGGGGCCTGGAGCTGGGCGGCATCTCCAGCCAGTACTACCTGGAGTTCGACTGTCCCGCCCTCGACCCGGACCGGCTGACCGAGGCCCTGCGCGCCGTGATCGCCCGCCACGAGGCGCTGCGGACGGTGGCCGGGACCGATCAGGCCCAGCGTGTCCTCGCCGTGGCAGAGCTCGACCCGTACGTCATCCGCGGCACGGACCTGCGCGGCCTGCCCGCGTCGGAGCGGACGGCGGAACTGGAGCGGATCCGCCGCGAACTGACCGAGCAGGTGCTGCCGTTGGACCGGGCCCCGCTCCTCGACATCAGGACGACCCGGCTCGACGACGACCGGCTGCGCCTCCATGTCGCCGTGGACCTGCTGTTCCTGGACATGCGCGGGCTCTACCGGTTCATGGACGAATGGCGCCGATGTTACGACGAGCCGGAGTGGCGGCCCGAGCCGCCGGAGCTGTCGTTCCGCGACTACGTCCTCGCCCGCGAGGAGCTGCGCGAGGACGCCCTCGGCCGGGAGGCCGCCGCCTACTGGGCGGACCGCCTCGACACCCTGCCGGGCGCACCCGAACTTCCGCTGGCCACCGCGCCCGAACAGCTCGGCACCCCGCGCTTCGTACGGCACCGGGCGCAGCTCGCCCCCGCGCGCTGGGGAGCGCTGCGGGCAGCGGCCGTACGGCACGGGCTGACCGCGTCGGGCGTGCTGCTCGCCGCCTACGCGGAGGTCCTGCGCACCTGGTCGCGGCGGCAGGAGTTCACCCTCACCGTCACCCAGTTCCATCGCCTGGGCCTGCACCCGCGGGTCGAGGAGATCATCGGCAACTTCCTCGACCCGAGCCTGCTCGCCGTCGGCGGCCACCCCGAGGAAAGCTTCCTCCAGCGGGCCCGTGCGCTGGAGCAGCGCCTCCTGGAGGATCTGTCGCACTCCACCCACGGCGGTATCCGGGTGCTGCGCGACCTGGCCCGCCGCCGGGACGACGGCCGGGCCTCGATGCCCGTGGTCTTCTCCAGCACGCTCGGCGCGGGAGCGGGCAGGAGCGGTGCGCCCGGTGCCGGACGGCTGGAGTCCTTCGGGCCGCTCGTCCACGACCACAGCCGTACACCGCAGGTGTGGCTGGAGAACCAGATCCTGGAACTCGACGGCCGGCTCTCGGTCAACTGGAACGCCGTCGAGGGGCTGTTCCCCGAGGACACCCTGGAGGAGATGTTCGCGGCGTACACGACGCTGCTCGACCGTCTCGTCGACGAGCCGGAGCTCTGGGAAGCCACCCGCGGCATCGTGCCGCTGCCGGCCGCGCAGGCCGAGGAGCGCGCCCGGGCCAATGCCACCGCCCAGGACATCCCGCCCGCCCTGCTGCACGAACTGGTCGCCGAGGCGGCCCGGCGCGCCCCCGACGCGCCCGCGGTGATCACGCCCGGCCGGGAGACCACGTACCGCCTGCTGACCGAGAGCGCCCACCGGATCGCCCATCGGCTGCTCCGCTCCCCCGGGGCGGGCCCGAACGAGATCGTCGCCGTGTCGATGCGGCCCGGCGCCGACCAGTTCGCCGCGCTGCTCGGTGTGCTGCACACCGGCGCCGCGTACGTCGCCATCGACCCCGAACTGCCCGAGGAGCGGCGCCTGAAGCTGCTCGCCCGCTGTTCGGTGCGTGCGGTGGTGACCGATCCGGAGCTGCGGGACTCGTTGCGCTGGCCCCCCAACGTGACCGTGACGACCCCGGAGGACGAGGAGACCCTGGCCTGCCCGGCCGAGGCGCCCGAGCGCCGCCAGGGCCACGACGACCTGGCGTACGTCATCTTCACATCGGGGTCGACCGGCGAGCCCAAGGGTGTGATGATCACCCACCGCAGCGCCGCCAACACCGTCCAGGACATCAACCGGCGCTTCGACGTCGGCCCGGACGACCGGACCCTGGCACTCGCCCCCGCGGGCTTCGACCTGTCCGTGTACGACCTGTTCGGCGTCCTCGGCGCCGGCGGGACCGTCGTCGTCCCCGACCCCGCGCGCGGCAACGACCTCGCCCACTGGTCCCAGCTCGTCGGCCGCTACGGCGTGACCATCTGGAACAGCGTGCCCGCGCCCATGCGGATGTGGATCGACTCACTGGGCGACGGAAACGTGCCGCGCGGCTGCCGGCTCCGCCTCGCCCTGCTCAGCGGCGACTGGATTCCCGTCGACCTGCCGAACCGGATCCGCGAGAAGCTTCCCGCGATGCGGGTGATCAGCCTCGGCGGCGCGACGGAGGGCTCCATCTGGTCGATCCACCACCCCGTCGAGAGCGTCCGGCCCGAGTGGTCGAGCATCCCGTACGGCAAACCCCTCGCCAACCAGACCATGCACGTCCTCAACCAGTGGCAGGAGCCGTCGCCCGTCGGGGTCACCGGCGAGATCCACATCGGCGGCACCGGCGTGGCCCAGGGCTACCTCGGCGACCCCGAGCGCACCGCCGAACGCTTCCCGGTCCACCCCGTCACCGGAGAGCGGATCTACCGGACCGGCGACCTCGGCCGCTATTTGCCCGGGGGTGACATCGAGATCCTCGGCCGTGAGGACTTCCAGGTGAAGATCAACGGCTACCGCGTCGAACTCGGCGAGATCGAGGCCGCGCTGCTGCGCCGGCCCGAGGTGCGCACCGCCCTCGTCACCGCGCCCGCCCACGCCCGCACCGGGCAGCGGCAGATCGCCGCGTACGTGGTGCCCGAGGCCGGAGCCGTGCCGGACCCGGCCGAGCTGCGCGAGGCGCTCACGGCCCTGCTGCCCGGCTACATGGTGCCCAGCCGTTTCCTCACCCTCGACGCCCTGCCGATCACCACCAACGGGAAGATCGACCACAAGGCGCTGCCGACGCCGTGGAACGACGACACCGAGACGGCCACCGCGCGGGTCGCGCCGCGCGGCCGGGTCGAGGAGCGGCTCTTCGCCCTCTGGTCCCAGCAGCTCGGCCACGGCGACTTCGGCGTCGAGGAGGGCTTCTTCGACATCGGCGGCGACTCGCTGCACGCGGTGGGCCTGCTCGCGGTGCTGCGCACCGAGTTCGGCATCGAGGCGGACATGGAGCAGGAGATGGTCGAGGGCCTCTTCATGAACGCGTCGATCTCCTCCTTCGCCGAACTGATCGTCTCCGCCGAGGAGTCCGCGGCGTGACCACGACACCTTCCCCTTCCCCGGACACGCCTTCGTCCCCCACTCCCGCGTCCTCCGCCGGCACGTCCCCGGCCCGCACGCCCGCGTCCTCCTCCCGCACGCCCGCGCCTTCCTCCCGCGCGTCCGCGTCGGACGTCGCCGAGTGGGACCACGTCGTCGTCGGCGGCGGGTCCGCGGGGGCCCTCGTCGCCGCCCGGCTCGCCGCCCGCGGCACCGGCACGGTGCTGCTCCTGGAGGCCGGCCCCGACCAGCCGCGCCCCCGCGACCGCTCCCACCCGCTGGCCGACGCCGGCCGGCTCGTGCTCGCCGGCTTCAACTGGGACTACCGGGCCAACCTCCGCACCAGCGGCCGCCTGGAGGACCTGATCAAGGGCGGTGACGGCACCGGAACCCCGGCCCGCGCCCTGTGGGAACGCTTCCCGTACCAGCTCGGCAAGGTCATCGGCGGCGGCTCCGCCGTCAACGGAGCCATCGCCCTGCGCGGGCTGCCCCGTGACTTCGCCACCTGGGCGGCCCAGGGCAATCCCGACTGGTCCTGGGAGCGGGTCCTGCCGTTCTACCGGGCCATCGAGAACGACGCCGACTTCCCCGGGCGGCTGCACGGCGACAGCGGACCGCTGCCCATCAGGCGTACCCCGCGCGCGGACGTGCACCAGCTGGACGCCGCGTTCTGGGAGGAGTGCAACCGGCAGGGCGTCGGGGACCTCCCCGATCTCAACGCCGGGGACGAGGCCGGCGTCGGCCCGATCCCGGGCAACACGGTCGACGGCGAACGGATCGACGCCGGCACCGCCTTCCTCGCCGGCTCCCGCGAGCTGCCCCACCTCCATGTGCGTCCCGGCGTCCGGGTCACCCGGGTGCTGTTCGACCCGAAGCACCGGAACCGGGCCGTCGGCGTGGAGACCGAACGGGACGGCCGGCTCGACACCGTCCGCGCCCGGAACGTGATCCTCACCGCCGGGGCCGTCGGCACCCCCCTCGTCCTCCAGCGCTCCGGCGTCGGCGACCCCGCCCTGCTGGCCGCCCTCGGCATCGACCCGGTGGCCGACCTGCCCGGCGTGGGCCGCGACCTGGTGGACCACCCGTCCGTCGTCATCTGGTCCCGGCCCGCCGACGGCGTCTGCACGGCGGGGCTGCCCTGGCGCCAGGTCGCCGCCCGGATGAGCAGCGGCTTCGACGAGGACGTCGACATCCAGATGGGGCTCCTCAACAACGTCGAGAGCCACACCATCCCCGGTTTCGTCGACCGCCTCGGCTGGCCCCTGGTCGTCGGTCTCTCCGTGATGCTGATGCGCCCCCGCTCCCGCGGCCGGGTCTTCCTCACCGACGCCGACCCGACCGCCGCGCCGGCCATCGAGATCGGCCTCGGCACCGACCCCGAGGACATCGAGAGGCTCTGCCACGGCGTCCGCAGGGCCTGGAGCTTCCTGCGCTCCCCGGGACTCTCCGACCGGCTGCCCCGCACCCAGTTCTGGAGCGACCGGATGATCGCCAACGACGGCGTGGTGCGCAGCGGGGTCCGGCACATCATGAACCCCGGCTGGCACGCCTCCGGTTCGTGCCGGATGGGCCCGGACACCGATCCGTACGCCGTCGCCGACCAGGAGGGCCGGGTGTACGGCACCGAGAACCTGCGGATCGCCGACGCGTCGCTGTTCCCCGCCATCCCCAGCGCACCGACCAATCTGACCACCCTGATGCTGGCCGAGAAGCTGGCCCGGAGCATGGAGGAATGACCGTGCACCCTGTCACCGGCCCTCCGGTGCGGCTCTACTGTTTCCCGCACGCCGGGGCGACCTCGCAGGTCTACCGCGGCTGGCAGCCGCTCGGCGAACCGAAGCTGCGGATCCGGGGCGTGGACGCACCGGGCCGCGGCGCGCGCCGCCGGGAGCGCAAGGCCGTCGGCTACCACGGACTCGTACGGGCCATGGCCGAGGAGGTGATGGCGGACCTGCTCACCGAGCGCGAACGCTCCCCGGGGCTGCGCTGGGCGACGTTCGGGCACAGCTTCGGCGCCACGATGAGCCTCGCCGTGGCCGCCCACGTCGCCCGGCAGACCGGCCTCGCGCCGGTGCGGGCGGTGCTGTCCGGCGCGGTGCCGCCGGCGCTCCAGCGCCCCGGTGCGCTGCTGGCCGCCGTCCCGGACGAGGAACTCCTCGCCCGTACGGCGGCCGACGGCGGGACCCCCGCCGCGGTCCTGGCGGAACCGACGATGAGCCGGATCCTGCTGCGGATGCTCCGCGAGGACGACTGCGTACGGGCCGAGTTCGCCCGGGAGGCCTCGGCGCTTCGGGTGGACTTCCCGCTCACCCTGATCGCCGCCCGCGAGGACGTGCACGCCCCGCCGGAGAAGGTCTGGCCGTGGTCCGGGCACAGCTCCGCCCCGGTCCGCCGGGTGGAGATCGACGGCGGCCACTTCGCCGCCGTCCAGCGTCCCGAGGGGACGCTGACGATCATCGGCGACGACACCGGACCCGGGGAGGGGTGAGTCGTGGCACCGAACAGAGGCAGCCGCCCGGCGCCGCGGTACGGGCCGGAGCACGAGCAGTTCCGGGACACCTGCCGGGAGTTCCTGACCCGGGAGGTCCTGCCGCATCACGCCCGCTGGGAGCGGGACGGCATCGTCGACCGCGAGGTGTGGCGCGCGGCCGGACGGGCCGGACTCCTCGGCATCGGCGTCGACCCCGCGTACGGAGGGGGCGGGGAGCCCGACTACCGCTATCCGGCGGTGTTCTCGCAGGAGATCATGTGGGCGCGGGCCACCGCACCCGGCTTCGTGGCGCACAACGACGTCATCGCCACGTACCTCGCCGAGCGGACCACCGAGGAGCAGCGCAAACGCTGGCTGCCCGGACTGTGCGCGGGCGAGCTGGTCGCGGCCATCGCGATGAGCGAGCCCGACGCGGGCTCCAACGTCGCCGACATCCGTACCACCGCCCTGCGTGACGGGGACTCCTACGTCCTCAACGGGCAGAAGACCTTCATCACCAACGGCGAGAACGCCGACGTCGTCGTGGTCGCCGTCAAGACCGCCCCCGAGCGCGGCGCCCAGGGGATCAGTCTCCTCGTGGTGGAGCGCGGCACACCCGGCTTCACCCGGGGCCGGCGCATGGAGAAGCTGGGCTGGCACGCCAGCGACACCTGCGAGCTGTTCTTCGACGACTGCCGGGTGCCGGCCGAGAACCTGCTCGGCAAGGAGAACGCCGGGCTGGCCTACATGATGGCCGGCATGCCCCGGGAGCGGCTCAGCATCGCGACCGTGGCGGTGGGCGCGGCGGAGCGGATGCTCGCCGACACCCTGGAGTACGCGCGGACCCGCGAGGCCTTCGGGCAGTCCATCGGCAGCTTCCAGCACAACCGGTTCCAACTCGCCACCATGGACACGGAACTGACCGTCGCCCGGGTGTTCCTCGACCACTGCGTCGCCGAACTCAACGCGGGCCGCCTGTCGGTGACCGACGCCGCGAAGGTGAAGTGGTGGACGACGGAGCTCCAGGTGGACATCGCCAACCGCTGCCTCCAGATCCACGGCGGCTTCGGCTATCTCAAGGAGAGCGCGATCTCCCGCGAGTGGGTCAACAGCCGGGTGCAGACCATCTACGGCGGGACGACGGAGGTGATGAAGGAGCTGATCGGCCGTTCGCTGGGCCTCTGACGTCCGCCGTGTGCCCCGCCCCGCCCCGACGTGTGCGGGGGCGGGGCGCACGCGTCTGCGCGCAGCTGCGGGGGCGCGCGCCGCGGCGTCCGAAAACAGCACCTCTCTTTGCGGATTCCGGAACGGATGGATCTAATGACGGCGTGGATCAGCCCTCGTCCATCGCCCAGGCCCTGTCCGCCGTCGGTCCCCGACTCAAGCGACTGCGCACCGCACGCGGTGTCACCCTCGCCGCCCTGTCCGAGGTCACCGGCATCTCCAAGAGCACGCTCTCGCGTCTGGAGGCCGGCCAGCGCCGCCCCAGTCTGGAACTGCTGCTGCCCATCGCCCAGGCCCACCAGGTCCCGATCGACGAACTGGTCGGCGCCCCCGACGTGGGCGACCCGAGGGTCCGGCTCAAGCCGCACGCGGTGAACGGCAACACGGTGCTGCCGCTGACCCGGCAGCCAGGCCCGCTGCAGAGCTACAAGATGGTGCTGCCGGCGAGCCGCGACACCCCGGAGCTGTGCACCCACGAGGGATACGAGTGGCTGTACGTGCTCTCCGGGCGGCTCCGGATCGTGCTCGCCGACCACGACATCGTCCTCGACCCGGGTGAGGTGGCCGAGTTCGACACCCGGCTGCCGCACTGGTTCGGCAGCACCGGGCAGGGTCCGGTCGAGGTGCTCAGCCTCTTCGGGCGCCAGGGCGAGCGGATGCACGTCCGCGCCCGGCCGACACGCCGAACGCCCGCCTCCGACGACTGAGTCGGAGACGGGCGGGGAACGGAGGCGGCGCGGGGGGACGGACGCCGGGGGAAGCGGGAGATCAGAGCGCGGACACCGGCTCCCCCGCGTCGGAGACTCGGCCCGCGGCGGCCCGGTGCGCGGCGAGATCGCGCTCGATCTCCTCGTCCACCAGGTCGTGGTTGAGCGCGAACGCGGCCGCCGCCCCCATGCCCGCCGCCGTGACGGCCTGGGCGCGCGGGTCCACCACATTGCCGACGGCCCAGAGACCGGGTCGGCTGGTGCGCCCGGCGCCGTCGGTGACCAGCCAGCCCTGCTCGTCGCGGGCACAGCCGAGGCCGTCGAAGGCCGAGTCGTTCGGGGTCATCTTCGGGAACAGGAACACGCCCGCGCACGCCACCGTGCGCCCGTCGACGAACTCCACCCCGTGCAGCCGCCCGTCCTTGCTCAGCAGCGACGACACCCGCCCGTCGACCACCTCGACACCGCGCGCGTCCATGCGCTCGCGCTCCTCGTCGGTGAGCGGCCGGTCGTGCGTCGCGTACACGACGTCGTGCGACCACTGCCGCAGCAGCAGCGCCTGGCCGGCGGAGGCCGGGTGCACGCCGAGGACGACGATCTTCTCGTCGCGTACCTCATAGCCGTGGCAGTAGGGGCAGAAGTGCACGTCCTCGCCCCACATCGCCCGCACACCGGGGATCTCGGGCAGGTCGTCGCGCAGCCCCGTGGCCAGCACGACGTGCCGCGCGTCGAGCGACGCGCCACCGTCGAGCAGCACCACGTAGCCGCCCTCGTCGCGGGGCTGCACCTGATCCACCCGCCCCTCGATCCGGATGGCTCCGTAGCGCGCGATCTCCGCGCGTCCGGTCTCCAGCACGGTCAGCGGTGACACACCGTCACGCGAGAGGAAGCTGTGCATATGGGCCGAGGGAGCGTTACGGGGCTCCCCGGCGTCGACGACGGCGACAGTGCGCCGCGCCCGCGCGAGCACGAGCGCGGCGTTGAGCCCACCCGCCCCGCCGCCTATCACGATCACGTCGTACGAGATTCGGGCAGTGTCTTCCTTGTGGGCGCCGGTCATGGCGATCACCTCCACCGCCAGAGTGCGGCCCACCCGAAACCCGAACAATCTTTGTTGCCGTTTCCGGGAAGGCGGCGAGCGGTGTCCTCGCGCGGGCCCGGCGGCCGGGCCGCGGCCCGATCGGGCGGCTCGGGCGGGCGGCTCGGGCGGGCGCTGTAATTCCCGAGTAACGGCGGCTCTCTAGCGTCCGGGCTCCCCGAATCTTCTCCGAGGAGCATCCCGATGCACCTGCCACGATCGCCCCTGCGCAGATCCGCCGCCTGGGCGGCGGCCGCCCTGGTCGCCGCCGCCGTGCTGACCGGCCCGCCCGCCGCGGCGGCCGGAGTCGCGCCGACCGCCACCGTGGACTCCGCCCTGCTGAACGCCGTGGACGAAGGCGGCGAGGCGTCGTTCTTCGTCGTCCTCAAGGACCGGGCCGACCTGTCCGGCGTGAGGAAGCAGAAGACGCACGCGGCGAAGGCGAAGGCCGCGTACAAGGAGCTGCGCGCACACGCCGAGTCCAGCCGGCGTTCGCTGACGGCCTTCCTCGACGAGGAGAAGGTCGGGCACGAGGAGTACTGGATCGCCAACGCCGTCAAGGTGCACGGTGGCCGGGACCTCGTGGAGCGGCTCGCGAAGCGCGCGGACGTCGCCTCGATCGTCAAGGAGCGGCACTACGCGCTCGACGACGTCGAGGCCGCCGACAGCAGGATCACCACGTCACGCGTGGCCACGGCCGACGCCGCGGCCACCCCCGAGTGGGGCGTCGCCGACATCAACGCCGACGACGTCTGGAACGGGTACGACGACCGCGGCGAGGGCATCGTCATCGCCAACGTCGACTCCGGCGTGCAGTACGACCACCCGGACCTGGTCGCCCAGTACCGCGACAACAGCGGCAACGGCGGCTTCACGCACGACTACAACTGGTACGACCCGACCGGCCAGTGCGGCACCGGCGGCGTCCCCTGCGACAACAACGGCCACGGCACCCACACCATGGGCACGATGGTCGGTGGGAACGGCATCGGTGTCGCGCCGAACGCCAAGTGGATCGCCGCGAAGGGCTGCGAGTCGTCCTCCTGCTCGGACGAGTCGCTCCTCGCCGCCGGCCAGTGGATCCTCGCGCCGACCGACCGCAACGGCCGGAACCCGCGCCCGGACCTCGCGCCGAACATCGTCAACAACTCCTGGGGCGGCGGCAACACCACGTTCTACCAGGACATCGTCGAGGCCTGGAACGCGGCGGGCATCTTCGAGGCCTTCGCCGCCGGCAACGACGGTGACGGCAGGACCTGCTCCACCACCCGCGCTCCCGGCGCGCAGGCCCCGGCCTACGGAGTCGGCGCGTACGACGTCTCCGGGAAGATAGCGAACTTCTCCGGCTTCGGTCCGTCCCTCGTCGACGGCTCGATGAAGCCGAACATCTCGGCTCCGGGCGTCAACATCCGCTCCACCTGGCCGGGTTCGTCGTACAACACCATCAACGGTACGTCGATGGCGACGCCGCACGTGGCGGGCGCGGTCGCGCTGCTCTGGTCGGCGGCTCCCTCGCTCATCGGGAAGATCGACGAGACCCGCGCACTGCTGAACCAGGGTGCCCGCGACGTCGACGACACCCACTGCGGCGGCACTTCCGGCATGAACAACGTCTGGGGCGAGGGCAAACTCGACATCCTCGCCTCCGTCGACAAGGCCCCGCACACCGCGGTGACGGTCACCGGCAAGGTCACCGACAGGGACAGCGGCGGCGCCGTGTCCGGCGTCGGCGTCAAGGCGACGAGCACCGACACCGGCGCGCGTTCGGTCACCACCGGCTCCGACGGCACCTACCGCCTGTCGCTGCCCCCCGGCACGTACGACTTCGCGCTCAGCGGCTACGGCTACGCACCCCGGACCGTCACCGGCGTCCGGCTCACCACGGGCGTCCCGGTCACCCAGGACATCGCGCTGACCCCGGCCCCCTCGCACAAGCTCACCGGTACCGTCCTCGACGTCACCGGCAAGGCGCTGCCCGGAGCGACGGTCGAGCTGAGCGGCTCGCCGCTCGCCACCGTCACCACCGACGCCAAGGGCGGGTACGCGTTCGCCAAGGTCGCCGAAGGCTCCTACGGCCTGATCGTGAGGCCCGCCGCCCCGGTCCTCTGCAACGGCGTCCACAACGGCACCGCGACCGTCGGCACCACCGACCTGACCCAGGACGTACGGGTCCCCCACCGCACCGACAGGGCCGGCAACAGCTGCGCCCCGGCGGCGTACTCCTGGATCGCCGGTTCCAAGAAGGTCGCGCTCACCGGCGACGAGGACTCGGCCAAGGTCACCCTGCCGTTCCCGGTGAAGCACTACGGCGTCTCGTACACCTCCGCCTCGGTCACCACCGACGGACTGCTCAACTTCCTGTCCCCGCGCGTCGGCGACTACAGCAACACCGCCCTGCCGACGACCGGCGCGAACGGCGTCAAGGGCATCGTCGCCCCGCTCTGGGACGACCTGACGCTGGACAGGAAGTCGTCCGTGCAGACGGCCACCACCGGCACCGCCGGGAACCGCAGGTTCGCGGTCGTCTGGAACGACGCCGCCTACGCCGACGGCACCTCGGGCCGCTCCACCTTCGAGATCGTCTTCGACGAGGCCACCGGCGCGGTGACCCTCCAGTACAAGTCGGTCGCGGGCAAGGGCGCGGGCGCCACCGTCGGGATCGCCGACCAGTCCGGTGCCGACGCCCTCCAGTACGCGTACAACCAGCC
Source organism: Streptomyces zaomyceticus (assembly GCF_014656215.1). Classification (GTDB taxonomy): domain Bacteria; phylum Actinomycetota; class Actinomycetes; order Streptomycetales; family Streptomycetaceae; genus Streptomyces; species Streptomyces zaomyceticus. The sequence goes on along the minus strand of NZ_BNBZ01000011.1, from coordinate 235,759 downwards.
CGTCCTCACCGCGGGCACCGCCGTCCGCTTCTCGCAGGGAGCCAAGTGATGAGAACGCACCTCTCGCGGCGGGGCATCCGACTCGCCTCCGCCCTGGTCGCGGCGGGTCTGTGCCTGAGCGCCGCCCCGCTCGCCCGGGCCGCCGACGACAGCGGCACGACGATGCGGCTGAGCAGCGCGGAGGCCGAGACGCTGGCCGTCCACGCCGCACTCGACCCGTACGAGGGCGCCACCGCCGACCACACGGTCGCCCCGGAGACGGGGTCCGACGGCGGCACCGGCGAAGGCAGCGGCGCGCAGCTGAACGGCGCCTCCACGGACGCCGTCGACCCCACCACCAAGGTCGCCATGACCGCGAGGTCCACGCTGGAAGGCGTGCGCGGCATGGGCGCCACGGTGCCGATCGGCACCAAGGGCGAGTACTTCACCGTCAACAGCATGGGGTACGTGCAGCGCCACGCCGCCGACGGCAGCGAGACGTGGGCGCGGACCGGCAGCTCCTTCTTCACCGACTGGCAGGTCAAGCCGACCCAGGTCTGGCGGGTGGAGCCGTACCCGGCGCAGATCCTGATGGGCTACAACGCGGTCTCGCCGTTCTCGGCCAACTCCGACTCCGGCTACTCCACCGGTGATCTGACCGGTGACGGCAGCCCGGACCTGGTGTTCTCCGCGCAGGTCGGTACGAACCCCTACCCGCGCCCGTTCACCGTGCCGGGCTCGACGCTGAACACCGGCACGTTCGTCACCGTCCTCGACGGGAGGACCGGCCGGACTCTGTGGTCGAGGCTGTACAACCGCGCCTCCCTGGTGAAGATCGTCGACGGGACCCTGCTGGTCGCCGACGCGCCCCGGATGAGCGGCGACCCGCGCGTCCCGGCCACCGCGACCATGGCCCTGACCGGCATCCGCTTCTCCGCCGCCGCCGACGGCACCCTGGCCCCGGCGGGAACCTGGACGTACGACACCGGCGAGGCCCGGCGCGCCAACTGGGGCGACATCCAGGACCTGGGCAGGGGCAAGGTCGCCGTGTCCTGGAACCTGGCCAAGGCCACCGGTGTCGCGGGCCGGGGCCGCGTCCTCGTGCTCGACACGACGGACGGTTCGGTGACCTGGCAGACCGACAGCATGCTGTACGCCCGTCAGCTGCGGGTGGACGCCGGCCGCGGGCGGCTCGTCGCGATCGAGCAGGCGGACACCACCGACGCGGTGCGCTACGAGGTCGCCGCGTACGACCTGAAGGGCGGTCTGCGCTCGACGCTGGACAGCCGGGAGAACGTGGTGCCGACCGCCCTGGCCGTCGGCGACCTCGGCGCGAAGGCGGGCGACGAGTACGCCGTCGCGGAGTCCTCCCTCGACGAGAACCTGTGGATCAGCGCCAGTACCGTCCGCGCCGTCGACGGCACCGACGCGCGCAAGGTCCTGTGGTCGAACACGATCAAGCGGAACGCCGGCAACGGCAAGGACGCGCCCAGCGTCTGGGGTCTGCGGGTGGCCGACGGCTCCCTGATCACCTCCGCCCAGGACGACCGCGCCATGGACGACGCCGAGAACCGCGGCGGCCTGCGCTACGCCTCGCTGACCGTGTACTCCGGCAAGGGCGTCGTCACGTGGCAGTCGAAGGGCGTGGCCGCAGCGCCGATGTACCAGGACGTCTTCACCGACGCCCGGGGCACGCATGTGCGCGTCGTCGACCAGTCGCAGAACGTCCGCACCTTCAAGCTGGGCAGCGGCAAGGCGGAGAAGGTCACGCCGCTGCAGGCCGACATCGCCTACGCCAGGGGCGCCGACCTGAACAAGGACGGCGCGTCCGACCTGATCATGGGTGGTTCGTCGAACGGCGTGTGGGCCTACTCGGGCCCCTCGCTGGTCGACGGGGGCAAGCCGCGGAAGCTGTGGCAGGCCACCGTCCCCGGCGCGGTCCACGACATCCGGACCGGTGATGTGAACGGTGACGGCAGGACCGAGATCGTGGTCGCCGCCGACACCGCGACGGTCGTCCTCGACGGACGGACCGGCCGGACGCTCACCACCATCGAGGCCCCCGAGGGCCGGCTCGTCCGCTCGACGACGCTGGCCGACCTGAACGGCGACGGGGAGCTGGACCTCCTCGTCCCGACGGACGCGCTGCGCGCCTACCACGGGGACGGCCACGCCCTGTGGACGTACCGCGCTCCCGCCGAGGCCGGCGACGTGCGCTTCGCCGACCCGTCGGTGAACGACGGCCGGGTGTACGCCTCGTACGCGAGCCTGGACGCGTTCGACCTCGACGCCCGGGTGACGAACGCGGTCGCGCTGAACGCCGGCAACGGCAAGGTCCGCTGGTCCGTAGCACCGAAGGCACCCGACACGGCGGTCGGCGGCATCCGCACCGCCATCCCGAACGAAGGCGTCTTCGCCTCGAAGGAGATCCCCTACGCCGACGGGCACGCGGTGATCTACCTGTGGGCCGTCAGCGCGCCCATCAAGTGGGACACCGCCGCGCTCAGTCCGCAGAACTTCTTCGAGATCCGCGACGGCCGCACCGGTGAGGTGCTGCACTCCGGACTCGCGGGCGGCCTGTGGACGCACAACAGCTACTTCGCCGAGGACGGGGTGCTGTACCAGGGCGGTACGGCCTCGTTCCGGCGGTACCGGGCGAACGGGGACGACACGACGCAGCTCGTCACACCCCAGTCGTACGGCGGTGGCTTCGTGACCGGTCCCGGCGGGCGTCGTCTGCTGGGAGCCGGCGCCGAGAGCGGCCTGTACCTCTGGGACCCGAGCATCCTCGACTCCGAGGATTCCTGGGCTCCGTCCGTGGGCAGCATCGGCTCCCTCATGGGCGCCCGCAACTACTTCGCGGGCGACCTCGACGGGGACGGCGTCGACGAGATGCTCACCCTCAACAGTGACGACCACGGCCGGGACCGGGCCGCGGGCGAGTTCGGCGGCGGGTACTTCGTCACCGACAACGGCATCCACCAGGTCACCACGTACAAGCTCTCCTGAACCCGTACCGGTCGAGTGACGGACCCCCCGGGCGCACCGCCCGGGGGGTCCTCGGCATGCTCGGTTAAAGTGGCGCCCACATGAGCGAGCGACAGCCGAACCGGACGGAATCCACCGCTCCACTGCTCCGTCTGCACCTTTTCGGTGGATTTCGCGCCACGCGCGACCATGGCCCCGCCCTCGCCGAACGCTGGCCACGGCCCGGCGCCCGCGCCCTGGTCAAACTGCTCGCCGTCACCCCCGGCCACCGCCTCCACCGGGATCAGGCCGTGGACGTCTGCTGGCCCGACGCCGACCCGCAGGCCGCGCTGCGCAGTCTGCGGGTCGCCCTGCACGCCGCGCGCCACGCCCTCGAACCGGAGCTGGCTCCGCGCGCCGCCTCCTCCTACCTGGTGTCCGACGGCTCGATGCTGCTGCTCGATCCGCGGACCGTGTGGATCGACGCCGACCACGCGGAGGCGACCGCGCTGGCCGCGCTGGCCGCCGGGGACGCCCCCGGGCTCGCCGACGCGGCACGGCGGTTCACCGGCGAGTTGCTGCCGGAGGACCGGTACGCGCAGTGGGCCACGAGTCGCCGGGACCGGCTCACCGGGCTCAGGGAACTCGTGCTGCTCGCGCTCGCGAAGGCCCGGCTCGCGGCCGACGCGCACCAGGAGGCGGCCGCCGCGGTCGAGCAGGTCCTCGCGGCCAACCCGGCCGAGGAGGCCGCCCACCGGATCCTGATGGAGTCCTTTCTGCGCCGGGGGCTGCGACGACTCGCGGTGCGCCAGTACCACCTGTGCCGGGAGGCGCTCGACACCGAGCTGGGGGTGCGGCCGGGGCCCGAGACCGAGCGGCTGCACCGGATGGCACTCACCGACACCCCCGCGCCCGCCCTGTCCGCGCCGTCGCTTCCCGTGTCGCTGCGCACCCCGGCTGCTCGCGGCCGGCGGGCCGCCGGTGACCCTGCTCACCGGCGAGGCGGGCGTCGGCAAGACCAGCCTGGCCCGCGAGGCGGCGCGGCGGGCCGCGCGGTCCGGGACCGCCGTGCTGTGGGGCGGCGGACACGATGCGGAGGGACACACTCCGTACGGGGCGTTCGCCGAGGCGCTGGACGGCTGGCTGGCCGAATGGGACGCCACCGAGCGCGCCCGGGTGGGCACCGACCATCCCGAACTGGCCGCGTTCCTGCCGTCGCTGGGACGCGTACGGGCCGAGGGCGAGCGCAGTCCGGAGGAGGAGCGGGACCGGCTGTTCCGGGCGAGCGCGGCACTGCTCGGCGATCTGGCCGCGGCGCGCCCGGTGCTGGTGGTCCTGGACGATCTGCACGCCGCGGACACCGGCTCGTTCCAGCTGCTCGGCCATCTGGCCCGGCGGGCCGCGGAGCGGGGCACTTCACTGCGGTTCCTGGTGACGTACCGGGACGAGGAGCTTCCCGAGGGCGACCCGCGCCGCTCGGTCATGGCGTCGCTGGCGCGCCAGCGTCTCGCCGTGCGCGAGGAGTTGGGCCGGCTCGACAGGGAGGCCTGTCTGGCGGTGGTGCGCGACGCGGCCGTGGACATGGCGAGCGACGACCGGGCGCACCGGGTGTGGGAACTCTCGCTCGGCAACCCGTTGTTCGCCCTCGAACTCGCCTGCGGCCTGACCGACGGCGATTCTGACAACGTTGCCCCCGAGGGGGTGCGGGAGCTGGTGGCGGACCGGCTCCTGCGGCTCGACACGGACACGCGCCGCGTCGTCGAGGCGCTCTCCGTCGCCGGCGGGGAGGCGGCGCTGACCGAACTCCTCGACGTGGCCGAACACGGGCTGCACCCGCCGGTGTCCGGCGCCGCGGCGGCCGACGCCCTGGAGCGGGCCATCGCCGCCTCGCTCGTCGACGAACGCCGGGTCGTGGTCGCCGGGCGGCCCGAGGCGGGGGTGGCCTTCCGGCACCCGCTGGTCCGCCTCACCTGCTACGAGCAGCTGTCCTCGGTCCGCCGCAGGGGGCTGCACGCCGCTTTCGCACAGGCGGTCCTGCGCCGTCGTCCGGACGCCGTGGACGCGCTCGCCTCGCACTTCGCCCGTGCGGACGACGCACGCGCGGCCGGGTACCTGCGCCGCGCCGCCGAACGCGCCGCCGCGCTGTACGCCAACGACACCGCCGACCGCTACTACCGCGATCTCGTCGCCCGCCTCGACGTCGACGCCGCCCGCGCCCGCCTCGCGCACAGCCACGTCCTGCGCAGAATGGGCCACTTCGAGGAGGCCGCCGAGGCGCTGCGGCTCGCCCTGGCCGAGTTCGAGCGGCGCGGCGACCACGACGACGCGGTGCTCGCGGCGGCGCTGCTCGCCGAAGCCCTGGCCAAGACGCGCGCCCCCGGATCCGGCCGCCGCATGCTGCGGGCGCACCCGGTGACCGTGGACACCTCGCCCGAACCGGCCGCGGGCCACTTCCTCGCCCTGGCCGTCGTCCGCTGTGTCCAGGGCCGGTACGCGGCGGGAGCCGAGGCGGCCCGGCAGGCCCTCGCGGCCGCGCGCAACGTGCCGGGGACCCGGGGGCAGGGGCTGACGGCCCGCGCCTTCGCCCTGCAGGCCGCCAGCCTCGGACTCGCCGGCCGCCTCGACCAGGCGCGCGCGGCGGGCGACCAGGCGCTGGCGCCGGCCGAGGCGTACGGGGACCCGACGCTGCTCGGCTCGGTCCTGTCGACACTGCGCGAGAACGCGCGGAGGGCGGGCCGGCTGCACGAGGCCGTCCGCATCGGGACCCGTGCCCTCGCGCTGGCCGAACAGTCCGGCGATCCCGTCGCCGCCGCGTTCGAACGGGCGAACCTCTCCGAACTCCGGCTCCTGCTCGAAGAACCGGAGCCGGCCCGAGCCCTGGCCGAACAGGCCGTGTCGGGCGCGGAGGCGTACGACGCCTGGTGCCTCCCGCACGCCCTGGCGACGATGGCACGCGTACGGGACTTCCTGGGAGACCCGGCGCAGGCCGCGGCCTTCGCGGACCGCGCGGAACGGGCCGCCACGGCACTGGGCGACCGGCAGGCGGAACACGAGGTGCGCACGGCGCGCGCCGAACTGGCACTGCGCGCCGGCCGCGCGGACGACGCACTGCGGGCCCTGGACGGCCACACGGCCGACGCCCCGGTCCTGGCGGCCTGGGCGGAACTCCTGTCGGGACGGACCGAGAACGCGCAACGGCTCGCCCGCGCGGAGGTGGCACGAGCCGAACGCACCGGGGAGCGCCTCGCCGAGGTGGAGGCACGCATAGCCCTGGGCACGACCCTGACCCGGCTGGCCCGCCCGACGGAGGGCACCCGGGAACTGACCCGGGCCGAGTCCCTGGCCGCGTCCCTGCCGTACCCGGCGGGAACACGCAGGGCGGCCTGGGCCAGAGGCCTGCCGGACGAGGCCGCCCAGGGCTGACCGACCCGACCCACGACAGCCGTCCGGGCGGCTCTGGGACTCGACGATCACTCCGGCGACGAAGCGGCGGAAGCGCTGCCCTTCACTTCGAAGGCCAGACAGACGACAGGCGTGTCGCCCTCGACCGGGGTGCCCTCACCGCTCCAGAAGCGCCGGTGGACATCGCGCCACGCGTCGAGATCGGCATCGCCCTCACCCTCGGCCGCGGCGTGCTCCCACGTCACCTCGTCGAAGGCCTTCACCTCGACGCTGGTGATCTCCAGAACGGCGACGGCCGCCCCCTCGTTGTCCAGCAGCGCCAGCCGCTCCCCGACCGTCTCCAGCCCCTCGTCCTCCTCGGCGTACTCACCGAGAAGCCCGGTCGTGGCCCGCTTGGCCCCCACCAGGACGAGAGCGTTCAACTCGTCCCGCATGGAACCCGGAGCCCCCAGCTCCATGGCCCGCATGCCGTCGACCCGCGGCCACATCGCCCCCACCCCTCCCTCGAACACGCCAAACACCCAGCACCCTAGTCCGAACGAGCCGACCGCCTTACGGACCGCGACTCAGGCGCCCTTCTTCACCGGCTCAAGAATCGCCACGCACTCCACGTGGTGCGTCATCGAGAGCACGCACGAATCGGGGCCGGCCAGCAAAGCAGCAGGTCAAAGGTCACATTGGATCGCCATTCACAGCCCCTCGTGAGGGTCCGTGCGTCAAACGAGCGTCACTGGTACTGGCGTCGGTCCCGGTCTCGGCACGTCGCATGTCTCACCAGCCGCACGGCCTACCCGAGGTCTGCCAGCAACGAGTCCAGCACAGCCTCCTCCTCTATACGCACACCGTGCTCAGCGAGGGCAGTCGTCAGATCCGGATCCCATGGCGACAGAGCCGACATCCCGGTCAGAGGCAGGGGAGTAGAACCGGCAGCGGCTACCGCCGCACGGTATTCCTCGGCTGTGTAGCGCCATGGCTGCCACGGCACGTGCTGGTGCAGCGTCGTGGCGATGCGCAGGCCGCCCCAGTCGAAGTCGCCGTGGTAGCGGAATTCGGCACGGAGCTCGTGGAGGTGCGCCAGGAGGGCCAGGGCGGCAGCCGACGGCTGGCCCTGGAGGCAGACCAGCGGAAGGGCGTCCGGGCCGTAGGTGTCGGCCGCGGCCGACAGAACGGCGGGATTCTCACAGATGTGGACCACCGGCGGTGTGGTCCGGGGCGGATGGTGCGCGAGCTGGCGAAGGGTGAGTACGCACGGCTCCCCCATGTCGGCCATCCAGTCCAGAGCGGGGGTCCCTCGGAGGTTGAGGGTGAGGACTGTGGAGGAGACGTCGTCACGGAGAAGGCCGGCGGAGGCCCAGGCGGCCCGTCGCCAGGCTGCGCCCGCCCCGTCCGGATGTCCGGTGAGGGCACGGATGCCGGAGAGGCAGAGCGTCGCCGGGGGTGTGCCGTCGTCCAGTGCGTGGGCGCTGCCCAGGATGTCCGCGGCGAACACGGAGAGGGATCGCGGCGGCTCGGCCGGCAGTTCCCGCAGGACGCGAGCCACCTGATCGAGCAGCGGTCGGGCGGCCTCAGGCGTACGGGCGACACGCCGCACAAGGCCGTCTTCGCGTACCCGGCCGACCCATTCCTCGAGGGACGGAACCTCTCCGGCGAGCCCGGTGAGCGGAGCGTAGGCCTCCGCCCAGGCCTGGTCCTCACTCCGGCGGACCTCTTCGAGAGGGACGACGGGCCCGGTGAGCGTCGTCACGGCCACCGTCAGGCCCTCGGGGCTGACGCCTGATCTGACCAGCACGGCGTCCACGGCGTCGAGCCGGACCGTCAGCGCCTTGCCATCACCCGGGGCCCGGCCCAGCAGCCGCTCGGCCGCGGCCCGTTGGGCCGGGGTCGGCGCGGCCAGGGAGACGGGTCCGGTGAGGGACTGTCCGCGCTCCAGCCGACGGCGTACGCGCTCCAGCAGCCAGGCCAGATCGGGCCCGCCGAGGAGGCGGCGCAGGCGGGCTTCGTCAACCGGAGTCCTGTTCACGTCCACAGGGGCTCCGGGTCCGGCGTGCGCACCGGGTCCTCGTGACGGGTACGAGCCGTGCCGTCCCATTCCCAGCGGGTGACCAGAACGGCGGCCACCTCGTCGACCCGGGACAGCTGGGCGATGGCGATGCCCGGTACCTGCGGATAGCAGGCCCATTCCCGTTCACTGGTCATGACCACATCCAGGTCGAAGGCGTGCAGGAGGCCGAGGCACTTGGCGCGCGAGTCGTCGTCGACGCCCGCGAACGCCTCGTCCAGGGTGACGAGTCGTGGTGCGTACGGGCTGGCCGCGCTCGCGTAGTGCGAGGAGGCCGCGGCGAACAAGGGCACGGAGACCGCCAGGACGCGTTCGCCTCCGGACGCGGGACCGGTTGCAGGCACCCAGCGACCGTGCTGCTGCCGCTCGACGGCGAACTCGTGCCAGGAACGGTAGTCGAGCGCCGCCGTGAGGTGTTCCAGCCAGCTGCCGGCCGCGTCCTCGGTCTGCTGGCGGGCGATCTGAGTCTGCAGGAACTCCCCGACCGCGTCCCGGTCCTCGGGAGTCCAGGCGTCGGCGGTCTGGAGCAGTCGGCCACGGGCCTGGGCAAGGCCGGCAGGTGCCTTGCGGGAGGCCCGCCACACCAGGCGCAGGGTCATGCCGGTGGAGGTCGGACGGTCCTCCAGCTCGGCGTTCATGGCGAGCACGTGCCGTTCGGCGGTCGCGATCAGCTCCTGAAGAGTGCCCGCGACCTCGGTGATGAGGTGGGTTTCAAGGATTTCGCGTTCATTCGCGGAGAGGATGCGGGTGAGTTCGCCGACCTCGACCGCCAGCGCCTCGGCGAGTTCGGGTACGGCGCGTTCGCGGCCCTGGTAGACGATGTCGACGATCATCCCGTCCTCGACCATCCGGGCCGAGGCGGTATGGCCGTGCCGGGAAAGCGCGTCCTGAAGGGTTTTGAGCTCTTCGCTCAGACGCCGCTGTACGCGCTCCCAAGCACCGTCCGAGTCGTCCGTCGTCGACAACTCCGCTTCGAGGGAACGGGCGAGGGCGATGGCCGGGGTGGCCGCCCACGGGCCGTCGGCGGCGGCCGGTACGGCGAGTTCGGGAAGCGCGACCGTGATCAGCCCGGTGGCGGTGAAGCGCTGGAGCGCGGCGATGGCCTCGGAGCGCGCGGAGGCAGCCTCGGTGACGGCTTTCTCCAGCTGTTCGATCCGGCCTTCGGCCCGGTTGGCCCGCCGGTCCGCCTCCGTGCGGCGGTCCTGGGACAACCGCTGATCGGCAGCACAGCAGCGCAGGGCCTCCGTGGTCTCCGCCAGCCGCCGTTCCAGCTCGGCCACGGCCGCGCCCACGGTCGAGCGCAGCGTGGTGAGCCGCTCGTCCGCGGCTGCCGCCTCGCGGGCGGCCTCCTCCGCGCGCAGGGCGAGTTCGGCGGTGCGCTCCCCTGCCCGGCCGGTTTCCTCACGCTCCTCCTGTGCCAGCCGTGCCGCTTCGGTTCGTTCGCGCAGGGCGGGCCAGAGTGCGGCCAGGACGGCCGCGAGTTCGACAAGGGCCTGCCGTACGACGGCCAGCGCCGGCCGGTCCGGTGGCAGCCCCAGATCGGCGGCGGCCTCCTGGAGCTCGGCGCTCGCCAGCTCCGACCGCTCGGCTGCGGCCAGCGCGTCGGCGGCCCGTCCCTCACGACGGGACCTGGCCCGGCGCGCGGTGTCGGCGGCAGCCGCCGCGCGGGCGTGCGCCCGGGTCAGCGGCCCGTCGTCGGGCACCGCGGCCAGTTCGGCGTCGAGCGTACGGCGCCGGGTCTCCAGAGCCTGCGCGTGCACGGCCTCGGCTGCCTCCTCTCCCTGGAGAAGGGAGAGTTCGGCGCGCAAGGTGGTGATACGGCTGCGCCGCGCGGCTTCCCGGGCGCCCGCGCCGATGTACTCGGCCGCAGGTTTGGCCCACCGACCGATGAGGACGCCTACGCGGTAGCGGCCGTCCGGAGCCGCCCATGTGCCCGCTGTCGGCTCGGTGCCCCCTGGCCCGGCACCCGCCTCCGCGTCCCCGGCGACCGCGCCCAGGCCGATCGCCGAGAGGAGTCGGCCCACGGTCTCCTCACCCACGTGGGCCGCCTGGGCATCGCCGTGGTCGACGGCCGGGCGCAGCACGTCGGCGAGCGACGGCCCGTCGACCGGACCCGTCCGCGCGTCGAGGAGTACGTCGTGACCGTCCGCCGCCAGGGCCGCGCCGTCGGGGCGCACCCACGCGTCCAGCAGCCCGGCCGCCTCCAGGGCCGCCTCCAGGCCGGCGCGCTCCCGGTCCGCGACCTCGTCCCGGAAGTCGACCAGCCGCCACAGTGGGGCGCCGGGCGCCTGATCGCGCAGACCGGGGTTCCGGGTGTACGGGGCCTGCGGTCCACGGCGGCCGCCGGCCTCCAGCTCGGCGAGTTCCTGTTCCGCGTCTCGGGCACGGGCCGCCAGGGCCGCCCCGCGCTGCGCTGATTGCGCCGCCTGGTCGGCGAGTACCGCTGCCGTGGCGCTGTGCGCGTCCGATCCGTGCCGGCGTGCCGGGTAGGGCCCGTCCTGGTGCCGGGTCCACTCCTGGAGCTCGTCCAACAGTCCGACCGGGTCGGCGTACGCGAGCTCCTCGCACCGGCCCGCGTGCTCGCGCACGGCGTCCACCAGAGCCCGGCCCGCGGCCGTCACCGTCTCGTCGGCCGCGCCCTGTTCCTCGGCAGCGTGCGCCAGGTCGGTTTCCGTCTCGTCGAGCCGCAGTGCGGCGGCCCGGCGCTCGGCCGCCGCCGCCTCGGCGCGGTCCGCGAGCTCCTCGACGTGCGCGAGGGTGCGGTGTCGGCGGTCGGTCGCCTCGGTCACAGCGGCGCGCAGTTCGGCCGCCGTCAGCCCCTCGTCCCCGGGCAGGTCCAGCCGGGCCGCCTCGGCGGTTTCCCGCGCGAGGCGAAGCGTGTCCTCGACTCGGTGCCCGGCGGCCTGGAACCGGTTCTCCGCCGCCGCGAGGCGCCCGAGCGCCCGTGTGTGCAGCAGCGCGGCCTCCTCCCGGTCGGCGCGTGCGCGTGCGCTGTCCTGCCCGCACCGTTCCAACGCCTTGGCGGCCCGCTCCAGTTCATGAGCGCTGCGCATCTCCGGGCCCTCACGCAGGGCCGCGTCGACGGCCTCCAGTCGGGCCTGTGTCTCGGTGAGCGCGGCGATCCGCTCGTCGGCCGCCGCCCGCTCCTCCTCGGCCGCGGCCTTCTCGGCCTGTGCCTCGGCGAGGTCGCGCAGCAGGTGCTCGTACTTCGAGTGCTCGCTGCGCGGGAGGCGTGCGCGCCGGCGGGAGGCGATGCGGGCATAGCGCCGGTAGTGGTCGAGGAACGCGGAGGCCGCGCGCTCGGCCGCGCCGGCGGCCCGTAGCTCCTCCTTCTCCTCGTCCAGGGAGCGGAATGCCTCGGCCACGTCCGCGATGACGGCCTGGTCCATGGGCGGAAGCGCTTCGGTGAGCGCGCGGGAGAGGGCGGCTTCGTTGGGGCGTTTGGACAGTTGGGGCTGGCGCAGCTGGATGAGCAGGTCCACGAGGGCGCCGTAACGCTGCTCCCCGAGCCCGAAGAGCGCCTCGTCGACGGCCCGGCGATAGGTCTTGGCCTGGTCGTAGACCATTCCGTGTCCCGCGACCGCCTCGATGAGCCGGTCCCGGGACAACACCGTGCCGGTGGCGTCGAGGAGGCTGAGCGACCCCTCCGACACCGCCCCGGCCGGTGCGTGGTCGATCCGCTGGGCGGTCACCGCCCACCAGTGCCGGGCGATGCCGCGCCCGCTGACGGCCTTGAGCCCGCAGAGAAGCGTACGGAACTGCTCCTCGCCGCTCACCTCGTCGCGGCGGCCGAACTCCACCCAGGTGTAGCCGAGCCGTTCGGAGTGGGGGTGCTCTCCGCCGAGCAGCAGATTCCACTCCATCCTCTTTCCGGCGTCTCCGTCGGGCTCCACCCGGCGCGCGCTGAGGTCCCCGTCCAGGAGGAAGGGCAGGGTCAGGGCGAGCACCTTGGATTTGCCTGTGCCGTTGTTCCCCCGGAGCAGCAGCCGCCCGTCGCGGAAGTGGAATTCCTCCACGTCGTAGTGGAAAAGATCGACGAGACCGATCCGCAGGGGCTGCCAGCGGGCGCGCGCGGGGACCGGGAGTACGGCACGGGGGGTCAACGCTGATGAGCCTTTCTCTGCGCGGGCACCTGAGCGGTGCCGACTGTGCGGGGTTCGAGTACGACGGTCTCGCCGACCGCGTACCGGGCAAGCGCCGGGCGTGGCACCACCCCGTCAGGAGTACGGGAGACCAGGCCGAGGGCGGCGAGCCGACTGACGGCCTGCTCCACGAGCTCCCCCTCGGCTCCCGGCTCACGGGCCGACTTCGCCCAGAAGCCTCCGTGTTCGGCGGCCAGTGCGGCAACACGGCGTTCAAGGTCTGCCGTGAAGACGACCGGACCTTCGGCACTCGTGAGGTACTCGGCGAGCAGCAGGGTGACGTGACCGTGGGTGCCGGATTCCGGCATGCGGAGGTCGGTGAGGTCGTCGTCGGGGTCGACCATGGCGATGCCTTCGGCCCTGACCTCGGCCACCAGGCCCGTCAGTTCGGTGATGCGTGCGGTGAGGAAACCGCGCTGCCGCGTGAGGTAGCCCAGCTCAGCGTCGGTCAGTTCGTCGTAGTAGAGCACGGGGTCGTCCAGCAGTCGGCGGGTCAGCGAGCGGCGCATCGCCCGGAACCGGAGTTCGTCACTGTCGAGGGCCGTTTCGGCGATGAGCCCGACGAGCCGCTCGTCCAGGGTGGCGGCCCGGATGGTGGACGGGCCGCGGCGGGTCGCGAGCAGCCCGGCGAGCACCCGCCGTTCGACGTCGTACAGGACGTCTCCGGCGCCGCTGACGTACGCCTCTTCGTCGCCGGCGACGCGCCGCAGTACTCCGAGGCTGAGCAGGAGGCGTACGACGGCGGCGAGGTCGAGGCGCTCGTCGCGGCGGTCCAGGGTGAACTGGACGCCCGTCGCGGCCAGCTGCGGATCAGCGGCGTCGAGGACGACCTGGTCGGCGAGGCGGCCGAGCGCGATCTGCGCCTCGCCGCGTTCGAGGGCGGCGAGGGCGAGGCAGAGCAGGACGTACCGGCGGCGGGTGAAGGGGGCGGCGCTGCGCGTGGCCTCGCGGGCGGGGTGGGTGGCATCGGCGAGGTGGGCCGGGATCTTGCCCAGCCGGGCGGTCTCGGCGTCGACCTGGAGGGACCAGCCGGTGTTGCGGTCGAACCACTCGCGCAGGTCGGAGGCGTGCCGCCGGACGAGACGGAACTCGTCGGCGTACGCGCCGACGGCGAGCAGCAGGGGCTGCTTCAGCAGAGCGCGGGCGGCCTTGCGCAGTTCCGCGGCATGCTGCCCGTCCAGCACTTCGGCGAGCGGAGTACTCACAGTCCGTCGTCTCCTTCCGCCAGATCGATGATCTCGATGGTGTGGTCAGGGCCGCGGAAGACGCCGCCCGGCGTGCGGACCTCGGCCGCGGATCCATCGGCCAAGGCGGTGAGTCGGATCTCCATGGACCCGTCGTTGCTGGTGGCCACCGTGTGCGTCATACCGGGCCGCCAGGTGGCCAGGGCGTCCCCGAGGAGCTGGAGGAAGAGCCGGAAGCTGACGGGGTCGAGCTCGCCGAGCCCGGACAGGCGGGTGATGCCGTCGGTGACGAGCCGGGCCCGCGCGGCCGCGATCTCCGCGGCCTGCTTGACGGCCACCTCGGCGAGCCTGCGGCGCGCTTCTTGCCGGTCCTCCACCTTGCGGGGCTTGCCGCGCCGCTCGTAGCTGCCGGTACGGCGCAGCTGCGGGCTGATGCGCAGCGGCTCGGCGTCGGCCCATGGGGTGGACGCGGGATCGGGCCGGGCGGCGCGGGCGGCCAGCGTCTCGGCGTCGACCGTGAGGTGCCGGGCCGGGTACAGCCCGAAGGCGGTGCGCCAAAGCCGGTGCCGGGCGTCGTCGTCGGGGGCCTCGGCGAACCAGCGGGCGAGCGTACGGAAGTCGGCGGAGCGATCGGAACGCCCGGCTCGGCGCTCGTTCAGCGACCGTACGACGGCCAGCAGCTGGGGTACGGCCCCGAGCGCACGGCCGCGCAGCAGCCGGGCTTGCGATTCCCGGCCGTCCCGGCTGAGGAACCAGGCCGCCAGCCCGGCCCACCGGCCGGCCCACCGCTCGTACGCGGCCTGCTCGGCGTATGCGGCCTCCTGCGGGGTGGCATCGGCGGCCTCACGGGCGGCAGCGGCCCACAGCAGCGCCTCGATGCTGCCACCCTCCTCCAGCTCCAGGATCAGCCGGGCGATGCGGCCGCCGAGGGTGATGAGGTCCTGGATGAACCGCTCCAGGTACTGGATGAGCTGGTCCTTGTAGGCGAGGAAGACCTCCTCCCCCACGTCGTGGAGGTCGATGGTCCGCTGCAGGGACCCCATGAAGGCCCGGGCGTTGTCGGCCAGCGCCCCGAACCGACTGGCGAGCCCGTCCAGCGCGAGATGCGTCTTGGCCGGATCCGGCGCTTCCTCGGCCGCCAGCACAAGGAGGGCGCGGAGCTGGGTGACGATGTCGTGCAGTGCGACGGCCTGGAGCGCACCCCGCCGCCCGAGCGCCTCGTCGTAGGCGGACAGGGCCTCCTCGGCCGCCTCGCCCTCCTGGGTGAGCTGGTAGATGTACCGCTTGCGGTAGAAGTCCTCGACGGCCGTGACCCGCCCGGTGTCCGGGTCGGCCCGCAGGTTCCCCCAGTCGACCAGCTTGTCCAGTGCGCCGACGACACCCTCCAACTCGCCGGGCCGTACGGCGGCGGGCAGCGCGGCGTACACGTCCTCGGGCCGCAGGTGTACGGCGAACCGCTCCTTGGCCACGAGGAAGGCGCGCATCACCGAGCGGTAGAGGAGCACGTTCGGGGCGGTGAGATGCGCGAAGGGCCCGTAGCCGGCTGGAGGGCCCTCCGGCCGGGAAGAAGTCATGTCCATCGCCTGCAATCCTCCCGGACCGTTCTCCGTGATCGGCAGGGACTTAAGTACTTGACCGATTCGCACCGCTCTTGATCGCGCCTGCCCTGCACTCGCGGCATCCGCAACCCCGGGCGCTGCCCGCTTCGTCGCAGGTGCCCCTGATGTCTAGGCCCACCGTTAGGATCTCCCGAGAGCTTTGTCTACCGCCGGATGGCCGAGCCGGTCAGCTCTTCAGTACGCAGCGACGAAGCGGGGGCGGCACATGCGGGAAGGCCGGTGGACCACGGTCACCGAGTCCGAGTACGAGCACGAGCACCGCGGCCTGGAAGCCATCCGCGAGAAGCTGCCGGACTCCGATCCGTGGCGGGCCTGGTCGAACTTCACCTTCACCGCGAACACCGGGCACGTCCGCGAGATCGATCTCCTCGTCATCGCCCCCGGCGGCGTCTGCATGATCGAGCTGAAGAACTGGCACGGCTCCGTGACCAGCGAGAACGGCACCTGGGTCCAGACCGCGCCCAACGGTCGTCGCGTCCTGCACGGCAACCCGCTGCACCTTGTCAACAAGAAGGCCAAGGAGCTCGCCGGACTGCTCGGCCAGAACGGCAAGCGCGTCTGGGTCGCAGAAGCCGTCTGCTTCACGGACGATGGCCTGCGCATCCGACTGCCCGCCCATGACGAGAACGGCGTCTACACCGTCTCCGAACTGGTCGCGATGCTGCAGCAGCCCCCGCGTGACGAGCGCCGGCGCATCACCGCCGTCGACTCCCGCGAGATCAAAGTCGCCCTGGAGCGGGTCGGCGTCCGCCCAAGCGATGCCAAGTACAAGGTCGGCCCGTACGAGCTGAAGCGGAAGGCCTTCGACTCCGGCGAGACCTGGGCCGACTACCTCGCCGAGCACACTGAGCTGCCCGAGGTCGCCCGCGTCCGCATCTACCTGCGCGAACGCGGTTCGGACACCTCGATCCGGCAGTCCGTGGAGAACGCCGCCCGGCGCGAGGCCGCGGTCCTGCGCCGCTTCCGGCACCCCGGCGTCGTCCAGCTCAAGCAGTACGACCCGTCCGGGCACTCCTCCGGCCCCGCCCTGATCTTCGACTACCACCCGCACACCCTGCGTCTCGACGAGTACCTCCTCCAGTACGGGGAGAAGCTCGACATCCTCGGCCGCATGGCGCTCGTCCGCCAGCTCGCCGAGACGATGCGCTCCGCGCACTCCAGCCGCATCCACCACCGGGCGCTGGCCGCCCGCTCCGTCCACGTGCTGCCACGCAACCGGGGCCGCGAGGGTCAGGCCGTCGGCGAGGACGCGGCCTGGCTCTCCCCGCACCTGCAGATCTCCGACTGGCAGATCGCCACCCAGCGCAGCGGCACGGGCGCCTCCGGGGAAGGGATGACCCGGTTCGCCCCGACCGCGCTGTCCGCGATGCACCTGGCGGAGGGCTCCGACCCGTACCTCGCGCCCGAGCTGGCCGCCCTGAACGCCGACCCGGTCTACCTCGACGTCTACGGCCTCGGCGTCCTCACCTACCTCCTCGTGACGGGCAAGGCACCGGCCGCGAGCCAGGCGGAGCTGCTCACGCGCCTCGAAGCCGGTGAGGGCCTGCGTCCCAGCTCGTTGGTGGACGGCCTTTCCGAGGACATCGACGACCTGGTCCAGGCGGCCACCGCCTACCGGCCCGGCCAGCGCCTCTCCAGCATCGACGAGTTCCTCGAAATGCTGGAACTCGTCGAGGACTCCCTCACGACCCCCGCCGCGCCCCCGGTACCGGAAGCCCCCGAGAAGGACCCGCTCGAAGCCGTCGCCGGCGACGTACTGGGCGGCCGCTGGCAGGTCCGCCGCCGCCTGGGCACCGGCTCGACCAGCCGCGCCTACCTCGTGTACGACCAGGACCACGTGGCGCGCAAGACGCGCCCGCTCGCCGTCCTCAAGGTGGCGCTCTCCGACAGCCGGGGCGAGATCCTCGCCCACGAGGCCGCGGTCATGGGGCGCCTGCGCGCCGACTCCCGCGTCATCCGGCTCGTGGAGCCGGAGCCTTTGAAGATCGCCGACCGCACGGTGCTCGTCCTGGAGTACGTGGGCGACGAGCGGGAGGAGACCGGCGAGGGCGAGGAGTCCGGAACCCCCCGTACCCGCCGCCGCGAGGAGACGGTCGCCCGCCAGCTGCGCGAGAGCGGACGCCTCCAGATCGACCAGCTGGAGGCGTACGGCGACTACCTCTTCGGCGCCGTCGACTTCCTGGAGGGCGAGAGCGTCTGGCACCGCGACATCAAGCCCGACAACATCGCCATCCGCATCCGCCCGAACCGCACCCGCGAGCTCGTCCTCATCGACTTCTCCCTAGCCGGATACCCGGCGAAGGACTACGAGGCCGGCACCGAGGGCTACCTCGACCCGTTCATCGGGACGCTGACCCGGACCGCCTACGACTCGCACGCCGAGCGGTACGCGGTCGCGGTCACCCTGCACCAGATGGCCTCCGGCGAGCTGCCCAAGTGGGGCGACGGCTCGGTACTGCCCCGGATGACCGACCCGAAGAAGCACCCGCACCCGATCATCGCGAAGGACGCCTTCGAACCCGGGGTGCGCGACGGCCTGGTCGCCTTCTTCGAGAAGGCCCTGCACCGGGACGCCGCCCAGCGCTTCCCCGAGCTCAAGCCGATGCGGGACGCCTGGAAGAAGATCTTCCTGGACGCCACGCAGACCGTCCCGTCCAGCCACCGCTCCCGCCACCCGGAGCCCTCCGAGACTCCGTCCCTCGACGCCGGCCAGGCCACCATCGCGGACGCCGAGCCGCTCACCGCGGAGCAGCAGCGCGAGCAGCTCGCGGCGGAGGTCACCCGCGACACCCACCTGTCGGCCGCCGGCCTCACCCCTGCCGCCGAGGCGTTCCTGTACGGGCTGGGCGTCACGACGGTCGGGGAGCTCCTCGACTACAGCCGCCGCAAGCTCCTCAACGCACCCGGTCTGGGTGCGAAGACCCGCAGCGAGGTCCAGCGTCGCCAGCGCGAGTGGGGCGACCGGCTGCGCGAGACCCCGATCTCGCCGCTCACTCCGAGGGGCCGGGCGGAGGCCAGGGAGGAACTGGCCCAGCTGTCCGCCACCGAGTCGGCTCTGCTCGGCACCCTGGCCGGTGGGGACGCCGCCGGGGGCCTCACCGGCTCCGCGCTGCGCGCGGTCAGCCTGGACACGCTGGCCACGATCTTCGTACCGGAGCTCAACAACAACCGCTCGAACCACAACAAGGTCGAGACGGTACGCCTGCTCCTGCGTCTTCCCGACGCGCAGGGCGAGCTCCCCGACATCGGGGTCTGGCCCAAGCAGAAGGACGTCGCGGACGCGCTCAGCCTGTCGGCCGGCCGGATCCCGCAGCTCCTGAAGGAGGAGCGCAAGCGCTGGAAGAAACACCCGGCAGTGCAGGCCCTGCGCGCCGAGATCATGGAACTCCTCTCCGACCTGGGCCGGGTCGCCTCCGCCGCCGAGATCGCCGACGCCCTCGCCGTGCGGCGCGGTACGCAGCTGTCCGAGCGCGAGCAGCGGCGCGCGCTGGCGCTGGCCGCCGTACGGGCCGTGGTGGAGGTGGAGCAACTGGAGCCCGAGGAAGCCGAGTTCCAGCACCAGCCCAACCGCAAGGCCACCGAGGAGGCCCTGGGCGCGGGCCTGCTCGCCCTCGATGTCCGCGAGGACGATGCCCCGGACACCCCGACGGCGCCGGGCCTGCTCGACTACGCGACCCGCCTGGGGAAGACGGCCGACCGCCTGGCCAAGCTCGAAACCCTGCCGACGGCGACCACGGTACTGACCGAGCTCGGCTCCCTCACCCCGCCGCCCGGCTCGGTGGAGTGGGACGAACGCCGCCTGGTGGAGCTGGCGGCCGCCGCCTCCCTCAACGCGGCGGCGACGCCCCGCCTGGAGATCTACCGGCGCGACCTGTCGCTCGTACGCGCCCTGCGGCTGACCCAGGCCGGTCTGGTCCGGCTCATCCCCGGCGTCCCCGAGGCCCGCCAGCCGGGCGTGACGGGCGAGGACGTCCACGAGCGCGTCCGCGCCCGTTTCCCTGAGCTGGTCCTTCCTGACTCTCGTGGCGGCTTCTCCCACGACCTCCCGACGGCCGGCCCGCTGACGAAGGCCCTGCGGGACGCGGGCTTCGACTTGACCCTGTCCACGCGCGAGGACACCAAGACCCTGCGCTACCTGCCCACGCGGATGGACAGCGCGTCCAGCTACCTGACCACGGGTGCGTGGCGGCAGGCCACGGATGTGGGTGCGGTGACGCGGTACGCGGACGACCCCGCGCTGGCGGGTGCGGTCCGCGCGCAGGAACGCCTGGCCGCTTCGGCCCGCCGCGACGGCTACCGGGTCCTGACCGTGCACCACCACCGTCCGGAGGAAGCGGTACGGGCGCTGGGCGCGGCCCCCATCTCCGCCCAGGCCGTCTCGGTGACGGCCCTCTTCCTGGAGGCGATGCACGCGCTGGCTCCGGAGGGGTCGAAGCCGACGTGGGAGACGCTGCTGAAGGCGGACGTGGCGGAGGCGGGCTCGCGGGGCGCGGTGAAGTTCGCGGAGTACGCGCGGACGGCGTGGGGCGCGGTGGAGCCACAGGTCCGCAGCCTGCTGGACCGCGCCACCGGCTCGGGACCGGTCCTCCTGACGGAGGCCGCGGTCTTCGCCCGCTACGACGCGATGGGCGTCCTGGACCGCCTGGCGGAGGCCGCCCGCCAGGGCGGCCGGGGCCTGTGGCTGCTGGTCCCACAGGGCGACCCGTCGAGGGAACCCAAGCTGAGCCAGATCGCAGTGGCGTACCAGGCGGGGCTGGGTGAGTGGATCGAACTTCCGGACTCGTGGGTCAAGGACGCGAGTACGAGCAAGGCAGCAGTGACGGACGGAACCGAGGGAGACACCAAGTGATCGACCGCAAGGCCCTGTTGAACGACCTGAAGCAGCAGGTCAAAGCGGTCGAGACGGACCTAGGCAAGCAGGTCAAGGCCGTCACCGAGGTGGGCGCCCGCCTGCGCGCCGAGTACGACCAGGCCCGCAAGCTGGGGCGTACGGCGGCGACGTGGAACTCCTGGCTGGATGAGCGGATCACCCAGGTCGCGGTGGCCTGGGTCCTGGGCACAGTTTTCGTCCGCTTCTGCGAGGACAACGAGCTGATCCCGGAGCCGTACCTGACGGCCCCGGACCCGGATCGTCGCGACCTGGCCTTGGCTAGGTACGAGGAGTACGTGGCGAAGGACCCGGACCCGACGTTCCGCGGCTGGCTGGAGCGCGCGTTCGCAGACCTGGGCGCGGGCCAGGCAGGTCGGCTGCTGTTCGACCGCAAGCACAACCCGCTGTTCCAGATCCCGCTGTCGCACGACGGAGCGCGGGAACTGATTGCGTTCTGGCGTGAGCGCGATGAGGCAGGTGTGCTGGTCCACGACTTCACGGACAAGCTGAACGAGGACGGTACGGAGGGCTGGGACACGCGGTTCCTGGGCGACCTGTACCAGGACCTGAGCGAGGCCGCCCGGAAGACGTACGCCCTGCTCCAGACCCCGGAGTTCGTGGAAGAGTTCATCCTCGATCGGACCATGGACCCGGCGGTCCGGGAGTTCGGCTACGAGGGCCTGAAGATGATCGACCCGACATGTGGGTCGGGTCACTTTGTCTTGGGCGCGTTCCGGCGGCTGGTGCGGCTGTGGGGAGAGGGCCAGCCGGGCACGGATGTGCACGAGCGGGTACGAGCGGCCCTGGATTCGGTTCACGGGGTGGACTTGAACCCGTTTGCGGTGGCCATCGCGCGCTTCCGGTTGCTAGTTGCCGCGATGGCGGCAAGTGGCGTGCGAACGATGAGGGAGGCTGCAAACTATGAGTGGCCGATCCACCTGGCAGTGGGTGACTCCCTGATGAAGGCTCGCCAGCTAGAACTGACCCTCGACGGCGAGGCCGACGACACGGTGGCGTCGTTCTCGTACGCCCCGGAGGACGTGCACGAGCACCCTGGAATCTTGCAGCCGGGACGGTACCACGTGGTGGTGGGCAATCCCCCCTACATCACAGTGAAAGACAAGAAGCTCAATGCACTGTATCGGGAACTCTACAGTGCATGCACAGGACTGTACGCCCTTTCCGTTCCATTCGCTCAGCGCTTCTTCGAGTTGGCCAAACAAGGCAACACCGAGGGACGCGGATACGGTGTAGTCGGCCAGATTACGTCGAACTCGTTCATGAAGCGGGAGTTCGGAAAGAAGCTCGTTGAAAACCACTTCCGTGACCGCATTGAACTGACCGAAGTTATCGACACATCAGGCGCTTACATCCCCGGGCATGGGACACCCACTGTCATCCTCGTAGGTAAAGCGCGCGATGGGGCTGACCGAACAAGCACCATCCGCACGGTTCGCAGCGTGCAAGGCGAGCCAGGGGAGCCGGAGAAAGCAGAAGACGGTCTGGTGTGGAACGCAATTCTGAACCAGATCGACAAGCCAGGGTCGCTGAGCCAGTGGGTGTCCGTCGATGACCTCGAGCGCGTCCGCTATTTTGGGAAGCAACCCTGGATTCTCACAGGCGGAGGTCTAGAGATGAATGAGACCATCGCGTCCTCTGCAACAGGGGTACTCTCAAATCAGACTGCTCGAGTCGGGTTCGTGGGAATGACACATGCCGATGAGGTCATGATCCGACCAAACCGCTCGTGGGGCGAGGTAGTTGGCGCGTTCACATCTCCGATTGCGGCGGGCGACCAAGTTCGCGACTGGGGTGCAGATACCGATGATTCGGCTTTCTTCCCTTACCTCCCTGATCACTCCGATCGCCCGCTGCCGGAGAATATAAGGGAGGCCCGGGAACTTTGGTTCTTTCGCACAGAGCTTGGGCAGCGAGCCACCTTCAACGGTAGCAACTATTTCAAGTCGGGACGCCCTTGGTGGTCTTGGCATCAGCTTCCCAGAGATACTGGAGCACACCCCTGGTCCATCCCCTTTTCCTTCGTGGCCACACACAATCATTTTGTATTGAATCGCGGCGGGAAGGTGTTCAAACAGTCTGCTCCTGTGATCAAATTGCGGGAGGCGGCGAGCGAAGAAGAGCACCTGCGGCTGCTTGGGCTACTCAACAGCTCGACCGCCGGGTTCTGGCTCAAGATGGTCAGCCATGACAAAGGAAACCGAGGCGGTGAGCGCGGCACAGGACGCTACGCCTGGGAAAGCTTCTACGAGTTCACCGGGACTAAACTGGAGGAGTTCCCTCTCCCGTCCGCCTACCCGACCCATCTCGCGGCGGCCCTGGACGCCCTCGCGGAGCAACTCGCCGCCAGTGCCCCCTCCGCCCTCGCGGCCGAGACCACCCCCACCGCTCCCGCTCTCCGCGCAGCCCAGGCCATCTGGCACTCAACCCGCGCCCAGATGATTGCCCTCCAGGAGGAGTTGGACTGGCAGGTCTACTTCCTCTACAAGCTGCACACCGAGGACCTCCGCCTCACCGAGTACTCCACTGACCCAATCCCCCTTGAACTCTCCCTTGGCGAACGAGCGTTCGAAATCGCGCTGGCCCGGCGCGTCGCCTCAGGGGAGGCCAGTGACGAATGGTTCAAGCGGCACGGGTCCGCGGCCATCACTGAGATCCCCGCCCACTGGCCGGCCGCCTATCGCACGGTCGTCCAGCAGCGGATCGACGCCATCGAGTCGTCACGCGCCATCGGGATGATCGAGCGACCGGAGTACAAGCGAAGGTGGGCTACCGAAGGGTGGGACGCACTTCAGGAGAAGGCGCTCCGCTCCTGGCTGCTCGACCGGATCGAGAACCGTGACCACTGGTTCGACGAGAACGACATGCCCGCCCTCGTCAGCCTCTCGCGGCTCACCGACGTGCTCTCCCGCGACGAGGACTTCGTCTCCGTCGCCAAGATCTACGCCCCCCGCAAGGAACTGCCGGCCGTCGTCGCCGAGCTGATGACCGACGAGCACGTGCCGTTCCTTCCCGCCCTGCGCTACAAGCCCTCGGGGCTGAAGAAGCGCAAGGACTGGGAGCACGTCTGGGATCTCCAGCGGCAGGAGGACGCCGCCCCCGACGAGCCGGCCAAGCGGAAGATCCGGGACGCGATCCCCGTACCGCCGAAGTACACCTCGGCGGACTTCCTTCGGCCCTCCTACTGGAAGGCGCGCGGCAAGCTCGACGTGCCCAAGGAGCGGTTCATCTCGTACGGGCAGACCAACACCCCCACGCCCGACCTCTACGGCTGGGCCGGCTGGGACCACCGGGAGCAGGCGTATGCCCTCGACGCGTACATCGCCTCCCACGAGGCGCTGACCTCCGAGGAGCTGACCCCGTTCCTTGCCGGGCTGCTGGAACTCCAGCCCTGGCTTGAGCAGTGGCACGACGAGTTCGATGCGAACTTCGGCGCTTCGCCGTCCGCGTTCTTCCGTGGCGACCGGCAGATGATGCAGGGCGAGCACGGCCTGACCGACGACGACCTGCGCGCCTGGCGCCCGGCCGCCGCCACCCGAGGACGACGCGCCACCAAGAAGTAGAGCCTCTGACCACGCCGACGGCCTCCAAGAACCCAAAGGTTCTTGGAGGCCGTCGGGTTGCGGTCGTTCCTCAGCGGGGCAGTTGGTGGTCCTTGACAGCGGTGACGAAGGCCGACCAGCCACCCTCCGGGAACACGAGCACCGGTCCGTGCGGGTCCTTGCTGTCCCGCACGGGGACGACCGCAGCAAAGTCGTTGGAGACCTCGACGCATTCTCCGCCGTCCGAATTGCTGTGAGAACTCTTGCGCCAGGTCGCGGCGCTCAGGTCGATGGGTCGCACGGTACTTCCTCCAACATGCGCAGGATGAACTTCCGTGACTCGGCCAGGGAGAGTGCCAGGTCACGCACCGCATCGTAGGCACGTTGCAGCCGCTCAACCGGCCCGTTCTCCTCGATGAGTTCACCTCGGTAGGCGTTCTCCGTATAGGCCACGGTACGCCCGTCACCCAGCCGCAGGAACATCACGGCAGTACTGTCCAAGCCACACGGACCGGCACTGAATGGCAGGACGTGCAGAATCACGTTCGGTCGCTCGGCCACCTCGGCCAACCACTCCAACTGCTCACTCCATGCCTGCCTATCCCGCAGCACCGTCCTCAGCACCGCCTCCGACAGGATCGTCCGAAACGGCGGCGCCTCCTCCCCCTCCAGCAAGTCCCGACGTCCCATCCGTGCTTCGACCTGCTGCTCCAGCTCGTCCCCGCGCAGCCCACCAGCAGCCAGCACTTCGCGCGCGTATCCGGGAGTCTGAAGCAACCCCGGCAACACACTCACCGCGAAGTGCCACAGGCTCACCGCCTCGGCCTCCAGCGTCATGTACCGCCGATACCGCTCCTTGAACTGCGTCTTGTCCCCGCGCGCCAACTCCCACAACACGAGCAGCATCCCCGACGTCCCGTAGTGCTGGTCCAGCGCCTGCACCACCTCGGGCCCGCCCAAGGTCTCGCCCTTCTCCATCTTCCCGAAGAGCGACCAGTCCCACCCCAGCCGGTCCCCCAGCTGCCGCAGGCTCGCGCCACTCCGCGCCCTCAGGTGCCGCAGCTCCTCCGCGAACCTCTGCCGCGGCTCCTGGCTTCGGCCCGTCACCACCCGACGTGGCGGCATCGCGGCTCCTCCCCTGATCTCCGTGGAAGGTGTGGAACTACCGCTGTGGGCCGAGGAACCAGACCCCGTCCACAGTGTCGCCAGCCTCCTGCGGGATCCATGCTCGTAGTGCCCGGGCTACGCACCGTAATCCACCCCACACCCTCCGGTCCGGGAAACCAGAGCACGGCCAGCCGAAGGAGTCCGCCATGCCCACCTCCCGCCCCACCACCCCCAACCAGCGCAAGATCAAGGAAGCCATGGACGCCCGCGACGCCCTCGCCGCCGCTCTCACCCGGGCCGGCATCCAGTTGCCCGCCATGGACGTCCGTACCCCCTGGGCCGACGAGTCCCGCTACGCCCTCGTCCACCTCGGACTCTGCTCCGCGCCAGTGGCCCACGCCCTCGCGGAAGTGATCACGAGGGGCGCGTCCCGGTGACGGCCGAACCTCACCACGGCCGCCCCGCCCTCGGTGAGATCGTCCGCGACACCCACCACAACCGCCTCGGCATCGTCACCGACCGCCTCGGCCCGTACCTCCGGCTCCGCCCCCTCGCCGGCGGCCGGGAATGGGACGCGGACCCGGAAGACACCGAGCCCCTCAGCCCATCCGAAGCCCTCCGTGCCCGCCTCGCGGAGGTGAACGCCCGAAGCCGCAAGCCCCGTCCGAGCGGGTGAGCCGGCCTCCCGCCCCCTCAGCCCGTCGTTGTCAGTGCCCGATGCCATCCTGATCCACGGGAGATTTCCGGCCATCAGCCCCGTAACCAGCGATGATGTCGGACAATGTGCCGAGGAACTTGTCCCGGTACCGGCACGGACAGCGACGGCGACGGCCGTCAGAAGGTGAGCGAGACGCGCAATGGCCCAGCAGCCGCCCCTCCTCCGCGATGTGATCAACATCAAGGAGTCGATCTCCACGTCCGACTTCGTCCTTCAGCTCTCCGAGGCCACCACCCCCGAGGGTGCCGAGCTCGCGCTCAAGGACTACGTCGTCACGGAACGGCTGCTGGAGAACTTCGACGAGGCCCTCGGCCTCATCAAGGCCTCCCTCGACGGGCACACCTCCAAGGCCGCGTACCTCCACGGTTCCTTCGGTTCCGGTAAGTCGCACTTCATGGCCGTGCTGCACGCCCTGCTCAGCGGCAGCCCGGCCGCCCACCGCCGCGCCGACTTCGACTCCGTGCTGACCAAGCACGAGTGGCTCACCACGGACGGCAAGAAGTTCCTGCTCGTGCCGTATCACATGCTCGGCGCGAAGGCCCTGGAGCAGCGGGTCCTCGGCACGTACGTGAGCCACGTCAAGAAGCTCCACCCCGAGGCGCCGACCCCCCGGGTCTACCGCACCGACTCCCTCTTCGCCGACATCCACGCCATGCGCGAGCGGATGGGAGACGAGGCCGTCATCAAGGGCCTGGGCGCAATCGGCGGGGAGGCGGACGAGGACGACGAGTGGGGCGAGTCCTTCGCCTGGACCTCCGCCCTCCTCGACACCGCGCTCGCCGCCGAGGAGATCCACGAGTCGGGGTACGCGCTCAACCTCGTCACCCCCTCCACCCCCGTGGAGCTGCGCGCCCGTCTGGTCCAGGACGCGAGCACGAACCTGCTGCCCGGCTTCACCCAGAACGCGCACGAGAACGAGCACGGCTTCATCTCGCTCGACGCCGGCCTGTCCGTCATCGCCGAGCACGCCAAGTCCCTCGGGTACGACGGCCTGATCCTCTTCCTCGACGAGCTGATCCTGTGGTTGGCCACCCTCATCCACGACCAGAAGTTCGTGGGCCGCGAGGCCGGCAAGATCACCAACTTCGTGGAGGGCGCCGACGCCCGCCGGGCCATCCCGATCGTGTCCTTCATCGCCCGCCAGCGCGACCTGCGCGAGCTGGTCGGCGAGGAGCTGTCCGGGGCAGCCGAGTCCTCCATCCAGGACACCCTCAACCAGGCTTCCGGCCGGTTCGACAAGATCACCCTGGAGGACCGCAACCTCCCCCAGGTCGCACACGCCCGCCTCCTCCAGCCCAAGGACACCGAGGCCGCCGCGCTCATCACGGCCGAGTTCGAGAAGACCCGTAAGGTCCGCCAGGAGGTGTGGGACACCCTTCTCGGTTCCGACCGCGGGGCCGACGGCGTCGGCGCCGACGAGGAGAGCTTCCGGCTCACCTACCCCTTCTCCCCCGCCTTCATGGACACCCTCGTCCACGTCTCCTCCGCGCTCCAGCGCAACCGCACCGGCATGAAGCTGATGGGCCAGCTCCTCGCCGACCACCGCCACGAGCTGCGCCTGGGCGACCTCATCCCGGTCGGCGACCTGTATCCGCTGATCACAGCGGGCGGCGACAAGCCGTTCACCGACAGCCTCAAGGTCGTCTTCGAGGCGGCGGACAAGCTGTACCGGACCAAGCTGCGCCCGTTCCTCCTCGCCACGTACAACGTGTCGGAGGAGGACATCGAGCAGTACACCCACCGCCCCGAGAGCATCACCGACGCGGCGCTGCGCGGCCGGGTGAAGACCTTCGTCGGTGACAACCGGATCATCGGCACCCTCCTGCTCTCAGCCCTCGCGCCGAGCGTGCCGGCCCTCGCCGACCTGACGATCCGCAGGCTGTCCGCACTCAACTACGGCTCGGTCGTCGCCCCGATCCCCGGCCGCGAGTACGGCATCCTGAAGAACAAGGTCGCCGACTGGGCCGGCCGCTTCCCGGAGATCAAGGAGACCGGCACCGACACCAACCCGGGCGTCCGCCTGGAGCTCTCCGGCGTCGACGTCGACTCGGTCATCGCGAACGCCAACGTCAACAACAACCCGGGCAACCGCCTCGCCCTCGCCAAGCGCCTGCTCGCCGAGGAGCTCGACGTCAGCCACGGCCAGTTGGTCGAAGAGCTGCAGTTCGTCTGGCGCGGTACGAACCGCTCCGTCGAGGTCATCTTCGGGAACATGGCGGACGAGGACGAGCTGCCCGACCACGACCTGATGCCCCGCGAGGACGGCCGCTGGCGCATCGCCGTCGACCTCCCGTTCGACGACGGCGAGTACGGTCCCGTCGAGGACGCCAACCGCATCCGGCGCCTGCGCGAGAAGCAGCAGGGCGAGCGGTCGCGCACCGTCGCCTGGCTGCCCACCCACCTCTCCAGCCAGCGGTACGGGGACTTCTGCCGCCTCGTCGTCATCGACAAGGCCCTCGCCGACGACCAGCGCTTCGACAGCCAGTACGCCGGCCACCTGAACGCCGACAACCGTGCCCGGGCCAAGGGGCTCCTGGAGACCCAGCGCGAGTCCCTGCTCAAGACCGTCAAGGCGGCCTTCAAGCAGGCGTACGGACTCGCCGAGAAGAAGCCCACGGACGTGGAGCTGGGCTTCGGCGACCACCTGGAATCGCTGCGCGAGGTCGAAGGGCTCACCCTCTCCTTCGGCCAGTCGCTGCGCGACGGCATCCGGCACATCGCGGGCAAGCTGCTGGCGACGCAGTTTCCGGACCACCCGGACTTCGACCCCGACCAGACCGGCACGGTCGTCAAGGCCGCCGACGCCAAGAAGGTCTTCACGCACGTCCGTGCAGCGGCAGAGGCGCGCGACGGCCGCGCCGAGGTTCCGGCCGGCGACCGGGCGCTGATGAAGCGGATCGCGGGGCCGCTGCGTCTCGGGCAGCAGAAGGAGGCGTACTTCGAGCTGTCCCCGTACTGGGCCGACCACTTCCGCCAGCTCGCCCGCGAGAGCGGCGCCACCGGCGACCTCACCCTGATCACGCTCACCGACTGGACCGACAAGCCGGCCCCGCGCGGGCTGCCGGACTTCCTCGGGCGGCTCGTCGTGGCGGCCTTCGCCGAGATGGACGACCGGGTCTGGGTGCGCGAAGGCATGCCGCTCGACCCGGCTCCCGAGCCGGCGCAGATCAAGGACCGCGACGCCCTGCGCAGTCAGCCCCTGCCCTCCCTCGAGGACTGGGAGTCCGCCAGGCAGCGCTTCGCGGCCGTCTTCGGGCAGCCGGCGCCCACCCTGCTGCGCGGACGCATCGTGAACCAGTTCGCCCGGCAGATCACCGAGCAGGCCCGCGGAGTTCAGGAGGCCGCCGCCGAGCTGGCGGAGCGGCTGGACGAGCACGCCGGTTTCCTGCACCTCGACCAGACGGCCGAGACCGGGCGCCTCGCACTCGCCCGGCGGGCCGTGGAGCTGCTCAAGGCCCTGAACGGCACGGCCGGCCAGGGAGCGGCCGGAGCGAAGAAGACGGTGGAGGCCCTCGCCCGTTTCGACCTCGGCGCGATGACCGCCGAACAGTACGGGACCTCGGTCAAGCAGGCCCGGAAGGTGGCCGAAGCGCTCGCCGCGACCTCCTGGAGCACTCTGGAGCTGGCCTCGGCCGAAGGCCCCGAGGGCGAGGCGCTCCTCGACTCCCTGCGCAATGTCGCCCGCAGCGACCAGCAGCGGACGGACAAGCTGGAGGAAGCCCTCGTCCGCACCCAGCGCGAGGTGCTGGCTCTGCTCAAGCGGAACCGTGCGGTCTCTCCGCCGCCGGTGGCCCCGAGTCCCGGCCCCCAGGGCCCGGCCGATGTTCCGCTGGACACGAAGACCAGCGATCCGCGGATTCCCTACGAGGGGTCTCAGACAGAGCCGTCCACCCCTGCCCGGAAGCACCGCACGAGCGGGGTGCGTACGACGACGGCCTCGCACGCGGTGGCCGAGCTCCAGGCGGAGCTGGCCGAGCTGGCCGCTGCCGAGCCCGGCGTCACCGTGGAGATCACGTGGCGGGTGGTCGGCCGATGAGCGTCGCCTCCCCCGCCGTCGCCGTGCGCCTGAACCTCGCGACCGTCACCCAGTACCTGTCGTCCCAGAGCTCCCTCACCGCGTCCCTGAGCGGCAACGACCGGCGCCGTGCCGTGCTGTTGCGCTCGGCGCCGCAGTGGGAGGGTCCGGCCGAGCCTTCCTGGGGGGACGGGCTGACGGCTCGCATCGCAGCCGCGCCGTCGCCACTGGCCGTGCACGAGCTGCTGCTGGACCATCTCGACGGCACATTGCCCGGACCGGCCGTACTCGTCGTCCTGACCGACCGCGAGCAGAACGAGCTGGATCCCGCCATCCTGGCGCGCGCGCACAAGAAGCGCGTCGACACCGTCGACAGCTGGGACGTGGTCCGCGACGCGTTCCGCGCCCAGCAGGTCGATCCCCGGCTCAAGGATTCCAACTGGGCCGCTGAGGCACTGTTGGACGCGACCCCGCCGAAAGGCGGCTGGCCGCCCGTCGCCGGCGGCATGCTCTCCCGGCGCACCGCCCTCAGCTCCCTGGCCCTGCGCAGGTTGCGGCTGGGCCGGTACGACAGCGAGGCGGAGTCCTCGGGCCGGGCCCCGGCCGGCGACACCCTGGACCCGCAGACGCTGTTCGGCTGGTCCCTGACCGCCGGCGGGCCCGAACTCCTGCTGAAGCTCCGCCGTCCGGAGCGGGAGGGGCTGTCCGCGTTCCTCGGCGAGGAGGACCAGGCGGGTCACGCCGGACGGGCACTCCTCGCGCTGGTCGAGGCCGAACACGGCCCCGACGCGGTGGCCTTCGGGCTCGTCTGCGCCGCGCTGTGGGTCCACTGCGAGCCGGACGCCGCCGTCTACCGGGCTCGCGGGCGAGCCGAACGGTGGTTGGGCGAGCAGCCCCTCGCCAGGGGTGAGGAGCTCGACCTCGTCGTGTCCCGGTTCGGGATCGCTTCCGAGGAGTACGTGGCCGCGCTGCTGACCTCCGCGTCCCGCGCCGGCGGCGACGCGGAAGCGGTGCGCGAGGCCCGCCGACTCAGTGACACCGTCCTGGACCGGGCCTCCGCGCTGGTCCGCCAGTTCGGCGCCGAGGATGCCGCCAAGGCCAGCGCGCTGCTGGCCGCGGGCCTCGAAGCACGTTTCGCAGCAGTGGGCCGGGCTCTGGCCGCCGGGGAGCCCCACACCGTCGCGGACGCCGTACGCGCCCTGGGCGAGCACAGGCAGGCCGACGGGCCGGAGGCACGGGCCCGGGTGGAACGGGCCCGGATGGGTCGGCGGCTGGCCCAGTGGCTGGCCGGTGACCCGGCCGTCACCTCGGACACGGTGGCCGATGCCCTGCAACGCCACATCACCGAAACCGGGTGGGTGGACCGGGCGCTCGAGCACATCGAGGCGGGCGGCGACCCGGACCCCGTCCTGAAATCGGCGTACGACACGCTCGGCCGTCAGGTGCGCCGCAAGCGCCACGAGATCGACGGTGACTTCGCTCGCGCCTTGGCCGGATGGACCACCGCCGGTACCCGACCCGGCACGATGCTGACCGTGGAGACCTTCCTCGACCGCGTGGTGAAGCCGGTCGTACGGGGCGGGGCCGACCGCCGCGTGCTCCTGCTGGTCCTGGACGGGATGAGCGCCGCGATCGCCAGTGAGCTTGGAGAGGAACTGCGGGCCTCATGGGCCGAGTTCGATCCGCTGGACGAAGGTGCACCCCGCCGTCGCGCGATGGCCGCGGCTCTGCCCACGCTGACGGCCGTCTGCCGGACGTCCCTGTTCGCGGGCCGACTGCTGAAGGGCACACAGGCGGAGGAGAAGAAGCTTTTCCCCGCCCACGCCTTCTGGGGCGGGGAGCCGGCCGCGGTCTTCCACAAGGACGATCTGCGCGCCGACGGCTCAGGGGACACGTTCGGTCCGGCACTCACGGAGGCCCTCGCTGACGGGCGCACGCACGTCGCGGTCGTACTGAACACCATCGACGACCGGCTCGCGAAGGAGCAGAAGCTCGGTGACGGGTCCTGGCACCTCGACGAGATAGGGCGGCTGCGCGATCTGCTGCGGGTCGCCGCGGCTCAGGGCATGGCGGTGATCCTCACCAGCGACCATGGCCACGTCGTGGACCGGCGCGGGGTCAAGGTGGATGCCGGTGCCCCGGACTCCGCCCGCCACCGCTCCCCCGGCGGCCCCCTGGAAGCCACGGAGGTCGCCCTGTCGGGCCCCCGCGTGGTCTGGCCCGAGCCGGGCGGCTCGATCGTCGCCCTCTGGGACGCCGACTCCCGCTACACCTCGCTCAAGGCCGGCTACCACGGCGGCGCGGCCCTGCGTGAGTTCACCATCCCCGTACTCGCTTTCCTGCCCTTCGGCGCCACTCCGCCCGGCGGCTGGCGAGAGCTGGGTGATCAGCGTCCGGCATGGTGGTTGCTCGACGGGCACACGCCCCGCCAGAACGCGGTTCCGGTCTCGGCGTCGGCTGCCGCCCGTCCGGAGAAGCAGAACCGGCACAAGCCGACGAAGGCGCAGGCCGAACTGGCCCAGACGCACGACTCCCTCTTCGACGTCGCTCTGGTTCCGGCGGCCGAACACGAGGACGCCCTGGTCACACCCGTTCTGGTCGCGCCGGACGATGCGCTGATCACGGCACTGCTCGCGTCCGAGGCGTTCCAGGACCAGGTCGGACTACTGGCCCGCAAGCCGCCCCTGGACAAGCTGGAGAAGGCGATCCGGGCACTCCTGGAGGCCGGAGGCACCTTGCCCGTGACGGCTGTGGCACAGCGCGTCGACTACCCCGCCACCCGCGCGGACGGCTTCGCCGCGGTGCTGCGGCAGCTCCTCAATTACGACGGGGTTCAGGTCCTGCAGACCCTGCCAGACGGACGGACTCTCCGTCTCGACAGGAGTCTGCTGCAGCTGCAGTTCGGGGTGTGAGGCGGTGGGTCAGCCGACGTAGTCCCGCAGCAGGGTCGTGAAGGCCGTTAGCTCACGCATCGACGCGAGAGGCAAAGGCTCCGCATCGAAATGAGCGATGCGGTTCCGAACGTCCTTCACACGCTGCAGATGACGGACGAACTGGCCGCGGTCCAGGGATTCGCACTGGAGCGCGGCCCAGTTGAGGTCCGCCTGTTGTGCCATGGCCTGCTTCTTCTGCTCCCCGTTGAGGAGATAGACGTAGTCGCCGAACGTCAGATCCTCGACCCGTCCGGAGCGGTGCTCGGCCTTCTTGTTCGTCTGAACCGCCTTGATCGCTTCTTCGGTGAGCTTGGCTCCCAGCCACCGGCGCAGGAGAGATTCGATCTCGCCGAGCAGGAAGAAGGGGCGGGCGGCGCTCTCAAAGCGGTGGACCACGTGCGACTGGGTCACGATGCCGGACAGACTTCCGTCCTCGCCTCGGACCAGAAGGTAGCCGTGCTCCGAGAGCATGGGCAGGCACGCGAAGAACTCCTGCCGCGCGTCGGCCACCGGCAGTGACTCCTGCTGCATGGCGTTCTCCAGGCTGCTCTCCTTACCCACCTCGTACATGAGGGCCAGGGAACGCCAGGTGATCACTCCGTGCAGGGTCGTCATGCCCGTCGTGACGGGGATCTGGGCGTACCCGCGTTGGCGCATCAGGTACGTCGCCTGAGAGAGCTCAGAAGTGATGGACACGCATCGCACCCCGCCGCGCGCGGAGGGCAGGTCACCGATCCGGAGCCGCTGCGGCAGCGCGGCCGACGGAAGCGGATCCCTCTCTGCATCGTCCGCGTCGTCGGGCTCGGGCGTGACCTGCGCGGCAGTGGCGAAGGCAACGATCTGGACCCGCTCGCCCGGAGCGCAGTTGGCGAAGTCCGGCAGAGTGGCGAGCCCCGCGTCGGTCAGTGCTTGCGCGATGTCGTGCACGTTCCACGGCCGGCGCACCCGCACATCGAACAGGTCCAGCAGTTCCCGGAGGGGGATCTCTGTTCCCTTGAGCGCGAGAAGGTCTTCGGTGCTCGGCTTCTGGCTCACTTGGCCGCCTTGCCATCGGTCATGTCGCGCAGGATCGTCCGCTTGCCCATGGCTGCGTACACCATGTCCTCGAGCTGCTTGGCCCGTGCCGTGTAGAACGCCTCGTAATCGTTCGTCCTCAGGAAGTACGGATCGATCAGATGCGTCGCGATGACGTCGTCGAACCACTCACGGCGCATGTCGGAGGCAGCGGCGAGTGAGTCGAGATAGGTACCGGGTGCGCCGGTGAGGGCCTGGGCCGCGCGCAGAGACAGCGGTGTCTTGTTGACGATGGAGTTGGCTGGGAAGGTCTTGGCCCCGCCGTACTGCCGACGCACCCAGGCTCGGGGGAAGATGTGCCGGACGTCTACGCCGTACTCGTCCATCAGGCCGGGCTTCAGCGGCGTCTCCGTGTAGTGCCAGTCCACAGCGCCCTGTTTGATGAGCAGGGCATAGATTCCCTTGTAGGCAGCGCTGTTCCGGGTGGTGAGCGTGTCCAGCCGCTCCGGGAAGAAGTAGGCGTCGGTGACGGTCTCCGGGGCGGGCCCCTCACGCCGGACCCATGCCACCAGCTGTTCGACGTCCCGCGTGAAGCGGGTCTCGGTGGAGCCGCCGTACATCTCACCGAGCACGCCGCACCAGTACCACTGCGTGATCATGTCTTCCGCACCGAGCGTGTCGGTCGCCTCCCCGAGGATGGCCCTGACAGCGGCGAGCGGTACCAGCTGGGTGCGGTAGGGCAGCTCGGCAGCGCGCACGATGCACTGCTTCTCCAGGAAGGCGCCCGCCCATGCGAACGCCTTGGCGAGCCGCGGCGCGAGCGACTCGAAGTCCGCCAGGGGGAGCTCGAGGAGGTCACGGCGTTTGCAGGAGACGCCGGTGCCCTGCCCGTCCTGCTTCCGGGACCACGTGCGCACCAGCGCCACGGCCTGCAGGAAATCGCTGCTGCTCAGTCCGTCGTCGATGCCCGCCTCGAGCCGTCCGAACACGGGATGACGGCCGGCCAGATCCTCCTTGATCGCCCGCCAGACCAGGGGCAGCTGGTAGTAGTCGCCGGTCCGCTCGCGGTAGGCCCGGTCACCGGCGTAGGTAGCTGTCAGGAGCTCGAAGACGTTGAGGGGAACACCCCCTGTGTTCACTCGCTCGAAGACGGCGCACACGGCGTCCATGGAAGTGGAGGCGGCCAGTTTGATCATGGGCACCTGGAAGGAGCGCACGGGTTCGAGAACCTGCTCCTCGAACCGGCTCCACCGGTCGAAATGACCGTCGTCCATCTTCTCGTACGCTCGTCGCCATGCATTCACCTTCGCGGTGTCGAAGACGATGCTGAGGGGGAAGAGTCCTGCAGCGCACTCGCCTTCGGCGGTGGTCAGGTCATGAACGACGTTCCGGGCGAAGTTGGACCGCTGGACCTTGTCCTCCGGCACGGACACGATGGCCTCGTCGCGATCCGCGGGCGAGCCGATGGCGTTCTTGATGTCCACGTAGTACCAGCGCCTGACAGGGTTGCCCCGCGCATCAGTGGTCTCGACGGGACTGTCCTGGAACAGAGCTTGGAACAGCGAAGTGAGACGCTGCTGTCCGTCGAGGAGCAGCAGGCCGGGCGCCACGCCCTCCGCCACCTGCGCACCGGTGAGGGCTCGGGCGCGGAAGGGTGAGTCGCCCCCTGTCTCCAGCGTCATCACCACGCCCAGGGGGTAGTCGAGCGTCACCGTCGCGACAATGGCGCGAATTCGATCGTCGTCCCACTTCCAGTCACGCTGGAAGTCGGGCAGTTGAAGAGAGCCTGACGCCACATCTGCCAGGAGCGCCTTGAGCTTCACATTGTCGAGTCCGGCCACGTGCTTGTTCCCCACCCTCGCAGTGCTGCGCGTTCTTCACGCGAGCGGCGATTAGACCAATCACGCGACACAGAGGTCAACGAGGTCGGCTGCACCAACAGTCGACTTCGGCCAACCGCCCGGCGCCACTGGAATGGGACACTGGTGACGTGAGTACCGCTGCTTCCTCCCGTCCCTCCCCGGCCAGTGCGGCGCGTCGCCGTGCGGTGATCGACGCCCTGCGTCGCGGCGCCGTCCCCGAAAGCGGGCTCGACCTCCTGGCTACCGGCCTGGACCGGTTCGAGGCAGCACTCGATGCCGAGCTCGACACGGTCGCCTCCGGTTCGTCGGTGTTCAAGGCCGTCCGAGGTGAGTACGGGTCGGGCAAGACCTTCTTCACCCGGTGGCTGGGTGAACGGGCAAAGCGGAGGGGCTTCGCGTTGGCGGAGATTCAGATCTCCGAGACGGAGACCCCCCTCCACAAGCTGGAGACCGTCTACCGGCGCCTCACCGAGCGGCTGACCACCGCGAGCTTCCCCCCGAGCGCGCTCCGGCCGGTCGTGGACGCATGGTTCTACACCCTGGAAGAGGATGCCCTCGCGGACGGCGCGGAGGAGGAAGATCTCCCGCAGGCGGTGGAGAAGCTACTGACGGCACGATTGACCGAGGTGTCCCGGCACGCGCCGTCGTTCGCCACGGCACTGCGCGGCTACAAGTCAGCCCTCGCCGGGGGCGACGAGGCGACGGCAGCGGCCGTCCTGGCGTGGCTCGGCGGCCAGCCACACGTGGCAGCGGCAGCCCGACGCTCCGCCGGAGTCCGCGGGGACCTCGATCACTTCGGGGCCTTCGGCTTTCTGCAAGGCCTCCTGACCGTACTGCGCGACTCCGGGCACAACGGCCTGTTCGTCGTCCTCGACGAGGTCGAGACGCTGCAGCGCGTCCGTTCGGATGCGCGGGACAAGGCGTTGAACGCCCTTCGACAGCTCATCGACGAGGTGCACTCCGGCCGGTTCCCCGGGCTCTATCTCCTGATCACCGGAACACCGGCGTTCTACGACGGCCAGCAGGGAGTTCAGCGGCTTGCTCCTCTCGCCCAGCGCCTCGCCACCGATTTCACCACCGACCCGCGCTTCGACAACCCACGTGCGGTGCAAGTGCGGCTGCCGGGCTTCACACAGGAGTCACTGGTCGGCCTCGGAGTGACCATTCGCGACCTCTACGCGGAAGGTGCCGCTTCGCCAGAACGCGTGAAGTCACTCGTCGACGATGCGTACGTTGCCGACCTCGCCCGCGCGGTGGGCGGTGCCCTCGGGGGGAAGGCAGGTGTGGCGCCGCGGCTGTTCCTCAAGAAGCTGGTCGGTGACGTCCTGGACCGTGTCGACCAGTTCGAGGACTTCGACCCTCGTCAGCACTACCGACTGACTGTGACGAGCAACGAGCTCACGGACGTGGAGCGCAATCACGCGGCATCCGGCTCGGCCGACGACATCGACCTGGACGTGTGATGAGTGGAGACGAAGCGGGTGGAGGGTCCGCCCATGCCGGCGCCCGTCGAGTAGGCACGGACCCCGTCGACCGACTCGACCCCGTCATCCTCCACCATGTCGTGAACACGCTCGGCTGGCCCGACCTCCGGCCTCTGCAACGCGCCTCGATCGACCCACTCATGGACGGCGAGGACGCCGTACTGCTCGCGCCCACTGCGGGCGGCAAAACCGAGGCAGCATGCCTGCCCATCCTGTCGGCCATGTCCCACGAGCGCTGGTCCGGAACGTCCGTTCTCTACCTGTGCCCGCTCAAAGCACTCCTCAACAACCTGGTCGTCCGCGTCGACTCCTACGCTCAGTGGCTCGGCCGCCGAGCCGAGCTGTGGCACGGAGACACGAAGGAGTCTCAGCGCAGGCGCATCCGTACGGACACACCCGACATCCTCCTCACCACTCCTGAGTCCCTTGAGGCCATGCTCATCGGAGTCAAGACCGACCACGCGCACCTCCTGGGCGGGGTCCGGGCAGTCGTGGTGGACGAGGTGCACGCGTTCGCGGGCGACGACCGAGGCTGGCATCTGCTCGCGGTTCTGGAACGTCTGGAGCAGGTCACGGGACGCCCCATCCAGCGGGTCGGTCTGTCTGCAACCGTCGGGAACCCTCAACAGCTCCTCACCTGGCTCCAAGGTTCCGGTGCAGGCAACCGCCCGGGGCGGGTCGTAGCCCCCGACCTCACCCTCACCCCGGATGCCGCCCCGACCGCCGCCCCCACGACCGGGAACCTCCGGCCTCCAGGCGACGTGGAGCTGGACTACGTAGGGTCGCTCGACAACGCGTCCAAGCTGATCGCCGCCTTGCACCGCGGAGAGAAGCGGCTGGTGTTCTGCGAGTCCAGACGACAGGTGGAGGAGCTGGGAGCCGCCCTGCGGGCGCGCGAAGTGACGGTGTTCCTCTCGCACGCCTCGCTCTCGGCCGACGAAAGAGCCAGGTCGGAACAGGCCTTCGCAGAGGCACGAGACTGTGTCATCGTCTCCACCTCCACACTGGAACTGGGCATCGACGTGGGCGACCTGGACCGCGTCATCCAGATCGACTCGCCCCGCACCGTGGCATCGTTCCTCCAGCGCATCGGCCGTACCGGCAGGCGCTCGGGGACCACTCGCAACTGTCTGTTCCTCGCCACCGGCAAGGACACCCTGCTGCAAGCCGCCGCTCTCCTGCTGCTCTGGGGCCGCGGCTGGGTCGAACCGGTAACACCGCCTCCAGAACCTCGCCACCTCGTGGCGCAGCAGCTGCTCGCTGCCACGCTCCAGCAGCACCGCATCGGTGACCAGACATGGCAAGGAATGTGGAACGGGCTGGCCCCGTTCGACCGGTCAGCGGCTCCCATCCTGCGACACCTGGTGAACGAGGGGTTCCTCGACGAGGACGCCAGCATGCTCTTCATCGGCCCCGAGGCGGAGCGACGCTTCGGCCGGCGTCACTTCATCGAATTGACCGCTTCCTTCACCGCTCCCCCGCAGTTCACGGTTCTGTCCGGTCGTACCGAGATCGGGCAGACGGACCCTTCCGTGCTGACGGAAGAGCGGCCGGGCCCGCGCCGGTTGCTGCTCGGCGGACGCAGCTGGCAAGTGACCTTCATCGACTGGGGGCGCAAGCGGGCCTTCGTCGAGCCGGCCGACGGTGGTGGCGTCGCCAAATGGACGGGCGGTTCCCTCGCCGGTCTCTCGTACGCCTTGACCCGCTCGATGCGCGACG
Organism: Streptomyces zaomyceticus; assembly: GCF_014656215.1. Classification (GTDB taxonomy): domain Bacteria; phylum Actinomycetota; class Actinomycetes; order Streptomycetales; family Streptomycetaceae; genus Streptomyces; species Streptomyces zaomyceticus. The sequence continues at coordinate 197,125 of NZ_BNBZ01000011.1, read as the reverse complement.
TACTTCTCGGAGCAGACCCCCTGGTTTCTCTGACCCGTCGGGCCGAGGCGTGCCTGACCGAGTGGCGTGAGGAAGATGCTCCACAGATCACGGATGCTGACGGCTCCCTGATCACCCGCCTGGGAACGGATGTGCGTTGGTGGACGTGGGCCGGCTACCGAGCGAACGCGACACTGGCCGCCACCCTTCCGTCGATCAGTGATCCCGTTCAACGACCGACGGACTGCTACGTGCGGCTGAGGGAAGACCTGACAGCCGACATGTGGCGAGTGGCGCGTGCGGATGCCGACGGCGGAAACGCGCTGGTGTTGCCTGATGTCGATCACCGAGCCGTACACGGCCTGAAGTTCTCAGCAGCGCTCCCCCAGCGTCTCGCGGTGGCCACCGTTGCCGCGCGACTGGCCGACTTCGACGGCGCGCGAGCGGCCTTGCACGACACCGTACGGTTCCACACCGCGTCCACCCGTTGAAACGTGAGGCCAGGCTCTTGATCCGCTGCCTGTTCTAGAATGGCCGCGACAGACTCAGCGGCCCGACAGGCTTCCGCTCCGCATTCGTGGAACCAGGACATGCCCCCACCCGCACGAGCGACTTCGTGCTGCCTGGGGGCATTCTCTTGCTGTTCCGTGAGTCTGCGGCGTCACTGGCCACCCGCACCCACGTCGAGGGCCGATTGGCGCGGCTCCTGACGGAGAACTTCCTGCACCAGCACCGTCACCGGCCCCAGCCGGCGGAGGTCCGGGCTTGGGAGCGCAGCATCCCGGCACTCACCAACGTGCTCGTGGAAGCCGGGCTCGGCGAAGTGGAGATGCTGCTGGAGTACGGGCTGCCGCTGACCAGCAAGCGCGCTGACGTGATACTGGCCGGCGTGCATCCGGCCACCGGTGAGGCGTCGTACGTGGTGGTCGAACTGAAGCAGTGGAGCGAAGCCCACCCCGAGCCGGAGGATCCGCTGCTCTGCCATATCGACGCCTACGACCATCCGATCCTCAACCCGATCGAGCAGGTGCGCGGCTACTGCGACTACCTGGTCTCGTTCAATGGGGCTCTGGAGAACAATCCGGAGTCGGTCGTCGGCGTGGCATACCTGCACAACGCGGCGGAGTCCAAAGTGGCGGGCCTGCGCCATGTCGCAGAAGACGATCGCGGCCGGATGTTCACGGGTGATCAGCGTGGCGCCTTCCTGAGCTACCTGCGTTCGCGTCTGGCCGCGAAGCCCGGTGCGGATGCGGCCGATGCCTTGCTGCAGGCCAAGGTCCGGCCGTCGAGGCAGCTGATGGCCGTTGCTGCCGCAGAGGTGCGCGACCGGGAACAGTTCGTCCTGCTCGATGAACAGCGGCTCGCCTACGAGACGGTCATGGCCGCGGTGCGGCGGGCGCGACAAGCGGATCACAAACAGGTCGTTGTGGTGACCGGGGGGCCGGGCTCCGGCAAGAGTGTGATCGCCTTGTCTCTCCTCGGAGACCTCTACCGGCGCGGGGTGCCCGCCCTGCACGCCACCGGCTCGCAGTCGTTCACCAAGACGATGCGCAAGATCGCCGGCACCCGCAAGCCCGAAGTGCAGCGGCTCTTCCGCTATTTCAACAGCTTCATGGAGGCTGAGCCCAACGATCTCGACGTCCTTGTCTGCGACGAGGCCCACCGCTTGCGCAAGACCTCCGCCAACCGCTACACGAAGGCGACGCTCCGCACGGGCCGACCGCAGGTGGCGGAGCTGATGGCAGCGGCTCGGGTTCCGGTCTTCCTGCTGGACCAGCACCAAGTGGTCCGACCGGGCGAGATGGGGACGGAGGAGCAGATTCGGGAAGCAGCCGCCGCATTGGGGCTCGCATGCACCGTGGTGGAACTGGACAGTCAGTTCCGATGCGGTGGCAGCGACGCATACCTGCGGTGGGTCGTTGACCTTCTGGGGCTCGAAGGTCGGGCTCCCACCGTGTGGGAGCCCGACGACAAAGTCCGTTTGATGACCGTCGACACCCCGCAGGAGCTCGAAGACTTCCTGGCCGCTCAACGGGCGCAGGGCTACGGCGCCCGCATGTCCGCGGGCTACTGCTGGAAGTGGACGACGAAGATCACTTCCAGTATGAACGCATTGCCCACCGACGTGGTCATCGGTGACTGGGCGAGGCCATGGAACCTCTACGGTGACCGAGCCCTGCTCGGCGCACCGCCGGCGCCACTGTGGGCCACCGCCCCCGAGGGGTTCGGGCAGGTCGGATGTGTGTACACCGCGCAAGGCTTCGAGTACGACTGGTCGGGTGTCATCATGGGCCCGGACCTCGTCTGGCGGACCGACCGCTGGGTGGTGGACCGCACAGCGTCGAAGGATCCCTCGTTCACGAAGGCGACATCGGACGACGACGTGGATCGCCTCGTGCGCAATACGTACAAGGTGCTTCTCACCCGGGGCATGATCGGGACGGTCGTCTATTCGACGGACCCCGAGACCCGCGAGAAGCTCCGCACGCTGATCCCTCCGACGCCTTGAGCACCAACCGCCTTCGAGGCGCCGCGGAAATCAGGGCGCTCTCGGCCACTGGAGCACTGCGAAAACCACGACGCGCGGGCCAGGCCGCGAGATAGCATGATCGCGCTGCGCACCTTCCCGGAGGGTACGAGGCAAGGGTCGGTACGCCTGCCCCAATGACCCGTGAACGACGAATGGTTGTGCCCGTCGTGTGGCGACACACGACGCGAGCGTGGATGCCCGCAGGGCGTCCCCCTGCCATTCCGATCTCACTGCATTGGAGCGGCCATGACCTCGGTCGAGTACAAGCCTGCGCGTCGTGAACGGATCCGCGAGATCCTGATCGAGATCGCCGTCGGAGTCGTCACCAATCTTGTGGTGACGGCCTTGCTGTCGATTGCGGGTCTGCTCTTCTAGAGCGGGCGGGTGGCGGGCCCGGTGAGCCCGCCACTCACACCGAACGCGAAAGCACGTTCAGAACAGCGTCAGATCGGGCCCCTGCGATTTGCGCGCCTTCCGATTCCTCTTGCCACGTCTTCCCCTGCTGGGCCGGGGCAGGTGCGGCTTGCGCGCCTCCGCAGGCAGATTCTCCCATGTAGGACGCAATGCGTGGATCTCGACCGGCCCGACGAGTTCCTTGAGGTAGGTCCGGGTCTCCTCGTCTGTGGAATAGAGCACTGTTGCCCGGCTGGCCCGGGTCATCAGCACGTGATAAGCGTGGCGGACGAGTCGGGCGAATTCCTCGTCGTCGACACTGCCCGCCTTCACCTTCGGGTCGAACGAGCCGGGGCGAGCCACTCGCTTGGCGTCGGACTCCTCGTCCTTGCGCTCCTTGCCCCGACGGAACACCCATTGGCCGTCTCGGCGCACCATGTCCTCGCCCATGATGACGCCGCACCAGTCCCATTCGAGGCCCTGCGCTGTATAGACACAACCGATCTGGCCGAGGCCGTTCTCGTGCACGGACCATATCTTGGACGGGGGCACGTCGTCAGCGCAGAAGGTGTCGCTGTCCGCGTTCCACGGCCGGTGCCAGTCGCCGATGCGCACATCAGCCTCCAGCCGCCTCTCCTTGCCGAGTGGCTTGGTCCAAGGCCAGCAATAGCCGGCGACCATGCGCGCAGACGCACCGGCCAGCGCTTCGGCACGGATGATCCGTTCGAGTTCCTCAGGGGTGTCCGCCACTTCGACGTGCATCAGGCCGTCCGGGCGCCAGCACTCGGTCTCCTCGTCCGTCACACCGAGCACGGCGCGCACCCAACGGGGGTAGGCGTCGCTGCCGCCACAGCGGAACTGCTCGCGAAGCCCGACCTCAACAAGGCGGGCATCGTGTCGGGCAGCAGCCTCCTTGATCAGCTGTACGGTACCGACCTCGTTCGGCCTCACCGACTGCCCTTCATCCATGAAGAAGACCGTCAGTCGCGACGCGGCGAGGAGCTCGTCCACCTGCGGCCCCGTGCCCCAGTCCTCGGGCTTCCAGAATCGATTCGTCGAGCGGTCGCGAAGTCGGTGTGCCTCATCGCAGATCAACACGTCCAGGGGTGGCTCCGGTGGTCTGACGAAATTGCTGAAGTACGTGAACGACTCCCTGAACTCCCGGTCTCCGTATCCGACGTGCTCTTGAAGCGCGCCGTTGAACGCCCTACTGCCGCTGGCGTAGTTGACCGTGCGGCCTTGTGCCTCCAGCTCCGCTTTGATCTGCAGTCCGATCGCGCTCTTTCCCGTTCCGGCGCCACCGGTCACCAGGAAGATCACCCGTTGCTCGTCCGGGACCAAGGTGGGACGCTCGGGATCCGGTAGGACCTTGGCGGCCGATTCCAGGACCTGGTCGGCCACTGCCTTCTGGCGCCCACGGAGGGTGAAGACGGTGTCGGCCCCGCGGGACCAGATCATCGCGTCGAGCAGCGGGGTGTTGCGCAACCCCATGTTCTGCAGCATCCTCTCGGCCTCTGAGGCCGCGCCTTCAACGGCGAAGTGCCGCTGGAGGTCGGACAGCAATTGTGCGCGCCGGTCGCTCGTGTACACGCGGGCGTAGGCACCTGCCGGCGCATCCACGTCGATCAAGGGCCGAACCGAATCATCCGCGGCGTTGTGCAGGTAGGCGAAACCTCCGCATTCGAAGTCCGAGCGCCGGAAGGGGCCCCTGTCACTCGTGAACGCCTCGTAATACGAGCGCAATTGCAGTGCTGGGTGCTGCTTCACCTCGTCCATGGCCGGCACGTAGAGCAGGTCTGCCGTGGCCTGCTCCACCCTGGTCACCGTCGACCAGCGCTTCAGCTCGACCAACTGGACCGACGGCACGTTGCGTTCCGGGTGTCGGCCCACCAGAACGACGTCGATAAGGCGTGGGTTCTCGGAACGGTTCACCTCGTCGAGCGTGGCGGCACATTCGACGATCATCTCCACGTTGCCGCGCTCCGCCGCGACCAGGTCGTTCGCCAGGCTCACCAGGCTTTCCGCCCACGCGGAACGTTCCGACAATGAGGCGTCCGCGCCCCTGAAGTGTCGCCATCGGGCAGCAAGGTGCGGAACCATTCTGCGACGCGAATTCAGAGTGAGCAGGTCCTCCGCCGACAGTTTCAGCAGGAGCATGGACACGAGGTGGTTCCCCCAGGGCACGAGTGACTCGTGCGGGTGGGGGCATGTCCTGTTCAGGAAGCCCGTCGGGCCGCGATCGGTTGGAGTAATCCTAGTAAGGCCCGACCTGCCGAAGAACGACACCTCGGCTGTCGGCGAGAACTGCGTCGATCATGGCTGGATCATGCAGTACGGGTCATGGACCCTAGATCTCGAGCTGGCAACTGTCAGCTCATTCTCGGGGCGCCGAATGCGCGGGCCGGAAACTCCCGGGCGACCGCCGCCAGCTGCCCACCGCTGTTCCCGACGGGCTCCGTCGACCCTGTCGCGGGCAGTGACGCTGAGGAACCGCTACTGGGGCGCCACAGGGCAACGAGTGAGTGTCATTGGCCAAAAGTCAGGCTTGGCATTCGCGATGTCATAGGGCCAACGGCTTGCGGGTCGGCGACCAAGCCGTTGGCCCGGTCGCGTCCGTGGACGCGGCCGGGCCAACGTGATGGGGCTTCAGAACGTGCGTCAATTGAGCGTCAGCAGCCCGAGGAGAGCCCTGATGCCGCTAGCTAGGACCGCGACGTCCCGTACTGAAGCTGCAGGTCAGGCTGCTTCAGCAGCACCGACGCGCCTTCACGCGTTGCTGGCCCGGAAACAGGTCGAGCAGCTCACGAAGACCAGGAAACCCCAGGTCAGCCGTCCTTCTTTACCGGCTCCAGGATCGCCACGCACTCCACGTGGTGCGTCATCGGGAACAGGTCGAAGGCGCGCAGTGTGCGGACCTTGTAGCCGCGGTCCGCGAAGTAGGCGATGTCTCGGGCCAGGGCCGCCGGGTCGCAGGCGACGTAGGCGATGCGGCGGGCGCCAAGGCCCGCGAGGTGGTGGACCGTCTGCTTGCCGGCGCCGGCGCGCGGGGGGTCCAGGACGATGAGGTCGACCTCCGTGATGCCCGTGCGCGGGAGGACCGATTCGACCTTGCCCTGTTCGATGCGCACGCGGGGGAAGTCGGCGAGGTTGTGGCGGGCGTCCTCCACCGCGCGCTTGCCGGACTCGATGCCGAGGACCGCGCCCTGGTCGCCGACGCGGTCGGCGAGGGCGCCCGCGAAGAGGCCGACGCCGCAGTAGAGGTCGAGGGCCGTCTCGCCCTTGCGGGGGGTCAGGCCCTGCATGACGGCGAGCATCAGGGTCTGCGCGGCCTTCGGGTGGACCTGCCAGAAGCCGCCGTTGCCGACGCGGTAGGTGCGCTCGTCGGCGCGCTCGCGGACGAAGGCGCGGCCGTGGACGCGGTGGACTCCGCCGTCCTTCTCGTCGACGCGGAGGACGGAGACCGGCTTGTCCAGTTCCACCAGCGGGAGGCGGCCGCCGGGCTTCGGGGTCAGGACGACCTGGCGGTCGTGCGAGCCGGAGGCGGCGATGGCCTCGACCGAGGCCATGTTCTCCCAGTCGCGCTTCTCGATGCCCAGTTCCGAGACGCCCTCGGCGGCGATCATGCAGTGGTCGATGACCTCGACCTCGTGCGAGCGGTGCTTGCGCAGGCCCGCGTGGCCGTCCGCGTCGATCGTGTACTGGACGCGGGTGCGCCACTTCGGGACCTCGCCCGGCGGGAGCTTGTCGCCCTCGGCGGGCATGACCGTGCCGTCCCAGCCGGCCTCCTCGGGGGTCAGTCCGGCGAGCCGCAGGAGCTGCTCGGCGATGACCTCGCCCTTGAGGCGGCGCTGGGCGCCGGGCTTGGCGTGCTGCCAGTCGCAGCCGCCGCACTTGCCCGGGCCCGCGAAGGGGCAGGGAGCCTCGACCCGGTCCTTGGACGGGTCGAGGATCGTGATCGCGTCCGCCCGCAGGAAGCGGGAGGTCTCCTCACCCTCGGTGACGCGGGCGACGACCTTCTCGCCGGGCAGCGCGTGGCGGACGAAGAGGACGCGGCCCGCTTCGGTCCGCGCGATGCAGTGGCCGCCGTGGGCGACCGGACCGACCTCGACCTCGTACTCTTCCCCGACCAACGACGAAACAGGGGTGTTCTGCATGGCGGGGAGACTCCAAGGGGGAGGAACGGGGGAAGTGACCGTGGGCTGCCGTTCGGACGGCAGCCCACCAGTCTAGTTGCTCTTTGAGGTCGGTTCCTTCTGGCGCTTCTCCACCGGGCCGCGGCGGACGGAGCCCGGCGCGTTCCAGTCCTGGCGCTTGCGGGCCCGCTTCTTCGCGGCCTCGGAGGACTGGAGCTGGTACGGGACGGAGGTCACCATGACGCCGGGGGTGAAGAGCAGCCTGCCCTTGAGGCGCAGTGCGGACTGGTTGTGGAGCAGGTGCTCGTACCAGTGACCGACGACGTACTCCGGGATGTAGACGGAGACGGCGTCGCGCGGGCTCTCCCGGCGGATGTTCTTGACGTACTCGATCACCGGTCGGGTGATCTCGCGGTACGGCGAGTCGAGGATCTTGAGCGGGACGTTGATGCCGCGCCGCTCCCACTCCTCCCTGAGCGCCTTCGTCTCGACCGGGTCGACGTTGACGGTCAGCGCCTCCAGCTCGTGGGCGTGCATGAGCTTGGCGTAGGCCAGGGCGCGCAGGGTCGGCTTGTGGAGCTTGGAGACGAGGACGATGGAGCGGACCCGGGAGGGGCGCACGTACTCGTCGGGGCGTTCCTCGGCGGCGGCGATCTCGGCGGCGACGGAGTCGTAGTGCCTGCGGATCGCGGTCATCGTCCCGTAGAAGATCACCATGCCGAGCAGGGCGACCCAGGCGCCGTGGGTGAACTTGGTGGCGAGGACGACGACGAGGACCAGGCCGGTGAAGAAGGCGCCGAAGGCGTTGATCGCGCGGGAGCGGATCATGTGGCGGCGCTTGGCCGGGTCCCGCTCGGTCTTCAGGTGCCGGTTCCAGTGCCGGACCATGCCGATCTGGCTGAGGGTGAAGGAGACGAAGACACCGACGATGTACAGCTGGATCAGCCGGGTCGAGTCGGCTCCGTAGACCCAGACGAGGAGGGCTGCGGCGCCCGCCAGGAGCACGATGCCGTTGGAGAAGGTGAGGCGGTCGCCGCGGGTGTGCAGCTGGCGGGGCAGGTACCGGTCCTGGGCGAGGATCGAGCCGAGGAGCGGGAAGCCGTTGTACGCGGTGTTGGCGGCGAGGAAGAGGACGAGCGCGGTGGCGGCGGCGAGCAGGACGAAGAAGAACGTTCCGTCGCCGAAGACGGCGGCCGCGACCTGCGAGATCACCGGGTCCTGGACGTAGCTCGGGCCGACCGGGACGCCGTTGACGAGGAGGTCCTCGGCGGGCTTCTCGGCCATCCGGACGTCGGTGGCCATGGCGAGGAAGATGATGCCGCAGAACATGGTGACGGCCAGGCCGCCCATCAGGGCGAGCGTGGTGGCGGCGTTCTTGGACTTCGGCTTGCGGAAGGCGGGGACACCGTTGGAGATGGCCTCGACACCGGTGAGCGCGGCACAGCCCGAGGAGAACGCGCGCAGCAGCAGGAAGACGAGCGCGAAGCCGGCGAGGCCCTGGTGCTCGGGCTTGATCTCGTAGTCGGCGGTGGGAGCCTTCATGGTCTCGTCGAGGACGATCCCCTTGTACGCGCCCCAGGCGATCATGATGAACACACCGGCGACGAAGACGTACGTCGGGATCGCGAAGAGCGAGCCGGACTCCTTCACGCCGCGCAGGTTCATCACGGTCAGCAGCACGATCACGCCGACCGCGCAGGCCACCTTGTGCTCGACGACGAAGGGGATCGCCGAGCCGAGGTTCTCGATGCCGGAGGAGATCGACACGGCGACGGTCAGGACGTAGTCGACGAGCAGGGCGCTCGCGACGGTCAGTCCGGCCTTCGGCCCGAGGTTGGTGTTGGCGACCTCGTAGTCGCCGCCGCCGCTCGGGTACGCGTGGACGTTCTGCCGGTACGAGGCGACGACCGTGAACATCAGGACGACGACCGCGAGGGCGATCCATGGGCTGAAGTGGTAGGCCGACAGACCGGCCACGGAGAGAACGAGCAGCACCTCGCCGGGTGCGTACGCCACCGAGGACAGCGGGTCGGAGGCGAAGACGGGGAGAGCGATCCGCTTGGAGAGGAGGGTCTCTCCGAGCTTGTCGCTGCGCAGGGCCCGCCCGATCAGGATCCGTTTGGGAAGGTCGGTCAGTTTGGACACGGAGAGGATCGTAAGCGTTCGAAAAGAGCCACGCGCACCGGCACCCCCGATCGGCACCGAATCTCCCTGAGTACCACCTCGGATGCGGTCCCGGCCAGCGTTGCCGCATAAGCTCGGACCGGGTGACCCGGCAGGGTGTTGCCCGCCGCGACCCGGGCGCATCGGGTGAGGAAAGTTGTGAGCAGGGTGTTTTCGCAGGTCAGTAAGGCGATCAGGAGTGCGGGGTAAGGGGACGTGCACATCGTCATCATGGGCTGCGGGCGAGTGGGAGCCGCTCTCGCGCAGACCCTGGAGCAGCAGGGGCACACCGTCGCGGTCGTGGACCAGGACCCGACGGCTTTCCGTCGTCTGGGGTCGGGTTTCGGCGGTCGGCGCGTCACGGGCGTGGGCTTCGACCAGGACACGCTGCGCGAGGCCGGCATCGAGGACGCGGGCGCCTTCGCCGCGGTGAGCAGCGGCGACAACTCGAACATCATCGCCGCGCGGGTCGCGCGTGAGATGTTCGGCATCGAGAACGTGGCGGCGCGGATCTACGACCCGCGTCGTGCCGAGGTCTACCAGCGTCTCGGCATCCCGACGGTCGCGACGGTCCGCTGGACCGCCGACCAGATGCTGCGACGGCTGCTGCCCTCCGGCGCGGAGCCGCTGTGGCGGGACCCGAGCGGCGGCGTGCAGCTCGCGGAGGTGCACACCACCCCCGCCTGGATCGGTCACAAGGTGAGCCGGCTCCAGGAGGAGACCGGCGTCCGCGTCGCGTTCCTCACCCGGCTGGGCGAGGCGATTCTGCCCACCTCGCAGACGGTGCTCCAGGAAGGTGACCTGGTGCACGTGATGATGCGTACGGACGAGATCGCGAAGGTCGAGGAGGCCTTCGCCGAGGGTCCCGAGGAGGGCGGTCACTGATGCGTGTCGCTATTGCGGGCGCGGGTGCGGTGGGCCGTTCCATCGCGGGCGAGCTCCTGGAGAACGGGCACGAGGTCCTGCTCATCGACAAGGCGCCGACCGCCATCTCGGTGGAGCGGGTACCGCAGGCGGAGTGGCTGCTGGCCGACGCCTGTGAGATCACCTCGCTCGACGAGGCGGCGCTCCAGCGCTGCAACGTGGTGATCGCGGCGACCGGCGACGACAAGGTGAACCTGGTCGTCTCGCTGCTCGCCAAGACCGAGTACGGCGTCCCGCGGGTCGTCGCCCGGGTGAACAACCCGAAGAACGAGTGGCTGTTCAACGAGGCCTGGGGCGTGGACGTGGCCGTCTCGACGCCGCGTCTGATGTCGGCCCTGGTGGAGGAGGCGGTGAGCGTCGGCGACCTCGTCCGGCTGCTCCGCTTCAGCCACGGCGACGCGAACCTGGTCGAGCTGACGCTGCCGCCGGAGTCGGCGGTGGCCGGCACCTCGGTCGGGGACGTGGACTGGCCGCAGGACACCTCGCTGGTGACGATCATCCGCGGTTCGCGGGTGCTGACGCCGAGCCCCGAGGAGACGCTGGAGGCGGGCGACGAGCTGCTGTTCGTGGCCGCGCAGGCCCGCGAGGAGCAGCTGGAGGACCTGCTGCAGGTCCGCCGCGAGCCCACCGAGTCCTGATCACGCGTGGTACGCGGAAGGGCCCGGACCTGTTCGTCAGGTCCGGGCCCCTCCGTCGTGCCGTCCGAAGGCCGCGGGCGCGGGCTCGGCCGCGGGCGCGGGCGCGGCCCTGGGCCTCTCGGGCCCCTCAGGGTCCGAGGGGCCCGGTCCGAGCGCCTCCGCCCGTGGGCCTCACACCTCGGGGTGGCTCTGCGCGGCGGCGGCCGCCTTGCGCTCCTTCTCGGCGCGCTCCTCGGCCTCCATCTCGGCGAAGACGTCGATCGGCGGCGGAGCCTTCGCGAGGAACACCCAGGTGAGGTAGACCGCGAGCAGGAACGGCGGGATCTTCAGCGCGACGAGCACCCAGCCGAACTTGGTCGTGTCGGCCCACCAGTACATCGGGAAGAGGATCGCGCACTTGCCGAGCAGGATCAGGCCCCAGGCCACGCTGGCCTTCGTATACGCCTTCTTCCGGCCGGGGTTGCGGGTGCGCCAGGAGAGGTTCTCCTTGAAGACCGGACCGAGGATCAGGCCGATCAGGGGGACCCCGGCGGCCGCGGTGACGAGGTACGCGAGGGCGAGGCCCAGGGTGTACAGCATCCCGGGCAGGTAGAAGTCCTTGGCGTTGCCCGTCATCATCGCGAAGACCACGCCGAAGGCGACACCGAAGACACCGCTGAACGCGTGCTTGACGGTGTCCCGACGGATCAGCCGGACGGCGACCAGGACCAGCGAGACCGCGAGCGCGGCGATCGCCGAGATGTGCAGGTCCTTGTTGATCGTGAAGATCGTGACGAACAGCAGCCCCGGGAGGACCGTCTCGATCATGCCTCGGAGACCACCGAAGGCCTCGAACAGCGCGGCCTCGGTGACCTCCTTCGAGGCCTGGGCGTCCTGGTCCGTGGTGGTCGGCTTGTCGAGGGACGTCACCGGCTACTCCTGTCCGAGCGGTCGGAGCTCGTATTTGGGGTTGAAGAGGACCCGCCGGCCGTGGCTCATGGAGATCCGGCCGGAGGCGATCAGCTTGCGGCCCGGCTCGATGCCCACGATGGAGCGCCGGCCGAGCCACACGACGTCGAGCGGTGCCGTGCCGTCGAAGAGTTCGGCCTCCAGCGCGGGCACACCGGCCCGGGGACGCAGAGTGACCGTGCGCAAGGTACCAGTCACCTTGACTATCTGGCGGTCGGAGCAGTCGCAGATACGGGTGCACCCCGACGCTTCGGCGTCCTCCTGGAGCTCCTCGGACTCCAGGTCCTCCGGGGAGGAGGAGAGCCGGTCGAGCATCCGGCGGAACCGACCGGCCGGCTTCTCTGTACGCGGTGCAGCACTCATACAGAAAGCGTACCGGCCACCGCTGTCACCGAGACCGGCCACCGGACCCCGCGTCCGCTCACCGTTCGAAGCGGTAGCCCATGCCCGGTTCGGTGACGAAGTGGCGGGGATGCGACGGGTCGGCCTCCAGCTTGCGCCGCAGCTGCGCCATGTACACCCGCAGGTAGTTGGTCTCCGTGCCGTACGAGGGTCCCCAGACCTCCTGGAGCAGCTGCTTCTGGCTGACCAGGCGGCCGCTGTTGCGGACCAGGACTTCGAGGAGGTGCCACTCGGTGGGGGTGAGCCGGACGTCGCGGCCGTCGCGGTGGACCTTCTTCGCCGCGAGGTCGACGGTGAAGCCCGCGGTCTCGACGACCACGACCCCGTCCTCGGCTCCGCCGACGGGTTCGGCGCGGCGGACCGCGGCGCGCAGCCGGGCGAGCAGTTCGTCCATGCCGAAGGGCTTGGTGACGTAGTCGTCGGCGCCCGCGTCGAGCGCCTCGACCTTCTCGTCGGAGGCCTGCCGGGCCGAGAGGACCAGGATGGGCACGCGCGTCCAGCCGCGCAGGCCCTTGATGACCTCGACGCCGTCCATGTCGGGCAGGCCGAGGTCGAGGACGACGACGTCCGGGTGGCGTTCGGCGGCGAGCCGGAGGGCGGTGGCGCCGTCGGGCGCGGCGTCGACCTCGTACTTCCGTGCCTTGAGGTTGATCACCAGCGCGCGGACGATCTGCGGCTCGTCGTCGACCACGAGAACCCGGGTCATGGCGGGGGGCCTTCCTTCTTCGGTCGCCCGTACGGGCGGGAGCAAGAGAGTACGGGAGGGGACGGGGCGGGGCGGGGACGGTGGTGCGGGGCGGGACGGGATCGGTGGTGCGGTACGGCAGGGACGGTGGTGCGGGGCGGGACGTGATGGGGCCCCCGGTACGGAAGAGCCTGCTTCGGGTCACCTCGTTGCGCCGGGAGGCCGGATCGGGTCGCGGCCCGCGCCGTCGGCCCGGCGTCAAGTCCACCGGCGTCAGGTCACGGCGTGCGCCGGGAGGTCGGGTGCAGGGGCCGAGGGGCCGCCTCGGGCCGCCCTGAGGGTGAGCACCATGGTCAGCCCGCCGCCCGGGGTGTCCTCGGCCCCGAGCGTCCCGCCCATGGCCTCGACGAAGCCGCGGGCCACCGCGAGGCCGAGGCCGACCCCGGAGCCGCGCGGGGCGTCCCCGAAGCGCTGGAAGGGCTCGAAGATGCCGTCCTTGGCCTCGTCGGGCACGCCGGGGCCGCGGTCCACGACCCGGAGCTCGACCCGGTCCCCCAAGGTGCTGGCGGCGACGGCGACGGTCGTGCCCTCGGGGCTGTACTTGACGGCGTTCTCGACGATGTTGGCGACGGCCCGCTCCAGGAGGCCCTTGTCGACCTCGACCATGGGCAGCGTCTCGGGGATGTCGAGCTCGGCGCTGCCGTCGGGGACTCCCCCGAGGGCCATCGGGACGACCTCGTCGAGGTCGACGGTACGGATCAGGGGCGTGACGGTGCCGGTCTGGAGGCGGGACATGTCGAGGAGGTTCCCGACGAGGTGGTCGAGCCGGTCGGCGCCCGCCTCGATGCCTTCCAGGAGTTCGGCGCGGTCCTGCTCGGACCATTCGACGTCGTCGGAGCGGAGGGAGGAGACGGAGGCCTTGATGCTCGCGAGCGGGGTCCGCAGATCGTGGCTGACGGCGGCGAGCAGGGAGGTGCGGATCTTGTTGCCCTCGGCCAGCTTCCGGGCCTCCTCCGCCTCGCCCACCAGCCGCTGGCGGTCGAGGACGACCGCGGCCTGGGCGGCGAAGGCGCCGAGGACCCGCCGGTCCTCGGCGGGCAGCACCCGGCCGGAGAGGGCGAGGGCCAGATGGTCGCCGACCGGCATGTCCACGTCCGCCTCCTCGGGCCGGGCCGCCGGGTGGGTGCCGACGCTCGCCGCCCGGGTCCACGGCTCGACCTCGTTCTCCCGTTCCAGCAGGGCGACGGACTCCATGGAGAAGGTCTCGCGGACCCGTTCGAGGAGGGCGTCGAGGCTGGTCTCGCCGCGCAGCACGCTGCCGGCGAGGTAGGAGAGCACCTCGGACTCGGCGCGCAGCCGGGCGGCCTGGTGGGTGCGCCGGGCGGCGAGGTCCACCACCGAGGCGACCGACATGGCGACGCCGAGGAAGACGGCGATGGCGACGATGTTCTTGGGGTCGGCGACGGTGAGCCGGTGGACGGGCGGGGTGAAGAACCAGTTCAGGAGGAGGGAGCCGGCCGCGGCGGAGGCCAGCGCCGGCAGGAAGCCGCCGAGCAGGGCCGCCGCGACGGTCAGGGCCAGGAAGAGCAGCATGTCGTTGGCGAGACCGAGGTCGGCGTCGACATGGGTGAGCAGGAGAGCGAGGAGGAGGGGGCCCGCGACGCCGACCACCCAGCCGCCGATGATCCGCGAGCGGCCGAGGCGGGCGCCCCGGGCGACGGGGAGTCCGCGGCCCTTGGCGACCTCGCCGTGGGTGACGATGTGGACGTCGAGGTCGGTTCCCGAGTCGCGGGCGACGGTCTGGCCGACGCCGGGGCCGAGGATGTACTGCCAGGTGCGGCGGCGGCTGGAGCCGAGCACGATCTGGGTGGCGTTGACTCCTCGGGCGAATTCGAGGAGCGCGGAGGGGATGTCGTCGCCGATGACATGGTGGAACGTTCCGCCGAGGTCCTCGACGAGGGTCCGCTGGACGGCCAGTTCCTTCGGGGAGGCCGCGGTGAGTCCGTCGCTGCGGGCGATGTAGACGGCGAGGACCTCGCCGCCCGCGCCCTTCTCGGCGAGCCGGGTGGCGCGCCGTATGAGGGTGCGGCCCTCGGGCCCGCCGGTCAGACCGACGACGATGCGCTCGCGGGCCTGCCAGGTGGAGCGGATGTTGTGCTCGCCCCGGTACTGCTGGAGGTACTCGTCGACCCGGTCGGCGGTCCAGAGGAGGGCCAGCTCGCGCAGGGCGGTGAGGTTGCCGGGGCGGAAGTAGTTGGAGAGGGCCGCGTCGACCTTGTCCGAGGTGTAGACGTTGCCGTGGGCCATCCGGCGCCGCAGGGCCTCCGGGGACATGTCGACCAGCTCGATCTGGTCCGCCCGGCGTACCACCTCGTCGGGGACGGTCTCCCGCTGCCGTACGCCCGTGATCGCCTCGACCACGTCGCCCAGCGACTCCAGGTGCTGGATGTTGACGGTCGAGACGACGTCGATGCCGGCCGCGAGCAGCTCGGCGACGTCCTGCCACCGCTTGGGGTTGCGGGAGCCCGGGACGTTCGTGTGGGCGAGTTCGTCGACGAGGGCGACGGCGGGACGCCGGGCCAGGACGGCGTCGATGTCCATCTCGGTGAACGCCGCGCCCCGGTACTCCAGGGTGCGGCGCGGCACCTGCTCGAGGCCGTGCAGCATGACCTCGGTGCGCGGTCGTCCGTGGTGCTCGACGAACGCCACGACGCAGTCGGTCCCGCGCTCCACCCGGCGGTGCCCCTCGGAGAGCATCGCGTAGGTCTTGCCGACGCCCGGCGCAGCGCCGAGGTATATCCGAAGCTTGCCGCGTCCCATGGGACGACCATACGTCCAGCCAATCGGACATAACGTGCGCGGCGGGAGGGGCCCGGCGGTCTTGACGTGATTCTGATGTCGAGATCCGCCGCGCGCCTCCCGCGCCTCGTCAGTGCTCGATGATCTCGCCGTCGCTGAGCTCCAGGACCCGGTCGGCCAGGCCCAGGAGCTGCGGGTCGTGGGTGGCGACGAGGGCCGTGCAGCCCTCGCTGCGCACCACCGCGCGCAGCAGCTGCATGACGGCGAGCCCGGTCTCCGCGTCGAGCTGTCCGGTGGGCTCGTCGGCTATCAGCAGTGCCGGCTTGTTGGCGAGGGCACGGGCGATGGCGACGCGCTGCTGCTGGCCGCCGGAGAGCTCGCCGGGCCGCTGGTTCGCGTGGTCGGCGAGGCCCACCAGGCCGAGGAGCAGGGCCACCCGCTCCTCGCGCTCCTTGGGGTCGGCCTTGCGCAGCCGCATGGGGACGCCCACGTTCTCGGCGGCGGAGAGGATCGGGAGGAGTCCGAAGGACTGGAAGATGAAGCCGATCCGGTCGCGGCGCAGCTCCAGGAGCCCGTTCTCACCGAGCGTGGAGAGGTCGATGCCGTCGATGACGATCGATCCCCCGTCGGCGCTGTCGAGTCCGCCCACGAGGTTGAGCAGCGTCGTCTTGCCGGAGCCCGAGCGGCCCTTGAGCGCGACGAGCTCGCCGCGGGGGATGTCGAAGGAGACCCCGCGCAGGGCGTGGACGGCGGCTTCGCCCGTGCCGTACGACCGGCGCAGGTTCTCCACGCGGACCATCGGCGGGCCGGCCGGGTCCTCGACGACGGCCGTCGCGGACCTCGTGCTGCTCTCACTCACCCTGGAATCCCCCTCCTCGAACATGTGCCCGCCAGTATGGTCCGCGGCCCGGCCGGAGGGCCAGAGCCGGAGGGCGAACCTGTGGAAAACGGCCGATGGGCCGCTTCCCGTACGAGAGGTACGGAAAGCGGCCCATCGGGTCGGGCGACGGTCAGCGGATCTCGGAGATCTCCGGGCCGCGCTGGAGCTGGCCCATGCCACCGGAGAAGCGGGAGTTCTCCTGCTCCTCCTGCTGCACGCCGTCCGGCACCATCTGCGCGTCGTTCGGCAGCTTGAGGACGATCGGGTCACGGGGGGCCATCGGGCCGTCGCCGCGGACGACCACGGTGTCCCGGACGATCTGCTCCAGGAGGCCGGCCGCCTCGGGCTGGACCGCGCCCTGCCCGGAGATCACTCCGCGCAGGAACCAGCGGGGGCCGTCGACGCCCACGAAGCGCACCAGCTGCACGCCGCGGTTGCCGTCCGGCAGCTGCACGGGGACCTGCGCGCGCAGCTCCCAGCCCAGCGGGCCCTCGACCTCGTCGATGACACCACCCTGCTGGACGATGCCCGTGGCGATCTCGTCGCGGACCTCGCCCCAGATGCCCTCGTTCTTGGGTGCGGCGAAGGCCTGCAGCTGTACGGCGCTGTCGCGCAGGACGACGGTGGCCGCGACGATCGCGTCGCCCGCCACCTCCACGCGCAGCTCCATGCCCTCGACTCCGGGCACGAAGACGCCACCCAGGTCGACACGGCCGTCGTCGGGCTTGCCGACCTCGGAGATGTCCCAGGGTCCGTCGGGCCGGGGCGCCGGCGGAAGGTTCACCCTGCGCGGGGCCGCGGCGTCCGCGTCCTCGCCGTCCACCGCGTCGACGACCTGCTCGGCCTCGCCCGCCGCGTCCTCTGCGGCACCGCTCTTCTTGCGACGTCCGAACACGTCACTGTCCTTCCCGGTCGGATACGACCGAAGCGTATCGATTCCCACCCGTTGTGCCGTCCACGGCGGCATGACCGCCGGTGGACCCGAAGCCCCCCTCGGCCCGCGCCGAGCCGGGAAGCTCCGCCACCTCGTGGAAGCGCACCTTCTCGACCTGTTGGACGACAAGTTGGGCAATCCGATCGAATCGTTCGAACCGCACGGTCTCGCGCGGGTCGAGATTGACCACGATCACCTTGATCTCTCCACGGTACCCGGCATCCACCGTCCCCGGGGCATTCACGAGTGCCACTCCGCAGCGGGCGGCGAGTCCGGAGCGCGGGTGCACGAAGGCCGCGTACCCGTCCGGGAGCGCGATGGAGACCCCGGTGGGCAGCACGGCGCGCTCTCCGGGGGCGAGCACGGCGGCCTCGGTGGTCACCAGGTCGGCCCCGGCGTCGCCGGGATGCCCGTAGGCGGGGATCGGTACGTCCGGGTCCACTCGCCGGATCAGTACGTCGACAGGGTTGCGCATCAGGGGTTCACCTCGAAGGCGCGGGCGCGCCGGACCTGGTCGGGGTCGGACATGGCGGCCTGGATCTCCTCCGGGCGGCCGTTGTCGATGAAGTGGTCGACCTTGACCTCGACGAAGAGGGCGTCGGCGCGGACGGCGACGGGGCCCTCCGGCCCGCCGATCCGGCCGACGGCGGTCGAGAAGATCTTGCGGCCGTGCACGGCGGTGACCTCGGCCTCCAGGTGGAGCACGGTGCCCACCGGGACGGGCCGGACGAAGTCGGTCTCCAGCCGTCCGGTCACGGCGATGACCCGCAGCAGCCAGTTCAGGGAGCCGAGGGTCTCGTCGAGCGCGGTGGCGAGCACGCCGCCGTGCGCGAGGCCGGGGGCGCCCTGGTGGTCGGGGGTCACCGTGAACTCGGCGGTGACGGTCACGCCCTCGCCCGCGCGCGCCTCCAGATGGAGGCCGTGGGGCTGCCCGCCGCCGCACCCGAAGCAGTACTCGTAGTGCGCTCCGAGCAGCTCGCCGGGAGCCGGCGCGTCGGGGTGGCGTACCGGCGGTATGGCGTCGGCCGGCGGGGTGAGGGCGGCAGATGTTGCAGTCACAGCCGCAGACCTTACCCGCGCGGATGGGCGCAGGTCGCGCCGTGCCAAGCTTGGACGCATGCAGCCTTCCGCGTCGTCTCCCGCCCCCTCCCCCGCGCCCGCCGCCGCGCCGCACTTCGACGAGCGGCTGACGGCCCCCCGATCGTGGTGGCTCATCGCGGGGCTGCTCGGTCTCTCCGGCGGGCTGGTCATGTTCCCGCTGGGCACGGTCCCGATGCTGGGCGGTCTGATCGTGGCGGCGGTGCTCGCCGGTGCGGCGGTCTCCTCGTACGGCTCCGCCCGGATCCGGGTGGTGGCCGGTTCCCTCGTGGCGGGCGACGCGCGGATCCCGGTCTCGGCGCTGGGGGCGGTCGAGGTGCTCGACGCGGAGGAGGCGCGCGCCTGGCGCATGCACAAGGCCGACCCGCGCGCCTTCATGCTGATGCGCAGCTATGTGACCCGGGCGGTGCGGATCGAGGTGACGGACCCCTCGGATCCCACCCCGTACGTGTACCTGTCCAGCCGTGAGCCGGAGGCACTGGCCGAGGCGCTGGAGGCCGTGCGGGTGGGCGCCGAGGACTGAGCCCGGTGGGCCGCGGGTGCGTCCGGGGCCCGGACGCACCGCGCCGACGGGCTCCGGAAGGCCGGTTCCGCCACGGGGCCGGATTCCGGTTCCGCAGCGGCCCGGGAGTCCTGTTCCGCAGCGGGGTCCGGGGGCGTGGTTCCGCCGCGGGACCCCGGGGGCGTGGTTCCGCCGGTGGGCTCTAGAAGCCGATTTCCTTCGGGTTCTCGGGCTGCTCCAGCGGGGGCAGCGCCGGAAGGACGTCCCAGGGGATCTGGCGGAGGCGCAGGTCCTTGCGGATGTGCGCGGCGAGCTTCTTGGTGTCGCGGCGGTTCATGACCGCGCCGACGGCCGCGCCCACCATGAAGGGCATGAGGTTCGGCAGGTTGCGCACCATGCGTTTCATGATCTGCTGGCGCAGCTCGCGCTTGAGCTGTCCGCCGAGCGCGGCGTTGACCGTGGTGGGCTTGGTGGGGTCGATGCCCCGCTCCTCGGCCCAGGAGGTCAGATAGGCCGTCGAACGCTGGGGGAGCCGGCCGGGCGGCCGCAGCCCGTACACCTCGTGCAGTTCGGCGATGAGTTTGAGTTCCACGGCGGCGACGCCGGTGATCTCGGCCGCGAGCTCCGCGGGCATCGCCGGGGGTACGGGAAGCATGGCGGCGGCGCCGATGCTCGCACCCACGGTCGAACTGGCGTTCGCCGCGCCCATGACGAGTTTGTCGGCGAGCTCCTCGGGGCCGAGCCCGGGGAACTGTTTGCGCAGGGTCGCCAGATCGCGGACGGGGATCCGCGGGGCGAGTTCGATCAGCCGGTCGGCCAGATGGCCGATCCCGGCCTTGGCGCTGTCTCCGCCGCGCTTCACGCCCTGCGCGACGCCGCGCCGGACGGCGTCGATGCGGTCGGAATCGATCTTGATCCTGTCGAGCTGGGCGCGCGCGGGATTGGCGAGACGCCTGACGGCGCCGAAGCGCCCGTCCTGCCGTGTCCCGTCGTGCCTCGTCTCCTCCGGGGCGTCGTTCCGCCCCGCTCCCCGCTCCACCGGCGGGTACGCCGGGTCCGGCTCGGTGACCGCCTCGAGCGAGGCCGGGAGGCCTCGCTCGTCGTCACGTACGCCGAGGGAGGGCGGGGAGGCGGTGAGCTCGGCTTCAGGAGCCCGCTGGGCGCCCTCTGCCGGGCCTGTGCCGCCCTTGTACGCCTTGGGGCTCCCAGGGAGCCTCAGACGCCGCTTCCGGGACGGTGTGTCGCCTGCCACGACCGAGCGACCTCAGTCGCAGTCGCGGCAGATGGGCTGACCGTTCTTCTCCCTGGCCAGCTGGCTGCGGTGGTGCACGAGGAAGCAGCTCATGCAGGTGAACTCATCGGCCTGCTTGGGCAGGACCCGGACGGCCAGCTCCTCGTTCGAGAGGTCGGCGCCGGGAAGCTCCAGGCCTTCGGCGGCCTCGAACTCGTCGACGTCGACGGTCGAGGTCGACTTGTCGTTCCGGCGGGCCTTCAGTTCTTCAAGGCTGTCCGAATCGACGTCGTCGTCGGTCTTGCGTGGGGTGTCGTAATCCGTTGCCATGTCGCTCTCCCCCTCTGGGTGGTTGCGGTGTCTCCAGCGCACGTAACGCGTGAGAGGTCGGACTTGTGCCCGACCTGAGGCGGAGATTTTGCCTCACATCAAGGTCTGTTACTCAATCGACACCCGCCCCGTCCTCTCGCGAGTGATCGGCTTCGGGTGGCGAACCGGACCGTACACGGTCCTGCGGGCGCCCCTCACAGGCGCCACCCCGTGTACTTCCC
This sequence comes from Streptomyces zaomyceticus, assembly GCF_014656215.1. Taxonomy (GTDB): domain Bacteria; phylum Actinomycetota; class Actinomycetes; order Streptomycetales; family Streptomycetaceae; genus Streptomyces; species Streptomyces zaomyceticus. Next base: position 176,335 of record NZ_BNBZ01000011.1, on the reverse strand, counting down.
GTCATTCCGGGGCCCGGAAACCCGGACTTTTCCCGGTTTTCCGAGGGAATTCTCCGTCACGGAGAGTGGAGGTCCGGACACCCTGTCCTGTGATCGATCACACATGAGCGTCTCAGAATCGGGTCCACGGAATTCCGCGCAAAGCGAACGGAACCGGGTCGGCTCGTGCAGTGTGTCAGATCGGCAGAGTGACACGCATCACGAGACCGCCGCCCTCGCGGGGCTCCGCGATGATACGGCCGCCGTGGGCGCGAGCCACGGACCGGGCGATCGACAGGCCGAGACCGACGCCCTTGTCGCTGCCGGTCCGCTCCTGCCGGAGCCGCCGGAAGGGCTCGAAAAGATTGTCGATCTCGTACGCGGGGACCACGGGACCCGTGTTCGAGACGACCAGAACCGCCTGGCCGTGCTCGGTCGCGGTGGTGACCTCCACCCATCCTCCCTCCGCCACGTTGTACCTGACGGCGTTCTGGAGAAGATTCAGCGCGATCCGCTCCAGCAGGACGCCGTTGCCCTGGACGACCGCGGGCTCGCGCTCGCCCCTGATCTCGACGCCCTTGGCCTCGGCCTCGGCGTGCACCTGGTCGACGCCCCGCGAGGCGACCTCGGCGAGGTCGACGGGCTTGCGCTCGATGATCTGGTTGTCGCTCCGGGCGAGCAGCAGCAGGCCCTCCACGAGCTGCTCGCTGCGCTCGTTGGTGGCCAGCAGGGTCTTGCCCAGCTGCTGGAGCTCCACCGGCGCCCCGGGGTCCGAGAGGTGCACCTCCAGCAGGGTGCGGTTGATCGCGAGCGGGGTCCGCAGCTCGTGCGAGGCGTTCGCGACGAACCGCTGCTGGGCGGTGAAGGCGCGCTCCAGGCGGTCCAGCATCTCGTCGAAGGTGTCGGCGAGCTCCTTGAGCTCGTCGTCGGGGCCGTCCAGCTCGATCCGCCGGGACAGGTCGGAGCCGGCCACCTGGCGGGCGGTCCGGGTGATCCGGCCGAGCGGGGAGAGCACCCGGCCCGCCATGGCGTAGCCGAAGGCGAAGGCGATGATGCTCAGGCCGAGCAGCGCGAAGAGCGAGCGGCGCAGCAGGTCGTCCAGGGCCAGGTCGCTCTGGTGCCGCAGGCAGACGGAGACCGCGTCGTTGAACTGTTCCCCGGTTCCCGTGTTCGGCAGCACGCACCACGAGGTGGTGGGCAGGACCTCGCCCTTGACGATCCTGAAGGGCAGCTGGGCCGCGCTGTCGCCGAGCGCCTGCGCGGTGAAGAGATAGATGATCGAGAGCAACAGGATGCCCGCGATCAGGAACATTCCGCCGTAGAGCAGCGTGAGCCGTATCCGGATGGTCGGCCGCAGCAGCGGCCGCACCGGGTCCCTGGGGTCCCAGGTCGGCTTCGGCGGCGCCTGGGGGTGGGAGGTGGAGGTCGTGGGCATCAGGTCAGATCCGGTACCCGGAGCCGGGGACGGTGACGATGACCGGCGGCTCGCCGAGCTTGCGGCGCAGCGTCATGACGGTGACGCGCACGACATTGGTGAACGGGTCGGTGTTCTCGTCCCATGCCTTCTCCAGAAGCTGCTCGGCCGAGACGACGGCGCCCTCGCTGCGCATGAGGACCTCCAGGACGGCGAACTCCTTCGGCGCGAGCTGGACCTCCTTGCCCTCGCGGAAGACCTCTCGGCGGTTGGGGTCGAGCTTGATGCCGGCGCGCTCCAGCACGGGCGGCAGGGGCACGCTCGTACGACGGCCGAGGGCGCGCACGCGCGCGGTGAGCTCGGTGAAGGCGAAGGGCTTGGGAAGGTAGTCGTCCGCGCCGAGCTCCAGACCCTCGACACGGTCGCTGACATCGCCGGACGCGGTGAGCATCAGGACGCGGGTGGGCATGCCGAGCTCCACGATCCGGCGGCAGACGTCGTCGCCGTGGACGAGGGGCAGGTCGCGGTCGAGGACGACGACGTCGTAGTCGTTGACTCCCACCCGCTCCAGGGCCGCGGCGCCGTCGTACACGACGTCGACGGCCATGGCCTCCCGGCGCAGTCCGGTGGCCACCGCATCGGCGAGCAGCTGCTCGTCCTCGACGACGAGTACGCGCACGTCGTACATCCTTCCCGTTGAAATGGCGGTCCGGGCGGGGACCGCACCGAAGACCTGAGCACTGACTGTGCGTGTCCATCCTGCCCCGTACGCGCGTAAACCGGCTGTAAGACGGCGGTGCGGGGCCCTTGGACGAGCGGGCGTCGAGCGGGCGTCGCGCGGGGGCGTACGACGGGGCGCGCGACCGGGATCGAAGAATTCACCGGATTCACGGGCCAGTTGAGGTTTCTTTGAGGAAGGGGCTGGGGAGGACGACTGCACACCCCGTGATCACGCCCTGTATGTGGCGCGCCACATACCGCTCTGTCCCCCAGGGATCGCAGTGCGTGATCCACCCACCCTCGGCACACCCCCGTGCCACCGGACCCATGACGAGGGGGCGCACGATGGACGCTTTCACCGCAGGCCTGCTGCACCGCATCAGGACCACGCAGACGGACCTCACGCGGGCTCGTGAGACGGGCGACGACTACTTGGCGGAGGTCGAGCAGGCGGAGCTGGACGACCTGCACCGGCTCGCCGCCGAGCACGGCGTCGAGGTCGCCGCGACGCGCGTCTGACCCGTACGACCCGTACGACCCGTACGACCCGTACGACCGACGCACCCGTACGACCGACCCACCCGTCCTGAACCGCACACGTGCGAGGGCCCCGGCGCCGTCCCGGCACCGGGGCCCTCGCACGTCCACCGGGCGACCGCTAGTCGCGCCAGGCGCCCAGGTCCTCCAGGATCTCCTGGAGCGGGCCGAAGAGGCCCGGGGAGGCCGCCACGGTCAGTTCGCCGGACTCCGGCTCCCCCGGCCGGCCCCCGGTCAGCCCGCCCGCCTCGCGGGCGATCAGCGCGCCCGCGGCGAGGTCCCAGGGGTTGAGGCCGCGCTCGTAGTAGGCGTCGAGACGGCCGGCGGCGACGTCGCAGAGGTCGATGGCGGCCGATCCCCCGCGACGGATGTCACGGACCTGCGGGATCATGCGCAGGGCCACGGCCGCCTGCGCCTCGCGCCGGGACCGGACGTAGCCGAAGCCGGTGCCGACGAGGGCCTGGTCGAGGGAGGGCGAGGGGCGGACGGCGAGGCGCCGGTCGCCCTCGTACGCGCCGCCGCCGAGGACGGCCCGGTACACCTCGCCGCGCATCGGGGCGTCGACGACGCCGACGACGGTCTCGCCGTCCCGTTCGGCGGCGATCGAGACCGCCCAGGTCGGCAGGCCGTAGAGGTAGTTCACGGTGCCGTCGAGCGGGTCGATGACCCAGCGGACTCCGCTGGTGCCGGGGCTGGACGCGCCCTCCTCGCCGAGGAAGCCGTCCTGCGGGCGGTGCTCGGCGAGGAAGCCGGTGATCAGCTTCTCGGCGGCGATGTCCATCTCGGTGACGACGTCGATGGGACTCGTCTTGGTGTCCGCCACCGCCAGGTCGTCCGGCCTGCCGTCGCGCAGCAGCGCTCCGGCCCGCCGGGCGGCCTCCAGGGCGAGGTCGAGCAGTTCTGCGAGAAGCGGGTCGGTCACAGGGTCTCCTTACGCGTACGGGCTGTCGGCGCCGGCTGCCGCCGGGCGCTCCGCCCTGGCCGGGCAGCAGCCGATCGGGCACAGGTCGTGGGAGGGCCCGAGCGCGCCCAGGGCGCACCGCTCGACCCGGGTGCCCCGCTCGTGAGCGGCCCGTTCCAGGAGGAGCTCGCGGACGGCGGCGGCGAAGCGCGGGTCGGCGCCGACGGTGGCCGAGCGCCGGACGGGCAGACCGAGGTCGGCGGCCTTGGCCGTGGCCTCGGTGTCAAGATCGTAGAGGACTTCCATGTGGTCGGAGACGAAGCCGATGGGGACCATGACGACGGCGGGTGCCCCGGCTCCGTGCAGTGTCTCCAGGTGGTCGCAGATGTCCGGCTCCAGCCAGGGGATGTGGGGGGCGCCGCTGCGGGACTGGTAGACGAGTTCCCACGGGTGATCGGTCCCGGTCCGGTCGCGGACCGCGTCGGCGATCAGCCGTGCCACGTCGAGGTGCTGGCGGACGTAGGCCCCGCCCTCGCCGTGCTCGGTGACCGGTCCTGAGGTGTCGGCGGCGGAGTCCGGGATGGAGTGGGTGGTGAAGGCGAGGTGGGCGCCGTCGCGGACGGCCGGGTCGAGTTCGGCGAGGGAGGCGAGGACGCCCTCGATCATCGGTTCGACGAAGCCGGGGTGGTTGAAGTAGTGCCGCAGCTTGTCGACCCGGGGCAGCGGCAGTCCTTCCGCCTCCAGGGTGGCGAGCGCGTCGGCGAGGTTCTCGCGGTACTGGCGGCAGCCGGAGTAGGAGGCGTAGGCGCTGGTGGTGAGGACGGCGATATGGCGGTGGCCGTCGGTGATCATCTCGCGGAGGGTGTCGGTGAGGTACGGGGCCCAGTTCCGGTTTCCCCAGTGGACGGGCGTCTTCAGGCCGGCCGCCGCGAAATCCGTCCGCAGCGCGTCGAGGAGCGCGCGGTTCTGGTCGTTGATCGGGGAGACGCCGCCGAAGAGGAAGTAGTGCTGCCCCACTTCCTTGAGCCGTTCCTTCGGGATGCCTCGGCCGCGCGTCACGTTCTCCAGGAACGGGACCACGTCGTCCGGGCCCTCGGGGCCGCCGAACGAGAGCAGCAGCAGGGCGTCGTACGGGGCGGGATCGTGCTGATCGGACATGGCACCGATCCTCCCACCCGCCGCATGCGCCGAACGGCGCGGCCCGTCCGTCGGCGTCCGGCCGAGAATTGGGGATGACCCATCGACTTCAACACCGTAGGCTTTAGCTATTAATTACACGTGTTGAGTCGTCGCGCGGAGCCCGCTCCGAAGCACGGAGATCCGGAGAGCCCCTTGCCCAGTCCCTACCGCGCGATCTTCAAGGCGCCCGGCACCACCGCGTTCTCCGTCGCCGGGCTCTTCGGCCGCATGCCCCTGTCCATGATGGGCATCGGCATCGTGACCATGATCTCGCAGGTCACCGGCCGCTACGGGCTCGCCGGCGCGCTCTCGGCGACGCTCGCGATGTCCGCCGCCGTCCTCGGCCCCCTGGTCTCCCGCCTGGTCGACCGGCACGGGCAGCGGCGGGTGCTGCGCCCGGTGACGCTGGTCTCGCTCGCGGCGGCCGCCGGGCTCCTCGTCTGTGTGCAGCAGAAGGCCCCGGACTGGACGCTCTTCGTCTTCACCGCCGTGATCGGCTGCGTGCCGAGCGTCGGCGCCATGACGCGGGCCCGCTGGGCCGAGATCTACCGGGGCGACGAGCGGCGCCTGCACACGGCGTACTCCTGGGAGTCGATCGTCGACGAGGTGTGCTTCATCTTCGGGCCGATCATCTCGATCGGCCTGTCGACCACCTGGTTCCCCGAGGCCGGCCCGCTGTTCGCCGGGGTGTTCCTGACCATCGGTGTCTTCTGGCTGACCTCGCAGCGCGCCACCGAGCCGGTCCCCCATCCCCATCAGGGCGACGACCGGAGCGTCTCCGCGCTCCGCTCCCCCGGCCTCCAGGTCCTGGCCCTCGCCTTCGTCGCCACCGGCGCCATCTTCGGCTCGGTCGACGTGGTGACCGTGGCCTTCGCCGAGGAGCAGGGACACAAGGCCGCCGCCAGTCTCGTTCTGGCCGTCTACGCGCTGGGATCCTGTCTGGCCGGCGCCGTCTTCGGGCTGCTCCACCTCAAGGGCGAGCCGTCCCGTCGCTGGCTTCTGGGCGTGTGCGCGATGGCCGTGAGTATGATCCCCCTCCTACTGGCCGGGAACTTGCCGTTGCTGGCCGTGGCGCTCTTTGTCGCGGGCCTGTCCATCGCACCGACGATGGTGACCACCATGGCCCTCGTCGAAGCGCACGTACCGCGCACCAAGCTGACCGAGGGCATGACCTGGACGGGTACCGGGCTCGCGATCGGCGTGGCGCTCGGCTCCTCGGCCGCCGGCTGGGTGGTCGACGCGTCGGGGGCCGAGGCGGGGTACGTGGTGCCCGTCGTCTCGGGTGCGCTCGCGGTCGCGGTGGGTCTCCTCGGACACCGCCGGCTTCGCAGGCCGGCTCCGAACCGGGAGGGGCAGCGTGAGCGGGACGACAACAGCGGGGTCGGGGAGCGCCAGGACGGCGGACAGCCCGTGGCGTAACTGGGCGGGGAACGTCACCTCCCGCCCCGTGCGGGAGGTGAGCCCGGCCTCGGCCGAGGAGCTCGCCGAGGCGGTGCGCCGGGCGGCCGAGGACGGGCTGCGGGTGAAGACGGTCGGCACCGGCCATTCCTTCACCTCGATCGCGGCCACCGACGGCGTGCTGATCCGGCCGGGGCTGCTGACCGGGATCCGGCGGATCGACCGCGAGGCGATGACCGTGACGGTCGAGTCGGGCACCCCGCTCAAGCGGCTCAACGTGGCGCTGGCCCGGGAGGGCCTGTCGCTCACGAACATGGGCGACATCATGGAGCAGACCGTCGCCGGGGCGACCTCCACCGGCACGCACGGCACGGGCCGCGACTCGGCCTCGATAGCCGCGCAGATCCGCGAGCTGGAGCTGGTGACGGCCTCGGGCGAACTGCTCACCTGTTCGGAGAAGGAGAATCCGGAGGTCTTCGCGGCCGCCCGGATCGGGCTCGGCGCCCTCGGGGTGGTCACCGCGATCACCTTCGCCGTGGAGCCGGTGTTCCTGCTCACCGCGCGGGAGGAGCCCATGACCTTCGACCGGGTCGCCTCGGAGTTCGACGCGCTGCACGCGGAGAACGAGCACTTCGAGTTCTACTGGTTCCCCCACACGGACAACTGCAACACCAAGCGCAACAACCGCAGTGCGGGCCCCGCCGCTCCTCCCGGACGGGTCAGCGGCTGGATCGAGGACGAGCTCCTCTCCAACGGGCTGTTCCAGGTGGCCTGCTCGCTGGGCCGCGCGGTGCCGCCGGCCATCCCCTCGATCGCCAAGCTCTCCAGCCGGGCCCTGTCGGCCCGTACGTACACCGACATCCCCTACAAGGTCTTCACCTCGCCGCGCCGGGTGCGCTTCCTGGAGATGGAGTACGCGCTTCCGCGTGAGGCGGCGGTCGCGGCGCTGCGCGAGGTCAAGGCGATGGTGGAGCGCTCGCCGCTCAAGGTGAGCTTCCCGGTGGAGGTGCGGACGGCCCCGGCGGACGACATCGCGCTGTCCACGGCCTCCGGGCGGGAGACCGCGTACATCGCCGTCCACCTGTACAAGGGAACTCCCCACCGCGCGTACTTCACCGCGGTGGAGCGCATCATGACGGCGCACGGGGGCCGCCCCCACTGGGGCAAGGTCCACACCCGTGACGCCGGCTACTTTTCCGAGGTCTACCCGCGCTTCGCCGAGTTCACTGCGCTGCGCGACCGGCTCGACCCCGACCGGCTCTTCGCCAACGACTACCTGCGCCGCGTCCTGGGCGACTGACGGTCACCCGGCGACCGCGTCGGCCCCGTTCCCGGCCTCGGCCGGGGCCGGGGCCGACGGCGTCCGCGGCCCGCCCGTCCCGGTGGTCGGGTCCTGGGTCGGGGCGGTCGGTTCCGTCGTCGGCCCGGTCGGCGTCGGGGTGGGCGTCGGCTCGCCGCCGGTGGAGTCGGAGGGGGTCGGCTCGGGCGAGGGGGTGGCGGTGCCGTTCCGCCCGGTGTCCTCGCCGCCCGGTGTCGGGGTCCCGCCGGGCGGCGAGGACACCGGGCCGGCGGTGCCGTCCGCCGGACGCCCGGTGCCGTCGGCGGACCCGGAGGGCGCGGGCGCGGAGTCCTTCTCGTCGGCCGGCGGCGTGTCCCGGGCCGGACTTCCGCCGCCCCGGACGACGGAGCCGAACGTGGTGGTCCCCTGCTTGCCGCTGAAGTCCTGCCCCGAAACCAGTTCGTAGGTGGTGATGCCGCCCATCGTGACGCCGAAGACCAGGGCCGCCGCGATCGCGGGACGCTTCCAGCCGCGGACCCGGGTGCCGTGGGTGGTCGCCGCGCCGAACTCCTCGCCGTACTCGCCGTCGTACTCCTCGACGGTGGCGGGTGCCCGGAGCGTGCCGAGCATCAGGGTGCGGTCGTCCCGGGGCCCGGGGGCGAGCGGCACCTGACGGGCCTTCGGCTTGGCGGCGACGGTCACGTCGCGCACCTGTTCACCGGTGCGCCGGAAGAGGTGCTGGAAGAGCGGGCCGCCGCAGGTGGCGATGACACTGATCACACCGGCGCCCAGGATCGTGCCGTACACGCCGAGGGTGGAGGCGAGTTTGGCGGCGATGACCGCGGCCAGGGCGCTGCCCGAGACCTGAGCCACGCTCAGGTCGATCCTTCGCTTCCCGCCCTCCCCCTCCTCCGGCTCGTCCCTGTCGGTTTCCGGCCTGTGGCGCATCTCCAACCCCTGCTCCAGCCCCTGGAGGCTCATCCGTTCGCCTTGCACCCAGAAGGGACATATGGGGGAAGCGAATAGTTCCGTTTCTGCTGGTTCTGTGAAGAGCGACACGTACGGGGGAAGATCGCGGACACTCAACTCCCGTACCGCCCGAGAAGTTGGGCGGCGCGCCGGTCCACCCAGGTGGCCCGAATGGAGTACATTGGCGAACCCTGGGTCCGGACGCCTTCACGGGTGCCCGCGATCAAGGGGAGGGAGCCGGAGACGGCGCTCGAACCGGCGGCGCCTCGGCATCGCACGGAAACCGACTGCAAGGAGTGACGACCGGTCACTCCGGGTAGCAAACCGGTAACCGTGTCATAACGGCGTTCCAGGGTCCACGCCCGACACGCCGGGCAACTCGGCAAGGTAGTGGCAGGCTGCACCCGGGCAGGCCACACTCGACTAGCGGAAGCAGCGACGCACGTGACGTCGGCAGGCACCACCCGGGAGGTCCCCATGCCCGAACTGCGTGTCGTGGCCGTCTCCAACGACGGCACACGACTGGTGCTGAAGGCTGCTGACAGCACGGAGTACACACTTCCGATCGACGAGCGGCTCCGCGCCGCCGTGCGCAACGACCGCGCGCGCCTCGGCCAGATCGAGATCGAGGTGGAGAGCCACCTCCGCCCCCGCGACATCCAGGCCCGTATAAGGGCCGGTGCCTCCGCCGAGGAGGTCGCCCAGCTCGCCGGCATCCCCGTCGACCGCGTACGCCGCTTCGAGGGCCCCGTGCTCGCCGAGCGCGCCTTCATGGCGGAGCGGGCCCGCAAGACCCCGGTCCGCAGGCCCGGCGAGAACAGCGGCCCCCAGCTCGGCGAGGCGGTGCAGGAGCGGCTGCTGCTGCGCGGCGCCGAGAAGGACACCGTCCAGTGGGACTCCTGGCGGCGTGACGACGGCACCTGGGAGGTGCTGCTCGTCTACCGCGTCGCGGGCGAGGTCCACACGGCCAGCTGGACGTACGACCCGCCGCGGCGGCTCGTCCAGGCCGTGGACGACGAGGCCCGCGCGCTGATCGGCGAGACGGACGACACGATCGCCGCCGCGCCGGAGCCGAGCTTCCCGTTCGTGCCGCGCATCGCCAGGCTGCCCCGGGACAGGCCGCTCGACCGCGCCCTGGACCGTCAGCTCGACCACCGCCAGCTGGAGCGGGCGTCCGCGCCGGCCGAGCCGGAGGAGGAGCGGGACTCCCTGACGAGCCTTCTGGAGGCCGTGCCGAGCTTCCGCGGCGACATGGTCGTGCCCGAGCAGCCGGACTCGTCGGAGCCCCTGGAGGAGGCGGAGGCGGAGGAGCCGCCGGCTCCCGCCGCGTCGGCCGGCGCCGGTTCCGCGTACGCCGACGTCCTGATGCCCCGCGCGGTCTCGGGCCACCGGGACCGGCTCACCGGCACCACGGACCGCCAGGCCGAGGCGGACGGCGTCCGTCCGGGCCGTCGTGCGGCGGTGCCGAGCTGGGACGAGATCGTCTTCGGCACACGGAGGAAGAAGCAGGACTGACGGCGACGAGCCGTGACCGTACGTACGAGAAGGGGCCCCGCCCGGTCGGCGCGGGCCCCTTTCCCGTACGGTCGGCCGCCCCGTCCCCGCTACTGCGGGTCCGGGCCCGTCGCCACCGGGCGGGTGGGATCGGAGGACCACTCCGACCAGGAGCCCGCGTAGAGCGCCGCCGGGACACCGGCGATCTCCAGGGCGAGCACCTCATGGGCGCCGGAGACACCGGAGCCGCAGTAGACCGCCACCGGGGTCCCCCCGGCCGCGCCGAGACCGGCGAAGCGGTCCCGCAGGGTGTCGGCGGCGAGGAAGCGCCCCTCCCCGTCGACGTTCTCGGTCGTCGGGGCCGAGACCGCGCCCGGGATGTGCCCGCCGACCCGGTCGATCGGCTCCACGTCCCCGCGGTAGCGCTCGGCCGCCCGCGCGTCCAGGAGCAGCCCCGAGCGTGCGAAGGCCGCCGCCTCGTCCGCGTCGAGCAGCCCGAGCGCGCCCGGCTCCGGCCGGAAGTCTCCCGGCTCCGGCGTCGGGGCCTTCTCGGTCAGCTCCCCCGGCCAGGCGGTGAGACCCCCGTCCAGGACGCGGACGTCCTGGTGGCCCGCCCAGCGGAGCAGCCACCAGGCGCGGGCCGCGGCCCAGCCGAGGCCGCCGTCGTAGACCACGACCGGGGTGTCCGCCGAGACGCCCGCCCGGCGCATCGCGGCCCCGAAGGCCTCCGGGTCGGGCAGCGGGTGCCGGCCGCCACCGCCGGGCGGGCCCGCGAGCTCCGTGTCCAGGTCGACGTAGACCGCGCCGGGGAGGTGCCCGGCCTCGTACGCGGGCCGCCCGGGCGGCCCGCCCAGCGTCCAGCGGACGTCCAGGAGAACCGGCGGCCGGGCCCCGGCCGACTCGCTCAGCAGTTCGCTTGCGGAGATGATGGGCTTCATGGGTGCCATCCTCGCGCAGCCGCACGGCCGCGGGGGCCGATCCCGGCGCCCGCCCCGCGTCGACGCCGTGCGCTCGCGTCACTCGTTGGTGCGACCGGGGCGCGCCGCGGCCCCGTCGGTGACACCATCGGACAGGGGGAACGGGCACGACGACGGTCCGAGGAGAGAGTCACGATGACCGAGGCGACTCGGCGCACACCCGGCACGCCCTGCTGGGTGAGCTTGATGGTGCACGGGCTTGACGCCCATCAGGAGTTCTACAACGCACTCTTCGACTGGGAGTTCGAGCCCGGTCCGCAGCATCTCGGTCCGTATGTGCGCGCCCTGCTGGACGGCAAGGAGGTGGCCGGCATCGGTCAGCTGCCGCCGGACCGGCATCTGCCGATCGCCTGGACCCCGTATCTGGCCACCGACGACGCCGACGAGACGGCCGAGACCATCCGCTGCTGCGGCGGCACCGTGGCCGTGGGCCCGCTGGACGCGGGCGAGGCGGGCCGGATGGCGGTCTGCTCCGATCCGGTGGGCGCGGTCTTCGGCATCTGGCAGGCGGAGGCGCACCACGGCACGGCGACGGCGGGACCGCCCGGGACCCCGGTGTGGAACGAGCTCCTCACCTACGAGACGTCCTCGGTCGGCAAGTTCTACCGGACGGTCTTCGGCTACGAGGTGGAGCCGGTCGTGTCCGCCGACCACGACTACGCCACGCTCCATGTGGAGGGGCTCCCGGTGGCCTCCCTGCACGGTGTCGGCACCTCGCTGCCCCGGGACCGGGGCCCGCACTGGATGACGTACTTCGAGGTCGCCGACACGGACGCGGCCACCCGGCTCGTCCAGCGGCTCGGCGGGCACGTGCTGCGCCCGCCGCGCAACGCGACGGCGGGGCGGCTCGCCGTGGTGGCGGACCCGGAGGGCGCGGTGTTCACCCTCGTCAGGTCCACCGACGCGTGAGCCGGGGCCGTACGGAGCGTTGAAGGCGGGGCCGTACGAACGCTGACGGCGGGACTGCACGAACCCGACGGCGGGGCCGTACGGACGCTGACGGCGGACCGTACGGACTCCGACGGCGGGGCCCGGTCAGATCCTTCGTGACCGCGACCGCGACCGTGACCGGACGAGGCCCCGGCGGAGCAGCGACGAGGTGCCGCTCCGCGCCGGGTTCGCGGCTCCGCCCGGCAGACCGAGACGGGTCAGCCGCTCCACGGAGAAGTGGTGCGCGACGGCGGGATCGGCGTGGTGGGCGGCCAGATAGCGGGCCGCCTCCTCCCGCATCCCCGGGTGGCTCTTGTGCCGCATGCAGTAGCCGACGGCGCGGACCAGCGGCGTGAGCGAATCCGGTGCCGCGCCGGGGACCGCGGGCTCCTCGCCCTGCTCCAGGTCCGCGATCAGATGGTCGACGACGGTGAGCGGGACGCGGTTGCTGTTCTCGAAGGGGGTGAGCCGTTCGAGGACCTCGGCGGTGCCCACGCGCGCGACGGGGACGCCGTAGTGGACGGCGGCGGTGAGCATCGCCGTCGAGAAGCAGCCGACGACCAGCCGTGGCCTGCACCGCTCGTAGAAGGTCTCGGCGAGCAGCGGTCCGTCGAGGAGGGTGAGCCGGACGCCGGCCCGTTCCGCCTCCTCGTGCAGGACCCGGGAGTAGCTGGGGGGCGCGGTCGGGTGCGGTTTGAAGACCACCGAGCGGTGGCCCGCCGCCACCGCCCCGCGCAGCATGCGTACGTGCAGGTCCTCCTCCTCCTCGGCGGTCAGCAGGGAGAGGGCGGCGAGGTACTGGCCGAGGAGCAGGGCCGTGGGCTCGGCGGCGGCGGCCCGGATGATGTCCGGGTCGTCGGCCGCCTCCTCGGCGATCTCGGCGAGGACCGCGCGGAAGGCGCTGTCGGGGACGAGCTCGGGTTCGACCCCGTACTCGCTCAGGAGGAGGGGCCGCAGGCCCGGCACCAGGTCGAGGTGGAGGACCCGGCGGATACGGCAGGCGATCGACTGCGCGAGGTCGGAGCGGGTGGGGCCGTAGCTCATCAGGCCGTCCGCGTAGACGTGGACGGAGCTCTCGGGGAAGGCGCCGGCCAGTGCCTTGGCGGGGTTGACCTGGATGGATTCGACGATCAGCTCCACCGGGGCGGTGCCGAGGTCCCACGCGGTCCGCAGCACGCGCTGCCAGAGCGGTGCCTCTTCGGGACGGGGGGCCCAGACGGCGGGGTGGTACGGGTGGATCGTCTCGTTCCAGTCGAGGGTGCCGTCGAAGCGTGCGGCGATCCGCCCGTAGCCGGTCATGGCCTCCAGGCGGAGCGCGGTCTCCGGGATCTCGGCGTTGCGCGAGATCAGCAGGAGCCTGCGGGTGTCCTCGCGGGGTCCGAACTGTCCGGCGTCCAGCGAGGCCGCGAGGGTGGCGGCGCCGTAGAGGGTGGACACCTGGAAGATCTGGACCGGGCGGCCGTCGGGGGCCGGGGCCGTGTCGCGGGCGGGGGCCATGGGTCAGGCGGTCCTTACGGTGTCGCGCAGGCTCCGGAGGAGGGTGCTGCGGGGGGTGTCCATGGTGGCCAGGGTCTCGTCGAGGACGTGCTGCGGCATTCGGTGCAGCGCGTCACCGACGTCCGCGCGGAGCCGCTTGGCGACGGCGGGCTCGTAGCTGTCGGCCTTGCCCATGTGGAAGGCGATCATCGCGCAGTAGGTGCGGACCGCCTTCGGGAGGAACCGGTCCGCCTCCGCGTCCCTGGACACGTCGTCGAGCAGGAGGTCGTACGACGGGATGAAGTCCAGCTGCCGGTTGTCGGTGATCTGGGTGAGCGAGGTGGTGACGCCTCGCCGGTAGAACACACCGTGCACGGAAAGCGCCGCGAACGTACGGGCCTTGAGATGGAGTCGCCAGATCCAGAGGCGGTCCTCGGCCGTTCGCAGCGAGGTCTCGAATCGCGAGGCGCCGTTCTCGAAGAGGCGGGCACTGTAGATCCCGAAGGGGACGAACGGATAGTCCACCATGGTCACCATGGAGGCGGGCGAGATTCCGTCCCGGGGGTCCATCACGGTGTCGCGGCGTTTCGCCGGGGCATAACGGATGTTCCGCTTCCGGCCTTCCGAAAGGACGTGGTCGGTACGGGCGAAATCGCAGCCCAGTCGGTCGATCCCGGCCACGGTGGCTTCGAGGTGTCCGGGCGCGTACCAGTCGTCGCCGTCGAGGAAGGTGAGGTACTCCCCGCGTGCCAGGTCGATTCCCGTGTTGCGCGCCTGCGCGACACCGCGATTCGTCTCGTGCCGGACGACGGTGGCGTTCGGGAGGCGGTCGCGCCAGCGGTCGAGGATCTCCGGGGTGTCGTCCGTCGAGCAGTCGTCGATCAGCAGGAATTCGAATTCCGGATCCGCGTTGTTCGCGAGACTGCGCAGGGTGTCGGGCGCGTACGCACCGACATTGTGGAACGGTACGACGACGGACAGTTTCGGCACTCGGAATCCCCACACTGAATCGAACAGTCAAACAGCGCTACGGCGGGTACGTTAACCCTCCACTTTTCCGGGTGAACGATCCGCGCGTGCACTCCGGGTGAACTCTTGTCGTCTCCCGCGGAAAGCCGCCGTCGCGATCAGCGCGAGGAGGGCGGCCAGCCCCACCGCGCCGCCGAGCTTCAGGCCCGGGGGCCGGAAGGAGCAGGTGACCGTGTTCGTCCTTCCGTCGAGCGGGACGGCGACGAGGCCCTGGTGGGCCCGCGCGGGGCGCGGTTCCGCGTCACCCGCGGCGCAGCGCCAGCCGGAGACACGGGGCACGGCCAGCACGGCGGTCCCCGTGCTGCCCGGGGGCAGTACGGCCGTGACGGTGTGTCCGGTGGCGCGGACCTCGGTGGCCCCGGTCGCGGTCAACTCCCGTACGGCGGCGTCGAGCCGGTCCCGGACCAGGCAACCGAGGGGCTGCCGGGGCAGCCTCGTCCTGCCCTCGGGGCTCAGCTCGATCCGTACCTCCCCCGTCCCCGGCACGGTGCCGAGGGCGCGCATGGGAGCACGGACGGCGGGCGGCTTGCCCTCGAAGTCCACGGTCCGCTCCCCCGCGAGGGTCGCCCCGCCCCGGTACTCGGGAGCCCAGAACCAGACCTGGGAGCCGGCGGGGCAGCGGGCGGCGAGGGTGCGTCCGGCACGGGAGGCGGCCGGCAGTTCGTACACCTCGGCACCGAGCAGGCGTTCCTGCCGGGCGAAGGCGGAGTCCCCGGGACGCGTGGCCGGCCGGTTCGGCGGCCGGACGGTGACCAGCGGCGGTACGGGCGTGGTGGTGACGGTGACAGTGGCACGCGGCAGGGCGTCCTGTCGCACCGGCCCGGTGGGATGCGAGCGGATCCGGGTGCCGATGGAGAAGAGGGCGTCCGTCACCGGGTTGTCGAGGGTGACCGGGTGGCGGCCCTTGGCGTAGTGGCCGAAGCCCAGCGAATCCAGGGTGCGGGAGGTGACCTCGGCGGTGAGGCTGCTGTAGTACTCGGGGCCCTGTCCGCCGACGAGCAGGACGTCGTTGCCGCCGGGGACCTCTCCGGGGTCCGTACGGTGCCGGGGCCAGGAGTCCGCGCGGGCGGCCTCCTCGGCCACGGCCTCGTGCCAGGGACCGATCCGGGGGGACCAGGCGACCTCGGCGCGCTGCTGTTCCTCGATCCGCTTCCCGGTGACGACCGCCTCACCGGCCTGCGCGGCGACGAGCAGGACGACGGCCAGAACGGGGAGGACACGCGCGGCGGGCCGGATGGCGGTGGGCCACGCGCGCGCGGCGGGCGGGACCTCGGCAGGGAGCACGCGTGGGGCGGACCGTGCGCGGACTCGGTCGG
This sequence comes from Streptomyces zaomyceticus, assembly GCF_014656215.1. GTDB lineage: Bacteria > Actinomycetota > Actinomycetes > Streptomycetales > Streptomycetaceae > Streptomyces > Streptomyces zaomyceticus. The sequence goes on along the minus strand of NZ_BNBZ01000011.1, from coordinate 160,737 downwards.
CGGACGCGTCGGACGCCGTGCCCGCCCGCTCGTCCGGAGGGCTCCCCCGGTCGCCCAGGAGGGCGAGGAGGGCGGCGGCGAGCGCCAGGACCAGGGCCACGCCGAACGCCGGGTACGTCCAGCCGTCGACGTCGGCGCTGCCCCCGGCCGTGAACGCCAGGATCCCGAGCAGCGCGCCGCCCTCGAGGAGCGCCGCCGGACGGGGCACGCCCGGCGCGGCCGAGAACCACGCGGCGACGATCAACAGCCCACACAGGACGAAGGTCTGACGGTACGGAATGCCGTTGGGCGAGGCTCCCGCGTGCCAGAGCAGATGGGTCGGCTCCCACTGGAGGGAGAGCGTCACCAGGACGATCGCCGCCGACCAGCCGGCCCGGACCCGCGGGGCGACGGCCCGGTTGAACGGCAGGGTGAGGGCCAGGGCGAGCGCGGGCGTGCCGATGAAGAGGGCGGGGCTGGCCAGGCTCGCCGTGGCGGGCAGGAACCGGGCGAGGACGTCCGTCCAGGCGGCGGGCGCGAACATGGTCACGGGGGTGGGATCGGCGACCCGGGTGGCCAGGAAGACGACCACGACCAGTGGTGCGGCCAGGCCGATGCCGATGAGCACGCTCCGTGCGGCGCGCAGCGCTCCGGCGAGGCGCCGGCGGGCACCGGCCGTCTCCTCGGCGGTGAGGAGCCGCACGACGAGGACCACGGCGGCGCCGACGGTGGCCATGTAGGCCGTGTAGAAGTTGGCGGTCCAGGCCAGGGCGACGACGAGGGGCCCGAGGACGGGGCGGCGCCCGGCGAGGGCCCACTCCCCGACCAGGCAGAGCAGCGGGAAGGCGACGAGCCCGTCGAGCCACATCGGCACCGGGGCGCCGACGTTGAAGGTCCAGCCGGAGAGGGCGTACGCCGTGCCGAGCACGGCGGCGACCGGCCAGGGGCCGGGGCGCAGCCGCAGGAGGAGCAGCGCCGCCGCCGCACCGGCCGCGGCGATCTTGACGGCGGTGACGACGTACAGGGCGAGCTCGATCCGGTCCGCCGGGAAGAGCACCACGAGCAGGTCGACGGGGCTGCTCAGATAGGTGCCGATGTCGCCGAGGAAGTTGGAGCCGAAGCCGGAGTTCCAGTTGAGGAAGGCGTCCCCGTGGGTCTCGCCGAGGAGGAACGAGCGCCAGTAGGCGTGGAACGGCAGGTACTGCTGGCCCAGGTCGACGATGTTCCTGGTCACCGGCCCGAAGGGATAACTGCGGGAGAACCGGGTCGCGAGGCAGAGGAGTACGCCGGTGAGGAGGGCGGCGGCGAGCGGACCGGCGACGGCCGGGGAGCACAGGACGCGCCTCGGGAAGCCGGTCCCGGCCGGTGAGCCGCCCGCCCCCTCCTCGCCGTCGACCTCGTCGAGCACGGTCTCGGCGGCGGGGGCCACACGTCCTCCTGGGGGCGTACGGAGTCGGGAACGCCCGGGTGACGCGCCACGGGCCGACCGCCATTACCGCCGAGGCGGGCGACCCGCAACGGATCAGGAGGCGGTGTTCCGGCACACCTCGGGTGAACTCCCGGTGTCACGGGGCGGGGAGGCCGTGCGGAACGGGAGCCCTCACGGGGTGGGGAGACCGCACCGGGCCGGGAGACCGTGCGACACGGGAGACCGCGCCGGGCCGGGAGACCACGCGGTGCCGCGCGGCCGCGGACCCGGCCGGCCCGGGGCCTCGGACCCGGCCGGCCGGCGCGGGGAGGTCAGCCGGCCGGGGTCGCCGCCGGTGCCGGAGCGAGGAGTGCGTCGACCGTACGGGCCACGGTGCCGAACAGGTCGGCGACCGTCGTCAGGCTCGCCGCCTGCAGCGCCTCCGAGGGCAGGACGGTGCCGTCCGGGGCCCGGAGGGGGCGGGTCGCGGTGGCCTCGGCGACCACGGTCGGGCGGTAGCCGTGATTGAAGGCGCCCTGCGCGGTGAAGAGGACGCACATGTGCGTCATGAACCCGGCGACGACCAGGTCCCCGGTGACGCCGAGGCCCTTCAGGGTCTCTTCGAGACCGGTGGCGTGGAAGGCGTCGGGGAACTGCTTGACGACGACCTTCTCGCCCTCGACCGGGGCGACTTCGTCGCTGATCGCGCCGATCTCGGCCCGGATGTCGTACGGGGTGCCCTCGCCGCCGTCGTTGACGACATGGACGACGGGGGTGCCCGCGGCACGGGCCGCGGCGAGCAGGCGCGCACCGGCGGCCAGGGCCTCCTCGGCCCCGTCGAGCCGCATGACGCCGGTGCGGTAGGTGTTCTGGAAGTCGATCATGATCAGGGCCGAGTCGCTCAGACGCGGCAGCTCCTGGGGAAGGCCGATCACATCACGGAGGGTGGTGGAGGCGGTCATGGCGGTTCCTTTCGCGGGGAGCGCTGGGGGAAGCGGCGCGTGACGGAACGCCGTCCGGCGCGCGAGGCCCTTCTCGCCCTCGTCGCCGCTTCCGTGTTTACGACGCTAACACAGCTCGTAATCATTGATAACAAGGAGAGTGGTTCGAAGCCCCTACCGACGGGACTCCCTCATGGGATTCGCCCTGGTCCGCGGTGTTAGCGCTGATATCGTGAGCGTCATGTCGACGGCACGAGAGCGCATCCTGGAAGCCACCGAGGAACTGCTCGCCACCAAGGACGCACTGGCGATCTCGACCCGGGCCATCTGCGACCGGGCGAAGGTCGGCATGCCCGAGATCTACCGGCAGTTCGGCGACAAGCAGGGGCTGCTCACGGCGGTGGCCGACATCGGCTTCGAGCGCTTCCTCGCCGAGAAGCGGCGGAATCCGCTCACCGAGGACCCGGTGGCGGACCTGCGCACGGCCTGGGACAGCCACGTCGCGTTCGCGCTGCGCAATCCGTACCTCTACCGCCTGATGTTCACACCCACGGGCGAGGCCAAGCCGGGGGCCATCAAGGAGGCGCAGGCCATCCTCCTGACGGCCGTGGAACGCTGCCGCGACGCCGGACGCCTGCGGACGGCCCCGGAACTCGCGGGTCAGTCGATCCTCTCCGCCAATGTGGGCGTGTGCATGATGGCGCTGTCCTTCCCCGCCCTGTTCGAGAGCCCGGACATCTCGCGGTCGGTGCGCGACGCCGTCATCGGGAAGGTCACCGGCGACGAGCGGGAGGACGCGCGGATCGGCGAGGCGACCGTCCTCGCCCAGGCCCTGGTCGGCACGCTGACCGGAACGGCGCCCGTGGGCGGCGCCGCTCTCGAAGTCCTGACCCGCGCCCTGCGGACACCGGCCGGGCCCTCGGAGCCGTAACGGGGACGAGGTCCGGTACCCGGCCCGGCGGACGCCGGCGCGGCCTCACACGTCCGCCGTCGCCAGCCCCTCGGGCAGTGCTTCGCGGAGGGCCTCGATGAAGGCGCTGATGGCGGGCTTGGCCGACCCGCCGACACGGAAGGCGACCGAGCTGCGCCGCAGCAGCGGAAGCGGCGTCACCGTCGCGCCCGGGGGCACGACCTGCGCGCTCAGCTCGGGCACTATGGCCACGCCCGCTCCCGCGGCGACCAGCCCCAGGGTGGTGTGGTAGTCGTCCACGCGGTGCCACGAGGAGACGTGGAAGCCGTTGGTCTCGCACAGCCTCGTCACCACGGTGTGGCACAGGGTCCCCGGTGCGGGCAGGATCCACGGCACGTCCTGCCACTTGCGTACCGGATCGTCCGTCTCGTGGACCGTCCAGCCGAGCGCCGACGGATCGGCCGGGGCGGCCAGGAGCATGCGCTCCGCGAAGATCGGTGTGCTGTGGACGCCCGGCTCCACCGGAGGCAGCAGCCCCTCGTAGGAGTGGAGCAGCGCCAGGTCCAGCTGGCCTCCGCGCAGGGCGTTGGAGGCGTCGGAGGGATCGATCTCCTGAACCCACAGTTCCAGCCGGGGATGGGACCTGCGCAGGGCCGTGAAGATGCTGCCGGACAGGGAGCCGGCGGCCGACGGGTAGATGCCCACGCGGAGCGGGCCGGCCACCCCCTTGCTCTCCATCAGTTCGGCCTCGGCCGCTTCCAGGTGCTCCAGGATCACCTCGGCGTGGCGGACCAGATTCACCCCGGCGGGGGTGAGGACCACACGACGGCCGGTCCGCTCGAGAAGGCTCACGCCCGTCTTCCGTTCCAGCGCCGAAAGCTGCTGCGAAACGGCCGAGGGGGTGTAGGCGAGTACGTCGGCAACCGCGGCGATCGTCCCTCTATGGGCGAGCTCACGCAGGAGACGAAGTTGGTGCAGGTTGAGCATCAGCCCAGCTTACGGCGCACGTCAGGAATGACTGATGGACGCGTCGGGGAAGTCGGGCAAAGATCAAATCCATGGGAAGAAGCAAGCTTTCGAGCGGGGTTCACGTCCCGCTCATCACACCGTTCACCGGTTCAGGTGAAGTTGATGTGACGTCACTGGAAACACTGGCGCACGAACTCCTCGCCGGCGGGGCAGCCGGTCTCGTGGCGCTCGGGACGACCGCCGAGGTGGCGACCCTGACCGCCGGCGAGAAGGCGCGCATCGTCGACGTGGTCGCCGGGGTCTGCCGCGAGCACGGCGCACCCCTCATGATCGGGGCCGGCAGCAACGACACCGCGGCCAGCGTGGAGGCGCTCGTCGCCCTCAAGGCGGTGCCCGAGGCGGTCGCCGCGCTGACGCTCGTGCCGTACTTCACGCGCCCCTCCGAAGCGGGCGTGATCGCGCACTTCACGGAGCTGGCGGCCGCCTCCCCCGTCCCGATCGTGATCTACCACATCCCGTACCGCACGGGACAGGACCTCAGCGCGTCCGCACTGCGCCTCCTGGGCCGACTGCCCGGAATCGCGGGGGTGAAGTACGCGACGGGCGGGATCACCGGCGAGACGGTGGAGCTGATGGCCGACCTGCCGGACGACTTCGCCGTGATGGCGGGAGACGACGCCTTCTTCTCCCCCCTGCTGGCCATGGGCGCCCACGGCGGCATCCTGGCCTCGGCCCACCTGGCCGTCGGCTCCTTCGCCGAGCTGGTCAGGGCCTGGCACTCGGGTGACGCGGTCACGGCCGCGGCACTCGGCCACCGGCTCTCGCGGCTCTCCGCCGCACTGTTCACCGAGCCGAACCCCGCGGTCATCAAGGGTGTGCTCCACGCCCAGGGCCGTATCCCCTCGGCCGGGCTCCGGCTGCCGCTGCTGCCTGCCGGACCCGAAGCCGTGGCCGGTGCGCTGAGCGCCTTCGAGGAGCTCGCTCCGTAAGGACGGCGTACGGCCGCACCACCAGCGACGGGTGAGCGGGAACAGACCGCCCGCTCACCCGCACTCCCCACATGTTCCCGGACCTTCCACCGTGCGCATCGCCCCACGAGGGCAGCGCAACGACCAGGTGTCGTCGGTCCGGTGCACCACCCTGACCATGTCCGGCCTCGCGGGAAGACCCCCGCGGCCGGCGTCGAGAAGAGCACAATGACGAACAATCAGATCGACTGCATGTTCCAGTACGAGAACGAGCAGGCCGGTCCCCCCGGGGGCAGACACATCCTCGGCCGTGTCGTGTTCGGCGACGCGTCCACCGCTCCCGCCGTACGCGACGGGGCACCTGAGCTGGGCCTGCACATGGCCTCACCAGGGTTCGACCACTTCACGGAGATATGGACGACGGACGCTCCCGCGCAGAGCGGCGAGCACCGCGGACTCGTCTACGCACACGACGGCGAGTATCTGTTCTGCGCGGGCCGCATCCCCGAGAGCGGAACGTACCGGGAGCAGACCCGGGAGGCCTACGAGGCCGCGTTCGAGCTGATGGACCGGCTGGACTACCGCCATGTGTTCCGGATGTGGAACTTCATCGGCGGGATCAACGAGGACAACGCCGAAGGCCTGGAGATCTACCGGGACTTCTGCTTCGGCCGCGCCGAGGCCTTCGAGGCCAAGCCCGACCGTGTCCACTGCATGCCGGCGGCCACCGGAATCGGGTCCCGCAGCGGCGGCGTCTCCTTCTTCTTCCTCGCCTCCCGCACAGGGGCGACGCAGAACATCGAGAACCGCCGCCAGGTCCCCGCGTTCGAGTACCCGCCGCAGTACGGCCCCAAGTCGCCGAGCTTCGCGCGGGCGACCAGGCTCGTCACCGCGGGCGGCGACGAGACGCGTGGCGCGGTCTATGTCTCCGGCACCGCGAGCATCACGGGGCACGAGACGCTGCACGCGGGTGACATCGTTGCCCAGTGCGAGCTGTCCCTGGAGAACATCGCGCACCTGGTGAGCTCCGGCAATCTGGCGAACGGCGGCCTGGAGGGCGGTCACGACCTCAAGGACCTGCGCTGGGTCAAGGCGTACGTGCGGCACGAGGAGCACCTGCCGGCCGTACGCGAGGCGTGCGCGGGCGGCTTCCCGCCGCAGACGCACGTGGTCTTCCTGAACGTGGACATCTGCCGGGACGACCTGTTGGTGGAGATCGAGGGGATCGTTCCGGCGCCGGCGTACTGACGCCCACCGGAGCCGGCGTTCCGGAGCCTTCCGGAGCCGTTCCGGCCGTCCCACCCGTTCTCCCGTCTCTTCCGACGAAAGACCGACTGACTCGTGATCTCCACCAACCCGGCCGTGCCCGCGCTGGGCACGCATCCCTTCCCGCGGATCGCCGCGCTCCTCGAGGGCATCACCCCCTCCTGCGGCGGGACCCCGCTCGACCTCACCATCGGTGAACCCCGCTTCGCTCCGCCGTCCTGGCTGAGCGACGCCCTGGGCGCCCGCCAGGACCTCCTGGGCAAGTACCCGCCGAACCAGGGCCCGGAGTGGTTCCGCCGCGCCGCGGCCGAGTGGCTCGAAACCCGGTTCGGCCTGACGCCGGGTGCCGTGGGCCTGGACGCGGTGTTCCCCACCTCCGGAGCCCGTGAGGCGCTCTTCCAGCTGGGGCTGCTCGCCGACGCCACCGACGGCTCCCGGCGCCTGCTCGCCATGCCCACCCCGCACTACGCGCCCTACCGGGCGGCCGCCGCGCTGTGCGGACTGCAGGCCTTCAACATGCCCGCCGAGGCCGCGCACGGCTATCTGCCGGACCTCGACCTGATCGACGAGGACCGCGGTCCGCGCACCGCCATGCTGATCCTCTGCACCCCGAGCAACCCCGAGGGTGCCGTCGCCCCGCCCGGCTATCTGCGCCGGGCGATCACCCTGGCCCGGACGTACGGCTTCATCCTGGCCGTCGACGAGTGCTACTCGGAGATCTACCTGGGCGAGGAGCCCACGGGAGCGCTGCGGGTCTGCCAGGACATGCACCGGGAGGGCGAGGGCGACCCGTTCCGCAACGTCCTGGTCGTCAACTCCCTCTCCAAGCGCTCCAGCTCGGCCGGTCTGCGGACCGGTGTCGTCGCAGGGGACCGTGCGCTGATCGCCGACTTCATCGCACTCCGTTCCTACATCGGCGGCACCACCCCGCTTCCGAACCTCGCCGCCGCGGCCGAACTGCTCGCCGACGAGACCCACGTCAAGGCGGTGCGGGAGAGCTACCGGGACACCTTCGCCGCCGCCGACGAGGTGCTCTCGGGTGTTCCGGGGTACCGCAGGCCCGAGGCCGGAATGTTCCTCTGGCTGAGGGTCCGCGACGACGAGGAGGCCGCCGTGCGGGCGTGGCGGGACGCCGCGGTGCGCGGTGTTCCCGGCAGCTATCTGGGTCCCGAGGGCTGGGACGGTTCGCACCCCGGGAAGGGCCATCTGCGGCTCGCCATGGTGCACGGCGCCCGGGAGACGGCCGCCGCGCTGACCCGGCTGGTGCCGGTGCTCCGGGAGATCGGGGTGGTGGCGGAATGACTCCCGTGATCGTCGCGGGCGGCGGCATCGGCGGACTCGCCGCCGCCCTGGGCCTGGCCCGGGCGGGCCGCCGGGTCGTGGTGCTGGAGCGCAGCGAGCAGTTCCGCGAGCTGGGTGCCGGAATCCAGCTGGGCCCGAACGCCTTCCGGGCGATGTCCCGGCTGGGCATCGGTGAACTTCCCTATCAGTGCGCCGTGTTCATCGAGGAGCTGCGTCTCCTGGACGCGGTGGGCGGGGGCGTGCTGGCCCAGCTGTCCCTGGGTGAGCGATTCCGGAACCGGTTCGGTGCCCCGTACGCGGTGGTGCACCGCGGCGAGCTGCACCGCGCCCTGCTGGAGGCGTGCCGCTCCGTCGGCATCACACTGCGGCCGGGCCGCGCCGTGGAGCGGTACGAGCAGGACGGCGACGGCGTACGGGTGTTCCTCGCCGGCGGTGAGTCCCTGACCGGAGCCGCCCTCGTCGGCGCGGACGGGCTGCACTCCGCCGTCCGGCGGCAGCTCGCCGGTGACGGACCGCCCACGGTGTCCGGGCACGTCACCTACCGCTCCCTCATCCCGAGCGACCGCATGCCCGAGGCACTGCGCAAACCCGCCGCGATGCTCTGGGCGGGCCCCAAGTGCCATCTGGTGCACTACCCGTTGGTCGGTGGCGCCTTCTACAACGCCGTCATCACCTGCGACAGCGGCGCCACCGAGGCCGTCGCGGGCGAGCCGGTCGGCGCCGACGAGGTCGCCCGGCAGTTCGCGGCGGTGGGCCCCGGGGCCCGCTCGCTGGTGGAGGCCGGCAGCGACTGGCGCCGCTGGGTGCTGTGCGACCGGCCGCCGCTGCGGAACTGGCAGGACGGCCGTGTGGTGCTGCTCGGTGACGCGGCCCACCCGATGCTCCAGTACGCGGCCCAGGGCGCCTGCATGGCGCTGGAGGACGCCGCCTCGCTGAGCGGCCACGTCGAGGGCGGGTCCGCCGACCCGACCGAGGCCTTCGCCCGGTACGTCGCGGACCGCCGGGACCGTACCGCTCGGGTGCAGACCGTCTCCCGCCGCCTCGGCAAGGAGCTCTACCACCCCCAGGGACAGGAAGCCGAGGCCCGCGACAGCATGCTCGCCGCGCTCGACGAGTCCGCCCTGCACCACGAGATGTCCTGGCTGTACGAGCACTGAGCTCCGGCCGGACATCCCTCACGACATCTCCCTACAGGAACAGCCGATGAGCCTCGACGCGTACTACGACCGCATAGGCGACCACCATCTCGCCGCCTTGTGGACCCGTCTCTCCCACCTGATCACCCCCCAGCCGCGCAGCGACTGCCGCGCCCACCGCTGGCGCTACACGGACGTCCGGCCCGAGCTGCTCGCGGCCGGTGAGGTCATCACCGCCGAGGAGGCCGAGCGGCGGGTACTGATCCTCGAGAACCCGGGCCTGCCCGGCAGCTCCAAGGTCACGACCTCCCTCTACGCCGGCATGCAGCTGGTGCTTCCGGGCGAGGTCGCCCCGAGCCACCGGCACAGCCAGTCGGCACTGCGCATCATCGTCGAAGGAAGCGGCGCCTACTCCGTCGTCGACGGGGAGCGGGTCACCATGGAGACCGGTGACCTGGTGCTCACCCCGCCGATGACCTGGCACGACCACGGCAGCGACGGGGACGGCCCGACGATCTGGCTGGACGCCCTCGACATCCCGGTGGTCGGCTTCTTCGACGCCTCCTTCCTGGAGCGCTCGACGGAAGCGGCGCGCGCGGTGACCCGCCCCGACGGGGACTCCCTGAACCGCTACGGCGCCGGTCTGCTCCCGGTGGGCAGCCGGCCCAGCGGGGGCGCGTCCCCGATCGCCTCCTACCCCTACTCCCGCACCCGCGAGGTCCTCGCCCGGCTCGCGAAGGACTCCGACCCGGACCCCTGGCACGGCGTCAAGGTGGCCTACACCAACCCGCTCACCGGCGGTGACGTCCTCTCGACCATGTCGGCCTGGGCGCAGCTCCTCCCCTCGGGCTGGACCTCCGCCCCGTACCGCTCCACCGACGCGACCGTGCTGATCGCGATCGAGGGGCGCGGCCGCACCCGCATCGGCGATCAGGTCTTCGACTGGCGGGCCGGGGACGTCGTGGTCGTGCCGAGCTGGTCGTGGGTGCGTCACGAGGCCGACGAGGAGTCGGTGCTCATGAGCTACTCCGACCAGGCGGCGCAGCGGGCCCTCGGTCTGTGGCGCGAGGAGCGCACGGGCGCGCGGCCGGAATGACCGGGCCCCGCACCGCACGAACGGAAGCGGCCGGCGCGATCCGGCACGAGACCAACCCCCCACGGCCCGGCCATCGCCGGGTGAAAGGCCATCAGCGATGAACGTACTTCTCGTCCACGTCAAGAAGAACCTCCTTCCCGACCGCGTCCGCACGGCTCCGGAGATCGGTCACCTCACAGTGATCACCGAGCCCGGTCACGCGCAGCGGTACGGCCCCGAGGTCGACGTCCGTCTCATCGACGACGTGCAGGATCCGGAGGCTCTGCGGCTCGAGGTCCTGCGGGTGCTGCGGGAGCGTCGTATCGACCGGATCTTCGCCCCGTTCGAGCTCGGCCAGGCCCAGACGGGCTATGTCCGGACCTACTTCGGCATCCCCGGCACCGGCTCCGAGGTCGCCCACGCCTTCTCCAGCAAGTACGCCATGAAGGTGCTGATGAGCCGGGCTGGGCTGCCGGTGGCGGACTTCCGGCCGGCCCACGGCCTGGACCAGGTGGCCGGGGCGGCCGTCGAGCTCGGCTGGCCGGTGGTGGTCAAGCCCATGATCGGCGGGGGCTCCATCGACGTCCGCGTGCTCGGTTCGGCGGAGGAGTTCGAGGCGTTCCGCGCCTCGCCGGAGGCCGACCCGATCCGTGCGCTGCGCGTTCCGCTGGTCGTCGAGAAGTTCGTGGAGATGACCACCGAGTACCACTGCGACGGGCTGGTGGTGGACGGCGAGGTCGTGTTCGCCGCCTCCTCCCGCTATCTGGTGCCGGTCCTCGACCACGGCGCGACCTTCGGTTCGATGACGCTGCCGGCCGGGGATCCGGTGCGTGCGCGGATGGAGGAGCTGCACGCCGGGGCGGTCGCCGCTCTCGGACTCACCGACGGCGTCACCCACATGGAGTTCTTCGGCACCGAGGACGGCCTGGTCGCCGGCGAGATCGCCTGCCGGCCGGCCGGCGGCGGTATCCCGGACGCCCTGGCGCTGCACACCGGGGTCGACGTGTGGCAGTCCTGCCTGATGCTCGCCCTCGGCCTCGACCCGAAGCTGGACCGTGTTCCGGAGCAGGGGGTGACGGCGCACTGCTATCTGCCGCTGACGCCCGGCCGGATCGTCTCCATGACCGGGGCCGAGGAGCTGCTGGCCCTGCCGTCGGTCGTCGACGTGAAGATGCTCCGTCAGGTCGGCGAGACCGTGCCGGAGCGGCTCAACTCCGCCGCCGCCAGCGGCCTGGTCTTCCTGCGGGCGGACACCGCCGAGCAGGCCGAGGCCGCGGTCGCCCATGTGTACGAGACCTTCCGGATCGAGATCGAGGCGGCGCAGCAGTGAACTACCTGATCCTCAACCGCAGCGCCCTCGCGATCCGTCCGTACCGGGAGTGGATGGGCGACGGTCACCGGCTCCTGCTCCTCACGGACGCCCGTGCGCTGAGCGCCGACGACGAGATCCGCGGCGAGCAGCTCGCCTCCTTCGACGCGGCGGTTCCGCTGGTGGACTACCACGACAGTGTCGCGGTGGAACGTGAAGCCCTGCGTCTGCACGCCGAGTTCGGCTTCGACGAGATCATCGCCCTCTCCGAGTTCGACCTGCTGCGCGCCGCCCGACTGCGGGACCTCCTCGGCCTGGCAGGTCAGAGCGAGGAAAGCGCCCTCGCCTTCCGCGACAAGCTGATCATGAAGGACCTGCTCCGCGAAGCCGGCGTCCCCCTCGCCCCCTACGCCCCGGCACCCGACATCACCTCCCTGATCCGCTTCACCCAGGAACACGGCTTCCCCATCGTCGTCAAGCCCCGCCGAGGCGGCGGCTCCATGGGCGTCGAAGTCCTCCACAACGAGGACGAACTCTGGAACTACGCCACCCGCACCACCCAACTCGGCACCGACGACGGCGCACCCCTCCTCGTCGAGGCCCACGTCGAACACGAGCTCTTCCACATCGACGGCCTCGTCGTCGACGGCCACATCCAACTCATCTGGCCCTCCACCCAAGGCACCACCACCTGCCTCGGCATGCTCGACGGCCACATGCTCCACAGCACCATGCTCGACGCCGACGACCCCCGCCTCGACGACCTCCGCAAGCTCACCACCACCACCCTCGAAACCCTCCCCACCCCCACCACCACCATCTTCCACGCCGAAATCTTCGGCACCCCCCACGGCCTCCTCCTCAACGAAATCGCCTGCCGCATGGCCGGCGGCCGCATCGAAGAACAAATCCGCCTCGGGTTCGGACTCCACCTGCCCAAGCTCTACATCCGAGCCCTGGCCGGCCACGAGCTCCCCCGGATCCCCTCGGAACCGGCCAGGATCGGTGGACTCGCCCTCTTCCCGCCCCGCCCCGGACTCCTCCGCGCCGTCCCCGGCGAATGCCGCGTCCCGGGCATCAGCAGCTTCACGGTGTCGGTGGCCGCGGGGACCCGCCTGGGCACCGCGCACGCCAGCGTGGACAACTTCGCCTCGGCCCTCGCCGTCGGCTCGACCCGGGCCGAGGTGGAGCAGGCGATCGGCCGGCTGCGGACCTGGGTCGAGACCGAGACCGTGATCGAGCCCGAGCCCGAGCCCGAGCCGCAGACCCCGACCGGGGGGACCACGGCATGACCATCCGCAGCCTCGACCACGGGAGCATGTAGTGCGCGAGACCTTCGCCCTCGTCCGTAAGACCCCCGGATGCCTGCTGCTGCTCTTCGGGAACTTCGCGATCACCTTCGGCAGCAATCTCGTCCTGCCCTATCTCGCGGTCTATCTCACCGTCGAGCAGGGCATCTCCCCCTGGGCCGTCGGCGCCGCGTTCACCGCCAAGCTCTGGGCCCAGCAGGGCCTGATGGTCTTCGGCGGTTCGCTGGCCGACCGGATCGGCACCGTACCGACCATGTGCCTCGGCCTGCTGATGCGCGCGCTCTCCTACCTGCTGGTCGTCACCGCGGTGTCGGACGCCGGTGCCGTGCTCGCCTGCGGCCTCCTCGGTCTCGGCAGCGCCCTGTACATCCCGGCGGGCAAGGCGGCCCTGTCCCGGCTGATCGAGGGCCAGGCGGCGACCACCGCGATCTTCGCCCTGCGCAGCACCGCGAACAACGCGGGCACCGCGCTCGGCCCGCTCGCCGGCGGCCTGCTCCTGCTGCTCTCCACTCCGAGCATCGGCTTCCTCGCCGCGTCGGCACTGTTCCTCGCCCTGCTGGTGCCGTTCTGGCAACTGCGCCACCGGATCCCGCACACCCCGGCGCGCCCCGCCGAGGGCACCGCGGGCACGCCGGCGCCCGCGAAGCCGGGCATGCTCCAGATCCTGCGCACCTGCCCGCGCATGATCTGGATCATCGCGACGGCCGTCGTCTTCGGCTTCTGCTACGTGCAGGTCGAGTACGCCATGCCCATCACGGCGGCCGCCGAACAGGGCCAGGCGTTCGTCGGTGTGCTCTACACGGTCAACGCGGTGGCCGTCGTCGTCCTGCAGCTGGTGCTCTCCGCCCGCCTGGGACGCCTGACGAACGCGGCGGCCGTCATCGCGGCCGGTCTGGGCACGATGGCCCTCGGCTTCGGCCTGTTCGGCCAGGGCTCCATCACCTTCCTCCTCCTCGGTGTCGTGCTCTTCACCGTCGGAGAGGTGGTCATCGACCCCCGGCTCGACAGCGAGGTCGCCCACGCCGTCCCCGCCGAGCAGCGCGCCACCGCCTTCGGCATGGTCGGTCTCGGCATGGCCCTCGGCGGAACCCTCGCCAACACCGCCGCCTCCTCCGCGATCGGCCCGGCGCAGCTCGGCGGCCGCTACTGGCTCCTGCTGCTCGCGGCGGCCGCCGTGCTCGCCCTCGTCACCTGGGCGGCCGCGCCGCGCCGCCGTGCGACCACCGCGGCCGCGGCCGAGCGGGAGGCGGTGGCGGGCGGCTGACCGCGGCCCCCGCCCCTCTCCTCCGCCGCTGCCCGGCACTCTCTTCCAAGGAAAGACCTCCGTCATGACACCCGCCACACTCGCCCCGCCGCGCCCCGCCGCCCAGCAGCCCGACTGGCCGGACCGCGCCGCCCTGCTGGCCGCCGCCGGCGAACTGTCCGACCGCCCGCCCCTCGTACGGCCGGAGGAGTGCGACCGGCTCCGCGGCCGGCTCGCCGAGGCCGCCACCGGCCACGGGTTCCTCCTCCAGGGCGGCGACTGCGCGGAGACCTTCGCGGACACCGCCCCCGGCCCCGTGCGCGCCAAGCTCGCGCTGCTCGCCGAGGCCGCCGCTCTGATCGAGCCCTCACTGGGCCGTCCGGTGACCGTCCTGGGCCGCATGGCGGGCCAGTTCGCGAAGCCGCGCTCCCAGCCGACCGAGCTGGTGGACGGCGTCGTCCTCCCCGTCTACCGGGGCGACCTGGTCAACGGGGCCGAGCCCACGGCCGGTTCCCGGCGTCCCGACCCCACCCGGCTGCTCCGCGCCTACGACCATGCCCGCGAGGCCGTCTCGGTGGCACGCGAGGGGGCCGGCCGGGAGTTCTTCACCAGCCACGAGGCGTTGATCCTGGAGTACGAGAACGCCCTCACCCGGCGGGACCCGGTGACCGGGGACAGGTACGGCCTGTCGGGTCACTACCTCTGGCTGGGCGAGCGGACCCGGCAGCACCACGGCGCCCACGTGGAGTTCGCGGCGACCGTCGCCAATCCGGTCGGCGTCAAACTGGGCCCGACCGCCGACGCCGACGACGTGCTCGCGCTCGCCGCGCGCATCGACCCCGACCGGGTCCCCGGCCGCCTCAGCTTCATCACCCGCATGGGCAGTGACAGGATCCGCGATCTGATGCCGGTCCTGGTGGAGAAGGCCCGGGCCGAGGGCATCGAGGCCGTCTGGGTCTGCGACCCGATGCACGGCAACACGTACACGACCTCGGGCGGCCTCAAGACGCGTCGCTACGACGACGTCCTGGACGAGGTACGGGGCTTCTTCGAGGTGCACCGGGAGCTCGGCACCCGGCCCGGCGGGCTGCACCTCGAGTTCAGCGCCGATGCCGTGACCGAGTGCGTCGGCGGGCCGGAGGCCCTCACGGAGGCCGATCTGGCCGAGCGGTACACGAGCACCTGCGATCCCCGGCTCAACCGCGTCCAGACGCTGGCGCTGGCGGGGGCCGTGGCCGGGATGTTCACCGGGTTCCGGGGCTAGAGCCGGAAAACGCGGCGCCGGCGCCGGACCTGCGGGCCCGGCGCCGGGCGACTGCGCGGCCTTCGGGTCGGACATGCGCACTCCCCGCCGGGGGCCGTGTCCGGCGCGAAGGCCGCTTTCGTGTGCGACGACGACGGGAGGGCGACGGACGGGGCCGCCGCCCGCCGGCCCGCCGCACAAGCCGGGCCCCCCACGTCTCGTGCCGTCAGGTCGTGAGCCGTGCACCCGCCTTGAACACATGCCGCCGCGGCAGGTGCTCGACGACGGCGTGGGCCGCCGAGACGCCTTCGACGACGGTGAAGTCGGCCGTGGCTCCCTCGCGGAGCCCGTACCCGTCGAGTCCGAGTGCCTCCGCCGCGCCCTCCGTGGCCGTCCACAGAGCGAGTTCGATCTCCTCCTCGCTCTTGAACCCGCTGCGCACGGCCAGCTGGCCGACACGTACGAGCATGTCGGCGGAGCCGTGCGGACTCCACAGGTCCCGGATGCCGTCGGTGCCGAGGCCCATGGGCACTCCCGCGGCCCGCATGACGGCCGGTGCGGGGATCGGGTCGCTGAAGCCCGCGCAGGTGAAGAGCGCCATGCCCGCGCCGGCCAGCAGGTCCGCGACGCGTCGCTGCTCCGGGCGGGACACCTCGCCCACGGCGAAGGCGTGGCTGATGGCGACCCGGCCCTGGAGCGAGAGCGCCTTCGTCCGCTCGGCGATCAGCCCCACCTGCCACAGGCCGAGTGTTCCTCCGTCGTGGAGGTGGATGTCGACCTTCGCCCCGTATTTCTCGGCGAGTCCGAACACCACGTCGAGGTGGGCCACCGGGTCGCCGTCGACCCCCGCGGGGTCGAGGCCGCCGATCGTCGTCACGCCCATCCGCAGGGCGGCCTCCATGAGTTCGACGGTGTCCCCCTCCACCAGCAGACCGCTCTGGGGGAAGGCCACCTGCTCGACGGTCAGGGAACCGGAGACCCGCTCCGCGGCCGCCATGACGGCCTCCACACCGGACAGGCCGATGTCGGGGTCGATGTCGGTGTGCGTGCGGACATGGGTCGTGCCGGCCGCCGCCATGTCGGCGAGGAGCCCGGCCATCCGGTCCTCGTGGGGGATGCCCAGCTCGCCCCGGCGCCGACGGCCGTTGCCGATCATGCCCTGGAGTTCGTGGCTCGCCGTGTGGGGGACCCAGGGGCCGCCCCAGAGCGTCTTGTCGATGTGGCAGTGGGCGTTGATCAGCCCCGGCAGAACGACCCGCTCCATGGCATCGACCACCGTCGCCGGGGGAGAGCCGGCGACCGGCCGCTCCTCCCCCGACGGCACGATGCCCACGATCCGGTCACCTCGGACGACGACGTCCTCGGTTCCGGTCCGCCCCCAGAGACGGCCGGAGCGGAGTACCAGGTCGTTCACATACTCCTCCATGTGTGTTGTCGGTGTGTTGTCGGTGTGTCGTCACGCCCCGCCGCTCACGCTTCGGGCAGCAGCGTCAGACCGTGCTCCGCCGCGTGCAGCAGCATGTGGTCGCCGGTCGAGCGGTACTGGCGCAGGCACGCCTCGGTGAGCTTGATGGCGTGCTCGTCGCCGTTGGCGACCGCCCGGTCGATCAGGTCCTCCTCCGCCGCCGGCTCTCCCAGGGGCAGCGGCTCCGTCTCGGCGTCCGGAGCGTGCACGGAGTAGAGCCCGGCAGCCAGTCGCCAGAGCGCGTCGTGCGTGGCCCGTGCCGTGTCGGCGGGGAGGAGCGGCAGCACCGATCCGGCCGCGACGGGGGCGGTGACCGCGTGGACGAAGGCGGTGGGCCAGCGACGCCCCTGGGTCAGGAACACCCGGGCGAACGTGGCCGCGAGGTCCGACATCGCGGCGCCGACGTCCTCGGGCGCCCGCAGGGCGGACACCGCGGCAGGGAACCCGTCGATGTCGGCCACCGTGTTCAGGCGGTCGCGGATCAGGCCGGGGTGGACGCCCCCGGGGTGCAGGGGGATCCCCTCGACCGCCCGCGCGAGGGGCAGTCGTCCGGTGCCGAGCGGCAGACCGGGGAGGGGGGCGTAGCGCGCCGCCCAGTAGGCGAGGGCGGTGGCGAACTCGGCGCGGCGCTCCTCGGTGTCGCCGGCCGCCAGGCCGCGGACGGCGTGGGAGGTGCGGATCACCCCGTGCGTGGCCCCCGCGGCCACACCGGGCAGCAGCCGGGGCCACCACGTGTGGAGGGCCGTGCGCCAGCCGTCCCGGGCGATCTCGGTGGCGAAGAACGTCTGCCAGTCGGTGGCCCGGCGCAGGTCGCCCAGGGCCGTCCGCCAATGGGTCGCGGGGATCGGTTCCAGCGGTCCGAACGGCTCGTCGAGCTGCGGAAGATAGGCGCTGATCCAGTCCTCGACGAGTTCGGGCCGCCGCAGGGAGACCAGTGCCTCCGCGACCATGGGGGCGTGGTTGGTGAGCGTCCCCCCGTACTCCGGGCCCGCGTCCCGCAGCCGGCCGAGGTTCTCGTCCAGTACGTCCGCGCCCGCCGCAAGCATGCTGTGCACAGTCATCATTGCCCCGTTCTCCGCCGGACTAGGAGACGGCGAGGGTGTGGCCGCCGAGGGAGGCCTTGGCCCACAGGTAGCGCTCGTTGTCGGGGTTGGAGTGCACCCGGGTGGGCACCACGTCGACCACGTCGATGCCGTACTCGCGGAGCTGGCGGACCTTCTCCGGGTTGTTGGTGAGCAGCCGGATCCGCTCCAGGCCGAGGGCCCGCAGCATCTGCGCGGCCACGGCGTACTGGCGCTCGTCGTCCCCGCGGCCCAGCATCCGGTTGGCGGAGAAGGTGTCGACGTTCGTGTCCTGGAGGACGTACGCGTCGAGCTTGTTGTAGAGGCCGATGCCACGGCCCTCCTGGCGCAGGTAGAGGACCGCGCCGCCGTCCTCGGCGACGGCGTCCAGGCCCTCGTCGAGCTGCGGGCCGCAGTCGCAGCGCTTCGAGCCGAACACGTCGCCCGTCAGGCACTCGCTGTGGATGCGGACCAGCGGGATCCGGCCGGCGACCGCGGGCACCTGGACGGCGACGTGCTCGCCGGAGTCCGCGAGCCCTTCGAAGCTGATCATGTCGGCCCGGACGGGGCGGCCCCGGTCCATGCCGATCGGCACGCGGGCACGGACGGTGGCGGTGGAGAGGGCGGTGGTGGGGTAGCCGTCGATGACGCTCATGAGGGATCTCTCTTCCAGAGGGTGGTGGGTGAGGGGTGAGGAGAAGGAGCGGAGAGGAAGGGGGGCCCGGACCTGTGTGATGTCCGGTCAGACCAGGACGTCGCCGGTCCTGCTGTGCAGCAGGGAGCGGAACGAGATGCCGGCCACGGCCTCCCGCGCCCGGTCGGCCGCCTCCTCGGGCGTGGTCCCGTGGGCGCGTGCCAGGGCGAGACGGCTGTCGGAGGAGGGGACGGGGTCGAGCGGGTCGCCCGGGCCGAAGAAGAGCCGGACGTCGTCGACATGGGGAAGGCCTCGGGCCTCCTCCGCGCCGGTGACCGACTCCACGACACCGTGGGCGAGCGCCGTCGAGTACCAGATGGCGGCGTGCCGCGGCGGCCGTTCCCGGGCCTCGGCGAGCTCCTCGCGGAGCTCGTCCAGGAGCCCGGTCCCGCCCAGCGCCTGGCGGGCCGTGTACCGGAACAGGTCGACGTCGAGGGCGTCGCGGACCAGGTGCGGGATGTCGTCCCCGGCCAGCCGCAGATGGGTCTCGATCACGCGGGGCCCGCGGGCGGTCAGGACGACCTCGGTGTGGGTGGGGCCGAATCCGATGTCCAGGGCCGTCAGGACGTCGAGGACATGGGCGGTGATCGCCTCGCTCTCGGCCTCGGAGAGCGGGGCGGGCGCGACATGGCCGAGTTCCACGAAGGTCTCCGGGTCGGAGAACTTCCGTGTCACACAGACGATCTCGTGCCAGCCGTCCTCGGAGAAGGCCTCGACGCTGAACTGCGGTCCCTCGTGGAAGGCCTCGACCAGGGCGCCGGCGGCGGCGAAGGGTCCGGTGGCGGTGACCGCGGCGTGCGCCGCGGCCACCTCGTCCGGTCCGTTCACCTTGCGCACCTGGGCGCTGCCGGCCCCCGAGGCGGGCTTCACGATGCAGGGGTAGCCGTGGACGTCGGCGAACGCGGCGATGTCGGCGGCGGCGGAGACGATCCGGGACGGTGTGGCGTCCACTCCCCTGCGTGCCAGCTCCTCGCGCATCGCCCGCTTGTTGTGGACCCGGTGGACGGTCTCCTCCGTGTGCATGGGGAGCCCCAGGGCCGCCGCGACCGCGGCGGCGCGGTCCTGCTCCCACTCCCCGAAGGCGACCACGCGGGTGACGGGGTCGATGCGGTGCAGGGCCCGTGCGTGCTCGATCCACTCCCCGACCGGGGCGTCCGGGCCGAGGGCGATCACGCGCCGGTGCTCGCCGAGGGACCTCAGACGGCTCACGAGGCCGGTGCCGCACAGCGCCGACAGCCGGACGTCGGGGGAGAGTTCGCGGAGCACCGCGGGGAACTCACGGCTGCCTCCGACGCACAGCAGGTGCACATGCTCGGTCATACGTTCGCTCCTTGTTCTTCGGATCGTGCGGTACGGGACGCCTGTGCGCCCTTGGCGAGGCCGCGGAACGCGATCGCGGCTCCACCGAGCAGCCCCGCCAGCAGCAGCCACCCCGCCGGCCCGAGAGGGAGCACGACGCGGTAGGTCAGGGTCGGTCCGATGACGCTCTGGACGCCCGAACCGGTGTTGAACGCCCCCATGTACTCGCCGCGCCGTTGGGGCGGCGTGAGGTCGAAGACCGTCTGCCAGGCGGCGACCATCTGGAGGTTCTCGCCGACGGTCAGCAGGACGACGGCGAGCACACAGAGCACCACCTGCCAGGCCGCCGCGGTGAGCCCGTCGGCGACGGCGCACACGAGGCAGGCCGCGGCCAGGAAGGCACCGGACACCAGCAGGGTTCCGCCGGTGGCGGCCTCCGTCCACCGCAGCCGTCCCAGGACGAGCTGGAGGACGACGGTGAGCGCCGTGTAGAGGGCGGTCAGCAGGCCCGGGAGGGCCGGTGAGAGACCCAGCTCCACGACGAGCCACAGGGGCATCAGGACGAGCAGCACCGTCTCGTACAGCGAGAGCAGCCCGTTGGAGAAGCAGAGCCCGAGGAACCGGAGGTCCTTGAGGACCGGCCGTCCGGGGGCCGACCGCTCCGCGTCGGGTGCGGCGGTCCTGCTCCCGGCCACGGCCCCGGCGTCCGGTGCCGCCCTGCCGATGAGCAGCACGGTCCACGCCAGGACGAGGAACGACGCCCCGTTGACCATCAGCAGAGCGACCACCAGGGACCGCGAGCCGCTCGCCAGGGCGAGACCGGCGACCACCGCGCCGACGCCGAACGCGGCGCTGCGCACCGCGCGCACCCGGGTCATCAGCCGGACGCGCGCGCCCTCCTCGAAGACGGCGCCCAGCAGGGACTGCTGGAGCGGGAACGTCGTCGTCTCCAGCGCCATCAGCCACAAGGTGAAGGCGAAGAAGGCGGGGTACGAGGTCGCCGTCGCGTAGCACAGCACGCCCACGCCCCGCAGGACCAGGGCGCCGACGTACACCCGTACCAGGCCGTACCGGTCGGCGAGCCTGCCCACCGGGACGGGGGTGAGGATGCCCAGCACCGCACCCGCCGACATGGCCAGCGTGACGGCTCCGGGGGCGAGGCCGACCATCGTGACGAAGTACAGCATGGCCGCGCCGGCGCTCAGTCCGCTGCCGAGGGAGTCGATCCCCGTACCGAGCAGCAGCTGTCCCGCCCGCGCCCGGTCCGCGCGGTCTCCGGGGCCGGAACCCGGGCCCCGGAGGGCGGTGGCCGCGACGCCGGGCGTCACTGGACCGCTCCCTCGCGGTCGACGGCCGCCACCGGCGTCCGCAGCACGGGCGGGACGTCCTCGACCACCACGCGGTGCGCCGCGATGTGCGCGTCGTCCGCGACGCTGACCGGCCCGAGGACGGAGGCGCCCACACCGATCAGGACCCGGTCGCCGATGTGCGGGTGGCGCCGCTGGTCGGCCCTGCCGTCCCGCCACCAGCCGCGCGAACCGAGCGTCACCTGGTGGTAGATCGTCACATCGTCGCCGACCACGGCGGTCTCTCCGATGACGACGGCGAAACCGTGGTCGATGAAGACCCGGCGGCCGAGCCGGGCGCCCGCGTGGATCTCCATGCCCGCGGACCTGCGGCAGGCGTGGGTGAGGAGACCGGCGAGCAGACGGTGGCCCCGCAGGTGCAGCCGGTGGGCCACCCGGTGGAGCGCGAGCCCGCGCCACGGCGCGTGCAGCAGCGCTTCCGCGATGCTCTGCCGGGAGGGGTCCCGGGCCAGGACGGTGCGCAGGTCCTCCAGGATCAGCCGGGCCAGGGAGGGCCGCTCGGCCTCGGTCGCGGCCGGTTTCCCCGTCGCGCCGGTCACCGGGGATCCACCGTGATCGTGATGTCCCGCTCGGCGGACTCGACGAGCCGGACGACCTTGTCCGCCGAGTCGTCGGCGAACACATGGGTCGAGAGACCGGTGCCGGCGAAACCGGAGAGGGAGAAGGCGTCCCCGACCCGGGCGGTGATCCGGCGTGCGATCGCCGCGCCGCCGACGGCGGAGTCGTCGTAGCCGGTCAGGACGCCGGAGGTGGCGTAGTGCACGGTCCAGCCGGCGTGCGCGGCGACCGGGGCGGCGGCCAGTCGGCGGACGTCCTCGCCCGCGTCGACGAGGAACTTCGCGTGGTCCAGGTCGATGCCGCGGGTGGCGCGGAAGGCCTCCGTGACGCCACCGCCGCCGGGGCGCGCCGCCACCTCGCAGAAGGTGAGCGCGGAGCCGTCCCAGAAGGCCTCCAGGTGGAGGACGGCGGCCCGGACGCCCCAGCCGCGGACGACCGCGTCGAGGAGTTCGCCCGCCGCCGCCCGCAGCGGCCCGTCCTGCACCGTCACCGACGACAGGGGGGCGCCCCGGGTGTGGGAGAGGGTGTCCTGCCGGTAGGCGGAGACGTCCCAGCGGAGGAAGTCGTCCTGGACGACGGCGTCGATGTGGCACATGGCCCCGTCGACGTACTCCTCGACGAGGAAGGCGCCCGGCACGAACTCGGTGCGCAGCCAGGCCTCCGCCTCGGGGAGGGTCCGCAGCACGGAGACTCCGCGCGAGCCGGCGCTGGAGCGCGGCTTGACCACGACCACCGCGTGCCGGTCCAGGGCGGACCGCAGCGCGTCGGCCGTGTGCAGCACATGGCCGCGGGCGTGCCGGATGCCGGCCGCCGCCGCCCGCTGCTTCATCAGCGCCTTGTCCCGGAAGGAGCGTACGTATGCGACCGGGTCGCCCGGCGCCCCGAAGCGGTGCCGCAGCCGGGCGGCGGGTTCCAGGAGCCGCTCGGACAGGCAGACCACCCGGTCGACGGGGGCGACGGCGTGCGCGGCGTCGGCGAGCCGGGCCAGCACCTCGTCGTCGAAGACGTCCCCGGTCATGGTCAGTTCGGCCGGGGCGGCGGACGGGGTCGGACCGCCGAGGAGGGTGAGCCGGAAGCGGTCGGCGGGGAAGAGGGGTTCGCCGTCGTCGCCGAGGAGGGAGTCGGGCAGGACCCGGTCGATCAGCAGGACATGGGTGCGGTCGGCGGGTTCGTGGGTGAGGGCCATGGCGGCCGTGACCCGGTCGGCGGTCGCCGTGCAGGAGTCCGTGTCGGTGCCGGTCACGGTGAAGGCCGGCCGGTCGTCGCCGGAGCCCGGGTCGATCGCGGCGGAGCACACCTCGGGGAAGTCGTGGGCCGTCTCCACGGCGGTCCGCGCGTTCGTCCACCGGGCGCCGGCGGGGGCGGGAAGTTCCCGCAGCAGGGAGTGGACGGGGCGGCCCGCCGGGAGCCTCGGCTCCGCACCCATGGCGGCGCGGACGAGGACGGTGACGATGTCCCGGTCCTGCGCGGCGCCGAACAGGGCCCGCAGGTTCTCGGTGAGGCCCCAGCGCAGGACCGGTTCCGCCGTCGTGTCGGCCGCGGGGAACCAGGACCGGACCACTCCGTCGGCGCAGCCGGCGGCGTACGCGCCGGCCGCGAGCAGCAGCCGCTGCCGCTCCGCCTCGGGGAGGGCGGAGGGGAGGATCAGGTCGGTGGACCCGGCGGCGCCGGGCGCGGTGACGTCGGCGATGCCGAAGTGCTGGACGTCGTCCCCCGTCACCAGGGAGAGCACCACGTGCCCCGCCCCGTCGGGGAGTCCGCCCGCGGGAACGGCAGCGAGGGACTCGGTGCCGGTCCCCGTGCCCCTGAACTCGGCGCCCAGGCTCTCCGCCTGCCGGGCGAGCTCGGGGGTCAGGGCGAGGACCGAGGTCACGGGCTGCGCCGCGTGGATCTCGCGGGCGAGTCCGGTGGTGTCGGCCGGGTGCGCGGCCTGCCGCCACTGGCCCAGGTACTGGCGCTCCCAGCGCGCCCGGTGCGGGGCGGCGTCCTCGGCGGGACCGGTCCAGACGACGCTCACCCGGCCGGTGGCCACGCCCGCGGCGTGCAGCGCGCGGGCCGAGAGCAGGGTGTTGCCTTCTCCGCCGAGCAGCAGGAGCAGGTGCCCGCCGGGGTGGACGACGGAGTCCGCTTCCGCCACGGCCGGTACGGAGTCCGTTTCCGCCACGGCCGGTACGGAGTCCGCTCCCGGCGCGGCCGGCTCGGCGGCGGGGGTGAGGCCGATGCCGTCGAGGATGCGGGCGGCCGCGAGTTCGCCGGTCTCGCAGGCCTCGGCGGCGGTGTCGCCGGAGGCCACGAGGTAGCCGATGCGGTCCCAGTTGTTGCGGAGGAGCGACACCTGGGAGCCGGGGGCGGCGGACAGCTCGTACCACTCGGTGCCCGGCGGCAGTTCGGCCGGCGGCTCGACGGAGGCGACCGTGCCGGCGGTCTCGCTCCAGAGGTGCCGCAGGGCGACGGTGCGCACGGGCGCGAGCACCTCCTTCAGGCGTTCGCCGGTGGCCAGTGCCACCAGGTCGAGGAAGACGGACCGGTCGAGGGCGCGGCTGATGAGGTGGGTCACCACGTGTCCGGCCATCCGGCCGTTGATCTCGATGAGTTCGGGGCCGGTCGGGGTGATGACCAGTTCCATGTGCACGGCGCTGTTGCGGATGCCGACGGCCTTCACCGCGTTCAGCGCGAACTCCCGGGCCTTGCCGCGGCCCTCGAAGACGGCGGGGAAGTGACGGCCCATCTCGGCGGTCACGCCGGGTGGCTGGGCCCGCTGCTCGGTGAAGCCGAGCAGCATCGGCTCGCCCTCCTGCACCATGATCTCGGCGCTGACGTGGCGGCCGAACGCGTACTCCTCGACCACGGCCTTGGGGCAGGGCTTGTCGGGTACGTCGAAGAGGAGCGCGAGTCCGGCCCTGGCCTGCTCCTCCGTCCAGGCGATCGACACGCCGACGGAGTAGCCGCCGAAGGCTGGCTTGATCACCACGGGCAGGCCGATGTCGCGCACCGCCGCCATGCCCTCGTCCCCGTCACGCACGCCCCGCCACCGCAGGGAGCCGATCCCGTGCTCGGCGAGCCGGGCGCGGACGGCGTCCTTGTCGGCGAGGAGCCGGGTGGCGTCGAGGCTGTCGTGGGGCAGGCCCCAGGTGCGGGCCAGCTCGCTGGCGACCGGCAGGTAGTCCTCGACGCGGCAGATCACGCCGTCCGGCGGGACGGGGCCGATCGCGCCCTCGAGCCGCTCGGCGAGGTCCCAGGCCTCCGCGAGACCGGGCACCTCGACGACGCGGGTCGCGTACGACACGTTCTCGTACCCCAGGTCACCCCGGAAGAAGTCCATGGTGTCGGCGACGAAGGTGACTTCGACGCCTGACTCCGCCAGCGACTTGACGATGTCGAAACCGCGGACGGACGTGGTCTCGATCAGGATGATGTGCATGCGAGGTTCTCTCTTCGGTCACGCGCGACGGGAGCGGGCGAGGTCCCAGTCCTCGGGGGAGCCGGCGTCGGGGAAGACGGTGAGCACGACGGCGTCGGAGGGGAGCTCCGCCGCGACGGCACGGGCGGCGAGCCAGTTGGCGGCGCCGGAGCTGCCGGCCCGCAGCCCGCTGAGGGCGTGCAGTTCGACCATGCCGTCGAGGGCCTCGTCCCGGGACACCGTGCGGTGTTCGATCGCGTCGCCGTGCCGGCGTACGAACGGCTGGTGCAGTCCGTTGCCCAGCCCGGTGGCCCCGGTGTACTTGGGCAGGCCGTTGGGCGGGAGCGGGCTGCCGTACGGGAGTTCGGCGGGGGTGACTCCCACGGTCCGCAGACCGGGCGCCACCTCCAGGAGCCGGGACCGTACGCCCGTCAGCGTGCCGCCGGAGCCGATCGACGCCACCCACGCGGCCGGCCGGACGCCGTCGAGCTGGTCGAGCAGCTCGGCACCGGTGGTCGCCGCGTGGAAGGCCGGGTTGACCTCGTTGCGGTGCTGGTAGAGCAGGGTCCACTCGGGCTGGGCGGCGGCCAGGGCCAGGGTCTCCTCGATCACGCCGAGGAAGCCGAGTTCCTTGTCGACCAGGGCGTACTCGAATCCGTACCCGGTCAGGGTGTCGAGCAGGCTCGGCGGGGTGACCGAGGGGACCACGAACTTCATGTGGATCCCGAGCAGTGCCCCGAGGTGGGCGAGGGCCCGGGCGAGGTTGCCGCCCGAGTACTCCAGCAGGCGCAGCTCGGAGAGGTCCCGGTCGCCGTGCCGCTCCAGGGCGGAGCAGATCAGGGCGTACGCGACCCGGTCCTTGACGGAGCCGACGGGGTTCTCCCCCTCGCACTTCGCCAGGATCCGGGCGCCGCCGGGCGGGCCCGGCACCTCGCGGAGCGACGTGCCCCCGAGCCGCCGCGCGAACGGCACCAGCCGCGGGTGGGCCCGGTGCAGGGCCGGGAAGTCGGGCAGGGGAAAGGGACCGGCGGAGAGCTCCGCCTGCAGGGGCTGGATCATGCGTAGTGCGCCGCCTCGTGCGAGGCCACGGCCTGCGCCTCGCGCCACAGTTCGGGGAAGTGGAGGCGTACGGCGAACTTGTCCAGGAGGTCGACCGGACGGCCCGACATCCCGGTGGGGCGGTCGGCGTCCTCGTGGCGTTCCCGGAAGCTGGGGTGTCCGCCCACCCGCGACCACACGAGCCGCTGGTGCACCTGCTGCCAGTCGAGCAGGGCGTCGTCGAGCTGCATCAGCGCCTGGGCGACCTCGGCGAGACCGGAGACCTCGCCGTCCCGCGGCGCCACCTCGGACGGACCGGTGCCGAACAGGTCCCGGATCTCGGCGCCCTGACGGTGCACGGCGTCGGCGAACCGGAGCCACGCGTGGCGGGCGACCCGGTGCAGGTTGCGCGCGCCCGGGGAGTCGGTTCCGCTGTCGTTGCCGGGCAGCCGGCCACGGATCTGGAGGAAGTCGGCCTGCGTGATCATGTCCCGCAGGTGGTCGAGGTGGTCGGAGGCCAGCCGCTGGAGCCGTACCGCCCGCTCCAGGAGCCGGGTCGCCTCGCCGTAGCGGCCGCCGTCGAGCTCCGCCGCCGCACGGTTGATCTCGAAGTGCATGTTGTACCAGCACAGTTCGGTCATCACGTGCAGCGACTGGAAGAGCAGGAAGTCGGGGTGCGGCAGCTCGTCGAGGGGACGCATGGCCGGCAGGACCTTGGTGAACCCGACGACCTCGTCGTATCCGGTGGGGCCGCCGACCACGTAGGCCGGTCCGGGGACGGCCGTCACGGGCCGCTCCTGCACGTCGGTCATACGAGGGCCCGCCCGTTCTCCCCGAAGCGTCGCCCGGCCGCGCGGCGGAGGTCCGCGACCACGTTGATACGGCGCAGCCAGCGGTCCGTTCCGTCGTAGCGGGCGGCGAAGGGCCGGCGTCCGTGGACCGCGCGCTTGTTGTCCACGATGAGCAGCTCGCCGGGGGCGAGGGCGACGTCGCGGAGGTTGGCGTCGATCTCCTTGGTCACCGAGTCGAGCGCGGCCACGGCCTCGCCCTGGAGGTCGCTCGGCATGAACGCCGGGTCGATGCGGATGAACGGCGACTGCGGGTCGCCGGAGAGCACGGCGGTGCGGCGCGGCTCCTCGTTCATCTCGGCGATCCTGCGGAAGGCCTCGTCCTGCTTGCCGTCGCCGCCGACACCGGTGGTGGAGCTGTTGAAGGCCGCCGTGTGCGACTCGTCCGGCAGGATGACGAAGTCCTCCGCGAAGAGCCGCTCACGGACGTGCTCGTCGAGGACGACGTCGTTCACCGAGGCGAAGGTCGTGGGGACCTTGTCGTGGTTGCGCAGGCCGAGCAGCATGATCCAGTCGGCGCGCAGCGGGTGGAAGGCGTCCTCGTTGTGCCATTCGAGGTTCACCGTGGAGCTGGAACCGAGCTGCTGCTCCTCGTGCCCCTTGATCGGGAAGAGGTCGAGGACCATGCGCCCGCGCTGCTGGCTGAGGTACGAGACGGGGTCACCGAGCAGGGACCCCAGGAGGAGCAGCAGGGCCGCCGCGCGGCGGGCCTCCGGACTCGTCACCTCGTCGGTGTAGGCGGTCGGGGTGGGCCCGGCCAGCGTCTCGTCGACGGGCAGGTTCGAGAGCACCAGGCCCCCGCTCCCGCCGGTCAGCCGGAAGTTCACCAGGGTGGCCCGGATCCGCTCGGGGACGGCGTGGGCGACGACGGCGAGCCGCTCCAGCCGCTGCTCGAGCGGGACGTCGGGAGCGGCTGCGAGCACGTCCTCGGCCAGGGTCCGCAGGGCCCGGCTCTCGTCCTCGGTCAATTCGAGGTACGGAACTCCGTCCGCCGGGCGCAGCGGCAGTTCTTCGCCCACTCGGGGGGCAATGGCTTGCATCACGTCATTCCATTCCTTGCAATCCGTCATGACTCTCGGCGAAACACTCGGGTATCCGAGGCATGGCCTTTTCGACCGGGCCGCCGATATTGCGTGTGCGGATACCTGGGATTCACTCGCCACGAGTCCTGACGGCCCTTCGTGTTTTCGCATCCGTGCGATGTGGCGCCGTGCGACCCGCGCCTCGTCCATATTCCGGTACGTGAGCGGCGGGATGGAGGGAAACCGTGTGCAGGTGTCTGCGTTGCAGGATCACGAACGAAGAACGAAGGAGCGCAAAAGGGGCAGACGTGCCGAAAGAAATGCGCTGCGGCCCCCCTCGTACGAGAGGGGCCGCAGCGCGTCCGTCGGGGTCAGAGGTCGATGCGGTGCCCGATGGCGCGCAGCACGCGGGCGGCGTCCTCGACCCGGTCACGCGGCACGAGGATCAGGTCCGCGTTGTACGTGGAGGCCACGAAGACCGGCACTCCGCCCTGGGCGAGCGGCGAGAGCAGCAGGGCGAGCATGCCGGGCACGTCGAGCCCGTGGGCGGTGTCGCCGCTGTACAGGGCGGCCCACGCCTCACCGTCCTCGACGGTCTCGCCGGAACGCAGCTCCCGGACGACGGTCAGGCCTTCCGGCGCACGGACCAGAGAAATCCAGGGACCGGCAAGAGCAATTGCCTCGTCCTCGGCGTGTTCGACGACAAAAGAACCATTGAGAACCCGCAGATGCTGGGGAGTCGCAGTAATCATGCGTGCATCGTACGGACACTCGCCTGTACATTGACAACCCCATCGAACAATCGGAGTCGAAGCCGGTGCGAAGTCACCGCCCGGCCGAACGTGAACGGACCGCGAATGGGCAGTCGCCCCCATGTACTTCTCAGTGTCGCCGTATCCCTGGACGGATACATAGACGACGATTCACCCGAACGCCTCCTGCTCTCCAACGCGGCCGACTTCGCGCGGGTCGACCGGCTCCGCGCCGCATCGGACGCCGTCCTCGTCGGCAGCAACACACTGGCCGCCGACAACCCACGGCTCCTGGTGAACGACCCCGCGCTCCGTGCCGAGCGGCTGGCCTCGGGCCGGCCCGAGCATCCGCTCAAGGTGAGCCTCACGTCCCGGGACCGGCTCGACCCCGGCCTGCGGTTCTGGCACACGGGCGGGCGGAAGGTCGTGTACGCCACCGACGCCGCCCGGCCGGAACTGAGCCGGACGCTGAAGGACCACGCGGACGTCGTCGCGACCGGACCGGGGGTCGACCTCGGGGCCCTGCTGGACGACCTGGGCGCACGGGGTGTGCGGCGGCTGATGGTGGAGGGCGGCGGCACCGTCCACACCCGTTTCCTCGCCGAAGGCCTCGCGGACGAGATCCACATGGCCGTCGCGCCGCTCCTCGTCGGCCACCGGTCGGCGCCCCGTTTCCTCAACCCGGCCGAGTTCCCCGGCGGCCCCGGCCGCCGGCTGCGGCTCCTCGACACCACGACCCTCGGGGACGTCGTCGTCCTCCGCTACGCCGCCAAGGAGCCGCACGCATGACCTCCCCTTCCCCTTCCTCCCCTGGGTCCGCGACTTCCTCCCCTGGGTCCGCGACCTCGTCCCCGGCCGCGTACACCTCGGCCGATGTCGGGTGGCTGCGTCGCGCCGTCGAGCTGGCGCACGACTGCCCGCCGTCGGCCACCGCCTTCTCGGTCGGCGCCGTGATCGTCGACGCCGAAGGGCGGGAACTGGCCTCCGGCCACAGCCGGGAGCTAGCCCCCGACTTCCACGCCGAGGAGAGCGCGCTCGCCAAACTCGCCGGTACGCCCGTGCCGGCCGGCGCCACCCTCTACAGCTCCCTCGAACCCTGCTCCCGCCGCGCGTCCCGGCCCACGCCCTGCAGCGAGCTCGTCATCGCCTCCGGCATCCGCCGGGTCGTCATCGCCTGGCGCGAACCGGATGTGTTCGTGACGGACTGTCAGGGCGTGCGGCTGATGGCCGAGTCGGGGGTGGACGTGATCGAGATCCCCGAGCTGGCCGAGTCCGCACGCGCGGCCAATGCCCATCTGCGCTTCTGAGAGGACCCCATGCAGACACCGCCCCGCACCACCCCCCGTACCCCCGCCCCTCCGCATGTCCCCGTCTCCGCCTCCGTCGACGTCGACGCGATGATCGAGGACCTCAGGAAGCTCGTGGAGGTCGAGTCGCCGTCGCGCGACCAGGAGGCCCTGACGGCCTCGGCCAAGGCCGTCGCCGACGTCCTCGAGCACCGCCTCGGCGGGCAGGCCGTCCTCGTCGAGAGCGCGTCCGGGCCGCACGTCAGCTGGTCCGGCGGCGGCGTCCCCAAGGTGCTCCTCCTGGGACACCACGACACGGTGTTCCCGCTCGGGACCCTCGAACGCCGCCCGTTCGCCGTCGAGGACGGGCGTGCCACCGGCCCCGGGGTCTTCGACATGCTCGGCGGCATCGTGCAGGCCGTGCACGGCCTCGCGCTGCTCGACGACCGGTCGGGCGTGGAGATCCTGCTGACCTCCGACGAGGAGGTCGGCTCCCCCGCCTCACGGGCTCTCATCGAGGAACGCGCCCTCGCCTGCGGCGCCGTGCTCGTCTTCGAGGGCGCGGCCGACGACGGTTCCCTGAAGACGGGCCGCAAGGGCTGCGGCACCTTCGAGATCGCCGTCACGGGCCGGGCGTCCCACGCGGGCCTCGAACCGGAAGCGGGCGTCAACGCCCTGGTCGAGGCCGCGCACCAGGTCCTGGACATCGTGGCGCTCGGGCGGCCCGAGGCCGGTACGTCCGTCACCCCGACCGTCGCGTCGGCGGGCACCGTGGACAACGTCGTGCCCGCCGCGGCGAGCATCGTCGTGGACGTCCGGGTCGAGACGACGGACGAGAAGGACCGTGTCGAGGCGGCGTTCGCCGCCCTGCGGCCGTACCTGGACGGGGCGGAGCTCTCGGTCCGGGGCGGCATCGGCCGGCCTCCGATGCCGGAGTCCGCCTCGGCGGACCTCTTCGCGCTGGCGCGGACGCTCGACCCCGGTCTCGGCGGCAGGGCCGTCGGAGGAGGCAGCGACGGCAACTTCACGGCGGCGCTCGGGGTACCGACCCTCGACGGCCTCGGAGCGGTCGGCGGTGGCGCGCACGCCGACCACGAATACCTGGTGATCGACGCCATGGCCGGTCGGGCGGAGCTCGTCGCCGGTCTGGTGGACGCGATCCGCGCCTCCTGAATCCGGGGGACCGCGGGGGCCCGGCGGACGTCGGACGTCGGACGTCCGCCGGTGAGATACATTGACGCCACTCATCAGCGGCGGCGACGTCTTTCCGCCGAGTCCGCCTGGGCACAGGCCCACCCTCCGGGTGGGACACCGCCGCGGACCGCTCCCTGAGCACCGTCCCCCGCACCACCCTCCCCTTCACCACCCCCTCTTCAGCATTCCGCCCCGCCGTGCGGCGGGCCGGTTCGCCGTGCCGTGCGGTGCCGCGCCGGCGTTCCCGAGCCCCTCCGCCCAGGCCGCTCCACGGGCTCCGCGCCCGCCCCACCATCCCGGCTGCACCGGGTGAAAGGTGACCACCCATGAACGTCCTGTTCGTTCACGTCAAGAACAATCTGCTTCCGGACCATGTCCGCACGGCACCGGAGATCGGTCACCTCACGGTGATCACCGAGCCCGGTCACGCGCAGCGGTACGGCCCCGAGGTGGACGTGCGGCTCGTCGAGAGCATCGAGAACCCCGAACTCCTGCGCCTCGCCGTGCTGGAGCTGTTGCGGGAGCGTCGTATCGACCGGATCTTCGCCCCGTTCGAGCGGGGTCAGGCGCAGGCCGGATACGTCCGCTCCTACTTCGGCATCCCCGGTACCGGACCCGAGGTCGCCCACGCCTTCTCCAGCAAGTACACGATGAAGGAGCTGATGCGCGCGGCCGGTCTGCCGGTCACGGACTTCCGGCTCGCCCCCGGTCTCGACCAGGTGGCGGAGGCCGCGGCCGCGCTCGGCTGGCCGGTCGTCGCCAAGCCCATGGTCGGCGGCGGGTCCATGGACGTCTGCGTCTTCACCTCCGCCGAGCGGTTCGAGGAGTTCGCCGGCTCCCCCGGGGCCGAACCGATCCGTGCGCTGAACTGCCCCTTGATCGTCGAGAAGTTCGTCGACATCGAAGCCGAGTACCACTGCGACGGGGTCGTGCGGGGAGGCGAGGTCCTCTTCGCCGCCTCGTCCCGCTACCTGGCTCCGGTCCTCGGCCGCGGCGAGGTGTTCGGTTCGATGACGCTGCCGGCCGGCGATCCGGTGCGTGCGCGGATGGAGGAGCTGCACGCAGGGGCGGTCGCCGCTCTCGGACTCACCGACGGCGTCACCCACATGGAGTTCCTGGAGACCTCCGAAGGACTGGTAGTGGGCGAGATCGCCTGCCGCGCGGCGGGCGGCGGCATCCCGCACGCCCTCGACCTGCACAGCGGTGTCGACGTGTGGCGGGCGGGCCTCCAGCTCGAACTCGGCCTGGACCCGAAGGTGGACCCCCTCCCCGAGGACGGAGTCACCGTGCACTGCTACCTGCCGCTCCGCCCCGGCCGGATCGTCTCGATGACCGGGGCCGACGAGCTGCGCGCCCTGCCGTGCGTCATCGACGTGAGGATATTGAGCCGGGTCGGTGACGTGGTGCCCGAGCGCCTCAGCTCCGGTGCCGCGAGCGCCCTGGTCTTCCTGCGGGCGGACACCGCGGAGTCGGCGGAGGAAGCCGTGGCCCGCGTGTACGAGTCGTTCCGCATCGAGATCGAGGCCCTGTGACCATGAACTACCTGATCCTGAACCGCAGCCCGCTCACCACCCGCCGCTACCGCGAGTGGATCGGCGAGGGCCACCGGATCGTCCTCGTCACGGACGCCGCCCGCGCGCTGAGCACCGACGACAGCGTCCGTACGGAACAGCTCGCCGCCTTCGAGGAGACGGTCGTACTGGTGGACTACCACGACAGTGTCGCGGTGGAACGTGAAGCCCTGCGTCTGCACGCCGAGTTCGGCTTCGACGAGATCATCGCCCTCTCCGAGTTCGACCTGCTGCGCGCCGCCCGACTGCGGGACCTCCTCGGCCTGGCGGGTCAGAGCGAGGAAAGCGCCCTCGCCTTCCGCGACAAGCTGATCATGAAGGACCTGCTCCGCGAAGCCGGCGTCCCCCTCGCCCCCTACGCCCCGGCACCCGACATCACCTCCCTGATCCGCTTCACCCAGGAACACGGCTTCCCCATCGTCGTCAAGCCCCGCCGAGGCGGCGGCTCCATGGGCGTCGAAGTCCTCCACGACGAGGACGAACTCTGGAACTACGCCACCCGCACCACCCAACTCGGCACCGACGACGGCGCACCCCTCCTCGTCGAGGCCCACGTCGAACACGAGCTCTTCCACATCGACGGCCTCGTCGTCGACGGCCACATCCAACTCATCTGGCCCTCCACCCAAGGCACCACCACCTGCCTCGGCATGCTCGACGGCCACATGCTCCACAGCACCATGCTCGACGCCGACGACCCCCGCCTCGACGACCTCCGCAAGCTCACCACCACCACCCTCGAAACCCTCCCCACCCCCACCACCACCATCTTCCACGCCGAAATCTTCGGCACCCCCCACGGCCTCGTCCTCAACGAAATCGCCTGCCGCATGGCCGGCGGCCGCATCGAAGAGCAGATCCGCCTCGGGTTCGGACTCCACCTGCCGGAGCTCTACGTCCGAGCCCTGGCCGGGAACACCCTGCCGGAGATACCCGAACTGCCGCTCCGGACCGGTGGACTCGCCCTCTTCCCGCCCCGCCCCGGACTCCTCCGCGCCGTCCCCGGCGAGTGCTCCATTCCGGGTGTCACCGGCCTCAAGGTGGCCGCGCAGGCCGGTACCCGGCTCGGCACGGCCCACACGAGCGTGGAGAACTTCGCCTCGGCCCTGGTCGTGGGCGCGAGCCGCGCGGAGGCGGTGCGGACGATCGAGGAGCTGAGGGTCTGGATCGAGGCGGAGACGGTCATCGAGCCGCTCCCGCCGGAGGACATCGACGTCTGACGACCCGCACGCACGAAAGGGGCCCCTTCCGTCGAAGACGGAAGGGGCCCTGTGGCTCTCGGCACCGGCAACCAGAAGCCGGTATCTGTGCCGGGTAGTGCCTACAGCGGCACCAGCACCTGCGCCGGGCGGCGCCTACACCGGCACCGGCCGGGACGCGAAAGTGGAGACGTGGTCGGCGAGGTCACCGGTCCGTCGGCGTGCCGGCGGTTCCCCTCCGTCGGCGGTCCCGATGTCCAGGGACCCGAGAAGCCGCTCCGTCGGTGCCAGACCCAGCAGTTCGCGGGCGGCACCGCTCTCGCACATCCGGCCGGTACGCCAGATGCTGCCGTATCCCCGCGAGTGCAGAAGCAGCATCAGTCCGTAGGCCACGGAGCTGGCCGCGGCCATCTGCTCCCACTCGGGGACCTTGTGCTCCGCCACGGGGCGGAAGACCAGCGCCGCCATCAGCGGGGCCCGCAGCGTCTTCCCGGCGATCCGGTCGCGCTGCTCCGGCGGAGCCTCGCTCGCCAGGCTCGCGCCGAGCGCCTCCCGGTCCTGCCCGCGCAGCAGGATCCAGCGCCACGGCCGAAGGCTCCCGTGGTCGGGGGCCGCCGCGGCGCCACCGAGCAGATAGGCGAACTCGGCGTCACAAGGAGCCGGTTCGTTCAGTGTCTGCCGGCTGCGACGGGTCAGGACAGCGGTCATGACGTCCATGGTGCGACTGCTCCTTGCGTGATAGGTGTCATGAGGGGCCCGGTGCGCCGGCGCCTCGCGCGCGGCGGTGGTCCCGGACGGGGAACTCGCGGGATGATCAGCGGTCACAGGCAGGTCGTACCCTCCGCGATGATGACCGCGGGACCGCGCAGATGGGTCGACTCCGCGGTCAGGATGACCGTCAGCGAGCCACCGGGGACCCTGACCTCCCACTCGCCCCGGTTCTCCCCCTCGGCCTGTGCGGCGGCGACGGCCGAGGCGACCACACCGGTCCCGCAGGACGACGTCGTCCCCACGCCCCGCTCATGGACCCGCATCTCGACGGAGCGCCTGCCGACCATCCGGATGACCTCGACGTTCACGCCTTCGGGAAAGCGCGCTGTGTCCACATCCGGCGCCCTGCTCAGGTCGAAGGCCTCCACCGGGCTCTCCACCACACAGGCCAGATGCGGGTTTCCGGTCGCCACGTGGAGACCGGGGACGCGCCGGTCCCCGATTCCGGCGGTGGAGATGCCCAGGACCTGGGCCGGGCCCATGTCCGCGGTCACATGGCCCGTCGCGCCGAGCTCCACGGTGCGGAGTCCGGCCCTGGTCGCCACGTCGAAGCGACCCGGCGCCGCGAGCCCGTGGTCCACCAGGTACCGGGCGAAGACGCGCAGTCCGTTGCCGCACATCTCGGCGACGCTGCCGTCGGCGTTGCGGTAGTCCATGAACCACTCGGCGTCCTCGCCGCGCACCACCCGCAGCACCCCGTCCGCGCCGATCCCCGTGTACCGGTTGCACAGTGCGGCCACCCGTCGGGGCGTCAGATCGAGCCGTCCCTCGGGGTCGGGGACGATGACGAAGTCGTTCTCGGTGCCGTGTCCTTTTGCGAACCTCACCAGATTTCACCTTACGAGCCTTGAGCGGAGCGGATGGAGGGCCGAGCACACGGGTTCCGCGGCCCGCCGGAGGTGCCCGGCCCCCGGCGGGGCCGGGTCAGCGGATCGCAGCGGGTCGGCGCGCGGAGCCGCCGGACGCGTCCACGAGCTCGGCCGGCCCGGAGACGTCCACGGGGTTCGCCGCGCCCGTGGCGTCCACGCCGCGTTCGGCGTCCGTGGCGGGCACGTCCGTGGCGGGCTCGGGCAGCTCCTCCTCGGAAGCTCCCCTGCGGATCAGGCTCAGCGCGGGCGACGTCACCGCCGTGGTCAGCAGCGCCATCAGCACCAGGATCGTGAAGAGGTCCGGGCCGATCACGCCGAGGCTCAGGCCGATGTTCAGCACGACCAGTTCGGTCAGTCCGCGGCAGTTCATCAGCGCGCCGATCGACAGGGCGTCGCGCCAGTTCTGGCCGGCCACCCGGGCCGAGCTCGCGGCTCCGCCCCACTTGGCCATCACGGCCACCGCGAGCACCGCGGCCGCCCACAGCCACTGCCGGGGGTCGCTCGCCAGCAGGGACATGTCGGTCTTCAGGCCGGTCGTCACGAAGAACAGCGGGAGCAGCACCGGCACGGTGAAGGCCCGCAGGCGCGCTGCCTGACGCTCGATCACCCGGCTTCCGCGCGGGGTCACGACGCCGAAGAGGAAGGCTCCGAACAGCGCGTGCACCCCGATCTCGTCGGTGGCGAGCGCGGACAGGCACAGACCGCTGAACAGCACGATCAGGACGACGCTCTCGGTGTACGCGCGTTCGGCCCGGGCCGCCCAACGGGCGAGGACCGGGCGTACCACGTAGTACATCGCGAGCGTGAAGGCGATGGCCGCCACCGCGGTGGTCACGGCCTCGAAGGGCGAGCTGCTCTGGGCCAGGGCGACCACCACGGCCAGCAGGCACCAGGCGGTGACGTCGTCCACCGCGGCGCAGGCCATCGCCAGCGCGCCCACCCTCGTCCGGTACAGACCCCGGTCGGTGAGGATCCGGGCCAGCACCGGAAAGGCGGTGATGCTCATGGAGACCGCGATGAACATGACGAACTGCAGCCGCTCCACGCCGTCGGGCGCGAAGGAGCCGTACATGCCCAGCGCGAGCAGGGAGCCCAGGAGCAGCGGTACGGCGATGCTCGCCTGGCTCACCGCCACCGCGGTCCTGCTGTGGCCGCGCAACGAGCCGAGATCCAGCTCGAGTCCGACCAGGAACATGAAGGCCAGCAGGCCCAGGTTGCCCAGCACGCCGAGGTACGGCAGCACCGAGGCCGGGAACAGCCAGGCCGCGGCGTCCGGCCAGACCCAGCCGAGGAGCGAGGGGCCGAGCAGGATGCCGACCAGCATCTCGCCCACCACGGGCGGCTGGCCGACGCGACGCACCAGCTGCGCTCCGGCCTTGCAGGCCAGGATCACCACGGGAAGGGCGATAAGGATATCGGGAAGCGGGTCACGAATTGCGCTCGTTGCCATCGGGTCTCCAGGTGATTGGAGGAGAGGTACAGGATTCGGAGTCAGGATTCGTTTCACCGCACAACACCTCCGCGGCACCGGCCG
This sequence comes from Streptomyces zaomyceticus, assembly GCF_014656215.1. Classification (GTDB taxonomy): domain Bacteria; phylum Actinomycetota; class Actinomycetes; order Streptomycetales; family Streptomycetaceae; genus Streptomyces; species Streptomyces zaomyceticus. Next base: position 123,750 of record NZ_BNBZ01000011.1, on the reverse strand, counting down.
GCGGAAACCCACTTCGGGCCCATCGGATTCGACGCGACGCCGATGGCGTTGCCGTCGCGCGGGGAAGGGTCCCTGACAAACGGTCATGACATGCCGGAGGCGGGCGGCCTGGTCGCGAGCCGCCCGCCATTCGGAATCCGGTAATCATGTCCGTGGCGACGGCACGGAGGGGTTACCGGAGGTACTGATAAGCAGCCTTGTTGCGAAATTCGCCGGACCGCTCGGAGTTGTGCGCCTAGGCGACGTCGCGGGCCAGCGTACGGGCCTCGCGGGTTTCGTCGAAGTAGGAGCTGGCGTACACCTGCTCGCCGTCCACGGAGGCGACGCGCTCGTTGTAGTCGCTGGGAACGTTGTAGTTGAACACGGCGCGCGGGTAGGCGAGCTGCTCGACGCGGTTCTTGTCGTACTGCGCGTCGACCGCGGAGAACCGCAGCACGTAGGCGAGCCGGGACGGGATCGGGCCGTCGAGCAGCGGAACGCTGCTGTGGAGCACGTACTTGTCGAAGAGCAGGACGTCACCGGGCTCGAACGAGTCCTCGACCGCGAAGTGGTCCAGGAGCGACATCATCTCGGGCGAGTTGATCAGACCGTTCTTCATGGCACTGAAGTCGGCGTAGGTGAGCTCCTTGCCGGCCTCGATCTGGTCCTTGAGGTACTCGGGAACCAGGTTGATCTGCTGGTAGACGAACTCGCCGGACAGCAGCTCCTTCGACATGTACTTCATGCCGCCGCGCTGGTCCTTGGGGTCGATGCGGCACAGCGGCGTCCAGACCGTGTACCCCATGTCCTCGCGGCGCTGGTAACCGAAGCTCTGGCTGCCGACGTGCCAGGGGGCGCCCGTGCTCTTGTTCTTCTCCAGCTCGAAGCCGAGACCCTGGGTGAAGAAGACCTGGTGGTCGATGAGCTGAGCCATGATCCGGGCGAACGCCGGGTCGCCCATCAGGTCGAGGATCGTCGGGTCGTCGTTGCACATGTCGTACTTCAGCCGGCTGAAGCCCGCGCCGTAGTTGTCGGACGGCGCGCTGACCTGCGAGGTGCCCAGCTTCTGCATGTGCTCGATGAGCTCGGGGGAGAAGATGTTCCGGAGCTTCACGAAGCCGTGCTTCTTGAAGTGCAGCACGTCTTCTTCGGTCACGGAGAAATTCGAGTTAATCACTAAGAATCCCAGATCGTTGCGAACTGTCGAGACAGCGCAGCACGCTGCCTCCTGTGCAGGGGGAACCAGCGGGTGGGGAGTTGCTTTCTGCAAGTAATCGCAGTTCTCAACCCCACTGCGAGTCGGCCGCCACCGTCGATGTCGCGACGGTCTGGCGTGAGATGTCGTCACCCTCGCTCAGCGAGACTCCGAGAACGACCAGAAAACCGGCCGCGACGGTCCCGAGAATCCGATGGAGAGTGTTCTTCGCCGACATTTTTCGTCCCCCTGATTGGCTGACCGGCCAACTCGTTTTGGCCCGTGACAAGAATCATGCGCCCCCTTCCGGCCCTTCACAGCGAGATGAAGGATCATGATCCAGCAACGCAGGGATCTGAAGGATGAACAGATGTGCAGAAAATCAGACATAGGTGCAGGAACCATTGCCTCCGAAGTCTGCGAAGAAGGCTTGCTCTTCTACTCCGAGGCATGGACGGCAACCCCGTCCTCCGAGGAATGTCCTGAATGCCTGCTCTCCCTGGGGCTTCTCCAGCGCGCACCCGACGGGAGCCTCGTCCCCATCCCTCCCGGGCTGGCCGCCGACACCCTGATGCGCCCGCTCGAAGCGGTCATCGCGGAGAAGCAGCGCACCCTCGCCACGGCACGCGCCTCGATCCACCGGGCCGAGGAGATCTACCGGTCCACCTACCGCACCAGAAACGCCCCGATCCGTGAGATCACCGGCGCGTCGGTCATCAGCGCGGCACTGGCCTCGGCCGTCGGCTCGGCCCAGGAGGAACTCCTCACCGCCCAGCCCGGCGGCGGCCGTCCCCGGGAACTGCTGGAGAAGGCCCTGGCCAGCGACCGGGTGGCCCTCGACCGCGGCGTACGGCAGCGCACCATCTACCAGCACACCGTCCGCTCGCACGCCCCGACGCTGTCGTACGTCGAGCAGATCCTGGTGGCGGGCGGTGAGGTCCGCACCCTCAACGAGGTCTTCGACCGGCTCATCGTGGTCGACCGGAAGGTCGCCTTCATCCCCGACCCGGCCCAGGAGCGGCACACGGTCGCCCTCGCCATCGAGCACCCGGGGACGATCCGCTATCTCGTGGGGATCTTCGAGCACGCCTGGGAGCGCGCCACTCCGCTCCTCCACACCCCCACCGAACACCGGCCGCCGCTGCTGACCGACGAGACCCGGCAGGCGATCCTCCAGCTCATGGTGAACGGCTACACCGACGAGTCCATCGCCGCCCGGCTCGGAATGAGCACGCGGACGGTGGCGAACCATGTGCGGAAGGCCTCGGAGATGCTGGGCAGCAAGAGCCGCGCCCAGCTCGCCTATCTGATCGGCAAGACCGGAATCCTCACCACCGGCCGGGAGGAGACCCCCGAGACCACCCTCTGACGGGGCCGGGTGCGGCACGCGCGTACGTCCCCCGCGCGGCCGACCCGGAGAGGACGGCGCGGTCGGGCCGCGGTCAGGCCTGGTTGACCGGGAGGACGTCCGGCGAGAGAACACCCGCCTGGGCGGCGGCCGAGGTCATGCGCCGGCGGTGATGACGCCGGCAGAGCACCTCGTAGCCGATCTCCTCGGCCGGACGGTTCACGTCACCCACGACGACCTGCTCGCCCTCGACCACCATCACGCCGCCCACCGTACGCGCGTTGTGCGTGGCCCGCGCCCCGCACCAGCACAGCGCCTCCACCTGGAGCTGCTCGATGCGGTCCGCCAGCTCGATCAGCCGCTGCGAGCCGGGGAAGAGCTTGGTACGGAAGTCGGTGGTGATGCCGAAGGCGAAGACGTCGAGACCGAGGTCGTCGACGATCCGCGCGAGCTGGTCGATCTGCTCCGGCGCGAGGAACTGCGCCTCGTCCACGATCACGTAGTCGGCCTTGCCGCCCTGGGAGAGCTGGGCGACGAGGTACCCGTAGACGTCCATGTCCCGCGGAGCCTCGACCGCCTCCGTCACCAGGCCGAGCCGCGAGGACAACTTGCCCTCGCCCGCCCGGTCGTCACGGGTGAAGATCACGCCCTGGAGCCCCCGCGCGTCGCGGTTGTGGGCGATCTGGAGCGCCAGGGTGCTCTTCCCGCAGTCCATGGTTCCGGAGAAGAAGACCAGCTCGGGCATGACGGGTCGGGGACCTTTCAGGTCGTGGGAGGGGGAAGGTGCCGGGTGGAGGTCAGGAGCGGACTTCGAGCAGCGGGACGAGCTGCTCCGCCGGGGTCATGGACCCGTGCATGCCGACCATCGCGGACTCGTGGGGCTCGTTGACGGAGGCGGTGATGGCCACGTCGTCGTGGGCCGCGGCGACGACGTCGCCGATCCGGCCGTACACCCGCTCGTCGATCTCGTCGCCGAACCAGCCGAGCGAAATGGCCTCGTCGCGGCTCGCCACCCAGAACTGCTCGCCGATCACCTCGCGCCAGCAGGTGAGGACGTCCGCCTCGGCACCGGGCACGGCGTAGACGTGCCGGGCACGCCCCTCGCCGCCGAGGAGGGCGACGCCGGCGCGCAGCTCCCAGTCCTCGTCGAAGTCGATGCGGTGCTGCTCGTCGAAGGGGATGTCGACCATGCCGTGGTCGGCCGTGACATAGAGGGCCGAGCGGTGCGGCAGCTGCTCGGCGAGCCGCTGCACGAGCCGGTCGACGAACATCAGCTGGCCGCGCCAGGCGTCGGAGTCGATGCCGAAGCGGTGTCCGGCGCCGTCGAGCTCGCTGTAGTAGGTGTAGACCAGCGAACGGTCTCCGGCGGCGAGCTGCTCGGCGGCGAAGTCCATCCGCTCCTCGCCGGAGAGCCGCCCGTGAAACGTTCCGCCGCTGAGCGCGACCTTGGTGAGCGGGGTCTGCTCGAAGATCGGGGAGGACACCTGGGCGGTGTGGATCCCGGCCTCGTGCGCGAGCTGGAAGACGGTGGGGTACGGCTGCCAGACGCGCGGCGAGGTCCACGGCTTCCAGCGCAGCTGGTTCATCAGCTCGCCGGTCTCGGGGTTGCGCACGGTGTATCCGGGCAGCCCGTGCGTACCGGGGTAGCGGCCGGTGCCGACGGAGGCCAGCGAGGTCGCCGTGGTGGCGGGGAAGCCGGCGGTGACCGGCCGGCCCGTGCCGCCGCGCGAGGAGCCGAGAAGCGAGGTCAGGTACGGGGCCTCGTCCGGGTGGGCCCTGATCTGCTCCCAGCCGAGCCCGTCGATCAGGAAGACACAGTTCCGGTCGGCCGGGGCGAGCTCGGCGATCCGGGCCTCGAACCCGGGCACGCCCTGACCGGCGACCAGCGTCGGCAGCACGTCGCCGAGGGAGCCGAAGGTGTACTCGGGGACCGGCGCGGTGTCCGGGGCGAGCGGGACCGGGTCGTCGGGCCAGCCGTGCGTCACGGCGGTCGGCTGCACCATCAGCGGGTGGGGGCGGCGGTGGCCGCGATGGCTTCGGAGAGGGCCTGGGCGAAGACGAGGGTCTGCCGGACGGTGTCCGGGCCGTCCCCGGCCTCGCTCACCCGGAGGCTGAGGTCGTCGGCCGTGGCGTTGCCCGTGTAGCCGTGGTCGGCGTCGCAGTTGGCGTCGCCGCAGGCGGCCGGCTCCAGGTCGATGCGGGAGACGGCGCCCCAGCCGATGGTGAGGACCACCTCGCGGGGCAGTGTGCCCGGGGTGTACGACTCCGGATTGGCGACCACACGGCTGACGACGACGGACGAGATCCGGTCGAGCTTCACGGACTCGGTGGACGTCGTGGCGTACGGCGTCGGGGAGCTGGTGTCGGCGGCCTGCTCGTCGGTGTGGCTGACGATGAAGCGGTGCGGCGTCAGGACGAGGACGGTGACATGGCGCCGGACCTCGTTGGCGTCGAAGGTGGTCTCCTGGTGGACCACGTACGACGCCACGGCCTCGCCGCCGACGGCGGCCTCCACCGCCTCGGCCACGAGGGCCGGGTAGTAGCCGCTGCGCTCGATCGCCGCGCGCAGCCCCTGGGTCGTCGTACCGGTCTTCGCCATGGACTCCATTCTACGGGGCGGCGGGGCCCCCTCAGGCCCTTCAGTAACTCGGCAGGCTGCGCGGACCGAGGTCGGTACGGGGCGGTGGCGGGGCCAGTCGGACGGTCGCGCCGAGCACGGAGAGTCCGCGCGGCGCGACGACCACCGGCTCCAGCGAGACGGCGACCACCTCGGGGTGGTCGTCGACGAGCCGGGAGACCCGGAGCAGGACCTCCTCGAGGGCGGGGGTGTCGACCGGGGCCGAGCCCCGCCAGCCGAAGAGCAGCGGGGCGGTGCGGAGGGAACGGACGAGATCGGCGACGTCCCGGTCGGTGGCCGGGACCAGCCGGTGGGCCGTGTCTCCCAGCAGCTCGGACGCGGCGCCCGAGAGGCCGAAGGAGAGGACGGCGCCGACGGCCGGGTCGATGGCGGAGCGGACGACGGTGTCGACGCCCCGGGGCACCATCGCCTGGACGACCGGCTGCAGCTCCTCGGGCTTGCCGAGCACTTCGGTGAGCTCGGCGTAGGCCGTGCGGAGCTGCTCCTCGGACGCCAGGTCGAGCCGGACGCCGCCGAGGTCGGGGCGGTGGCGGAGGTGGGGCGCGGTGGTCTTGAGGGCGACCGGGTAGCCGAGCCGGCCGGCGGCCGCGACGGCGGCGTCGGGGCTGGGCGCGGGCAGGGTCGGCAGGACGTCGATCCCGTACCGCGCGAGCAGCTCCCCGGCCTGCGCGGTGTCGAGGGTCACACCCCGGGGGTCGGCCCCGTCGTGGCCGAGCACCCGCTCGATGAGCGCGGCGGCCCCGGCCTCGTCGATGTCCTCGTACTCGGGCACCCGTCCGGGCTCGGCCGCCTGCCGCCGCCACTGCCCGTACCGCACGGCCTCGGCCAGGGCCCGCACGGCCCGCTCCGCGGCGGGGTAGGCGGGGATGGTGGCGGGCGGGGCGGGCGAGGAGGACGAGGCCTCCTCCGACAGGGCCTGCGGTGCCTGCGCCGGGCCGGGTCCGGACGCGGCCGCACCCGGTCCGGACGCGGCGATCGGAGCCGTACCCGGTCCCGGCGGGACCGCACCCGGCCCGGGCGGCGTCCAGGTCGGGGTTCCGGTCGAGGCCGCGGTCGGGGTCGGGGTCCCGGTCGATGTCCCGGTCGGCCGCGCCCCCGGTCCTGCCGTGGTCGCGCCCCGGCCGCGTGACGCCGGCCGGGTGCTCGTGGCGACCGCGAGGGCCTCCGCGAGCCCGCCCATCTCGACGTGGACCACGACGACCGGCTTCGTCGGAGCGGGAGCGGAGGCCACGGCCTCGCGGAGGGAGGCCGCGAGGACCTCTCCGTCGCCGAACTCGGTGGCGCCGTTCTCGCCGACCCACGGGATCGCGTTCACGACGACCGCGTCGGAGGTCTCGTCCGCGAGCGCCGCCGCCAGCGCGTCCCGGAAGTCCGCCGGCTCCGCCGCCGTCGTCAGGTCGAGCGGCCGCAGCGGACGGAGCCCCTCGGTCAGACAGGCGTCGTACGTGAGGAGGCCGAGCGACTCGGAGTTGCCGAGGATCGCGACCCGGGGCCCGGCGGGCAGCGGCTGGGCGGCGAGGAGGAGCCCGGCGTCGACGAGTTCGGTGACCGTGTCGACGCGGATGACCCCGGCCTGGCGGAGCAGCGCGGAGACCGTGCCGTGCGGGATGCGGGTGACCGGCACCCGGTGGCCGGGCGGGGCGCTGCCGCTGTGCCGGGCGCCCTTGACGACGACCACCGGTTTGACGGCGGCGGTGCGGCGGGCGAGCCGGGTGAACTTCCGGGGGTTGCCGATCGACTCCAGGTAGAGGAGGACGACATCGGTCCCGGGGTCGTCGTACCAGTGCTGGAGGAAGTCGTTGCCGGAGACGTCCGCCCGGTTGCCGGCCGAGATGAAGGAGGAGAGCCCGGCGCCCCTCCGGTGCAGCCCGGCGAGGAGGGCGATGCCGATCGCTCCGGACTGGGTGAAGAGCCCGATCCGTCCGGCGGCCGGCATCTGGGGGGCGAGGGAGGCGTTGAGCCGGACGTCGGGGGTGGTGTTGATGATCCCGAAGGCGTTGGGACCGATGATCCGCATCCCGTACGAACGGGCCTGCCGGACGAGCTGACGCTGGCGCTCCCGTCCGTCGGCCCCGCTCTCGGCGTATCCGGCGGAGAGGACGACGAGCCCCTGGACGCCGTGTTCTCCGCAGTCGGCGACGGCCTCCGGCACCCGTTCGGCGGGGACGGCGACGATCGCGAGGTCGACGGGCTCCCCGATGGCTCCGACGGAGGGGTGGGCGGGCACGCCGTCGAACTCCACGGCCCCGTCGCTCTCGCCGAGCGCGGCGTTCACCGCGTACACGCGTCCGGTGTACCCGGCCCCGAGGAGGTTGCGCAGTACGGTCCGGCCGACGCCGCCGGGTGCGCGTCCGGCTCCGACGACGGCGACGGACCGGGGGGTGAGGAGGCGTTGCACGGAGCGGGCCTCGGCCCGCTGTTCCCGGGCGCGCTGGACGGCGAGGGAGCGGTCGGTGGGTTCGAGGTCGAGGTGGAGCCGTACGGAGCCGTCCTCGAAGCTCCGCTTCTGGGTGTAGCCCGCGTCGGTGAAGACCTTGATCATCTTGGTGTTGGCGGGGAGCACCTCGGCGGCGAAGCGCCGGATGTCCCGCTCGCGCGCGACCGCGGCGATGTGTTCGAGCAGCGCGGAGGCGACACCGCGTCCCTGGTGGGCGTCCTGGACGAGGAAGGCGACCTCGGCCTCGTCGGCGGGGGCGGAGGCGGGCAGCCCGCGGTCGTCGATCCGGTCGTAGCGGACGGTGGCGATGAACTCGCCGCCCACGGTCGCCGCGAGTCCGACCCGGTCCACGAAGTCGTGGTGGGTGAAGCGGTGGACGTCCTTGGCGGAGAGCCGCGGGTAGGGGGCGAAGAAGCGGTAGTACTTCGACTCGTCCGAGACCTGCTCGTAGAAGCTGACGAGCCGCTCGGCGTCGTCGGCGGTGATGGGCCGGATGCGCGCGGTGCCGCCGTCGCGGAGCACCACGTCCGCTTCCCAGTGGTCGGGGTAGTCGTGCGCCGGTGGCTCCGGGCGCGCGGGTGACGCCGGTTGTTCCGCCGCTTCCGACTGCTCCGACGCGCTCTGCATGGGGTCAGCCTACGGCCGCGACACGGCCCCGGCACCGGTCGCGCGGCGAGTGCGCTCCGTGCAAGGTAGGGAGCACGCCGTGCACGGCGCGAGAGGGCCGAAAGGCGGTCCGGTCAGGGCCGAAGGTCGGCGCGAGCACGCGGCATCCCGTGAGAGACTGGTCTAGACAACCCCTTAAGACTTGAAGGGCAACACCATGGCTGAGCGCCGCGTCAACGTCGGCTGGGCCGAGGGCCTGCACGCCCGCCCCGCGTCCATCTTCGTCCGTGCCGCCACGGCTTCCGGCGTTCCGGTGACGATCGCCAAGTCCGACGGCACCCCCGTGAACGCCGCCTCCATGCTCGCGGTGCTCGGCCTGGGCGCCCAGGGCGGCGAGGAGATCGTCCTCGCTTCGGAGGCCGACGGCTCCGAGGCCGCTCTGGACCGTCTGGCGAAGCTGGTCGCCGAGGGTCTGGACGAGCTCCCCGAGACCGTCTGACCCGGGTCGAACCCCGTACGCCCGACCGCGTACACCGAAAGGCCGTGACCGCCGAATTCCGGCGGTCACGGCCTTTCGCATTCCCCACCACCCCTTTTTTCGGGCAGCACAGAACGACGGACTGAATTCCTATTCTTTGTATACGGCGCCCACGTTAATTCCGGGCACTCGCCGTGTTGACTGCATGTTGCGAAACCCTCACACGGCCGCGGTCCGCCCTTTTGAGCCGGTGCAGCGACTGCGAGCGCTCCGCGTGCAGCGCGGTCAGCGTCCGCGCCCGTTCCGCGTCGCCGCGCGCCACCGCGTCCACGATCGCGCCGTGCTCCGCCCAGGCCTCCACCGGCCGGGCGGGCTGGTCGACCGCGTACATCCAGGCGATCTTGTGCCGCAGCTGGGTCAGCAACGCCGTCAGGGCCGGACTGCCGGAGGCCTGAGCGAGCGTCTCGTGGAACCAGCCCCCGAGCGAGCGCAGATCCTCGCCCTGGCCGCGCCTGGCCCGCTCCTGCCCCAGCCTGACCAGGCCCCGCAGCACCTTGAGATGGGCATCCGTGCGCCGCTGCGCGGCGCGCGCGGCCCCCAGGGGTTCGAGCAGCGCCCGCATGTCGAGCAGATCGGCCGCCTCCTGCTCGGTGGGCTCGGCGACATGCGCGCCCGCGTGGCGGCGGGTGACGACGAAGCCCTCGGACTCCAGGGTGCGCAGGGCCTCACGGACCGGGACGCGGGAGACCCCGTACCGGCGGGCGAGTTGTTCCTCCGTCAGCCGGCTGCCCCGCTCGAAGACGCCGGAGACGATGTCGTCCCGGATCGCCGTGCATACCGAGTGCGCGGGAATGCGCATGTCCGACCTCCGCCTTGGTCTGCGCGAGACAATTCGAGCGGCGCCTGTTCTGCGCCCGATCTGCGACTCTATTGCAGCGCGCCGGAATTTCCGATGCCCCAGCGGAATATGGATGCCTTTTGATCGACGAAAAGCCCCGGCTCAGTACGAGCCGGGGCTTTTGCGATGCCGTGCGCTGCCGCGCGGTGCGGTGCACCGCGGTGCCGTCGCGGCGGTGTCCGGGGTCAGACGTTGACGCCGCGGGCCCGCAGGTAGGCGATCGGGTTGATGTCGGAGCCGTACTCGGCGGTCGAGCGCGCCTCGAAGTGCAGGTGCGGACCGGTCGAGTTGCCGGACGAGCCCGAGATGCCGATCTGCTGACCCGGCTCGACGGTCTGGCCGACGTGAACCCCGATGGACGAGAGGTGGCCGTACTGGGTGTACGTGCCGTCGTGCATCCGGACGACGATGTTGTTGCCGTACGCGCCGCCCCAGCCGGCCTCGACGACCGTGCCGGAACCGACGGAGACGACGCTGCTGCCGTAGGAGGCGTGGAAGTCGATGCCGGAGTGGCTGCCGGAGGACCAGAGCGAGCCGTTGGTCTTGTAGCCGGTGGACACGTACGTGCCGGCGACGGGGAGCTGGAAGGAGGCCAGACGGCGGCGCTCGGCCTCGCGGGCGGCGCGCTCCTCGGCCTGACGGATCTCCTTGGCGCGGGCCTCGGCCTTGCGCTTCGCCTCGGCCTGGGCCTTCGCCTTGGCGGCGGCCTCGAAGACCTCCTGCTCCTGCGCGGCGACCTGGGCGCTGACCCGGTCCGCGAGGGAGTCCTCGGTGATCACCTTGGTGAGGCCGGTGTCCTCGACGGAACGGTTGTCCGTGTCGGCGGCGAGCGCCGGGGAAGCGAGGGTTCCGATGACGCCGGTGGTGGCGAGGGTCGCGACGCCGGCGATGCCCACGCTGCGGCGCGCCATCCGGCTCGGACCACGATGCTTCCCGGTGGCACGGGTGAACGCCATGTAGTGGCTGATCCTTTCCTTCCTTCTCGCCTACCGGGTTAGCTGACGGGTTCGGAGCAGGAAGGTCTCCTACGAGCCCCTCCGTACGAGACGAAGGCGCCCGATTCACCCCAGGGACTGCACATGGGTCCCCGGCTCCCCAGGCTCGCGCCTGACGGGGACTCGGCGATGACTGTCCGATGCCGCGGGTGCGGCACGTGCACTGACGAACAGCCGCACCGACGCTATGCGGATCATCTTCCAATCACCAACCGGACGCGGTTTTTGTAAGACATGCCACAGGTCATACGATCACCCTTGCCTCCAATACGGACATACGGGAGGACCCCGACGAACTATGCCGTCAGGGCCCTCCTGTTGCCGCACCGGAAGCGGTCGCGCTCCGGAATCAGCCTTTCCGCGTCCTCGCGAACCAGCCGAATCAGCCGGTCACGACGGTCACTTCGCCGATGCCGAGCGCGCGCACCGGCTCCGCGATCTGCGCCGCGTCACCCACGAGGACCGTGACGAGCCGGTCCACCGGGAAGGCGTTGACGACGGCCGCGGTCGCCTCGACCGTGCCCGTCTCGGCCAGCCGCGCGTACAACTGGGCCTGGTAGTCGTCCGGGAGGCGCTGCTCGAGCTGGTCGGCGAGCGTCCCGGCGACCGAGGCGGCCGTCTCGTACTTGAGCGGCGCGACCCCGACCAGGTTCTGCACGGCCGTCTCCCGCTCGGCGTCCGTGAGGCCCTCCGCGGCCAGCGTCCGCAGCACCTTCCACAGGTCGTCGAGAGCCGGTCCCGTGTTGGGGGTGTCGACGGAACCGCTGATGGCGAGCATCGCGGCGCCGTTCCCCTTGCCGTCGGAGCGGAGCACCTGGCCGAAGGCCCGCACGCCGTACGTGTAGCCCTTCTCCTCGCGCAGGACCCGGTCGAGCCGCGAGGTGAGGGTGCCACCGAGGCAGTACGTGCCCAGGACCTGGGCCGCCCAGACGCTGTCGTGCCGGTCGGCGCCGATCCGGCCGATCAGCAACTGGGTCTGGACCGCGCCGGGACGGTCCACGACGACGACCCGCCCGGTGTCGTCGGCGGTGATCGGCGGCATCGGGAGCGGCTCGGCGGGCTCGCCGGTCCAGGCACCCAGGGTCTCGGCGAGGACCTTGTCCAGGTCGACGCCGGTCAGGTCGCCGACGACCACGGCGGTGGCGGTGGCGGGCCTGACGTACGCCTCGTAGAAGGCGCGGACCGCGGCGGCGTCGATCGCCGCGACGGTCTCCTCGGTGCCCTGGCGCGGCCGGGACATCCGGGACTCGGCCGGGAAGAGCTCCTTGGAGAGCTGCTTGGCGGCACGACGGGCCGGGTTGGCCGTCTCGTGCGGGATCTCGTCGAGCCGGTTGCGGACCAGACGCTCGATCTCGGTGTCGAGGAAGGCCGGTGCGATCAGGGCCTCGGAGACCAGACCGAGCGCCTTGGGCAGCCGGGAGACCGGAACCTCCAGGGAGACCCGTACGCCCGGGTGGTCGGCGTGCGCGTCGAGCGTGGCGCCGCAGCGCTCCAGCTCGGCCGCGAACTCCTCGGCGCTGTGCTGGTCGGTGCCCTCGGAGAGCGCCCGGGCCATGATGGTGGCGACCCCGTCGAGCCCGGCGGGCTCGGCGTCCAGCGGGGCCGTGAGGAAGATCTCCACGGCCACGACCTGCTGGCCGGGGCGGTGGCTGGTCAGCACCGTCAGACCGTTGCCCAGGGCGCCTCGGTCGGGGGCCGGGAAGGCCCACGGCCTGGCGACGCCCGGCGTCGGCTGCGGGTGGAAGTCCATGCTCGTCAAAGACGCGGCAGCGTCGGTCACTGGTCCGCTCCCTCTTCCTCGTCGCTGTCGCCCTGTTCGCTCGCCAGGGGCTCGTAGACCAGCACCGCGCGGTTGTCGGGACGCAGCGCGGCCGCGGCGGCCTCCCGCACCTCGTCGGCGGTGATCGCGAGGACGCGGTCGACGGCCGTCAGCGCGAGCTGCGGGTCACCGAACAGCACCGCGAACCGGCACAGTTCGTCGGCGCGGCCCGCGACCGTGCCGAGCCGGTCGAGCCACTCGCGCTCCAACTGGGCCTGCGCGCGCTCCATCTCCTCGGGCGTGGGGCCCTCGGCGGCGAAGCGTGCGAGCTCCTCGTCGACGGCCGCCTCGATCTGCGGGACCTCGACGCCTCCGGAGGTCTTGACGTCGAGCCAGCCCAGCGAGGGCGCGCCGGCGAGCCGCAGCAGGCCGAACCCGGCGGCGACGGCCGTACGGTCGCGGCGGACCAGACGGTTGTGCAGTCGCGAGGACTCACCGCCGCCGAGGACGGTCAGGGCCAGGTCGGCGGCGTCGCACTCGCGCGTGCCGTCGTGCGGCAGCCGGTAGGCGGCCATCAGCGCGCGGGCCGGGACGTCCTCCTCGACGACCTCGCGCAGCTGCTCGCCGATGACCGCGGGCAGGTCGCCGGGGCGCGGTGCGGGCTTGCCGTCGTGGCCGGGGATGGAGCCGAAGTACTTCTCGACCCAGGCGAGGGTCTGCTCCGGGTCGATGTCGCCGACGACGGACAGCACCGCGTTGTTCGGGGCGTAGTACGTGCGGAAGAAGTTCCGCGCGTCCTCCAGGGTGGCCGCGTCCAGGTCGGCCATGGAGCCGATCGGCGTGTGGTGGTACGGGTGGCCCTCCGGGTAGGCGAGGGCGGTCAGCTTCTCGAAGGCCGTGCCGTACGGCACGTTGTCGTAGCGCTGGCGGCGCTCGTTCTTGACGACGTCCCGCTGGTTCTCCATGGACTCGTCGTCCAGGGCGGCGAGCAGCGAGCCCATGCGGTCGGCCTCCAGCCAGAGCGCGAGCTCCAGCTGGTGGGTGGGCATGGTCTCGAAGTAGTTGGTGCGCTCGAAGCTCGTCGTGCCGTTGAGCGAGCCGCCGGCGCCCTGCACCAGCTCGAAGTGCCCGTTCCCGTGGACCTGCTTCGAGCCCTGGAACATCAGGTGCTCGAAGAGGTGGGCGAGGCCCGTGCGGCCCGGTACCTCGTGACGCGAGCCGACGTCGTACCAGAGGCAGACCGCGGCGACCGGGGTCAGGTGGTCCTCCGAGAGCACCACACGCAGGCCGTTCGCCAACCGGTGCTCGGTCGCTGTCAGGCCGCCGGAGCCGGCCTCGGCCGTGGCCGTGTGACCCATGGGCATGTACGTCCCTTCGATCGCGATGTGAAAAAGTCCTGCCACTGTATGCAAGCGCGCCGACACCTGGCGAAGTTCCCGCCCGTTCGAGATGTCCCTCTTCCGGGTCGCGGTCGGCGTTGTCGGTGGCACGGTCCACAATGGTCCGCGTCAGATCAACCTTGTTGGTGAAGGAGCCGCAGCCGCGATGGCCCGCCGCAGCACGAAGACACCGCCGCCGGACGACGCGTTCGAGGAGCGAATCCTCGACATCGACGTTGTCGACGAGATGCAGGGCTCCTTCCTCGAGTACGCGTACTCGGTGATCTACTCGCGTGCCCTCCCGGACGCCCGCGACGGCATGAAGCCGGTCCAGCGGCGCATCGTCTACCAGATGGGCGAGATGGGGCTCCGGCCCGACCGGGGCTTCGTCAAGTGCGCCCGCGTCGTCGGCGAGGTCATGGGCAAGCTCCACCCGCACGGCGACGCGTCGATCTACGACGCGATGGTCCGCATGGCCCAGCCCTTCTCCATGCGCCTGCCCCTCGTCGACGGCCACGGGAACTTCGGTTCGCTGGGCAACGACGACCCGCCCGCCGCCATGCGGTACACCGAGTCGCGGATGGCCCCGGCCGCGCTGCTCATGACCGAGTCCATCGACGAGGACACGGTCGACTTCTCGCCGAACTACGACGGCCAGGAGCGGGAGCCGGTGGCATTGCCCGCCGCCTACCCGAACCTGCTGGTCAACGGCGCCTCGGGCATCGCGGTCGGCATGGCGACCAACATGCCCCCGCACAACCTCGGCGAGGTCATCGCGGCCGCCCGCCATCTGATCCGCCACCCGGGCGCCGACCTCGAGACGCTGATGCGCTTCGTGCCCGGCCCCGACCTGCCGACGGGCGGCCGGATCGTCGGCCTCTCCGGCATCAAGGACGCCTACGAGTCGGGCCGCGGCTCCTTCAAGATCCGCGCCACGACGAGCGTGGAGACGGTGACGGCCCGCCGCAAGGGCATCGTCGTCACGGAGCTGCCGTTCACGGTGGGCCCCGAGAAGGTCATCTCCAAGATCAAGGACCTGGTCGGTTCCAAGAAGCTCCAGGGCATCGCGGACGTCAAGGACCTCACCGACCGCAACCACGGCCTGCGCCTGGTCATCGAGATCAAGAACGGCTTCGTGCCCGAGGCCGTCCTGGAGCAGCTCTACAAGCTGACGCCGATGGAGGAGTCCTTCGGCATCAACAACGTGGCACTGGTCGACGGCCAGCCGCTCACGCTCGGCCTCAAGGAGCTCCTGGAGGTCTACCTCGACCACCGCTTCGAGGTCGTCCGCCGGCGCTCCGAGTTCCGCCGCACCAAGAAGCGGGACCGGCTCCACCTCGTGGAGGGCCTGCTCGTCGCCCTGCTCGACATCGACGAGGTCATCCGGCTGATCCGCGAGAGCGAGAACTCGGCGCAGGCGAAGGAGCGGCTGATCGAGCGCTTCTCGCTGAGCGAGATCCAGACGCAGTACATCCTGGACACCCCGCTGCGCCGCCTCACCAAGTTCGACCGGATCGAGCTGGAGACCGAGAGCGACCGGCTCAACGGCGAGATCGACGAGCTGACCGGGATCCTGGACTCCGACGCGGAGCTGCGCAAGCTGGTCTCGGCGGAACTGGCGGCGGTCGCCAAGAAGTTCGCCACGGACCGGCGGACGGTGCTGCTCGAATCGGCGGGCGCGCCCGTCGCGGCCGTCTCCCTGGAGGTCGCGGACGACCCGTGCCGCGTGCTGCTCTCCTCCACCGGCCTGCTGGCCCGTACGGCGACGGCGGAGCTGCCCCCGGTCGACCCGGACGCGACCCGCGCCAAGCACGACGTGATCCTGTCGGCGGTGGCCGCCACCCAGCGCGGCGACATCGGCGCGGTGACCTCCTCCGGGCGGCTGCTGCGGATCGCGGTGATCGACCTGCCGCAGCTCCCGGACACCGCGAGCGCACCGAACCTGGCGGGCGGCGCACCCCTGTCCGAGTTCCTCACGCTGGAGGCGGACGAGACCGTGGTCTGCCTCACGACGCTCGACGAGGCCTCGCAGGGGCTCGCCCTCGGCACGCTCCAGGGTGTGGTCAAGCGCGTCGTCCCGGACTATCCGGCGAACAAGGACGAGCTGGAGGTCATCACCCTCAAGGACGGTGACCGGATCGTCGGCGCGACCGAGCTGCGGACGGGCGAGGAGGACCTGGTCTTCATCACCTCCGACGCCCAGCTGCTCCGCTACCCGGCCTCGCAGGTGCGGCCCCAGGGCCGCCCGGCCGGCGGCATGGCGGGCGTCAAGCTCACTGCGGGCGCCGACGTGATCTCGTTCACGGCGGTCGACCCGGCGGCGGACGCCGTCGTCTTCACCGTCGCGGGCTCCACGGGCACCCTGGACTCCTCGGCGGGCACGTCGGCGAAGCTGACGCCCTTCGACCAGTACCCGCGCAAGGGCCGCGCGACCGGCGGTGTCCGCTGCCAGCGCTTCCTGAAGGGCGAGGACGTCCTGATCCTGGCCTGGGCGGGCACCACACCGGCCCGCGCCGCCCAGAAGACCGGCACTCCCGTGGAACTCCCGGAGGTGGACCCGCGCCGGGACGGCTCGGGCACCCCGCTCCCCCACCCGGTGGACGTGGTGGCGAGCCCGGCGGTCTGACGGGCAGCAAGAGACCCCGTGCGACAGGCGGCTCGCCCGTCGCACGGGGTCTCCTCCTGTCCTGACGCATCGGTGTGAAGGCAGTGGTCACCGAGTACTTCGACGAGTCGATCGACATCCACCACGTCTTCCCGCAGGTGTGGTGGGACGGGGACGTCCACCTGCTCCGACGGTCAGGCCGATACGTCCGCCTGCTCCGGCTCCTCCTCCGTCTGCGGTACGTAGCGCAGGACGCCCCACATGCTGTGATCGTCCGGGGTGTCCTGCGGCCCGCTCTGCTCGCAGGCCGCGAGCTCCTTGCGCAGGGCGGCCGCGTCGACGCCGGAGCCGATCAGGACGAGCTGGGTGAGCCGCTCCTCCCCCTCGGGCCACCGCTCCGGGTAGAACCGCAGGAAACGGCCGACGGCGTGCACCGTGTACCGGTTGTCCGGGTCCGCGACGCCGAAGTCGACGAAGCCCTTGATCCGGTAGAGGCCCTCGGGCCGCGAGTCGAGGAAGGCCATCAGCCGCCGCGGATGGAGCGGCCTCGCGGCCGTCAGGGAGACGGTCTCGTACGAGGTGTGGACGTGGGCCCGCGGGTCGTCCTCGCCGTCCTCCCCGTACAGGATGTCCTCGATGGACATCTGCCCCTCGATCTCGCCCTCGGGGACCACCCGGTCGAAGAGCAGCTCCGGGTCGATCCGCCCGTACGTGGCGTCGACCACGACGGCCTTCCCGGCCAGCGCTCCCACGGTCTCGTGGACGGCGAGCAGCTCGGCCTCGGAGACCCTGTCCGCCTTGTTCACGACCACGAGGTCCGCGATCGGGAGGTGCCGGTCGGTCTCGGGGTGCCGCTGCCGGGTGGCGGAGAACTCGGCCGCGTCGACGACCTGCACGAGCCCTCCGTACACGATCCGCGGGTTCTCGCTGGCGAGCACCATGCGGACCAGTTCCTGCGGCTCGGCGAGACCGCTCGCCTCGATCACGATCACGTCGAGCCGGGAATCCGGGCGGGTGAGGACCTCCAGGTACTCGTCGAGCTCGCTCGCGTCGACGGCGCAGCACAGGCAGCCGTTGCCGAGGGAGACGGTGGAGCCGACCTGCCCGGCGACGCTCATCGCGTCGATGCCGATGTCACCGAAGTCGTTGACCATGACGCCGATACGGGTGCCCCGGGCGCCGCGCAGCAGGTTGTTGAGGAGCGTGGTCTTCCCGGCTCCGAGAAACCCGGCCAGGACGACGACGGGGATCTGCTGCGTGGTCAAGGGACGTGCCTCCGGTTCCTTCGGGTCCCACGGCCGTGGGAAACCCCCAGAATAGGCACCCGCGCCCGCGCCCGTTCCGTCGACATTTCCGGTCCCGGGGCGAGGCCGCTTACCTTTGCCGGCATGAACCCCGCACAGACCAGCCCTTCGCGCCGCCCCGCGCGCCGTCGGCGGTTCGGGTGGCCCCAGCGGGTGTTCTCGCAGGTCCTGCTGATGCAGCTGGCCATCGCGACCGGTGTGACGGGGCTCGCCACCGGGCTCTTCCTGGCCCCGCTCAGCGCCCAGCTCGACGACCAGGCCATGCGGCGGGCGCTGGCCATCGCCGGGACCACCGCCTCGCCACGGCTGGCCGCGGACCTCACCGCCACGCCCTTCTCCGCGCGGGGTCCCGTGCAGACGGAGGCCGAGCGGATCCGGACGTCGACGGGCGCCGAGTACATCGTGGTCATGGACACCCGCGGGGTGCGCTGGTCGCACCCCGATCCCGCGCAGATCGGCAGACGCGTCTCCACCGATCCGACCGACGTCCTCGCCGGGCGCGAGGTGATGGAGATCGACAGCGGGACCCTGGGCCGTTCGGCGCGGGGCAAGATGCCCCTGCGGGACGCGGACGGGCGGATCGTCGGCGCGGTGTCGGTCGGCATCGAGTACGACAGCGTCCGCGACCGGCTCCTCGCCGCGATCCCCGGCCTCCTCGCCTACGCGGGCGGGGCGCTCGCCGCCGGGGCCCTGGCCGCGTATCTGATCTCCCGGCGTCTGCAGCGGCAGACCCACGACCTGGCCTTCTCCGACATCTCCGCGCTGCTCGCCGAACGCGAGGCGATGCTGCACGGCATCCGTGAGGGTGTCGTGGCCCTGGACCGCAACGGGTCCGTCCGGCTCATGAACGACGAGGCACAGCGCCTCCTGGGCGTCGGCCCCGAAGCGGCGGGCCGGCCGCTCGACGAGGTCCTCGGCGAGGGCCGTACCGCCGATGTGCTCGCGGGCCGGGTGACCGGCGACGACCTGGTCACCGTCCGAGGGCACCGGGTGCTGATCGCCAACCGGATGCCGACCGACGACGGCGGCGCCGTGGCGACCCTCCGCGATCGCACCGAGCTGGAACGGCTCGGGCGCGAGCTGGACTCCACCCGGGGCCTGATCGACGCCCTGCGCGCCCAGGACCACGAGCACGCCAACCGGATGCACACCCTCCTGGGGCTCCTGGAGCTGGAGATGCACGAGGAGGCGGTCGAGTTCGTCACCGAGGTCGTCGGCGTGCACCGGGCCACCGCCGAGCAGGTCACGGAGAAGGTCCACGATCCGCTGCTCGCGGCGCTCCTGGTCGGCAAGGCCACCGTCGCCGCCGAGCGGGGCGTCTCGCTGCGGATCACCCCGGACTCACTGCTGCCGGACCGGCTCGTCGACCCGCGTGAGCTGGTCACCGTCGTCGGCAACCTGGTCGACAACGCCCTGGACGCCGCCGCCGGCACTCCCGGCGCCCGGATCGACGTCTCCTTGCGCGCCGAGGGCCGCACGGCGGTGCTGCGGGTCACGGACAGCGGCCCGGGGGTTCCCGAGGAGCACCGCGAACTGATCTTCGCCGAGGGCTGGTCGACGAAGGCCCTGCCGTCCCACGGAAAGCGCGGGCTCGGTCTCGCCCTTGTCCGCAGGCTCGCCGAGCGCCGGGGCGGCACCGCGCGCGTGGCAGGAGGGCCGGACGGGGGTGCCGAGTTCACCGCGGTCCTCCCGGACGCCCTGGCCGAGCCGGACCCGGAGACCGACGCTCCCACCGGCGCGCATACCGGCGCCCCCCTCGGTGCTCCGAGGCCGGGCACGTTCCCGGAGACCGTCGAGGAGGCTCGATGATCGACGTCCTCGTCGTGGACGACGACGTGCTGGTCGCGCGGATCAACGCCGCCTACGTCGCCAAGGTGCCCGGCTTCCGCGTCGCGGCCACCGCCCACTCGACCGCCGAGGCCCTCGCCGTGCTGGACCGACAGCCGGTGGATCTGATCCTCCTCGACCACTACCTCCCGGACGAGAACGGGCTCGCTGCCGTACGGGAGGTCCGGGCCCGCGGTCACCAGTGCGACGTCATGATGGTGACGGCCGCCCGGGACGTGGCCACGGTGCAGGCGGCGATGCGGCACGGCGCGCTCCAGTACCTGGTCAAGCCGTTCAATTTCGCCGGTCTTCGCGCCAAGCTGGA
Organism: Streptomyces zaomyceticus; assembly: GCF_014656215.1. Lineage (GTDB taxonomy): Bacteria > Actinomycetota > Actinomycetes > Streptomycetales > Streptomycetaceae > Streptomyces > Streptomyces zaomyceticus. Next base: position 103,977 of record NZ_BNBZ01000011.1, on the reverse strand, counting down.
GGCCTACGCGACGCTCCGGGAAACCCTGGCGAACGGGGGCGAGGCGGAACAGGCCGAGGTCGACCGGATCTTCGGAGTCCTGGCGGCCGGCGCCGTCGCCCCCGACCTGCCCAAGGGGCACTCCCCCACGACCGCCGAGCTGGTCCGGCAGGTGCTGCTCGCCGCCGACGGGCCGCTGTCCGCACAGGAGATCGCCGAGCGGGCCGGTGTCAGCCGCCAGACGGCCCAGCGCTACCTCAAACTCCTCGAACGCACCGACCGGGTCCGGCTCTCGCTCCGATACGGCGAGACGGGCCGCCCCGAGCACCGCTACACCTGGGCGCCCTCCCCGCACACCGGCTGAGGCACGTCCCGGCGTCGGCGCCATTGGGCGGCTCTTCGGCATCCTCGGGCGGCTCGGCAGCACCGTCGGATGGCATGGCGGCACCGTCGGACGGCGGGCGGGCGGCGCAGCCGTCAGGCGGCGCCCGCTCCGGTCAGCGCCCGGACCTCGGTCTCGGCGTGCCGCGCCTCGTCGGGCGGCTCGGTCGAGGTGACCGTACCGATCCAGCCCGCGAAGAAGCCGAGCGGAATGGAGACCACTCCCGGGTTCTGCAGCGGGAAGAGGTGGAAGTCGACACCGGGGAACAGTGCCTCGGGGCTGCCGGAGACGACCGGCGAGACCAGCACGAGCAGCACCGCCGGGATCAGACCCCCGTAGACCGCCCAGACCGCGCCCCGAGTGGTGAACTTCCGCCAGAACAGCGAATAGAGCAGCACCGGCAGATTGGCCGAGGCCGCGACCGCGAACGCCAGGCCGACGAGGAAGGCCACATTGAGGTCGCGTGCGAGCAGCCCGAGCCCGATGGCCGCCGCGCCGATCACCGCCGCCGCGATCCGGGCCACGGTCACCTCGCTGTACTGCTTGGCGTGCCGATGTCGCAGCGAGGCGTACAGGTCGTGGGCGACGGAGGCCGATGAGGCGAGGGTGATCCCCGCGACGACGGCCAGGATGGTCGCGAACGCGACGGCGGCGACGACGGCGAAGAGCACGGTGCCTCCGGTGGAACCCGCTCCCCCGCCGAGGTCGAGGGCGAGCAGCGGTACGGCGGTGTTCCCCGACGCGTTGGAGGCGCGGACTTCGCCGGGCCCGATCAGGGCGGCCGCGCCGAAGCCGAGCACGATGGTCATCAGGTAGAAGCTGCCGATGAGCCCGATGGCCCAGACGACGGAGCGGCGGGCGGCACGGGCGGTCGGCACGGTGTAGAAGCGCGACAGGATGTGAGGCAGTCCCGCCGTGCCCAGGACCAGGGCGATGCCGAGGCTGATGAAGTCGAGGCGGGCCGTCCAGTCCCCGCCGTAGCGGAGCCCGGGGGCGAGGAAGTCCTTTCCGCGGCCGCTGCGTTCCGCGGCGGAGGAGAGCAGGCTGTTCACATCGCCGTGGAAGCGGAGCAGAACCAGAACCGTGAGTGTGATCGTGCCCGCCATGAGCAGGACCGCCTTGACGATCTGGATCCAGGTGGTGGCCCGCATACCGCCGAGCGACACATAGATCACCATCAGCGCACCGACGCCGACCACCGTCCACGAGCGGGCCGCCTCGCCGGTACCACCGAGCAGCAGGGCCACCAGACTTCCGGCGCCCACCATCTGGGCCACGAGATACAGCACGGAGACCGCCACGGAGGACGTACCGGCGGCGATCCGCACCGGGCGCTCGGCCATCCGCGCCGCGACGACATCGGCCAGCGTGAACCGTCCGCAGTTGCGGACCAGTTCCGCCACGAGCAGCAGCACGACCAGCCAGGCGACGAGGAATCCGACGGAGTACAGCATGCCGTCGTAGCCGTAGAGGGCGATCAGACCGGAGATGCCCAGGAACGAGGCCGCCGACATGTAGTCGCCGGCGATGGCGAAACCGTTCTCCAGGGGCGAGAACAGCCGCCCCCCGGCATAGAACTCCTCCGCCGAACCGTGCCGGTTGCGGCTCACCCAGGTGGTGATCCCCAGGGTGACGGCGATGAAGACGCTGAACAGCACGAGCGCCAGGGTCTGGTGGTCTCCACTCACGGCTGCACCACCCCTCGGGTCATCTCCTGCGTGTCCCAGCGCAGTTCGAGCGCGGCCCGATCCCTGCGCAGCCGCGCGTGCCGCGCATAGGCCCAGGTCAGTAGGAAGGTGGTGAGGAACTGCCCCAGCCCCGCGACCATCGCCACGTTCACCACCCCGGCGACCGGCCGGGCCATGAGCCCGGGTGCGGCGGTCGCCGCGACGACATAGGCGAGGTACCAGAGGAGGAAGGCGAGGGCGGCCGGGAAGACGAACCGGCGGTAGCGGCCGCGCACTTCCTGGAAGGCGGGACTCCGCTGCACTTCCAGATAGATCTCCGCCGCGCCGTGGACGCGCTGTCGCGGCACCGCGTCCGGGTGGGCGTCGCCGGGTGCTCCGGTCTCCGCCCCCTCGCCCCAGCCGGAAGCCGTCGCCTCGTACCACGGGTCGTCGACCGGCTTCGCCGAAGCGCCGAGCCCCTCCTGCTTGTCCACCTGGTCCACCGGCCAACTCTCCTTGACAGCGAACCGTTTCGGCCGCGTGCCCAAGGATGGACAGAGCGGGAAGATCCCGGACTCTTCTCCTCCCTTGATTCACCCCATCAGGTGACTCTCCTCCCAGGCGCCCTGACCAGACCGTGCTGATATGCGTATCGCACGGCCTGCGCCCGGTCACGCACTCCCGTCTTGGCGAAGAGATTGTTGATATGGGTCTTCACCGTGGCCGTGGAGATCCGAAGTCGCCCGGCGATCTCCTGGTTGGAGAGCCCGTCCGCGACGAGCACGAGCACCTCCGTCTCCCGCTCGGTGAGCCCGTCGTCCGCCGGGCCGCCGAGGCCGCCAGGATGGCCGGGGTCGCCGTGGCCGCCGTGGCCGCCGGGGTGGCCCGAACCGGCGGGACTCTCCACTCCACCCCTCGGCCCCCCGACCATCGCCCCAGCCGCTCCCTCGACATCTCCCGGGCGCCCGGGAGGCTCTGAGCGCCCGCTCCACCCAGCCCGCTCGTTCCGCTCCAGCAACTGTTCGAGGAGCCGCCGCTGCACGGAGGGCGAAAGCCCCGCCCGCCCGTCGGTCACATCCCGCAGCGCCCGTACGATTTCCTCCCCGGAGGCATCCTTGGTGAGGTACCCCCGCGCTCCCGCCTGCAGTGCCGGAAACAGCGAGTCGTCGTCGGCGTACGTGGTGAGCACGACGATCTCCGTCCCCGGGTGCCCCTCACGGATCCGACGCGTGGCTTCGACACCGTCGCAACGAGGCATCCGCAGATCCATCAGGACCACGTCCGGCGCGAGCTCCGCGGCCAGCGCGACCGCCTCCTCCCCGTCCCGGGCCGCCCCGACGACCTCGACCCCGGGCAGCAGACCGAGCAGCATCACGATCCCTTCCCGGACCACCGCCTGGTCGTCGGCGACCACCACCCGCACCACACGATTCCCCTCGGAGCCACGGGCGTCCTCACCCGTGGACAGGCTCTCCCGGCCGTCCACCTTCTCCCCCGCGCTCATGCCGGCACCCGCAGCCGCACCGCGAACCCCGGACCCTCGGGCCCCGCGTCCAGGCTGCCGCCGAGCAGTTCGGCCCGCTCTCTCATGCCGAGCAGCCCGTACCCCCCACCGGAGGAACCGAGCCCGCTCCCTTCGAACCCGCCGTCGGGCTTCGGCGGTGGTCCGGAGTCGCGTATCTCCAGACAGACCCCGTCCACCTCGTAGACGAAGCGGATCCGGGTCCGGGCACCCGGGGCGTGCTTGCGTACGTTCGTCAGCGCCTCCTGTGCGACCCGCCGCACCGCCTGGGAGGCCTCGGCCGGCAGGTTCCGACGATCGCCGGCGACATCGACCTCGGCACGGTCCACCCGTGCCAGCTCCCGCAGATAGTCCTCGACGGGAACCGTGTCACCGCGCAGCGCCGCCAGCGCGTGCCGGGTCTCGGCGAGGCCCTCCCTGGCCATGGAGCGCGCCGAGGTCACCAGCTTGAGGATCTCCGCCCGATCCGCTCCGGCCTCGACCTGGAGCCGTGCGACCTCCAGGTGCACCATCTGGGCGGAGAGGCTGTGAGCGAGCACGTCATGTATCTCGCGGGCGATCCTGGCCCGCTCCGCGAGCGCGGCCGACGCCGCCTCGGCCTCCCGCGCGAGCCGCTCCTGCGCGGCCAGCTGGAACCCGGCTCCCCGCGCCTGGGCGTCCAGCCGGAGCGAGTAGCCGGCGAGCAGGACGGCCCCGGTGGTGAGTCCGGCCCCCAGCATCCCGGTCTCGTCGGCCTCCATGAATCCGGGCACGAGAACCGCCACGGTGCCCAGGCTCATGGGAAGCGGCAGCCTCTCCATGGCCATGATCGAGACGACTATCCAGAGGACGGTGGCGGACGTCGGCGCTCCGGCCGCGTAGGCCCCGAGGCCACAGAGCGCGATCACCCCGAGGAGCCCCATCGACAGCGCGGGCCGGTGGTCGACGGTCGCGTGATGAAAACCCAGCGCCGCCGCCAGACAGAGCCCGAACCCGAGCGGAGGCAAGGGCGTGTACCAGCCCTCGAACGCCCCTGAGGTGTAGCAGCCGGCCAGGACCCAGCCGCTCAGGGCCGTGACCATGACGTAGTCGAGGACGACCCTGCCCCGGGGCACCCCCATGCGGGTGAGCGCCTCCCTCGAGGGCCAGGCGCTCCAGGAGCTCTCCTGGGTCACGCCGCTCCTCCTGAACGCCCGGTCGCGCTTCTCGTCCACGCCTGTCCCCCTCCGTCACGAGAATGCTACGGAGAGTCGGCGACCGTGTGATCGGCCCGTGGGTGGAGCTTCCGGCTCCACCCACGGGTGGAACGCCTCAGGCGTCGATGCGCGAACGGTCGAGGGTCGCCGCGGAGCCCGTGATGAACTCCTTGCGGGGCGCCACGTCGTTGCCCATCAGGAGGTCGAAGACCTGCTCGGCCGCGTCCAGGTCGCCGATGTTGATCCGGCGCAGGGTGCGGTGGCGCGGGTCCATCGTGGTCTCCGCCAGCTGGTCGGCGTCCATCTCGCCCAGACCCTTGTAGCGCTGGATGGCGTCCTTGTAGCGGACCCCCTTGCGCTGGAACTCCAGCAGGGTCTGGCGCAGCTCGTTGTCCGAGTACGTGTAGACGTACTTGTCCTGCCCCTTCTTGGGCTGGACGAGCTCGATCCGGTGCAGCGGAGGCACGGCGGCGAAGACCCGCCCCGCCTCGACCATGGGCCGCATGTAGCGCTGGAAGAGGGTCAGCAGCAGACACCGGATGTGGGCGCCGTCGACGTCGGCGTCGACCAGCAGGACGATCTTCCCGTAGCGGGCTGCGTCGATGTCGAAGGTACGGCCCGAGCCCGCTCCTATGACCTGGATGATCGCGCCGCACTCGGCGTTCTTCAGCATGTCCGTCACGGACGACTTCTGAACGTTGAGGATCTTTCCTCGGATCGGCAGCAGGGCCTGGAACTCGCTGTTGCGGGCGAGCTTGGCCGTACCGAGGGCCGAGTCTCCCTCGACGATGAAGAGCTCGCTGCGCTCCACGTCGTCGCTGCGGCAGTCGGCCAGCTTGGCCGGCAGCGAGGAGGACTCGAGCGCGGTCTTCCTGCGCTGCGCGTCCTTGTGCTGGCGGGCCGCGATCCGGGTGCGGGCCGCGGCGACGGCCTTCTCCAGGACGGCGCGCGCCTGTGCCTTGGCGTCCCGCTTGGTCGAGGTGAGGAAGGCCTTGAGCTCCTTGGCGACCACGTTCGCCACGATGCGGCGGGCGGCGGACGTTCCGAGGACCTCCTTGGTCTGTCCCTCGAACTGCGGCTCGGCGAGGCGGACCGTCACGACGGCGGTGAGCCCTTCGAGGGCGTCGTCCTTGACGATGTCGTCCTCGGCGACGCGCAGCATCTTCGCCGAGCGCAGCACCTCGTTCACCGTCTTGGTGATGGCCTGCTCGAAGCCGGACACATGGGTGCCGCCCTTGGGGGTGGCGATGATGTTGACGAAGGACTTGACCGTCGCGTCGTATCCGGTGCCCCAGCGCAGGGCGACGTCGACGGCGAGCTCGCGGGTGACCTCGGTCGGGGTCATGTGGCCGCGTTCGTCGAGGACCGGGACGGTCTCCTTGAAGGTGCCCTGGCCGGTCAGGCGCTGGATGTCGCAGACGGCCTTGTCCTGCGCGAGGTACTCGCAGAACTCGCTGATGCCGCCGTCGAAGCGGAACGTCTCCTCGCTCTTGCCGATCCCCGCCAGGTCCCGCTCGTCGCGGACGACGATGGTGAGACCGGGCACGAGGAAGGCCGTCTGCCGGGCACGCTGGTGCAGCGTCTCCAGGGAGAGCTTGGCGTCCTTGAGGAAGATCTGCCGGTCGGCCCAGTAGCGGACGCGCGTACCGGTGCGGATCTTGGGAACCCGCTTGCCCTTGCGGAGGCCGTTGCCCGGATCGAAGGGGCTGTCCGGACCCTGCTCCGTGAAGATGCCGGGGACGCCCCGCCGGAAGCTGATCGAGTGCGTGGCACTGTTCCGGTCGACCTCGACGTCGAGTCGGGCCGACAGGGCGTTGACCACGGAGGCGCCGACGCCGTGCAGACCGCCGGACGCGGCGTACGATCCGCCGCCGAACTTTCCGCCGGCGTGCAGCTTGGTCATGACGACCTCGACCCCGGAGAGTCCGGTCTTCGGCTCGACGTCGACCGGAATGCCTCGGCCGTTGTCCCGCACCTCGACGGAGCCGTCGTCGTGAAGGATGACCTCGATGTGGTCGCAGTAGCCACCGAGAGCCTCGTCGACGGAGTTGTCGATGATCTCCCAGATGCAGTGCATCAGGCCGCGGCTGTCGGTGGACCCGATGTACATACCGGGGCGCTTGCGGACCGCTTCGAGCCCTTCGAGTACGAGCAGGTGCCGCGCGGTGTAGTTGGAACCGTCACGGTCTGCGGTCAGCAGCGCACTGGACGGCACGGACGTTTCGGCGGTCACGCGGTTCGCTCCTCGCTGAATTTGAAATCTGGCCCGATGGGGTAAGGCCCGGCGTCGGTCACGCGTCAGAGGGTACCGATGCCTGGTAGAGCCGTTGTAACGCCACCCTCCCCGTTTCCTCATGCTAGTCCAGCGTCGCATGGATGTTCGATCCCTCGATGGGGTGACGCGAACATCACGTTCCCTTCCAGGCATGAACCATTTAGGCTCCGGGCACGTCCTCATCAACAACCGGCAACCACGCCGGGAGGGCTAACCGACACAAGCAACGCGAAATCCGTAGAGCGACGCAATACGGCTCATTCGCCGCCAACCGGCAGCAGACAGCCACCTTGGGAAGAAGTTTCAAGGAAAAGGCACGAGCGGGAACGTTTTCGGCCTGGTTGGATGTTGACCCTGGTACGACAGCTCGTCGAGCTAGAGAAGAGGCGACGTGACTACTGTTCTGACCCCCGCGAGCCCCCTGACGGCCGCTGACCGCTGCGACCGCTGCGGCGCCCAGGCGTACCTGCGCGTCGTCCTGACCAGCGGAGGTGACTTGCTCTTCTGCGCCCACCACGGACGTAAGTTCGAGCCGGAACTCAAGAAGATCGCCGTTGAGATACAGGATGAGACGGACCGCCTGACGGACGTGCCGGCCCGCACGATGGGCGACGACCACTGACGCCTCGCATCCACGACGAGCTCAGATCCGGCCACTGACCGGACGGGTGGGCGGCCATCCCCGCATTCACAGGGGGCGGCCGCCCGTTCTCGTACCCACGGCGGGCCGGGCCCCGACCAAGGGCCCGGCCCGCACCGTCGGCGCCGTCGACCGGGCGCCGCACTCGATTCCGGTCAGAAGGTCGCCGGCAGTACCGCCGAGACCCGTGTGTACACCCCTGGGTTCTGCGCCTGCCCGCAGCCGCTGCCCCAGGACACCAGGCCGACGAGAAGCCCCTTCGCCACGAGCGGGCCTCCGCTGTCCCCCTGGCACGCGTCCTTGCCACCCCCCGGGTCGCCGCCGCACAGCATCGTGTCGGCCCGGTAGGCGACGCCGAAGCCGCCCGGATACGCCCGCTCGCACGAGCTGTCCGGCAGCACCTGCACCCGCGCCGTCCGCAGCGTGGAGGCGTACGTACCGTTGCCGGTCGTGTCGCCCCAGCCGTAGACGTCGGCCTCCGTTCCGGGCGTGTACGCCGCGTCTCCGGCGGGCGCGACGCCGATCACGTACGACTGCGGCAGCGGGTTCACGAGCGTCAGTACCGCGAGATCGCCCGAATTGGTCGTCGGGTCGTAGTCGGGATTGACCCAGGTGTCGGAGATTCGCACCTCCTGCCCACCCTGCCCGCGCAGCGCCGCCCGGCCCGCGATGACCACGAAATCGCGCACCTCCCACGGCTCGCCGCCGAGGACCTCCCTGCCCAGGCAGTGGGCCGCCGTGAGCACCTTGGTCGGCGCCACGATCACGCCCCCGCAGAACTGACCCGCGCGCGTACCACCGAACCGGTCACGGCTGGACAGCGCCACGACCCACGGCGCATCCGCGATCTGGGCCTGACGGCCGCCCACCACGACGCTGTCGGCGGCCACGGGTGCGGCGGTGGCGACCTGCCCCGCCGCTGCGGCGATCAGGCCCAGAGCACCCGTCAATGCACGGGTGAGAGAACCACGCATGGAGCCTCCTGACTCTCCGGTGATGTCGGTTCACCCAGAGTCCAGCACGCGACCGCGCCGTGCACCCGCGCACAGCCGGAGGGCCCGGCTCCCTTTCGGGGAACCGGGCCCTTCCGCGTACCGCTCCGTACCTCGTGTCCGAGGCTCGTACGGATCAGTCGAGGTAGTCGCGCAGCACCTGCGAGCGCGACGGGTGGCGCAGCTTCGACATCGTCTTGGACTCGATCTGACGGATCCGCTCACGGGTCACGCCGTAGACCTTGCCGATCTCGTCCAGCGTCTTCGGCTGGCCGTCGGTGAGACCGAAGCGCATCGAGACGACACCGGCCTCACGCTCGGAGAGCGTGTCGAGCACCGAGTGCAGCTGCTCCTGGAGGAGCGTGAAGCTCACCGCGTCGGCCGGAACGACCGCCTCGGAGTCCTCGATCAGGTCGCCGAACTCACTGTCGCCGTCCTCACCCAGCGGGGTGTGGAGGGAGATCGGCTCACGGCCGTACTTCTGGACCTCGATGACCTTCTCAGGGGTCATGTCGAGCTCCTTGGCCAGCTCCTCCGGGGTGGGCTCACGGCCCAGGTCCTGGAGCATCTGACGCTGCACACGCGCGAGCTTGTTGATGACCTCGACCATGTGCACCGGGATACGGATGGTGCGGGCCTGGTCGGCCATGGCGCGGGTGATCGCCTGACGGATCCACCAGGTGGCGTACGTGGAGAACTTGTAGCCCTTGGTGTAGTCGAACTTCTCGACCGCGCGGATCAGACCCAGGTTGCCCTCCTGGATCAGGTCCAGGAAGAGCATGCCGCGGCCGGTGTAACGCTTGGCCAGCGAGACCACCAGGCGGAGGTTGGCCTCCAGGAGGTGGTTCTTGGCGCGGCGGCCGTCCTCGGCGATGATCTCCAGCTCGCGCTTGAGCTTCGGCGCGAGCTTGTCCGAGTTCGCGAGCTTGTCCTCGGCGAACAGGCCGGCCTCGATGCGCTTGGCGAGCTCGACCTCCTGCTCGGCGTTGAGCAGCGGGACCTTACCGATCTGCTTCAGGTAGTCCTTGACCGGGTCGGCGGTGGCACCGGCGACGGCGACCTGCTGCGCCGGAGCGTCGTCCTCGTCGTCGTCGGACAGGACGAAGCCCTTGCTCTCGCCCTCGGTCTCCTCCTCCTCGCCCTTACCGGGCGCGACGTCCTCGAGGATCTCTTCGCCCTCGGCGAGGTCGTCGGCGTCCTTCTTGGACGTGGTCTTCTTGGCCGCCGTCTTCTTGGCGACGGTCTTCTTGGCCACCGTCTTCTTCGCGACGGTCTTCTTCGCGGCCGCCTTCTTGGCGGCGGATCCGGCCTCGTCGGCCGGGTCCGCGCCCTCGGCCGCGGAGGCCGCGGCCGACGTGACGGTCGTCTTCGTCACGGTGGTCCTGGCGGTGACGGTCTTGGTGGCGGTGCGCTTGGCCGGGCTCTTCGCGGCGACGCTCTTGCGGGCGCGCTTCGGCGACTCCGCTGCACTGACCATCAGCGTCACACCCTCTTCCTCGAGGATCTGATTGAGGCTGCGCAGAACATTCTTCCACTGGGTTGGCGGAATCTGGTCAGCCTCGAAGGCCCGACGCACGTCATCGCCGGCGATCTGCCCATCAGCCTTTCCCCGCTCGATGAGCGCCATCACAGACTCGGACTCGGCGATCTCCGGCGGGAGCGTACGGGATGTGCTGGCCGACACGAACAACCTCTCGGAACGATGGAAACGGCTTCCGGCCCCGCCCTGGATCGGGCTGGAGCCGACGACCGTCGACGGGGAATGTGCCGACGGCGCGGGCTGGACCGGGGAACTGCACAGCGCCTCCAACGGCTGCTGTATTCCTTCCTCGGCTGTCACCTCTTAGGTCATCGCACGGCTCGGAGGAGTGTTACGCCCAATCTTCGTGGCCCGAGTCACACCTCATGTGCGACAAAAAACGCAGAGGAGTAAATAAGGGTACATTCGCGCCGCCGAAATCCTGGCGTCACCCGGGGAACCCCTTCCAGGATCCCCGGGTGACGCTCGGACCCGGCGGCACGTGATGCCCGCACCTCCGCGTTCCCGGCCACGGCCCGCGCGTCAGTGTTCGCGGGGGGCGGGGACGACCCGCTCCACCTCGGGGTGGACCGTGAGCAGCGCCCGCATGGCCGTCTCGGCGCCGTGGGCGTCGCCCGCGGCGAGCGCGTCCACGATCCGGGCGTGGTGCGAGAGGCAGGCCTCGCTCGGACGGTCGCAGCCCGTGACGGGACCGCCGGACACCTGGAGCGCGGCAGAGACGATGCCGGAGAGGTGCTCCAGCATGCGGTTCCCGGCGAGCTGGATGAGGAGCGAGTGGAACTCGGTGTCGGCGCGGGAGAAGGTGATGCCGTCCCCCTGGGCGAACGCGTGGCCCATGATCTCGACCATGTCGGCCAGCCGCTGCTGGACGTCCTCGCGGCCGTGTCCGGCGGCGAGGCGGGCGGCCAGGGGCTCGATGGTCCAGCGCAGCTCGTTCAGCTCCCGGCGCTGGTCGTCGCGCTGCGGGCCGAAGGCGCGCCACTCGATGATGTCGGGGTCGAGGAGGTTCCAGTCACTGACGGGCCTGACGCGGGTGCCGACGTTGGGGCGGGCGCTGACGAGCCCCTTGGCCTCCAGCACGCGCAGCGACTCGCGTACGACGGTGCGTGAGACCTCGAACCGCTGGCCGATCTCCTCGGGGACGAGCGGGCGGTCGGCCCCCAGGTCGCCCGAGACGATCATCTGGCCGAGCTGCTGGACCAGCTGGCCGTGCAGCCCGCGCCCCCGGTTGCCGGTGCCGCGGCGGCCGACGCGGCCCAGGTCGGTGTCCACCCCCTCCCAGGAGGGCGGGCCCACGCGGCCGGCGGCGGGCGCCTCCGCGTAGGGGTAGCGGTCGAGATCGCCCGGGGTGCCGAGACCGGAGTCTACGGAGCGGGCGGCGGTCATCATTGTGTGCGCAAGGGTACTCACGCATCCTTTGTCGGCGTTGCCTCCGTGACCCTTGAGGTCTTTGGTGAAAAGCACACGAAAGGGTGATCGGCACCCCCTACACAATTGACGATTAATCGGACATATCGGTCAGGTTTTAAGGGAGTTGGCTGCTAACCGGAGGCTTTCGATCCGGAAGTGATCACCAACGGGCCTTGCGTCGAAGGCCGGTGAACACATAGGCGCAGAGCAAGCCGGTCAACGTCAGCGAGAGAGCCACCCCTGCGGGCTGACCGAGCACTCGCAGCGCCCCCGTCAGCCAGCGGTCCGCCGCCGGGGCCCACTGCGGACCGGCGAACTCGCGCAACCGCGCCGGGAGTCCGGCGGCCGACCGCACCGACGGCCCGGTCAGCACCTTCTGCAGCAAGGGGACGAAGGCGACCGGCACCGCCAGGACCGCAGCCACCCCGGCCGCCGCGGCCCTGAACACCCCGGCCCCGAGCACCCCGGCCCAGGCGCAGCCGACGAGCAGCCCGAGCCAACTCGCGCACAGAGTGGGCCAGTTCTCCGGTACGACGATCAACTCGTCGCCGTAGACGAACCGCAGAACCTCCAGGTCGGCCACCACCACGGCCGCCCCCAGCGCGAGGGCGACGGCCGCCGCCACGGCGAGCTTCGCGAGCAGCAGACCCGGCCGTCGGGGCACGGCGCCCCGGCCCGACGTGAGCGCCGGATAGCGGTACTCCTCGCCGAAGGAGAAGGCGCCGAGCAGTCCGGCCCCCAGGGCGGCGGGCGGCAGTGGGGAGATCGCGGGCCAGCCGGCCAGCACTGCGGGGAGGGCGGCGTGACCGGTACGCCCGAGGAGCACGGCGAGTGCCAGGGAGCCGAGGAGGACGGCCGCCACGACGAGCGGGGTGGACGGCACGCCCATGAGTCGATGGATCTCGTACCGCAGCGGGCGCAGGGGCGAGCGGGCAGGCCTCCGTGCACCACCCGGCTCCCCGGTCGGTGCCTCACGGGGCGCGGTGGCATGCCGTTCGGAGTCGGACCGGCGGGGCGCCTCGCTTCCCGGAGCGCGCGCAACGGGTCCGGTGTCGCCGGTCTCGGCGGTGAGTCGATGGATCGGCACACCGTGGCGGAACGCCGTGTCGCCGACGGCCGCGCAGTCGCTCCCGTAGACGGACAGACGGTTGCCGTCCTCGGCGACGACCTCGACGGAACGGCGGGCCGCCCTCGCCTCCTGGGTCACCACCGCGGCCAGTCGCGCGGCCTGCGGAGTGCGGACGGCGACCCGGGGCCGCAGTCGGGTACGGGCGAACTCGGCGACGTCCTGGTCGGCGACGAGCCGCCCGCGGTCGAGCGTGACGACCCGGTCGGCGTTGCGGGCCGCGTCCTTGGGATCCTCCGTGGTGTACAGCACGGTCCCGCCCTCGTCCGCGTGCGCCCGCAGGAGCTCGTACAGCCACGCGCTCTCGGCCACGGAGAGCCCGGCGCACGGCTCGTCGAGCAGCAGGGTGTGGGGGTCACCCAACAGGGCCGAGGCGAGGCCGAGTCGGCGATCCGCCCCGATCGGAAGAGTCCCGATCCGTCGGCGCTCCAGGCCGGCCAGGCCCACGGCCCGCGTCAGCTCATCGGCACGTACGGCCGGAACCCCCGTGGCCGCACAGAGCATTCGCAGCTGGCCCCGGAGCGTGCGGGAGGGATGTCCGGGGATGTCACCGAGGAGCACACCGACCTCGCGCGGAGGGTGGGCGATGCGGTGCAGCGGCCGGCCGCGGAAGTAGGTGATCCCACGGCCCGGCTCGAGTTCGAGCATGAGCCGGAGCGCGGTGGTCTTCCCGGCGCCCGGGGAGCCGAGGAGAGCGGTCACGGCACCCGGCCGGGCCTCGAAGGTCAGATCGTCCACGGCGGGCGGGCGATCGCGGCGGGGCGTGCTGGTCAGTCCGATTGCCTGGAGCATCGCTTCTCTCGCGGTAGGTGACACCGCTCCGCGGCAGGGCGGCGCTACCGCAGCAAGATAACGCTACATTTCGGACTTTCAGCGCAGGGTTGGCGCCCCGGGGCGCCGGACGGGCCCGTCCGTCAGACCTCGGGCCGCAGCATGGGCGGGTTGAGGAGCGTGGCCCCACCTGCCCTGAAGAGCTGGGCGGGGCGCCCGCCCTGACGGGTCGTGGTGCCGCCGACCGGGACCAGGAAGCCGGGCGTGCCGGTCACCTTCCGGTGGAAGTTGCGCGGGTCCAGGGACACGCCCCAGACCGCCTCGTAGACGCGCCGAAGCTCTCCGACCGTGAACTCCGGCGGACAGAAGGCGGTGGCCAGGGAGGAGTACTCGATCTTGGAGCGGGCACGCTCCACGCCGTCGGCGAGGATCCGGGCATGGTCGAAGGCGAGCGCCTCCGGGCCCCCCTCCTTCTCCTCGCTCCCGGCCTCCCCGGCCGCCGCCGCGGCGGCCTCGGCCTTCCCGGCGAGTGCGTCCTCGCCGAGCAGCTCCTCGACCGGGGCCCAGCGTGCGCTGTTCGCGTCCCCGCCGGCCCTCGGTGCGGGAAGGTCGGGGGCCAGGGCCAGATGCGCCACGCTGACCACTCGCATGCGCGGGTCGCGGTCGGGCGCCCCGTACGTCGCCAGCTGTTCCAGGTGCGCGCCGTTGCTCGGTACGGGCGGCGGGGCGGCCGGATCGTGGGCGCAGAGACCCGTCTCCTCGACCAGCTCGCGCGCGGCCGCGGCACCGAGGTCCTCCTCGGCCCGCACGAAGCCGCCGGGCAGCGCCCAACGCCCCTGGTACGGCGATTCTCCCCGCCGTACGACCAGGGTGCAGAGCGCATGGCGGCGCACGGTGAGCACGACCAGATCGACGGTGACGGCGAAGGGCGGATAGGCCGACGGGTCGTAGGGAGGCATGCCGCGATCATAGTCGTCTTCCTGACGATAAACACGCCCCTCGGAAGCATCGGCGACGACTTCCTCGCCCTGCCGCGAGTCTTCCCGCGTGTCTGTACCCGGCATCCCGTCACACCCCCAGCTGAAGGCCTTCGGCGGCCTCCTCGACCATACCGAGACCGAGCCTGCCGACTCGCACGGCGAACGGCCCACCGGCGACCACGAGCCCCGAGAACCGGATCGCCCCGAGCGGCGCCGACCGCAACGGGTGCGTCGACACGGAGCGCCCCGGTGCGTCCGGCCGGATTCCGGCGAGGGCAAGCAGGGCGTGCACGGCTCCGGCCGCCGCGACCGCCGCCGGTCGGCAGGCGGCCGGGTGCGGCACCGGGCTCCCGCCCGCCGTCCGCTGCTCCCCCGCGTACATCTCGGGCAGCCGGTACCTGAAGGCCTCCGACGCGTCGAGCAGACCGCGCAGGAGGGAGGCGGCCTCCTTCTCGTGGCCGAGGGTGGCGAGTCCGGCCACGGCGACCGCCGTCTCGTGCACCCGCACCGCGCCCGCGCGGTGGCCGAACGGGTTGTGTCCCGGCTCCTTGGCACCCAGACTGCGCAGCCCCCAGCCCGAGTCGAGGGCCGGGGTGCCGAGCAGCCTCGCCACCTGTTCGGTCTCGGTCCTGTCCAACAGGCCTTGCGCGGGACGTCCGCCACCCGAAAGCCCCGTGTCGAGGAGGTGTGCGGCCCAGCCGCCCAGCTGGGGCCACACCCGGCCGTCCGGTCCGCGGGCGACGGCGGGCCGTCCCCCCGCGGGGTCGTCGAGCCAGAACTCCCGCCGGAAACGCTCGCGCAGGCTCCGCGCCGCTTCGCGCAGTGCCTCTCCCCCGGATCTCCCGCAGGTGTCCAGCAGGTCCGCTCCGAGCAGGGCGGCTCGATGCGCGTGTGCCTGTGTCTCCGCCCGCCAGGGTCCGGCGGGCCCCGGGTCCGGCACGAGGCCGCTCCCACCGATCGCCCGGCGCAGCCAGCCGAGGCAGCGCTCCGCGACGGGGAGGAGTTCCTCCAGGTCCTTCGCCGGGAGCCCCCAGCGGTGGGCCTCGGCGAGCACGACAGGAAAGGCGAGGGTGGCCTCGATACCGGTACAGCGTGGTGGAAGGTGCGGGCCCGAGTCCCTGAGGGGTCCCGGGATCCGTCCGGAGTCGGGTCCTTCGCCGCAGAGTTGGGTGCGGCCGAGGGCGCGCAGGGTGGTGACGGCGAGCCGGGTGCCGAGGGGAAGGGCCATGCGGGCCGCCCAGAGCGCCTCGGCGGTGGCCGGTCCGCAGCGCCAGGGGACGCCGGCGGCGAGGTGGACGTCAGCGGGGTGCTCCGGGTCTCGCTGGAGCAGGGCCCGCAGATCCTCGACAGACGCCCGCAGCAGCTCTCCCGGGCGTGGGTCGTCGCCCTCGGCGAGGGCTTCGGCGAGGATGTGGCCACCGGGCCGTCCGGCGCCCGCACCCGAGGAGCCGATCGGCCGGCCGGCCGAGCCGTCACGTACCTGCAGCCGCACCGTGAACGCGGCGCCCGGCCCCAGGTCGACCTCCCAGCGCAGTACTCCGGCCGCCGCCAGGGCGTCCATGGGCGGAGGGTCCGCCGTGACGGCGACGGACCGTCCGGCGCCGTCCGTCCAGCGCAGGCCGGTGCCGTGGACGCTCGCGGTGAGCTCCGGCCCGGACCGGCCGGACGCCACCGCGCGCAGGTCCGCGAGATCCGTGCCCAGAGAGATTTCCACGGGGATCCGGAGGGGGCGGGCGACGGCACTACGCAGGGTGATCCGTTCGGTTCCGTCGGCACTCCGTGTGCGCTCGACGGTGAGACCGGGATCGGGGCCCATGTCTCCGGGGACCCGGAGGACTCCGAGGAACACGGCCCGGTCGGCGCTCGCCATGCGGCCCTGGAGGGCGACGGGCTCTCGCCCCGCCACCCGCAGAACGCAACGGGACAGCAGCCGTCGCCCCGTCGTGTACACCCCCTCGGGTCCCTCACCGGTGAGCTGGCCGTGCTCGGCGCAGATGGCGAGGGCGGGAAGGGCGACGCAGAGGAGCGCGCCGTGCACCGAGGGGAGCTCCCCGGGCCGCGCCGCGCGCGGGGGCGCGGCGCGGACCGGTCCGGACGGGCGGCCGGGGACGGGACCGGCGGAAGGTCCGGTGGGGCGGCCGGGGGCCGGAACAGGGCTGAGGGCCATGGCGGGTACGGGGTGCTCTCTGTGCGGACCGGGCGGCCGGCGGGGTGTCGGCGGCACGGTTCGGACGATGCCGCCAGAGAGCTGAACGCGTCGGCGGGCGGCGGGGTCACGGCCGTCACCGTCCGCTCCTGGTCCCGCGCTGCCCTCCGCTCTTCGGGGCTCCGCTTCCCGGCTTCCCCGCGGCGGGCCCGCCGGGCCGGACTCCTGCCGTCGACCGGCGCTCCCCGCCACCCGTACGACGGCCGGGCTTCCGGAGGGTCTGCCGGGTGCCCTGCGGGCGGGCGGTACGCATCCGGACCTGTCGGGTGGCGGAGAGGGCGGCCTGCTCGGGGGTGGTCCTGGTGTCCCGCTCGGCCCGCAGGCAGGAGCGGAGCGACTCGGGGTCGAGCCCTTCGTTGCACGCCTGGTGCAGCAGCCGCGCGAAGACGTATTCGGGGTCGGCGTCGAGCGCGAGCCCGAGAGCGACCCGGGCGGTCGGCTCGTCGCCGGTGGACCAGGCGACCCAGCCCGCGAGGGCGAGGGGCGCGGCGGCGTGCTCCTGGTAGGGCTTGACGCAGCGCCTGGCCAGTACGCGCCAGAGCCGCAGGGCCGCCGTGGCCTCCCAGCCCTCCATCCATTCGGCGGCACGGTCCCGGGTGACCCGGTCCTGGAGGCCGAGGATCAGCGCGGCGGCTTCGCCGGCCTCGACCAGGGCGTCGTCGGCCGCGTCGCCCTCGGCCGTTCCGACGGGGTTCCTCCGCGCGTTCGTCGGTGCGTTCGTCCGCGTGGTCGGAGCGGTGCCACCGCCGGTCGCGTGATGCGGACCGGTCGGGGTGGCCTGGCCGGTCGGGGCCTCCGGGCTCTCCTTGCCCTTGGCGTCGACGAACCGGCGGAGGATCCCGCGGGCGAGTCGCAGCGTCGTCTCGCGCACCTCCTCCCGTCCCTTGCCTTCGGCGTCCTCGAGGATCCGGGGAACGATCGAGGCGGCGGTCGTGTCCAGTGCCGCCCGCTGCTCCTCCTCCCCGGGGCCACCGGTGGGCTTGAACCGGCCCTCCATGTCCCGCAGGGAGCCCCGGAGCCGGACTCCGGCGTACGCCGCGGCCGCCGCCATCACCGACGTACCGCTGAGGGCGAGCGGAGTGCCGTCGGGCGGGCAGCACCGCGCGTCGGGGCAGCAGTAGGAGAAGTAGAGACCGTCGGAGATGCAGAGGGCTTCGTAGACCGGGATGTCGAGGGCGCCGCAGGCCGTACGAAGCCGCTGCGCGAAGGGGCGCAGGCGTTCCATGACCCTGCGACCCGTCTCCCCCGCCGCGGGGTCCTGGCAGAGGAAGACGACGATGCCGTCCGGTCGGGTGCCGCTCCTGCTGCCGCCCTCGACGAGGCATTCGGCGAGATGGTCGGCGGTGGACGCCCATTCACGTGGTGAGCGCGGAATGCCGAGCCTGACCCGGCCGCCGAAGCGTCCGCGCTCGCCGTGCAGGGCGACCAGGACCACGGAGTCGGTGGGGTGGAAGCCCAGCATGAAGGGCAGGGCGTCCGCCAGTTCCGCCGGGCCGCGCAGGGTGATCTGCTGGGTACGGGAGAGTCCGCTGGATTCGTGCTGATTCGCGTTCATGGGTCAGGACGGTCTCGTGATCTCCCGAATTCCGAAACCCCTGTGGATAACTCCCGGAACGGGCCTTCCGTCCCTCGTCGAGTTGTCCACAGGTTCGGTGCTCATTCGCGCGATGTCCGAGGCATCGGGTTGCATGGAGGCATGACCCACGCAGACCCGCTGGAAGACCGCGCCGCGCTCCGGACCGCCGCCGATGCCGTGCTCGCCCGTCTCGTCTCGGACCCGACCGGCCGCGCGAGACTGCGCGAGGACCAGTGGCGGGCCATCGAGGCCCTGGTCGCCGACCACCGGCGGGCCCTGGTGGTGCAGCGGACCGGCTGGGGCAAGTCGGCCGTGTACTTCGTCGCGACCTCGCTGCTCCGCGAGCGCGGCAGCGGCCCCACCGTCATCGTCTCTCCGCTGCTCGCGCTGATGCGCAACCAGGTGGAGGCGGCCGCGCGGGCGGGCATTCGCGCCCGGACGATCAACTCGTCGAACACGGAGGAGTGGGACACGGTCCAGGAGGAGGTGTCCGCCGGCGAGGTGGACGTGCTCCTGGTGAGCCCGGAGCGGCTCAACAATCCCGACTTCCGCGACCAGGTGCTCCCCCGGCTCGCGGCCGCCACCGGCCTGCTCGTGGTCGACGAGGCACACTGCATCTCGGACTGGGGACACGACTTCCGGCCGGACTACCGCAGGTTGCGCACCATGCTGGCCGACCTGCCGTCCGGGGTTCCGGTCCTGGCCACCACCGCCACGGCGAACGCCCGGGTGACGGCGGACGTGGCCGAGCAGCTGGGTACGGGGGCCGGCACGGACGCCCTGGTGCTGCGCGGGCCGCTGGACCGGGAGAGCCTGAGTCTGGGAGTGGTCCGGCTGCCGGACGCGGCCCATCGGCTGGCCTGGCTCGCCGATCACCTCCACGAGCTGCCCGGCTCCGGGATCATCTACACCCTGACGGTCGCCGCGGCCGACGAGGTCACGGCCTATCTGCGCCAGTGCGGGCACACGGTCTCCTCGTACACGGGCCGTACGGAGAACGCCGACCGGCAGCAGGCGGAGGACGATCTCCAGGCCAACCGGGTCAAGGCCCTCGTGGCGACCTCGGCCCTGGGCATGGGGTTCGACAAGCCCGACCTGGGCTTCGTGGTGCATCTCGGATCGCCCTCCTCCCCGATCGCGTACTACCAGCAGGTCGGCCGGGCCGGGCGAGGTGTGGAGCACGCGGAGGTGCTTCTGCTTCCCGGGCAGGAGGACGAGGCGATCTGGCGCTACTTCGCCTCGGTCGCCTTCCCTCCGGAGGAGCAGGTGCGCCGCACGATCGACGTGCTCGCGCAGGCGGGCCGGCCGCTGTCCCTGCCCGCGCTCGAGCCCTTGGTGGAGCTGCGCAGGACCCGGCTGGAGACGATGCTCAAGGTGCTCGACGTGGACGGCGCGGTGCACCGGGTGAAGGGCGGCTGGGAGAGCACCGGCCGGCCCTGGGTCTACGACACGGAGCGGTACGCGTGGGTGGCGCGGCAGCGGGCTGCCGAGCAGCAGGCGATGCGCGACTACGCGGCGGCGACGGGGTGCCGCATGGAGTTCCTGCGGCGCCAGCTGGACGACGAGGAGGCCGCTCCGTGCGGCCGCTGCGACAACTGCGCGGGGAACCGCTTCGATCCGAAGGTGTCCGACGCGGCACTGGACGCCGCCAAGGGCGAGTTGGGCCGGCCGGGCGTGGAGGTGGAACCGCGGAAGATGTGGCCGACGGGTCTCGCCGCGGTCGGGGTCGATCTGAAGGGCCGTATCCCACTCGGCGAGCAGGCGTTCGGCGGCCGGGCGCTGGGGCGGCTCTCGGACATCGGCTGGGGCAACCGGCTGCGTCCGCTGCTGGCCGACACCGCTCCGGACGGTGCGGTACCGGACGACGTCGTGCAGGCGGTGGTGCATGTGCTCGCCGACTGGGCCAAGGGGCCGGGAGGTTGGGCCTCCGGGGCGTCGGACGCCCCGGCCCGGCCGGCCGGTGTGGTCACGGTCGCCTCCCAGCGCAGGCCGCGACTGGTGGGTTCGCTCGGGCAGCGGATCGCCGAGATCGGCAGGTTGCCCCTGCTCGGTGCGGTGGAGTACGCGCCCGAGGCGGAGGAGCTGCGCCTGTCCCGGACCAACAGCGCCCAGCGCGTGGTCGGGTTGCAGCGGACCCTGACGGTCTCCGCCGAGCTGGCGGGCCGGCTGGCCGAAGCCGGCGGGCCGGTTCTCCTCGTGGACGACCTGTCCGACAGCGGGTGGACCCTGGCGGTCGCGGCGAGGTTGCTGCGGCGGGCCGGAGCGGAAGGGGTGTTTCCGCTGGTGCTCGCCGTCCAGGGGTGAGACAGGAGAGCAAACGGGGAGTGAACAATGGGCAACTGGGCAGGGATATGAGAGGCATTCCGACTCATTCCCGTCAGCGGCCTCAATTGCTCGTTGCCGCTCGCGCACGGGCCAGCAAGAATTGGGAGACCGCCCCGCACGGCCCGTCAGCGGCCCGGAAGGACTGTGCCGTGGTGCGCCCTCACCCGACCTTGCCCGCCTAGCGGGCGTGTATCCGAAGGGAGGACCGTGACCCTCGGATTCGCTCCGCCCACAGCCACCTCGCTCAGATCTTCGTCCGAGTCCGCCAACCGCCTCGCTCGGATACTCGAACCGGCCGAGTGGTCCGCGGCGGGGATCCCGCTGCTGCGCAATCCGCGAGAGGTCGTCAGCGGCCTGCACTCGCGTCACACACCCACGCCCTCGATGGCGGTCCTCGCCGTCCTGGACCACGAGGAACGACTGGCCGCCAGCGCCTCGTTCGTCCGGCGCCCCTCCCCGGCGGACGGCTGGGACTTCCGCAACGCGCTGCTCGCGCATCTGCGGCGGGTCATTCCGCACGACCTCCGCAGGCGCACGCCCGTACGGACCGCGGTCCTGCTCTACTGCCGTGAGGGTGACGAGCGCTGGACGGAGGAGGACGGAGCCTGGATGTGGGGGCTCCGGGACGCCTGCACCCTGCACGGGCTCCGCTGCGGCGCGTACATCACGTTGACCCGCGCGGGCTGGCAGGTGCTCGGTGAGGGGCGGGGCGGCCGACGGCCGAGCTCCGACTCGCCCCCGCTGCCGCTCGACGACGCGCCGGCGGAGCTGGGGCTGCTGACTCCTCGCACCGCGAGCGGTGCGACCGAACCCCTGCGCCGGGCCGCCGCACGCTGAATCGTGAACGGCGACGGCCCCCGCCGGGCCCGGTTCGGCCCGGCGGAGGGGCGGTCGGTCAGACTCCGGCGCCTGCCCCGAGGAGCGTGGTGACGCGCTGCGGGTCACCACACACGACGAGCAGCGCGCCGGCACGGGCCAGCGCCGACGGCAGGACCTTGGCGGCGGTCTCGTCGTCTCCGCCGTTGACGGCGACGATGACCACGGGACGGGCGGTGACCTTTTCCACGGAGGCGGCGTGCGCGAAGAACACGTCGTCACCGGTGGCCTGCTGGGCCCAGTAGGGCGCCTCGCCGAAGGACAGCTCGTGCGTGGTCCACGGGTGCGGGTCGCCGGTGGTGAGCACCAGGACCTCGCCCGGTGCCCGG
Source organism: Streptomyces zaomyceticus (assembly GCF_014656215.1). Classification (GTDB taxonomy): domain Bacteria; phylum Actinomycetota; class Actinomycetes; order Streptomycetales; family Streptomycetaceae; genus Streptomyces; species Streptomyces zaomyceticus. The sequence continues at coordinate 82,206 of NZ_BNBZ01000011.1, read as the reverse complement.
CCGTTCTCCAGGAGCAGGTCCAGGGCCTCTTCGGCGGCGTCGAGCGCACCGTCGACGGGAGCCGGGATCAGCTGGAGCTGCGGCGTGGATCGCTGTTCGGAACGATTCTCCGGGGTGTTCGCCGGAGCAGGCGCGGCACCGGGGTGCGGACGCTGCGCCGGGGCAGCGGGCCTGGGGGGTCCCGGAACAGGACGTCCGGGACGCGGTGAGGCCGCGGAACGCGGGCCGGGTACGGGACGGGGGGTCGACGCGGTGGCGCGGGGACCCTGGGCGCTCTCGTGAATCTGAGGCTCCTCGGGGATGAGAGGCATGAGTGGATGTCTATCAAACGCCGCTGCGAGAAGCACCGGCGGGTGGGCGCACAGGTGCGCCCCGGCCGCGTGGGAGCCCCTGAGAAGGGGCTCCGCGACCGGAAGTTCAGAAGTCGAAGCCGAGTTGGCCCCCGCTTTCCAGCGCGGCCGCCTCGGCGGAGAGGCGGACCTTTTTGAGGTGGCGCCACCTGGGCATCGCGTCCAGGTACGACCAGGAGAGTCGGTGGTGAGGGGTGGGCCCCAGCTCTTCGAGCGCCGCTTTGTGGACCGGCGAAGGGTAGCCCGCGTTGGCACCGAAGGCGTACGCCGCGTACCCCTCGGCCCCGGTCTCCAGCTCCGCCATGACGGCGTCCCGCCGGACCTTGGCGATGACGGAGGCGGCGGCCACTGCGATGCAGGACTGGTCGCCCTTGATCACCGTGCGGACCTGCCAGGGGCTGCCGAGATAGTCGTGCTTGCCGTCAAGGATCACCGCGTCGGGTCGCACGGGGAGCCCTTCGAGTGCCCGGACCGCCGCCAGACGCAGTGCGGCGGTCATGCCGAGCTCGTCTATCTCCTGCGGGGTGGCGTCGCCGAGCGCGTACGCCGTGACCCACCCCTCCAGCTCCGCGGCGAGCGCGGTACGGCGCTTGGGGGTGAGCAGTTTGGAGTCGGTGAGCCCCTCGGGCGCCCGGCGCAGGCCGGTGACGGCCGCGCACACGGTGACGGGGCCGGCCCACGCTCCGCGTCCGACCTCGTCGACTCCGGCGACGATCTTGGCACCGGTGGTGGCACGGAGCGATCGCTCGACAGTGTGGGTGGGTGGTTCATACGGCATGGCGCCTGACAGGTTACGCCGCTCGGCGCCGGGTGCGATACCCGGATTCCCGCCGAGCACCCGAGGGGGCTCCGCACCGGCCCGTCCGGGCCGGGGCGCGCCACCCCTCGGAGGCTGTCCCGTCCATGTCAGGGGCGCAGCAGCGGCACCATGATCCGGTCGATCAGATCGGCGATCTCGCCGTCGCTCCATTCGCTTGCGCACACCTTGGAGCGGTACATCATCATGGCGGGAATGACGTCGACCACCAGATCGTCGTTCGCGTCGGCCCGCACCTCGCCCCGCGCGATTCCTCGCCGCAGCACGTCACGGACAAGGCGGGCCGAGGGCTCGACCACTCCCGTGGTGATCAGAACGTGGAACCGTTCGGCGGACCCGGCATCGCATTCGTGAAGCACAGCGCGCAGGGCGAAGCCGGGCTTGGAGTACATGATGTCCCGGACTCGGAGACACAGCTCGTACAGGTCGTCGCGCACCTGGCCGAGGTCCGGTGCCTCGTCGAGCGTCGGCAGTCCGGCCTGGAGGGCGTCGGCGACGAGGTCTTCCTTCGACGGCCAGCGGCGGTACACCGCGGCTTTGCCCGTCTGCGCGCCGACCGCGACACCCTCCATCGTCAGGCCGTTCCAGCCGACGCTGCTCAGCTGATCGAGCGCGGCTTCCAGGATGGCCCGTTCAAGGACGGGCCCGCGGCGCCGGAGCGATGCCCCGTCCGGCCGGGCGGCGGCCGTGGAACGCGAAGTAACCATCAGGATCTCTCCGTTGAGGCGATATCAGTTCTTCGGCAGCGCCCAGTGAACGGTTGCGTTCACTGAGGGGGACTCACTACCGTGGTCGACAGTGAACGGGTGCGTTCACTAATTCTTCCGTGGGGGATCCATAGTGACAACTTCTCCGGTGGACACACAGACCAAGGACGGGCCTGCACGCGCCGGAGGCCGGCCTGGCATCGCCTTGACCGTCATCGCCGCCTGCCAGCTGATGGTCGTCCTCGACGCCACCATCGTGAACATCGCACTGCCGCACATCCAGGACGCGCTCTCCTTCTCGACGACCGACCTGTCGTGGGTACTCAGCGCCTACACGCTCACCTTCGGCGGCCTGCTGCTCCTCGGCGGGCGAGCGGGAGACATCCTGGGACGTCGCCGGGTGTTCATCGCCGGCATCCTGCTCTTCACCTTCGCCTCACTCCTCGGAGGCTTCGCCCAGGAGCCCTGGCACCTGCTCGCCGCGCGGGCCCTGCAGGGAGTGGGAGGCGCCATCGCCTCACCCACCTCGCTCGCCCTGATCACCACGACCTTCCCCGAAGGGCCGGAACGCAACCGGGCGTTCGGCGTCTTCGCCGCCGTCTCCGCAGGCGGTGGCGCGATCGGTCTGCTCGCCGGCGGCATGCTGACGGAGTGGCTGGACTGGCGCTGGGTCCTCTTCGTCAACGTCCCGATCGGCCTGCTGATCGCCTTCCTCGCCCCGCGCTACATCGCGGAGTCCGAGCGCCACCCGGGCCGGTTCGACATCGCGGGCGCCACGACCTCGACACTCGGCATGGCCGCACTGGTCTACGGGTTCATCCGGGCATCCGAGGAGGGCTGGAAGGACGCGCTGACCATCGGCTCCTTCGTCTCCGCGGTCATCCTGCTCGTGGCCTTCGCGCTCGTGGAGTCCCGTGCCAAGGAGCCGATCACCCCGCTCCGGATGTTCGCGGACCGCAACCGCTCGGGCACGTACATCATCATGCTCAGCCTGGCGGCCGCCATGTTCGGCATGTTCTTCTTCATCGTGCTCTGGGTCCAGGGAGTGCTGGGCTACAGCCCGATCCAGTCCGGGCTCGCCTTCCTTCCCGTCACGGTCGCGATCGGCACCGGTGCGGGTCTCGCGCAGCGCCTGCTGCCGGCGCTCGGGCCCAAGCCGTTCATGGTGAGCGGTTCGGCGATCACGGGCGCGGGCCTCTTCTGGCTGACGTTCATCGACTCGGACAGCAGCTACGTCGGCGGTGTACTCGGCCCCATGGTCCTGTTCGGCTTCGGCATGGGACTCAACTTCGTGACGCTCACGCTCACGGCCGTCTCCGGAGTGGCCCAGCACGAGGCGGGCGCCGCGTCAGGACTGCTCAACGCCACGCAGCAGGTGGGCGGTTCGCTCGGCCTGTCCATCCTGGTCACGGTCTTCGGCACGGCCAGCCGGGAGGAAGGCGAGAAGCAGCTGCCGAACTTCCTCGCGAACTCGACGCCCGAGCAGCAGGCCGAGGCGATGAAGACGAAGGAGCTTCCCCCGCCGTGGGGCCATGAGGTGCTGACCTCTGGCATCTCCTCGGCCTTCACGGCCGCCGTCGCGATGGTCCTGATCGCGCTGGTCACGGCCGTTCTGGTGATCCGGGTCCGCAAGAGCGACCTGGAAGCGCTCAGCGGACGCGCGGAGGCCGCCGGGCCGGTGGCCTGAGGACACACCGACGGCCCCCGGACCCCGGCCGGGTCCGGGGGCCGTCGTGGCGTCTCAGGACGTCGCGACCGGAACCCACTCCGGGAGGTCCTCGGTCTGCCGAAGCCACTGCTCCGGAGGCGCTCCGGCCGCCGCGGCGGCCACCACGCCTCCGGCGATGGCGCAGGTGGTGTCGACGTCGCCACCGACCTGCGCGGTCGTCCAGAACACGCCCTCGAAATCGCCGAGGCCACGCGCCGCCGACCAGAGCGCGAACGGAACCGTGTCGTGCGCGCTCGTCCGACGCCCGCTGCCGAGCACCGCGGCCACCGTGCCCGCGTCGCCGTAGTCGAGCATGTCGCGGGCCCGGCGCAGCCCCGCCCCGACCGCGCTGCGGGGCACCAGGGCGATGACCCCGTCGAGCAGCGCTTCGGGGGTGGGCGGTCCCGCCGGGTCGGCGGCCAGTGCCGCCGCGGCGGCGACGGCCATCGCGCCCACCACGGCCTCTCGGTGCTGATGGGTCGTGTACGCGGAGATCTCGGCCTGGTGCGTCGCCTGCTCGGGATCTTCCGCGTACCAGGCTCCGAGCGGGGCGATCCGCATCGCGGCGCCGTTGCCCCACGACCCCTGCCCCTGGAAGAGCGCGGCGGCCAGCTCCCGCCAGTCGCCCCCCTCCCTGATGAGCCGGAGCATCCGGTTCACGGCCGGGCCGTAGCCCCGGTCGAAGTCGTGGTGCTGGGCGAAGGACATCGCCAGGGCGTCCTGGTCGATGCGTTCGTGGTGGGCGAGGACGGCCAGGACTGAGCAGGCCATCTCGGTGTCGTCGGTCCACTGCCAGGGGCCGTCGGGCAGCTCGCGCCGCTTGAGCAGGGGATAGTTGGCGGGTACGAAGAACTGGGAGCCCAGGGCGTCTCCCACGGACAGCCCGCGCAGGCTGGCCAGGGCGCGGTCGAAGCGCCGGTCGAATGCGGAGTCAGCGGTCATCGGTCTGCCACTCTATCCGGTGGGGCCGTACGGTTCCGGGGTGCGCCAGCGTTCGAACGGCCTGTCCAGACGGTATCGGCCGTCCTCGTCGAGCAGGAGCGTACGGGTCTCGGCGTTGCCTGGATTCGACAGCGACTCGAAGTCCGCGACCGTCCAGTGGAACCAGCGCATACAGAACAGGCGCATGGTCAGCCCGTGGGTGACCAGCAGGACGTTGGGCGGATGGTCGGGCGCCTCGAAACTGCGGTACAGGCTCTCCAGGAACGCCCCGACCCGGTCGTAGACGTCCGCTCCCGACTCCCCCTGGGCGAATCGGTAGAAGAAGTGCCCGTACGCGTCCCGGTACGCCTTCTGCAGTCGTACGTCATCCCTCTCCTGCCAGTTGCCCCAGTCCTGCTCCCGCAGGCGCGGCTCCTCCCGCACCCGGACCTGCTCCGGAGGCAGCCGGAAGGCGCGGAGGGTCTCATGGGTGCGCCGGTACGGCGATACGTAGACGCTGACCGTCTCACGGCCGAAGAGTCCCCTCAGCCTCGCCCCCGTCTCCTCCGCCTGTCGCAGCCCGGTCTCCGTGAGTCTCAGCGCATGGTCGGGCTCCCGTTCGTACACCGTGTCATCGACATTGCCCTCGGACTCTCCGTGCCGTACGAGAACGATGCGCCGCGGTCTTGCCATACCCCGACCCTAGATCGCCGTTCCCCGGAAGGCTCAGCCGAGGAGGCGGCCGGAGTCCATCCGGCGTATGTCTCCGGTGAAACGGCGCCGCAGCGCGCGGTCGTGCGAGACCACCACAAGGGCTCCCTTCCACTGCTCCAAGGCCTGCTCCAGTTCCTCCACGAGCCCGAGGGCCAGGTGGTTGCCGGGCTCGTCGAGCAGAAGGAGATCGGCGGGCCGGGCCAGCAGCCGGGCGAGCGCCAGCCGACGGAGCTGGCCGGCGGAGAGCGCGCCGACCGGAACCGTCAGGTCGGCCGGGCGGAACAGTCCGTACGACAGAAGCAGTTCGGCCCGCTCGTCCTCGGGCAGGGCGAGCCCCCGCCCGAAGCAGGCGAGCAGCCGTTCCTCCCGGCGCCGGACGGCGATGTCCTGGGCGAGGTACCCGATCCGTCCGGCACGCCGGACCTCGCCCGAGTCCGGGTCGACGACCCCGGCCATGACCCGTAGCAGGGTGGACTTCCCCGCACCGTTGCCGCCGTGGACGAGCAGCCGGTCCCCCGCCCGGACGGTGAGCTCGCCGACGGCGAGACGGTCCGCGACACGCACTCCGCTCAGCGTCACGAGCGCCCCCTCGGCCGCGCCTGCCAGGGGCCGGGCGGTGAAGGCGAGAGGCGGTGGCGGCTGCGGCACGGGCTCTTCCCGGAGTCGTCTCAGCCGCTCCCGGGCGTTGCGCACGCGGCCCGAGACGGAGGCCTGGACGCGGCCGGCCGCCCGGTCGAACGCCATCTTGTTGTTGTCCTTCATCTCCCTCCCGGGCGCGACACCGCGCGCCGTCGTCGATGCGTACGCCTCAAGCCGTGCCGTCTCCTCGCACCACTCCTCGTACGCCCCCTCCCAGCGCCGTCGGGCCGCTTCCCGTGCCGTGCGGTATCCGGCGTATCCCTCGCCGTACCGCACGAGCGCCCGTCTGTCGGCGTCCACCTCGACGATCGCCGTGGCGACCCTCTCCAGAAAGGCCCGGTCGTGGGAGACGGCCACGACGGTGCCGCGGTGCCCGAGGAGTGCCTCCTCCAGCCAGTCGAGTGCCTGTGCGTCGAGGTGGTTGGTCGGCTCGTCGAGCAGGAGTACCTCGGGGCCGACGGCGAACGCGCAGGCGATGCCGAGCCGGGCCAGCTCGCCACCCGAGAGACTGTCGAGCCGTCGCCCGCGTCCCGTGCCGGCGAGACCGAGTCCGTACAGGGCCTTGTCGACCCGGGCGTCCGCCTCGTACCCGCCCCGGAACTCGTAGGCGGTGAGGAGCTCACCGTATGTGTCGAGCTCCGCCCGGTCCGCGGAGTCGAGCCGGGCTTCGAGGGCGCGCAGCCGCCGTTCCATGGCGCGAAGGTCGGCGAGGGCCGCGTCCACGGCGTCGCCGACAGTGGCCCCGGGCTGCAGTCGAGGGGTCTGGGCGAGCATTCTCATGCCGCCGTCGGCGACGGTGACGACCCTGCCCTCGTCGGGGTGCTCCGCCCCGGCGAGGAGACGCAGCAGGGTCGACTTCCCCGCGCCGTTCTCCCCCACGATCCCGATCCGCTCCCCGGAGCGCACGGAGAGCGAGACCTGGTCGAGAAGCAGTCGTTCGCCACGGGTCACGACGACGTCGTGCAGCGAGATCTGAGTGGGCAAGGGCGCCTCCGCGAGTAGAAGGGTCAAATGCAACCTGGATCGCATTAAGGCGAGTGTGGCACACTCGAACCTCCTAATGCAACGGGAGTAGCAGTTGAATGATTCGATCGAGGAACACGCGGCCCCCGCACCCGGGAGCCTGCGGCCCGGCGGACGCACCGCCCGCACCCGGGCTGCCGTCCGCGACGCCGTCCTGACCGGTCTGTCCGAGCACGGATACCCGGCCCTGACCGTCGAGTACGTGGCAGAACACTCGGGCGTGCACAAGACGACGCTCTACCGCCGCTGGGGCAGCGTCGAAGGCCTCCTCGCCGACGCGCTCGACCTGGCCGGCGAGGACGCCTGGACGCCACCGGACACGGGAAGCCTCTCCGGGGATCTGCGCACACTCGCGCACGAGGTCGTCGAGGCCTTCGGCGACCCCGCCACGGGCGCCGCCCCGACCGCGTTCGTCGGCGCTGCTTTCCAGTCACCACGGGCGGCCGAGGCCCTGCACGCCTTCTACGCCGAGCGGTTCCGCCGCTGCGAGGACGTCGTCGTCCGGGCCGTGGCCCGCGGTGAGGCGCCGCGGGGCACCGACGCGGGCGCGGTCGTCCGGGCGGTCTCGGCGCCCTTGTTCCTGAGGCTCTTCGTCACCCGAGAACCGATCGACGGCGCGATCGCCGGCCAGGCGGCTCAGGCGGTGCTGGCGGCGGTGGAAGCGGGATCTTTCGTCCCGGAGTAGATCGGGCCGGCCGGCCGAGGCGGCTCACCCGGGCCTTTGTCAGACCGTCCAGGCCGACTCGAGCTGCACCACGTCGCCGGCCAGCGCCGCCACGTCGGCGGCCGTCTTGGCGCGCAGTCCGAGCCGCTCGATCCGTTCCACCCGGTACTTGCCGTGCTCGGCGGCGGACTGCCACATCGACAGCACCAGGAACTCGCTTCCGGGCGCCTCCCCGAACAGCCCCCGCAGCATGCCGGGGGACCCGGCCATGGCCGGGTTCCACACCTTCTCCTGCATGAGCGCGAAGTGTTCGGCCCGATCCTCGTGGACACGGCAGTGCGCCACCCGCGCCACATCGGCGTCGGAGAAACGCGGCTCGAACCCCGTCTTCACATCGAAGCGGTGGTCGAACAGCTTGACCTGGATGTCCTTGAACGTGCCCACCTGCGCGGCCGCCAGACGGTCGTGCGAGCGCGCCATGAACGAGTCGTAGAAAGCCCGGCTCTCCCAGAACGCGAAGATATGGGCGACGTCCGGTCGAGTCCGGCTCCACCCGCCGCCCTGCCCCCGGAAGCCCGGCTCACCGAGCAGCCCCGCCCATTTCCGCTGCCCCCGCTCGAACCCTCGACGGTCCAACACGGTGCAGCGAATCCACTTGACCAGCACCGCGCCATCGTACGGGCCCGGCGACCGCCCCGGCAGACCTCGTCAGGGACCCGCGGGGTGCATTCGCTCCAGACCCGTGCGCTCCTCGTCGTCCAGTTCGATCCCGAAGTCGCCTTCCAGGACCGCGATCAACTCGTCGGCGTTCACGATCCGTTCCTCGGCGACGCCGTCCTTCCCCATCGTCGAAAGCCTGTCGCGCACCAGCGCCCTGCGCACGTCGCCACCGGGCCTCTGCGCCACGACCTGACCGAGGAATCGCGAGTCCGGATGACTGGAGCTGTAGTGGTTCATGACGGTGAAGTCACCGGGGTAGAGCGTCTGCGGGGAGAAGGCGTAGAGGTCGGTCCAGCCCTGCGGTCGCAGGGAGCGCAGGACATGGATGCCCTCCGCCTCGACTCCGATCCCGAACGTCCAGCCGCTCTGCTCGACGTGCGCCCCGTCCCGCAGGGGCACCGGTTCCAGCGGCCCCTGCCAGCCGAATCCGACGTCGGCGAGCCACTGTTCGTCGTCGATCACGACGACGAGGAGTGCGTGCGTGACGGGTGGCAGAGCCGCGCCCCGCGAACGGTTACGGGCTCCGCGCCCGGTCACCGCGAAGCCGATCCGTTCGAGAACCGCCGCGAGCAGGGAGTTCTGCTCGTAGCAGTAGCCGCCGCGGCGGCGCTCGACGAGCTTGGCCTGAAGGCTCTTCAGGTCGAGGGGGACCCGCCGCCCGAGAGCGACGTCGAGGTTCTCGAACGGAAAGGCCCGGATGTGTGCCCGGTGGAGGGCCGTCAATGTCCGCAGATCGGGGGTGAGTTCCCCTTCCCGCCCTGTCTCGTATCCGATTCGAGCCAGATATGCGTCGAGATCCAGCTCCTCACCGCTCCACAAACCGCTCTCCCCCTCATCCCTCGGGTCCGCTGTCGTAGCCCCATGACACCATGAGCAATCGGCCCACGACCACGGGCTTTTGAGCGGGTCGACGGTACGACGAGAGGCGTGCGCGGGGGCGTGCGCGGAGAGGGGAAGCACCATGAGCGGACTCAACAAAGGGGTGGGCCGGGTCGAGGTCACGCTCAAGTGGGACCCTGCCCGGAGCGGCGCACCGGTCCATGACCTGGACCTCGTCGCCGGTGTCTTCACCACGGACGATCCGCACGGTGCACCGGTCCATCTGGTGCACTTCGGCAGTCGTTCCCCCGACGGCACGATCACGCTTCACCGCGACAGCCGTACGGGCCAGGGATTCGGCTACGACGAGGCCATGACCCTGGAGCTGGACCGGCTGGCACCGACGTACGCGCGCGTGGTGGTGGGCGTCGCGATCCAGCAGGCCGGTGGGCGGCTCGCCTTCGGTGACATAGCGAACACGGGCATACGGGTCCGCGAAGGCTATACGGACCTGCTGGTCCACGACTTCGCGGACGTGCGGGACGCCCTTTCCGCGACGGTCGTGGAGTTCACTCGCGACGGCGCCGACGGCTGGGCGTACCGCCCCCTCCTCCACGGCTTCGACGCCGACCCCCGGACGTTCGCCACGCTGCTCGGCTCCGCCCGCCCCTGAGACACGGGAACACGCCGCCCGCGGCAGCAGGGCATCGACGCGTCAGGGTACGGCGAAGGGGACCCGCACGAGACGGGTCCCCTTCGCCGTACCCTGACGCGTCGAGACTGGCCGGTCACCCGCGCGGACCGCGTCGGACATCACGTCCGACGCGCCCCGCGGGGTGTCAGCTGCAGCCGCTGGTCGAGCCGCAGCCCTCGCAGATGTAGCAGGAGCCGGCGCGCTGCATCTTCGTACCGCAGGAGAAGCAGAGCGGGGCGTCGGCGCTGATGCCGAGCTGCATCTCGACGAGCTCCGCCGAGGTGTGGGCCTGCTTCGGGGCCGGGATCTCGGTCTTCGGAGCCGGGGCCGCGACGGCCTTCAGTTCCTGGGCGCGGGGGGCGGACTGGGCGAGCCCCTCGACGTCGACGTCATCCTCCTCGGACTGCTCGTACGAGCCGGTGTCCAGGTGACGCTGACGCTCCTCGGCCGAGTGGATGCCGAGGGCCGAGCGGGTCTCGAAGGGCAGGAAGTCCAGCGCCAGGCGGCGGAAGATGTAGTCGACGATCGACTGCGCCATCCGCACGTCCGGGTCGTCCGTCATGCCGGCCGGCTCGAAGCGCATGTTGGTGAACTTCGAGACGTACGTCTCCAGCGGGACGCCGTACTGCAGACCGACGGAGACGGCGATGGAGAAGGCGTCCATCATGCCCGCGAGCGTCGAACCCTGCTTGGACATCTTGAGGAAGACCTCGCCGAGACCGTCGTCCGGGTAGGAGTTGGCGGTCATGTAGCCCTCGGCGCCACCGACGGTGAAGGAGGTGGTGATCCCCGGGCGGCCCTTGGGCAGACGCTTGCGGACCGGGCGGTACTCGACGACCTTCTCGACGGCCTCGCGGATCGTCGCCTCGGACTTCGCGGTGACCTCGGCCTTCTCGTCCTCCTTCTTCTTCGCGGAGAGCGGCTGGCCGACCTTGCAGTTGTCGCGGTAGATCGCGAGCGCCTTGACGCCCATCTTCCAGGCCTCGAAGTAGACCTCCTCGACGTCCTCGACCGTGGCCGTCTCCGGCAGGTTCACGGTCTTGGAGAGGGCGCCCGAGATCCACGGCTGGATGGCGGCCATCATGCGGACGTGGCCCATCGCGGAGATGGAACGCTCACCCATGGCGCAGTCGAAGACCTCGTAGTGCTCGGCCTTCAGACCGGGGGCGTCGATCACATTGCCGTTCTCGGCGATGTGGGCGACGATCGCCTCGATCTGCTCCTCCTGGTAGCCCAGGCGGCGCAGGGCCTGCGGGACGGTGCCGTTGACGATCTGCATCGAGCCGCCGCCGACGAGCTTCTTGAACTTGACCAGGGCGAGGTCGGGCTCGAGGCCGGTGGTGTCGCAGGACATCGCGAGACCGATGGTGCCGGTCGGGGCGATGACCGAGGCCTGGGCGTTGCGGAAGCCGTTCTTGGCGCCGAGGCGGATCACGTCCTGCCAGGCCTCCGTCGCGGCGGCCCAGATCGGCGAGTCCAGGTCGTCCACGCGGACGGCCTTGGTGTTCTCGTCGGCGTGCTGCTGCATGACGCGCTGGTGCGGCTCGGCGTTGCGGGCGTAGCCGTCGTAGGCGCCGACGACCGCGGCGAGCTCGGCGGAGCGCCTGTACGAGGTGCCGGTCATCAGGGAGGAGATGGCACCGGCGAGGGCGCGGCCGCCGTCGGAGTCGTACGCGTGGCCGGTCGCCATCAGCAGGGCGCCGAGGTTGGCGTAGCCGATGCCGAGCTGGCGGAAGGCGCGGGTGTTCTCGCCGATCTTCTCGGTCGGGAAGTCGGCGAAGCAGATGGAGATGTCCATCGCCGTGATGACGAGCTCGACGACCTTGGCGAAGCGCTCGACCTCGAAGGACTGGTTGCCCTTGCCGTCGTCCTTGAGGAACTTCATGAGGTTCAGCGAGGCGAGGTTGCAGGACGTGTTGTCCAGGTGCATGTACTCGCTGCACGGGTTCGAGCCGTTGATGCGGCCGGACTCGGGGCAGGTGTGCCAGTGGTTGATCGTGTCGTCGTACTGGATGCCGGGGTCGGCACAGGCCCAGGCGGCCTCGGCCATCTTGCGGAAGAGCGACTTGGCGTCGACCTCCTCGATGACCTCGCCCGTCATGCGGGAGGTGAGGCCGAACTTGCCACCGGACTCGACGGCCTTCATGAACGTGTCGTTCACGCGGACGGAGTTGTTGGCGTTCTGGTACTGGACGGACGTGATGTCGTCGCCGCCCAGGTCCATGTCGAAGCCCGCGTCACGGAGGGCGCGGATCTTCTCCTCCTCCTTGACCTTGGTCTCGATGAAGTTCTCGATGTCGGGGTGGTCGACGTCGAGGATGACCATCTTGGCCGCACGGCGGGTCGCGCCGCCCGACTTGATGGTTCCCGCGGAGGCGTCGGCACCGCGCATGAAGGAGACCGGGCCGGAGGCGTTGCCGCCGGAGGAGAGCAGCTCCTTGGAGGAGCGGATGCGGGAGAGGTTCAGGCCGGCGCCGGAGCCGCCCTTGAAGATCATGCCCTCTTCCTTGTACCAGTCGAGGATGGACTCCATGGAGTCGTCGACGGACAGGATGAAGCAGGCGGAGACCTGCTGGGGCTGGGGGGTGCCGACGTTGAACCAGACCGGCGAGTTGAAGCTGAAGATCTGGTGCAGGAGGGCGTAGGCCAGCTCGTGCTCGAAGATCTCGGCGTCGGCGGGCGAGGCGAAGTAGCCGTACTCCTCGCCGGCCTTCGTGTACGTCTTCACGATCCGGTCGATGAGCTGCTTGAGACCGGTCTCGCGCTGCGGGGTGCCGACGGCCCCGCGGAAGTACTTGCTGGTGACGATGTTGACCGCGTTCACCGACCAGAAGTCGGGGAACTCGACGCCACGCTGCTCGAAGTTGATCGAGCCGTCGCGCCAGTTGGTCATGACGACGTCACGGCGCTCCCACGCCACCTCGTCGTACGGATGCACGCCGGGGGTGGTGTGGATGCGCTCGATACGCAGGCCCTTGCTCGCCTTGGCTCCCTTGGAACGAGAACCACGTGCTGCCGGACCGCTCGCCGTCTCTGTCATGCCGCCTCCCATATACGGGCAAAACACACTTTGGCGCCCAGATAGTCCCAGGGCACCGTCTTCTGTACGTCGTTCTGTACTGCTGCCACGAACGACACAGGGGTCGCTCGGGGCACGTCTGCCGGGCCGCTCGCGGCGGCCGGTCGCCGGGCACTGCGGGCCCGGACCGCCAGTCAGTCGGCGGCGGTGGCGGGAACGGGGACCTCGGGGGCCGCACCGGTACCGCGGTTCTCACCGGGAGGCCGCACGCGGAGTTCCACGATGGCGGCCTCGAAGTCTTCGAGGCTGTCGAAAGCCTTGTACACGGACGCGAAGCGCAGGTACGCGACGACGTCGAGCTCCTGCAACGGGCCGAGGATGGCCAGACCCACGTCGTGGGTGGTCAGCTCGGCGCTGCCGGTGGCGCGCACCGCCTCCTCGACCCGCTGGCCGAGCTTGGCGAGGGCGTCCTCGGTGACCGGTCGCCCCTGGCACGCCTTGCGCACCCCGGAGATGACCTTGGTGCGGCTGAAGGGCTCCGTGACACCGGACCGCTTCACGACCATGAGCGAACACGTCTCCACCGTCGTGAAACGACGGGAGCAGTCGGGGCACTGGCGACGGCGTCGGATCGACGTCCCGTCGTCGGTGGTGCGACTGTCGACAACACGGCTGTCGGGGTGCCTGCAGAAGGGGCAGTGCATTGGTTCCGACCCTCCCTCACGGCACGACTGGTGAACCTCGCACGACCCCTCGAGGCCCTGCGAAGCGACCACCAGCATAGGCGATGTGAGCGGCCCCGGCAGACCGAGGACCACTACCCCTGGGTGGCCAATGCCATCCAACCACTAGATCTTGGGTTGGGGGCGCTTCCGGGCCCCCTGCGTGTCGCAGCGCGCAGGCTCCCGGGATTCCGCCCCTCGGGGTGCGACACTGGGAGGGCGCACCGGACACTCGCGGCCCATCGGCGAAGGCTACCGTGACGACCGAATCGGGACGGCGGCGTGAGAGTGCTCATACACCCGCATGTGCACAGGCGTAAGGCAATCTGCGAATTTTCACTCGAACGTGTGTTTGGCGCAACCTTTCGAAAGCCACTACCGTTGTGCCAGCGAGGGATGCCATTCGAGAGGGGCCGACGACGTGACCACCACCGCAGACAGTGCCACCATCACCGCCCAGGACCGCTCCCAGGGCCGACTCGAGCCGGTGCACGCCATGAACGACACAAGCATGAACGGCGAGGACCCCGGGCGGCCCGCCCGCGCCCTCCCCGGGCGACCTCCGGGCATCCGAGCCGACAGTTCCGGTCTCACCGACCGGCAGCGCAGGGTCATCGAGGTCATCCGCGACTCCGTCCAGCGGCGCGGCTACCCGCCGTCGATGCGTGAGATCGGGCAGGCGGTCGGCCTCTCCAGCACCTCTTCGGTGGCGCACCAGCTCATGGCGCTCGAGCGCAAGGGCTTCCTCCGTCGCGACCCGCACCGCCCCCGGGCGTACGAGGTGCGCGGCTCCGACCAGCCGAGCACTCAGCCGACCGACACCACGGGCAAGCCCGCCGCGTCGTACGTGCCCCTGGTCGGCCGGATCGCGGCCGGCGGCCCGATCCTCGCCGAGGAGTCCGTCGAGGACGTCTTCCCCCTCCCCCGGCAGCTGGTCGGCGACGGCGAGCTGTTCGTCCTCAAGGTCGTCGGCGACTCGATGATCGAGGCCGCCATCTGCGACGGCGACTGGGTCACCGTCCGCCGCCAGCCCGTCGCCGAGAACGGCGACATCGTCGCGGCCATGCTGGACGGCGAGGCGACGGTCAAGCGCTTCAAGCGCGAGGACGGCCATGTCTGGCTCCTCCCGCACAACGCGGCGTACCAGCCGATCCCCGGCGACGAGGCGACCATCCTCGGCAAGGTCGTGGCGGTGCTTCGGCGGGTGTGACACACCTCGCCGGCTCTGACCGGGCCCCGGGACCCACTGCGCCGGTCCCGGGGCCCTGCCGTGTCCGAAGGGAGCCCCGGCACACACCGGGGCTCCGTCGGGCATGAGCCTCAGGAACCCGCCGCCTTCGACGCGGCGTCGATGGCGGCGAGCGACTTCCGCACCTGGTTGCGGTCGGTCGTGTACCAGAAATCGGGCAGTGAGGCCTTCAGATAGCTGCCGTACCGGGCCGTGGCCAGTCGGGGGTCGAGAACCGCCACGACGCCCCGGTCACCCGTGGCCCGCACCAGTCGCCCGGCGCCCTGAGCCATCAGCAGGGCGGCGTGGGTCGCCGCGACCGCCATGAAGCCATTGCCCCCGGCCTCCTCCACGGCCTTCTGCCGGGCACTCATCAGCGGATCGTCCGGGCGCGGGAACGGGATCTTGTCCATGACGACCAGCTGGCAGCTGGCCCCGGGGACGTCCACGCCCTGCCAGAGCGACAGCGTGCCGAAAAGACAGGTCCGGGGATCGGCCGCGAAGTTCTTGATCAGCTCACCCAGCGTGTCCTCGCCCTGGAGCAGGATCGGCAGCTCCGGAACCCGGGTCCGCAGCTCCTCCGCGGCCTGCTGCGCCGCACGCATGGAGGAGAACAGACCGAGGGTCCGCCCGCCGGCCGACTGCATCAGCTCGGTCAGCTCGTCGAGCATGTCGCCCCGGTCCCCGTCCCGCGCGGGGCGGGAGAGGTGCTTGGCGACATAGAGAATGCCCTGCTTGGGGTAGTCGAACGGGGAACCGACGTCGATCCCCTTCCAGACCGGCAGGTCGTCGCCCGTGGTGCCCTCGGGAGCCAGCCCCAGCGAGGCGCCGACGCCGTTGAAATCGCCGCCCAGCTTGAGCGTGGCCGAGGCCAGGACAACGGAACGCTCCGTGAACAGCTTCTCCCGCAGCAGGCCCGAGACACTGAGCGGCGCGACCCGCACCGAGGCACCGAAACGGTCATGCCGCTCGTACCAGACGACGTCGTACTCCGACCCCTGGGTGATCCGCTCCGCGACACCGTGGACGTTCTCCACGAAGGCCATGGCCTGCTTGCGCACGGCGTCCTCGTCCTGCACGGACCGGTCCCGGGTCGAACCCAGGGCCGTGATCACCGCGCGGGCCGCGTCCCGCAGCGCCATCAGGGCGTACGCGAGGTCCTCCGGGATCTCCTCCAGGCGCCCCGGCAGAGCCAGCTCCATGACCCGCTCGAAGCCCTCGGCGGCGGTCTGGAGCTGGTCCGCGACCTTCTCGTCGACCAGCTTCGCCGACCGGCGCACGGCGCGGTTGACCTGGCCGGGGGTGAGCTCGCCGGTGGCGACCCCGGTGACCCGGGAGACCAGCTCGTGGGCCTCGTCGACGATCAGCACCTCGTGCTGCGGCAGCACCGGGGCGCCCTCGATGGCGTCGATGGCGAGCAGCGCGTGGTTGGTGACGACGACATCGGCGAGCTTCGCCCGCTCACGGGCCGCCTCGGCGAAGCACTCCGCCCCGTACGCGCACTTGCTCGCGCCGAGACACTCCCGGGAGGAGACCGAGACCTGGGCCCAGGCCTTGTCGGAGACACCCGGCGTCAGGTCGTCCCGGTCCCCGGTCTCCGTCTCGTCCGACCAGTCCCGGAGCCGCATCAGGTCCTGGCCCAGCTTGCTGGTGGGCGCGGCGGCCTCGAAGGGGTCGAAGAGGCCGTCCTCCTCGTCCTGCGGGACGCCCTCGTGGAGCCGGTGCAGACAGAGATAGTTCGACCTGCCCTTGAGCATGGCGAACTGCGGGCGGCGACGCAGCTGCGGATGCAGTGCGTCGACCGTCCGCGGAAGGTCGCGCTCGACGAGCTGGCGCTGCAGCGCCAGGGTGGCCGTGGCCACCACCACCCGCTCCCCCTGGGCCAGCGCGGGCACCAGGTAGCCGAGCGACTTGCCCGTGCCGGTACCGGCCTGGACGAGAAGGTGGGAGTTGTCGTCGATGGCCTCGGCCACGGCCTCGGCCATGGTGACCTGGCCGGGTCGCTCCGTGCCGCCGACGGCGGAGACGGCGGCGTGGAGGAGGTCGGGGAGGGATGGCTTCGTCATAGCTGGTCTAGCCTAAGGGGCGCCACCGACAGTCAGGGCACGCGCGCGGATCACGCGAGCGGGTTGGGGACGGTTCCGTGTACGGCCGCATGAGGGCGCTCGGGCCGGTCCCGGTAACCGTCCAGGTGCAGACGGTTGCGGTTGAGGCAGAGCCGCTCGATCCGTGGAGTGAGGAGGTCGAAGAGCTCGAACCGTTCCTTCAGCTCGGGGAATCGCGCCTGGTGGCGAAGGATCTCGGCCCGGACGAGTGACCAGAAGTCCTGCTCGGGAACACCGAGTTGTTCCTCGCAGAGCGGCGCCAGATAGCGGAAGACACCGACGAAGAGCCCCGAATGGATGAACTGGACGAGGAACTCGGGTTCCTCGGTCAGCAGGACGGCGCGCACGTCGTCCGGCAGGGTGTCGTGCTCGGGAAGCGGCTGGGCGCTGATGTTCACGTCGTCGACGAAGTCCTTGATCGCCAGACGGACGGGGACGTCCTGGTCGTCGTAGACGACGATGGCGTTCTCGCCGTGCGGCGAGAAGACCGTGCCGTACCGGTAGAGGAAGTGCAGCAAGGGCGGCAGCAGGGCGGCGAAGAGGCGCTGGAGCCAGACGACGGGGGCGAGTCCGGAGCGCTCCACGAGCTCGGCGGCGAACGCCCGCCCTTCGGCGTCCGTGTGGAGCAGGGAGGCGAGGGTACGGGCCCGTTCCCCCGGGGGCAGCCGCAGCGGCTCGCGCCAGATCGCGCCGAGGAGTTCCTTGTACTGGTACGGGACTTCGGGCAGCCGGTCGTACAGGGGGTGCTCGACGGTCACGGAGGCGACCTCGCCGAGGAGGACCACCCCGCACTCGTCCCGCAGGAAGGGGTCGGCGTCGCGCAGGCCGTGCACCCAGGCGGTGACGGCGGGCGCGGCGAGGGTCCGTTCGGTGGGCAGGCCCCGCCAGACAAGGGTGTTGAGCACCGACAGCGGGAGCTTGACGGTGTGCCGGTCGGGGCGGCTGGTGTTGAGGAAGGTCCGGACCGACTGCTGCGGAAGCCGGAGGTCCGGGTCCGCGCGGAGCGGAACGACGGTCCCGGCGGCCACCGCGGGGGCGTAGAGCGGGAGCAGCACCTCGTCCCACTGCCAGGGGTGGACCGGCAGCAGGAGGTAGCCGTCGGGTTCGTGGCCGCGGGCGGTCAGTTCGGCACGGAAGGCGGCGTGGACCTCGGGGTCGAGCTCCTGGGCGTAGAGACGATCGGGTGTTTCGAGGCCCGGCACTCCTCGGTACGCGGCGAGGCGGTTGCTGACGGCGATCCATGGCAACCGGCTCGCGCGACGGGCTTCGGGCGCCCAGCGGCTGGCGTCGGTGGCGGAGAAGCCGATGCGGCCCTTGTTGAGGACGAGCCAGGGGTGGCCCGTCTGGTGGCCTTCGAGTTCCGCATAGGAGAGGTCGGCGAGCCGGGTGGCGGGGAGGGCCGTGTGGTCGAGGCGGGCGTCGGCGGCGAGGGTGGCGGAGAGCTCGCGGATGAGGTGGCCGAGGGTGGCGCCGTCGAGCCGGAGGAGACGCCGGGCCCGGACCAGGAAGTCGAGGGGATCGGTCATGGGCCGGCCCTCGTGGGTGATGGTGTCGGCGGCGATGTACCAGCTGCCGTAGGCGCCTCGCCGGGCACGGAACGTGAGGGTCGTGCCGTCGTCCAGGCGCAGTGCGTGGAGACCGGGTGCCGAGTCGGCGGCGGACCCGAGGTCCGCGGCGGCGGCTGCGGCGGGGCCGACGGTGGGCGCGAGGTCC
Source organism: Streptomyces zaomyceticus (assembly GCF_014656215.1). Taxonomy (GTDB): domain Bacteria; phylum Actinomycetota; class Actinomycetes; order Streptomycetales; family Streptomycetaceae; genus Streptomyces; species Streptomyces zaomyceticus. Next base: position 63,643 of record NZ_BNBZ01000011.1, on the reverse strand, counting down.
GTGTCCGCCACGGGGGCGGGTTCGACGATCTCCTCATAGGCGAACTCGGCGAGGGCTTTGGCGAGGAGGCGGGAAGAGGCGCGGGTCCAGGCGGCGGCGGTCAGCTCGGGGGGCGCGAGCAGTTCGGGGGCAGGTTCCGGTTCGGCCGTGGCGGACGGGCCGGGAAACGCGGGCTGGGCAGGAGGTACGGGCTGAGCGGAGTCGTGGGGTGCAGGGGACATCGACACGAGGACTCCTCGAAGTGGGAACCGCTGTGGGTCGAGCGGTGTATAGAAGGCAGAGGGTTGTTCACAGAGCGTGACGGAGAGCGCGGTCACGCATCATGATCGCCGCTTGTTTGTCAGGGAGGTCGACTTCCGCCGCATAGCGGAAGCCGCCGCTGAGGAAGGCCGAGACGGAGGGGGTGTTACGGATGTCGGGTTCGGCGACGACGCGGGTACAGCGGGGACGGTGGTCGAGGACGAGATCGGCGACGGCGCGCAGAAGTGTGGCGCCGACGCCGCGCCCCCGGTCGGTGACGCCTCCGATCAGCAGATGGATACCGGTGTCGTGGGGACGCGCCGGGTAGTGCCGGGCGAGCGGGTCGAGGTCGGCGCGGTAGATCTCGAAGTAGCTCATGGGCATGGCGTCGAGCACGCCGAGGCACGGCACGCTCCGGCCGTCTCCCTCGATCTGGGCGCGGAGGTGTTCTGCGGTCACGGTCTCGGGTCCGGACAGTTCCCAGAAGGCTGCCACGGCGGGGTCGTTCATCCACCGGGTGAGGAGGGCCAGATCCCGTTCGAGCCGGACGGGGACGAGCCGGAAGACGCCGACGGGGGTGTCGGCCGGGGCCCAGGAGCCGACGGAGTCCAGGAGATCGCCGTCGAGGAGTTCGGCGTCGGCGTGGCCGCCTTCGAGGAGAGCGACGAGCTCGTCGAGCCTCAGGTCGAGGGTGTCGTCGCCGGGCGGGTCGGCCGGTGGGCGGTGGGGTGACACGGTGTCGCTCTCCTCTCGGCGGTGCGGCAGGGGCGTGGGTTCTTGAAAGGCGGCCTCAGGTGCGGAGGGGGTTGGTGACGGTGACGTAGACGGACTGGGTGTCGACGGGGCCGACGAGTTCGTCCATGCCGTGCAGCCGGGTGAGGAGGTTGGCCTTGCTGCGGAGGGTCGCGGCCTCCAGGAGGCGGTGCGGCAGGGGTGAGCCGAGGCTGGTCGCGGAGGTCAGGAAGCTGCGGAAGGCGGCGAGCAGGACGCGCTCGTCGGCGAGGTGCTGGGCGCCGAAGGCGCCGATCAGGCCGAGGACGTTGTTGATGCCGAGGTAGTAGGCGAAGCGCTCGTCGGTGACCTGGTCGGAGACGAAGGTGTCGCTTTCGGCACCGATGCCGGGGAGACGGCTCTCCAGTTCGCTCCGGTGGGACTCGCGGAAGTAGTAGCCCTGGTTGTCCCGGTAGCGTCCGCCGACCGGCCAGCCGTCGGGGTCGAGGAGCACCAGGGTGTTCTGCTGGTGGGCCTCCAGGGCGATGCCGGCGTGTCCGTCGAGCCAGAGAACGGGGCGGACGACCTGGTCGAGGTAGCGGAGGAACCACTCGGCGGAGACGGCCGTGGTGGGGCGGCCGGTGCGGGCGGCGAGGCGGCCGATGACGTCGGCGAGGCGGGAGCGCATGACGGAGGCGCCCGGCCAGGGTCGGGGGGTGGTGAGGGAGGCGATGCAGACGGCGTCGTCGCCCGGCCCGAAGGGGTTGTGGCGGATCATGACGTCGAGTCCGGGGACGGGGGTGCCGTCAGGGGCGTCGACACCGAGCCAGGCAGGGTCGCGGACGATGTCGAAGCACGGGTGGGCGGCCTGCCACTCGTCGACGAGGCCGGTGCGGAGCAGCCGGTGGACCTCGACGCCTCGGTGGAGTTCCTTACGGAGGTTCTCTCGGCGCGAGTTGGTGATGCGCAGTCCGAGGGAGAGCTTGAGCATGGCCCGCGCGCCGGGGCGGTGCACGGTACGGACGGAGGAGGTGGGGTGCCAGGGACTGCCGTGGGTACCGAGGTCGTGGAGGAGACCGTCGTCGACGAGGGCGCGGATGTCCGGGCGGTGCAGGAGCTCGCGGGCCTGCCAGGGGTGGGCGGGCAGGGGCACGGTGCCGGCCGGGAGCGGGAGGCCTTCGGCGAGACCGGCGGCGAGTTGCTCCGCGGTGACGGGACGGCCCTGTTCGGTCCATGCGGAGTCGGCCGCCAGGAGAGAGGAGTCGACGGCCAGCCAGTGGAGCGGGAAGGAGCCGTGCAGTTCGGGTGAGTAGAGCCGGGCCTCGGCGTCGGAGAGGCCTTCGCGGCTCTTCGGTGTGGGGTGGAGGGGGTGGCCGAGCAGCAGGGACTGTTCGGCGGCGAGGAAGAGGTCGGCGTCCGGGTGCGGCTGGGGCCGGTGGCGGCGCTCGGTGAGGAAGTCGGCGGTACGGCGGGCGGAATCGGCGACCCGGCCGACGAGTTCGGTGCCTTCGGGACGGCCGGTCTCCCGGCTGAGCAGGGCGGCCACGGTCACGGCGTCGACGGTGGGAGCCGTGGCCGGGAGGCCTTCGAGGGCGGGGGCGCCGAAGCGGTGCCAGCCGGTGGGCGACCAGTAGAGGACCGGGACGAGGAGAGCGGTGCCGCTGGCGTCGAGGGGGACGCGCAGGGTGGTGGAGCCGGGGGTGGGCAGGTTCTTCTCCCGGACCCAGCAGCGGAGCAGGTTCTCCACGGCGGCCGCGTCGGCGGCGCGCTGGGGGTCCACATCGTCCAGCGGGTCGACTGCGGTGACCGGCCGGTGCGGACGGGGGTCGAGGGGGCCGGCGTGCTGCCGCGGGACGGTGGGGTCGGCGGGACCGGCTGTGGCGGCCCCGGTTCCGGTGACAGAGGGGTTGGTGACACCGGGGTTGGTGAAAGCGGGGTTGGTGACACCGGGGTTGATGGCCTCGGGACCCGAGACATGGGGGGTGGTGGCATGGGGGCCGGTGACATGGAGGTCGGTGACTCGGGGGTCGGCGGCATCGAATTCCGTGGCGCCGGGGGTGGTGCGGCCGGAGGCGGTGGCGCGCAGAGACGCGCTGCCGGAGGCGGTGCGGTCCGGGACTTCGGTGTGGGGAACCTCGCTGCGGGGTGCCGTGGCGCTGGGGGTGGTGGGGCCGGGGGCGGTGGCGGGGGCGCCTGGTGCTTGGATGCCGGGCGCGGAGCGGCTGAAGGCTTCGGTGCCTGGGGTCGGGCGGCTGAAGGATTCGGTGGCTGGTGCCTCGGGGCCGGGGGTGGGGTGGCCGGGGGCCTCGGGGGAGGTTCCCTGCGAGGGGGAACCCTCGGAGGTGAGGGCGTCGGGCGGGAGGAGGGCGGTGGCGAGGGCCTCGGAGGTGAGGGGCTCGGGGGTGTGTGCCTCGGGGGTGAGGGGCTCGGAAGGCAGGAGGGAGGGGGCGAGGGGCTCGGGGGTGAGGAGCTGGGAGGCGAGCTGCTGGACGGCGAGGGGGGCCTCGGTCTCGGGCGCCGGAGAGGGGGGCGTGGCGTTCACGGGGACTTCCTTGGGGTGGGGCCGGGGGCGGTCCGGGTCAGTGGGTCGGCCCGAGGGCGGTCCGGGGGGCCGTGGCCCGGCGGGCGGCGGGCAGCTGGGGGATGTGGGCCCGTTCGGCCGCGGCCAGGGCGTCGGCGAAGCGGTCCAGGACGGCGGTGGCCTGCTCGTCGGTGAGAGTGAGCGGGGGCAGGAGCCGGACCACCGCGGAGTGGCGGCCGCCGAGTTCCACGATGAGTCCGCGAGCGAGGCACTCCTGCTGGACGGCGAGGGCCAGGGCGGGGGCGGCGGGGGGTACGAGGTCGTCCGGTCCCGCGGCGTCGGGGTCGACGAGTTCGACGCCGATCATGAGGCCGCGGCCGCGGACGTCGCCGACGCAGGGGTGGGCGGCTGCGAGGCCACGGAGTTGGCCGAGGATGCGGTCGCCGAGCGTGCCGGCCCGCTCGGCGAGCTTGTTCTCGCGGACGTACGCGAGGGTGGCCGTGCCCGCGGCCATGGCGAGCTGGTTGCCGCGGAAGGTGCCCGCGTGGGCGCCGGGTTCCCAGGCGTCGAGTTCGGACCTGTAGACGATGACGGCGAGGGGAAGGGAGCCGCCGATGGCCTTGGAGAGGACCATCACGTCGGGTACGACGCCGCTGTGCTCGACGGCCCAGAAGGCACCGGTGCGGCCGACACCGGTCTGCACCTCGTCGACGACCAGGGGGATGGAACGCTCGGCGGTGATGTGGCGCATCCGGCGCATCCAGTCGTCCGGGGCGGGGATGACCCCGCCCTCGCCCTGGACGGCTTCGACGATCATGCCGGCGGGGGTGGTGACGCCGCTCTTGGGGTCGTCGAGGAGGTTCTCGGTCCAGCGGGCGGCGAGTTGGGCACCGGGGGCGCCGCCCACGCCGAAGGGGCAGCGGTACTGCTGCGGGTAGGGCAGCCGGGTGACGCGGACGTCGGTGGCCCCGCCGGAGGCGTCGAGGGCGCCGGACGTCATGCCGTGGTAGGCGCCGGTGAAGGCGAGGAGGCCGCTGCGGCCGGTGGCGGTGCGGACGAGTTTGAGGGCCGCCTCCACGGCGTCCGTGCCGGCCGGTCCGCAGAACTGGATGCGGGCGTTTTCGGCGAGTTCGCCCGGCAGGGTGGCGAACAGCTCGGAGGTGAAGGCGTCCTTCAAGGGGGTGGCGAGGTCGAGGACGTGGAGCGGTGCGCCCGATTCGAGGACCTCCCTGATGGCTTCGAGGACCACGGGGTGGTTGTGGCCGAGCGCGAGGGTCCCGGCGCCGGACAGGCAGTCCAGGTAGCGGCGGCCGTCGGCGCCCTCGATGGTCAGTCCCCGCGCGCGCACCGGGACGATCGGCAGCGAGCGGGCGTAGGTGCGGGCGGCGGATTCGCGCAGGGACTGACGGCGCAGGATGCCCTCGTACCCGCCACCGCCGCCGCCACCGCCCTGGTCCGAACCCGGTCGCTCCGGACGGGTTCGATCCGGATCCGATCGCTCCGGGCTCCCTCGGTCCGGGGCCTCTCGGTCCGGAGCCTCTCGGTCCGGGACTTCTCGGTCCGGGGCGCCTCGGACCGTCGGGTCGTGTGCCTCGGTGGTCGTCCCGTCCTGCGGTCCGCTGTGGCTCCCGTCGGGCGTCCGGGTCTGCGTCCGCGCGGCCGGTGGGACGGCCGGAGCTGATTCGGTCACGGCCACGGCTCGGTGTCCTCCCGCTGTAACAGTTGCGTTGCACATCGGGGCGTCGTCAAGCCGCCGCAAGGGCCGCCCTGAGCGCCACCGTTGTGTCCCCCGTACGTACCAACGACGCGAACTGCCGGGGATCACGGGCCGGAGGCAAGAACTTGGCGTGTCCCGGATCACGTCACGGCAACGGAAGAACCATGACCGGAACCGCCGACCGGCCGCGTACCGTCCCCTCCGGCACCGGCATAGTGGGGGCCGTCGGCCGCTGTCCTTACGGGCACGGCCGCTGTCCATGCACCAGTTGACGTAGTCCCAGGGGGATCACGAGATGCGATCGATTCGTCCGCTGCTGACGGCTGCTTCCGCCGTCGCGGCGCTGACGCTCACCGTTACGGCCTGCGGGCCGAGCGAGGAGAACGCGGGAGACAAGCCCAGCGCGCCCGCGACCGCCCAGAACCCGGCCGACAAGATCAAGATTCCGGAGGACCTGAAGGACCGCCTGAAGGAACACGGGATCGACATCGACAAGTGGCGCGACGGCGAGTGGAAGAACTGGGACCACGACAAGTGGCTGCGTGAGGCCAAGGACTTCGTCAACCCGATCATCGAGGACCTCTGGGACCCGGACCGGATGCGGGACGCCGAGCGTCCCGACAAGCCGGTCGAGGAAGAGGACATCTCGGGCGACAAGGGCGTGACCGACCCGACGCCGGACCCGGTGCGGGCGAAGGCGGTGGGGGCGAAGTACCACGACAACGCCCCGGAGTCCGGGAAGGTCTTCTTCGACGGCCCCGAGGGTTCGATGGTCTGCTCGGCCACGGTCGTGAAGGACCCGGCGCACCCCGGCAAGTCCAACATGGTGTGGACGGCCGGCCACTGTGTGCACAAGGGCAAGAAGGGCGGCTGGTACCGCAACATCGCCTTCGTGCCCTCGTACAACGACGCCGCGCTGTCGACCGCCGACCTGGAGAAGGCGACCCGGGAGCAGATCGCCCCGTACGGCGTGTGGTGGGCGGACTGGGTCAAGACCTCCGACCAGTGGATCTCCCAGGGCGCTTCCACCGGTGGCGCGGGCGCTCCCTACGACTTCGCGGTCATCCAGGTGACTCCGGAGAAGGGCGGCACGAGCAAGTCCCTGGAGGAGACCGTCGGTTCGGCTCTTCCGGTGGACTTCAACGCCCCCGCCGTGCCGAAGATCACGGGTATGAAGGCGACCGGCTACCCGGCGGCGCCGCCGTTCGACGGCCAGCGGATGTTCCAGTGCGAGGACAAGCCGGGCCGGCTGTCCCTGGAGGCGAACCAGCCGACGATGTACCGGATCGGCTGCACGATGACCGGTGGTTCGTCCGGTGGCGGCTGGGTCGCCAAGGGCGGTGACGGCAAGCCGGCGCTCGTGTCGAACACCTCGATCGGTCCGTCGACGGCCGGTTGGCTCGCGGGTCCGCGCCTCGGTCCCGAGGCCAAGGCCATCTTCGACGAGGTCAGCAAGAAGTACGCCGGGCAGTAGGCCGCGGCGGGGTGGCGGGGCCTCCGGGTCCCGCCACCCTCATGTCCGCCCGGGGCGGGACCCTTATCCCGTCCGGGTTTCGTCCGACCGGCATACTGTGCACCGCAAGTGACGCGTCCATGGCAACGTGAAGGGCCGGAGCGCGAACGTCGAGGCGAGTTCGCGCCGGAATGCCGGCAGGCCGGAAATCCGGGAACCCGGTCGGCCTTGCAGCCGGACAGCCGGACACGTGGCCCGTCCCGGACGCGGGAATCATCACAGGGGGAATTCACCACATGCGTTCCGTACGACTCCTTCCCGCCGCCCTCGGCCTGGCCACAGCGCTCGCGCTGACCGCCACGGCCTGCGGACCCACCGAGACCCCGGCCGCGGACAAGCCGTCCGCCGGGGCCGACAGCTCCACGCCGGCCACCGACGGCGGTGGCGCCGACCTCACCAAGGACCTCGCCGACAAGCTCAAGAAGCACGGCGTCGACCTGGACAAGTGGAAGGACGGCGAGTGGAAGAACTGGGACACGAACACCTGGCTCCGTGAGGCCGAGGACTTCGTCAACCCGGTCATCGAGGGGCTCTGGGACCCGGCGCGGATGCAGTCCGCGAAGAGCCCGGACCCGACGATCACCGCACAGGCCGGGAGCAGCGGCTCCGACCCGACGCCCCGCCCCGTGAGGGCGCAGCGCGAGAAGACCCCGTACCACCGCAACGCGGCCCCGGTCGGGAAGATCTTCTTCGACTCTCCGCAGGGCCACATGGTCTGCTCCGGCACCATCGTGAAGGACCCGCGCCGGCCCGGGAAGTCCAACATGGTCTGGACGGCGGGTCACTGTGTCCACGCGGGCAAGAAGGGCGGCTGGTACCGCAACATCACCTTCGTCCCGGCCTTCAACGACCTGGGCAAGTCCCCCGCCGCGCTCAACAACGCGAAGCCGCACGAGATATACCCCTACGGCCAGTACTGGGCCGACTGGGCCGTGACCTCGGGTGAGTGGATCAAGTCCGGCGGCGGCAACCAGGCCTGGCCGTACGACTACGCCGTGCTGCACGTGCAGCCGCAGCGGGGCGGCAAGTCCCTGGAGGAGACCGTCGGCGCCGCGCTTCCGGTCGACTTCTCCGCGCCGACGCCCGCGCAGTCCGGGACGGTGGGCGCGTGGGGCTACCCGGCGGCGCCGCCGTACAACGGCATGATCATGCACAAGTGCCTCGACCGGGCGTCGCGGTACACCACGGCTCCGGCGACGCCGACGATGTACCGGATCGGCTGCACGATGACCGGTGGTTCCTCGGGCGGCGGCTGGTTCCGTGTGCTGCCGAACGGAAAGACGGCGCTGGTGTCGAACACCTCGATCGGCCCGGCCGGCGGCAACGGCTGGCTCGCCGGACCGCAGTTGGGCCGGGGCGCCAAGGCGGCCCACGAGATGGTCAGCAAGAAGTTCGCCCGCTGACCCCGACCAGGGGCACCACGGCGCCGAAGCACCACAGATGAACGACCGAGGGCGCTGTCCTCCTCCCCGGGCGGGGAGGAGGACAGCGCCCTCAGGGCTGTCGTACGTGCCGTCAGTGCGCGGCGGGAACGTACGGCGCGAGCATCGCCGCCAGTTCCTCGTGCACCCGGGCCTTGAGCAGGGTGCCCTCCGGGGTGTGCTCCTCGGACTCGACCTCGCCCTCGGCGTGCACCCGCGAGACCAGACCGCCCTGCGTGTACGGCACCAGGGCTTCCAGCTCGACCTGCGGGCGCGGCAGCTCGGAGTCGATGAGCGCGAGCAGCTCGTCGATGCCCTGGCCCGAACGGGCCGAGACCACGATGGAGTGCTTCTCCATCCGCAGCAGACGCTGGATCACCAGCGGGTCCGCCGCGTCCGCCTTGTTGATGACGACGATCTCCGGCACCTTCACCGCGCCGACGTCCCGGAAGACCTCGCGCACGGCGGCCAGCTGCTCCTCCGGCGCCGGGTGCGAGCCGTCCACCACGTGCAGGATGAGGTCGGACTCGCCGACCTCCTCCATGGTGGAGCGGAAGGCCTCGACCAGGTGGTGCGGCAGGTGTCGGACGAAGCCGACGGTGTCGGCCAGCGTGTAGACCCGGCCGCTGGGCGTCTCGGCCCGGCGGACGGTCGGGTCGAGCGTGGCGAACAGCGCGTTCTCCACGAGGACGCCCGCGCCGGTGAGGCGGTTGAGCAGGGAGGACTTGCCGGCGTTGGTGTAGCCGGCGATGGCGACCGACGGCACCTTGTGACGGCGGCGCTCCTGCCGCTTGATGTCACGGCCGGTCTTCATCTCCGCGATCTCCCGGCGCATCTTCGCCATCTTCTCGCGGATACGACGCCGGTCCGTCTCGATCTTGGTCTCACCGGGACCACGGGTGGCCATGCCGCCACCGCCGCCGCCACCCATCTGACGGGAGAGCGACTGACCCCAGCCTCGCAGGCGCGGCAGCATGTACTGCATCTGCGCGAGCGCGACCTGCGCCTTGCCCTCTCGGGACTTGGCGTGCTGGGCGAAGATGTCGAGGATCAGGGCGGTCCGGTCGACCACCTTGACCTTGACGACGTCTTCGAGGGCGATGAGCTGGCCGGGGCTGAGCTCGCCGTCGCAGACGACGGTGTCGGCGCCGGTCTCGACCACGATGTCGCGCAGTTCGCGCGCCTTGCCGGAGCCGATGAAGGTCGCCGGGTCCGGCTTGTCACGGCGCTGGATCACGCCGTCGAGCACGAGGGCGCCCGCCGTCTCGGCGAGGGCCGCGAGTTCCGCGAGGGAGTTCTCCGCGTCCTGGGCGGTCCCCGAGGTCCACACACCGACCAGCACGACGCGCTCCAGGCGCAGCTGGCGGTACTCGACCTCGGTGACGTCCTCGAGTTCGGTGGAGAGGCCCGCGACACGGCGCAGGGCCGCGCGCTCGGAGCGGTCGAACTGGTCGCCGTCCCGGTCTCCGTCGATCTCGTGGCTCCAGGCGACGTCCTCTTCCATCAGGGCATCGGCCCGAAGGCTCTCGGTACGGCTCGTCTCCGCGAAGCTCTGCTCGTCCTGGGAAGGGGAAGAAGAGGAGGTCATTTGATCCTTACGTCGATTGCTTCGATGAAGCGATGAGTCTTATGCCGTGGCAACGCGTGAGGGAACCGGAAGATTCCCGGCCCGCCGGCCGCGTCGCCGACCCGACGATGGTGACACGGCCCGCCGGGGCCCGTCACCCGGGTTTCGGGGCGGTTCGGGCCGCCTCGGCCGGGCGGCTGCGCCAGTCCGGATGGCCGGGCATCGGCGGGGTCTTCGCCTCGTACAGCCAGGCGTGGAGGAAGGCGGTCAGGTCGCGTCCGGCGATCTCACCGGCCAGGGCGGTGAAGTCGGCGGTGGTGGCGGTGCCGTCGCGGTGGTCGGCGACCCAGCGGCGTTCGAGCCGCCGGAAGGCCTCGGTACCGATCTCCTTGCGGAGCGCGTAGAGGACGAGGGCGCTGCCGTCGTAGACGACGGGCCGGAAGAGACTGATCTTGTGGCCGGGCGCGGGGGGCCGGGGGGCGGCGGGCGGCCCGCCGTCGGCGCGCCATCCGTCGGAGGCGGCGTAGGCGGCCTTCATGCGCCGCTCCAGGGACTTGCCGGCGGTCTCCTCGGCGTACAGCGCCTCGTACCAGCTGGCGTGTCCCTCGTTGAGCCAGAGGTCGGACCAGGTCCGGGGCGAGACGCTGTCGCCGAACCACTGGTGGGCCAGCTCGTGCACCATGACCGAGTCGACGTACCACTCCGGGTAGGCCGGTTCCGTGAAGAGGCGGCGTTCGAAGAGCGAGAGGGTCTGGGTCTCCAGCTCGAAGCCCGTGTCGGCGTCCGCGACGAGCACCCCGTAGGTCTCGAAGGGGTACGCGCCGACCTGCCGCTCCATCCACTCCAGGTGGCCGGGGGTTTTGCGGAGCCAGGGCTCCATCAGCTCCCGGTCGGCGGTGCGGACCACGTCCCGTACGGGCAGCCCGTGGGGTCCGGCGCGGTGGACGACGGTGGAGCGGCCGATGGACACCTGGGCGAGCTCGGTGGCCATGGGGTGGCGGGTGCGGTAGGTCCAGGTGGTGGTGGAGCCGCGGGTGACCCGGCCGGCGGGCAGTCCGTTGGCGACGGCCGTGAGCTCGCTGGGGGCGGTGATCCGGAAGGTGAAGTACGCCTTGTCCGCCGGGTGGTCGTTGGACGGGAAGACCCGGTGGGCGGCGTCGGCCTGGTTGGCCATGGCGAGTCCGTCGCCGGTGCGGACCCAGCCGCCGGTGTCGGCGGGGCCGCTGGGGTCGCTGGTGTGGGTGACGGTGATCTCGATCGGCTCGCCCTCGTCGATCGGTACGACGGGGGTGACGACCAGGTCCTCACCGCTGCTCGTGTACGCGGCGGGCAGCCCGTCGACGGTGACGGCGGAGACCGTGCCGTGGGTGAAGTCGAGGTTGAGCCGCTCCAGGTCGTCGGTGGCGCGCGCGTCGATCCGGGTCACGGCGGCCAGCGGTTCCGTGTTGACGCCGGGGTAGGTGAGGTCGACGGCGTACGCGAGGACGTCGTAGCCGGGGTTGCCGAGGTGCGGGAAGAGCGGGTCCCCGATGCCGAGCGGCGCCGGGGCGGGGAGCGCGGCGGCGACGAGCCCGGCCGAGGCGGCGACCAGGACGGCGGAGCGGAGCCACCGCGCGCGGGGCAGGGCGGTACGGACGAGCGGCATGGGCCAGGCCTTTCCGGAGGACTGGCCCTACGGCTACCAGGGCTACGCCCGCTCCCCCGGGCGGCGCGCTCGCCCGCCACTCGAAGGGGGTCATGGCCCGGGCTCCCCGCCCCTCCCTGTCGCCGCGTGGCGAGGCACCCGCCTGTGGCGAGTGACTGTCGCGCGGCGGGTCACCGCCCCGTGGTTGGTCAGGCCCGGCGCTGCTGGGGCGACGAGCCGCGGCGGGCGCGGCTCACGTCGTACACCCCGGGCACGTCCCTCATGGCCCGCATGAGGGCGGCGAGCCGGGCCACGTCGGGCAGGTGGAGGGTGTACGTGTGGCGGACCCGCTGCTCGCTGGGCGGCTCGACGGTCGCGGAGACCACGGCGGCCCCGGCGACGGCGATGGCCTCGGTGAGGTCGGCGAGGAGCCCGGGCCGTCCGAAGGACTCCGCGACCAGGGTGACCCGGCCCTGTGCCGTGTCGCCCCAGCGGACGGCGACGGGTTCGCGGCCCAGCCTGCGCATGGTGTCGACGGCCGCGCATCCCGAGCGGTGGGCGGTGACCGATCCCCCGCGCACCCGGAATCCGGTGATCTTGTCCGGTGGTACGGGGGTGCAGCAGCCGGCCGGGCGGACGGACGCGCGCGGTTCGCCCTCCAGATCGGCGTGGAGTTCCGCGCCGGACCGGTGGTCGGCGGCGACGTGGACCTGGGGTCGGGGTCCGGTGGCGGCGGCCGGGGGCGCGGCGCTCTCGGGGTGGTCCCTGAGCCAGCGGGTGATCGCGATCCGGGCGGCCGGGGTGCGGGCGTGGTCGAGCCACTCCGGGGAGGGGCCGGAGACCGCGTCCTGGGCGAGCAGCAGCTGGACGGTGTCCCCGTCCGCGAGGACGGTGCTCAGCGGTGCGAGCCGGCCGTTGACGCGGGCGCCGAGGCAGCCGTGGGCGGCCTCGCCGTGCTGGGCGTAGGCGGCGTCGACGCAGCTGGCTCCGGCGGGCAGGCTGATCGTGCCGGGGGCGCTGCCGTCGGCGCGGAAGACGGTGATCTCGTCGTCCTCGGCGAGGTCGGCGCGGAGCGAGGTCCAGAAGGTGTCCGGGTCGGGGGCGGCCTGCTGCCAGTCGAGGAGCCGGGAGAGCCAGCCGGGGCGCGTGGGGTCGACACGCTCGCCGTCCTCGGCGGACACCGCGGGCCCGGCGGGCCCGCCGGCGTCGTCCCGTCCTGCCGTTCCCGGCCGGTCCGCGTCCCACGGGAGAGCGGCGGCATCCGTGTCCCGGGCACGGTCCTGCCGGTCGGTGCCGCCGGACGTGCCGGTGCCTCCCGGCCGGTCGGCCGGGTCCTGCCCCACGTGCGGATTGCCGAGGGCGACGACCCCCGCCTCCGCGACCTTGTGCATCCGGTGGGTCCGGATGAGGACCTCGGCGACGGCGCCGTCGGGGGCGGCGATCGCGGTGTGCAGCGACTGGTACAGGTTGAACTTGGGGGCCGCGATGAAGTCCTTGAACTCGGAGATCACCGGGGTGAAACAGGTGTGGAGCTCGCCGAGGACCGCGTAACAGTCGGCGTCCTCGGCGACCAGGACGAGGAGGCGTCCGAAGTCGCAGCCGCGCAGCTCTCCGCGCTTGAGGCGGACCCGGTGGACGGAGACGAAGTGCCGGGGACGGACGAGGACCTCGGCACCGATGCCGGCCTCGCGCAGCACCGTCGTCACCTGTTCGGCGACGGCGCCGAGCGCGTCGCCCGCGTGCGGGTTCCCGGCGATGAGCGCGCGGGTGGTCTCGTACTCCTCGGGGTGGAGGATGGCGAAGACGAGGTCCTCCAGCTCGGTCTTGAGGGCCTGGACGCCGAGCCGTTCGGCCAGCGGGATGAGGACGTCCCGGGTGACCTTGGCGATCCTGGCCTGTTTCTCGGGCCGCATCACCCCGAGGGTGCGCATGTTGTGGAGCCGGTCGGCCAGCTTGATCGACATCACCCGGACGTCGTTGCCGGTGGCGACGAGCATCTTGCGGAAGGTCTCGGGCTCGGCGGCGGCGCCGTAGTCGATCTTCTCCACCTTGGTGACACCGTCGACGAGATAGGCGACCTCGTCCCCGAACTCACGGCTCACCTGATCCAGAGTCACCTCGGTGTCCTCGACCGTGTCGTGGAGGAGGGAGGCGGTCAGGGTGGTGGTCTCGGCGCCGAGTTCGGCGAGGATGAGGGTCACCGCCAGCGGGTGGGTGATGTACGGCTCGCCGCTCTTGCGGAACTGGCCGCGGTGCGAGGACTCGGCGAGGACGTACGCCCGGCGCAGCACCGTGAGGTCGGCCTCGGGGTGATGGGCGCGGTGCGCCTCGGCCACATGGCTGATGGCGTCGGGCAGCCGGTCACGGGGCGCCGGTCCGGCGGTGGCGCCGAGCAGGGCGGCGCGGCCGAGCCGGCGCAGGTCGATCCGGGCACGTCCGCGTCTGCGGGCGGTCGCATCGGTGACGGCGGCTTCCGCCGCGCTCACAGGGTTGGTGGCCTCTGCGCTCATGGGGCACCTCCGGCAACGTCGACCGGCGGTGGGCGGGCCAGGCGTACCCGGGGGGCCGGTGCTTGATGCTACCGACCCCACCACGTGGCGCAGTCGCGCTCTCGCTCAGCGTGAACCGGATCACCCATTCGAGCGACAAATCAGTCGTTGACTGTTTCGATTCCGTCGCTTCCTTCGATTCGGCCGGGCCGCGCCGGGGCGCCGCGGCCGGGCCGGGAGGGCGATTCAGCCGAGCCAGGCCGGGTCGACGGTGCCCTCGGCGACGATCTCGGCGGGGCCCGTCATGTCGATCCGGCCGTCGGGGTGCTCGGTGATGAGCAGGGTCCCGCCGAGCACGTCCACGGTGTACGTGACGGGGGTGCCGCTCACGGCGGGGTCGGCGCCGTCCCGGCGGGCGGTGGCGACGGCCACGGCGCACGCGCCGGTGCCGCAGGAGCGCGTCTCGGCGGAGCCCCGCTCGTGGACGCGCATGGCGACGTGGCGGGGGCCGCGGTCGGCGACGAACTCGATGTTCACCCCGTCCGGGTAGACCGCGGCGGGCTCGTACGGCGGCTCGGTGAACAGGTTGCCGGCGTGGGCGAGGTCCTCGACGAAGGCGACCGCGTGCGGATTGCCCATGTTCACGTTGCGCGCGGGCCAGCTGCGGCCGTCGACGGTGACCGTGACCCCGGCCTCCGGAAGGACCGCGCGGCCCATGGCGACGGTGACCGAGCCGTCCTTGTCGAGGTGGACGCGCTTGACCCCGCCGCGGGTGGCGACGGCGACCTCGCCGGCGGTGATGTGCCCGGCGTGCTCCAGGTAGCGGGCGAAGACCCGGACGCCGTTCCCGCACATCTCGGCGATCGAGCCGTCCGAGTTGCGGTAGTCCATGAACCACTCGGCCTCTTCGGCCATGTGCCGCGCCTCGGGATGGGAGGCGCTGCGCACGACGTGCAGCAGCCCGTCGCCGCCGATGCCGGCCCGCCGGTCGCAGAGCCGCACGACGGCGGCCGCGGACAGGTCGACGGCGTTCTCCGCGTCGGGGACGATCACGAAGTCGTTCTCGGTGCCGTGGCCCTTGAGGAAGGGGAGCGGCGAGGTCAGCGTGCTGGTCACGAGTTCAACTGTACGGGGTGGTCGCGGGGGGCCGCCCGCTCGTCCACAGGGTGGGCCCGGCGCCGCGCGGACGGCTTCGGCACCCCCGCCTCCGCGCCGCGGACGGAGTGTCAGCGCAGGCGCGCCACGCGCCAGACCGCGAGGGCCACCAGGGCCGCGATCGTGGTCGCGTACAGGGCGAGGTAGCGCCAGTTCGGGCGCTCGCCGGAGCCGCGCTGCGGGAGGCCCGGCCAGGTGTAGCCGACCTTGCGGGCGGCCATCATGCCCCAGCCCGCGGCGCAGAAGCTGATCAGGAGTCCGAGCATGGCCAGGACGGCGCCGCCGTCCCCCGAACCGAAGGCGAGGGGGAACGCGAACATCAGCGAGCCGACGGCCGCCAGACCGACGATCGGGGCGAGCTGCCAGATCCTCAGCCGACGCTGGGGACGCAGCTCGACCTCGACCTCGTCGGCGTCCACCTCGACGGCGGTGCCCACCGCGTCGTCGGGGCCGTCCGGGGTCAGCCCCGGGGCACCGACCGGGAGGTCGTCGTCGGTCGGGTGGCCCGGGGTCACACCCGTCGGGTCACCGAGCGCCGCTTCGTGCTGTTCTCTGTCGCGAGGGCCGGCCTCCATCGCCACGCGCCCTCCCCACTCGGACTCCACTTGGTCGATCGATGCTCGATGATGGCACGCTCACGACCGCCGAAATGACGGGCAGGGCGTCCCGATGCCATCACGTGATCAGGCTGTAACCGCTCGTTCGACCAACGACAGCGCCTGCCCCGGGAGTTCCCCCCGGTGCTCGGCGGCTCCGCTGAGCCAGTGGACACGCGGGTCGCGGCGGAACCACGAGTCCTGGCGGCGGGCGAAGCGCTTGGTGGCCCGCACGGTCTCGGCGCGCGCCTCGTCCTCGGTGCACTCCCCGGCGAGGGCCGCGAGGACCTGCTGGTAGCCGAGGGCGCGGGCGGCGGTGCGCCCTTCGCGCAGGCCCCGGGCCTCCAGGGCGCGCACCTCGTCGACGAGACCGGCCTCCCACATCCGGTCCACGCGCGTGGCGATCCGCTCGTCCAGCTCGGGGCGGGCCACGTCGACGCCGATCTGGACGGTGTCGTAGACGGAATCGGGGCCCGGCAGGTTGGCGGTGAACGGCTTGCCGGTGATCTCGATCACCTCGAGGGCGCGAACGATGCGGCGGCCGTTGCTCGGCAGGATCGCGCGGGCCGCCTCGGGGTCGGCGGAGGCGAGCCGGGCGTGCAGGACGCCGGAGCCGTGCTCCTCGAGCTCGGCCTCCAGGCGGGCCCGGACGGCGGGGTCGGTGCCGGGGAACTCGAGGGCGTCGACGGCCCCCCGTACGTACAGACCGGAACCGCCGACGAGGACGGGGGTGCGGCCGGCGGCGAGCAGCCGGTCGATCTCGGCGCGGGCGAGCCGCTGGTACTCGGCGACGCTGGCGGCCTCGGTCACGTCCCAGATGTCGAGGAGGTGGTGCGGAACGCCGCCGCGTTCCTCGGGCGTCAGTTTGGCGGTTCCGATGTCCATCCCCCGGTAGAGCTGCATCGAGTCTGCGTTGACGACCTCGCCCCCGAGCTGCTGGGCCAGGAATACACCCAGATCGGACTTACCGGCCGCTGTGGGGCCGACGACGGCGATGACCCGCGGGGCGGGAGCTGCGCTTCTCACCGGCCCAGTCTCGCAAACCTCCGGGCCCGTCCCCGAATGAGCTACGTGACGGGCCCCATGCGGCTTCGTTGCCTGTTGCGAGGTTCCGGCCGTCGATCGCCACGGAATCCCTCCCATCCGAGTACGCTATGGAGTGAATATGGGCGTTTTTGCGATGTTTCGCCGTAAGAAGCAGGATGCGGCCGTGGTCCCGTCCGAGGAGGCCGGGGCCACCGCTCCGGCGGAGGACGGCGACACGGATACCGCTTCGGACGCCCCGGACGCCCTGACGATCGCGGCGGCGGAGGGCACGGCCGAGACCGCGGAGGACACGGCGGACACCGAGGTCGCGGGCGTGGCCGGTGCGAAGGACGCGGACGGGGACGACGAGGACGAAGACGACGACGAGGTGACCGGAGCGGCCGCCGCGGAGGCCGTGGAGGCCGTGGACATTCCGAAGCAGCAGTCGGCCGAGGCCGCCGCGGACAACGAGGCGGGCGAGAGCGCCCGCCGCTAGGGACGGTCCGTTGAACGGCGGCGCCGCGGGCATACGTCAGACACCCCCTGGCCCCCCGGGGTCCAGGGGGCAGGACACGGAACACGGACACGGACCCCACGAGGGTCCACGGAGGGAAGGTGCCCCATGGGTCTCCTGGATTCGCTGAAGGCCAAGCTCGGCCCGGCCAAGGACAAGGTCGCCGACCTCGCGCAGCAGCACGGCGAGAAGATCGACCACGGGCTGGACAAGGCCGCGAAACTGGTCGACGAGAAGACCAAGGGCAAGTACAGCGACAAGATCCAGTCCGGTACGGGCAAGGCCAAGGGCGCGGTCGACCGGATCGCCCACAAGGACGACGGAACGCCGGGGGCCGGTGGGACGCCCGGCACCGGTGGAACGCCGGGGGCCGGTGGAACGCCGGGGGCCGGTGGGACGCCCGGGAGCGGTGGCGGCCCGACCCCGCCGCCCGCCTCCTGACGTCCGGCGTCACCCGACAGCCCCTCCGCACGGCGGACGGCCGCGGAGCATCTCGCTCCGCGGCCGTCCGCCGTTCCCGTGCCGTGCGCCCCGCGCCGTGTGTTCGGGGCTGCCTGGACGCCTGCCGGTGACTCAGGACCAGGCGGCGACGAAGTAGCCCACGCCGTACGGGGCGTCCTCGAAGAGCAGCCGGCCGTCGAGTCCCGCGCCCTCGGCGGCGCCCGCGAGGACCTGCCAGGGGGCCCGGCCCGCCACCTTCAGTTCGTACGCGAGCTCCGGTTCCAGGGCCAGCAGCGCGGCCGTGTCGGCCGTGCCCAGCGCGCGGGCGGCCTCCGCGTCGAAGCCGGCGGCCCGCTCGTCCAGGTAGCCGGGGGCCTTCACGGTGCGGCAGGCGCTGCCGTCGCCCATGACCAGGAGGGCGACCCGTGCGGCGGAGTCGGCGAGCCCTCGGCCGAGCCCGGCGCAGACGTCGGGCGTGGCCGCCTCGTCGACGCCGAGGCCCTCGATCGGCGCGTCGGCCCAGCCGGCGCGGCCGAGCAGCCAGGCGGCGACGGAGAGGGAGGAGGGCAGGGGACGTCCGTCGGCAGGGCCCCCCTCGCCGGCCTCGGCCGACCGTCCGTCGGCGGGCCGGCCGGCGCCCTCGTCGGCGGAGCCTTCGCCGAGGCGTACCGACAGGTCGACGCCGAATCCGGCGAAGGAGCCCGCCGTACCGGCCGGGTAGACACCGTTGGCACCCCCGGGCGCGGGCCCCACGACGTACAGCCGGTCGGGGCGGGCCGCGGCGAGCAGCCCGACGGCGTCCGCGCAGGCCGTGCGCGCGGCGTCCAGCTCGGGGGCGGCGCCGGTCGCGACCTCGGGCACGAGAAGCGGCGGGCAGGGGCAGACGGCTGCGGCGACAAGCATGATCCGCAGCCTACTGCGCCCCGCCCACGGAGCCGCTGTCCCCTACACGTGAGTCCCCCCGGACCTCCGTACGAGCTACGCGTGCGTCCCGCAGGCCGGGACCTCGGCCGCCGGGAGGGGCTCGGGGACCCCGATCTTCGGGAGTCCGAGCAGCACGCCGGCCGGCTTCGCCGCGGCGGCGGTCGTGCGCTTCTCCCAGGCGTCACCGGCGCGGGTACGGCGTACCGCGCCGACGGGGCCCTCGGCGAGCAGGTGGTGCGGGGCGGCGTAGGTGATCTCGACGGTCACGACGTCGCCGGGGCGGACGTCCTCGTCGGGCTTGGTGAAGTGGACGAGCCGGTTGTCGGGGGCGCGGCCCGAGAGTCGGTCCGTGGCGCCGTCCTTGCGGCCCTCGCCCTCGGCGACCATGACCTCCAGCGTGCGGCCGACCTGCTTCTTGTTCTCCTCCCAGGAGATCTCCTCCTGGAGGGTGACGAGCCGCATGTAGCGCTCCTGCACGACCTCCTTGGGGATCTGGTTCTCCATGTCGGCGGCCGGGGTACCGGGGCGCTTGGAGTACTGGAAGGTGAAGGCGTTCGCGAAGCGGGCCTCGCGGACGGCGTGCATGGTCTGCTCGAAGTCCTCCTCGGTCTCGCCGGGGAAGCCCACGATGATGTCGGTGGAGATGGCGGCGTGCGGGATGGCCGCGCGGACCTTCTCGATGATTCCGAGGAAACGCTCCTGCCGGTACGAGCGGCGCATCGCCCGGAGGATCGAGTCCGAGCCGGACTGCATCGGCATGTGGAGCTGCGGCATGACGTTCGGCGTCTCGGCCATCGCCGCGATCACGTCGTCGGTGAAGTCGCGGGGGTGCGGCGAGGTGAAGCGGACCCGCTCCAGGCCCTCGATCTGTCCGCAGGCGCGGAGCAGCTTGGAGAAGGCCTCGCGGTCGCCGAGGTCGGAGCCGTACGCGTTGACGTTCTGGCCGAGGAGGGTGATCTCGGAGACGCCCTCGGCGACCAGTGCCTCGATCTCGGCGAGGATGTCGCCGGGGCGGCGGTCCTCCTCCTTGCCGCGCAGGGCCGGGACGATGCAGAAGGTGCAGGTGTTGTTGCAGCCGACGGAGATCGAGACCCAGGCGGCGTACGCGGACTCACGGCGGGTCGGCAGCGTCGACGGGAAGGCCTCGAGCGACTCGGCGATCTCGATCTGCGCCTCCTCCTGCACGCGGGCGCGCTCCAGGAGGACGGGCAGCTTGCCGATGTTGTGGGTGCCGAAGACCACGTCGACCCAGGGGGCCTTCTCGACGATGGTGTCGCGGTCCTTCTGGGCGAGACAGCCGCCGACGGCGATCTGCATGCCGGGGCGCGTGGTCTTCCTCGGGGCGAGCCGGCCGAGGTTGCCGTACAGCTTGTTGTCGGCGTTCTCACGGACCGCGCAGGTGTTGAAGACGACGACGTCGGCGTCCCCGTCGGAGCCCTTGGGGGCCTGGACGTAACCCGCCTCTTCCAGCAGACCGGAGAGCCGCTCGGAGTCGTGGACGTTCATCTGGCACCCGTAGGTGCGGATCTCATAGGTCTTGGTGCCGTCAACGCTCACTGCGGTGCTCCGGTCGCTGCTGCTCGTCATGCGTCCAAGGGTAGGCGGTCCCCGGAGAGCCTCCGCCCGGCACGGGAGCCCCGGCTCCGGGCCGGGGGGCGGAGCGCGCGGCTCCGGTGGGGACGGCGGCCGCCGGAGCGCCCGGCTCCGCGGCGGTGGGCGGCGACCTGAGATTCTCATGTGGGAACGGGTGACGCACGCACACCGGCTCCGGTACGCAGGCACTGTTCCCACGGGCGTCGTCGGCGCACTGTCGAGGTGTTCTCACTCGACACCGAACGGGGCGGCATCGATGCAGCGGATTCACTTCACCGGGACCGATCTTGCGCGCGTCCGGTTGCGGAGCAGTCTCGGGCCCCTTCTGGAGGGCGTCTTCGCGACCCGACTGCTCGTACGGCCGACACGCGGCGACGTGTACGCCCGCTGGCGCATCGCGGTACGGAACTCCCTACGGGGCACCAGCCGGGCCGCGCTCCCACGGCCGGCCACACCCGGCGCCGAGGTGCCGCTGCTGAGACTGCTCGAGGCGACGGACCGGGACCGGGGGGTGCCGGCGCAGCGCACGGAGGCGGAGCGGCTGGCCCTCGACGTGTGGCGCGCGGGGGTCTTCCCGTACGCGGAACGCATGGTGGAACGGCTGGAGGCCGTCTGCCACGCGCACTGCCGGGAGGCGGCGGCGGGCGGCGTGGAGGGGCTGCTGTCGACGCTGCACCCGCGGATCTCCTGGCGGGGCCCGGTCCTGGAGGTGGAGGGCGGGCCCGACCGGGACATCCGCCTGAACGGTCGGGGGCTCGTCCTCAAGCCCTCCGTATTCCTGCCGGGTGAGGCCGGCCGGGTCCTCGCGCCGGAGCGGGAGAGCGGCCAGACCGTGCTGGTCTTCGCCGCCGACCCGGAGCTGACGGAGGGGTGGAACGAGACGCCGGCGGCGGCCGGAGCGGACGACGGCGACGACGACGGGGAGGTCAGGGCGCTGAGCGCGCTCGTGGGGCAGACCCGGGCGGCGGCGCTGCGGGTGCTCACCGACACCTCCACGAACTCGGAGCTCGCGGCCCGGCTGGGCGTCTCGCCCGGGGTGGCGAGCCGCCACGCGGCCGTCCTGCGCGAGACCGGCCTGATCACCACGCGCAGGGTGGGCAGCAGCGCCCTGCACACGGTGACCCCGCTGGGCAGGGCGCTGCTCGGCGGGCAGCCGCTCAACGTGCTGCCCTTCACGGCCGCACGGGACGCGCGGGGCGCCGCGGGTGCCGGGAGCGGCGGCCCCCGGGCCTCCAGACCGGGCGGCGTGCGCGGGAACAACGGCGTGGGGACGGGCCGGAGGGTCGTCGCACCTCAGGCGTTCCGTACGGCCTGAGGGCGGGCGCCGGCGGGAGGACCCGGGGGCGGGTGTCGGTGTGGGCGTTCGAGGCCGGGGGGGTGGCGGCGGGACGGCCGGGGTCCGGGTGTGGGGTCGGAGTGCGGGACGAGTACGAGAGGTCGGGGTGGGGAGTCAGGGTTCGGGCGTGACGGCTTCACATGCGGGCAGTGACCGCAGCACTGTCCGGCGCCGTGCCGCATTTTGCAGAATCTTGGCAGACACCGCATCACCACACGGTCATCGCACGCTCATCGCACACTCCGTGCTCTCCGTGCCGCGTGACGTCCGTGCCGATCGAACGATTCGACCTAGGAGACCCCTTACCGATGAGCGACATCCTCACGAACCGCACTCTCGCCGGCGACACCTCCTTCGGCCCGGTCTCCGGCGCCGGTGTCGCGGGCCTGGTGATCGAGGACATCGACAACCTGGCGCCGCAGTCCGTGGCACTGTTCACCATCTGTGTCATGGCGGCCCAGTCCGCCCCCGCCCCGACGTCGGGTGCACGGCTCAGCGCATGACCGTCACACGGGGGAAAGAACTGCCGACGGTCGCCGTCGACGCGGACCGGGTGGGCTTCAAGAGCCATCTGCGTCCCGAGACGGTGCCGGGGCAGGCGGTGTATCTGGTGTCCCAGCGGGGGCTGACGACGCTGCGAGGGGAGCACGCCGAGGTACTGGCGCCGCTGCTCGACGGCACAAGAAGTACGGCGGGCGTTCTGCGCGAGGCCTCGCGCGTCCTGCCCGCGGAAGAGGTCCTCGGCTCGCTGCGGGCGCTCGAGTCGGCGGGGCTGCTGCGGGTGCGGCCCGCCGGGCCGGGGCCGGTGGCCGGTGCGTCCACGTCCACGGCGACCGAGGCGTTCTGGGATCTGCTCGGGCTCGACGGCGGACGGGTGCCGGACGCCCTCGCCCGGGCCCGGGTGCGGGTCGTGAGCCTGACGGACACGGAACCCGCCGAGTTCGCCCAGGCGTTGCGCGGTGCCGGGCTCAGCCCGGTGACGGACGCGAGCGCTCCGGCCGAGCTGTCCGTCGTCCTCTGCGACGACTTCCTGTCCCCCGGGCTCGCCGAGGTGGACGGGGCGCACCGGCGGGCGGGGACGGCCTGGCTCCCGGTGCGGATCGGCTGGTCGGATCCCTGGATCGGGCCGGTGTTCCAGCCCGGCGACGGACCCTGCTGGCACTGCCTCGCCTCGCGGCTGCGTGGTCACCGGCTGTCGGAGGGCCTGCTCCAGCACTCGCTGGGGCGGCCCGACCCGGTGCCGCTGCCGCCGGCGACGCTGCCCGTGGTCCGGGCGCTCGCCCTGCACCTCGCGGCCCTGGAGGCCGCCAAGTGGCTGGGCGGGCTGCGCAGTCCGGAGCAGTCGACCGTACGCACGCTGGACACCGTACGGCTGACGACGACCGCCCATCCGGTGGCCCGGATCCCGCAGTGCCGGTCGTGCGGGGATCCCGATCTGGTGGCGCGGCAGGTCCGCGCCCCCTTCACCCCGGTCTCCCGGCCCAAGGTGACCGGGGCCGGCAACGGGCACCGGGCGCTGACCCCGGAGCGGATGCTGGAGAAGTACGGGCATCTCGTCGATCCCGTGACGGGGGTCGTGAAGGAGATCCGTCGCGCCCCCGGCAGCCCCGCCTTCCTGCAGACCTTCCTGTCCGGGCACAACCTGGCGATGCCGGGGCGCTCCCTCGCGGGGCTGCGGGCGGGGCTGCGGAGCCTCAGCGGAGGGAAGGGGCTGACCGAGACCGAGGCGCGGGTCAGCGCCCTGTGCGAGGCGGTGGAGCGGCACAGCGGGACCCGGCAGGGTGACGAGCCGGTGGTCAGGGACTCGCTGCGCGGGCTGGGCCCGGCGGCGATCCATCCCAACGACTGCCAGCTGTACGGCGAGGGGCAGTTCCGGGAGCGGGACCGGTGGAACGCGCGGGGGTCGCGCTTCCAGTTCGTGCCCGAGCGGTTCGATCCGGCACGTCCCACCGACTGGACCCCGGTCTGGTCGCTCACCGGCCGGACCCAGCGGCTGCTGCCCACGTCGATGCTGTACTTCGGTCCCGAGGCGGGGTCCGACGGGTTGTGGGCGGACTCGAACGGGAACGCGGCCGGCAGTACGCGTGAGGACGCGCTGGTCCAGGGCTTCCTGGAGCTGGTGGAGCGGGACGCGGTCGCGCTGTGGTGGTACAACCGCACCCGGCAGCCGGCCGTGGACCTCTCCGCTTTTCCCGGGGATTACCTACCGGAATTACTGGCCGGTTACCGTGCGGTCAACCGATCGGTATGGGTGATCGACCTCACCGCGGATTTCGGAATTCCGGTAATGGCGGCACTGTCCCGGCGTACGGACAAGCCCGCCGAAGACGTGATTTTCGGATTCGGCGCCCACTTCGATCCCCGGCTCGCCCTGCGGCGCGCCCTCACCGAAATGGGACAACTCCTCCCGGCGGTGAGTGGGGTTACTCGAGAAAACTCCGGATACCGTGTGGACGATCCCGAGGCGCTCGACTGGTGGCACACCGCGACGGCGGCGGGCCGCCCTTATCTGACGCCCGATCCGACGGTGCGGCCGCGCCGGCCGGAGGACTGGACGTACGTCCCGACCAGCGATCTCCTCGACGATGTTCACAGGATCACGGAGCTGACGCGGGAACGCGGCATGGAACTCCTGGTCCTCGACCAGACGAGAGCGGACCTCGGCATTCCGGTGGTGAAGGTCATCGTTCCCGGGATGCGGCAATTCTGGGCGCGGTTCGCGCCGGGGCGGCTCTTCGACGTACCGGTGGCGCTCGGACGCCTGAGTTCTCCTCTGTCGCGCGAAGAACTCAATCCCGTACCGCTGTTCGTGTAAGGGGCTGTCTCACGTGGTCCGCGGGGCGGACCGGTGAAGGGGTCGACCGGCACGCGGGTCGGCCCCTTCCTGCCGTCGGCGGGACCTGCCGACGGCAGGCTCCCGCACCGTCGCCCCGCTCAGCCGTCGGCGCAGCAGCGGAGGTTGGCCGCGTCGACGATCGCGGCCACCCAGCCCGCCTCGCTCCCCCGGCCGAGCGCCTCCGCGGCCGCCCGGTCGAGCGCGTGCCAGAGCCCGGAGTTCGACCAGACGGTGAAGCGGCGATGGGCGGTGGCGGGCGACACCCCGAAGGTGTCGGGCAGCAGCCGCCATGAGCATCCGCTGGTCAGGACGTAGACGACGGCGGTGAAGACGGCGCGCTCCGAGAGCGGCGAAGTCCCCCCGCCCTGGGGCCTTCTGGAGAACCGGGGCAGCAGGGGAGCGGTCAGATCCCACAGGGTGTCCGGCACCAGCCGGCAGGACAGTTCGGCGCGCACGGAGGCATCATGCCGTATCCGCCGGTACCACGTGAGACATCCATCAACACAAAACGCTCCACTCATAATTCACCAACGAGGCTTATGATCGAACACGAGTGTGTAGGGGTGCGACACGAGTGTGCACAGGGGTGCGAACAGAAGAGGCCGCGAGGACGATGCCAGTTCCCGATGAGCTCAGCCATGACGACGTCACCGGTCGACGGGACCGTGAGGAGAGACCGGAGGGGGCGGGGGCCCAGCACATTCCGATCGCCCCGAGATTCGCGACGGTGATCCTGACGTCGGCGCTCCTGAGCTACCTCGGCATCACCGCGCTGAACATCGCCGGGACCTCGCTCGGGCCGTTACCGATGGGCGTCTGCCTGCTGTGCCTGGTCGCCATCTTCGTGCTCCAGCTCCAGCACTCCCGCCCGGGGGCCGACCTGGTGTCCCCCGTCCGCAAACGGATCACCCTGAGCCTCCAGGCCCTCCTCACCTATCTGCCGGTGATGGTCTTCGAGTCCCAGTGGGGCGCCATGGCGGGCTTCCTCGCCGGCTCCCTGCTGCTCCTGCTCCCCCCTCGGATCGCCTGGCCGATGTACGGAGCCGTCGGACTCAGCATGCTGGCGCCGCCCGCGATCGACGGACGGCCGCTGATCGACAGCATCTATCTCTTCCAGTCGACCCTGCTGACCGGGCTCGTGGTCTACGGGCTCTCCCGACTGGCCGCACTGGTACGCCAGTTGCACGAGACCAAGAACGAGCTCGCCCGGATGGCGGTGACGAAGGAGCGGCTGCGGATCTCGCGCAACCTCCACGATCTGCTGGGCTACAGCCTCTCCGCCATCACTCTCAAGAGCGAGCTCATCCACCGGCTCGTCCTCACCCAGCCGCAGCGCGCCAAGGCGGAGATCGAGGACGTCCTCGCCCTCTCCCGGCAGTCCCTCGCCGACGTGCGGCGCGTCTCGCGCGGTCTGCGCGACATGTCGCTGCAGAGCGAACTCGCCTCGGTCACCGGCCTCCTGGAGGCGACCGACGTGAAGGTGAGCACCGAGGTCCGGCTCGACGAGCTGGGCCCCGAGGTCAACACCGTCCTCGCCGCCGTGCTCCGCGAGGCCATCACCAACATGCTGCGCCACTCGCGCGCCACGGAGTGCTCCATCGAGGCGGTCCAGGACTGCGGGCGGGTGCGGCTGGTCGTCACGAACGACGGTGTGGCCGCGGTCTACCGCGACACCTCTCAGGACAGCGGCGCGGGGCTGCAGAACCTGGCGATGCGACTGCGCTCCGTCTCCGGTCGGCTCACCATCGCCCACGGGTCCGACGGAACGTTCCGGCTCACCGCCGAGGCTCCCGTCGCCTTCGTCCCGGCCCCCCGCGAGGCGAGCGAGGACGCCTTCCGCCGGCCTCGGGCCGAGGAGCCGTCGACGCTGCCGTGTACCGGCCCGGCCGCCTGATCCTTCGTATCCCCCCATCAGCGGAGATCCTCCGCGCCGTCATCACGGGCCCACAAGGCCCAGAGGAGTTACCGCCATGGACATCCGCATTCTGCTGGCCGAGGACATGCACATGGTGCGCGGGGCGCTGGTGGCGCTGCTGAGCCTCCAGGACGACCTCACCGTCGTCTGCGAGGTCGCGCGCGGCGACGAGATCGTCCAGGCCGCGCTCGAACACCGCCCCGACGTCGCCGTGATCGACATCGACCTGCCCGGACTCGACGGCCTCAGCGCGGCGGCGAGACTGAGGGAACGGATGCCGGAGTGCCGCATCCTGATCCTGACCAACCTCGGACGCCCCGGAACACTGCGCCGGGCCCTCATGGCGCAGGTGTCCGGATATCTCCTCAAGGACGCGCCACCGGGTGAACTGGCCAGTGCGATACGGCGGGTGGCCGCCGGCCAGCGGGTGATCGACCCGCAGCTGGCCCTCGACACCTGGAACAGCGAGGAGACCCCGCTCACCGAACGGGAGACGGAGGTCCTGCAACTGGCGGCCGAGGGCCGCGACCCGGCGGAGATCGCCAAGGTGCTGCGGCTCTCCCTGGGCACCGTACGGAACTACCTCACGACCATCGTCTCCAAGCTCAACGCACGCAACCGGGTGGACGCGATCCGCACCGCGCGGGAGGCCGGCTGGCTGGTGTAGCCGAGGGCTAGGAGACGTCGGGTGCCGGGAGCGCCGGCGGACCGGACGATCCGGACGGGCCGTACCGCGGGGGTGCGGGCGCGTCGGGCGGTGGGACGACGCGCAGGGGGTCCACGGGGACCCCGGGCGGAAGGTCCACCGGGAATCCGGGCGGGGAATCCACCGTGGGCCCCGGCAGGGGGGCCACCGTGACCCCGGGCGAGCGGTCCGCGGGGAACCCGGGCGAGGGGTCCGCGGGGAACCCCGGCGCGGGGTCCGCGGGGAACCCCGGCGCGGGGTCCACCGGGACCCCGGGCGCGAGGTCCACCGGGAACCCGGGCGCTAGGTCCACCGGGACCCCGGGCGGAGGGTCCACCATGACCCCGTGCGGGGGATCCACCGGGACCGCCATGCCCGCCGCCAGGAGGTAGCCGATGACCCCGCGGGTGACGCCCGCCGGCAGCGGCAGCGCGGCCACCGCCTCCTCCGCCCGGCACGGCCGGGTCAGCATGCCCACGATCCACACCGCCTCCGGGCGGTGCACCACCACCCGGTACGCGCTGTCGCGCACCTCCATCACCAGGCCGTCCGCGCGCAGCACCAGCGAGGTGCCGACCACCAGCCGGAAGCGGCGGTCGGCCGGCACCGCGCCGAGGCGGAACACCGCGTCCCTGCTGAGCGGATGCGCCGAGAGGAGCGGGCCCAGCAGATCGTCCATGGCGATGGTCCGCACCACCAGGTGCGCGACCTCCCGCAGGACGGGGAGCAGGATCAGGCAGCCGGGAGCGCCGGTGCCGGGCGCCTGACCCACATTGGTCAGGCGCACCGGCCCCAGCTGCATACGGCGCAGGGCCTCTCGTACGAGGCCGTCGGTCTTGAGCCGCTGGGCACCCCACCGACCGCTGAGGACGGTCTCGAAGTCGTCGTCTCCCCCGACGAGAACCACGTCCTCGTCCAACGACCAGAGGTGCACCACCTGATGCTCATCCGTGTCGCTCAATGGGGCCTTCCCGGTCGAGACGGATGTCTCCTGAAAGTATCGGCAGGCTTCCGGCGCCGGGACAGGTCAGTGAACACACCGCGCACATGAAGATCTCATACGGGTTCCCCCACTTGCGCGGTCCTCTCACCTCGGCGCTCCTCCCGACGGCGTCGGGTACGGCGGCACCAGGATCGACGTGACGACAAGCCCCCTGTCCACCGTCCAGCGTCCCGTGAACCCCTCGGGAGGAACCCGGGGATGGGAGGCGAACAGGTGCGCCGTGAACGTGCCGGCCGGGTCCATGACGATGTCGGCCTCCTCGTGCCCCAGCCACCGGTACGTGAGGGGGAACCAGGCCTTGTAGACCGACTCCTTCATGCTGAACAACAGCCGGTCCCAGTGGACCAGGGGGTGCCGGCCGGACAGCTCGGCGATCCGGCGCAGCTCGGCCGGCAGCGCGATCAGCTCCAGCACCCCGTCCGGAAGGGGCAGATGGGGTTCGGCGTCGATGCCCAGGGAACGGGCGTCGGCCTGCCGTGCGACGGCGGCGGCGCGGTAGCCGTCGTGGTGGGTCATGCTGCCGACGATGCCGGGCGGCCACACGGGTGCGCCGCGCCGCCCCCGAGGGATGGGGACGGGCGGCATCCCGAGGCCCGCGAGCGCGCGGCGGGCGCACCAGCGGGCTGTGGTGAACTCGGCCAGGCGTTTGGGCGCGGCGGTGCGGACCGCCTCGCGTTCCAGGCCGATGAGGGTCAGTCCGGGCGGGTCCTCGAAGGCCTCGGCCACGGACACGGGGGCCGGCAGAAGGGTTCCGATCACAGGTGCCTGGCCAGGGGGAGGTCGGACCGTCCGGCGACGGCGTCGAGCAGTTCGAGGAACCGCCTCCGGTGGCGGGAGACGTCGTCGGGGCGGTGCCGGTGGGAGTTCGCGCGGAACTCGAGGCGCAGTCCGTGCGGGGGGAGGTGGCCGGGGCCGGTCCGCACCTCCTCCCTCTCGCTCCCCTCGTTCGGGGCGGGGAGCTCGCGGTAGACGTTGAGGTCGATGTCCGCGACGAGCCCCACCGGGTACGGGCGGCAGGTCGCACGGCAGGAGCCGAAGCGCGACAGCGCTCCGAAGGTCATGACGTTGACCTGCGGCGCGGGCGGCGTCGCGACCGGTTCCGCCGTACGGGGCGAGGGTCCGACGGCCCGGTGGCGCTGATGGCGCAGTGCCTCGCGGACCTTCACCCCGGTGTGCCGTACGAGTGCGGCGAAGCTGGCGTCGGGGTCGACGGCGAGCCGGAGGGGCAGTTCGTTGGCGAGCTGGGCGGGTGTGTCGAGCTCCGCGCGTGAACGGCGGGCCGTCACGGGCAGGTTGACGACGATCCCGGTACGGCCGCCGTGCCGGTCGTACGACCAGACCGCGGTGGCGGCGATCAGGGTGGCCGCCTCGTGGCCGACGGGCGCGGGGCCCTCGCCCCGGCCCGCGGCGAGAAGGGTGCCGAGCCGGTGGGGCGTCAGGACGGCGGTCCGGGAGACGGCGGGGCCCGGAGGCGCGACGTGGCCGTCGGCGGCGACCGGGTGACGAGGGGTGCCGGGGGCGCCTGCGGCGGCCGGGCGTCCAGGGCTGTCGGGCCCGTCGGAACCGTCGGGTGGGGCGGTGGAGGACCGCTCGGCGTGCCAGTAGGCGGCGTCCTCCGCGTACTGCGGCGAACGGAGATAGGCCGCCTCGTCGGCGGCGAGCCGTTCGAGGGGTACGGCGGCGGGGGCCGTCGGGGCCCGGCCGCTCTCGAAGGCCTCGTACAGCTCGGCGAGCCGCCGCAGATAGAGGTACTGGCCGAAGCCGTCCAGAACGATGTGGTGGTAGCGGAAGTACAGCAGGGCCCGCTCGGGCCCGAGCAGGAACAGTTCGTGCGCGCAGGGGTCCTGCCGGGCGAGGTCGGTCACCGTGGCCAGGTCCGCCCGTATCCGCGCGTCGGCGACGGTCTCCGGATCCGCCTCGTGGCGGAGATCGGTGACGGTGAGCACGGGCAGGGGCGGCGGCACGAGGGCGCGGCGGGGCCCGTGGGGCGTCATGTGGAAGCGGGTCCGGAGCGTCTCCGTCTCGCCGAGCGCGCGTGCCACGGCGCGGTGCAGGGCGAGCCGGTCGAGGGCACCGATGAGGGTGAGCGCGACCCCGCACTCGTGGAGCGGGACCGCGGGGGCGTGCCGCTGGCTCTCCCAGATCCCGTACTGCGCGGCGGCGAGGTGCCGGGGGCGCCCCCGGGCCCGGGTCGAGGTCGGGGGCGCGGGGGCGGGTGAGGTCTCGGGGGTCACCGGACGGCCGCCCGGACGTCGGCGTGGGACGGGGCGGGGCCGGCGGCCGGGTCGGCGGCGTCGACGAGGCCCAGCCGGGCGAGGCCGACGGCGGTGGCGGCGCCGGTCAGTCCGGCCTGCCCCGTCGGTCCGGCCTGCCCCGTCGGTCCGGCCGGGTCCTGCCGGGTGGTCGCGGGGGCCGGGTCCGGGGACACGGTCTCGGCCGGGGCGGGTGCGGTCGGGGCGAGACCGGTCGAGGCGGGTGCCGTCGGGGCGGGGCGTTCCACCGCGGTGCACAGGGCGTTCAGGGTCGGGTTGTCCCACAGGACCGTGGGGTCGACCGTGACGCCCAGCCGGTCCTCCAGGTCCGCCGCCACCGAGAGGGCGTAGACCGAGTCCAGGCCGTACTCGCTCAGCGGGGTGTCCGGGGACAGGTCCGCCGGGGACATCCGGAGGTGTTCGGCCACCCGGGCGGCGAGCCAGGCCCGGGTGGCCGTCGGCTCCTGCTCGGTGCCGTGCTCGATGACTGTTCGGCTGTGGCTCACGGGTTTCGTCCTTCTGCGTCGGCGGAGTGTCGGGAGGCGCGCGGCAGGAGGGTGTACCCGCCGCCGGTCCGGTGGCGCTCGACGAGCCGCTCCCACAGCGCGTCCTCCAGCGGGCGCGGCAGGGCGCGGGCCGCCGCGCCGCGCGGAGTGCTCAGGCGGTGGAGCGCCGCCGCCGCCCAGTCCGGTTCCGAGAGCTCCGGGACGCCGGTGCGGCGCGCCCACGACCAGGTCCCGAGACAGGCGGCTGCGGTCAGGAGCGTGGTGTACCGGGTCGTCAGCTCGTACGCGTACGGGCTCGCCGCCACCGACAGGTCGCCGGGGTCCAGCGCCGCGCACGCCTCGGCCAGCCGCACGGGTTCGCGTGCGAAGCGCTCGGCGTGGGCGCGCAGCAGGCCGTACGCGGTTCCCGCGCCGTCCGGCAGCCCGTCGAGACCGGCGGCGATCGAGGTGCTGAGGCTCTCGCGGCCTCCGGCGCTCAGCGCCAGGGCCCCGAAGTCCAGCGGCGGCAGGTCCTCCCCCGCCGCGAACAGCGCGGCCGGCGGTGTCCGGTGCTCCCGCCAGGCCCGCCGCGCCAGCAGCGGCAGTTGGGGCAGCAGCGAGACCTGGCAGGCCGCGCGGGCGGCGTGCCCGAAGCCGACGGGCTGGATGTCCCGCAGCAGCTTCTGGAAGAGGGCGCTGGGGCCTTCCCGCAGGTAGAAGTGGGCGCCGAGCACTCCGGACAGCCGGTTCATCGCCTCCATCAGGATCCCCGACACCACGTACTTGACCGCCTGCGCGTGGATCGCCGTCTCGCCCGGCAGCAGGTGCAGGGCGCGGGTGGCGACGGTCGCGAGGGAGTCGGCGGTGAGGAGGTCGACGTAGACGCCGGTGAGGACGGACCGCACGTGTGGCAGGTCGGCCGCGGTCCTGCCGTACAGCCGGCGGTTCCGCACATGCCGCAGCGTCGTGTCGAGGGCGGTGTCCACGATGCCGACGGACATCGACACGAGAGTGGTGCGGGTGATCTGGAAGGAGCGCAGCGCGGTCTCCAGGCCGCGGCCCGGTGTCCCGCCCAGGACGCTCGTGGCGGGCAGCGGGCAGGAGTCGAACCGCAGGCCGCCCAGCTGGACCCCCCGCATGCCGGTGGTCCGGTAGCGGGGCAGATGGGTCAGCCGACCGGCGGGGACGTCCGCGACCGGGACGTACACCTGGGAGTGGCTGCGGCTGCCGGGGGCGGTGGAGGTGCGGGCGAGGAGGACCAGGGCGTCCGCGCGCCGGGCGTTGGTGATGACCTCCTTGCGCCCGTCGAGGACGAGCCGGTCGCCCCGGGGCAGGGCGGTGAACTCCGTACGGGCCATGTCGTTGCCGTGGGCGAGCTCGTGGTAGCCGACGGCTATCCGGCCGCCGCCGCGGAGCAGCCGCGCCGCCTCCGCGCGCTGTCGCTCGTCGCCGGCGGTCCAGATGTTGACGGCGGCGATGAACGAGGCGGCGCCGTGGCCGAGTCCGAGACAGGGGTCCCGGCGGTAGACGGCGCGCATCACCTCGACCAGATGGTCGAGGCGGGTGAGCCGGCCGCCGAGTCCGGCGGGGACGAACTCGGCGTGCAGGCCGTACGCGTGCAGGGCGTCCTCGCCCGCGGCGAGCATCTCGCCGCGCTCGTCGGCGTCGAGGACGGCGGCCCGGCCGACCGGGTTCCCCGGGTCGTCGGGGTCGCCGAGCAGCGCGTCGAGGGCGCCGAGCCGGGCGGGCCCGGACGGTGGAGGAGGCGAGGGCGGTGAGAGGGGCGGTGCGCCCGTGTCTCGTGTCGTCGTGCTCATCGCGCGCCCTCCTGCTTTCGGGGCGAGGGCAGGGTCAGTGAGTGGTGGGCCGGTCCCAGCAGGCCGTCGGCCAGGCGGTCGTGGGCCTCCGCCCGGCGTTCGTCGATGGGCAGGCCCAGTCGGCCCAGGACCAGGGCGAGACCCGCGCGGAGCCGGAGGCCGGCGTCCGCGGTGCGGGGGCCGGCCGTCCAGCGGTGCAGGACGGCCGCTCCCGCGAAGCAGAGTTCGTAGCGTTCGGCCAGGTCGAAGGCGGTCTGGGGGACGTCTCTCGGGGTGCGGTCGAGGGACTCCATGGTCCGGTGCACCGCCCGGGTCACCGCTTCCAGTTCCGCCGCCATCCTGGCCGTCTCCCTGGGGAGCATTCCGTGCCTGGCCGCGCGGCGGACCTCGCCGGCCGCCTCCGGGAGGAGTTCGACGACCGTGCTGCCCGCGGACAGGAGCCGG
This sequence comes from Streptomyces zaomyceticus, assembly GCF_014656215.1. GTDB lineage: Bacteria > Actinomycetota > Actinomycetes > Streptomycetales > Streptomycetaceae > Streptomyces > Streptomyces zaomyceticus. The sequence goes on along the minus strand of NZ_BNBZ01000011.1, from coordinate 30,818 downwards.
AGCCGCTCCGGGGCGAAGGGAGGCAGGGCGCCCGTGACGGTGGCGGGGAGGGCCGCCGGGTTCGCACGGCCGGCGCGCCAGGCGCGGGCCAGGGACGGGAAGTGGTCGGCGGTGAGGTTGCGGGTGACGGCGGTGCTGCCGTCGAAGACGGCGACGATCCGGTGGTCGCGTTCCAGCTTGGCGAAGGAGCCGTCCAGGTATCCCTCGCTCAGGAAGCCCCGTACGCCGAGGAGTTCGGTGATCCGGTCCAGGGTGTCCTGGACGAGGTTCGGGACCAGGGCCTTGGTGACGGCGGAGACGAGGGCGAGTTCCGGGGTGAGCGTGTGGATCGCGCGGGCGGCGACGTCCACCACCGTCTCGGCCACGTCGAGCGCCGCCGCCGCCTCGCCCAGGGTGCGGCGGACCCGGGGCAGGGTGGCGAGATCGCGGCCGTAGAGGTTGCGGCCCCGGGCGTACGGGACGGCGACGTCGAGCGCGTGGTCGAGGGCGCCGAGCGAGAGCGCCGTGCACAGGACGCGGGTGAGCTGGAGCGTCCGCAGGACGGTGTCGAGTCCGGTGCCGGCCTCCCCGACGAGGGCGTCGTCGTCGATCACCGCCCCGTCGAAGGCGATGCCGCTGATGTCGGCGCCCCGGATGCCGTGGGTACGGACCTTGGGCAGGACACGGTACGAGCCGGGGGCGAGACGGGTCTTGTCGACGAGGAACACGCTGAAGCCGCGGGGTCCGCCGCTCTCCCGCGTGCGGGCGAGGAGGCAGACGTACCGGCTCCGGCCGGCGTTGTTGATCAGCCACTTCTCGCCGTCGAGGCGCCAGCCGCCGCCGGGGACGGGCCGGGCGGTGAGCCCGCCCGCGAGGAGGTCTCCGCCGTGGTCGCGTTCGGTCAGGGCCCAGGAGACGACGGCGCCGCGGCGGACGGACTCGGCGAGCCGGGCGGCCTGGTCGGGGCGGCCCGCGAGCCAGACGGGGGCCGCGCCGAGGAAGGTCTTGCCGTGGGCGACGGCCACGGTGAGGTCGCGGCGGGCCACGGCCCGCTGGAGGCCGACGAGTTCGGGCATGGCGCGGAGCCGTCCGCCGTGCCGGACGTCGACGTAGTGGGCGGGCAGCCCGAGGGCGTCGAGCGCGGCACAGGCTTCCGCCGGGAAGTCCTCGCGCCGGTCGAGCTCGGCGTTGGCGGCGGCGCCGAACGGGCCGGACGCCGGGTCGGAGCCGTCCAGGAGGGTTCCGAACGCGGCGACGGACTCGGCGACGGACGTCGTGGCGCGGAACGCGTCGGAGGCGGTGGCGGACTCGGTGGCGGAGACATGGGACACGGTGGGTTCCCCGGGGGTCGTGGGCCTGCCGGGCCGGTTCGGACGGGGCGGAGGGAAGACCTTCGGGGTCTTCGCCGCTGTGGGGGGTGTGCGCGGGCGGCGCTGCGGCGAAGACCCCGGCGGTCGGGACGACGTCGGTCAAGGGGGTGACCGTCGTCGCCGTTCAGGGGGTGGTGGCGAGGGCGGCGCGGTCGCGGTCCGGAGCCGCGGTCCGTGCCCCACGGTGCTCGGAGGTGTCCTCGGCCGTGCGCCGCGCCGTGCCCCCGGTCGTCCGTCCGGGCGCCGGCTCTCCCGTCGGCTCCGCCGGCCACGGCGGTTCCGCCACGGGGACGGCGGTGGTGATCCGGCGCGTGATCTTGCGCAGGCCGGGAGCCGCCGGGACCGCCTTGTGCAGGACGGAGGCGTTGTCCCAGACCAGCACGTCGCCGACGCTCCAGTGGTGCCGCAGGACGCGGGCGGGCCGGGTCACCGTCTCGTAGAGGCGGCCGAGCAGGCGCCTGCCCTCCTCCGGCGTGCGGCCCGGGATCTCCCTGAGCCAGTGCTCGTTGAGGACGAGGGCGCGGCGGCCGGTGGTGTGATGGGTGGTGACGAGGGGGCGGACGAAGTCCCTGAGCTCGGCGAGCTGGCGGCTCCGTTCGGCCTCGGACAGGCTGACGGTCCGCATCGCGGTGGCGCGCCGCATGTCCTCTTCGGCGATCCGCCGGCAGGGGAAGCCGCCGTCGAGGCCGTCGACCTCGTCGCGCAGGTCGCCGGGGAGCGCCGTGTATCCGGCGCGGAGGTCGGCGAACAGCGTCTCGCCCTCGGCCTCCGGTGCCTCGTCACAGGTCAGCACGGTGACCAGGGGTGTGTCGGGGGCGAAGGAGCCGTCGGCGTGCCAGTACTGCCCGCCGGCGTTGGCGCCGAGTCCCCGCACATTGGACTGGAGCCGTACGTGGGTCTGTCCGGGCATCCGGTGTTCGGCGGGGAAGACCGTGCGGGGTTCGCCGAAGAGGCGGGCGAGGGCGGTGAGGGCCTCGGGGTCGCGCGGGAATCCGGTCAGATGGAGCACCCCGTACTCCCAGAGCAGGGTGCGCAGGGTCTCCGGTCCCCTCGCGGGGGTGAAGCCGTCGACGCGCAGTCCCAGACCGAAGTCGGTGAGTTCCGTCGTCTTCATGACCTCTCCCGGGGAGGTACGCGGATCAGGGTGGTGTGGTAGCCGCGCGGGTACGGCTCGTCGACGGGCTCGTCGTCGACCTCGACCCAGGCGTGGGCGAGGAAGGGCACGACGCGGACGCCGGAGCACCAGGTGGGCCAGTGGCCACGGAGCCGGCAGAGCAGAGTGGTGGCGAGGGAGCGCTGGACGCAGCCCTCCCCGGCGCAGCTGACGCTGACGGCGACGACCTCGGCGCGGCTGCGCGCCGCCTCCTCGGTGGTGGCGGGGCGGGCGCCCCTGCGCAGGAGTTCGAGGACGGTACGGATGCGGGCGGGCGGCTGACGCATCAGGAGCCGGGCGGCGGCCACGGCGAGCCACGGCAGAGGACGCCGGTGCACGGCGAGCCTCGGGCGGTCGACGATGGCGACGGGCGAGCTCATGCCGTCACCAGTCCGGCGCCGCGCAGCTTGTCCACGAGCCCGGCGGCGTCCCGGGCGGCCCGGTCGGCGGGGACGGTGGCCCCGGCGGCCGCGTCGAGGGCGGCCTGCCGGGTGTCCCGGCCGGCGAGCAGCGACCGGAGGAGGCGCGCGCCGGAGCCGTTGAGCCGCCAGTAGCGGCCGGTCCGTTCGTCGAGGAGGACGGCGCCGTCGTCGGTCTCGGCGATCGACACTCCGTCAGCGAGGCTGAGGGACACGGTGGTTCTCCTCCTGGGTCGGCTCGGCAGGCACGGTCGGGACGGCCGGCACGGTCGGGCGGGTTGCGGCAGCGGTCGGGTTCACGGGGGCGGGCCGAGTGGCGGCCGGCGTGGCGGGTGCGGGCCGAGTGGCGGCCGGCGTGGCGGGTGCGGCCGGCGTGATCCGTACGGTCTCCTCCGCCGGCGGAAGGTTCCAGCTCGACCTGGCCCGCAACCAGTTCTCCACGGCCATCGTGGCGTCGAGCGCGCCCCAGGGGAGTCCCGGCGGGTAGGCCGCGAGGGCCATGTGGCGGAGGGTCGCCGTGTCGATCAGTCCGAGCCCGGCGAGCAGCGGCTCGTCGAAGAGTTCGGCGATCTGGCCCCGGTGCCGCTGCTGGCCGCGGAAGAAGTCGTCGGAGAACTCGCCCTTGGTGGCCCGCTTGAGGGAGCCCTCGGGCATGGTGCCGCGCATCGCCTCGACCATGAGCGGCTTGTACGTCCACGGGGAGCTGCGCTCCTCGGGCCGTACCGCGAGGCAGGCCTCCAGGACCCGGTCGTCCAGGTACGGGGCCTGGAGGACCGCGCCGGCGCCGGCGGTCACGGTCTCGGCGAGCCGGACCGCGGCGCCGAGCTGGCGGGCCAGGTCGACGGTGGTGTGGGCGGCGCGGGTGGGGGCGTACGGCCGGGCGTCCCGCGCGCGGCGGCGCATCTCGTCGGAGAGGCCGACGGCCGCGTCGCCGGTGACCCACGGCGGCAGCCTCAGCGGGTACTCCCAGCCGAACAGCGGCTGGTTGGGGGGCGGGAAGGAGTTGGTGAGGGCGTCGGCCTCGGCCGTGAGCCAGCTGCCGTACGGGCGGCGGTCGGCGAGTGCCCGCAGGGTCGCGGTCGTCGACCAGCGGCGCAGGGCCCGCATGCCGGCGAGGTGTTCGCGGGCGAGGGCGGGGCGGCGGCGGGTCAGGTCGTGCAGATAGCTGGGCTTGACGGCGAGGACCTCGTCGCCGCCGTGGCCGGTGAGATGGACACTGGCGCCGACCGCGGCGAGGCGGCGGGCGGTCTCGCGGAGCCTGGCCACCGGCCGTATCCAGCGGGTCGGTTCGTCGAGACCCGTGACCGGCCGGGCCACGTCCTCGAACATGTCGGGGAGTTCGCCCGGTCCGAAGACGGTGTGGGTGATGTGGTCGCCGTCGAGCAGGTCCTGTGCCTTGGCGGCCCAGATGTGGTCGTCGTGGGTGGGGTCGGCCACCCCGATCCGGACGGTGACGAGGGAGCCCGCCGCGCGGCCGGTGGCCTCGGCGGCGAGGAAGCTGAGCGGGGTGGAGTCGAGGCCGCCCGAGAGGTCGGAGCCGACGACCGCGTGCTCGCGCACCCGGACGGCGACCGCGTCGGCGAGGGCCCGGGCGAGCACGGGGCCGCCCTGCGTACGGTCCAGTTCCTGGGCCGGCGGCAGCCACCACGTCCGGGTGCGGGCCGTGCCGTCGGCGGCGATCAGCAGACAGGCGTCCGGCGGCACCAGGTCGACCCCGGACCAGACCGGTTCGGTGAGCGAGGACGGGGTCATGGCGAGCAGCCGGGCGGTGAGCCGCACCGGGTCGAGCGGCGCGTCGGTGAGGGCGGCGAGCAGATCGGCCCGGTCGGCGGCGAGGGTCGTACCCGCGAGGGTGGCGGTGAAGACCCTGCGGACACCCGAGGCGGTGCCCTGGACGCGGACCTGGCCGTCGACGCTCGCCACGAGGTGGGCGCTGCCGGTGAGGGAGGCGGCGAGGGCGTCGAGGTCGGCCGTGGTGCGCACGCGCCGTGCCCAGTCGGCGAGTTCGCCGGCGGTGAGGGCGTGTGTGCCGGTGACGAGGAGCGCGGTGGCGCCGTGCCGGGCGGCGACGGCGGTCCCGGTGGCCCCGTCGGGGGCGTTGCCGACGACCCAGGGCCGTCCCGACGCGTGGGTGAGGGTGAATCCGATACGGTCGCGCAGCCGCCGCGCCACCGGGAGCGCGGACGCGCTGTCGGGCAGGGCGACGAACCAGGGCCCGGAAAGGGCCGGGTTCTCCAGCATGTTTCCTCCGCGATTCCGGCAGGGCGGCGGCAGGGCGGAATGCGAGGGGAAACCCCGCATTCCGCCGCCGCATGGCATCAACTAATTCATTCGGTCAACAACGAACCCCTGCGGGGATCAGTCGAAGTGAATGAAGAAGTCGGCCAGCGGGAAGCCGACGCCTCGGGTGAGCTCGTCGTAGTCGCCCAGCTCGGAGAGCTCGGGAACCTCGTAGACCTGACCGGTCTCGATCTCCTTCTCCATGACAGACCTCCTGTTGTCGACGGACCTGGAAAATGTCCGGGCGGTGATTCGCTCGAACGGGATTCAACGTAGACCCGGGCCCGCGGAAAGGAACAGGGATTCCCGGGGACCTGGCAGGAACGGGTCAGCGCGGCCGTCGATCCGCCCCCGAACGCGGCCGTCGGCGCGCCCCCGTGTCCGCCCGTCCGCCTCTCCGCCGTGTCCGGCCGTCCGCCGTGTCCGCCCCTCCGCCTCCGAACCCGCTCCCCCTACAGGTCGTCCGGCGGGTCGCCCGGCGGGGACGTCCCGCCGGCGGTTCCCCGCACGTCCGACCCTGCGGAAAACCGCAGGGTCGGACGTGCGGAGAACACCACCGGGGTGGACGGCAACCCTCATACCGGCGCTGAGCAGCGTTTTCTAACTTTGAGGAAGAAGAACGGGGCGCCCGCCCCCACCGTCCCCGCCAGCTTGGAGTCCCTGATGAACCTCACCACCATGGCGCTCGCCCAGCAGCCCGCGGACGGCGTCGCCGGTTGGGCCGCCGACCTCGTCGACACCATGGGCGGCCCCGGAGCCGGTCTCGCCATCGCCCTGGAGAACCTCTTCCCGCCGCTGCCCAGCGAGGTCATCCTGCCGCTGACCGGCTTCGCCGCCGGCCAGGGCGTGCTGAGCCTGGCCTCGGCGCTCTTCTGGACGACGCTCGGTTCGGTGGTCGGCGCGGTGGCGCTCTACTGGATCGGGGTGCTCTTCGGCCGGGAGCGGATGCACGCGATCTGGGGGAAGCTGCCCCTGGTGAAGGCGTCCGACCTGGTCCGCACCGAGGAGTGGTTCTCCAAGCACGGGACGAAGGCCGTCTTCCTCGGCAGGATGGTGCCGATCTTCCGCAGCCTGATCTCGGTGCCCGCCGGCGTCGAGCGGATGCCGATGCCTCTCTTCATCATGCTCACCACGCTCGGCAGCCTCATCTGGAACAGCATCCTGGTGATGGCCGGATACTGGCTGGGCGACCAGTGGGACGTCGTGGAGACCTACGTCGGTGTCCTGTCGAAGGTCGTCCTGGTCATGGTCGTCGTCGCCATCGTCGCCTACGTGGCGGTCCGTGTCCGCAGCCGCGGCCAGGCCCAGCACCGGCGCGCCTCGTGACCCTCGGCTCCCGCCCCACCGGTACGGCACCGCTTCCCGCACAGCCCGGGCGATCTTGCCCGGGCTGTGCGGGCGCACTAGTCTCGGGCCCCGTGCAAGGGGATTTAGCAGGCACCGCGTCCGACCGACCGCCGAGGCATTCCGGCGGGAACGGCGCCGGTGAGGACGAGACCGTGACCCGTACGACCACACCGTCCTGGCCCCGTCGCGGACTGGGGATCCTCCTCGGCTGCGCGACCGCCCTGGTCGGCGCCCTCTACTTCCTCGTCGTCGGCGCGGCCCTCGGACCGTTCCTGCTCTGGCCGCGGACCCGCTCCAGCGCCCTGGAGATCCTGATGGCCGGCGCCCGGCGCCTGGTCACCCTCGAACGGGTCCGGCGCTCCGCCTTCTTCGGCGATCTCTTCCCCGAGCACTACAAGGCCTCGGACCAGAAGATCCTGCGCTACCTCGCGATCCGCAGCTACACGGGACTGCTCTGCGGAGTGGTCGTCGGACTGCTCGTCTTCGGCGGCGTCCTGGCCGGCCTCCTGATCAACGGCGTCGTGCGGGGCACCCTCGGCTGGGACGAGCTGCTCACCCAGGTCCTGCTCGGCAGCGTGCTCCTCTTCCTCGACGTCCAGGGGCTCTACTCGCTGGCCGCGCTCGACGCACGTACCGCCCGGGAGTGCTTCGGCCCCTCCGAGCGGGAGCTGCTCCAGCGCCGTATCGACGAACTCGCCACCAGCCGGGCCGCGGTCGTCGAGGCCGTCGACGCCGAACGCCGGCGCATCGAGCGCGATCTGCACGACGGGGTCCAGCAGCGTCTGGTGGCGCTCGCCATGCTGATCGGCCGGGCACGCCGGGGCCGCAACCCCGAGCAGGCCGACGCGCTGCTGCTCCAGGCGCACGAGGAGTCCCAGGGCGTGCTGACCGAACTGCGCGAGGTGGCCTGGCGGGTGTACCCGTCGGCGCTCGACAGCCTCGGTCTCGAAGAGGCGATCGGCGGCGTCGCGGAGCGGTGCAGCATTCCGCTGCGGACCCGGTTCGAGGTCGACGCCCCGCTGCCCCGGCCGGTGGAGACCGCCGCGTACTTCGTGGTGTCGGAGTCCGTGACGAACGCGGCCAAGCACTCCTCGGCCTCGGCGATCTCGGTGGGGGTGGCCCTCGACGGGGCGCGGCTCACGGTGCGGGTCGAGGACGACGGCACGGGCGGCGCGAACGAGACCGGCAGCGGGCTGACGGGACTGCGCAGCCGCGTGGCCGCGCTCGACGGCGTGCTGCACATCCACAGCCCCCTCGGGGGACCCACCACCATCACCGCGGAGCTTCCATGCGCGTAATCCTGGCCGAGGACTCGACCCTGCTGCGAGAGGGCCTGGTCAGGCTGCTCGTCGAGGAGGGCCACGAGGTCCTGGCGGCGCTGGGAGACGCGGTGACGCTGCTCAAGGAGGTCGAGGAGCAGCGGCCGGACATCGTCGTCGTCGACATCCGGATGCCTCCGACGCACACGGACGAGGGGCTGCGGGCGGCCGTCGAGATCCGGGAGCGCTGGCCCGAGGTCAGTGTGCTCGTGCTCTCGCAGCACATCGAGCGGAACTACGCGGCCAAGCTCCTGGCGTCCAACGCCGAGCGGGTCGGCTATCTCCTGAAGGACCGGGTGGCGCAGGTCGAGGAGTTCCTCGACGCGCTGGAGCGGATCCACGCCGGCGGCGCGGCGATCGACCCGGAGGTCGTACGGCAGCTGGTCATCCGGACCACCCACGGGGACCCGCTGGCGCGGCTGACGCCCCGGGAGCGCACGGTCCTCGAGGCACTCGCCCAGGGGCACACGAACACGGCCATCGCGCAGAAGCTGCACATCTCGCTGAGTTCGGTGGAGAAGAACCTCAACACGGTCTTCGACAAGCTGGAGCTGTCCCACACCACCGGGTACAGCCGGCGGATCCTGGCGGTGCTCCGCTACCTGGAGTCCTAGGCCCGCCCTGTCGGATCTCGCCCGTCGGGCCCGCGGCGACGCGGCCGGGCAGGATCCGGAAGGGACGGCACGGCTCCGGGGAGCGGGCGGAACGGGCCGTCCCCGCCGATCGCGGCGGTGGGGACGGCCCGCGGCACGCCTACGCGAAGGCGTACGGGTTGAGCGCGTCCTCCGGCAGCTGCTCGATCTGGAGGTGGTCCCCCAGACCGGCCTCCGCGGCGAGTTCGAGCAGGACGTCGAAGGCCACGTGGTCCTCCAGCGCGAAGCCGGTGGAGTCGAAGACGGTGATCCCGTCCCGGTGGTCCGCCGCGAGGGCGGGCCGCGCGCACAGCTCCATGAGGTCCGGCCCCAGGTCGGAGTCGGCCAGCTGCTGGCCCTCCCCCTCCCGCAGGGACTGGTCGCGGTGGTCCGCCGTGACGAACGCCGACTTCAGCACGTGCCGCGGCACCTCGAACTTGCCTATGAGGTCCGCGCCGATGGCGTTGATGTGCACGTGCGGGCGGAGGTTCTCGCCGAGCAGCACCGGGCCGTCGCCGACCGCCACCGAGGTGACGGTGCAGATGATGTCGGCCTCGGCCTCGATCTCGGCGACCGTGGCCACCTTCACGTCGAGCCCGAGGAACTCCACCCGCTCGGCGAAGGAGCGCGCGTGCTCCGGATCGATGTCGTGGACGACGATCCGCTCCAGCGGGAACACCCGGCTCAGGGCGTGTGCCTGGGTCACCGCCTGCGCACCCGCACCGACGAGCCCGAGGACCCGGCTGTCCGGGCGGGCGAGAAGCCGGCTGGCGATCGCGGAGGCCGCGCCGGTACGGATCGCCGTCGGCAGGATGCCGTCGCAGACCGCGAGCAGCCGGCCCGTCACGTCGTCGTACCTGGTCATGGTCCCGATGATCGTGGGCAGCCGGAACTCCGCCGGGTTGGACGGCGTGTAGCCCACGGTCTTGATCGTGATCGACTCACCGGGCCGGTGGTGCGGCATCCATTCCAGGATGGCCGTGTCTCCGGGACCCCGTACGAACCCGTCGCGGGCCGGGGTGATGCCCCCGTGGCCGCCCTCCCGGAAGACCTCGCCCAGGCGGGCGATCATCCGGTCCATGAAATCGTCGAATCCCTTTTCATTGACGATCTTGGCAATATGCTGCCGCGTCAGGACAACAGTTTCCATTATTTCCCCTTGACTAACGCCACTGGATGGCATTTTCCTGCCGCCGGACTCGATTTGCCGTGCGGCTCAGAAGGGTGAATCAGAAAATGAAGCTAGCCGCCCGGATTTACTCAGGTCAAGATTTTGCTCCAGGGCGTTACGGGAAACCGCAGGGTCCCCGTTACGGGAAACCACAGGGCCAGGGCTGCGGAAAACTGGGGCTACCCAGGCGGTTTACCTCGTGTCCACGCCCTCCTCCCGTGACTAGCGTTCTACTCGTCGCAGAACGGCAGCCGCCCCGGCGGTTTCCGCAGCAATGGAAGGAAACAGAAGGTGCGAAAGAAACCCGCAACGGTACGGATCGCACGATGGAGCGCCACGCATCCGTGGTCCGCCATCGGGCTCTGGGTGGTCTTCGTCGCGCTGTGTCTCTTCATGGGCGGGGCCGCCGGCACGAACAAGATCAGCGACGAGGAGTCGGGGGTGGGCGAGTCCGGCCGCGCCGGCCGGATCACCGCCTCGGGCCACTTCACCGAGAAGCCCGAGGAGAACGTCCTCATCAGCGCCGCGAACGGCGGGAAACTGGACCTCGCCACCGCTCGGAAGGCGGCCGAGGAGCTCACCGGGAAGATGAAGGCCCTGCCCGAGGTGGAGAGCGTCGGCACCGCCTTCCCCTCCCCCAACGGCAAGGCCCTGCTGCTCCCCGTCACCATGAAGGGCGACACGGAGAACGCCGACACCCGCGTCCAGCCGCTGCTCGACGCGAGCGCGGCGACCCAGAAGGCCCACGAGGGCATCAGGATCGACCAGATCGGCACCGGCTCGACCGCCAAGGGGCTCGGCGAGACCCTGGGTGAGGACTTCAAGAAGGCCGAGCTGATCAGCCTTCCGCTGACCCTGCTGATCCTGCTCGTCGTCTTCGGCGCGATCATCGCCGCCGGCGTGCCGGTCCTCCTCGCGATGTCCTGCGTCGGCGCCGCCATCGGTCTGTCGACCCTGGCCTCCCACGTCATGCCCGAGACCAGCGCGGTCAGCAACGTCATCCTGCTCATGGGCATGGCTGTCGGCGTCGACTACTCGCTCTTCTACCTGAAGCGGGAGCGCGAGGAACGCCACAAGGGCGCCTCGCACCTCGACGCCATCGAGATCGCCGCCGAGACCTCCGGACACACCGTCGTCGTCTCCGGCACCACCGTCATCGTCTCCATGGCCGGCCTCTACCTCGCCCAGGAGGCCACCTTCGCCTCCCTGGCCACCGGCTCGATCATCGTCGTGGCCGTCGCCGTCCTGGCCTCGCTGACCGTGCTCCCCGCCCTCCTCGCCAAGCTCGGCCGCTGGGTCGACCGGCCGAAGGTGCCGCTGCTGTGGCGGCTGACGATGCGCTCCAACGAGTCCCGGCTGTGGCCCGTGCTGCTCCGTCCCGCCCTCGTCCGGCCCGTGCTCACCCTCGTGGTCTCCGTCGGCGCCCTGCTCGCCCTCGCCCTGCCCGCTCTCGACATGAAGCTGAAGCAGCCCGGCTCGGACGATCTCTCCCGCGACATCCCGGTCGTCCAGGCCATGGACCGGCTGACCGCCGCCTTCCCCAGCAAGGGCACCGTGCACCAGGTGGCCGTGCGGGCCCCCGCCGAGAAGGCCGGTGAGGTCGAGGCCGCGCTCAAGACCCTGCTGGACCGCACCGACGGCCAGGAGCTGTTCGCCCACGACCAGAAGCCCGCGATCCGCGCCTCGGCCGACAAGCGCGTGCACACCGTCGCCGTCGGAACGCCGCACTCGCCCAGGAGCGACGGGGCCCGGGAGTCCCTCGCACTGCTGCGGGCCTGGGTGCCCGAGGCGATCGCACCCGTCCAGGACGCCGAGGGCGCGGTCGGCGGCAAGGTGGCCCAGGGGGTCGACTTCACCGGCCACCTGGAGGACCGGATGCCGTGGGTGGTCGGCTTCATCCTGCTGCTGACCTTCGCCACCATGGCCATCATCTTTCGCTCTCTCGCCGTGGCGCTCTCGGCGATCCTCCTGAACCTGCTGTCGGCGGCCGCCTCGTTCGGTGTCCTCGTCGCGGTCTTCCAGAACACCTGGGCCGAGGGCGTGCTCGACTTCCACAGCTCGGGGGCGGTCGTCTCCTGGCTGCCGCTCTTCCTCTTCGTGGTGCTGTTCGGCCTGTCGATGGACTACCACGTGTTCGTCGTGAGCCGGATCCGCGAGGCGGCGCTCAGCGGGGCGAACGTCCGTGACGCCGTCCGCGACGGCATCACCCGCTCCGCCGGCGTCGTGACCAGCGCGGCGATCGTCATGGTGGCCGTGTTCGCGATCTTCGGCACCCTCAGCATGGTGGAGTTCAAGCAGCTGGGCGTCGGCCTGGCGGCGGCGATCCTGCTCGACGCCGTGATCATCCGCATCTTCGTGCTGCCGGCCCTGATGACCGCCCTCGGCAAGTGGAACTGGTGGCCGGGCGGCCTCTCCGGCGCCCGCCGCGCCCAGCACGCGGCCGGCGCCGACGACACCCGGCAGCTGCGCCTCCCGCAGCCGGTACCGGCCGGCGCCACGCGGTACGCACAGGGTCAGGGCCAGAGTCGGGGCCAGGGTTACGCCCAGGAGCCCGGGCACCAGCGGGAGCAGGCGTACAACCCGCAGAACTCCTACGCACCCCAGCAGCCCTACGCGCCTCAGGACTCCTACGCCCCTCAGGACCCGTACGCCTCCCAGGACCCGTACGCCCCGACGCCGGGGTGGACGCAGCCGGGGCAGCAGGGCCACGACGGCCGGCCCGACCCCTACCAGAGGTAGGCCGGCCCCTCCGACGAGGAGGGGGAAGTGCCTGCCATCCCCCGTCGGGCACCTCTCCCTCCTCTCTCCCCCTCCTCACCTTCGTCCGGACCGCGAACAGCGGCCCGGACGAAGGCGTTTGCGCATCTGCCCGCCGGCCGCCCCGGTCGCCCGGCAGTCGGTCCGCCGCCGGGGACGAGCCGCCGCGGGGCTCAAGTCGCCGCGGGCGGGCCGTCGTCAGCCGGCCGTCGGGCCGGTGAAGAACTGCACCATCGCCTTGTTCACCGCGGCCGGATCCTCCAGGTAGCCGTAGTGCCCGCAGCCCTCTATCACCTCGAACACGGCGCCCGGGATCGCGTCGGCGACCTCCCGGCCCAGGTGCGGCGGGGTGACCAGGTCGTCGGCGAAGGCGATCACCTGGCACGGCACGCGGATCCCCCGGTACGCGGCGAGCCGGTTCTCCAGCCGGCTCACCTCCATCTGTGCCCGCAGGCCGGGACCCGCGGGCGGAGCCAGCTCGAACAGGTCGAGCCAGTCGGCCAGTTCCCGCTCGTCGTCGAGGGTCCGCGGCGACAGGAACTTCAGGGCGCGCAGCACGGCGGAGTAGCGGGCCGGCAGGGTCACCCCGGAGTCGTGCAGTTCGGTCTCCGCGCGGGTGAGCGCGGCGCGCAGCGCGTCGGTCCGCCCGCGGGTGGCCATGAGGACGGTCTGCCGGACCAGGTCGGGCCGGGCGAGGGACAGCTCCTGGGCGACGAAGGCGCCCATCGACGTGCCGACGACACGGACGGGACCGATGCCGAGGCGTTCGACGAGTCCGGCGACATCGCCGACCATGTCCTGCAGCGTGAAACCCTCCGGGCATTCCGAGGTGGGCGGTATTCCGCGGTTGTCGAAGGTGATCACCCGGAATCCCGCGGCGGTGAGGGCCGGGACCTGGTGGAGTTGCCAGGCGGTGCGTCCGCCACCGGTTCCCTGGATCATCACCACCGGCTCCCCCTCTCCGGTGTCCTCGTAGTTCAGACGTATTCCGTTGACCGGCACGACCGGCATGTGCTGCCCCTTCCTCTGATTCTTCTCCCCGGGCTCTTCGGGGGTGGTGCGGAAAAGCGTGTGGCCCGCCCTCCGAGCGCCGGTAAGCGCTCGGAGGGCGGGCCACACGGTGGAATCAGGCGGCGTCGGCGCCTTCCATCTCGCGCACCAGGCTCGCGGGACGCATGTCCGTCCAGTGGGTGTTGATGTGCTCGAGCGCCGCGTCACGCGTGGTCGCCGCCAGGGCGGTGCTCCACCCCTCCGGAACCTCGACGAACGCCGGCCACAGGGAGTACTGCCCCTCGTCGTTGACGAGGACGAGGTAGGTGCCCTCCGGGTCCTCGAAGGGGTTGCTGCTCATGCGATCGCTCCTTTTCGAAGGATTTATCTCGAGGATTCTTCTGGTCGGATTCATATCGTCCCGCCGAATTCCCCCGAGCGTCACAGACGCTCCGCGAGAAAACGCCCGATGCGGGCCATGTGGCGGGCGTCCGTCATCAGATTTCCGTGTGTCGAGTCTATAGCGCAGACCTCGACAGAACCCCCGGTGAGGGGTTGCCACAAGTTGACATCCAGACGGCTTGACCTGTCGGCCTCCGACTTCGTCTCCGCGGAGACGAAGAGAAGATCGCCGTCGAAGAACTCCGGCTCGAAACGCCGCATGAGCCGGACATTGTTCACATACACATCCTTGAGCGCCAGGATGTCCTGGGCCTCCAGATGCCGGAGGTTCTGGTTTCCGCTCTGCAGGAACTCGCGGAAGCGCAGCAGAACGGCTTTCTGGTCTGCTATGAGCTCGTCCATGTCGAAAGTGAAGCCCATCGCCTGGAGGTTGTGCGCGACGACCTCGTGCTCCACGGGCTCGTCGGTGACGGCGTTCTCGCCCGGCGGGTAGGCGTCGAGCAGCGCGAGGAGTCCGATGCTCTCCCCCTCGGCCCGCAGCCGGGTCGCGAGGGCGTGCGCGGCCAGCCCGCCGAAGGACCAGCCGGCCAGCCGGTAGGGCCCGTGGGGCTGGACGGCGCGGATCCTGGCCAGGTAGTCCTCGGTCATCTCGTCCATGGAGGCGGGCAGGGCGCCCGATCCGTCGAGGCCGCTGGCCTGGATGCCGTACACCGGGACGTCGGGGCCGAGATGGCGGACGAGCCCCGCGTAGCACCAGCTGAAGCCGCCGCCGGGGTGCAGGAAGAAGACCGGTGCCGTGGTGCCCCGGGTGCGCAGGGGCAGCAGCCCCCGGGTGGCGCGCCGGCCCCCTTCGCCCTCCGCGCCGTCCCCGCCTTCGGTGGCCGTCGCCGCGCCGGTCAGGACCCGGGCGAGGCCGGCCGGGGTGGAGGTGTCGAAGACGGCCCGTACCGGCAGGTCGGTGGCGAGCTCCTCGCGGACCCGGCCGACGAGCCGGGCGGCGAGGAAGGAGTGGCCGCCGAGCTCGAAGAAGTCGTCGTCCGCCCCGACCTCGGTGACGCCGAGGACCTCGGCGAACAGGGTGCACAGGGCGTGCTCCTCGGGCGTCGAGGCGGGCCTCGACCGGGTGGCGTTGCTCGGGTCGGGGGCGGGGAGAGCCGCCCGGTCGAGCTTGCCGTTGGGGGTGAGGGGCAGTGCGTCGAGGAGGACGAACGCGGCCGGGACCATGTGCTCGGGCAGCCGGCGCGCGAGGTGCTCGCGCAGCTCGGACGGGTGCGGCCGGGCGTCTTCGGCGGGGACCGCGTAGCCGGTCAGACGCCGGTCGCCCGGCCTGTCCTCCCGTACGACGACGGCGGCCTGGGCCACGCCCGGTGCGGTGGCGAGGACCGCCTCGACCTCCCCGGGCTCGATGCGGAAGCCCCGGATCTTGACCTGGGCGTCGCCCCGGCCGAGATAGACGAGGTGTCCCGCGCCGTTCCAGCGGGCGAGGTCGCCGGTGCGGTACATGCGGGTGCCCGCCGGGCCGTGCGGATCGGCGACGAACCGTTCCGCCGTGCGGTCGGGCCGGTGGACGTATCCGCGGGCCAGGGCAGCGCCCGTGATGTACAGCTCGCCGGGGACGCCCACCGGGACCGGCTTCAGCCACCTGTCGAGGAGCCGTACGGAGGTGTTGTCGACGGGTCCGCCGATGGGCGGCGCGCCGGGTGCCCACCGCGCCGGGTCCTCGGGGAGCCGGACCGCGGTGACGACATGGGTCTCGGCGGGGCCGTAGTGGTTGTGCAGCCGGCGGCCGGGGCGGGCCGCGCAGAAGGCGCGGATGGCGCCGTGCGGGGTGAGGGCCTCGCCCGCCTGGACCAGGTCGGTGAGCTCCGGCAGCGGCAGCCCCTGCGCCACGGCCGCCTCGCAGACCGCGTCGAGGACGAGGTTGGGGGCGTACAGCTCGTGGACGCGCCGGTCCTGGAGCCAGCGGGCCAGCCGGGCCGGGTCGCGGCGGACGTCCTCGGGGCAGACCACGAGCGTCTTGCCGGCGAGGAGCGCGGAGAGCATCTCCTGGACGGAGACGTCGAAGCTGACGGCGGTGAACTGGGCGACCCGGGTGCCGGGGCCGCCGGGGATCTCGCTCTCGTGCCAGTCGAGCAGGTTGAGCAACGCCCCGGCGGGCATGGTCACGCCCTTGGGGCGGCCGGTCGACCCGGAGGTGTAGATGACGTACGCCGGGTGGGCGGGGTGCGGTGGGGCGACGAGCTCGCCCGGCGCGAGGGCGCCGTCGTCCAGGCGGGCGAGGGCGGCGAGGGTGTCGGGGGCGTCGACGCGGAGGAGGCGAGGGGCGGCCGGGCCTGCGGCGCCCCCGAGGGCGTCGCCGAGGGCCTCCGGGCCCGCGAGGTCGCTCGTGGTGAGGACCAGCGCGGGGCGGGCGTCCTCGATCATGTACGCGATGCGGTCGGCGGGGTAACCGGGGTCGACGGGCACATAGCCCGCTCCGGTCTTGAGGACCGCCAGCAGCGCGGTGACCAGGTCGGCCGAGCGGTGCATGGCCACGGCGACGAGGTCCTCGGGGCCGACGCCCTGGGCGGCCATCAGCCGGGCGAGGCGGTTGGCCCGGGAGTCGAGCTCCCGGTAACCGACCGCGCCGTCCGGGGTGTCGACCGCGACGGCCTCCGGGGCGCGCAGGGCGGCGGCCGCGAAGCGCGCCGCGAGGCCGCCGTCCAGGGCGCGGGGCCGTACCGGTCCCGTGCCGGTGGCGAGGACCCGGTCCTGCTCGGCCCCGCTCAGCAGCGGCAGTTCGCCGAGGCGGCGCTGCGGCTCCGCGGTCACCGCGTCGAGGAGGCGGAGCAGCCGTTCGACGAGGGTCCGCGCGGTGGCGGGGTCGAACAGGTCGGTGCTGAACTCGATGCCGGCGCCGAGCCCGTCGGGGGTGCCGTCGGGGGTGTGGCGCTCCGCGAAGGAGAGCAGCAGGTCGAACTTGGCCGAGCCGGTGGCGGAGGGCAGTTGGGCGGCGGTGAGTCCGGGAAGCCGGAGCTCCTCCCCTTCGGTGCCGGGCCGCCGGTCGGTGTTGTTGAAGGTGAGCATGGTCTGGAAGAGCGGGTGGCGGGACTGCGACCGCTTGGGGTTGAGCGCCTCGACGAGCCGCTCGAACGGCAGGTCCTGGTGGGCGTAGGCGGCGAGGTCCGTCTCCCGGACGCGGCCGACGAGCTCCTTGAAGGTGGGGTCGCCCGAGGTGTCGGTGCGCAGCACGAGGGTGTTGACGAAGAAGCCGACGAGGTCGTCGAGGGCGTCGTCCGTCCGGCCCGCGATGGGGGTGCCGAGCGGGATGTCCGTACCGGCGCCGAGCCGGGTGAGAAGGGCGGCGACGGCGGCTTGGAGCACCATGAACGGGCTGGCCTGGACGGAGCGGGCGAGGCCGCGGACCCGCCCGTACAGCGCCTCGGGCACCTCGTAGAGGACCCGGTCCCCGCGGTGGCCGGCGACGGCGGGCCGGGGCCGGTCGGTGGGCAGCGGCAGTTCGTCCGGCAGCCCGGCCAGGGTCTCCTTCCAGTGGGCGAGTTGGCGGGCGACCGCGCTGTCCGGGTCGTCCTCGGTGCCGAGCGCGGCGCGCTGCCAGAGGCTGTAGTCGGCGTACTGGACGGGGAGCGGGGCCCAGCCGGGGGCGTCGCCGGCGTGCCGGGCTGCGTAGGCGGTGACGAGGTCGCGGGCGAGCAGCGGGACGGACCAGCCGTCGCCCGCGATGTGATGGACGAGCAGCAGCAGGACGTGCTCCCCCGGTCCCGTACCGAACAGCCAGGCGCGCAGCGGCAGTTCCCGGTCCAGGGCGAAGGGGTGGGCGGCGGCCGCGGCGAGCTCCGCGTCGATCCGGTCCGCCGCGAGGGCCCCGGGGACGTGGGTCAGTTCGGGGCGGGCGTCGGCGCTGTCCCGCACGATCTGGTACGGCCCCTCGGCGTCCTCGGCGAAGACGGTCCGCAGCGCCTCGTGGCGTTCGGCGACGTCCGCGAGGGCGGCTCGCAGCGCGGCCGGGTCGAGGTCCCCGGTGAGCTTCATCGCGAAGGGGATGTTGTACGTGGGGCTCGGCCCCTCGAAGCGATGGAGGAACCACAGCCTGCGCTGGGCGAACGAGGCGGGCACCCGCTCCGGGCGCGGACGCGCCGGTTCGAGGGCGGGCCGGGCGGCGCCCGCCGTGTCCAGGGCGCGGGCCAGCGCGGCCACGGTCGGGTTCTCGAAGAGCTGGCGTACGGCGATCTCCGCGCCCAGCACCGAACGGACCCGTCCGGCGAGCCGGGTGGCGAGCAGCGAATGGCCGCCGAGCTCGAAGAAGTCGTCGTCGACACCGACCTGCGGCACGCCGAGGAGCTCCGCGAACAGCCCGCACAGGATGTCCTCCTGCGGGGTGCGCGGGAGGCGCCGTGTGCCGCCGGCCGCCGGCGCGGCCTCCGCCTGCGGCAGGGCCCGCCGGTCGACCTTGCCGTTGCCGGTCAGGGGCAGCGCGTCCAGGGTCAGGAACGCGCCGGGCACCATGTAGTCGGGAAGCTCGGCGGAGACATGGGCGCGCAGCTCGGCCGGGGTGGGGTCGGCGCCCCGTTCGGCGACCAGGCAGGCGACGAGCCGCTTGTCCCCGGGGCGCGGCTCCTGCACGGTGACGACGGCCTGGGCGACGCCCGGATGCCGCCCGAGGACGGCCTCGATCTCCCCCAGTTCGATGCGGAACCCGCGCAGTTTCACCTGCTCGTCGGCGCGTCCGAGGTATTCGAGGGTGCCGTCGGGGGCCCAGCGGACGAGGTCGCCCGTGCGGTACATCCGCGCGCCGGCCGGTCCGTACGGGTCGGCGACGAAGCGTTCGGCGGTGAGGCCGGGGCGCTGCCAGTAGCCGCGGGCGAGGCCCGCCCCGGCGATGTGCAGTTCGCCCGCCATGCCGCGCGGGACGGGGCGCAGTCCGGCGTCGAGGACGAGCAGCCGGGTGTTGTCCAGCGGGGTGCCGATCGGGACGGCGGCGGGGACGGGACCGCCGGCCGGCAGCCGGTGCCGGACGGCGAACGTCGTCGTCTCGGTGGGTCCGTATCCGTCGACGACCGAGGTCTCCGGGCAGACGGCCATGACCCGGCGTACGGCCGCGGCGGGCACGACGTCTCCGCCGGTCCACACCTCGCGGACCCCGGCGAGGACCTCGGGGGCCTCGTCGGCGACGAGCTGGAAGAGCCCGGACGTCAGCCACAGGCCGGTCACCCCGTACTCAGCGACGAGCTCCCCGAGCCGCGCGGTGCCGAGGTCCCCGGGCGGGGCGACGACGGCGGTGCCGCCGGAGAGCAGCGGCACCCACAGCTCGTAGGTGGAGGCGTCGAAGGCGTGCGGGGAGTGCACGAGGACGGTCCGGTGCGCGGCCCCGGAGAACGACCGGTCGTGGGCGAGTTCCAGCACGGCCCGGTGGCTGACGGCGACGCCCTTGGGCGTGCCGGTCGACCCGGACGTGTGCATGAGGTAGGCGAGGCGGTCGCCCGCGTGGTGACGCGGGAGGGCGGTCTCGGGGCCGTCCACAGGTGCCGGGTCCCCGGTCGGCTCCCCGTCCACCGTCAGCGGGGTCACGCCCAGTTCCCCGGCGTGGGGGGCGTGCTCCCGGTCCGTCAGGACCAGGCGGACGCTGGCGAGGCCGGCGACCTGACGGAGGCGGTCGACCGGGTCCCCGTGCCGCAGCGGCACATACGTCCCGCCGGCCTTGAGGACGGCCAGCACCGACACGACGAGTTCCGCCGAGCGTTCCATCAGGAGCGCGACGGGCGTCTCCGCCGTCACACCGAGCCCGACGAGCCGCCGGGCCAGGACGTCGGAGCGGGCGTCGAGGGTCGCGTAGTCGTACGCCGTGGTCCCGCAGCGGACGGCGAGGGCGTCCGGGGTGCGCAGCGCCTGGGCGCGGAACGCCTCGGGCAGGCTCGTCTCCGGTACGGGGGTGTCCGCGCCCCGGCCGAGGTCGAGGACGGCCCGCCGCTCGTCGGCGGAGAGCAGTTCCAGGCGGCCGAGCGGCCGTCCCGGGTCGGTGGCGACCGAGCGGAGCACCCGTACCAGCCGGTCCATGACCGACCGGGCCGTCTCCTCCGGGACCAGGTCGGGCTGGTGGTCGAGGCGGAGCCGCAGCCCGCCTCGGCCGACGGCGACCAGGGCGAGGGGGTAGTGGGTGGCATCGCGGTTGCGGCTCCCCGTGACGGTGACGCCCCGGATGCCGCCGGGCCGGTCGTTCTCGGCGCCGATGTCGACCGGGTAGTTCTCGAACACCATGGTGGTGTCGAAGAGTTCACCGGATCCGGCGAGCCGCTGGACCTCGGCGAGACCGGTGTGCTGGTAGGGCTGGAGCCGGGTCTGCTCGTCCTGCACCCGGCGCACGGTGTCGACGAGGGGCTCGTCGGCCCGCAGCCGGACCCGTACGGGCAGGGTGTTGATGAAGAGCCCCACCATCGTCTCGATGCCGGGGATCTCCGGCGGCCGGCCGGAGACGGTGGTGCCGAAGACCACGTCGTCGCGTCCGGTCAGTCCGCTCAGGACGACCGCCCAGGCGCCCTGGACCAGGGAGTTGAGGGTGAGGGCCCGTTCCCGGGCGAGCGCGGTGAGCGCCTCGTACGTGGGACGGTCCACCTCGGTCTCCAGGCGGCCGGGGACGACCGGGGTCCGCTCCCCGGCCTGCGGGGAGACGAGGGTGGGGCCGTCGAGCCCGGCGAGGGTCTCGCGCCAGGCGGTCAGCGCGGCGCCCTTGTCCTGACCCGCGAGCCACTGGAGGTAGTCGCGGAAGGGACGGACCCGGGGCAGGGCGCTGTCGTCGCCGCCGGAGGCGTAGAGCGCGAGCAGCTCGCGCACGAACATCGGGCGGGACCAGCCGTCGAGCAGGATGTGGTGGTTGGTCAGGACGAAGCGGTGCCGGCCCTCGCCGAGGCGGATGAGGGTGAACCGCATCAGCGGGGGCTTGGCGAGGTCGAACCGGCGCGTCCGGTCCTCCTCCACGGCCCGGTCCGCGGCCGCCGCCCGCTCGGCCTCGGGGAGGCCGGTCAGGTCCAGCTCCTCCCACGGCAGCCGTACCTCGTGCGGGATCATCTGCACGGGCCGCTGGAGACCGGCGTACCGGAAGGCCGCCCGCAGGTTGGCGTGGCGCCGCAGCAGCGCACGGCAGGCGGCCCGCAGGGCCTCGGTGTCGAGGTCCCCGGCCAGGTCGATGGCCTGCTGCACGAGGTACACGTCCGGTGCGGCCTCGTCGTACACGCTGTGGAAGAGCAGCCCCTCCTGGAGGGGGGCCAGCGGCAGGATGTCCTGAAGCCCGGACCGCGGGCCGGAAGCCGGCCCGGAGGGGGCCCCCGGCCGCGCCCCGGACCGCGCCCCCGACTGCGGCCCCGGCCGCTGCCCCTGCTCCTCCTCCGTCCGCGCGGGCGTCGTCGCCTGCGTCGGGTCCTGCGTCGTCGCCTGCGTCATCGCCTGCGTCGCCATCACGAGGTCCTCCACTCGTCTTCCAGCAATTCGATCTCGTCCTGGCTCAGCAGGCTCAGGGACACGTCCGAGACGGTCAGTCCGCCCGCGTCGGGGCGCTCCACGTGCTCGGTCAGCGCCCTCAGGGCCTGGAACCACAGGTCCGCCAGCTCCTCGACCTCGGCGCGGCCGAGAATCTCCCGCGCCCAGGTCCAGGTGGCCGACAGCTCGGGCCCGGCGGGCCCGTCGTTGGTACGGGAGTTGAGCTCCAGCGGGTGCGCCAGCGGCACCCGCGGGTCGGTGCCGCCCGCTCCGGCGGCCGTCGACAGCACGGTCCAGTCGGGCACGGCGGCGGTGCCCGCGTCCTTGGTGCCGGCCGTCGTGAAGCGGCCCAGGTAGTTGAAGGCGACCTGGGGCCGGGGCAGTCCGGCGAAGCCGGCGGCCGTCGCCGCGTCGAGGTGACGCGTCAGGCCGTACCCCATGCCCTTGTCGGGGACGGCGCGCAGCTGCTCCTTGATCTGCTTGATCGCCGCTCCGGCGGCGGGGCCGCCCGCGAAGGCGTCGGCCAGGTCGGCGGTCGCCGGGTCGAGCCGCACCGGGTACAGGCTGGTGAACCAGCCGACGGTACGGGACAGATCGACGCCGCCGACCAGCTCCTCCTCGCGCCCGTGGCCCTCCAGGTCGATCAGGGCCGTACCGGCGGGAGTGCCCCGCCAGCGCGCCCAGGCGAGGGCGAACGCGGCCAGCAGCACATCGTTCACCTCGGCCTTGAACGCGGCCGGCACCCGGGTCAGGAGCAGCTCGGTCACCTCCTCCGGCAGCGTCACCGTCAGGTGCTCCGCCGTCCCGTAGGTGTCCCGCCCGGGGTCGAGCGCCCGCGCGCCGATACGGGGGTCGCCGGGCCGCAGCACCTGCTGCCACCAGCCGGCCTCGGCCGCCCTCGCCGGCCGCGCCGCCTCCTCGGTCAGCCGCTGCGACCAGCGCCGGAACGAGGTGCCCACGGCCTGCAGCGCCGGCGTCCGGCCCGCGCTCACCTCCCGGTACGCCTCCGCCAGATCCGGTACGAGGATCCGCCAGGACACCCCGTCGACGACCAGGTGGTGGACGAGCAGGAGCAGCAGCCCCGGCAGGTCGTGACCCCGGTCGAACCAGACCGCCTGCACGACGTCACCCGTGGCCAGGTCGAGCCGCTCGCGGGCGGCCCGGGTCTCCCGGCCGACCAGCTCGCGCTGCTCCCTCTCGTCGAGTCCGGCCGCGTCGACGCGGCGCAGGATCGCGTCCACGTCCACGGCCCCCGGCTCGCGGAACTCCAGGCGCCGCTCGGGCGCCGGGGAGAGCCGGGCCCGCAGGGCGTCGTGGTGGTCGACGAGCGCGCCGAGAGCGGCCCGCAGATGCCCGTGGTCGAGCGTCGCCGGGACCTGGACGAGCCGGGACTGGTTGTACTGGTCGGCGGGGCCGCCCCGTTCGAGGAACCAGTGCATGATCGGCGTCAGGGGTACGTCTCCGACGCCGGCGCCCGGCTCCTCGGCGGGCGTGCCGCCGGTCTCCGTGACGACCTCGGCCAGAGCGGCGACGGTCCGCTGCTCGAAGATGTCCCGGACGGACAGTTCGAGTCCGGCCCGGCGGGCCCGGCTGACCAGCTGGATCGACATGATGCTGTCGCCGCCGAGGTCGAAGAAGCTGTCGTCGATCCCGGCGTCGTCGAGGCCGAGCACATCGGCGAAGAGGGCGCACAGCGCCTTCTCGCGTTCGGTGCGGGGGCCGCGCCGGTCCGTGCCGTCCCGGTCCGTGCCGTAGACGGGGGCGGGCAGCGCGCGCCGGTCGAGCTTGCCGTTCAGGGTGAGCGGCAGGACGTCGAGCGTGACGACCGCCGACGGAACCATGTACTCGGGCAGGGCCGCGGCGACATGGGCGCGCAGGGCGTCCTGGTCCGCGAGCTCCGCCGCCGCCGGCACGACGTACGCCACGAGGCGCTTGTCGCCGGGCCGGTCCTCGCGCAGGACCACCGCGGCCTGGGCGATCTCGGGGCGGCCGGTGAGGACCGCCTCGACCTCGCCGGGCTCGATGCGGAAGCCGCGGAGTTTGACCTGGTCGTCGACCCGGCCGAGGAACTCCAGGCGACCGTCGCCGAGCCGGCGCACGACGTCTCCCGTGCGGTACATCCGCTCGCCGCCGCCCGTGAACGGGTCGGCCACGAACCGCTGGGCGGTGAGACCGCTCCGGCCGAGGTAGCCGCGCGCGACTCCGGCACCACCGATGTACAGCTCGCCCGCGACGCCCGGCGGCACCGGCCGGAGCCGGGCGTCGAGCACGTACACCCTCGTGTTCCACAGGGGCCGTCCGATCGGCACGACCGCCTCGGGCACCTCCTGCGGGGTGCGCAGCTGGTTGACCGTGGAGAAGACGGTGGTCTCGGTCGGGCCGTACTCGTTGGCGACGACCGTGCCCGGGCAGGTCTCCAGGACCCGTCGGACCGCCGCCGGGGAGACGACGTCACCGCCGGCCCAGATCTCGCGCACCCCTCGGAAGCACTCGGGCCGTTCCTCGGCCAGCACCCGGAACAGTCCGGCGCTGACGAAGAGTCCGGTCACCCCGCCGTCGGCGATCGCCGTGGCGAGGTCCCCCGCGTCGAGCCGGCCGGCCGGTGCGAGGACGATCGCGCCGCCGGTGAGGAGCGGGGTCCAGATCTCGAAGGTCGAGGCGTCGAAGGCGTACGGCGAGTGCATCAGGACCCGCTCGTGGTTGCCGGCGCGCCAGTAGCGGTCGGCCGCCAGGTGGACGACGTTGTGGTGGGTGTTGCCGACGCCCTTGGGGGTGCCCGTGGAGCCGGAGGTGTACATGACGTAGGCGAGCTGCTCGGCGTCCGTCACCGTCTCCGGGGCGGTGGCCGGCTCGGCGGAGAGGTCGAGGACGCCGGCGTTCGGGCCGCCGGCTCCGGGACCGGTCTCCGGCGTACCGGCCGCGCCGAGACCGGGGCCGACGCGGAGGACCGGGACGTCGCCGTCCACCGCGAACCCGAGGTCCTGGGGCGCCCGGTCGGTGAGCAGCGCCGCCGCCCCGGTGTCGCGGAGAATGAACTCGGAGCGTGCCGCGGGCTGGTTCGGGTCGATCGGCACATACACGCCGCCCGCCTTGAGGACGGCGAGCGTCGAGACGACCAGCTCCGGCGTGCGCTCCTGGAGCACCGCCACCCGGGTCTCGGCACCGACTCCCCGGCCGGCCAGATGACGGGCGAGCCGGTTGGCCCGCTCGTCGAGCTCACGGTAGGTGAGCGTGCCGCCGGGGCCGGTGAGGGCGACGGCGTCGGGCCGAGCGGCCGCGTGCTCGGCGAAGAGCACGTGCACCGGGGTCCGGTCGCGGTGGTCGACCTCCGTGGCGTTGCCGTCCACGAGGATCGCGCGCCGCTCGGCCGCGTCGAGGATCTCCACGTCACCGGCCCGGGAGCCGGGGTCGGTGGCGAGCGCGGCGAGGACCCGGACGAAGCGGTCGGCGATGCCCTGCGCGGTGGCCCGGTCGAACAGCTCGGTGCTGAAGTCCAGGGCGCAGCTCAGGACGGGCGTTCCACCGGTGGCCGTACCGTGCTCGACGATCTCGAAGGAGAGGTCGAACTTGGCGGAGGGCGAGCCGAGTGGGCGTCCCGTGACGGCGAGACCGGCCGGTCCGCCGAGCACGGCTCCGCCGTCGCCGCCCGCGCCGCCGCCTCCGCGAGCGCCGTTGTCGAAGCTGAGCATCGTCTGGAAGAGGGGGTGCCGGGCGAGGGACCGCTCGGGGTTCACCACTTCCACCAGCCGCTCGAACGGCAGGTCCTGGTGGGCGTAGGCCTCCAGGTTCCGTGTCCGGACGCGTGCGATCAGCTCGGCGAACGTCGGGTCGCCGGAGGTGTCGGTCCGCAGGACGAGGGTGTTGACGAAGAAGCCGACCAGGTCGTCCAGAGCATCGTCCGTACGACCCGCGATCGGGGTGCCCAGAGGGATGTCGTCCCCCGCGCCGAGCCTGCTCAGCAGCGTCGCCAGACCCGCCTGCAGCACCATGAAGAAGCTGGCCCGGTGGTCGCGGGCGACTTCGGTGAGACGCTCGTGGAGTCCCTCGGGGAAGGCGAACGTGACCCGGTCGCCCTCGTACGAGGCGGTCGCCGGCCGCGGCCGGTCGAAGGGCAGGACCAGCTCCTCCGGCAGACCCGCCAGGGTCTCCCGCCAGTACGACAGCTGACGCGAGAGCTCGCTCTGCGCGTCCTCCTCCGAACCGAGCAGCTCACGCTGCCAGAGGCTGTAGTCCGCGTACTGCACCGGCAGCGCCTCCCACAGCGGGGCGGCACCGCCCAGGACGCGGGCCGAGTAGGCCGCCGTGAGGTCACGGACCAGGATGCCGCGCGACCAGGCGTCACCCGCGATGTGGTGCGTGAGGAGGAGCAGCCCGCTGCGCTCGCGCACGGCCGCGCCGCCGCCTTCCCCGGCCTTCGGGGTCTCCTCGGGCTCCTCGATCTCCGACGGCAGGCGGACGAGGGTGGCCCGGAGGGGCGCCTCGGCGCCGAGGTCGAAGACGTATCCGGCCGCGCGCCGCATCAGCCGGTCGGCCGCGGCCTCGTCGGACGCGTGCTCGACGACCAGCGGCACCCGTACCTGCTCGGGACCGAGGACGACCTGGTGGGCGGAGCCGTCGGCGTCCTCGGCGAAGACGGTACGGAGGCTCTCGTGCCGGGCCGCGACATCGGCGAGGGCCAGGCGCAGGGCGTCCTCGTCGACCGGACCGGTCAGGTTCACCGAGACCGGCATGTTGTACGCGTCGCTCGGACCCTCCAGGTGCTGGAGGAACCACAGCCGCTGCTGGGCGTGCGACAGCGGCACCCGGGCCGGCCGGACCGCACGGACCACCCGCCCTCGCGCCTCCGTGGCCGCGTCGAGCACACCGGCGAGTGCGGCGATGGTCGACGCTTCGAAGATCTGCCGGACGGCGAGTTCGACGTCCAGGACGCTGCGGATGCGGCTGACGAGCTTCGTCGCCAGGAGGGAGTGTCCACCCAGCTGGAAGAAGTCGTCGTCGATGGAGACGGCCCGGGTCAGACCCAGCGTCTCCGCGAACAGACCCGCGAGGATCTCCTCACGCGGCGAGCGCGGTGCACGGCCGGCGGACTCCACCCCGTACTCGGGCGCGGGCAGCGCCCGCCGGTCCAGCTTCCCGTTCGGCGTCAACGGGAACACGTCCAGCGTCACGAACGCCGACGGCACCATGTACTCCGGCAGCTGCTCCGCCGCCAGCGCACGCAGGTCCGCGATCACCGGCCCAGCGCTGTCGGACGTCGCCACCACATACGCGGCGAGGCGCTTGTCGCCGGGGCGGTCCTCCCGTACCAGTACCGCCGCCTGAGCGACGCTCTCGTGGGAGGCGAGTACGGCTTCGATCTCGCCGAGCTCGATACGGAATCCACGCAGCTTGACCTGGTCATCGACACGGGACAGGTATTCGAGCTCCCCGTCCTTGGTCCACCTCACCAGGTCACCCGTCCGGTACATCCGCGAACCCGCCGTACCGAACGGATCGGCCACGAACCGCTCCGCCGTCAGACCCGGCCGGCCGTGATAGCCGCGCACGACACCTTCGCCGGCGATGTAGAGCTCACCAGGAACACCCACCGGCACCGGACGCAGACCACCGTCCAGAACGAACACCTGCGTGTTCCAGATCGGACGACCGATCCGCGGAGCCCTCGCACTGTCCCGCGTGACCTCCCAGGCCGTCGACCACACCGTGGTCTCCGTCGGCCCGTACAGGTTGGTCACGGACACCGCGCGCTCGGCCAGACCCACCGCCAGATCCGACGGCAACGCCTCACCACCCACCAGCACCCGCAGCCGCCCCACCACCGACGGATCCTCGGCCAGCACCGCACGCCACAACGAAGGCGTCGCCTGCATCACCGTCGCCCGCGACTCGACCGCGAGACGGCACAGACCAGCCGGATCCCGCACCACATCCCGAGCAGCCACCACCACAGCAGCACCACTCAGCAACGGCACGAACAGCTCAAGACCCGCGATGTCGAACCCGACCGTCGTCACAGCCAACAGCCGGTCCTCCACCCCCAACCCGAACCGATCACCCATCGAAGCAAGGAAGTTCACCAACGCACCCTGCGGAACCACCACACCCTTCGGCCGCCCCGTCGACCCCGACGTATAGATCACATACGCGGAGTTGTCGGCACCGGAGCCGGTGAGCGTCGGCGCGTCCGCCTCGGCGGCGCCGGCGAGCTCGGCCGGCAGGGACGGGTCGTCGAGCAGAAGCATCGGCGCGTCGAAGTCCGGCAACTCGTAGGTGAGTTCGCTCGTGGTGACGACCAGCGCGGGGTCGGCGTCGGCGAGCATGTACGCCAGCCGGTCGGCCGGATACTCCGTGTCCAGCGGCAGATAAGCGGCCCCCGCCTTCCACACCGCCACCAGCGACACCACCAACTCCACCGACCGCGGCAGAGCCACCGCCACGAACCGCTCCGCCACCACACCACGCGCCACCAGCACCCGAGCCAACCGCTCCGCACGCGCATCCAACTCCGCATACGAAACCGACTCACCACCGGCAACCACCGCCACCACATCCGGCGACACACGCACCCGCTCGGCGAACAACTCCACCACCGAACGACCCGGCACCTCACACACCGTCTCGTTCCACCCCGACACCACCAACTCCTCCTCCACACCATCGAGGAGGCCGATGAGGTCGAGCGGAGCGTCCGGGGCGTCGACCATGCCCTGGAGCAGACGCAGATAGCGCCGGCCGAGCTCCTCGACGGTGGCCGTGTCGAACAGGTCCGTGCTGAACTCCAGGACGCCGTCGAGCGCACCGGCGCCCGCACCACCCGCACCGTTCGCATCGGCGTCCCCGGGCTCGCCGCGCTCGCCGGGCTGCTCGGCGAAGGCGAAGGACAGGTCGAACTTGCCCGCCCCCGTCTCGGCCGCGGCCCGGGACACGCTGAGGCCGGGCAGCTGCCTTGCCGTCGCGCCGGTCACGGCCGTGTCGGTGTTGTTGAACGCGAGCAGCACCTGGAACAGCGGGTGCCGGGCGAGCGACCGCTCGGGATTCACGACCTCGACGAGCCGCTCGAACGGCAGGTCCTGGTGGGCGTACGCGGCCAGGTTCTGCTTCCGTACCCGCTCGACGAGCGAACGGGCGGAGGGCCGGCCCGAGGTGTCCGTACGCAGGACGAGCGTGTTGATGAAGACGCCGATGAGGTCGTCGAGAGCGTCGTCCGTACGGCCGGCGATCGGCGTACCGATCGGGATGTCCTCCCCGGCGCCCAAACGGGTGAGGAGCGCGGCCAGCGCCGCCTGGAGGACCATGAACGGACTCGCCTGGGCCTCCCGGGCCAGCTCCACCACCTGCCGGTAGAGCGCGGCCGGGACCTCGAACGGAATCCTCTCTCCGCGGTACGAGGCGACCGCGGGGCGCGACCGGTCGAAAGGCAGCTCCAGCTGGTCCGGCAGCCCGGCGAGGGCGTCCTTCCAGTAGGTGAGCTGACGGGAGATCTCGCTCTGCGCGTCCTCCTCCGAACCGAGGAGTTCACGCTGCCAGAGGCTGTAGTCCGCGTACTGGACGGGCAGCGGCTGCCACGCGGGCGCCCCGCCGGCGACCCGGCTCGCGTACGCCGAGGTCAGATCCCGCGCCAGCGGACCACGCGACCACGCGTCACTCACGATGTGGTGCAGGAGGAGGAGCAGGATGTGCTCGTCCTCGGACACCGCGAACAACGTGGCCCTGAGCGGGAG
The DNA here is from genome assembly GCF_014656215.1 of Streptomyces zaomyceticus. Lineage (GTDB taxonomy): Bacteria > Actinomycetota > Actinomycetes > Streptomycetales > Streptomycetaceae > Streptomyces > Streptomyces zaomyceticus. The sequence continues at coordinate 1,808 of NZ_BNBZ01000011.1, read as the reverse complement.
TTCGGAGGAGAGGTCGAACCCTCGGCGCACGGCCTCCTTCAGCCGCGCCTCGGACTCCTCCGGTGCCACCTCGACGACGGGCAGCTCGAACCGGACGTTCTCCACGCTCCGGACGATCTGGTACGCGCCGTCCCCGTCCTCGGCGAAGACGGTCCGCAGGCTCTCGTGCCGGGCGACCACGTCGGAGAGCGCCAGGCGCAGCGCCTCACGGTCCAGAGGACCGTCGAGACGGAGGGCCACGGGGATGTTGTAGGTGGCGCTGGGGCCCTCGAACCGGTTGAGGAACCACAGGCGCTGCTGGGCGTACGAGAGCGGGATCCGCTCGGGCCTGGGCGTGACCGCCCGCAGGGCGGAGCGGGCGCTGTCGGCACCGTCGAGCGCGGCGGAGAGGCCGGCGACGGTGGGGGTGTCGAAGAGCTGCCGGACGGCGAGTTCGACGTCCAGGACGCTGCGGACGCGGCTGACGAGCTTCGTGGCGAGCAGGGAGTGTCCGCCGAGCTGGAAGAAGTCGTCGTCGATGGAGACGGCGTCGGTCAGACCCAGCGTCTCCGCGAACAGACCCGCGAGGATCTCTTCACGGGGCGAGCGCGGGGCGCGGCCGGCGGACTCGGTGACGTAGTCGGGTGCGGGCAGGGCCTTGCGGTCGAGCTTGCCGTTGGAGGTCAGCGGCAGCTCGTCGAGTTCGACGAACGCGGAGGGGACCATGTAGTCCGGCAGACGCTGAGCGACGAACTCCCGCAGCCCGTCCGCCGAACCCACGACATAGCCGACCAGACGCTGATCCCCGGCCCGGTCCTCCCGGACCACGACAGCGGCGCGGGAAATCGACGGGAAGGCACTCACCACGGCCTGGATCTCGCCGAGTTCGATACGGAATCCCCGCACCTTCACCTGGTCGTCGACCCGGCCGACATACACCAGCTGACCCTCGGCATTCCACCGGGCCACATCACCCGTGCGATACATCCGCGCACCGGCCGGACCGAACGGATCCGCCACGAAGCGCTCACTCGTCAGGTCCGGACGCTCCCAATAACCACGGGCCAGAACAACACCCGCGATGTAGAGCTCTCCCGCGACACCCGGAGCCACCGGCCGCAGACGGCTGTCCAGGACGTAGGCGCGGGTATTCCAGAACGGACGGCCGATCGGAACCGGACCCGAACCCACCCCAGCACCCGGCTCGACCCAGAAATCGGTGCAGTTGACCGTGGCCTCGGTCGGACCATACGCATTCACCACCCGCGCATCCGGATGACGCTCCCGCCACGAGGCGAGCGCCTCACCCACCAGCGCCTCACCACCCGTGACCAGCGTCCCCGACGGAGACACCTCAGCCGGCAAAGCCTCCAGCAGACCCAGATGCGACGGCGTCACCTTCATGAACGAAGGCCGGATCACATCCCCGGAACTCTCTTCCAGATCACCGAGAACAACACAGCCACCCGACACCAACGGCGTATAGAGAGCCGTCACCGTCAGGTCGAAAGCAACCGAGGAATGCAGAAGTGAGGAACCCGAAGCATCTCCATAGACCGCGCGAGCACGCTCCAGATAAGCGCCCACCGAACGATGCTCGACCACCACACCCTTCGGCCGGCCCGTCGAACCCGACGTGAAAATCACATACACCGGATGCGAAAGAGAAACAGACACCGACACCGGATCATCAGCGAAACCATCCGCCTCCGCGAGGACCGACAGATCGTCGATCACCATCACCGGACGCGCATCACCAAGAATCTGCGCCACACGATCCGCCGGATACTCCACATCCACCGGCACATACGCACCACCCGCCTTCACCA
>NZ_BNBZ01000010.1 GCF_014656215.1 Streptomyces zaomyceticus | reverse complement strand
AGCAACGGCCCGATCACTTCCCATGCCTGATCAGTCAGTTCATGACGTCGCACCACGAACGGAGTAACGACCGATCGACATTGCGGACACGCCCTAGAGGAAGGTCTGTCCCTCGCCCCGGTACGTCGGCACGGTGGCCGTGATCCGGTCGCCCTCGACCAGCCGCAGGCTCTCGAAGCGCTCGCACAGCTCACCGGCCTTCGCGTGCCGGAACCACACCTTGTCGCCGATCCGCAGATCGTCGGCCGGTGAGCCGAGCAACGGGGTCTGCACCTCGCCGGGACCCTCCTGGGGGTCGTACGAAAGCCCCTCCGGGAGGTACGGCACGGGGAGCCGGTCGGGGCCCGCGGCCCCGGACGCGGGATAACCCCCGCCGAGGACGGTCACCACCCCGACCCCCGGACGGCGGACGACCGGCTGCGCGAACAGCGCGGCAGGGCGTCCGCTGAACGAGGTGTAGTTGTCGAAGAGCCTCGGCACGAAGAGCCCCGAACCCGCGGCGATCTCCGTCACCGCGTCCTCGGCGGCCGTGTGCTGCACGCTGCCGGTGCCGCCGCCGTTCACGAACTCCAGGTCCGGAGCCACCGCCCGCACGGCCCGCACCACGGCCGCCCGGCGCTCCGCCAGTTCCCTGCGGGCCGCCGCCTGCATCAGCCGGATCGCCCGCGACCGCAGCGGCCGGCCCGCGACCGCGTCCCCGACCCCCGCGACATGCCCCTCGTACGCCATGATCCCGACCAGCCGGAAGCCGGGACGCCGCTCGACCGAACGGGCCAGCTCCGCGAGTTCGGCGGGCTCGCGGAGCGGGGAACGGCGGGCGCCGATCCTGATCCGGCCGCCCAGCAGACTGAGCGCCGTGTCCAGCTCCAGACAGACCCGGACCTCCTCCGTCCCGCCCGCGCGGGAGGCGTCGATCAGATCCAGCTGCGCCACGTCGTCGACCATCACGGTCACGGCGGCGGCCAGCTTCGGGTCCCGCGCCAGCTCGCCGAACCCGGAGCGGTCCGCCGAGGGATAGGCGAGCAGGACGTCCTCGAACCCGGCGCGCGCGAGCCACAGCGACTCGTCGAGCGTGAACGACATGATCCCCGCGAAGCCCTCCCGGGCGAGGACCCGCTCCAGGAGCGCCCGGCACCGGACGGACTTGCTCGCCACCCGCACCGGCTTGCCGCCGGCCCGGCGCACGAGGTCCGCGGCGTTGGCGTCGAAGGCCTCCAGATCGACGATCGCCACGGGCGCGTCGAGATGAGCGGTGGCCCGGTCGTAACGGGCCCGGTCGGCGGCACGGGGAGTCATGGCCCGAGCTTGCCAGACAGGTTTACGGGTGGGTAGCCCCTGGGTTCCCGTGCCAGGGGGAACAGCCCGTAGAGTGACGGGCATTGTCGACACGAGCGGGGGGACGGGGATGACCGGCGAACAGCGCCCCGGCACGACCTCCCGCATCACGGACGCCCTCCTTCCACCGCCCGCGCCGGACACGGAACCGTCCGCGATGGAGACGACCACAAGACTGAGGGCCATCCAACCGACAGAACCCCGCCCCACGACGCCCCCGCACCCGGCGTCCGGCTCCGCTGCTCCGACTCGCCCGATACCCGGTGTCGGCTCGTCGACACCCCCGGTTCCGCCGCGCCCTGCGGCAGGCTCCGCGACTTCCGCACCTGCCACCCCGGAGCCCGGCCCGGTGGCCCCGGCCCGGCCGGTGTCGGGCCCGGGAGCTCCGCCCAGCCCCGCGACGCTCCTGTCGACTCCGCCCCGACCTGCGACGTCCTCCGCAGCACCGACGGCACCGACTTCGCCGCGCCCGGCTCCCGCCTCCGGCGCCCCGGCTGCGCCGTACGCCGCCCCCGGCTCCGCCACCCGGGCGCCTGCGGCACCGTCCCACCCCGCTCCCGCCCCCGGCCCGGTGGCCCCGGCCCGGCCGGTGTCGGGCCCGGGAGCTCCGCCCCACCCCGCGACGCTCCCGTCGGCTCCGCCCCGCCCCGCGACGCTCCCGTCGGCTCCGCCCCGACCTGCGACGTCCTCCGCAGCACCGACGGCACCGACTTCGCCGCGCCCGGCTCCCGCCTCCGGCGCCCCGGCTGCGCCGTACGCCGCCGCCCCCGGCCCCACCGCCCCGGCGCCTGCGGCTCCGCCGCGCCCGGCATCGGGCTCGGGCGTGCCGCTGCCCGCCGCCACCGGTCCGGCATCCTCCGCGCAGCCGCAGCCGCAGCCGCAGCCGCAGCCGCAGCCGCAGCCCTCGGCGGGCCTCCCGGCACAGAGCCGCCCGGCACCGAGCCGCCCGGCGGCCGAGGCGGCCACCCGGCCCGGTTCCACGACCGTCCCCCCGACCGTCCCCGCGCCCGCCCATCCGTCCCGACCCGCGTCCGCCGGTTCGGCGCCCGGCCGCACCGCCCCGGCGTCGAGCACCGACTCCGCCGCCCGGCGGGCGCACTCCGCGGCGACGACCGGTTCCGACGCCCGGTGGACGGAATCCACGCCGACCACCGCCCCGGACAGCTCCTGGCCGCACCCCGCCCCGCGCCCCCTTCCGGCCCCCGGCACCTCGCCGTCCGGCCGGGCCCACGGATACGGCGCCCCCGGCGGCCTCCGTCCCCTGCCCCCCGAGGCTCCCGTCGAGACCACCACCCGGCTGCGGCCCGTCCGGGAGCGGCGTGCCGGGCGGGCCGTCGCCGTGGCCGCCTGCGCCGTGCTCGGCACGGGGCTCATCGGCGGGGCGCTCGCCGGGGTGTGGCTCGCCGCCGCCGAGTCCGAGAAGCCCGCCGAACCCGCCGGGTACACCGAGGCGATGGACCTCTGGCACAACGCCCCCGTCGACACCCTCTTCCCCCGCACCCTGTCCGGACCCGGCGCGGGCCCCGGCGCCGCCACCCGCACCTGGACCCGGATCGTCGTCGCCCCGGACGCCGCCTGCTCGCCCGCGGTCCTGGCCAAGAACCTGCTCGCCACCCTCCGGCCGCTCGGCTGCGAGCGGGTCCTGCGTGCGACGTACACCGACGCCACCGCCAGCGGCGTGATCACCGTCGGTCTCGTCTTCACCCGCGCCGACGCGGCCACGCAGCGCACCCTCGACCCGGGCCTCACCACCCGCCTGGGCCAGGACGTCCCCCCGGCGCTCTCAGGCCCGGGTACCGTCGCCGCCCGCTTCGGCGCCAAGCAGCGTGCCGGCTGGTGGCTGAACGCCCCCGCCGACCTCCCCGTCGTCGTCACCGCCGTCTCCGGCTTCGCCGACGGCCGCGCCCTCGACGGCCCGCAGCCCGCCGACCGGTCCATGGCCCGGGGCCGTACCGACGCCGTCGCGCAGTCCGGCCTCGGCCACGAGGCCAAGAACATCACGGTGCTGTTCGAGCAACTGCTGCGCACGGCCGTCGCCCCGAAGACGAGGGAGAAGGACGTCCGGTGACCCGCCCGACCCCCCGGACGAGCCCGATCCGGTCGACGCGCCCGTCCCGCGTGATCCGGCTCCGTACCCCCGCCGCCGTCCTCCTCGCCGCCGCCTTCGTCGCCCTGCCCGCCACCACGACGCCCGCGTACGCCGACACCATCCGGGCCCGTCAGTGGGGCCTCGAGGCCATGCACACCACGGAGGCCTGGCGGACCACCAAGGGGGAGGGCGTCACGGTCGCCGTCCTCGACACGGGAGTCGACGCCGAGCACCCGGACCTCGAGGGCTCGGTCCTCACCGGTCGCGACCTGATCGGCTTCGGCGCCGCCCGGGGCGACCGCGCCTGGGCCCGGCACGGCACCGCGATGGCCGGGATCATCGCCGGCCACGGCCACGGCCCCGACGGCGGGGACGGTGTCCTCGGCATCGCCCCCGACGCCAGGATCCTCCCCGTGCGGGTCATCCTCGAAGGCGCCGACAAGTCCCGCGACAAGGCCCGCAAGACCCGCGGCACCGCCCTCGCCGAGGGCATCCGCTGGGCCGCCGACCACGGCGCCGACGTGATCAACATGTCCCTCGGCGACGACTCCAAGTCCGCCCACCCCGACGCGGGCGAGGACGCCGCCGTCCAGTACGCGCTCTCGAAGGGCGTCTCCGTCGTCGCCTCCGCCGGCAACGGCGGCGAGAAGGGCGACCACATCTCGTACCCGGCCGCCTACCCCGGTGTCATCGCCGTCACCGCCGTCGACCGCTACGGCACCCACGCCTCCTTCTCCACCCGCCGCTGGTACGCCACCGTCAGCGCCCCCGGGGTCGACATCGCCATCGCGGACCCGGACCGCCGCTACTACGAGGGCTGGGGCACGAGCGCCGCCGCCGCGTTCGCCTCCGGGGCCGTCGCCCTCGTCCGCGCCGCACACCCCGATCTCACCCCGGCCCAGGTCAAGCGGCTGCTCATCGACACCGCCCGCAACCGGCCGAAGGGCGGACGCAGCGACGCCAAGGGGTACGGGACGGTCGACCCGGCCGCCGCGATCGAGGCCGGGGCCCGGCTCGAGGGCGGCGACCCGAAGAACGCCACCGCCGGCTACAAGGGCCAGTACTTCGGTCCCGGACCGCTCCCCGCCACGGAGGAGAGCCGCCCGATCGGCCTGCTCGCCCCCCTCGCGGGCGGCCTCGGCGTCCTGCTCCTCCTGACCGCCGTCGTCCTCCGGCGCGCCCGCACCTCCTGAGGATCCCCAGCATCCCCCGAGGGCCCGTCGCGCGTCCCGAGGGTCCGCGGTCCGCCGAGGACCCGGCGGGCCGGGTGTCCCCCCGCGGCGGTTAGGCTCGTCGCGTGGCGCTCAAGAACATTCCGGACCCCGGTTTCTCCGACGACGACGGCACCGCCGACCCGCGGCTCGCCGCGGCCCTCGCGGCCTGGGCGGAGGACAGAACCGCCCACGGCCCCGTCCTCGCGGCGCTGCGGGAGGCCCGGCTGCTCGTTCCCGTGGTCGCCGTCCTCGGAGAGGTCGAGACCGACGAGAACGGTCTGCGCCGCGAGAAGACCAGCGACATGGCGGTCCCCACCCTCACGGCCGGTGACCGGCGCGCCCTGCCCGCCTTCACCTCGATCGCCTCGCTCGCCCTGTGGGACCCGGAGGCCCGGCCCGTGGCCGTTCCGCTCCACCAGGCGCTCCAGGCGGCCGCGCACGAGAAGGCCGACACGGTCGTCCTCGACCTCGCCGGCCCCGTGCCGTACCAGCTGACGGGCCCCGCCCTGCTCGCCCTCGCCGAGGGCCGTATCAGCGCCGACCCGCTCGACGACCCAGCCGTACGGGAAGCGGTACGGGCCGCCGTCGCCGCCGAGCCCGCGGTGCTCCGCGCCCATCTGGGCCCCGGTGCCGCCGACGGCACCCTCGCCCTGGTGCTCGCCGAGGGCGGCTCCCCGGCGGAGGCCGCCCAGCGGGTGGCCCGTGCCCTGGCCGCCGACGAAACACTGAGGGCCCGCCTGGTGCGGGGCCTCGACCTGGCACTGCTGCCGGCCTCGGCCACGCCTCCGGGCGAGCCCTTCTACGTGCAGAGGTAAGACGTACGGGCGACTCAGCCGTACACGGGACCCGTGTACTTCTCGCCCGGTCCCTGGCCCGGCTCGTCCGGGATCAGGGAGGCCTCGCGGAAGGCGAGCTGGAGGGACTTCAGGCCGTCCCGCAGGGGAGCGGCGTGGAAGGACGAGACCTCCGTCGCGCCGGCGTCCAGCAGACCCGCGAGGGCGTGCACGAGCTTGCGGGCCTCGTCGAGGTCCTTGTACTTGTCGCCCTCCTCGGTGAGCCCGAGCTTCACGGCGGCGGCGCTCATCAGGTTGACGGCGACGGTGACGATCACCTCGACCGCGGGAACCTCCGCGATGTCGCGGGTCATGGCGTCGAAGTCGGGGGAATCGGGGGAGTCCGGGGACTCGTTCTGGGGCGTCTCGCTCATGCCTCATACGATATGCCGGTCCTCGGTTAGCGGAGACCGCCGGGTCCTGCTAACCTTGTGTAACGACCGGCCGGACACGTGTGTGCCCGGCCCACAAGTGGAGGCTCCGTACTCCCACCTGACCACCCTCGCGGGTGGCGGGTCACCGGTCAGGTGGCGCCCATCGTTCCGTACGGACGATGGAGCCGCCCGATGTGCGCCCCGCGGTTGACCGCGGCGGTGCTCCGGTATTTCTGTGGAGCCCCGCCTGTGTCCCGTCCGGGGCGTTTTTCATGTTCCGGCTCGGTTGGTCCACAGAAACAGACATGCGCGTCCGTCCGCCAGGCGGTCGCGTGGTGCTACCGAGGAGGATCCATCAGCGCCGAGCCCCGCATCAACGACAGGATTCGCGTTCCCGAGGTGCGACTTGTCGGACCCAGCGGCGAGCAGGTCGGGATTGTTCCGCTTGCCAAGGCCCTGGAGCTCGCACAGGAGTACGACCTCGACCTGGTCGAGGTCGCGGCGAACGCCCGTCCGCCCGTGTGCAAGCTCATGGACTACGGGAAGTTCAAGTACGAGTCGGCCATGAAGGCCCGTGAGGCGCGCAAGAACCAGGCGCACACGGTCATCAAGGAGATGAAGCTCCGGCCGAAGATCGACCCGCACGACTACGACACCAAGAAGGGTCACGTCGTCCGGTTCCTCAAGCAGGGTGACAAGGTCAAGATCACGATCATGTTCCGTGGTCGTGAGCAGTCCCGTCCCGAGCTTGGTTTCCGCCTGCTGCAGAGGCTGGCGTCGGACGTCGAGGAGCTTGGCTTCATCGAGTCCAACCCGAAGCAGGACGGCCGGAACATGATCATGGTTCTCGGCCCGCACAAGAAGAAGACCGAGGCCATGGCCGAGGCGCGTGAGGCCCAGGCCGCACGCAAGGCCGAGCGCCAGGGCGTCGCCTCCGAGGAGACGTCCGAGGCTCCGGCCGAGACCGAGGCCGCCGAGGCTCCGGTCGTCGAGGCCGAGGCCGTCGAGGCTCCGGCCGAGACCCCCGAGGCGTGACCCGACGGGCTGCCAACCAGGCAGCCCCGGGCCCCGCCCGGAACCACCAAACGAAGATTTGACGCTCCCGGATCACCGGTGTCCACGCCGGTGGGGAGCGCCACTGACGAGGAGATACGGCGCGATGCCGAAGAACAAGACGCACTCCGGTGCCAAGAAGCGCTTCAAGGTCACCGGCACCGGCAAGATCCTGCGCGAGCGCGCCGGCAAGCGCCACCTGCTCGAGCACAAGTCGTCCAAGCTGACGCGTCGCCTCACCGGCAACGCCGAGATGGCCCCGGGTGACGCCGCCAAGATCAAGAAGATGCTGGGCATCTGAGTTTGATCTCCCGCTCTCGGCGACGAGAGCTTCCGGCCAAGACCGGGAACCATCCGTTTTTCGGGTCGTGTGAGGACCACCGCGACCCCGCTACAAGGAGTTAACAAGTGGCACGCGTCAAGCGGGCAGTCAACGCCCACAAGAAGCGCCGGGCGATCCTCGAGGCGGCCTCCGGCTACCGCGGTCAGCGCTCGCGCCTGTACCGCAAGGCCAAGGAGCAGGTCACCCACTCCCTGGTCTACAACTACAACGACCGCAAGAAGCGCAAGGGCGACTTCCGTCGGCTGTGGATCCAGCGCATCAACGCCGCTGCCCGCCAGAACGGCATGACGTACAACCGCCTCATCCAGGGTCTGAACGCCGCCAACATCGAGGTGGACCGCAAGATCCTCGCCGAGCTGGCCGTCAACGACTCCAACGCGTTCGCCGCGCTGGTCGAGGTCGCGCAGAAGGCTCTGCCGGCCGACGTCAACGCCCCGAAGGCCGCCGCCTGATCTTCCAGGCCGCAGTACCTCTGCCCGGACCCGCAGGCGCGCACGCGTCGGCGGGTCCGGGTGCGTCCGGCCCCCGAAGGGTGTTCGGCGGAAGCCGCGCCGCACAGGCCCGGACCACGCACCGCGGCCGGGCCCGGCAGGCCCGAGGCCTGTCCCGAGGGCCCGCCCCGCAGCCCGTTCCGAAGCCCCGGATCCCGAAGTCACCCGGCACCGAAGAGAGAACCGCCGCACCTCATGGTCACCCCCGAGCTGATCTCCCCGCGTTCCCCGCGTGTCGTCGCCGCCCGGCGGCTCGCCAAGCGCAACTTCCGGGGCAAGGACCGCCTCTTCATCGCCGAGGGCCCGCAGGCCGTCCGTGAGGCCGTCGAGCACCGCGGGTCCACCGGTGAGCCCACGCTCGTGGAGCTCTTCACCACCGTCGAGGCCGCCGAGCGCCACAGCACCATCATCGAGGCCGCCCTCGCCGCCGGCGCCCGCGTCCACCACGCCTCCGACGCCGTACTCGCCGAGGTCTCGCAGACCGTCACCCCGCAGGGGCTCGTCGGAGTCTGCCGGTTCCTCGACTCGCCGTTCGAGGAGATCGTCGCGGCCCGGCCCAAGCTGGTCGCCGTCCTCGCCCACGTACGCGACCCCGGGAACGCCGGCACGGTGCTGCGCTGCGCCGACGCGGCCGGTGCCGACGCCGTCGTCCTCACCGACGCCTCCGTCGACCTGTACAACCCCAAGTCCGTACGCGCCTCCGTGGGCTCCCTGTTCCATCTGCCGGTCGCCGTCGGCGTCCCCGTCGAGCAGGCGGTCGCCGGACTGAAGAGCGCGGGCGTACGGATCCTCGCCGCCGACGGGGCGGGCCAGGACGACCTGGACGCGGAGCTGGACGCCGGCACCATGGGCGGGCCCACCGCCTGGATCTTCGGCAACGAGGCCTGGGGACTGCCCGAGGAGACCCGGGCCCTCGCCGACGCCGTCGTCCGCGTCCCGATCCACGGCAAGGCCGAGAGCCTCAACCTCGCCACCGCCGCCGCGGTCTGCCTTTACGCCTCCGCCCGCGCCCAGCGGCCCCGAACCTCCGCCTGAAGGGTCCATTCCGCCTGCCCCGCCCAGTAGAGTGACGCACTCGGGGGCCCACTGCGCTACACGGAGGGGTGGGGAACGGGGATGACGGTCGGCACGGACAGTCCCGCACAGGCACGGAGCGCCGCGCCGCACGCCCCGGAACCGCCGACGGACCCGGACGCGCAGGAACCGCCGGCCGCGGACGGCACCACCGGCTCCGACACCGCCGGGGAACCCGAGGGATTCGCCGGGGTCCACCCCGACGACCTGCCCGACGGTCTCGTCGTCGCCGACGAGACCGGCCGGGTCGTCTGCTTCAACGCGGCCGCCGCCCGGATCACCGCCGTCCCCGGCGACCGCGCCCTCGGCCTCCCCCTCGACCGGGTACTGCCCCTGGAAGACCTCAAGGGACGCCGCTGGTGGGCCCTGACCGACCCCTACGGCGGACTCGCCACCCGACGCGGACAGCCCGAGCGCAACCTGCTGCTGCCCGGCGGCCGTGAGGTCCTCGTCTCCGCCCGGTACGTCCGCGAGCACCCCACGGGACCGGTCCGCCGGGTCGTGGTCAGCCTGCGCGGCACCGAGGCCCGCCGTCGCACCGAGCGCAGCCACGCCGAGCTCATCGCCACCGTCGCCCACGAACTGCGCTCCCCGCTCACCTCCGTCAAGGGCTTCACCGCCACCCTCCTCACCAAGTGGGAGCGGTTCAACGACGAGCAGAAGCGGCTGATGCTGGAGACCGTCGACGCCGACGCGGGCCGTATCAAGCGCCTCATCGCCGAACTCCTCGACATCTCCCGGATCGACTCGGGCCGGCTCGAAGTGCGCCGGCAGCCCGTCGACATCGCCGCCGCCGTCGGCCGGCACGTCCAGGTGCACACCACCGGCGGCCAGTCCCCGGACCGCTTCTTCGTACGGATCAGGCCCGATCTGCCCGCGCTCTGGGCCGACCCCGACAAGATCGACCAGATCCTCGGGAACCTCCTCGAAAATGCGGTGCGCCACGGAGAGGGAACCGTCACCATCGAGGTGGCACCCGTCAGGACGGGCGACGACGGAGAAGAGGGGACGGAGGTCACCGTGAGCGACGAGGGCCCCGGTATCCCCGAGGAGTCGATGGGCCGCGTCTTCACCCGCTTCTGGCGGGGCAGCAAACGCGGCGGCACCGGACTCGGCCTCTACATCGTCAAGGGCGTCGTCGAGGCCCACGGCGGGACCATCACCGTCGGAAGGGGCCCCAGGGGCGGGGCCGAGTTCCGATTTATCCTGCCCGTCGGCACCCCGGCCCATCTCATCTGACGAGACCAGACGAGATCAGAAGCCGCCCGGCCTGCCCACGGGCTCATTCGCGTCCCCCCACCCCGTTAGACTCGTCCTTTGGCACGTTTGCGCCCTTGACGTCGAGCGGGGCCGCCCAGCCAGCCAACGGAAGCACGGGAAGAGATGTCCGCACCCAATAAGTCGTACGACCCGGTTGAGGTCGAGGCACTGAAACCGGAAGAGATCGAGCGCATGCGGGACGAGGCGCTCGCCGCCTTCGCCGCCGCGGGCGACCTCGACGCGCTCGCACACGCGAAGACCGCGCACACCGGTGGCACCTCGCCGCTGGCGCTCGCCAACCGGGAGATCGGTGCCCTGCCCCCGCAGGCCAAGGCAGCCGCCGGAAAGATCGTGGGCCAGGCCCGCGGCATCGTCTCCAAGGCGCTGGCCGCCCGCCAGACCGAGCTCGAGGCCGAGCGTGACGCCCGCGTCCTCGTCGAGGAGGCCGTCGACGTCACCCTGCCGTACGACCGCGTCCCCGCCGGTGCCCGCCACCCGCTGACCACGCTCATGGAGCGCGTCTCCGACGTCTTCGTCTCCATGGGGTACGAGGTCGCCGAGGGTCCCGAGGTCGAGGCGGAGTGGTTCAACTTCGACGCCCTCAACTTCGTCCCGGACCACCCCGCGCGCCAGATGCAGGACACCTTCTTCGTCGAGGGGCCGGAAGGCACCACCGGCGACGAGTCCGGTGTCGTCCTGCGGACGCACACCTCGCCGGTCCAGGCCCGCACGCTCATCGACCGGGAGCCCCCGGTCTACGTCGTGTGCCCCGGTCGCGTCTACCGCACCGACGAGCTCGACGCCACGCACACCCCGGTCTTCCACCAGATCGAGCTGCTCGCCGTCGACGAGGGCCTGACCATGGCCGACCTCAAGGGCACCCTGGACCACATGGTCCAGGCGCTCTTCGGCCCGGACATGAAGACCCGGCTGCGCCCGAACTTCTTCCCGTTCACCGAGCCGTCCGCCGAGATGGACATGCTCTGCTACGTCTGTCGCGGCGAGTCCGTCGGCAACCCGGACCGCCCGTGCCGCACCTGCGGCAGCGAGGGCTGGATCGAGCTCGGCGGCTGCGGCATGGTCAACCCGAAGGTGCTCGTCGCCTGCGGCGTGGACCCCGAGAAGTACAGCGGATTCGCCTTCGGGTTCGGCATCGAGCGGATGCTGATGTTCCGCCACAACGTCGACGACATGCGAAACATGGTCGAGGGTGACGTCCGGTTCACCCGGCCGTTCGGGATGGAGATCTGATGCGGGTCCCGCTTTCTTGGCTGCGGGAGTACGTCGACCTGCCGGCGACGGAGACCGGCCGCGACGTCCAGGCCAAGCTCATTTCGGCAGGCCTCGAGGTCGAGACCGTCGAGCAGCTCGGCGCCGGCCTGACCGGCCCGCTGGTGGTCGGCAAGGTCCTCACCATCGAGGAGCTGACGGAGTTCAAGAAGCCCATCCGCTTCTGCACCGTCGACGTCGGCCAGGCCAACGGCACCGGCGAGCCCCAGGAGATCATCTGCGGCGCCCGGAACTTCGCCGCGGGCGACAAGGTCGTCGTGGCCCTGCCCGGCGCCGTGCTCCCCGGTGACTTCCGGATCGCCGAGCGCAAGACGTACGGCCGTGTCTCCCGGGGCATGATCTGCTCCGGCGACGAGCTCGGCATGGGCGACGATGGCACGCACGGCATCATCGTGCTGCCGCCGGAGCTCGAGATCGGCATCGACGCCACGAAGCTCCTGGAGCTGTACGACGAGGTCCTCGACATCGCCGTCACCCCGGACCGCGGCTACTGCCTCTCGATGCGCGGCGTCGCCCGCGAGACCGCCACCGCGTACGGCCTGCCGCTGCGCGACCCGGCGCTCCTCGACGTGCCCGCGCCCAACTCGTACGGCTACCCGGTCCGGATCACCGACCCGATCGGCTGCGACCGCTTCACCGCGCGCACCGTCGTCGGCCTGGAGCCCGAGGCCCGGTCCCCGATCTGGCTGCGCCGCCGCCTCCAGAAGGCCGGCATGCGTCCGATCTCGCTCGCCGTCGACGTCACCAACTACGTGATGCTCGAGCTCGGCCAGCCGCTGCACGCCTACGACCGCAGCCGTCTCGAAGGCCCCATCGGCGTGCGCCGTGCCGAGGCCGGCGAGAAGATCACCACCCTCGACGGCACCGTGCGCGTCCTGGACGCCGCGGACCTGGTCATCACCGACAACCGCGGTCCGATCGGGATCGCCGGTGTCATGGGCGGTGCCCACACGGAGATCGCCGACCCGGAGACCGACCCGGAGACCGGTGTCGTGACCGGTACCGCCGAGGTCGTCATCGAGGCCGCGCACTTCGACGCGATCTCGATCGCCCGGACCGCGCGCCGCCACAAGCTGTCCTCCGAGGCGTCCAAGCGCTTCGAGCGCGGTGTCGACCCGCAGGCCGCGGCCGCCGCGGCCCAGCGCTGCGTCGACCTGCTCGTGCTGCTCGCGGGCGGTACGGCCGAGGCCGGCGTCACCGAGGTCAGCGCCCCGTCCGCGCCGCGCACGATCACCCTGCCGGCGAACCACCCGGACAAGGTCGCGGGCGTCGACTACGGCCGTGAGACCGTCGTGCGCCGCCTCCAGGAGGTCGGCTGCGACGTCTACGGCCAGGACGAGCTCGTCGTCACCGTGCCGTCGTGGCGCCCCGACCTCAACGAGCCGAACGACCTCGCCGAAGAGGTCATCCGCCTGGAGGGCTACGAGAACCTGCCCTCCACGCTGCCGAAGCCCCCGGCCGGCCGCGGGCTCACCGAGCGCCAGCGCGTCCACCGCCGGGTGGGCCGCGCGCTGGCCGGCGCCGGCTACGTCGAGGCGCTGAACTACCCGTTCATCGGCGAGCAGGCCCTCGACAACCTCGGCCTCGACGCCGACGATGCCCGTCGTCGGCTCGTGAAGCTGGTCAACCCGCTCTCGGACGAGGAGCCCGCGCTCCGTACGACGCTGCTCCCGGGCCTGCTCGGCGCGCTCCGCCGGAACGACAGCCGCGGCAGCCACGACCTGGCGCTCTTCGAGACCGGTCTGGTCTTCCGGCCGGAGGGACAGCCCGGCGTCGCCGTCCGGCTGCCCGTCGACCGCCGCCCCTCCGACGCGGAGATCGCCGAGGTCAACGCCGTGCTGCCCGCGCAGCCGCGCCGCGCCGCCGTCGTCCTCGCCGGTGCGCGCGAGCAGGCCGGCTGGTGGGGCAAGGGCCACCCGTCCGACTGGGCGGACGCGATCGAGGCCGGCCGCACCGTGGCCGCGGAGGCGGGGGTCGAGCTGATCATCAGCGCCGACCAGCACGCCCCGTGGCACCCGGGCCGCTGCGCCGCGTTCCACGTCGAGGTGGACGGCGAGAAGGTCCTCGTCGGTCACGCCGGTGAGCTCCACCCGCGCGTGGTGAAGGCGTTCGGCCTCCCGGCCCGCGCCTGCGCGATGGAGATCGACCTGGACCTGCTGGAGAAGGCGAACGAGGGTCCTGTGAAGGCTCCCCGGATCTCCTCCTTCCCGGTCGCCACCCAGGACGTGGCCCTGGTCGTCGCCGCCGACGTCCCGGCCGCCGACGTCCAGGCCGCCCTCAGCGAGGGCGCGGGTGAACTCCTGGAGTCCGTCCGGCTGTTCGACGTCTACACCGGCGATCAGCTCGGTGAGGGCACCAAGTCCCTGGCGTACGCGCTGAAGTTCCGCGCCGAGGACCGCACCCTCACGGTCGACGAGGCCACCGCGGCCCGCGACGCGGCCGTGGCCCTGGCGTCCGAGCGCACGGGCGCCGTCCTGCGCGGCGCCTGAGCGGCGGGCACAGCGGCACCAGGAGGGCCGCTCCGGGGATTCCCCGGGGCGGCCCTCCGCCGTTTCCGGAACACGAAGAGTCGCGCACAGGAACGGAATTCGGCCACGCGCACGGGTGGCGGAGGTCTGGCGTGGGGAGGCGCGCCGAGGGCGCTCACTCCTTCGGGTGAGATCGTCGAGGGGTGTTCCCCGGTGACCCGCACGGTCGGCAGAATCGACGCGGCCGCAGGGGCGGACCTGTGTGCCGCAGGGCCTTGGGGCGCCGTCGGGGCTCGGGAAGGGCCGTGCATGATCCGTACGAGGTCGTTGGTCTCCGATGGCTCCCGGCTCCGCCGGCTGGCCCCGCTCGCCCTTCCCACCGTGTGGGGCGCGGTGGCCGTGGCCTGGAAGTTCGGCTGTCCGCTGGCCCGGCAGCCGGGGCTGCCGATGAGGATCGCCACCAGCGTCGTCTTCCTCACCGTCGGCACCGGTCTGGTGCTCGGTCTGCGGCGCGGCCTCGCGCGGGAGTTGGCGCGCGTCCGGGCCGTCGCCGTCGCCACCCAGCAGGTGCTGCTGCGCCCGCCGCCCTCCCGTCTCGACGGACTGGCTCTGGCCGCCGGGCAGTTGTCGGCCTCCCGGGGCGCGTCCGTCGGCGGGGACCTGTACGAGGCGGTGGCCACCCCCTATGGGGTGCGGATCGTCATCGGGGACGTCCGGGGGCACGGTCTCGCCGCGCTCGGCGCGGTGGTGGCCGTGCTCGGCAGTTTCCGCGAGGCCGCCCACGACGAGGCCGAGCTGGGCGGGGTGCTGCGGCGCCTCGAGCGGGCCCTCGAACGGCATCTGCGGGAGCGGGCGCGGGACGAGCACCCGGCGCGCGGGGGGTCGGAGCCCGCGCATCCGGCGGCGGAGGAGTTCGTGACCCTGCTGCTGGTCGAGGTCGGGTCCGACGGGCGGCTCTCGGTGCTCAACTGCGGTCACCCGGGCCCGTACCACCTGGGCCCGGCGGTGTCGCGGCTGCAGGTCGGCGACCCGCTTCCCCCGCTCGGCGTCATGCCGCTGCCGGCCGTCCTCGCGCCGTACACGGAGGCCCGTCTGCTGCCCGGCGAGACGCTGGTGCTGCACACCGACGGGGCGGAGGAGGCCCGTGACCACCGTGGCCGGTTCTTCGCGCTGGACACCGCGCTGGCCGGGATGCCGGGCGAGACGCCGGCCGGGCTCGTCCGCCGGGTCCACACGGCGCTGCTGGACCACACGGGGGGCCGGATCACCGACGACGTCGCCCTGCTCGTCGTACGCAACGACCGTGTCCGGGTGCCGGCGCAGCCCGCCGAACCCGGGCTGCGCCGCCCCCGGCCCGCCCCCTCCTCCCACTGTTGAGCGGAGGGGCCGGTACCGGCGTCGCCCGCCCCGCCACGGAGTGTCGGGCAGATCAGCGGGGCGGGCGACGCGGACCGGGCAGCCGCACTGTTTGAGGGGGGAGCCGGCGGCCCGGTCTTCGCCTTGCGGCGAGAAGCACAGTCAATCGGTACGGGGAGGAGTGCGGCAGAGCACGCGGACCGGAAGAACGAGCACTTCGTTCACACCCCGTGCGAAATCACCCTCCGCCCGGTCGGCTGGCCCGTGCGGGGAGTTGACCCGAAGGGGCTCCTCCGCGCTGGTTCGTCCCGAACGAAATCGGCCACCGCTACGCTGAGTTCACCGAGCGACCCGGAGCGGCCATGCAGCCCAATACCTTGCTCGACGCCCTGCTCGACGAAGCGGGCGTCTCGAACGCAGGCCTCGCCGCCCATGTGAACCGGGCCGGCCGGGCCAGGGGTCTCACCCTGCGCTACGAACACACCGCCGTGGCCCGCTGGTTGAAGGGCCAGCGGCCGCGCGGGCAGGTGCCCGACCTGATCTGTGAGGTGCTCGCCGTGCGGCTGCGCCGGCAGGTGACGCTGGACGACATCGGTTTCGGGGTGCCGGGCGGGCCGCTGCCCGCGGTCGGTTCGCCGCTCTCCGGGTTCGTGGAGCGGGCGGCCGCCCTGTGGCGCTCCGACGAGCAGCAGCGCCCGCACATAGTCGCCGCCCCCGCGGTGACCGGGACCCCGGCGGTGATGCCCGTATGGGAGTGGGAGAACCCGCCGGAGGACGTGGACGTCTCGCGCGTCGGGCGGACTTCGGTCTCCGCCGCCGACATCACCGTGCTGAGCGCCGCCCGGTCCCACTACGAGCAGATGTACCGCAAGGCCGGGGGGATCGCGACCCGGGCCCGGATCGTCGGCTTCCTCACCACCGAGACCGCGCCGCTGCTGCGGGGCTCGTACAACGACGCCCTCGGGCGGCGGCTGCACCGGGCCACCGGCGGGCTGGTGGCGGTGGCGGGCATCTGTGCCTACGACGCCGACGCGCACGGTCTCGCCCAGCGCTACTTCCACCAGGCGCTGCGGCTCGCGAAGGCGAGCGGGGACCGGGGGCTCGGCGCCTATGTGATCGCGCTCCTCGTCAACCAGTCGCTGTTCATGGGGGAGTACCGGCAGGCGGTCGCTTTCGCGGAGGCGGCGCTGCGGGCGGCGGGGCGGCAGATCACCCCGGCGCTCGCCGCCGATCTGACGGCGATGCAGGCGAAGGCGTACGCGCATCTGGGCGACGGGGTGGCCGCGCTGGCCTGCATCCGGCGGGCCGAGGCGGCGGCGGAGCGGATCAGCCCCGGGGAGGAGCCGGCCGAGACGGGCTATGTCCAGCCGGGGTTCGTCAACGTGCAGGTCGCCGAGGCCCTACTCGGTCTGGGTGATCTCGCGGCGGCGTACGAGCACGCGTCGATGGCGGTGGGGACGCCCTCGCACGACCGCGGCCGGGTGCACCGGCTGGCGATGCTGTGTCAGATCGAGCTGCGGCAGGGGGAGGCCGACGCGGCGGCGCGCACGGCCGTCGAGATGACCGAGCGGGCGCGGGGAATGGAGTCGCGCAGGCTGCGGGACCGGCTCCGGCAGGTGCGGGAGCATCTGCTCGCGAGCGGTGGAGGCGATGCCCGGGAGGCGGCGGCTCTCATCGACGGGGCGCTACGCGTTCCCCTGTGAGAAACGAACTGCTGCGATATTGCCACCAATCAAGCACCGACCAGTCGGAAGGTGGCAAGAACGTGCAGTGGACGAAACTGAGCGAACGCTCTGTGTATGAGAATCGCTGGTTCCGAGTGAACCTCGCGGACGTCGAACTCCCGGACGGCCGCCACCTCGACCACTATCTGATCCGGCTCCGTCCGGTCGCGGTCGCGACCGCGGTCAACGAGGCCGACGAAGTCCTGATGCTCTGGCGCCATCGCTTCATCACCGACAGCTGGGGCTGGGAGCTGGCCGCCGGTGTCGTCGAGGACGGCGAGGACATCGAGTCCGCCGCCGCGCGCGAGATGGAGGAGGAGACGGGCTGGCGGCCGGGGCCGCTGCGCCATCTCCTCACCGTCGAGCCGTCCAACGGCCTCACCGACGCCCGCCACCACCTCTACTGGGCGGAGCGGGCCACGTACACCGGACCGCCGGAGGACGCCTTCGAGTCCTCACGGCGGGCCTGGGTCCCGCTGAAACAGATCCCCGACATGATCGTCCGGGGTGAGATCCCGGCCGCCAACATGGCCGCCGGGCTGCTGATGCTCCACCACCTGCGCCTCGGCTGACCCCTCCGGGAGCGGGAAGGCCGGACGGCCCGTACCTGTGCGTGTGTACGGGCCGTCCGGTGCCTGGGGCGGAAGCCGGATCAGGGGTACGGGTAGAAGCCCGAGCCCGTCTTCCGGCCCAGCCGGCCCGCGTCCACCATGCGCTGGAGCAGCGGGGGAGCGGCGTACAGCGGCTCCTTGAACTCGGCGTACATCGAGTCGGCGATCGAGGCGATCGTGTCCAGACCGATGAGGTCCGAGAGCTTCAGCGGGCCCATCGGGTGGGCGCAGCCGAACTCCATGCCGTTGTCGATGTCGTCACGGCTCGCGATGCCCGACTCGAACATCCGGATCGCGGAGAGCAGATACGGCACGAGCAGCGCGTTGACCACGAAGCCGGAGCGGTCCTGCGCGCGGATCGCGTGCTTGCCGAGGGCCTTCTCCGCGAAGGCCTGCGCGCGGCTGATCGTGCCCTCGGAGGTGGTGAGGGCCGGGATCAGCTCGACGAGCTTCTGCACCGGGGCCGGGTTGAAGAAGTGGATGCCGATGACCTGGTCGGGGCGGGAGGTCGCCACGGCCAGCTTCACCAGCGGGATCGAGGAGGTGTTCGAGGCCAGGATGGCGTCCGGGCGGGTCATCACCTGGTCGAGGACCTGGAAGATCTCCGTCTTGACCTGCTCGTTCTCCACGACCGCCTCGATGACGAGGTCACGGTCGGCGAACTCGCCCAGGTCGGTGGTGAAGCTGAGGCGGGCGAGCGTCGCGTCCCGCTCCTCCTCGCTGATCTTGCCGCGTTCGGCGGCCTTCGCCAGCGAGTTGTAGAGCCGTGTGCGGCCGATCTCCAGCGCCTCGCCGGTGGTCTCGGCGACCTTCACCTCAAGGCCGCTCCGGGCACACACCTCTGCGATGCCCGCGCCCATCTGGCCGCAGCCGACCACTCCGACGCGCTCAATGTCGGCCATGGAGTCCGTCACCTCGTGCCTTTCGCTCTTCTCTGGCGGCGGGGGTCCCGTGTGATTCCGGTGCGTCCGCCTCGACCCCACGACGTTACCGCTCATTAACCGATGATCGATCGTCCGGGGCGGGCATGCTGTCCGGGTGCGTGTGACGTATCCGACACGGGAGGGGTACAAGTGCGGCCTATCGGCAGAAGAGGATTCGTCACCGGGGCGGCCGGGGCGGTGCTCGCCGTGACGGGACCGGCGGGGGAGGCGGGTCCGGGTCCGGCGTCGCCGTCGGGGGGCGCGGGGGCAGGTGCCGGCGCTCGGGCCGGTGCGAAGGCCCGGCGTGCGTTCCGCGGGATGTGGATCGCCACGGTCGCCAACCGCGACTGGCCCTCCCGCGGCGGCCTGACCGCCGACGAGCAGCGCACCGAGCTCCTCGCCCACCTGGACACCGCCGTCGCGCGCCGGCTCAACGCGGTGGTCCTCCAGGTCCGGCCGACCGCCGACGCGCTCTGGCCCTCCCCCTACGAGCCGTGGGCGCAGTGCCTCACCGGGACGCAGGGCCGCGACCCCGGCTGGGACCCGCTGGGCACGGCCGTCGACGAGGCCCATGCGCGGGGCCTCGAACTGCACGCCTGGTTCAACCCGTACCGAGTGGCGAATCACACGGACCCGAGCCGGCTCGTCGCCGACCATCCGGCCCGGCTCCACCCCGAGTGGGTGCTGCCCTACGGCGGAAGGCTCTACTACAACCCAGGCCTGCCCGAGGTCCGGCGCTTCACCCAGGACGCGATGCTGGACGCCCTGCGGCGCTACGACATCGACGCCGTGCACTGGGACGACTACTTCTACCCGTACCCGGTGGCCGGGCAGGTCTTCGCCGACGACGAGGCGTACGCCCGGTACGGCGGGGACTTCCCCGACAAGGCGTCCTGGCGACGGAACAACACCGATCTGCTGGTCTCGGAGACGGCCGTCCGGATCAAGGAGATCAAGCGGCACGTGCCCTTCGGCATCAGCCCCTTCGGGGTCTGGCGGAACATCGCCACCGACCCGGAGGGCTCCGACACCCGCGCCGGTGTGCAGACCTACGACGACCTGTACGCCGACACCCGGAAGTGGATCCGGGAGGGGTGGATCGACCATGTGGTCCCGCAGCTGTACTGGAACATCGGCCTGCCCGCCGCCGACTACGCCAAGCTGCTGGCCTGGTGGGACGCGGCGGTGCGGGGCACCGGCGTCGGCCTCTACATCGGCGAGGCGCTCTACAAGGCGGGCGATCCTGCCCAGCCCGCCGCCTGGCAGGACCCCGGGGAGCTGTCACGGCATCTGGACCTCGCCGCCGCCCACCCGAACGTCGGCGGCCACTGCTACTTCGCCGCGAGGGAGGTCGCGGCGGACCCGATCGGGGCGATGACCACCGTGGTGGCCGACCACTACCCGACCGGGGTCCGTCCGCCGCGGTAGGGGCTCAGCTCGCGCCCGCCTCGGGGTGATGGCGTACGACGGTGTCGGGGCCCGGCGACATGAGGGCCTCGTGACCGTCGTCGTCGAACTTCACGCGGTACGGGGGAGTGCCGTTCTCCCCCAGGACCTGAAGGACCTCGGCCGTACGGTCGTGATGACCGACGGTCCGGCCGTGCACCAGCAGTTTGTCGCCCACGTTCGCCTGCATCGGGGTGCCTCCTCGCGACCGGGCTTGACCTGTTCGGGGCTACTGCCATTGTGACGTGAGTCACCCCGATCCGTCGCGTCAGCTCTTCGCCCGCTGGGTCACGGCGATGCAGACGAGTACCGCCACGGCCGCGATCGGGGCCGCGAGCGGCAGGGTCTCGCCGAGCAGGAGGACCGACCAGAGGAGAGTGAGCAGCGGCTGGGCGAGCTGGAGCTGGCTGGCCTTGGGGACGCCGATCGCCGCCATGCCCCGGTACCAGACGTAGAGGCCGAAGAAGGTGGAACCGACGGCGACCCAGACCAGGCCGATGACGCCGTGGGCGTTCAGCCGGACCGGCTCCACGGTCAGCGCCACGGCGGAACCGGCGGCCATCATCGGGAGGCAGAGGATCAGGGCCCAGCCGATGACCTGCCAGCCCGGCATGAGCCGCGCGAGCCGCCCGCCCTCGGTGTAGCCGGCCGCGCACACCAGGAGCGCCCCGAAGAGGTACAGGTCGCCCCGGGAGACCGCCCCGCCGCTCTGCTGGAGCGTGAACACGATCACCACGACAGCGCCCGACACGGCCGCGAGCCAGAAGGTGCGGGACGGGCGCCGGCCGGTTCGCACCGCGGCGAAGGCCGCCGTGGTGAGCGGCAGCAGGCCGACGACGACGGCGGCGTGCGAGGTGGTGGAGGTCTGCAGGGCCAGGGTCGTCAGGAGCGGGAAGCCGATGACGACACCGCCGGCCACCACGGCGAGACCGGCCCAGTGGCGCCGCTCGGGCAGCGGCACCCGGCCCACGAGGAGGAACGCGCCGGCGACGAGGGCGGCGAGCGTGGAGCGCACGGCCACCAGCGACCAGGGGCCGAAGCTCTCCAGTCCCCAGACGGTCGACGGGAAGGTGAGCGAGAAGGCGGCCACACCGAGGCCGGCGAGCAGAGTGCCCCGGGGGAGCGGGTCGGTCCGGCTGCCGGTCGTGTCACCCGCTGCGGCCGCGTCGCCCGCTTCGGCCGCGCCAGCCGGGTTCGCGGCGCCGGTCGGGACGGTCGCTCCGGTCGGGAGGGTGGCACTCCGGGGGGTGGCGTCTCCGGGATGGATGCCTGCCGTGGGCGCCCTTCCGGCGCGGACTCCATGGGCGGTTCCGCTGTCTCCGGTAGCGGTGACCGCTATCGTCCTGGTGCCAGTAGCGCTATCCTGTGCTCTCATGAATGAGCGTAGCAGTGTCGCGGAACTGGCGCATTCCCTGCGGGCGGAGCTCGACCGCTACTCTCCTGGTGGAAAGCTGCCGTCGAGTCGCGCACTCGTCGAGCGCTATCGGGTCTCCCCGGTGACCGTCACCCGGGCCCTCGCCCAGCTCGCCGCCGAAGGGCTGGTGGTCACCCGCCCCGGCGCCGGGGCCTTCCGTGCGGAGCCGCGTGCCGCCACCCCCGCCACCGGGGACACCTCCTGGCAGGAGGTCACCCTCAGTGCCGACACCGCCACCGAACTCGTCCCCCGGGCCGTCGACGCCTCGGGCGTCCTCGCCACCCTCTCCGCGCCGCCGCCGGGCGTGATCGAGTTCAACGGCGGCTACCTCCACCCCTCCCTCCAGCCGGAACGGGCCCTCGCCGCCGCCCTGGCCCGCGCCGGACGCCGTCCCGGAGCCTGGGGCAGGCCGCCCACCGACGGGCTCCCGGAGCTGCGCGAGTGGTTCGCCCGCGAGATCGGCGGCAGCGTCACCGCGGCCGATCTCCTCATCACCGCCGGCGGCCAGTCCGCCATCACCACCGCGCTGCGCGCGCTCGCCCCACCCGGTACCCCGGTCCTCGTCGAGTCGCCCACCTACCCGGGCATGCTCGCCGTCGCCCGCGCCGCTGGACTGCGCCCCGTCCCCGTCCCCGTCGACGCCGACGGGGTCCGCCCGGAGCTCCTCGAAGCCGCGTTCCGTGCCACCGGCGCGCGCGTCTTCGTCTGCCAGCCCCTCTTCCAGAACCCGACGGGCTCGGTACTGGCGCCCGAGCGGCGCCGCGAGGTCGTCCGCATCGCCCGCGCCGCGGGAGCCTTCGTCGTCGAGGACGACTTCGCGCGCCGTCTCGTCCACGAGGACGCGCCGCCGCTCCCCGCCCCGCTCGCCGCCGACGACCCCGACGGGGTCGTCGTCCACGTCTGCTCCCTCACCAAGGCCACCTCGCCCAGCCTGCGGGTCGGCGCCCTCGCCGCCCGCGGGCCCGTCCTGGAGCGCCTGCGCGCGATCCAGGTCGTCGACAGCTTCTTCGTTCCCCGCCCGCTCCAGGAGGCCGCGCTCGAACTCGTCGGCTCGCCCGCGTGGCACCGCCATCTGCGGGCCGTAGCCCAGGAGCTCAGGAGCCGCCGTGACATGCTGGCCGGCGCCGTCGCCCGGCAGCTGCCCGCGCTCGCCCTGCCCCAGGTCCCCCACGGCGGCCACCACCTCTGGCTCCGTCTCCCCGACGCCGTCCCCGAGGCCGCCCTCCTCGCCACCGCCCTGCGGACCGGTGTGGCCGCCGCCCCGGGCCGCCCGTACTTCTGCGCCGAACCTCCCGCCGGGCACATCCGGCTGAGTTTCGCGGGTGTCGCGGGCCCCACGGAGATCGTCGAGGGCGTACGCCGCCTGCGGGCGGCGGTCGAGGAACTCACCGCCTGAGCCGCGGGGGCGGGCCGGGCAGGAGCGGGCACCGCCCCCCCGCCAGCCGCCGCGGGACTCCGGCCCCGGCAAATTCGCCTGACAAGCGCCGGCGTCACTGGAAGTCTTCGGACATGAGCGAGAGCACGGCCACCGGCACCCCCGTCATGCACGGGTCGTACGAGATCTCAGCCGACATCGCCCGGATCGACGCCGCACGTGTCCACCACTGGCTGTCCACGGACGCCTACTGGGCCCTCGGTCGACCTCGGGCGAAGCAGGACAGCGCCATCGCGGGGTCCCTCAACTTCGGCGCCTATCACCGGGAGACCGGTGAGATGGCCGCCTACGCGCGCGTCGTCACCGACTACGCCACCTTCGCCTGGCTCTGCGACGTCTATGTCGACCGCACCGCCCGAGCCACCGGCCTCGGCACCGCGCTCGTCGTCGCCGTCCGCGACCACCTCGCGCCCTACGGGCTGCGCCGCATCATGCTCGCCACCGCCGACGCGCACGGTGTGTACGAGAAGGTCGGTTTCACGCCACTGCAGAATCCGGACAAGTGGATGGCTCTCGGGCAGCAGTGAACCGGCGCCCCCGCGGCCGCGGGGAATGACCCCTTGACCTGCGGAGCCTTCGGCCTCACGATCGCGGCCACGGGTCTTCGGGTGACGCTCGTCACGGCGGCACGCAGCTCCTCCCTGCTCGCCGAACGCTTCGACGACGACCGGCCGCTCGACGAGACCGGCTGGTACGAGGTGCAGCAGGCCGCGCCCGCGCTCGTCCCGCTCGGCGCGGCCGAACTGCGCTACTGCTCGCCGACCCCGCGCAGCCGGGCCACCGGCACCGCCCTCGGCTACGCGCCGCTCGCCCAGCCCGCGCTCCGCGACTGCGACATGGGCCGCTGGCGCGGTCTGACCCTCGCCGAGGTCGCCGCCCTCGAACCCGCGGCCGTCGACGCCTGGCTCACCGACGCCCGCACCGCCCCGCACGGCGGCGAACCCCTCCTCGCCTTCATCACCCGGATAGGGAACTGGCTCGACACCCGTCCCGCCGACGACGGCACCATCGTGGCCGTCGCCGAACCCTCCGTCGTACGCGCCGCCCTGGTGTACGCCCTCAAAGCACCGCCGGCCACGTACTGGAACGTCGACGTCCGCCCCCTCTCCACCGTCACCCTCACCGGTCGCCCCGGCCTCTGGCACCTCCAGCTCGACACCGCCCTGCGCTGAACGGCTCCTCCCTCCCGCGGTACTTCCGCGGCACTCCTCCCGGGGCCACACACGCCCCCGGCCGCTTCGCCGAGCCCCGCGCCCGTCCCGCCACGGCGGCCGGCGAGCACGTCGCGGGAGGAGAGGACGCCCGCGACCGGCTAGCCTGAGAGCACGATGAACCGTTTGACCACGTCATGGGGCGCCTTCACGCTGACCCGCCATCCCGAGGACCCGCGCGATCAGCTGCGCGCCTGGGACGCGTCCGACGAGTACCTCCTGAGCCATCTGGCCGAGAGCGGTACCGACCTGTCCGGCACCGTCGCCGTCCTCGGCGACCGCTGGGGAGCCCTCGTCACCGCCCTCCAGGCCGCCGGGCCCGGCGAGCTCGTCCAGATCTCCGACTCGTACCTCGGCCGGCAGGCCACGCGCGCCAACCTCGAGCGCGCCGGTGCCGCCCCCGAGGCCGTCCGGCTGCTCACCACCCAGGACCCGCCGCCCGGGCGGATCGACGTCCTCCTCGTCCGTGTCCCCAAGAGCCTCGCGCTCCTGGAGGACCAGCTGCACCGGCTCGCACCCGCGGTCCACGAGGGCACCGTCGTCATCGGCGCCGGCATGGTCAAGGAGATCCACACCTCCACCCTCCGGCTCTTCGAGCGGATCCTCGGGCCCACCCGCACCTCGCTCGCGGTGAAGAAGGCGCGGCTGATCCACACCACGCCCGACCCGGCGGTCGCGCCGCGGTCGAACCCCTGGCCGCACCGGTACGACCTCCCGGCGGACACCCCCGCGCCCGGCCTCCCCGGACTGAACGTCACCAACCACGCCGGCGTCTTCTGCGCCGACCGCCTCGACGTCGGCACCCGCTTCCTCCTCGCGAACCTGCCCGGCGGCTTCGGCCGCGCCCGCGTCGCCGACCTCGGCTGCGGCAACGGCGTGGTCGGCCTCGCCATCGCGCTCTCCGAGCCCGAGGCG
Source organism: Streptomyces zaomyceticus (assembly GCF_014656215.1). GTDB lineage: Bacteria > Actinomycetota > Actinomycetes > Streptomycetales > Streptomycetaceae > Streptomyces > Streptomyces zaomyceticus. The sequence continues at coordinate 224,119 of NZ_BNBZ01000010.1, read as the reverse complement.
GAGCTCGTCTTCACCGACGAGTCCTACCAGGCCGTCGCCTCGGCCGAGGAGAACTTCCGCACCCATGTGGGCGAGGGGCGCAAGGCCGAGTTCATCGTCGGCGACGGTCTCTCCGACCTGCCCGCCGGCTCGGTGGACCTCGTCCTCAACAACCCGCCGTTCCACACGCACCAGGCCACCACCGACCGCACGGCCCGCCGCATGTTCGCGGACGCGCGGCGCGCGCTGCGACCGGGTGGCGAACTGTGGGTCATCGGCAACCGGCACCTCGGCTACCACGTCACCCTGCGCCGGATCTTCGGCAACAGCGAACTGGTCGCGAGCGACCCGAAGTTCGTGGTCCTGCGAGCGGTGCGCACCGCCTAGGCGCACCGGACGGAGGACGGGTGGGCGGGGCCGGAGGGGACTCTCCGGCCCCGCCCCCTCTTCATATCTCCCAGGTGCGGGAACACAGCACGAGCCGGTACCCGTCCGGATCGGCGACGGTGACGCCGTACTCGTCCCAGTACGGATTGTGCGCGGCGACCCGCGTCCCTCCGGCGGCGAGCAGCCGCTCCACCTGCTCCTCCTCGACGGGCGCCCCGAGGTAGACGACGAACAGGTCCTCCACGGTGGGCACCGGCTCCACCGGACGCTCGGGATCACGGGTCAGCTCGAAATGCCAGCTGCCGTCCCCGGGCCCGACCATGAGCAGGTCGTGCTTGCCGGACACCCGCTCGGTGCTCCGCCACTGCACCTCGAGCCCGAGCCCGTCGACATAGAACCTCTCGGCGGCGGCGAGGTCCCGTGAGGGCCGGGCGATGCGTACTCGGGTCTGCGCATTGATGATCATGTCTCCAGGCTAGGCGGCGCCGCCTCCGACCGTCCTCCGGGATTCCCCTCGCTTCCCACGGACTCGCCCCCGATCCCGGCCCTGATGAAGACCCCGACCCCCGATCCCGACTCCGAGCCGGGCCCGGGCCCGCCCTCCCGGGCCCGACCCCGACGCGAGGGTCGGGGCCCACGGTCCGGCCGACCCGGCCGCCCCACCTCCCGGAGCGCCGCACGGCCCCCCGCGGGCCGCCCGGCCCGGCGGAACCGTCAGGCCAGGCCGACGAGCCCCCGGTACTCCTCGCTCCACAGGTCCTCGTCCGCCTCCGGCAGCAACAGGACCCGCTCGGGGCCCAGTGCGTCGATCGCGCCCTCGTCGTGGGTGACCATCACGATCGCGCCCGGATACGTGCCCACGGCGGCCAGGACCTCGTCGCGGGAGGCGGGGTCCAGGTTGTTCGTGGGCTCGTCCAGAAGCAACACGTTCGCCCCCGAGTGGACCAGGGCGGCCAGCGCGAGCCGGGTCTTCTCGCCTCCCGAGAGCACCCCCGCCCGCTTCTCCGCGTCGTCGCCCCGGAAGAGGAACGTGCCCAGGACCGCCCGTACCTCACCGTCCGTCAGGTGAGGAGCCGCGTCGGCGAGGTTCTCCCGGACCGTGCGACCCGGGTCGAGCGTGTCGTGCTCCTGGGCGAAGTAGCCGAGCCGCAGCCCGTGCCCGCGCACCACCCGCCCGGCGTCGGGGCTCTCCCGGCCGGCGAGAAGCTTCAGCAGGGTGGTCTTGCCCGCCCCGTTGAGACCGAGCACGACCATCCGGCTGCCCCGGTCCACCGCGAGATCGACGCCGTCGAGCACCGGCCGCTTCCCGTACGTCTTGGTGAGCGAGACCGCGCCCAACGGCGTCCGGCCGCAGGGCGCGGGCTCGGGCAGCCGGATGCGGGCGACCCGCTCGGCCCGCCGCACCGGGTCGAGCCCGGCGAGCATCCGGTCGGCCCGCCGCGCCATGCTGCGGGCCGTCGTCGCCGTCGCCACCCGGGACTTCATACGGTCCGCCTGCGCGTGCAGCGCCGCTGCCTTGCGTTCGGCGTTGGCGCGCTCGCGGACCCGCCGCCGCTCGTCGCTCTCCCGCTGGGCGAGGTACGCGTCCCAGCCGGTGTTGTGGACGTCGAGCGCGGCCCGTTCCGGGTCGAGGCGGAACACCCGGTTGACCGTGTCGGCGAGGAGCCGTACGTCATGGCTGATGAGTACGAGACCGCCGCGGTGGGCGGCGAGATGGCCGCGCAGCCAGCCGATCGAGTCGGCGTCCAGGTGGTTGGTCGGCTCGTCGAGCAGCAGGGTGTCCTCCCGGCCGTGACCGGCGAAGAGGATCCTGGCCAGTTCGACCCGGCGCTTCTGGCCGCCGGACAGCAGCCCGACGGGCCGGTCCATGACCTCGGTGGGCAGGCCGAGGCCCGCGGCGACACGGGCGGCCTCGGCCTCGGCCGCGTATCCGCCGCCGGCCTCGAACGCGGCTTCGGCGCGGTCGTACGCGGCGAGCGCCCGCGCGTCGTCCGTCTCCCCGAGCCGGCGGGCGGCCTCGGCGAGCCGCCGGACGGCCCGGTCCAGGCCGCGCGCCGAGAGGATCCGGTCGGTGACGGTCACCGCCGGGTCGGCGGCCCGTGAATCCTGGGCGAGACGACCGACGGAGCCGGTACGGGTGACGGTGCCCGCGGCAGGGGCACGCAGCCCGGCAAGGGTGTCGAGGAGGGTGGTCTTGCCGGCGCCGTTGCGGCCGACGAGGCCGATCCGGTCGCCGGGGGCGATGTGGAAGGAGACGCCGGACAGCAGGAGCCGGGCGCCGACGCGCACGTCGGCACCACGAACGGTGATCATGGGGTAACGCTCCGAAAGGAATCGAGGACACACGGGTGGCGTGGGAGTGGGTCCTCGGCTAGGAGATTCGGGGCGTGGACATGCCGTCGAGGCTAACGAGCGGGCCGGACCCGGCGCACCCTGTTTTCGCCCCGCCCCGGGCGCCCCGTCCGCACCCGCCCCTCCCGCCCCACTCCGGCGCGCCCGTCCCCCACTCCCCGGCCCCATCCCTCACCAGTCGGGAAAGGCCAGGTCCAGGGCGCGTACCCGCTCTTCCCCGGTCGTGAGGGAGAGGGTGACGATCCGGTCCCGGCGGAGGGTGAACGCCACCGCGGAGACCGGTCGGCCGTCCACGAAGGCGACCGCTCCGACAGCTCCGTCGACCAGCGCGGGTCGGGACACGTCCGCCAGCCGGGCGAAGGCCGCCGCGCCCTCGGCGACGGCCGGGGCGCCGTGCACCGGACCCTGCTCGGACCAGGCCACGACGTCCGGGTCGAGGACGGCCGCGAGCCCGGGGGCGTCACGCGCGCGTGCCGCCGCCAGGAAGCGCTCCACGACCGCCCGCTGTCGTCCCACGTCACCCTCGGTACGGTCCGCCCCGGCGCCCCGTACCCGCCCCCGGGCCCGCCCCGCGAGCCGTGCCACCTTCCCGGGGGAGCCGCCGGTGATCCGCGCCGTCTCGTACGACGGCAGCCCGAACACGTCGTGGAGTACGAAGGCGAGCCGTTCCTCGGCCCCGAGCGATTCGAGCACGAAGAACAGCGCGAGCCACACGGCCTCGATCGCGGCCCCGTCCGCCGGATCCTCGACCCGGCCGACCTCCCCGACATCGACCCGGCCGACCTCCCCGGCGCCCGTCCGGCCGGCCGTCCCCCCGGCCGCCCCGCCTTCCGCTCCCGCCCCGCGGGTCGCCGGGCCCGGCCCGCCCGCGCCGCCCGAACGCCGCTCCTGAAGCCCCCGCACGCACTCCTGCCCCACGAGCGCCGTGAGCCAGACCCGTACCGACGCCCCGTCGTGCCGCCCCAGCCCCGCCCGTACCGTCGCGAGTACGTCCTCCGCCGCGCCCCGCGACCCCATCATCCGCAGGGCCACGCGCCGCAGCCGCTCCTCGTCGGCGTCGAAGCGCCCGGTCAGGGCGTTCGGGAAGGTGTCGTCGTACATGGCGCCTCACTCCTCGTCGGGTCCGTCACCGACTTGACGCGGGGATCCGCCCGGATGTGACAGAACCGGCCCCGTCCGCCCGTACGCGCCGGGGGCGACCCGTACACGCGCCCCGGGACAACCCGGGTACGAGGGCCCCGGGACAACCCCATCCACGCGCCCCGGAGGAGCGACCCGTGGAACGACGGAAAGGCCGGCTCGACGCGGGGGACCTCGAGCCGGCCTTTCCCGGGGGTGTCGAGCGGGTCGCTCGACGGAGGTGGGTCAGTCGGTGCCGAACTCCATGGCGGCGCGGTCCAGCATCTCGTCGTCGCCGGAGACCTCACCACGGGAGGCGATGGCCTCGGCGCCGCCCTCGGGCAGCTCCGTCATGGTGCCGATCAGCCCCGTCGCGGCCGCCTGGGCGGCACCGATGGCGGGGTCGGAGGTGCCGATGAGGCCGAGGCCCGCGTACTGCTCCAGCTTGGCGCGGGAGTCGGCGATGTCGAGGTTGCGCATCGTGAGCTGGCCGATCCGGTCCACCGGGCCGAAGGCGGAGTCCTCGGTGCGCTCCATGGACAGCTTGTCCGGGTGGTAGCTGAACGCCGGGCCCGTCGTGTCGAGGATCGAGTAGTCCTCGCCGCGCCGCAGCCGCAGGGTGACCTCGCCGGTGACGGCCGTGCCGACCCAGCGCTGGAGCGACTCCCGCACCATCAGCGCCTGCGGGTCCAGCCAGCGGCCCTCGTACATCAGCCGGCCGAGGCGCCGTCCCTCGTTGTGGTACTGGGCGAGGGTGTCCTCGTTGTGGATCGCGTTGACCAGCCGCTCGTACGCGGCGTGCAGCAGGGCCATGCCGGGCGCCTCGTAGATGCCGCGGCTCTTGGCCTCGATGATCCTGTTCTCGATCTGGTCGGACATGCCCATGCCGTGGCGGCCGCCGATGGCGTTGGCCTCCATGACGAGGTCGACGGCGGAGGCGAACTCCTTGCCGTTGATGGACACCGGCCGGCCCTGCGCGAAGCCGATCGTGACGTCCTCGGTGTCGATCTCGACCGACGGGTCCCAGAACCGCACGCCCATGATCGGCTCGACGGTCTCCACGCCGGTGTCGAGGTGCTCCAGCGTCTTGGCCTCGTGGGTGGCACCCCAGATGTTGGCGTCGGTGGAGTACGCCTTCTCGGTGCTGTCGCGGTACGGCAGGTCGTGGGCGACCAGCCATTCCGACATCTCCTTGCGGCCGCCGAGCTCCGTCACGAAGTCCGCGTCGAGCCAGGGCTTGTAGATCCGCAGGTGCGGGTTGGCGAGGAGGCCGTAGCGGTAGAACCGCTCGATGTCGTTGCCCTTGAAGGTCGAGCCGTCGCCCCAGATCTGGACGTTGTCCTCGAGCATGGCCCGGACGAGCAGGGTGCCGGTGACGGCGCGGCCGAGCGGCGTGGTGTTGAAGTAGGCGCGGCCGCCGGAGCGGATGTGGAACGCCCCGCAGGTGAGCGCGGCAAGACCCTCCTCGACCAGCGCCGCACGGCAGTCGACCAGGCGCGCGATCTCGGCACCGTAGGTCTTGGCGCGGCCGGGCACCGAGGCGATGTCGGGCTCGTCGTACTGGCCGATGTCGGCGGTGTAGGTGCACGGGATGGCGCCCTTGTCGCGCATCCATGCGACGGCGACGGAGGTGTCGAGGCCGCCGGAGAAGGCGATGCCGACGCGCTCGCCGGCGGGCAGGGAGGTGAGGACCTTGGACATAGGAAGAGTATGCATCATTGCGCATGGTCATGCAAAGGCTGGGTTTCCCGAGGCGGCTCTCGGCTGCTCAGAGGCCGGGTACGCCCGCCCGGTCGAGCAGCGCCCTCATCTCCGAGACCGGCAGCGCCCGATTGCAGGCGGCCGCCGAGCCCACGTTCGGATCCTCCAGCAGTTCCACCAGCCGGGCCACCGGAAGCCGCCGATCGAGGGCTGCCGCCTCCCGCACCCTCCCCGCCGGGTCCCGGCTCAGCCGCTCGACGAGCGCGGGGGTGGCGCCCGGGTCGCGCAGGGCCAGTGCCCGGGCCTCCGGCTCCGGCGCGTCCGCGAACCGCGCCGCGAGCCCCTCCGCCGGGAATCGCGGCCGGGTCGTCAGCATGGCGACGGCCCGGTGGGAGCCGTTCAGGTACAGGTCGAGCAGCAGCTCCGGCGGAGCCAGCGGGTGGTACTCGGCGAGCAGCAGGCGTACGGCGAAGTCCGCGTCTCCCGCCAGAAGCTCCACGCAGTCCCGGGGCAGCGCCGGGCACACCGCGGCGCTGCGGCGCAGCCAGGTGTGCGCGGACGTCGCGCACCGGCGCAGGACGTCCGCGTCCTCACGCGCGTCCCACACCCACCGCAGGGTGTCGAGCCGGTCTTCGGGGTCGACGGCCCAGTCGATCGCGGCCCGCTCCTCCTCCGACAGCTCGGGGCGTGCCGACACCGCGAGCCGCACGGCGGGGTCCTCGTGAGCGGCGAGCCCCGCCGCCAGATCGGTGGGGAGGCTGGGGTTCCGTGCGAGCTGTGCGAGCCGCGCTCCTTCCGTGAGCAGGCGCTCGGCCAGGGCGCGCCCGAGCCGGCCGCGCTCCAGCACCTCTCCGAGCCGCCAGTCCTCGGCGAGAGTCCCGACGAGCTCGGCCGTCCGCTCCTCGTCCTCGTGCATGACCTGGAGGGACGCGGCCGTGCGCACGGCCGGGTCGGCGTCCGCGAGGAGCGCGGCACGCACGTCGTCGGCGAGCCGGCTCCAGACCCGACGGCAGGCGGCCAGCCGGAACAGCGGGTCCTCGTGACCGGCGAGCGGCACCAGTACGTGCACCGGCACACTGGCCGATTCCACCGTCTCGTGCCGGACCATGCCGCGCTCATGGTTCAGCAGCCGCTCGTACGCCCGATCGGGCAGGGGTGGCGCCTGGGTGCGGTAGGGGGTCGGGCCGACGGCGACGAGGACGGCGTCCGAGGCCGGGCCGTCGAGGAGACGGGCGCGCAGTTCGGGATCGGCCGCCGCGCTCTCCGCGAGGAGGGCCCGCACCCGGCGGCGGGGGTGGTGGAGCATGGCTTCGGCCACGCTGTCGGGCAGCGACGTGCGCCAGGACAGCCGGCGCGCGATCCAGTCGTCGCCGTCGTCCAGCGCGAGGAGCCGCAGCAGTACGTCGGCCGGAGCCGCCGGGTTGCTCGCGAGTCCGTCCACCGCGTGATGTGCCGCCCCCATGGAATCCCCTGTTCATCGCTCCCGTACGTCCCGCAGGAGCGTACGTCCGCACGGCGTGGTCCGGTACGGCCCGCCGCGGAACGACGGCCCGCCCGACGCTCCTGGGGCGGGCCGTCGTTCCGCGGACGCGGGCCGGTGTCCCCGGTGCGTAGATCGCGATGTCGTTGCATAAAAGTGCGACGGCACGTATAGTCATGCCATCCATGAGGAGGGTTTCGATGACGGTACGAGTAGCAGTGGCGGGTGCGAGCGGATACGCGGGTGGAGAACTCCTGCGTCTTCTCCTCGCCCACCCCCACGTGGAGATCGGCGCCCTGACCGGCCACTCCAACGCCGGCCAGCGGCTCGGGGCCCTTCAGCCCCACCTGCTGCCGCTCGCCGACCGCGTCCTCGTTCCCACCACCGCCGACGAGCTCTCGGGGCACGACGTCGTGTTCCTCGCGCTGCCGCACGGGCAGTCGGCCGCCGTCGCCGAGCAGCTCGGCCCGGACGTCCTCGTCGTCGACATGGGCGCGGACTTCCGGCTCGTGGAGCCCGCGGACTGGGAGACGTACTACGGCTCCCCGCACGCCGGGACCTGGCCTTACGGGCTCCCCGAACTGCCGGGCGCCCGCGCCGCGCTGGAGGGGTCCAAGCGTGTCGCGGTGCCCGGTTGCTACCCGACCGCCGTCTCGCTCGCGCTCTTCCCCGCGTACGCCGCCGGACTTGCCGAGCCCGAGGCCGTGATCGTCGCCGCCTCCGGCACCTCCGGCGCCGGGAAGGCGGCCAAGCCGCACCTCCTCGGCAGCGAGGTCATGGGCAGCATGTCCCCGTACGGCGTCGGCGGCGGCCACCGGCACACCCCCGAGATGATCCAGAACCTCAGCGGACCGGCGGGGGAGCGGGTCACCGTCTCCTTCACGCCGACCCTGGCGCCGATGCCCCGCGGCATCCTCGCCACCTGCACCGCGACCGCGAAGCCGGGCGTCACCGCCGAGGCCGTGCGGGCCGCGTACGAGAAGGCCTTCGCGGACGAGCCCTTCGTCCATCTGCTGCCCGAGGGGCAGTGGCCGGCGACGGCGTCCGTCTACGGCTCCAACGCCGTTCAGGTACAGGTCGCGTACGACGCGGCGGCGAACCGCGTCATCGCGATCAGCGCCATCGACAATCTCACCAAGGGCACCGCCGGCGGCGCGGTGCAGAGCATGAACATCGCCCTCGGCCTCCCCGAGAGCACCGGACTTTCCACGATCGGAGTGGCGCCGTGAGCGACGCGCGCGCAGCCACCGGTCCGCAGACGACGACGAAGCCCGCACCTGTGCTCCCCCTGCCTTCGGCGGGCGGTACCCCCAGCGCGGGCGGAGAAGCGAACGGAGAAACACAGTGAGTGTCACCGCAGCGAAGGGATTCACGGCGGCGGGCATCGCCGCCGGGATCAAGCAGAACGGCAACCCGGACCTGGCCCTCGTGGTCAACACCGGGCCCCGCCGCGCCGCCGCGGGAGTCTTCACCTCCAACCGCGTCAAGGCCGCCCCCGTCGTCTGGTCCCAGCAGGTCCTCGCCGACGGCGAACTGACCGCCGTCGTCCTCAACTCCGGCGGCGCCAACGCCTGCACCGGCCCCCAGGGCTTCCAGGACACCCACGCCACCGCCGAGAAGGTGGCCGAGGTCCTGAGCGCCCAGGGCGCGGAGGTCGGCGCGGGCGAGGTCGCCGTCGCCTCCACCGGCCTCATCGGTCTCCTGCTCCCCATGGACAAGCTCCTTCCCGGCGTCGAGAAGGCCGCGGCCGAGCTCTCCGAGCACGGCGGCGAGAAGGCCGCCATCGCCATCAAGACCACCGACACGGTCCACAAGACCTCCGTGGTGACGAAGGACGGCCCCGACGGCGGCTGGACGGTCGGCGGCATGGCCAAGGGCGCCGGCATGCTCGCCCCCGGCCTCGCCACGATGCTCGTCGTCCTCACCACCGACGCCGACGTCGACAGCGCGGGCCTGGACAGCGCCCTGCGGGGTGCCACCCGGGTCACCTTCGACCGGGTCGACTCCGACGGATGCATGTCCACCAACGACACCGTGCTGCTGCTCGCCTCCGGCTCCTCCGGGATCACCCCCGCGCAGGACGCGTTCACCGAGGCCGTACGGGAGGTCTGCGACGACCTCGCCCGCCAGCTCATCGGCGACGCCGAGGGAGCCAGCAAGGACATCCGCATCGAGGTGATCAACGCGGCCACCGAGGACGACGCCGTCGAGGTGGGCCGGTCCATCGCCCGCAACAACCTCCTCAAGTGCGCCATCCACGGCGAGGACCCCAACTGGGGCCGGGTGCTCTCCGCCATCGGCACGACGTCGGCGGCCTTCGAGCCCGACGAGCTGAACGTCGCCATCAACGGCGTCTGGGTCTGCAAGAACGGCTCCGTGGGCGAGGACCGCGACCTCGTCGACATGCGCTTCCGGGAGGTCGGCATCACGGCCGACCTCGCCGCCGGCACCGAGTCCGCCGTCATCTGGGCGAACGACCTCACCGCCGACTACGTCCACGAGAACAGCGCGTACTCGTCATGAGCGAGCCCGAGAACCCCGCGGCCGCGCCGGCCGAGAGCACGACCCGGAAGCACACCGCCCTCCCCAAGGCCGAGATCCTCATCGAGGCCCTGCCCTGGCTCACGCGGCACAACGGCAAGACGGTCGTCATCAAGTTCGGCGGCAACGCCATGATCGACGAGGACCTCAAGGCCGCCTTCGCCCAGGACGTCGTCTTCCTGCGCCAGGCCGGCCTCAAGCCGGTCGTCGTGCACGGCGGAGGCCCCCAGATCAGCGCCGCCCTCGACCGGCACGGCATCGTGAGCGAGTTCAAGGCGGGCCTGCGGGTCACCACCGAGGACGCCATGGACGTCGTACGGATGGTCCTCGCCGGCCAGGTCCAGCGCGAGCTCGTCGGGCTGCTCAACCAGCACGGCCCGCTCGCCGTCGGTCTCACCGGCGAGGACGCCCACACGATCACCGCCACCAGGCACCGGCCGGTCATCGCCGGCGAGCAGATCGACATCGGCCGGGTCGGTGAGATCACCGCCATCGACACCGGCGCCATCCAGGCGCTCCTGGAGGACGGCCGGATCCCGGTCATCTCCTCCATCGCCCGTTCCCAGGACGACGGTCATGTCTACAACGTCAATGCTGATACGGCGGCTGCGGCACTCGCTGCGGCGCTGGGCGCCGAGACGCTGATGGTCCTGACCGACGTCGAGGGCCTCTACGAGGACTGGCCGAACAGCGACGAGGTCATCAGCAGGCTCACCGCGAGCCAGCTGGAGAAGCTGCTGCCCGAGCTCTCCAGCGGCATGGTCCCCAAGATGGAGGGCTGCCTGCACGCCGTACGGAACGGGGTCACCACGGCCCGTGTGATCGACGGCCGGGTCCAGCACTCGATCCTGCTGGAGATCTTCACCGACGAGGGCATCGGCACGATGGTCGTGCCGGACGGACAGGGGGACTGATGAGCGACAGCACGGAGCCCGGCAACGAGCAGCTGACCCGGCGGTGGCAGGGCTCGCTGATGAACAACTACGGCACCCCCCGGCTGCCCCTCGTCCGCGGTGAGGGCGCCAAGGTCTGGGACGCCGACGGCAACGAGTACCTGGACTTCGTCGGCGGCATCGCCGTGAACGCCCTCGGCCACGGCCATCCGGCGATCGTCGAGGCCGTCACCCGGCAGATCCAGACCCTCGGCCATGTCTCCAACCTGTTCGTCGCCGAGCCCCCGGTCGCACTCGCCGAGCGGCTCCTCGGGCTGTTCGGCAGGCCCGGCAAGGTCTTCTTCTGCAACTCCGGTGCCGAGGCCGTCGAAGGCGCCTTCAAGATCGGCCGGCTCACCGGCCGCTCCCACATGGTCGCCACCCGGGGCGGTTTCCACGGCCGGACCATGGGCTCCCTCGCGCTCACCGGCCAGCCGGGCAAGCAGGAGCCGTTCCTGCCGCTGCCCGGCGATGTCACCCACGTCCCGTACGGCGACGCCGACGCGCTGCGCGCCGCCGTCACCGAGGACACCGCGCTGGTGATCATCGAGCCGATCCAGGGCGAGAACGGCGTCGTCGTCCCGCCGCCGGGCTACCTCGAGGCCGCCCGGGAGATCACCCGCGCCACCGGCACCCTCCTCGTCCTCGACGAGGTGCAGACCGGCATCGGCCGTTGCGGCCACTGGTTCGAGCATCAGGCCCACGAGGGCGTCGAGCCCGATGTCGTCACCCTCGCCAAGGGCCTCGGCGGTGGTCTCCCGATCGGCGCGACCGTCGCCTTCGGGCCGGCCGCGGAGCTCTTCGGGCCGGGTCACCACGGCACGACCTTCGGCGGCAACCCGGTCGCCTGCGCCGCGGGCCTCGCCGTCCTGGACACCCTCGGCGCCGATGCCGCCCTCGACCACGTGAAGGCGGTCGGCGAGCGGCTGCGGCAGGGAATCGAGGGTCTGGGGCACCCGCTGGTCTCCCACGTCCGTGGTGCGGGCCTCCTGCTGGGTATCGTGCTCACGGAGTCCCTCGCACCCCAGGTGCAGCAGGCGGCTCAGGACGCCGGCCTTCTGGTGAACGCGCCCGCCCCCGATGTCGTACGGATCATGCCTCCGCTGGTCCTCACCGACGCCGAGGCGGACGCCTTCCTCCAGGCGCTGCCCGGAGTCCTCGACGTGGCGAACGGGCAAGGACGAACCGGAGAATGAGACGACGATGACCGACGCGCAGGAAAATGAGCACGGCGGGCCGTCCGTTCCGCAGACCCGTACCGCACGCCACCGCAGGATCGTCGACATCCTCAACCGGCAGCCGGTGCGCTCGCAGAGCCAGCTCGCCAAGCTCCTCGCGGACGACGGGCTGAGCGTCACCCAGGCGACGCTCTCCCGCGACCTCGACGAGCTGGGTGCGGTGAAGATCCGCAACACCGGCGGCGAGCTGATCTACGCGGTGCCCAGCGAGGGCGGTTTCCGCACCCCGCAGGCCCCGCTGGGCGAGTCGGCCAAGGAGGAGCGCATGCGGCGCCTCTCCGGGGAGCTGCTGATCTCCGCCGAGGCGTCCGCCAACCTGGTGGTCCTGCGGACCCCGCCGGGCGCCGCCCAGTTCCTCGCGTCGGCCATCGACCAGGCCGAACTCCGCGCGATCCTCGGCACGATCGCGGGTGACGACACCCTGCTGCTCATCAGCCGTGATCCGTCGGGCGGCCAGGCGCTCGCGGACCATTTGCTGAAGCTGGCGCAGAAGTGAGCCCCGGAGCTCAGTAGCGCGTGATCGCCGTCGGACCGCCCCGCGTTCCGACGGCGATGTGCGGTCGGTGCGCGGGATCGGCCCAGGCGAGCACCGCGCGCATCGCGTCGGCCGGGACGGAGACACAACCCGCGGTCGCCCCGCGCCCGTTGACGTGCAGGAAGATCCCCGCCCCGCGCCCGCGCACGGGGCGGTCGTAGTTGAAGCCGACGACGAGCCCGTACGCGTACTGGCGGCGGTACGTGATCATGTGCTCGGCCTCGGCGGCCCGGCAGTCCCGGGGCAGTCCCTCGACCCAGCGGTTGTACGCGCGCGAGTCGTTGTCCTGACACCACCAGGACCGGTCGGTCACGCGCGCGTAGCGGTACGAGGTCCCCGGGGGCGCGGCCTCGATCCCGAAGGCGTACGGCAGCCGGTAGAGCCCGGTGGGCGTGGTGTTCGTACCCTGCCGTCGCCGCTCGCCCTCGGCGAGCCCCTTCGCCCCGAACCGGGCCGGCGCGGAGCCCGCCTTCACCCACCGGCCGTCGCGCCGGTCCCACCAGCTCAGGGTGCCGGTGGTGGCGCGGGTGTCCGCGGCCTCGGCGGTGATCAGCTGGGAGCCGCCACCCGTGTCGGCCATCCGCGCGGGCAGCGGCAGGGGCGCGGGCGGCGCGGGCACGGGCGCGGCGCCCAGGGAGAGCAGGGCGGCGGCGCCGAGCAGCAGAAGGGTGCGCATGGCGGTGAGGCTAGGGCGTGGGGGCCTGCCGGGCGTGGATGGCGGGGCCGGTCGGGGGCGCCGGTTGTCCGGCGGGCTGCGGCGGCGGGGGCAGCGGAAGGGCGGGCGGTCCGTCGAGGCTGCCGGCGATGTGGTCCCTGCCCTCGCAGCAGGTGTTGAACTCCTCGTCCGTCTTCCGGTCGACGTACGCGGCGTGCGGGGTCCGGTCCTCCTGGTGCTCCATCAGCGGGACGCCGCCCGGTTCCGCCGCCGTATCCCGTCCTGCCAGCCGGGGAGTTCGGCGGCGTGGCGTGCGACGAGCCGCCGGATCTCGTCCCCGTAAGGGCCGCTGACCTCTTCGTCCAGCCGGTGCAGCACCCGGACGGCGTCGCGGCGTGCCGTCCGGCGCAGGGTGACGTCGGGGTCGTCGGCCGGCCGCAGTGCGGCGAGGAGCCTCGCTCCGTCGTCGTGCATCAGGGCGAGACCGGCGGCGCGCTGGGCATGAGCCGGCCGGGCGCCGCCAGATCGAGCAGGAAGGAGAGCGGGAGCTCGGACCTGTTCCACCCCACCGCGGCCCTCGCCACACGTGTCACGCTCGGCGCGGGGTCCTCCAGGAAGGGCACGGTCTCCCGCCAGTCGAGTCCGTGCCGTGACCGGAGCAGGTCCAGCGCCGCCGCCCGTACGTCCCCGTGCGCCGCGGTGAGAAGAAGGACGCGCAAGGCCTCGGGGTGATGGCGTACGGCCCTGAGGACGGTCTTCCGCACGGTCCGGTCCGGGTCGTCGGCGAAGGCCACCGTCCCGTCGCCGGGCAGGGCGCCCAGCATGCGCAGCACGCCGAGCGCCCGCGCGCGTACCGGCCCCCGGGCGTGCCGGGTCAGCTCGTGGAAGAGCGGGAGGTCCTCGGGGTCCCGTCGCCCGGCGAGCCCGCTGACCGCCGCCGGGGTGACGGTCGCCGGGTCGGCGCACAGGGCGCGGTACACCGGATACGGATCGACTCCCGCCGCCCGCAGCTCCCGGCGCGCGAGGGCGCGCACCGGGGCGTGCGAGTCCGTCAGATGCCGGGCGAGGTCGTCGTCCCGCCCGGCGGACCGCAGCCGTTCCACGGCCGCGATCCGTACGGCGGCGTCCCGCGCGGTGGCCGGCTCGTCGAGGAAGGGGCTCGGGTCGTGCGCGTCCAGCAGCGCGGCGAGGGCCGTGCGCCGGGCGATGCGCTCGGGGTGGGAGACGGCCAGCCGCACCAGGTCCTCGGGCCCGAGGAGGCCCACCTCGAGGGCGGTGGCGAGAGCCGTGCGTCCGAGTGCGGGGTCCCGGCGGGGTCCCATGAAGGCGTGGAACCGGGCGATGAGGTGTTCGCGGGCCGCGCCGTCGGCGTCCAGGGCCCGCCGGCTGAGCCGGACCGCCGCGCGCACCGCCTCTCCGGCGACGCCCACGTCGGTGTCCCGCTCGGCCGTGGCGCAGGCCCCGGCGGCGTCCAGCAGTCCCGCCGAGACAGCGGCCCGTACCCCGGCCCTGCGGATGTCGTACCGGCGGCTCGTCAGCAGCTCGGCCACGGCCTCCGCCACCGTCTCGCCGTCCCGGTCGGTCCGGGCGAGGACCGCCTCGCGCGCCCAGCGCCCGTGCCGACGCAGGTCCAGCAGCAGGGCGAGCGGCACCAGGGCCCGTACGGCTTCGTCCGCCGCGGCGCCGGTCCCGGCGAGTGCCCCGCTCAGGGTCGCGCGGGCGGGCTCGCGGACCGTTCCGTCCGTGTCGGCGCACCGGACCAGGACGAGCGGCAGCGCGGCGGCGGGCAGCTCGGCGATCCGGAGCGCGGCCGCGCGGAGCCGGGGGTCGGCGTGGCAGAGGGCCAGCGCGATCTCGGATTCGGTGGGTGGCAGGGACCAGGCGGCGACCCCGCCGGGTCCGCCGTCCGGTCCGGTCTCGTGCCAGTGCGGGGCTGTGGTCCAGTCCGCCAGTTCCCGGTCGTCGAACCAGTGGAAGCCGACCCGGACGCGGCCCCTCGACCAGCGCGGGCCCGGCCGCGCCGCCAGGTGTACGTCGCGACGCCCTGGTCGAGCCTCGCCCAGTCCTCGGCGCGGCCCGCTCCCGCGGCCGCGGCGATGCCCTTTCCGTGCAGCAGTCGTTCTCCGGGGGAGCGGTACTGAGCGGGGAGCAGGGGCGGCAGGGGTTCGGGCGGTGTCATGCGCCGGACTGTGGCGCTGCCGCACGCCGTCCACCTGCGATTATTCCGCCTCCAGACGGACCGGACCCCGCTCAGATTGACGAATCATGCGGAGTTCTGCATACTCATGCATATCGATGGTCGCGAAGACTGAGGAGCAGCAGTGAGCAGCAACAACGGTGATGTCCGGCTCTGGGGCGGACGGTTCGCCGACGGCCCCGCCGAGGCCCTGGCGAAGCTCTCCGCGTCGGTCCACTTCGACTGGCGTCTCGCGCCGTACGACATCGCCGGCTCCCGTGCCCACGCGCGCGTGCTGCACAAGGCCGGGCTGCTCACCGACGACGAGCTGACCGGCATGCTCGCCGGCCTCGACCGGCTGGAGGCGGACGTCGCCGACGGCACCCTCGTCGGAACCATCGCCGACGAGGACGTCCACACCGCCCTGGAGCGGGGTCTCCTGGAGCGCGTCGGCCCGGACCTCGGCGGCAAGCTGCGCGCCGGCCGGTCCCGCAACGACCAGGTCGCCACTCTCTTCCGGATGTACCTGCGCGACCACGCCCGGATCATCGGCGGCCTCGTCGCCGACCTCCAGGACGCGCTCGTCGGCCTCGCCGAGGCGCACGCGGACGTCGCCATGCCCGGCCGGACGCACCTCCAGCACGCCCAGCCCGTGCTCTTCGCCCACCATGTCCTGGCCCACGCCCAGTCCCTCTCCCGGGACGCGGAGCGGCTGCGGCAGTGGGACACCCGGACGGCGGTCTCCCCGTACGGCTCCGGTGCCCTCGCCGGCTCCTCCCTCGGGCTCGACCCCGAGGCCGTCGCCAAGGACCTGGGCTTCGAACGCGGCTCGGTCGGCAACTCGATCGACGGCACGGCCTCCCGTGACTTCGTCGCCGAGTTCGCCTTCATCACCGCGATGATCGGCATCAACCTCTCGCGGATCGCGGAGGAGATCATCATCTGGAACACGAAGGAGTTCTCCTTCGTGACCCTCCACGACGCCTTCTCCACCGGCTCGTCGATCATGCCGCAGAAGAAGAACCCGGACATCGCCGAGCTGGCGCGGGGCAAGTCGGGCCGGCTCATCGGCAACCTGACGGGCCTGCTCGCCACCCTCAAGGCCCTCCCGCTCGCGTACAACCGCGACCTCCAGGAGGACAAGGAGCCGGTCTTCGACTCCTGCGACCAGCTGGAGGTCCTGCTGCCGGCCTTCACCGGCATGATGGCCACGCTCACGGTCAACCGCGAGCGCATGGAGGAGCTGGCCCCCGCTGGCTTCTCCCTCGCGACGGACATCGCGGAGTGGCTGGTCAAGCAGGGCGTGCCGTTCCGGGTGGCGCACGAGGTCGCCGGCGAGTGCGTGAAGGTCGCCGAGTCCGAGGGCAAGGAGCTCGACGAGCTCACGGACGAGCAGTTCGCCAAGATCTCCGAGCACCTCACCCCCGAGGTCCGCACGGTCCTCGACGTCCCGGGCGCCCTCGCCTCCCGCGACGGCCGCGGCGGCACCGCCCCCTCGGCGGTCGCCACCCAGCTGGTCGAGGTCAAGGCGGACCTGGTGATCCAGCACGCATGGGCCACCGCCAAGCGGAAGTAGCCACGCAGGAGCACCCCTCAACGCGTCACAGCGCCGCCGCCCACTCCGCGAGCGCGTCGAAGTCCGCACGGATCAGCCCGATCCGTTCGTCGATGCGCAGCAGCAGGGCGGCGGCGAGGTGGTTCTGCTCCACGTACTCGTGGTCGAACGGGGTGATGTCGTCGTCGACCCAGGCGAACGGCCGCCCGGCCGCGTACTCCAGGATGTACTGCGTCTTCCAGAAGGTCCCGCGAGGGGCCTTTCCGTGCATCTGGGGCCAGTCGACGAACGGCAGCTCCGGAAGCCCGAGCCGCGGCCCGATCCAGGCGTTCGCCTCGCCCTTCCAGGTCGTCGCCCACACCAGCTCGTACGCCTCGGCGAGCGCGAGCAGTTCGTCGCCGTGGTCCGGATTGAGCCACACCCGGAGAGGCTTCGCCCCCGTCCAGCCCGTGGGGTGCATCCTGTGCGTGCCGTATCCCGCAGGACGTCGCTCGGGCTTGGCCGCGTACGGGTTGAGCGGTCCGTCGACGTCGATCAGGAGCAGTGGCTTGGTCATGTTCACAGCATTCCGTCCTTGCCCCCAGTGAGGCATTCGAATATCGAATGAGACATTGATGTCTCATCTGGTGTATGGTCGTCTCATGTCAGTCGATCGCACCCAGGTGCTCCGTGCCGCCGCCGCCCTGCTCTCCCGCAGGGCGACCGCCACCATGGACGAGGTCGCGCGGGCCGCCGGAATCGGCAGGGCCACGCTGCACCGGCAGTTCGCCGGGCGGGACGCCCTCGTGCGGGCGCTCGAAGAGCTCGGGATCCAGGAGCTGGAGGCGGCCCACGACCGGGCCCGGACCGACGAAGGTCCCGCGGACGAGGCCGTACGAAGGCTCGTCGCCGAGGTGGAGCCCGTCGCGCCCCTGCTGTCGTTCCTCGTGACCGAGAACCAGCTCTTCGAGGGCGACCAGCAGAACGAAGGCTGGGCCCGCCTCGACGCCCGGGTCTCCGACCTCTTCCGGCGCGGCCAGGAAGAGGGCACCTTCCGGATCGACCTGACCCCCGCCTGGCTCACCGAGGCCCTCTACGGGCTCATCGGTTCCGGCGCCTGGGCCGTGCAGGACGGCCGGGTCGCCGCCAAGGACTTCCAGTACATGATCGCCGAGCTGCTGCTCGGCGGAGCGCGCAGGAGCGTGGAGAAGTGACCACCAGCACCCTCGAGACCACGGGCCATACCGAGGGCGTGCGCCGCCCCGGCCGGTGGCTCGCCCTCTCCGTTCTCGTCCTGGCCGTCCTCCTCGTGGCGGTCGACGCCACGGTGCTGGGACTCGCCACCCCCTTCCTCTCCGAGGACCTGAAGCCCTCCGGCACCCAGCTGCTCTGGATCGGTGACGTCTACTCCTTCGTCATCGCCGGACTCCTGGTCTCCATGGGCAGCCTCGGTGACCGCATCGGCCGCAAGAAGCTGCTCCTGATCGGTGCCACCGCCTTCGGCGCCGTCTCCGTGCTGAACGCCTACGCGACCAGCCCCGAGATGATGATCGTGGCCCGTGCGCTGCTCGGTGTCGCCGGCGCGACCCTGATGCCGTCCACCCTGGCGCTGATCCGCAACCTCTTCCACGACCCGCGCGAACGCAGCCTCGCCATCGGTGTCTGGGGCGCCATGGCCTCGGCCGGCGCCGCCGTCGGACCGGTCGTCGGCGGTTTCCTCCTGGAGCACTTCTGGTGGGGCTCGGTCTTCCTCATCAACCTGCCCGTCATGGCGGTCCTCGTCTTCGTCGGCATCAAGCTGATCCCCGAGTCCAAGAACCCGAACCCGGGCCCGTGGGACCTGCCGAGCGTCACACTCTCCCTCGTCGGCCTGATCGGCATCGTCTACGCGATCAAGGAGCTGGCCTCGCACGGCCTCTCCCTCGACGCGGGCGTCGCCGCCCTCGCCGGTGCCGCGGCCCTGACCTGGTTCGTCCGCAGGCAGCTGACCCTGCCCGCGCCGCTCCTGGACATGCGCCTGTTCCGTCACCGCGGTTTCTCGGGCGCCGTCCTCGCCGACCTGCTGACCATCCTCGGCCTCTCCGGCCTGGTGTTCTTCCTGTCCCAGTTCTTCCAACTGGTCCAGGGCCGCCAGCCCCTGGAGGCCGGACTCGCCGAACTCCCGGCGGCGGTCGGCGCCGTCACGGCCGGTCTGATCGCGGGCCTCGTGGCCCGACGCTTCTCGGTCCGGTCCGTGGTGGCCGGCGGCCTCGCCGCGGTCGGCCTCTCCCTCGCGGTCCTGACGACGCTGGACCAGCACACCGGCTACCCGCTGCTCGGTGCCGCCCTGCTCGTCGTCGGTGTGGGCGCCGGTTTCGCCTTCACCGTCACCGCGGACGTCATCCTCTCGACCGTCCCGAAGGACCAGGCCGGATCCGCCTCCGCGGTCTCCGAGACCGCATACGAACTGGGCGCCGCGCTCGGCATCGCCGTCCTCGGTTCGATCGTGACGGGCGTCTACCGCGGCTTCGCCACCCCGGCCGGAGTCCCCTCCGACGTCGCGTCCGCCGCCCACGAATCGCTCGGCGGAGCGGTCGAGGCCTCCGGCGGTCTCGCCCCCGACACGGCGACGGCCCTGGTGTCGGCCGCCCAGGAGGCCTTCGTCGACGGTCTGCGGATCGCGGCCGGTGTCGGCGCGGCGGTCCTCCTCGCGACGGCGGTCGCGGCCTGGTTCCTGCTCAAGGGCCAGAAGCTGGAGGACGGCGTCGAGCACTGACGCCCGGGAACACGATCCCGCACATGAGGGTGCCCCGTACAGCGAGGACTGTACGGGGCACCTTCACGTGTGTACGGGACCGTCCGGCCCCACGGGACTACGCGGCCTTCGCCTTGGTGGCGTACATGTCCACGTACTCCTGGCCGGAGAGACGCATGACCTCGGCCATCACGGAGTCCGTCACCGCGCGCAGCACATAGCGGTCGCGGTCCATCCCGTCGTACCGGGAGAACTCCATCGCCTCGCCGAAGCGGACCGTCACCCGGCCCGGCCGCGGGAAGCCCGCCCCGCCGGGCTGGATCTTGTCGGTGCCGATCATCGCGAACGGGATCACCGGCGCGCCCGTCATCAGGGTGAGCCGGGCGATGCCCGTACGGCCCCGGTACAGACGGCCGTCGGGGGAGCGGGTGCCCTCCGGGTAGATCGAGAAGATCTTGCCCTCCTCGAGGACCCGGCGACCCGTCATCAGGGCCGCCACACCACCGCGGCCGCCGTCCCGGTCCACCGGGATCATGCCGACGCTGGTGAAGAACCAGGCCATCGCCCGGCCCTTGAGGCCCTTGCCCGTCACGTACTCGTCCTTGCCGATGAAGTAGACCGGACGGTCCAGGCAGATCGGCATGATCATCGAGTCGATGAAGGTCAGGTGGTTGCCCGCGAGGATGACGGGACCGGTCCCCGGAATGTTCTCGGCGCCCTCCACGCGGGGGCGGAACATCAGGCGCATGACCGGCCCGAGCACTGCCTTGATGATCGCGAGACGGGACAACGGTTCCTCCGGTGGGACGCGGGTCAGTCGAGCTGACGGTGCAGGTGGCGACGATACTCGCGGGTCACGTCCGCGCGCACATCGGGTTCACCGAGTGGATACGCAGTGTTGACGTGTGTTTCCGCCATGTTCGGCGGAGGTCTGCCATCCGTAGGGGCCCGGTGCCTAGCGTCGGGGGCACCCGTCGACAGGTGCGGGACATGACACAGGAGGACACCTCATGACCCAGGGCGAACGCCGGATCCCGGCCCGGCGCACGGTTCTCGGAGCGGCGGGCGCCACCGTCCTCGGAGCCTCCACGGCCCTCGCGGCCGGCGCCGGCACCGCGCAGGCGGCCGGGGCCCGGCCCACCGCCGGCCGGGGACACGGTCACGGCGGCTACCGTTCCCTCCCCGTCCCCACCGTCATCGCCCACCGCGGCGCCAGCGGATACCGCCCCGAGCACACCCTCGGCTCCTACCGGCACGCCCTCGACCTCGGCGCCCATGTCATCGAGCAGGACCTCGTCCCCACCAAGGACGGACACCTCGTCTGCCGCCACGAGAACGACATCACCGGCACCACCGACGTCGCCGACCACCCCGAGTTCACCTCGCGGAAGACCACCAAGAGCGTCGACGGCACCGCGATCACCGGCTGGTTCACCGAGGACTTCACACTCGCCGAGCTCAAGACCCTGCGGGCCAAGGAGCGCATCCCCGCCGTCCGCCAGGAGAACACCCTCTACGACGGCCGCTGGACGATCCCCACCTTCGAGGAGGTGCTGCGCTGGGCCGACGAGGAGGGCCGCCGCCGGGGCCGCGAGATCTGGCTCCACGTCGAGACCAAGCACCCCACCTACTTCCGCTCCCTCGGCCTCGGCCTGGAGGAGCGGCTCGCCGGACTGCTGCGCCGCTACGGCCGCCACCGCGCGAACTCCCCGGTCTTCCTCCAGTCCTTCGAGCCCAGCAGCATCCAGCGCCTCGCGAAGCTGGTCGGCTCTCCCGGCGTGGTCCTGCTCTCCGGTGCGAACAGCCGCCCCTGGGACTTCGTCCGGGCCGGGGACCCGCGGACGGTCGCCGATCTGGTCACGCCCGAGGGCCTGCGCTGGATCGCCTCGTACGCGTGGGGCATCGGCCCCACCCTCGACCTGGTGATCCCCAAGGACGCGAGCGGCCGGCTCGGCGACCCGACCACCCTGGTCCGCGACGCGCACGCGCAGGGCCTGATCCTCCACCCCTACACCCACCGCAACGAGAACAGCTTCCTGCCCGCGGACTTCCGCAGGGGGACCGATCCGACGGCGTACGGCGACTCCTTCGGCGCCCTGAAGCGGTACCTGGAGACGGGGATCGACGGCATCTTCTCCGACAACCCCGACACGGCCCTGCTCGGCGCGGCGGACTTCACCGCCCGCGACTGAGCCGGGCGGGTGTGCGGACCCGGTCGCCGGGTCCGCACACCGTCCTCCCGGGTGGTTTACGCCCCGCACCGCAACCACGCACGCGTGCCCCGGCATCGTGCCGGTCATGACCACCCCCGGCACCACCACTCCCGCCGCTTCCGCCACTCCCGAGAGCGTCCACGCGGCCGCCACCCCCGGGCTTCTCGCCGCGCTCGCCCCGCTGCTCGCCGCCGAGTCGGACGCCGAGGCGCCGGCCGCCGGCATGGACCCCGGCGATCTGGAACAGGCCGTCTGGCTCCGCCTCCTCGAGCAGCTCCGGGAGACCGGCGCCGCGCCCGAGCGGCCCGCCGAATGGCTGCGCCGGGCCGTCCGCGCGGAGGCCCGCCGCGCCCGCAGGACCAGCGACCGCGAACGCCCCTACCGCGACGAGCCCGCCCACGACGCCGGCGGGGCGGAACCCCAGGGTTCCCCGGAGCACTCCCTGATGGCCGCCGAGGGGCGCCGCACCCTGCGCGCCGCGGTCACCCGGACACCCGGCCGCTGCCCCCGGGTGCTGACCGCGATGCTCGACCCCGAGGACCACACCTACCGGGAAATCGCAGGAGAGTTGGGTATCTCACAGGGCAGTCTGGGGCCGATGCGTTCCCGTTGCCTGGGATGCCTGCGCAGAATGCTGGCTGCAGAGGTTCCCGCCCCCGGCCGACGGGGAAGGGTGCGGTAAACCGATGATCGACCAGATGAGCGGGAGGCGTGCACACATGGGCCTGAGTGTGACCATCTCAGCGGCGGACGCACAGGACGCGGAGCACATCCTGAAGCTGCAGTACCTCTGCTACCAGAGCGAGGCGGAGCTGTACGGGGACTGGTCCATCGAACCGCTCACCCAGTCGCTCGACGCCCTGCGCGCCGAACTGGACGAGGGACACGGGCTGGTGGCGCGCCTCGGTGACGAGGTCGTGGCCTCCGTACGGGCCCGCCTCGACGAGGACGGCACGGTGCGGATCGCCAAGCTGATCGTCCACCCCCGCATGCGGCGGCACGGTCTCGGCGGCCGGCTCCTCGACGGCATCGAGCGTCACTTCGCCGACACCGCCGACACCGCCGAGAGGCCGGCGCCGTCCGCCAAGCGCTTCCAGCTCTTCACCGGTCACCGCAGCGAGGGCAATCTGCGCCTCTACCGCCGCAAGGGCTACGCCCAGGTCTCGACCCGTGACGTGGGCCCCGGACTCACCCTGGTGACCCTGGAGAAGGACGCCGCCTGACTCAGGCGGCCACCGCGGTACGCGACCGGCGCAGCCACCAGATGCCGGTCAGCGGAAGCAGGACCGGAATGAAGAGATAGCCGTAGCCGTAGTCCGACCAGACCGTCGCGTCCGGGAAGGCGGACGGCTCGACCAGCGTCCAGGTCCCGACGATCACCACGCCCGCGAGCTCGGCGGCGCAGCACACCAGCGCCGCCCTGCGGGCCGTCTCCCCGCCCCGCACCAGCGTGTAGGTGATGAAGGCGTAGACGACCGCCGCCACCGCCGACAGGGCGTAGGCGAGCGGCGCACGGTCGAACTCGGTCGCGATCTGGTAGATCGAGCGGGAGACCGCTCCGACCGACATCACTCCGTACAGCCAGACGAGCAGGATGCCCGGGCCCGAGACCAGGCGGGTCCGCGTGCCGTCACCGGCCGGCTCCTCGGTTCCCCGAGTCTCCTGTGTCGCGGTCATGGTCAGCCCACCGTCCAGATGTCGTAGAGACGCACTTCGAGCACGGCCAGGACGACCGCGCCGGCGGCCACCGTGGCCGAACCCCACCGGCTGCGCTCGGCGAGCGACATGAAGCCGGCGATGGGCACCGCGCACAGCGCCCCGAGGAGATAGGCGACGAAGATCGTCGTGCCCTCCTCGGCCTTCTCGCCGCGCACCAGCTGCACGATCCCGACGATCAGCTGGACCAGGACGAGGAAGGTCACCACGGCCATGCCGATGAAGTGCCAGTCCTTGGTCGACTGGTCGCGGAAGGCGGCGAAGCCGCACCAGGCGGCGAGGGCGAGCGCGGCCACGGAGACCGCGACCGTCAGGGCGTCAAGCATGCGCCCGAGGGTATTACGGTCCGAAAGGCCCGATGCGCTCGCCCCCCGCGCCTTCGCCGGTGGCGCCCGCGAGGACCGTGGCCTTGACCACAACCGGTGCCCGCGCCGCCCCCGGCACACCCCTCGCGGCCGCCGTCGGAGGGGCCCCTTCCCCGCAGGCCACACGGGGCGGTAAGAGCGGAGGGGTGGCTTCCGGGGTGTCCGCATGGCGTCTCAATGACGTCCGCTATTCGGACAGCCCCCTTTCGTTCGCAGCTGCGCATGCTTTACTTGCAGACATGACCACGACGAGCAGCCGCATCCTTGCGACCGAGGCGATCCTTACGCCCGGTGCTCGTTGTATGTGTCGAATGTGCGCCTTCTGAGGGCCCCCGCCTGAGTTTCGCGCCCCGAAGCGAGACCCGACGGCTGTGCCGTTCCCCCCGCCGACCGGCGGCGGAGCGTGCCCGCCCCGCGCACCGCCGAACCCGGCCCATCCGCCGGAACGGCTTCCGTGCGCCTGACTGTCCGAAGACGAATGCCCCGTGCACGACGGACCCCGCGTCGTGCACTCGACAGTGACGGAAACCCCTGTGATCACCACTTCGGGCCTGACCAAGGTCTACGAGTCGCGCGGCCGGCAGGTCACCGCTCTGGACGGCGTCGACCTCCACGTCCGCGAGGGCGAGGTGTTCGGCGTGATCGGCCAGAGCGGCGCCGGCAAGTCCTCGCTCATCCGCTGCGTCAACCTCCTGGAGCGCCCCACCTCCGGCACCGTGACCGTCGACGGAGTCGACCTCACCGCCCTCGCCGGGAAGGGCCGCCGCGCGGGCAAGGACCTGCGCCGGGCGCGCAGCAGCATCGGCATGGTCTTCCAGCACTTCAACCTGCTGTCCTCCCGCACGGTGAAGGACAACATCGAACTTCCCCTGGAGATCCTCGGCGTCTCCGGCGCCGAGCGCTCCCGCCGCGCCCTCGAACTCCTCGACCTGGTCGGCCTCGCCGACAAGGCCAAGTCCTACCCGGGCCAGCTGTCCGGCGGCCAGAAGCAGCGTGTCGGCATCGCCCGCGCCCTGGCCGGCGAGCCCAAGGTCCTGCTCTCCGACGAGGCCACCAGCGCCCTCGACCCGGAGACCACCCGCTCCATCCTCCAGCTGCTGCGCGACCTCAACCAGCAGCTCGGCCTCACCGTCCTGCTCATCACGCACGAGATGGACGTCGTGAAGACGATCTGCGACTCCGCGGCGCTGATGCAGCACGGCCGCGTCGTCGAGTCCGGCACCGTCGGCGAACTGCTCGCCACCCCCGGCTCCCAGCTGGCCGCCGAGCTCTTCCCGGTCAGCGGCACCCACACCGGCCCCGACCGCACGGTCGTCGACGTCACCTTCCACGGCGACGCCGCGACCCAGCCCGTCATCTCGCAGCTCTCCCGCACGTACAACATCGACATCTCGATCCTCGGGGCGGCGATGGACACGGTCGGCGGCAAGCAGATCGGCCGGATGCGGATCGAACTGCCCGGGCGGTACGAGGACAACGTCGTCCCGGTCGGCTTCCTGCGCGAGCAGGGCCTCCAGGTCGAGGTCGTCGAGGAATCGCTCACCGAAGAAACGGTTGTCCAGGACGCGGCGACCCTGCTCGTGAAGGAAGGTGCCAAGTGACCTGGGCCGAGATGCAGCCCCTGCTGGAGCAGGGCACCCTCGACACGCTCTACATGGTCCTGTGGGCCACCGTCGTCACCGTGCTCGGAGGCCTTCCGCTCGGCATCCTCCTCGTCCTCACGGACAAGGGCGGACTGCTGCAGAACCTGCCGGTCAACAAGGTCGTCGGTGCGATCGTGAACATCGGGCGTTCGCTGCCCTTCATCATCCTGCTGATCGCCCTGATCCCCTTCACCACCCTCGTCGTCGGCACCTTCATCGGCCCGACCGCGATGATCGTGCCCCTCGCCATCGGCGCCATCCCCTTCTTCGCGCGCCTCGTCGAGACCTCCGTCCGCGAGGTCGACCACGGGCTCGTCGAGGCCGTCCAGGCCATGGGCGGCGGCATCCCCACCATCGTCCGCAAGGTGCTGCTCCCGCAGGCCCTGCCCTCGCTGGTCTCGGGCGTCACCACCACCGTCATCGTCCTCATCGGCTACTCCGCGATGGCCGGAGCGGTCGGCGGCGAAGGCCTCGGATCCAAGGCCGTCACCTACGGATACCAGCGCTTCGACACCACCTTCATGCTGGTCACCGTCGTCGTCCTGGTCCTGATCGTGACCGTCGTCCAGCTCATCGGCGACGGAGTCGTACGACTCCTCGCCCGCCGGGGCCGTACCGCGTAACGGCCGCCCGGCCACCCAGACTTCGTCCCCTCGAAGAACAGCCCGGACTTGTTGTCCAGGCGTCCACCGCACCACCGGAAAGAGGCACTCTTCGTGCGTAAGAACATCAAGCTCACCGCCGGTATCGCCGCCACCGCCGCCCTCGCCCTCGGCCTCAGCGCCTGCGGCACCTCCTCGGACCCGTCCTCCTCCAAGGACAAGGCCGGCGCCGCCGACAAGCCGCTCGTCGTGGCCGCGTCCCCGACGCCGCACGCCGACATCCTCAACTACGTCAAGGACAACCTGGCCGAGAAGGCCGGCCTGAAGCTGGAGGTGCGGGAGTTCACGGACTACGTCCTGCCGAACACCGCCACCGAGACCGGCCAGGTCGACGCCAACTTCTTCCAGCACAAGCCGTACCTCGACGACTTCAACAAGAAGAACGACACCCACATCGTCCCGGTGGTCAACGTCCACCTGGAGCCGCTGGGCCTCTACTCCAAGAACATCAAGTCGGTGAAGGACATCAAGGCGGGCCAGACCATCGCCGTCCCGAACGACACCACCAACGGCGGCCGCGCGCTCCAGCTGCTCGCCGAGAACGGTCTGATCACCGTCAAGCCGGGTGTCGGCACCAACGCCAAGATCTCCGACATCACCGACAAGAAGGGGCTGGAGTTCAAGGAGCTCGAGGCCGCCACCGTGCCCCGCGCCCTGAACGACGTCGACGCCGCCGTCATCAACGGCAACTACGCCATCGAGGCCAAGCTCTCGCCGGCGAAGGACGCCATCGCCCTGGAGAAGGCGGACGGCAACCCGTACGCCAACTTCCTCGCCGTCAAGGAGGGCAACGAGAAGGACGCCCGCGTGCAGAAGCTCGCCGAGCTCCTCAACTCGCCCGAGGTGAAGAAGTACATCGAGGACACCTACAAGGGTTCGGTCATCCCGGCCTTCGGCGCCGCGAAGTAGGCTCCGGAGTCCGAGGGACCGTCAGACCGGTTCCCCCGTACAGTCCTTGAGCAGAAGGCCCCCGCACCCCGTCCGGTGCGCGGGGCCTTCGCCACATCCCCACCCGACACCGACCCGGCCATGCGCACCGGCGCCCACATGCTGCATGCTGTGCGTTCACGGTCGATTCGGACGGTCCACGGCATGGAGCTGCGCATGACTACCACCTTTCCGGACATCTCCATCAACACGGACCGGTTGGTGCTGCGCGCTCTCGAGGAGGCGGACGCCCCCGCCCTCACCGAGATGATGAACGACGAACTCGTCGGCGCCTGGACCGCGGTGCCCCAGCCCTTCACCGAGGCGGCCGCCCGCCGCTGGATCACCGAGTACGCGCCCGCCGAACGCGCCGCGGGCCGGGGCATCGACCTGGGTGTCACCGAGTTCCTCACCCAGCGCCTGGTCGGCGTCATCCAACTGGGCAGGACCAACTGGCGAGTCCGCTCCACCGAACTCTCCTACATCGTCGCCCCCTGGGCCCGCGGCGAGGGATACGCCTCCGAAGCCGCCCTCGCCACCGCCCAGTGGCTCTTCGGCGACCAGAAGTTCGAGCGCCTCGAACTGCGCACCGCCGCCGACAACACCGCCTCCCAGCAGGTGGCCCAGAAGATCGGCTGCATCAGCGAAGGCGTCCTGCGCAACGCCTGCATAGCCCGCACCCGCACCGAGGACGGCAACTGGACCGAGCTGCGGACCGACTTCATCGTCTGGGGCCTCCTCCCCGAGGACCTCGACGGCGTCGCCGACCAGATGGCCGAGGCCGGATACTCCTCGTACACCGACTGGAGCTGAGCCCGACGCCCCCACCCGGGGTACGCTCGGCACGCCCCCGACCTGCGACGACACCAGGAGACGACGAATGGCCGACCGCGTCACGGTGATCGGCTGGGACGGCTCGCCCCTCACCGAGGCAGCCCGGTCCGCGCTCTCCGCCGCCACCCTGGTGGCCGGGGCCGCCCACCACCTGGCGCTGCCCGAGGTCCCGCCCGGAGCCGAACGCGTCCGCCTCGGCAGCGTCGACCTCGCCGGCCGGCGCATCGCCGGCCACCGCGGGACCGCCGTCGTCCTCGCCGACGGCGACCCCGGCTTCTTCGGTGTCGTCCGCACCCTGCGCGCCCCCGAACACGGCCTCGAGGTCGAGGTCGTCCCCGCCGTGTCCTCGGTCGCCGCCGCCTTCGCCCGCGCCGGGATGCCCTGGGAGGACGCCCGGATCGTCGTCGCCCACCAGCGCACCCTGCGCCGTGCCGTCAACGTCTGCCGCGCCCACCCCAAGGTCGCCGTCCTCACCTCGCCCGGCGCCGGACCCGCCGAACTCGCCCTGCTCCTCGAAGGCGTCCACCGCACCTTCGTCGTCTGCGAGGAGCTCGGCACCGACCGCGAACAGGTCTCCGTCCTCACCTCCGACAAGGCCGCCGACCACAACTGGCGCGACCCGAACGTCGTCCTCGTCATCGGTGGCACCGGCGGCGCCCCGGTCACCCCCTGGCTGTCCGGCCAGGACCCGGCGGCGCGGGCCGTCCGCGGCTGGGCCCTGCCCGAGCAGGAGTACGACCCCGAGGGATACGACTCCGCCCCGCGCGACCGGGCACGGACCGGCGAGGGCGAGGACCCGTCGCTGCGCGCCGCCCAGCTCGCCCGGCTCGGACCCCGCACCGGCGATCTCGTCTGGGACATCGGCTGCGCGGGCGGCGCCTTCTCCGTCGAGGCCGCCCGCTTCGGTGCCGCCGTCATCGCCGTGGACACCGACCCGGACGCCTGCGCCCGCACCGAGAGGGCCGCCCGCCGCTACGGCGTGTCGCTCCAGACCGTCCCGGGCCGGGCCCCCCACGTCCTGGAGAACCTGCCCGAGCCCGATGTCGTACGGATCGCGTCCGGCGGGGTCCCCGTCGTCACCGCCTGCACCGACCGACGGCCGGAACGCATCGTCGCCCACGCCTCCACCCGCGACGAGGCCGAGGCGATCGGCGCCGCCCTCGCCGCCGGCGGCTACAGCGTCGAGAGCCTTCTGCTGCAGACCGTGGGTCTCGATCCGGACGACTGGTCGGAACGCGAGCGTTCGGTCGTCTTCCTGCTGTCCGGCCGCAGGACCGACGCTCCCCAGGCGTAACCGGACCACCCCCACCCGTGACGGTGCCGCCCGCCGGGGCAGGTAGGCTGGCCGATTGTTGTACCGCATCCGGATGTTCGGCGCTTCGTTCGTCAATGTCCTGAATTGGTGGCCACATTGCGCCGCTGATGTGGTACGCGACAAGGGGGGACCGCGCGACGTGGCGCAGTCCACAGCGCACCGTGGCAAATCTCCCTGCCACGATGGCCGAGGGCCGCGACAATGAGTGGGTGTTCGCGTGTCCTTCGTGCCGCGCGGCGCGCGCGCTCGTTGTTGTCGACGGGCGCAGGTCTGAAGGAGCACAAGCGATGGGCGAGGGGTACGCATGACGGACACCGGCCAGGTCCCGGGCGAGGGGCTGCCGGAGAACGCAGGCATGGTCGAGCAGCCGGGCATCCCCGCACCGGGCGCGTACACCTTCCTGGACCCCTCCGAGCACACCACCGAGGACGACGACCTGCTTCTGATGCCGGGCGCCCAGGGCGCCTGGAGCGAGCACCCGCCGGGCGTCGCACCCGCGCCGCCGGTCGCCGTGCCGCCGCCGGCGGCACCCGTGGTCCCGAACCAGGGCGTGCCGCACGCGGCCGTCCCGCATCCGGCGGCCCAGGACGCGCCCGCCCCGATGGGCGACCCGCTGACCGACCCCCTGCCGGACCCGCTCACGGGCCCGCTGGACGCGGTCGCGCTCGCCGACGTCCTGACGGCCCCGCAGCACCAGACCCCGCCGCAGGGCGTGCCCCTGGGCACCCCGGCCCACGGCGTCCCGCTCGGCGGCACCCCCGCCCACGGCGTCCCGGCGGCCCAGCCGGCCGGTACTCCGGCGCACGGCGTCCCGGCGGACGCGTTCGCGGGCACCCCGGCCCACGGGATCCCGCTCGACCAGCAGACGGGTACGCCCGCGCACGGCGTGCCCATGGCGCCGCAGGAGCCGGTCCTCACCGACCACGGCTACGAGCCCGGCATTCTCGACACCGGTGCGCACGAGGCCGCGGGCCGCGACTCCGGCTCCGTCGACCTCGGTGGCGTCCGGGTGCCCCCGCCCGCCGCGGCCCCGGCCCCGCAGCCCGCGCGCCGCCCGCTGCACATGGGCCCGCCCGTGCCCGAGGCCGGTGGAGTCGTGCTCTCGCTGGCCGACCGCGGCCCCGCCGCGGCGCCCGCCCCGGCCCCGCAGCCCGTCCCCGTACCCGAACCGCTCGTGGCCACGGTCCCCGCGCCGATGCCGGTACGGAACCCGGGCCCGCCGACCACCGGCCCCGAGTACTTCGACATCGCGCAGGACCAGCAGGTGGCGCCGCAGGGCGCCGAGCCGTGGGCCGCGCAGCCGCAGGAGCAGGTCGTCCCCGGGGCCGAGGCCTTCCCCGCAGAAACGGTCGTCCCGGGGAGCGGCCAGTTCGTGCAGGTCGAGGGCAACGTCCCCACGACCCCCCACCTGGCCCCGGTCCCGGCGGCCGAGCCGCAGGCGCCCTCCGAGCCGGCTGCCACGTCCGAGGCGGAGCCGTCCCTCACGGAGTCGTCCGGGGCGGAGGAGCCCTCCGAGCCCGTGACGGCCGCCGAGGCCCCGGTCGCCGCCACGGAGACGGCCCCCGAGCCCCCGGCGGAGATCGTCGAGGCCCCGGTCATGGTCCCCGCCCCGCGTGAGGGCGAGCCCTCGGCCGAGACCCCGGAGCCCCCGGCCGCGGATGCCGGAGAGCCCGTCGCCGAGGAGCCCGTCGCCGACGCGGCGGCCCCGGAGCCCGAGCAGGCCCCCGAGGCCGTCGCCCCGGTCGAGGCACAGCCCGAGGAGTCGACCGAGCCCGTCCCCGCGGAGGCCGTCGCCGCCGCGGAGGCCGAGCCCGTGGCGGAGCCCGAGCCCGCCGCCGAGGCTCCGGCCGAAGCGATCTCGGCCCCCATGGCCCCGGTGGAGGAGCTCCCCGAGGAGGCTCCCGTGGAAGCGGTGGCCGAGGAGGTCCCGCTGGTCCCGGAGGAGACCCCGGAGGAGCCCGCCGGTCAGGCCCCCGAGCAGGCCCCCGAAGCCGAAGCGGCCGCCGCCGAGGCTCCGCGGGCGGAGCCCGCGCCCGCGGAGGTCGAGGCCGAGGAGGCCACCGCCCCCACGGCCGCCCCCGAGGCGCTCCAGGAGGACGAGGCGGACACCGAGACCGCCCCGGCCCCCATCGCCCAAGCCCCCGCCGCCCACGACGAAGCCCCGCTTCCCGAGGCCGACGCCGAGGCCCAGCCCGCCCCTGCCCCCGACGCGGACCCCGAGTCCGACCCCGAGGCAGCCGGCGACCCGGTGGCGGAGTCGGCCCCGGCCCCCGGCTACGACGACGCCGAGCGCGAGGCCGTCCTCCGCGTGATGCGCGAGCGCCGTGACATCCGCAACGGCTTCCGCTCCGACCCGATCCCGCACGAGGTGCTGCTCCGCGTCCTGGAGGCCGCCCACACGGCCCCCAGCGTCGGACACTCCCAGCCCTGGGACTTCGTCGTCATCCGCTCCGCCGAGACCCGGCAGTCGATGCACGAGCTGGCCCAGCGGCAGCGCGAGGCGTACGCCAAGTCGCTGCCGAAGGCCCGGGCGAAGCAGTTCAAGGAACTGAAGATCGAGGCCATCCTCGACACCCCGGTCAACATCGTGGTGACGGCCGACCCCACCCGGGGCGGCCGCCACACCCTCGGCCGCTACACCCAGCCGCAGATGGCCCCGTACTCCTCGGCGCTCGCCGTCGAGAACCTCTGGCTCGCGGCCCGCGCCGAAGGCCTCGGCGTCGGCTGGGTCAGCTTCTTCGACGAGCGCGAGATGGTCCGCACCCTGGGCCTCCCCGAGCACCTCGAAGTGGTCGCGTACCTCTGCGTGGGTTACGTCGACGAGTTCCCCGAGGAGCCCGAACTGATGCAGGCGGGCTGGTCCAAGCGCCGCCCGCTGGCCTGGGTCGTCCACGAGGAGACGTACGGCCGCCGCGCCCTGCCCGGCGAGGAGCCGCACGACCTCCTCCAGGAGACGATCGCCGGCATCCGCCCGCTGGACGCCAAGGCGCTCGGCGAGGCCTGGGAGCGCCAGAAGCGCATGACCAAGCCCGCGGGAGCCCTGGGCATGCTGGAGATCATCTCCGCGCAGCTCTCCGGCCTCTCCCGGCTGTGCCCGCCGCCGATCCCGGAGCCCGCGGCCGTCGCGATCTTCGCGGGCGACCACGGCGTCCACGCCCAGGGCGTGACCCCCTGGCCGCAGGAGGTCACCGGCCAGATGGTGGCCAACTTCCTCGGCGGCGGAGCGGTCTGCAACGCCTTCGCCAACCAGGTGGGTGCCGAGGTCTGCGTCATCGACGTGGGTGTGGCCTCCGAGCTCCCGGCCACCCCCGGCCTGCTGCCCCGCAAGGTCCGCCCCGGCACGGCCGACTTCACCACGGGTCTCGCGATGACCCGGGACGAGGTCCTGGCCGCGATCGAGGTCGGCATCGAAACCGCCCGGGACCTGGTCGCCGCCGGGAACAAGGCGCTGCTCACCGGCGAGATGGGCATCGC
The DNA here is from genome assembly GCF_014656215.1 of Streptomyces zaomyceticus. Classification (GTDB taxonomy): domain Bacteria; phylum Actinomycetota; class Actinomycetes; order Streptomycetales; family Streptomycetaceae; genus Streptomyces; species Streptomyces zaomyceticus. Next base: position 191,607 of record NZ_BNBZ01000010.1, on the reverse strand, counting down.
GAACACCACCGCGTCCGCCGCCCTCATCTCCGTCTACACCGGTGTGGACCCCACCGAGGTCACGGGCCGCGGCACGGGCATCAACGACGAGACGCACGCCCGCAAGGTGGACGTGGTCCGTCGCGCCCTCGACCTGCACAAGCCGGACCCGGCGGACCCGATCGGCGTCCTGTCGGCGATCGGCGGCCTGGAGCACGCGGCCCTGGTCGGTCTGATCCTGGGCGCGGCCTCCCTGCGCACCCCGGTCATCCTCGACGGCGTCTCCACCGGCGCGGCGGCCCTCGTGGCCCGCGCGATCGCGCCGGAGTCGCTCGCGGCCTGCATCGCGGGCCACCGCAGCGCCGAGCCGGGCCACGTGGCCGCGCTCAACAAGCTGGGCCTGCGCCCCCTGGTCGACCTGGACCTCCGTCTCGGCGAGGGCACGGGCGCACTGCTCGCCCTCCCGCTGGTGCAGAGCGCGGCCCGCGCGATGCACGAGGTGGCAACGTTCGACTCGGCGGGCGTCACCGAGAAGTAGCACCCCGGCGCGTCCCCCGCCTCCGTACGGGAGTGGGGGACGCGCCGGGACCGGTTCCGGAACGCGAGGCGTGACGTCCCGCCGACGGGAGACCCGCCGCGCCCACCGGGGGAGAGACCACCGCAGACCCACCGGTACACCCGCCGCGGAGCTGTCACGGCCGTACCCGGGACATCCGTCACAGCGTGACGTGCCCGCGCCACCGATATCGTGGTCACCAGGCGCCCGACGCCGCCCCACCAGCCGCTTCACCGCAGCAGCGGCCAGCACCCGCCCTCCGAGGAGCCGCTCACCCATGGCCGAGCACGCCGATCACACCGCGCCGGCGACGACGCACCCCGCCTACCCCGTCGGCCTGCGCCTGGCAGGCCGCCGCGTCGTCGTCCTGGGCGGAGGCCAGGTCGCCCAGCGCCGGCTCCCCGCGCTGATCGCGGCGGGCGCCGACATCACCCTCGTCTCCCCCTCCGCCACCCCCTCCGTGGAGGCCATGGCCGAGGCCGGCGAGATCACCTGGATCAAGCGGCGGTACGAGGACGGTGACCTCGCCGACGCCTGGTACGCCCTGGTAGCGACCACCGACCCGGCCTCCAACGCCGCCGCGTCCGCAGAGGCCGAGCGGACCCGGACCTGGTGCGTGCGCTCCGACGACGCCGAGGCCGCCACGGCCTGGACCCCGGCGACGGGCCGCAGCGAGGGCGTGACCGTCGCCGTGCTCACCGGCCACGACCCGCGCCGCTCCGCCACCGTGCGCGACGCGATCGTGGAGGGCCTGCGGGACGGTTCGATCGCGGCCCCGCAGCACCGGGCGCGCACTCCCTTCGTGGCGCTGGTCGGCGGCGGCCCCGGCGACCCGGACCTGATCACGGTGCGCGGCCGCCGGCTGCTCGCCGAGGCGGACGTGGTCATCGCCGACCGCCTGGGCCCCCGTGACCTGCTGGACGAGCTGCCCCCGCACGTCGAGGTGATCGACGCGGCGAAGATCCCGTACGGCCGGTTCATGGCCCAGGAGGCCATCAACAACGCGCTGATCGAGCACGCGAAGGCGGGCAGGTCCGTCGTACGACTCAAGGGCGGCGACCCGTTCGTCTTCGGCCGGGGCATGGAGGAGGCACAGGCGCTCGCCGTCGAGGGCATCGCCTGCACGGTGGTGCCGGGCATCTCCAGCTCGATCTCGGTCCCGGGCGCGGCGGGCATCCCGGTCACGCACCGGGGCGTGGCCCACGAGTTCACGGTGGTCAGCGGGCATGTGGCCCCGGACGACCCGCGTTCGCTGGTCGACTGGGCGTCGCTCGCGAAGCTGACCGGCACCCTGGTGATCCTGATGGGCGTCGACAAGATCGGGAAGATCGCCGAGGCGCTCGTCGCGCACGGCAAGAACCCGGAGACGCCGCTGGCCCTGATCCAGGAGGGCACCACGGCCTCGCAGCGCCGGGTGGACGCCACGCTCGCGACGGTCGCGGAGACCGTCAAGGCGCAGGAGGTCCGTCCGCCCGCGGTCATCGTGATCGGCGACGTGGTGGCGGAAGGCCCCGGCCGTCTGCTCGCCTGACACACCGCTCGACCGACGACCGGCGAGCCCCGGCGACCCTTCCGGGGAAGCCGGGGCGACCCGTTCCCGGGCTCACCCCCGAGGGGTTCCCCGAACCCCGCCGCACACATTGGCACCACACCCCGGACAAGGCAGTATCACCTCGTGGCCGAACTCATCACGATCGACGACCCCGACGACCCGCGCCTGCGCGACTACATCGGTCTGACCGATGTCGAACTCCGCCGTAGACGGGAGCCGGCCGAGGGCCTGTTCATCGCGGAGGGCGAGAAGGTCATCCGCCGGGCCAGACAGGCCGGGTACGAGATGCGGTCGATGCTGCTCTCCGCCAAGTGGGTCGACGTCATGCGGGACGTCATCGACGAGGTCCCGGCGCCGGTGTACGCGATCCAGCCTGACCTCGCGGAGCGCGTCACCGGCTACCACGTGCACAGGGGCGCCCTCGCCTCCATGCAGCGCAAGCCGCTTCCGGAGGCGGCGGACCTGCTCGTCGGCGCCCGCCGGGTGGTCGTGATGGAGTCGGTGAACGACCACACCAACATCGGCGCGATCTTCCGCAGCGCCGCGGCCCTCGGCATGGACGCCGTACTGCTGTCGCCGGACTGCGCCGACCCGCTGTACCGGCGATCGGTGAAGGTGTCGATGGGCGCGGTGTTCTCCGTCCCGTACGCCCGCCTCGACACCTGGCCGCGCGGCCTGGAGGCGGTACGGGAGGCGGGCTTCAAGCTGCTGGCGCTGACCCCGGCCGAGAAGGCGATGTCGATCGACGAGGCCGCCCCGCACCGTCTGGAGCGGGTGGCCCTGATGCTGGGCGCGGAGGGCGACGGCCTGTCCACGCAGGCGCTGCGCGCCGCCGACGAATGGGTGCGGATCCCGATGGCGCACGGTGTCGACTCGCTGAACGTGGGAGCGGCGGCCGCGGTCGCCTTCTACGCGGTCGCGACGGGCCGCCCGGAGTCCTGAGACCACCGGGCCGTCTTTCCGGAAGAGACGGCCTAGCCCTGGAGGGCCTGGGCGGCGGCGATGCCCAGGGCCACGACCAGGGTCACGACGACGAAGACGAAGAGACGCTGGCGCAGCAGCCGCGGGTTGGCGGGGCGGCGCCCGGTGGACGTGGAGCGGGCTCCCGGCCGGGTCGCGGGACGACCTCCGGTGCGCGGTCCGGCGGAGGGCCGGGACGACGGACCGGGACCACGACCCTGGCCCCGCTCGGCGGCCCGCTCCGGCGTCCGGCCGGGCACGTCCCGCTCGGTGTACCGCTCGGTGGGCCGTGCGGCGTTCCGCTCCTCGGCACGTTCCCGCTGCACGGGCGGCCGCGAGGCTGGCAGCCCCTGTGCCTCGCGCGCCGCGATCTCCTTGAGCCGCATCGACAGCTGAAGGGTGCTGGGACGGTCCTCGGGGTCCTTGGCCAGACAGGCCCGGACGAGGGGCGCCAGCGCGTCCGGCACCCCGTGCAGCTGCGGTTCCTCGTGCACCACCCGGTAGAGCATGACCTCGGAACTGCCGTGCCCGAAGGGGGAGTCGGCCATCGCCGCGTACGCCAGGGTGGCGCCGAGCGAGAAGACGTCCGTGGCGGGGGTGACGGCCGCGCCCCGCACCTGTTCGGGGGCGAGGAAGCCGGGGGAGCCGACGGCCGTGCCGACATGGGTCAGGGTGCTGGCACCCGTGGCCCAGGCGATGCCGAAGTCGATGATGCGGGGGCCCTTGGGGGAGAGCAGGATGTTCGACGGCTTGAGGTCCCGGTGCACGACCCCGGCCTCGTGGACGGCGACGAGACCTTCCGAGAGCGCGGCCCCGATGGAGGCCACGTCGGCGGCGCGCAGCGCGCCCTCCTCGGCGACCCGGTCGTGCAGGGAGGGCCCGGGGACGTACTGGGTGGCGAACCAGGGGCGCTCGGCCTCCAGGTCGGCGGCGACGAGCCGGGCCGTACAGCCGCCGCGGATCCGCCGGGCGGCGGACACCTCGCGGGCGAACCGGGAGCGGAACTCCTGGTCCTCGGCCAGATCCGGCCGGATCACCTTGAGCGCGACCCGCTGGCCGCGCCGGTCGGACCCCAGGTACACGACGCCCATTCCGCCGGCCCCCAGCCTGCGGTGGAGCCGGAACGACCCGACGATCCGCGGATCCTCGCGCCGGAGCCGCATCATCGCCATGTCCGTCCCCTCGTCCGTTCGACGTGGCACAGCTTACGTAGTGGCGCCCGCACGCGCTCATAGGCCGCGCCCTCGCACCGGGATCGATTGTCAGTGCTGGGGGGTACGCGCGACGCGGACCCCGCTCCGGGATCCCTCTCAACCCCCAGTGGCACCAGCCGAGTTGAAGATCGGCCGCGAGGGCGCCGGGAGGGCTCCGGAGGCGCCCCGCGCGGCCTTCGGACCAGGGCGTTCGCGCGAGGCCCCGCGAAGTGAGCGAAGTCACCCCCGAACCCGCCCCTCCGCCCCTCCGGCCGCCACCCCTCAGGGAAGTCCCGGGGTTCCGCGCCCGCGTCTCCACCCAGGGGAGTACTCCGTACGGCCGGGCGTCATCCTCCGGGAGGCCCGTAAGTCGGTACGCGGGCATGACGTCCCGGCCCCTCCCGCTCCCTAGAGTTGTTGTCAAGCGGCGGGTGCAGCACTCGTCCCCCGAGGTCAAGCACCCGCCGCGCCGGACACGACAGGAGAGGACCCATGGCTTTCACGGCACCGCGGACGAGCACCCGGCCTTCGGGCCGGCGCCACCCCCTGGTGGCCACCGCCATGGTCCTCCCTCTCGCGGCCCTGCTCGTGGTCGTCTTCGGCGGCTGGGAGGCAGTGGTCACACAGGCGTCGTCCGTGGCCGTGATGCTGGGGCGCTGACAGGCGCCCCGGACCCGGGAGAGCGGCCCGGGTCGGGACATCCGGCCATCAGCCCCGTGGGGACGGGGGTGCGGCGGACGGCAGCGTGGGGCCGGTCAGCTGGGGAGCTGACCGGCCCTCGCGCGTTCCCGACCCCGTACGCTCGCCCCCGTGGACCTCCCTGAACGGCCTCTCCTCGACCGCCTCGCGGCGTACGCGCACGCCGCCGCCCACCGGCCCGGCACGCCCTGCCGTTGCCCGGGCGGCCTCGTCGGGGTGCTGGCGGACCGGGACGACGGGACGGTCGTACGGCACGGGCGACTGGTCGCGAAGGCGCACGCCCCCGGCACCGATCCCGAGGCGCACTGCGCACGGCTCGCGCTCGCCGGCCACCCGGACGTCCGCGCCGTCCTCCTCCCGCCGCTCCCCGGGCCCCGGCCGGCCGCGCCCGACGAACTCGGCGGACCCCACGCGCTCGACGGCCGGCCGGTGACCCTGTGGCCGTACGGTCCGCCCGTCGACCCGGCGGACCCCGACGCCGCCCCCTGGGAGGAGGCCGCACGGCTCCTCGCCCTGCTCCACCGCACCCCGCCTCCCGTCGGGGCGGCCGACCGGCTCCCGGAGATGCGGGCCCCGGTGAAGGCGGCCCTGGCCGTGGAGCGGATGCGCCGGACGGCACCGGACCACCCGGCCGCCCGGACCGTCCTGGCCGCCTGGCGGTCGGTTCCCGACCGCGTCGCGCCGGGCGGCCCCCGGCTGCTCTGCCACGGCGACTTCCACCTCGGCCAACTGGTCAGGGCGACGGGCTCCGTACCGCCGCAGAACTCCCCGTCGTCGGCCCCGGGTCCCTGGCGGCTCATCGACATCGACGACCTCGGCCTCGGCGACCCGGCCTGGGATCTGGCCCGCCCCGCGGCCTGGTTCGCCGCCGGCATCCTCCCCCCGGAGATCTGGTCCCGGTTCCTCGACGCCTACCGGGGGGCGGGCGGTCCCGCCGTGGGCGCCGATCCATGGGTGCAACTCGATGTGCCCGCCCGTGCGCTGACGGTCCAGACGGCCGCCCTCGCCCTCGCCAAGTCCACGGCCGAGCGCCGGCCGCTCGACGAGGTGGAGGAGGTGATGATCGACACCTGTGCGCGTATCGCCGGACACCGAACCGACCCGGCCCCTTCGGCGTCCACGTAAGGTGAAGGACCATTCGAACGGCGAAGTCAGGGAGTTGAGCCGAGCATGCAGTGTCCCAAGTGTCATGCGGCCATGCACACGTACAACCGCAACGGCGTCCAGATCGAGCAGTGCAGCGGCTGCCGCGGGATATTCCTGGACTACGGCGAGCTGGAGTCCCTGACCCGTCTCGAGTCCCAGTGGGTCCAGCCGGCCCCGCCGGCCCCGCCCGCCCCGCAGGCCTACCCGGCACAGCCCGCCGCCCCCGCCTGGGGTGCCCCGCACCACGGTGGCCACCACGGCGGCGGTCACTACCGTCAGCGCGGTTTCGGCCGGATGCTCTTCTCCTCCTGACCGGAGGTGCACCGGGTCTCCCCGGTGCACGAAGAAGCCCCCGGCCGCGAGTGGCGGCCGGGGGCTTTTCAGGTGGTGCGCGATACTGGGATTGAACCAGTGACCTCTTCCGTGTCAGGGAAGCGCTCTCCCGCTGAGCTAATCGCGCGGGTGGTGCACACGAACATTACCCGAGGGCAGTGCGTGCTGCGTGCGCGATACTGGGATTGAACCAGTGACCTCTTCCGTGTCAGGGAAGCGCTCTCCCGCTGAGCTAATCGCGCGGGTCGATCCATGTGGACCGGATCTTCAGTTGTTCTGCGTGCGCGATACTGGGATTGAACCAGTGACCTCTTCCGTGTCAGGGAAGCGCTCTCCCGCTGAGCTAATCGCGCTTGGAGGTGGAGACGGGATTTGAACCCGTGTAGACGGCTTTGCAGGCCGTTGCCTCGCCTCTCGGCCACTCCACCAGGAGTGAATACGGGGGTTCGGGAAGATCCCCCACATCGAGCGGACGACGAGATTCGAACTCGCGACCCTCACCTTGGCAAGGTGATGCTCTACCAACTGAGCCACGTCCGCTTGTCGTTTCCGTTTCGCTTGCGCGTCCCGGCGACGTGTTGAACTCTAGCGGATTCCTGGGCCAGCACAAAAACGCGTTTCCGCAGCGTGCTGACCTGCCCGCCGATCCGGGTGCCCGGCCGGGCGTCCCGGAGGGTTCGCGCCACGTTCACTCGCCGTGTTCCCCGGGTGGCGGGGAGCCTCCCTCGCACACACCCGGTGGCCCCCGTCCGGCCGACCTAGACTCGATGCGTGCACGACCTTGCTCCCCTGGCCCGCTTCGGCGGCCTCGTCGCGACCGACCTCCGGGACGTCACCCACGACCCCGAAGCCCTGGACTCCGCAGGCTTCTGGGCCGTCTGTGCGGACTTCGAGGGGCGACTGACCTGCGCCCGCTTCGGGGACGTACGGCCCGACCCCGTCCCCCTGCCCGTCCCGGGCGCCTGGCGCGGACCCTCCGCCGGCGACTGGACGTCCTCCCTCGACCGCGCCGCGTACATCGCGGGCGTCCGGCGCGTGCGCGAGCACATCGCGCGCGGCGAGGTCTACCAGGCGAACCTCTGCCGGGTGCTGACCGCGCCGCTGCCGGACCCGCCCGCGGCCGACGTCGACGCCCTCACCGCGCTCCTCGCCCGCGGCAACCCCGCCCCGTACGCCGGAACGATCCGCCTGCCCGCCCACGGAGTGGAGGTCGCCACCGCGTCCCCCGAGCTCTACCTCGGCAGGGAAGGGGCGCTGATCTCCTCCGGCCCCATCAAGGGCACCGGACGCACCGCCGCCGACCTCCTCCCCAAGGACCACGCGGAGAACGTGATGATCGTCGACCTGGTCCGCAACGACCTGGGGCGCGTCAGCGACACTGGCACCGTCGCCGTCCCCGCCCTCTGCGCGGTCGAGGAGCACCCCGGACTCGTCCACCTCGTCTCCACGGTCACCGGACTGCTGCGCGAGGACGCCGGCTGGCCCGAGCTGCTCGACGCCACCTTCCCGCCCGGCTCCGTCACCGGCGCGCCCAAGTCGAGCGCGCTGCGGATCATCGAGGCCCTGGAGACCGCCCCCCGCGGTCCCTACTGCGGAGGCGTCGGCTGGGTCGACGCCGACGCGGGCACCGCGCAGCTGGCCGTCGGCATAAGGACCTTCTGGATCGACCGCCCCGAAGGCGTGCTCCGATTCGGCACCGGCGCCGGGATCACCTGGGGTTCGGACCCGGAGCGCGAGTGGGAGGAGACCGAACTCAAGGCGGCCCGGCTGGTCGCGATAGCGTCGGGCGCCTATGAGTCAGGCGCCCTCGAGGCGAGTGGAAAGGCCATTTCTCGATGAAACTCTGGGTCAACGGCGGGCTGCACGAAGCGGAGACCGCCCTGGTCTCCGTGCTGGACCACGGTCTGACCGTCGGCGACGGCATCTTCGAGACGGTCAAGGTGGAGCGCGGCGAGACCTTCGCGCTCACCCTCCATCTGGAGCGCCTCACCCGCTCCGCCCGCGGTCTCGGTCTGCCCGACCCGGACCTCGACGAGGTCCGCCGCGCCTGCGCCGCCGTCGTCGGGACGAACCCGATGGAGCTCGGCCGGCTCCGCATCACGTACACCGGAGGTCTCTCCCCGCTCGGCTCCGAGCGGGGAGACGCCGGGGCCAGCCTGGTGGTGGCCCTCGGGGAGACGGGCCGTCGCGCCGACTCCACCGCGGTGATCACCGTGCCCTGGACCCGTAACGAGCGAGGCGCCCTCACCGGCCTCAAGACCACCTCGTACGCCGAGAACGTGGTCGCCCTCGCCCGGGCGCGTGAGCAGGGGGCGACCGAGGCGCTCTTCGCCAACACCGTGGGCCGGCTCTGCGAGGGCACCGGCTCCAACGTCTTCGTCGTGCTGGACGGCCGGATCCACACCCCGCCCGTCTCCTCCGGCTGTCTCGCGGGCATCACCCGCGCCCTCGCCGTGGAGTGGACCGGCGCACAGGAGACCGATCTGCCGCTGGACGTCCTGGAGAGCGCCGAGGAGATCTTCCTGACCTCGACCCTCCGCGACGTCCAGGCCGTGCACCGCGTCGACGGGCGCGAGCTGACGGCGACGCCCGGACCGGTCACCGCCAAGGCCATGCGGATCTTCGACGAGAACGCCTCCCGGGACCGCGATCCGCGCCTCGCGTAAAACCTGATGACGGACGGCCCCGGGGTGGGTAGAACACCACTGATGACCACCACCCTGCGGCCGGCCGAGCCGCTTCAGCAGAGGCCCGACGGTGGCCGTTCCCGCACCTACGACGTGTGTGTGAACAGCCGCCGTGTCGGTTCCGTCCACCTCTCCACCGACCCCGGCTTCGGAGCCGCCTCCGGAGTGATCGGCCTGCTCCGGGTCGACGAGCCGGACCGGGGGCGGGGCAGGGGCACCGTCGCGGCGCTCGCCTCCGAGGAGGTGCTGCGGGGCTGGGGCTGTGCCGAGGTGCAGATCTCGGTGCCCGCCGAGGCGGCGACGGGGCTGCGGATGGCACGCTCGCTCGGCTACACCGAGCGCAGCCGGAACATGGTCAAGGAGCTGCCCGCCGAGCCGCCGGCCCTGCCGGAGGGCGTCGAGGTGCGGCCGATGACCGATGCCGAGTACGGGGCGTGGGCGGCGCGGTCCAAGGAGGGGTACGCGCAGAGCTGGATCGACCGCGGTGTCCCCGAGGACCAGGCCCGCGCCAAGGCCGAGGGCAGCCACGCGAAGTACCTCCCGGAGGGCCTGGCCACCCCCGGGGTCGCGATCCACGTGGTCGTCCGCGACGGGCGGCCCGCGGGCCACCTGTGGACCGGCCGGATCGAGCTGGAACCGGGGCGGTGGGCGGCCTACGTGTACGACATCGAGGTCGCCGAGGAGCAGCGCGGCCACGGCTACGGCCGGGCGCTGATGCTGCTCGCCGAGCGGGTCGCGCGGGCGGCCGGGGAGACCCTGCTCGGACTGCACGTCTTCGCGGGCAACACCCCGGCGATCCGGCTCTACGAGTCGCTGGGCTACCGCACGACCTACGTCAACAGCGCCAAGGAGCTGCGGTAGGCGAGGGGGCGGTCAGGCGCCCAGGAGACGGTCGGCGATCGCCTCGACGCGCTCGCGCAGGCCGTCCTGGCTCTGGCCCCCGTCCAGACGCTCGCCGTCGATGACATAGGTCGGCGTGCCGGTGACCTTGATCGCCTTGCCCTCGGCCTCGTCCGCGTCGACGGTCAGCAGATGGCGGCCGTCGATCAGGGCGGTGTCGAACTCCTCGGCGTCCAGGCCCAGTTCGGTGGCGACCTCCATCAGTACCGGCTCGCCCCGCTCGCCGAGCTCGGCGGTCCTGGCGAGCAGCGCCTCCGCGTACGGCCAGCCCTTGCCCTGCTCGACGGCCTCCTCGGCGGCCTGCGCGGCCGCGTACGCGTGCTTGTGCTTCGCGAGCGGGAAGTGGCGCAGCTGTACGTCGAGCCGGTCGCCGTACTTCTCGCGGAGCGCGCGGACGTCGTCGAGGGCCTGGAAACAGTCGGGGCACTGGAGGTCGAACCACGCCTCCAGGACGACGGGGGAGACGGGTGCGGTGGTGGAGTCACTCATGACAGCAGTCTCCCTCACGGGGAGGGACGGCTGTCTCGCCACCGGGACCTGGGGAGGAGATCCGGAGGGGACGACCCGGAGATCTCCCTGAGACCGGGCCCTGGACATGGCCCCGGACGGCATCGGCGGTGCAGGATGGAAGGGACGTATCACCCGGCACCTGGAGGACCGCATGCTCGCCGAGACCATTTGCTCCGCGGTGTCCGTGGCGGGCCTCGGCATCGCCGCGATCATGGCGTACCGGAAGCGCTTCCTGTCCGCCGCCCGTACCGCGGCCTACGCCCTGGTGCCGCTCGGTCTGGTGATGACGGGGGCCGTCGAGTGGATCGTGGACACGGCCTTCAGCCCCGTCGCCTGGGCCGGGTTCGGCGTCCTCGGTCTCGCCCTGCTGTTCTTCCTGTCCACCCGCGCCGTCGAGCGGCGCCGGGGCGGCCGCAAGGAGACCACCGGGGGAGCCGAGCGGGGCGCCGTGGCGCCGTCGGCGTCGTCGCCCTCCCGGGCCGTGACGGCGAAGCCGGGGGCCGGCAGCGGCGCCGGAGAGGACTTCAGCGACATCGAGGCGATTCTGAAGAAGCACGGAATCTGACCGCTTCTGGCGATTCCCGTTCCCATGATCCACGGGAAGGGGTGAACTGCCCCTGCGGTGGGGCGTGTTGCGGGATTTCCGGGGTCCCGGGTGCGCCATCATCCCCCCGAGATGCTGGATACCTCGCGGGACGTCGCTCCCGTCGCCACCGATGCCCCTGCCGAAGAGCCGCGCGGCTGCCTGTTCGCGCTCTCCCAGCCACCCCTGATGATCTTTCTCGGGGTGATCGGCTGTCTGCTGCTGATGGCCGCCGTGCACGATCTCTTCGTGCTGTGAGTCCTCGTGCTGTGACTCCTCGTGCCGCGGCGGCCCCGGCCTCAGCCCGCGGCTTCCTTGCGGCGTGCCCGGTACGCGGCCACGTGCAGACGGTTTCCGCAGGTGCGGCTGTCGCAGTAGCGGCGCGAGCGGTTGCGTGAGAGGTCGACGAAGGCCCGGCCGCAGTCCGGCGCCTCGCAGCGCCGCAGCCGCTCCTGCTCGCCCGCCACCACGATGAACGCCAGCGCCATGCCGCAGTCGGCCGCGAGATGGTCCGCCACCGAGGCGCCCGGGGCGAAGTAGTGCACGTGCCAGTCGTAGCCGTCGTGGTCGGTGAGCTGGGGCGTGGTGCCCGCTCCCGCCACCAGCTGGTTGATCAGGGGGGCCGCGATCCGGGCCTCGGGCGCGGAGAAGACCGCGGCGAACTTCTCGCGTACCTCCCGCACGGCGCGCAGGTCGTGGGGGCCCAGCTCGCCCACGCCGCTGATCTTGTGCGCGAGCACGAAGCTCTGCAGTCCCGGGATGTCCGCGAGCTCGTCGACGCGGTCGCCCTGGGGCGCGGTGTTCATCAGATCGACGACGGTGTCGAGGGCGATCCGGGTGTCGTGAGGGATCAGCACGATTCGCTCCCTGGCCGGCCGCGGGCGGGTGCCCGCGGAATGGCGCTGACTTTAGCGCGACCGGGAAAAGGACAACGGCGCCCACCACCGCGCCGGCTGCGCGGTGGGGAGCGCCGGAGTCGTGCCTATGTGACTGCCCGCGCGGCGCCGTCGCCCCGAGTCGGACGGCGCCGTGCGGCTCTCGGCCTGGCTCAGCTGTCGGCCAGGATGTGGGAGAGCTCCGTATCGAGATCGAAGTGCCGGTGCTCGGTGCCCGGTGGCACGGCGGCGTCGGTCCGCTTCAGGAACGACTCCAGGGCCCTCGCCGGGGCCTCGAGCAGGGCTTCTCCTTCGGGGGAACTCAGCGCGATGCAGACGACTCCCTGACCGTGACTACGGGATGGCCAGACGCGGACGTCGCCCGTGCCGGTGGGCCGGTGCAGCCCCTCGGCGAGAAGGTCGCGGGCGAAGACCCACTCGACCGTCTCCTCGGCTCCGGTGTGGAAGGTGGCGTGCACGGCATAGGGATCGGCCGTGTCATACCGCAGGCCCGCGGGTACAGGCAGTGAGGACTCGCTCGACACAACGAGGCGCAGGTGCAGCTCGCAGCTGACCGTGGTGTTCATAAGCGCCAGGGCCTTTCGCTCAGTGTGCGCTCGGGGATTCGCACGTCGGCGAAATCGACATGCCACCTCCGGTGCCGTTGTAAACCCCTCTGTCGGTTTTGTGATCGTTCAGGTAGCTCGGACGGGTGCGTGTGACCTGCGGTAATACCGCCATTCCGGTGGGGGCTCCGCGTCCGGTAGGTTGGGGAGCATGAATGCGGAGAGTGACGAGCGCACCGGGGAGTCCGCAGACGGCCAGGAAGCCGAACTGGGATCCCGCGCACCGGAGTTCATCAAGTCCCGGCGAGGCCTGCATCTGAGCTGGCAGGTCGGTGTCTTCATCGTGGGACTCGCCGTGGTCGGCGCCGGGGTGGTCATGCTGCCGCTCCCGGGGCCCGGCTGGCTGGTCATCTTCGGCGGCATGGCGATCTGGGCGACCGAGTTCGTCTGGGCACAGCTCGTGCTCCGCTGGACCAAGCGCAAGGTCACCGAGGCCGCCCAGCGCGCCCTCGACCCCAAGGTCCGGCGAAGGAACATCATCCTCACCACCGTCGGCCTGGTGATCATCGCCGCCCTGCTCGGCGTCTACCTGTGGAAGTTCGGCTTCGTCATGCCGTGGAAGATCGACGAGTGACCCTGGGATGGTTCGGGAGCCCCGCTGACATGCGGTAATGTTTGCGGTGCACCGGGGCGATTAGCTCAGTGGGAGAGCACTTCGTTCACACCGAAGGGGTCACTGGTTCGAACCCAGTATCGCCCACCACCCGGTCCGAAGGCCCGAGACGGAACACCGTCTCGGGCCTTCGGCGTCCCGCCCCGCCGCGGATCACCGCATCCGCGCCACCCGGTCCCGAAGCCTCCGGGCGTCCCGGAGCCGCTGCTCGTACGTGGCGCCCACCGCGAGCAGCAGGAGCCCGGCGAGAGCCGGCGGCAGCCAGCGCGGCAGCGCGCCCACCGCCTGCACCACGTACGGCGCCAGCTCGTGCAGCCCGTCCAGGGCGAGCACCGTACCGCCGAGGACCAGCAGCGCCTGGAGCCGGAAGCGCGCACCCAGCAGGGTCACCACCAGGGCCGCGACCCCCAGGACCAGCGGGCGCACCCACTCCGGGTCCGTCCAGGCCGCGAAGAGGCTCGGCAGCAGCGTCGCCGCGAGACCGGGGCCGTACGCGGTCCAGGAAGAGGCCTCCGGGTCCCGGCCCCGCCGCAGGAACCCGACCACGAGGGCCGGCACGGTCACCGGCAGCGTGTACGCCTCCGGGGTCGCCACCTCCCAGACCGCGAGCCGTACCCAGGTGGCCGACAGGAACAGCGCGGCCGCCGTCCACGCGGCGAACCGCCGCCGCTCCGGCCGTACGGCCGTCGCCGCCGCGATCACCCCGCCGAGGGCCAGGGCGAGCGCGAGGAACGCCGGCCGCGACGCCGCGATCCCGAGGGCGAGCAGCCCCACGGCCCCGCCCGTGATCTCGGTCGCGAGGGCGACCGGGCGCGGAGCCCGGGCGCCGACGGCCGCGGTGGCCGCCGGGACGAGCAGGAGGGCGAGCGCCGTCCAGTGGTCCTCGAACCCGCCGGCGGCCGCCACCGCGAAGACGAGGCCCGTCGCCGTGAGCACCGCCCCGCAGGCGGAGACGACGCGGCGCGCGTCCACACCGAGCACGGCGACGGCGGAACAGAGTCCGAGCACCACTCCGAGCGCGAGGAACGTGGCCACCCGGACGTCCAGGGACAGGGCGACCGCGCTCACGGCGGAGGCGAGCCCCCCGGCGTACGCGCTCCACCCGAGGACGGTCCCGGGCGCGGCCGCGGGGGCCTGCGTCCGGGGCCGGACGGGCGCCCAGCCGGGCCAGGGGGCCCCGGGCACGCCGGCCGGAGGGGCGGCAGGACCGGCGGCCGCCGGACCGGAGGGAGCGGCGGAGGGGGCGGTGACCGGAGGGGTCGGCGCGCCGGGGCCCGACTCCGCTCCGGGCGCACCGGAGCGCCCGCCCGGTGCCGCGGTCGTGCGCAGGCCGCGGGTCGCCGGGCCCGGACGGACGGCGATCCACAGCGCCGCCGCGCTCGTCAGGAGCTGGAGGGCGAGCGTCGCCGCGAACGGCAGGCCGAGGGAGACCGGCAGCGCGGTCAGGAGCGCCCAGACGAGGGCGAGGGCCCCGCAGCGGGCCCACAGGCGGGGGAGGGCCGCGAGTACGGCGGCGGCCACCGCCAGGACGAGGACGGCCGTCCCCGGGTACGAGGCCGGCGCGTGTTCGGCGTGCTCGCCCGACCAGACCTCCGTCGTCCGGGCCACCGGCCCGAGGAGCCCCGCCACCACCGGCGGCAGCGCCCACACGACCCCGAGGGCCGCCGTCGCGGCCCCGGCGCAGGCGAGACCCAGGCGGACGCCGGCCGGGAGCCGTGCCCCGGCGGTGTCCGCAGTGGAGCCGCCGGGGAGCATCCCCGCCTCCGGCGCCGGAGCGCTCGCCGAGGTCGTGCCGGCCGTCCCCGTCCGCAGCCACCACACCGACGCCGCCGCCAGCCCGCACAGCACGTACCCCGGCACCGCCCAGTCCGCCGGGACGGCGGCGCGCAGCAGGCCGCCGACGGCCGTCACCGCCGCCAGACCCGCGACCGCCGAAGCCGCCACCGCGAGCGCGGGCCTGCGCCACGCGAGGTACAGCGTCACCGCCGCGCCCGCCAGGAGCAGCGGCGCTCCGTCCCACGGCGAGGTGAGCGAGAGCAGCCCGCCCGTCAGGAGCGCCCAGCCGCCGAGGGCCACCGCACCGGTGACCGCCGTGATCCGGACCGGAGCGGGCCGGGCCCACAGCACCACCGCACCGTCGGCCGCGGCCGTGAGCAGCGCCGCCCACGCGAAGGCGGTCGACCCGCCGCCGGCCGCGAGCACGCCGAGCGGCAGCGGCAGCTGCCCCGCGACCACGGCCACCGGCAGCGGGACGCGCAGCCGGGACAACGCCGAGCCGTACGCCGTCCACGCGGCCGCGAGGACCGCGGCGGCCACCGCCGCGTACCCGAGCCCGTCCGTTTCCGGCAGCGCGACCCGGTGCAGCGCGTACGCGTCGAGCACCATCAGGACCATGCCGAGCGCCGCCACCGCCTCGGCCGTCGACACCAGGCTCCGGCGCAGCAGCGCCACCGGCGCCACCAGCGCCGCCGCGGTCACCGCGGACAGCACCGCCGCGCGGCCGCCGATCCCCATCGACCCCCAGCTCACCAGGGTGAAGGCGATCGCCGCGATCGTCAGCAGGGTGCCGCCGAGCGTCAGCAGCACGTTCTGCGCGCCGCGGGGCGTGGAGTCCGCCACCGGCGGGCGCGGGGGAAGCGCCGCCGACGCGGCCGGCGCGTGGAGGACCCGGATCAGCCAGGCCCGCCGGGCCAGCAACTGGGACCGGCGTGCGTCGAGTTGGGCCAGCTCACGGTCGACGAGCACCAGCTCGTCCGCGGGCGGCAGGGAGTTGTCCATGTCCGGAGTGTGGCCCCGCACACATCCGGCGGGAATGCGTCCCCGTACTCATCTTCCGGTTCCCCCCGGCCTGAGTACCCCCACACTGGGGGCATGGACTGGTGCCGGTACCGCTTCCGGAGCGTCTGGCGGATCGCCGCCCCGCCGGACGCCGTCTACGCCGTGCTCGAACGCGCCGAGGAGTACCCCCGCTGGTGGCCCCAGGTCCGCCGGGTCGTGCCCGTCGACGGCACCACCGGCACCGCCCGCTTCCGCTCCCTGCTCCCGTACGACATCGACGTCACGGTCCGCGCCCTGCGCGGCGACCCCGCCGCCCGGGTCCTGGAGGTCGGACTGGAAGGGGACCTGGAGGGCTGGGCCCGCTGGACCGTCGTGCCGGAAGGCGCCGGTGCCCGCGCCGTGTACGAGCAGGAGGTCGAGGTACGCGCCCGCCTCCTGAGGCTCCTCGCCGTCCCCGGACGGCCCGTCTTCCGCGCCAACCACGCCCTGATGATGCGGGCAGGGAGACGGGGACTCGCCACCTACCTGCGATCGGTTTGAAGAGAGGGCTCGAAGCCCTGTATGGTTCAACCCGTTCCCGGGCGATTAGCTCAGCGGGAGAGCACTTCGTTCACACCGAAGGGGTCACTGGTTCGATCCCAGTATCGCCCACCGGGTAGAGGCCGGTCCGTCGAAAGACGGACCGGCCTCTGTCATGTGTCAGGCCGCCGTGCCCAGTTCCAGTCGCAGCGGCCACGACGGGTCCACCGTCTCCGGCGTCCCCTGCCGGCTGAACCACGCCTGGAGCCCCCGCGCCTGTGCCGCGTGCCACACCGCCTGAAGCGTGTGGAGCTCCGCCGGCGTCAGCCGCTCGAGCCGGGACGAGAAACGCCGCGCCACCGCCCGTACGACGTCGAGCGCCGCCGTCGCGTCCGCCGCCGCGTCGTGCGCCCCGGCCAGCTCCACCTCGTAGTGCGCGCACAGGTCCGTCAGCGTGCGACGGCCCTTCCGGTAGCGGTCCAGATGCTTGTCCAGGACCCGCGGGTCGAGGACGCACAGCGGGGTGCTCGCCAGATAGTCGCCGAGCGTGGACGCCCGGTGCCTGCGCAGCTCGCGGTCGAGGATCGTCAGATCGAACGGGGCGTTCATCACCACCAGCGGACGCCCCGCCGCGATCTGCTCCGCCAGCGCGCGCGCCAGCTCCTCCATCACCGGAGCGGGCCACCGGCCGTTGCGCTGGAGGTGATCGTCCGTCAGTCCGTGCACGGCCGTGGCCCCCTCGGGCACCGGTATGCCCGGGTTGACCAGCCAGCGCGTCACGCGCGGCCGCGCCCCCGCCGTGTCCTGTACGACGAGTGCGGCGGACACGATCCGGTCGCCCTCGACGTCGACTCCCGTGGTCTCCGTGTCGAAAGCGGCCAGGGGCCCTTCGTACCAGTGCATCGTCATCCCTGAACTCCTCGCACACGTGCGGCAGATGGCCAACCCCCTGCCCCGAAACGGTGATACCCGGACTGTTTGCGTCGTACGCGGACCGGTCACAACACAAGGGACGGGGAAGGAAAACGACATGGCGCTCGCCCAGCCCGAGTCGGGAGGGCTGCCGCCCCAGCGGCTGGCACCGACGCGCGGCTCACTCGCCACCACCGCCTGCATGGAGACCCTTCAGGTGGGATACCTGCACGCCGTCGCCGCCGCGGCCGGCTGCTCGCTGTCCCAGCCCTTTCCGGACAACGGCATCGACTGGCACGTGAGTCACGGCTCTCCCGGCCACACCGTCGACGACGAGGTGACCGTCAAGGTGCAGCTCAAGTGCACCTACCAGATACCGCCGCGACCGCCCGGAAGCACCTTCTCGTTCACCCTCGACAACGACCACCTGGTGAAACTCGCCAGGACCCCGGTGGCCGTGCACAAGATCCTGGTCGTGATGCTCGCCCCGAGGTCGCAGGACGACTGGCTGCGAGCGAGCCACGACCGGCTCGACCTGCGGCACTGCTGCTACTGGACCAACCTGGCCGGACACCCGGTCACGGGACGCCGCCGGACCACCGTGCGCATCCCGACGACACGGATCTTCGACGACCGGGCGCTCTGCGAGATCATGACCCGGGTCGGCGTGGGAGGGAGACCTTGATGCACCGACCGATCGACGAACCGGGATACGGGGAGGACGGGGGCAGGGCCGGGCGCGGCCCCGCCCCCGTCCCCCCGCCCTACCGGCCCCATCCGGCACCCGGCGACACCCCCGGCCCCTGGACGGGGGTGCCCGCCCCGCCCGCCGGACCCTGGGCCGAGAGCCAGGGCGCACCCGACCCCGGCCGGGTCGACCCGCGCGTCCTCGGCGCCCTCCTCGCCCGCCACGGGTGGCGCCGGCGCGGCGGGGCGGCCGGCCGCTACAGCCGCTGGACCCCGCCGGGCAGCGGCACCGGCACCAGCCTCCTCGTCCCGGAGAGCCGCGCCTTCCCGGACTGCGAGGACCTGATCGGCGAGGCACTCACCGCCCTCGCCCGCAGCGGCACGCCCTCCGCCCGCGAGGTCCTCACCGGCCTCGCCGTGCCCAGCGACGAGATCCGCTGGTGGCGCGACGTGCCCCCGGGCCCCGCCGGCACCGTCCCCTGGACCGTGCAGGAACAGCTCAGGTCCGCCGCCCGCCAGCTCCTCCTCGCCGGCGCCCTCGCCGTCCGGGGCCGGGCCGGCTACTACGGCGCCAGACACCGGCGCCCCGCCCAGGCCTCCCTGGAGACCGTCGTCGTCGGCGCGGCCCCCGGCGGGCGCGGCCTCACCGCCTTCCTGCCCGTCGAGCCGGGACGCCCGATCGCCGTCCGGCTCTACCACGCGCTCCACGCGGCCCGCGAGGCCACCGACTACCAGCGGGCCACCGGTGGCATGGAGGCCTTCGACGCCGCCGTCGAGGCGGGCGTCAGCCGCGAACTCACCGAGGCCCTCGTCGCGCTGGTCCGCGGGACCGAGGGCGCCCGCATCGGCCTGGCCTGGTCCCCGTCCGCCGGGTCGCCCCAGGGCTGCGCCGCCCGGCCCGAACCGGTCGAGTTCTCACCGGGCGACCTGCCCGCCCTGCGCGAGGCGAGCGCCCGGTACCTGACCGACGAGCCCTCCGTGCCGGTCCGGCTCACCGGCGCCGTCGTCCGCATGCGCCGTTCCGGGCCGCGCGGCGAGGGCACCGTCCGGCTGCGGGTGCTCGGCGGTGCGGAGGTCCCGCACGTCCGGGTCCGCCTCGACGAGGAGGCGTACCGCACCGCGGGCCACGCCCATCTCGTCGGTCTCCCGATCCGAGTGGTCGGCCGGCTGGAGAGCCGGGGCGGATTCCGCCGCCTCACCGACGCGTCCGGGGTCGTCCCCGTGCAGGTCGACGAGACGGAACGGGACCGGCTGATGAAGTCGATCCAGGGGAACGCCGACAGCGCGGACTTCTTCGAGGAGGAGTGCGAGCCGGACGAGGGATAGCCGGGGACCTGCGACGAGCAGGGAGAAACCGTTTCGCGGGCGGCTCGGTCGCCTCGGTAGGATCAGCGGTGCGCGGCACCTCGTCTCTGTCGCGCACCGCCGGCGCCGGCACCTCGTGTCTGCTTGCGCCCCTATGTACGGAGTACCCGTGTCTGAAGTCCGTGTGACCGTCCAGTCCGCCTCGGAAGCAGAGGAGAGGGCGGTGAGCGCGGGCACCACCGCCGGCGCCCTGTTCGCCGACGACCGCACCGTCATCGCCGCCCGCGTGGCCGGCGAGCTGAAGGACCTGTCGTACGAGCTCGCCGAGGGCGATGTCGTCGAGGGCGTCGAGATCTCCTCCCCGGACGGTCTCGACATCCTGCGCCACTCGACCGCGCACGTCATGGCCCAGGCCGTGCAGGAGCTCTTCCCCGAGGCCAAGCTGGGCATCGGCCCGCCGGTCCGGGACGGCTTCTACTACGACTTCGACGTCGAGAAGCCCTTCACTCCCGAGGACCTCAAGGTCATCGAGAAGAAGATGCAGGAGATCCAGAAGCGCGGCCAGCGCTTCGCCCGCCGCGTGGTGACCGACGAGGACGCCCGCGCCGAGCTGGCGGACGAGCCGTACAAGCTGGAGCTCATCGGCATCAAGGGCTCCGCGTCCACCGACGACGGTGCCAGCGTCGAGGTGGGCGGCGGCGAGCTGACCATCTACGACAACATCGACGCCAAGACCGGCGACCTGTGCTGGAAGGACCTCTGCCGCGGTCCGCACCTGCCCACCACCCGGAACATCCCGGCGTTCAAGCTGATGCGCAACGCCGCCGCCTACTGGCGCGGCAGCGAGAAGAACCCGATGCTCCAGCGCATCTACGGCACCGCCTGGCCGTCGAAGGAGGAGCTGAAGGCCCATCTCGACTTCCTCGCCGAGGCCGAGAAGCGCGACCACCGCAAGCTCGGCAACGAGCTCGACCTCTTCTCCATCCCGGACGAGATCGGCTCCGGCCTCGCGGTCTTCCACCCCAAGGGCGGCATCATCCGCCGGGTCATGGAGGACTACTCGCGCAAGCGCCACGAGGAGGAGGGCTACGAGTTCGTCTACTCGCCGCACGCCACCAAGGGCAAGCTGTTCGAGAAGTCCGGTCACCTCGACTGGTACGCCGAGGGCATGTACCCCCCCATGCAGCTCGACGAGGGCGTGGACTACTACCTCAAGCCCATGAACTGTCCGATGCACAACCTGATCTTCGACGCGCGCGGCCGCTCGTACCGTGAACTGCCGCTGCGCCTGTTCGAGTTCGGCACCGTGTACCGGTACGAGAAGTCGGGCGTCGTGCACGGCCTGACCCGCGCCCGCGGCTTCACCCAGGACGACGCGCACATCTACTGCACCAAGGAGCAGATGGCGGAGGAGCTCGACAAGACCCTCACCTTCGTCCTGAACCTGCTGCGCGACTACGGCCTGACCGACTTCTACCTGGAGCTGTCCACCAAGGACCCGGAGAAGTTCGTCGGCTCGGACGAGATCTGGGAGGAGGCCACCGCGGTCCTCCAGCAGGTCGCCGAGAAGCAGGGCCTCCCGCTCACCCCCGACCCGGGCGGCGCCGCGTTCTACGGCCCGAAGATCTCGGTGCAGGCGCGCGACGCCATCGGCCGCACCTGGCAGATGTCGACCGTGCAGCTCGACTTCAACCTGCCGGAGCGCTTCGACCTGGAGTACACCTCCCCGGACGGCACCAAGCAGCGCCCGGTCATGATCCACCGCGCGCTGTTCGGCTCGATCGAGCGCTTCTTCGCGGTGCTCCTGGAGCACTACGCGGGCGCGATGCCGCCGTGGCTGGCCCCCGTCCAGGCGACCGGCATCCCGATCGGCGACGCGCACGTCGACTACCTGCACGAGTTCGCCGCCAAGGCGAAGAAGCAGGGCCTGCGGGTCGAGGTCGACTCCTCCTCGGACCGGATGCAGAAGAAGATCCGCAACGCGCAGAAGCAGAAGGTCCCGTTCATGATCATCGCGGGCGACGAGGACATGGCCGCCGGCGCGGTCTCCTTCCGCTACCGCGACGGTTCGCAGGAGAACGGCATCCCCGCCGACGAGGCCATCGCCAAGATCGCCAAGATCGTCGAGGACCGCGTCCAGGTCTGACCCGCCGATCGCACGGGCTCAGGAGGCCCCCGGGGTACCACCCGGGGGCCTCTTCTCGTCCTCCCGCCTGAACGCCTGGATCAGCCAGGACGAGAACGAACCCGTGACGGCCCCGATCAGGGCGACACCGCAGGCCATCATGCCCACCGCGATGAACCGTCCGATCGGGGTCACCGGGGTGACGTCGCCGTACCCCACCGTCGTCAGCGTCTCGGCGGCCCACCAGAGGGCGTCGCCGAAGGTGCGGATCGTGGCCCCCGAGGCGCCGCGCTCGTGCTGGTAGACGGCGAGCGCGCCCGCGAAACCGAGCAGGGCGACCGTGAGACTGGAGTAGGCCATGACACGGGCGTAGAGGGTCAGGCGCGGCTTGTCGCGGCGGCGCTGGATCCGCTCGTAGATCGTCACCATCTGCAGCGGCCGCAGCAGCGGCAGCAGCAGCACCATCGTGCCCAGGAGGTGCGAGCGGACGAAGCGCAGCGGACCGAGGCCGCTGAGCCGGAGCCGCACCACGTAGTCGACGACGAAGACGCCCCACGACCCGAGCGTGACCGCCAGGCAGAGGTCCAGCCAGACCTGGTCCATGCCGTTGGCGAGCACCCGTACCGTGTACCCGACGAGGAAGAGCAGGGATGCCACCGCGAGCGGCACCTCCATGCGACGGTCCCAGCGCTCCTGCTCCTCCGGCCTCACGTCCATCGGATCAGCATCGCCGGGAGCGGGGAAGCTTTGCCCCGGCGACACGTTCCGAACGGGCGACGCAATATGCTGCACAGCATGACGACTGAGCCGGAGCAGCAGATCGGAGTCGGGACGCGGGACGCGTTCCAGCGCCTGTGGACGCCTCACCGGATGGCGTACATCCAGGGCGAGAACAAGCCGACCGGTCCGGGCGCCGAGGACGGCTGTCCGTTCTGCTCGATTCCGTCGAAGTCGGACGAGGACGGTCTGGTCGTCGCACGGGGCGAGAGCGTGTACACGGTGCTCAACCTGTACCCGTACAACGGTGGCCACCTCATGGTCGTCCCCTACCGCCATGTCGCCGACTACACGGACCTGGACGCGGCGGAGACGGCCGAGCTCGCCGACTTCACCAAGCGCGCGATGGTCGCCCTGCGCGCGGCCTCCGGTGCCCACGGCTTCAACATCGGCATGAACCAGGGCGCCGTCGCGGGCGCCGGCATCGCCGCCCACCTGCACCAGCACGTGGTGCCGCGCTGGGGCGGGGACACCAACTTCATGCCGGTCGTCGGGCACACCAAGGTGCTGCCCCAGCTCCTCGCCGACACCCGGAAGATGCTGGCCGACGCCTGGCCGGCCGCCGTCTGATCCGTATGTGAGCGGTACGACGAGGGGCCCGGGCCACGATCGTGGCCCGGGCCCCTCGTCATACGGCCGGGTCGTGCGCGCGGTCCGCGTCAGGCGTCGTAGACGTCGGCCTTCCGGGGGGCCGGCTCCTGGACGCCGCCACTGAGGATCAGCGAGCGGTTGGTGAAGCGCTCCGTGTCCACACCGTGCTCGTCGAGCATCTTGAGGGTGGCGGAGTGGACCGCCCGGAGGACCGGCGTCGCCATCCTTATGGCGTCGTCGGCCATGAAGCGGTTCTTCCAGAGCGGACCGGCCCAGACGTGCCGCAGCCCGAAGGGCTCGGGCAGGACCATCTTGCCGCCGAGGAACTCCAGGACCGGCGGGTACCAGGTGAGCGGGGCGCGCACCGCGAGCCGCACGATGTCGTCGGTCTCCAGCAGCGGCTGCTGGATCTCCCTGGTCTCCCAGAAGCGGACGGTCTTGGAGACCTCCTTCGTCTTG
This sequence comes from Streptomyces zaomyceticus, assembly GCF_014656215.1. Lineage (GTDB taxonomy): Bacteria > Actinomycetota > Actinomycetes > Streptomycetales > Streptomycetaceae > Streptomyces > Streptomyces zaomyceticus. The sequence goes on along the minus strand of NZ_BNBZ01000010.1, from coordinate 168,242 downwards.
GCCTTCGGCTTCGTCGTGAAGAGGCCGTGCACCGGGCCCAGCGCGTGGCCGGTGACCTCGATCCTGAGCGTGTGGTGGAGCGAGGTCACCGTCACCATCATCGTGAGGACGAGGTTCCCGTCCCAGAGGGTGAACTGCACCCCGAGGTAGTGGCGGTTGCCCGCGCCGAACTGCTGGTCGTTGCAGATGCGCTGTATCTCGTGCGGCTTGACCTGGAAGTGGACGATGCTGTCGCCCTCGGGGCGGGTGACCTCGTCGGCGCCCTCGCCGACCGCGGAGACGATCCAGTGCTTGACGGTCGGCTTCGGGAAGCCGGTCTTGAGGGAGCCGCGCTCGAGCAGCGTGAGCTGGTCGTGGATCTTGCGGACGACGTCCCAGGCGCGGAAGTCGTGGATCTCCCGGCCGGCCTGGGGGATGAGCTCCTCCGCCAGGGTCCAGCTGCCCCATCTGGTGCCCAGACCGAGGACGCCCTTGGAGCCGGCGTAGAAGGCGATGTTGGACTGCTGCTCGGCCGAGAGCTTCTCCAGGTTCACCCGGAGCTCCTCCGCCGACTTCTCGCCGGGGTCCTGGGGCACGGACTTGGGGACCTGGGGGCCGGCGCCGCCGCCGCTGAGCAGGCCGGTCCAGCGCTCCCGCAGGTCGACGGCGGAGGTCTCGCAGATCCTGCGGGCGAGGAACCAGCCGACGACCGGGGCCACGATCATCGCGCGCACGTAGTTCGGCAGGAGTCCGTCGAAGGGCAGCTTGAGCAGGACGAGGGCGGCGAGGATCCCGGCCGCCCACAGGACGACGGTGCCGATGAGGCTGGTCCGCTTGTTCTCGGAGCCGGCCGCGACCCGGCGGAGGTGGACGACACCGAGCCAGATCAGCAGGCCGGGCAGGAACAGGACACCGCAGACGAAGGTGACCAGGGTCAGCCTGGCGTCCCGCTGCCGGCGGATGTGGGTGGCCGCGAGGCAGTGCTCGACGACGGGCTGGGGTTCGGCGCCGAAGGACTGGATGAGGGCCTTGCGGCCGCCGCCGAGCATCCGCACCTGGACGGCACGGGAGAAGGCCTCACCGAGGTCGGGACGGAAGAGCTTCTCCCACTTCCCGCCCTTGACGGCCGTCTTGTAGAGGTCGTTGTCGGCCTCCTGAATCGTCTTGAGCGGGCTGTCCCGGTACGCGGCGGACGCGAGCGCGTTCGTCGCGCCCGTACCACCGCCCGTACCCATGAGGGGAACCTGCGCCCCGGGTCCGAAGCCATCGATCGCCACTGCCGCCCCCATCGCGCGCGAGTATCTGTGCGGGCTGTTCCCAACTGCCGTGCCCCGCACACCTTCTGAGCTGGGCACCACAGCGTAACCGGGGACCGTCGTCTGCGTCACCGCCTGTGGATATCGCGGCCGAATGCCGTCCGCCCGGCGTGTGCCGGGCGGACGGTCACCGCTGTCGCTCCGTCAATCAGGAGCGCTTTCAGGCCTGTTCGCGGACCTTCCCGGCGAGGTGCGAGGGCATCGGCTCGTGCCGTACGTACGCACGGTCGAACCGGCCGGTGCCGTGCGAGACCGACCGCAGGTCGATCGCGTACCGCCCGATCTCGATCTCCGGCACCTCGGCCCGGACCAGGGTCCGCCCCGGACCCGCCTGTTCGGTACCGACGACCCGGCCCCGCCGACCCGACAGATCGCTCATCACCGGACCCACGTACTCGTCCGGCACCAGCACCTGGACCTCGGCGACCGGCTCCAGGAGATGGACCGCGACCTCGGCGGCCGCCTCGCGGAGCGCGAGCGCCCCGGCCGTCTGGAAGGCGGCGTCGGAGGAGTCCACCGAGTGGGCCTTGCCGTCCTTCAGGGTGACCCGGATGTCGACGAGCGGATAGCCCGCGGCGACCCCCCGCGCGGCCTGGGCCCGTACGCCCTTCTCGACGGAGGGCACGAACTGGCGGGGGACCGCCCCGCCGACGACCTTGTCGACGAACTCGATGCCGCTGCCCGGCGGGAGCGGCTCCACCTCGATCTCGCAGATGGCGTACTGGCCGTGGCCGCCGGACTGTTTGACGTGCCGTCCCCGGCCCGCCGAGGCGCTGCCGAAGGTCTCGCGCAGCGCCACCTTGTAGGGCACGGCGTCGACCTGCACGCCGTACCGGCCCCGGAGGCGTTCGAGGACGACGTCCTGGTGGGCCTCGCCCAGACACCACAGCACCACCTGCCGGGTGTCCTGGTTCTGTTCGAGACGCAGGGTCGGGTCCTCGGCGACCAGCCGCGCCAGACCCTGCGAGAGCCGGTCCTCGTCGGCCTTGCCGTGGGCCTGGACGGCGAGCGGCAGCAGTGGTTCCGGCATGGTCCACGGCGCGATCAGCAGCGGATCGTCCTTGGCGGAGAGGGTGTCGCCGGTCTCGGCGCGGCCGAGCCTGGCCACACAGGCCAGGTCCCCGGCGATGCACTCCGCCATGGGGCGCTGCTGCTTGCCGAAGGGGGAGGTGAGGCCGCCGAGCCGCTCGTCGACGTCATGGTCCTCGTGGCCCCGGTCGGTCAGGCCGTGGCCGGAGACGTGGACGGTCTCGTCGGGGCGGAGGGTGCCGGAGAAGACCCGGACCAGGGACACCCGGCCCACATAGGGGTCCGAGGTGGTCTTGACGATCTCGGCGACCAGCGGCCCCTCGGGGTCGCAGGTGATCGGGGGCCGGGGTCGCCCGTCCGGGGTGGTCACGGCGGGCGGCTCGTGTTCCAGGGGGGACGGGAAACCGCCGGTGATCAGCTCCAGGAGCTCCAGGGTGCCCAGGCCCTGGGTGCCCCCGCCCGCGGCGGGGGCGGCGGCGAGGACCGGGTGGAAGGCGCCCCGGGCGACGGCCTTCTCCAGGTCGTCGACGAGCGTCTTCGCGTCGATCGTCCCGCCGCCGAGGTAGCGGTCCATGAGGGTCTCGTCCTCGCTCTCGGCGATGATCCCCTCGATCAGCCGGGCGCGGGCGTCGGCGACGAGTTCTCGCAGGCCCTCGTCGGGCGGGCCCTCCCGGCGTACCCCCGTGGAGTAGTCGAAGACCTGTTCCGAGAGCAGGCCGATCAGACCGGTGGTGGGCGCGTGCCCGTCGGCGCCCTCGTCGCCGCGCACCGGGAGGTAGAGGGGGAGGACGGCGTCCGGGTCGTCGTGGCCGAAGAGGGAGCCGCAGACGGCGGTGAGTTCGCCGAAGTCGGTGCGAGCGGTGTCGAGGTGGGTGACGACGATGGCGCGGGGCATGCCGACGGCGGCGCACTCCTCCCAGATCATCCGGGTGGAGGCGGCGATCGCGTCGGCCTCCTGGGCGGCAGAGACGACGAAGAGGGCCGCGTCCGCGGCGCGCAGACCGGCCCTCAGTTCCCCGACGAAGTCGGCGTACCCGGGGGTGTCCAGCAGATTGATCTTGTACCCGTCCCAGTCGACCGGAACGAGGGAGAGCTGTACGGAGCGATGCTGACGGTGCTCGATCTCGTCGTAGTCGGAGACGGTGCCGCCGTCCTCGACCCGACCCGCCCGGTTCAGCGCCCCGGCGGTCTGCGCGAGCGCCTCCACCAGGGTCGTCTTGCCGGATCCGCTGTGGCCGACCAGCACCACGTTCCGCACGGCCGCGGGCCGGTCGGCCGTCAAGGCCCTGCCGGCGGCCCCGGCGGCCGTGTTCGCCTTGTCACCCATGATGTGTTCCTCCCGGCTGCTCGCACGGTGCGGCGGGATGCGGGCGCGGGGGAGTGGCGTGTCGCGGTACGGCTCCGGCGGTGCCCGCGGTGTTCTTCGAGCTTTGCACCGACGCCAGGACCCGTCCATACGTCGTACGGCGCCGGGTCGCCTCCGCCGCGCCGGCACGTCCATCCGTCGTACTCGGGAGGGTCCTCGGGGGGACGCCGACGCGGCGGGGCGGGTGCCCGCCCGTACGCCGGGGCGCGCGTGGCTACGATGGGTGAGCCGGTGGTCGTAGGGGCCGCGCGGCCCACCGAACCTCGGGAAGGCCATGCTGAACAAGTACGCGCGTGCATTTTTTACGCGTGTCCTCACACCGTTCGCCGCGTTTCTGCTCCGCAGGGGCGTCAGCCCCGACGCGGTCACGCTCATCGGCACGGCGGGAGTGATGGCCGGTGCGCTGGTCTTCTTCCCCCGCGGGGAATTCTTCTGGGGCACCATCGTCATCACGCTCTTCGTCTTCTCCGACCTCGTCGACGGCAACATGGCCCGGCAGGCGGGGATCTCCAGCCGCTGGGGCGCCTTCCTCGACTCGACGCTCGACCGGGTCGCCGACGGCGCCATCTTCGGCGGCTTCGCCCTCTGGTACGCGGGCAAGGGCGACGACAACGTGCTGTGCGCCGTGGCGATCTTCTGCCTGGCGAGCGGTCAGGTCGTGTCGTACACCAAGGCCCGTGGCGAATCGATTGGCCTGCCCGTCGCCGTCAACGGTCTGATCGAACGCGCCGAACGGCTCGTGATCTCGCTGGTGGCCGCCGGACTCGCCGGCCTCCACACCTTCGGGGTGCCCGGGGTCGAGATCCTGCTCCCGATCGCCCTGTGGATCGTGGCCGTCGGCAGCGCCGTGACCCTGGGGCAGCGCGTGGTGACCGTACGGCGTGAATCGGCCGAGGCGGACGCCGCCGCGGCCGGGGGGAGCGGGGCGACGACGTGAGCACACTCAAGGACAGACTGAGCGACGGGCTGTACGGCGCCGGCTGGGCGACCGTCAAGAAGCTGCCCGAGCCGGTGGCCGCCGGCCTCGGCCGGCGGATCGCCGACTTCGCGTGGAAGCGGCGAGGCAAGAGCGTCCTGCGCCTGGAGTCCAACCTCGCGCGCGTGGTGCCGGACGCCGGCCCCGAGCGGCTCGCCGAGCTGTCGAAGGCCGGCATGCGCTCGTACATGCGGTACTGGATGGAATCGTTCAGGCTGCCGACCTGGAGCACGGAGCAGGTCGAGCGCGGGGTGGACATCAAGGGCGTCCACCATCTCCAGGACGGCCTCGCCGCCGGGCGCGGCGTCATCCTGGCACTGCCGCACCTGGCGAACTGGGACCTGGCCGGGGTGTGGGTGACCCGCTGTCTCGGCGTGCCGTTCACGACCGTCGCGGAGCGGCTCAAGCCGGAGACGCTGTACGACCGTTTCGTCGCCTACCGCGAGTCCCTCGGCATGGAGGTCCTCCCGCACACCGGGGGCTCCGCCTTCGGCACGCTGGCGCGCCGGCTGCGGGCGGGCGGTCTGATCTGCCTGGTCGCCGACCGCGACCTGTCGGCCTCCGGTACCGAGGTCACGTTCTTCGGCGACACCACGAGGATGCCGGCCGGCCCCGCGATACTCGCCCAGCAGACCGGTGCGCTGCTCCTGCCGGTGACGCTCTGGTACGACGACACGACGGTCATGAGAGGGCGCATCCACGCCCCCGTGGACGTACCCGAGTCGGGTACGCGGGACGAGAAGACGTCCGTGATGACCCAGGCGCTGGCCGACGCGTTCGCCGGTGGCATCGCGGACCATCCGGAGGACTGGCACATGCTGCAACGACTGTGGCTCGCGGATCTCGAGGAGCGCCCGGAACCCGCCGTGGGCGCCGAGCCGGGCGGGGAGCGCGTCGAGTGAAGATCGGGATCGTCTGCCCGTACTCGTGGGACGTGCCGGGCGGCGTCCAGTTCCACATCCGGGACCTCGCCGAGCATCTCGTCCGGCTCGGCCACGAGGTGTCCGTCCTCGCGCCCGCCGACGAGGAGACCCCGCTGCCGCCGTACGTCGTCTCGGCCGGCCGGGCCGTCCCCGTGCCGTACAACGGCTCGGTCGCGCGGCTCAACTTCGGTTTCCTCTCGGCCGCGCGGGTCCGCCGCTGGCTGCACGACGGCACCTTCGACGTCGTCCACATCCACGAGCCGACCTCCCCGTCCCTGGGGCTGCTGACGTGCTGGGCGGCGCAGGGGCCGATCGTGGCCACCTTCCACACCTCGAACCCGCGCTCCCGGGCCATGATCGCCGCGTACCCGATCCTCCAGCCCGCCCTGGAGAAGATCAGCGCCCGGATCGCGGTCAGCGAGTACGCGCGCCGCACGCTCGTCGAGCACCTCGGCGGAGACGCCGTCGTCATCCCCAACGGCGTCGACGTGGACTTCTTCGCGCGCGCCGAGCCGAAGAAGGAGTGGCAGGGCGAGACCCTCGGCTTCATCGGCCGGATCGACGAGCCGAGGAAGGGCCTGCCCGTCCTCATGCGGGCGCTGCCCAGGATCTTCACCGAGCGGCCCGGAGCACGGCTCCTCGTCGCCGGGCGCGGGGACGAGGAGGAGGCGGTCGCCTCGCTGCCGCGCGAGATGCGCTCCCGGGTCGAGTTCCTCGGCATGGTCAGCGACGAGGACAAGGCGCGGCTGCTGCGGAGCGTCGACGTGTACGTGGCGCCCAACACCGGCGGTGAGAGCTTCGGCATCATCCTCGTCGAGGCGCTGTCGGCCGGTGCGCCGGTCCTCGCCTCCGACCTGGACGCCTTCGCGCAGGTCCTCGACCAGGGAGCGGCGGGCGACCTCTTCGCCAACGAGGACGCCGACGCGCTCGCCGACGCGGCGATCCGCCTCCTCGGCGACGAGGAGCGCCGCGCGGGACTGAGCGCCCGGGGCTCGGCCCATGTGCGGCGCTTCGACTGGTCGACGGTCGGCGCGGACATCCTCGCGGTCTACGAGACGGTGACGGACGGCGCGGCGGCCGTGGACACGGACGAACGCGTGGGGCTGCGGGCGCGGCTGGGGCTGTGACGATCGGCGCGGCCCCCGCGGTGGGGCCGCGCCGACCGCCCCCTCGTGTGCCCACCGTCCCGCAGCGCGGAACGGCGGGCACACGGGACGACGCGCCCGGCGGCGTTCCGCCCCTCGTGCCCGGACCCGCACCCGAGGGGCGCGGGTCCCTGCCCGGTCCGGGGCGCCGTTCCGTTCCGCCGCGGCCGGGTCGGCGCTTGCGAGGCCACCCCCGCCGCCCACGTGATTGCCACGCCGTGCCGCGGGCAGGCACCCTCCATGATCTCTGTGCGACAGCTCGACCTCGGGCACTTCACCCGTCCCGCCGCCGAGTGGGGCGGCTCCCACCCGCGCGTGGAGCCCGTACTCGGGTATCTCGTGCGGCACGCGCGCGGGAGCCTGGTCTTCGACACCGGGATGGGCACCGGTTCCCCGGAGACGGACGCCCACTACCGGCCCGTCCGGCACCCGCTCACCCTCGGTCCCGCCGACGTGGACCTCGTCGTCAACTGCCACCTGCACTTCGACCACATCGGCGGCAACCAGCGCTTCCCCGACACCCCCGTCCTCGTCCAGCGCAAGGAGCTCGCCACGGCGCGCGCCGGCGGGTACACCATCGACTCCCTCCTGCCCGGAGTCCGGTACGAGGAGCTCGACGGCGAGCACGAGATCGCGCCCGGTGTACGGATCGTGCCGACGCCCGGCCACACCGAGGGCCACCAGTCGCTGTTCCTCGACCACGGCGACCGCGTGACCGTCCTCGCCGGTCAGGCGTACGACTTCGCGGCCGAGTTCGGCCTCCCGTACCGCCCCTGGCTCGACCGGCTCGCCGAACTCGCCGCCGGCCGCCCCGCGCGTGTCCTGTTCGCGCACGACCGCGACCTTCGGGAAGGGGTGCTGCCGCCGCCCCGGTAGCCTTTCCGCCCGTGACCGAAACCCTGATCTGGACCGTCGTCGCGCTGATCCTCATCGGCGTCTACCTCAGCTGGACCGCCGGCCGCCTCGACCGGCTGCACTCCCGTATCGACGCCGCTCGCGCGGCCCTGGACGCGCAGTTGCTGCGCCGGGCCTCGGTCACCCAGGAGCTGGCCACCTCCGGTGTGCTCGACCCGGCCGCCTCGATCGTGCTGTACGAGGCCGCGCACGCCGCGCGGCAGGCCGAGGAGGACCACCGGGAGGTCGCCGAGAGCGAGCTCAGCCAGGCGCTGCGGGCCGTGTTCGGCGAGCCGGAGCAGATGGAGCTCGTTCGGGAGGCGCCCGGTGGTGAGGAGGCCGCGGGCGAGCTGGCCCAGGCCGTCCGGCGGGTGCCGATGGCGCGCCGTTTCCACAACGACGCCGTACGGGCCGCCCGCGCCCTGCGCCGCCACCGCACGGTCCGCTGGTTCCGGCTCGCGGGTCACGCCCCCTTCCCGCTGGCCTTCGAAATGGACGACGAGCCGCCGGTGGCCCTTGCTGATCGTCCGGCCTGACGCCCACGGCCTGCGAAAACGATCCACCGGGTCCACATTGGCCCTTGCTGTGGACCCCAGGTGGACTGTTTCCTCGACGTAGTCGTCAACCCCGTTGTCACGAGTGAGGTACCCGTGTCCACCACGCCTTCCCCCTCCCCCCAGTCCCCCGAGACCGGCACCGCCCGTGTGAAGCGCGGCATGGCCGAGCAGCTCAAGGGTGGCGTGATCATGGACGTGGTCAACGCCGAGCAGGCGAAGATCGCCGAGGACGCCGGCGCCGTGGCCGTCATGGCCCTGGAGCGGGTCCCCGCGGACATCCGCAAGGACGGCGGCGTGGCCCGTATGTCCGACCCGAACATGATCGAAGAGATCATCGGCGCCGTCTCCATCCCGGTCATGGCCAAGTCCCGCATCGGCCACTTCGTCGAGGCCCAGGTCCTGCAGTCCCTCGGTGTCGACTACATCGACGAGTCCGAGGTCCTCACCCCGGCCGACGAGGTCAACCACTCCGACAAGTGGGCCTTCACGACCCCCTTCGTCTGTGGTGCCACCAACCTGGGCGAGGCCCTCCGCCGCATCGCCGAGGGCGCGGCCATGATCCGCTCCAAGGGCGAGGCCGGCACCGGCAACGTCGTCGAGGCCGTCCGCCACCTGCGCCAGATCAAGAACGAGATCGCCAAGCTGCGCGGCTTCGACAACAACGAGCTGTTCGCCGCCGCCAAGGACCTGCGCGCCCCCTACGAGCTCGTCAAGGAGGTCGCCGAGCTCGGCAAGCTGCCGGTCGTGCTGTTCTCCGCCGGTGGTGTGGCCACCCCCGCCGACGCCGCGCTCATGCGCCAGCTCGGTGCCGAGGGCGTCTTCGTCGGCTCCGGCATCTTCAAGTCGGGCGACCCGGCCAAGCGCGCCGCCGCCATCGTGAAGGCCACCACCTTCTACGACGACCCGAAGATCATCGCGGACGCCTCCCGCAACCTGGGCGAGGCCATGGTCGGCATCAACTGCGACACCCTCCCCGAGTCCGAGCGCTACGCCAACCGCGGCTGGTAATCACCCATGAGCACACCCGTGATCGGTGTCCTGGCACTCCAGGGCGACGTACGGGAGCACCTGATCGCCCTGGCCGCGGCTGACGCCGTGGCCAGGCCGGTCCGGCGCCCCGAGGAGCTGGCCGAGATCGACGGCCTGGTCATCCCCGGTGGGGAGTCCACCACCATCTCCAAGCTGGCCGACCTGTTCGGCATGGCGGAGCCGCTGCGCGAGCGCATCGCCGCCGGCCTGCCGGTCTACGGCACCTGCGCCGGTCTGATCATGCTCGCCGAGAAGATCCTCGACCCGCGTTCGGGCCAGGAGACCTTCGGCGGCATCGACATGATCGTCCGCCGCAACGCCTTCGGGCGGCAGAACGAGTCCTTCGAGGCCGGCGTCACCGTCGCGGGCATCGAGGACGGCCCCGTCGAGGGCGTCTTCATCCGGGCCCCCTGGGTGGAGTCCGTCGGCGCCGAGGTCGAGATCCTCGCCGAGCACGAGGGCCACATCGTGGCCGTACGGCAGGGCCGGGTGCTCGCGACCTCGTTCCACCCCGAGCTCACCGGGGATCACCGTATTCACGCCCTGTTCGTCGACATGGTGCGCGCGGCACGCTGATCGGATCCCGGTAGGATCTCTGGGGTTCGTTCAGAAATGGGTTACGCGAAGGAGACAGGCAGATGTCCGGCCACTCTAAATGGGCTACGACGAAGCACAAGAAGGCCGTGATCGATGCCAAGCGCGGCAAGCTCTTCGCGAAGCTGATCAAGAACATCGAGGTCGCGGCCCGTACGGGCGGCGCCGACCTGGACGGCAACCCGACGCTGTTCGACGCCGTCCAGAAGGCGAAGAAGCAGTCGGTCCCGAACAAGAACATCGACTCCGCGCTCAAGCGCGGTGCGGGTCTCGAGGCCGGCGGCGCCGACTACGCCACGATCATGTACGAGGGCTACGGCCCGAACGGTGTCGCGGTGCTCATCGAGTGCCTCACCGACAACCGGAACCGCGCCGCCTCCGACGTGCGCGTGGCCATGACCCGCAACGGCGGCTCCATGGCCGACCCGGGCTCGGTCTCGTACCTGTTCAACCGCAAGGGTGTCGTCGTGCTCCCCAAGGGTGAGCTGTCCGAGGACGACGTCCTGGAGACGGTGCTCGAGGCCGGTGCCGAGGAGGTCAACGACCTCGGTGAGTCCTTCGAGATCATCAGCGAGGCCACCGACCTGGTCGCGGTCCGTACCGCCCTCCAGGAGGCCGGCATCGACTACGACTCCGCCGAGTCCAGCTTCGTTCCGACCATGCAGGTCGAGCTCGACGAAGAGGGCGCGCGCAAGATGTTCAAGCTGATCGACGCGCTGGAGGACAGCGACGACGTGCAGAACGTCTTCGCCAACTTCGACGTGAGCGACGAGGTCATGGAGAAGGTCGACGCCTGATCGCGGCCGCTTTCCGCAACGGGCCGACGGGGGACACACCCCCGTCGGCCCGCTGTCGTTCGTACGGCGTTGTCAGTGGCAGCGGATAGCCTGCACAAACAGGTGATCGACGGATTCGGCCGAAGGGGGCGCGGCGTGCGTGTACTGGGGGTGGACCCCGGCCTGACCCGCTGCGGCGTCGGTGTCGTCGAGGGCGTCGCGGGCAGGCCGCTCACCATGCTCGGCGTGGGCGTGGTGCGGACGGCCGCGGACGACGACATCGGCGTGCGTCTGGTCGGCATCGAGCGCGGCATCGAGGAGTGGCTCGACCGCTTCTCGCCCGAACTCGTCGCCGTGGAGCGGGTGTTCAGCCAGCACAACGTGCGCACGGTGATGGGCACCGCACAGGCCAGTGCCGTCGCCATGCTCTGCGCCTCGCGCCGCGGCATCCCCGTCGCCCTGCACACCCCCAGCGAGGTCAAGGCCGCCGTCACCGGCAGCGGCCGTGCCGACAAGGCCCAGGTCGGAGCCATGGTGACCCGGCTCCTGCGGCTCTCCGCCCCGCCCAAGCCGGCCGACGCCGCCGACGCCCTCGCCCTCGCCATCTGCCACATCTGGCGGGCCCCCGCCCAGAACCGTCTCCAGCAGGCCGTCGCCGAGAACCGTCTCCAGCAGGCGGTCGCCCGGCAGGCGGCCGCAGTGAAAGGCCGAACCCGATGATCGCCTTCGTCAGCGGCCCGGTCGCCGCACTCGCCCCCACCACGGCCGTCATCGAGGTCGGCGGCGTGGGCATGGCAGTCCAGTGCACCCCGGGGACCCTCGCGGGACTGCGGCTCGGTGAGGACGCCCGGCTCGCGACCTCCCTGGTCGTCCGGGAGGACTCCCTCACGCTGTACGGCTTCGCCGACGACGACGAGCGGCAGGTCTTCGAGCTGCTGCAGACCGCCAGCGGCGTCGGACCCCGCCTCGCGCAGGCCATGCTCGGGGTGCACAGCCCCGACGCCCTGCGCCTCGCCGTCTCCACGGGAGACGAGAAGGCCCTCATGGCCGTGCCGGGCATCGGCAAGAAGGGCGCCCAGAAACTCCTCCTCGAACTGAAGGACAAGCTCGGCGCCCCGCTGGGCAGCAGCGGCATGGTCGGCGCCCAGCGCGCGGCGGCCTCCGGACCGGCACCGTGGACGGAGCAGCTGTCGGCCGCGCTGATCGGGCTCGGGTACGCGAGCCGCGAGGCGGAGGAGGCGGTCGCCGCGGTGGCACCGCAGGCCGAGGAGGCGATCGCCGCGGGCGGGTCGGCGCCGGTGCCGCAGCTGCTGAGGGCGGCCCTGCAGTCCCTGAACCGCGCCCGCTGACGACGACCGGGAAGGGGCGGGCCGGGCTGATCGCCCCGCGGGGGCCGGCGCACCGGCCCCCACCACCCGCCCCCGCCCACCCGACCACCGCACCACCACCGAGAAGGCAGACATCCGTGAACTGGGACGACGAGACCACCGGCGACGGCGAGGCGCGCATCGTCGGTGCCTCCGCCGAGGGCGACGACCAGGCCGTCGAGGCGGCCCTGCGCCCCAAGGACCTCAGTGAGTTCGTCGGCCAGGAGAAGGTCCGCCAGCAGCTCGACCTGGTCCTCAAGGCCGCCCGTCAGCGCGGCGCCACCGCCGACCACGTGCTCCTCTCGGGCGCCCCGGGCCTCGGCAAGACGACCCTGTCGATGATCATCGCGGCCGAGATGAACGCCCCGATCCGCATCACCTCCGGCCCCGCCATCCAGCACGCCGGAGACCTCGCCGCGATCCTCTCCTCCCTCCAGGAGGGCGAGATCCTCTTCCTCGACGAGATCCACCGCATGTCCCGGCCCGCCGAGGAGATGCTCTACATGGCGATGGAGGACTTCCGTGTCGACGTCATCGTCGGCAAGGGACCCGGCGCCACCGCCATCCCCCTGGAGCTCCCGCCCTTCACCCTGGTCGGCGCCACCACCAGGGCCGGACTCCTGCCGCCCCCGCTGCGCGACCGCTTCGGCTTCACCGGCCACATGGAGTTCTACGACCCGGCCGAGCTCCAGCGAGTGATCCACCGTTCCGCCGGACTCCTCGACGTCGAGATCGACCCGGCCGGCGCCGCCGAGATCGCCGGCCGCTCCCGCGGCACCCCCCGCATCGCCAACCGCCTGCTGCGCCGCGTCCGCGACTACGCGCAGGTCAGGGCCGACGGACACATCACCCGGGAGATCGCCGAGGCCGCGCTCAGCGTGTACGAGGTCGACGGCCGCGGCCTGGACCGGCTCGACCGCGCCGTCCTGGAGGCCCTGCTCAAGCTCTTCGGCGGCGGCCCGGTCGGCCTGTCGACCCTCGCGGTCGCGGTGGGGGAGGAGCGCGAGACCGTCGAGGAGGTCGCCGAACCCTTCCTCGTACGCGAAGGTCTGCTCGCCCGCACACCCCGTGGCCGGGTCGCCACTCCCGCGGCATGGGCGCACCTCGGACTCGTTCCGCCGCAGGCAGCGGGCCCGGGGACGCCAGGAAGCGGACAACAGGGGCTCTTCGGGGCGTGACGGTGCCGACACTCGCCCGGACAGGAACCAGGGTGCGATGCTGGACGTTGTTCCATCGATGCGGACTCGCCTAGACTCCGCCGATGCCGCCCTTTCTGGTCGGCGCGCCCACCCCCGAAGATCAGGCCGCGGGTTCTCCGCGACCGTGCGAAGGAAACCCGTCCCGTGAGCATCGTGACCCTCCTCCCCTTCATCGTCCTCATCGGGGCCATGTTCCTGATGACCCGCTCTGCCAAGAAGAAGCAGCAGGCGGCGGCGCAGATGCGCAACGAGATGCAGCCCGGCACCGGCGTACGGACGATCGGGGGGATGTACGCCACCGTCAAGGAGATCGGCGACGAGACCGTTCTCCTCGAGGTAGCGCCCGGCGTGCACGCCGTCTACGCCAAGAACGCGATCGGCGCCGTACTCGAGGACTCCGAGTACAACCGCATCGTCCACGGTGACGTGGAGGAGTCGGACTCCGACACCGTCGTCCCGGACGACGCCTCCTCGCTGACCGAGGCCGCCGAGGCCAAGGACACGGAGACCGCCGAGGTCGAGGACGCGCCGAAGGCCGACCTGACGAAGAAGGCGGACGCGGCCGAGGCCGCCGCCGAGGGCCAGAAGGACGGCAAGACCGACGGCGAGACCGACGCGAAGTAGTCGCGGCCGGGGACACCGCGCACGCCCACCGGCGCGCGCGGTCCCCGGAACGGTTCCACGTCTGAGGGGGAAGGTCCCCACACACACTTCGTGGCCGTCTCACGCATACCCGGCGCGAGACGGTTGGACAGGGAGATACGACAGGTGGCAGCACCGAAGAAGGGCCGAAGGCCGGCGGGGGGACAGAGCCGGCCGGGCCGCGCCCTGGCACTCATCCTGATCGCCATGGTCGCGCTCACCGGCGGCATGTTCTGGTCGGGGCACACCACCCCGCGCCTGGGCATCGACCTCGCCGGCGGTACGTCGATCACGCTCAAGGCCAAGGCCGAGCCGGGCCAGGAGTCGGCGGTCAATGAGACCAACATGAACACCGCCGTCGGCATCATCGAGCGCCGGGTCAACGGTCTCGGTGTCTCCGAGGCCGAGGTCCAGACGCAGGGCAAAGAGAACATCATCGTCAACATCCCTCGCGGGACGAACGAGAAGCAGGCCCGGGAGCAGGTCGGTACCACCGCCCAGCTCTACTTCCGGCCGGTTCTCGCGGTGACGAACGGCGGACCCGCCGTGGCGCCCAGCGCCGGCTCCTCCGGTTCTCCCTCCGCCACGCCGAAGCCGTCCTCCTCCGCCTCCGGCTCGACCGTGGGCGAGAAGTCGGCCACCCCGACGGCCACCGGCTCCGCCCAGGGCCGCGCGCTCACCGAGGCCCTCAAGGCCCCGAGCCCGACCCCCACCGGCAAGGCCTCGTCCACCGCGACGCCGAAGGCCACCGGAACCCCCACGGCGACTCCGACTCCCGACGCCGCCACCGCGGCGCTGGAGAAGAAGTACACCTCCCTGAACTGCCTCGACCCCAAGCAGCGCTCCGCCGCGGGCCAGGGTGTCAAGCCCAGCGAGCCCGCCGTCGCCTGTGGCGAGGACGCCCCCGGCGTCTGGTCGAAGTACCTCCTCGGCCCGGCCGAGGTCGAGGGCCGTGACGTCGACGACGCCAAGGGCCAGCTCGACCAGCAGCGCGGCATGTGGATCGTCACCATGGACTTCACGGACGCGGGTTCGAAGAAGTTCCAGGCGATCACCGGCAAGCTGTCCTCGCAGGCCGACCCGCAGAACCGCTTCGCGATCGTCCTGGACGGCGAGGTCGTCTCGGCCCCGTCGGTGCGCCAGACGCTGAGCGCCAGCGCCGAGATCTCCGGCAACTTCAACCAGCAGTCGGCCCAGGACCTCGGCAACATCCTGTCCTACGGTGCCCTGCCGCTGACCTTCGAGACGCAGAGCGTCGACACGGTCACCGCCGCGCTCGGCGGCGACCAGCTGGAGGCCGGTCTGATCGCCGGCGCCATCGGTCTCGGACTGGTCATCATCTACCTGGTGGCCTACTACCGCGGCCTGTCGCTGATCGCCATCCTCAGCCTCGGCGTCTCCGCCCTGCTCACCTACGTGATCATGGCCCTGCTCGGCCCGGCCATCGGCTTCGCGCTGAACCTTCCGGCCGTCTGCGGAGCCATCGTGGCCATCGGTATCACCGCGGACTCGTTCATCGTGTACTTCGAGCGCATCCGTGACGAGCTCCGCGAGGGCCGCACGCTGCGCCCGGCCGTCGAGCGCGCCTGGCCGCGCGCCCGCCGCACCATCCTGGTCTCCGACTTCGTGTCGTTCCTGGCCGCGGCCGTGCTCTTCATCGTCACCGTCGGCAAGGTCCAGGGCTTCGCGTTCACGCTCGGCCTGACCACCCTGCTCGACGTCGTCGTGGTGTTCCTCTTCACCAAGCCGGTCATGACGCTCCTCGCGCGGACCAAGTTCTTCGGCGAGGGCCACGCGTGGTCCGGTCTCGACCCGAAGCGACTCGGCGCCAAGCCGCCGCTGCGCAGCTCCCGCCGTGCCCATGCCTCTGCCGCTGGCCCTGTCGACCCGAAGGAGGCGTGAGATGTCGAAGCTCGGCGATCTCGGCGCCCGGCTCCACCGCGGTGAGGTCGGCTACGACTTCATCGGCAACCGCAAGATCTGGTATGGCCTGTCCATCCTGATCACCATCACCGCCATCGTCGCCCTGGCCGTCCGCGGCCTCAACATGGGCATCGAGTTCCAGGGCGGCGCGGTCTTCACCACCCCGAAGTCGGAAGTCTCCGTCAGCCAGGCGCAGGAGTACGCGGAAGAGGCCTCCGGCCACGACGCGATCGTCCAGCAGCTCGGCAACGGCTCCCTGCGCATCCAGGTCGGCGGCCTCGACACCGCCCAGTCCGACAAGGTCCGGACGGAGCTCGCCAAGGACCTGAACGTCGCCGAGGACAAGATCGCGGCGGAGCTCGTCGGTCCCAGCTGGGGTGAGCAGATCGCCACCAAGGCCTGGACCGGTCTGGGGGTCTTCATGATCCTCGTGGTGATCTATCTGGCCATCGCCTTCGAGTGGAGAATGGCGGTCGCGGCGCTCATCGCGCTGATCCACGACCTCACGATCACGGTCGGCATCTACTCGCTGGTCGGCTTCGAGGTCACCGTCGGTACGGTCATCGGTCTGCTGACGATCCTCGGTTATTCGCTGTACGACACAGTCGTCGTCTTCGACTCCCTCAAGGAACAGACGAAGGACATCACGAAGCAGACCCGCTTCACGTACAGCGAGCTGGCCAACCGCTCGATCAACGGCACGCTGGTCCGTTCGATCAACACCACCGTCGTCGCGCTGCTGCCGGTCGCCGGCCTGCTCTTCATCGGTGGTGGCGTCCTCGGCGCCGGCATGCTCAACGACATCTCGCTGTCGCTGTTCGTCGGTCTCGCCGCCGGTGCGTACTCCTCGATCTTCATCGCCACCCCGCTCGTCGCCGACCTCAAGGAGCGCGAGCCGGCGATCAGGGCACTCAAGAAGCGCATCATGGCCAAGCGGGCCGGTGAGGCCGCCAAGGGCGAGTCGTTCGACGGTCCGGACGCGCCGGAGACCGCCGTCGTCGGTCCCCGGGCGAGCCGTCGGGGCCGCGCCCCGGAGCACCGAGGATGACCGCCGAGGCCCAGGGCGTCACCGACCTCCTGCTCAGCCGTATCCGCGACGTACCGGACTACCCGAAGCCTGGCGTGCTGTTCAAGGACATCACGCCGCTGCTCGCGGACCCGGAGGCGTTCACGGCGCTCACCGACGCCCTCGCCGGGCTGTGCTCCGCGCACGGCGCGACGAAGATCGTCGGCCTGGAGGCGCGCGGCTTCATCCTGGCCGCCCCGGTGGCCGTCCGCGCGGGCCTGGGCTTCATCCCGGTCCGCAAGGCCGGCAAGCTCCCCGGAGCCACGCTCAGCCAGGCGTACGAGCTGGAGTACGGCACCGCCGAGATCGAGGTGCACGCCGAGGACCTGGTCGCGGGCGACCGCGTCATGGTCATCGACGACGTCCTCGCCACCGGTGGCACGGCCGAGGCCTCCATCGAGCTCATCCGCCGGGCGGGCGCCGAGGTCGCGGGCGTCGCGGTCCTCATGGAACTGGGCTTCCTGCCGGGCCGCGCCCGGCTGGAGCCCGCCCTGAACGGCGCTCCGCTCACGGCGCTGATCACCGTCTGACATCGGGCTTCACCCCGCACGGGGCGCTCCGGGGAATCCCCGGGGCGCCCCGTCGGTTTTTCCGGAGTGTCCCGGTCCGGGGCCCGAGGGGCGCGTCGCGTCCGCGTCGGGCCCGTGCCCGGCCCCCGGCCGCGTGAGCAGTGCGTGTCAGGGCTCGATACCATGGCCTTTCCGGGCCTGACCGGGGGACCCGGTACCTCCCCCAGACTCCGTCCGGGGGGACCCCAGAGGAGCGCTCTTGCCAGACGAGGCCCAGTCACTCTCCGCCGCGCAGCCCGACCCGAAGGCCGACAAGGCCGCGCAGGGGAAGGACACGCCCCAGAACAAGCCCGCGGAGACCGGGCCCCCGCCTGCCGCGCCCGCGCGACCGGCCCCCGAGGCCCCGGCGTCCCCGCGGCCCGCGGCCACGCCCGCCCGCTCCGGCGGCTCGTCCAACCGCGTCCGCGCCCGCCTCGCCCGGCTCGGCGTCCAGCGCTCCTCCCCGTACAACCCGGTCCTCGAACCGCTGCTGCGGATCGTCCGCTCCAACGACCCCAAGATCGAGACGGCCACACTCCGTCAGGTCGAGCGGGCCTACCAGGTCGCCGAGCGCTGGCACCGCGGCCAGAAGCGCAAGAGCGGCGACCCGTACATCACGCACCCGCTCGCCGTCACCACGATCCTCGCCGAGCTCGGCATGGACCCGGCGACCCTGATGGCCGGTCTCCTGCACGACACCGTCGAGGACACCGAGTACGGCCTGGAGGACCTGCGCCGCGACTTCGGCGACCAGGTCACCCTGCTCGTCGACGGCGTCACCAAGCTCGACAAGGTCAGGTTCGGCGAGGCCGCGCAGGCCGAGACGGTCCGCAAGATGGTCGTCGCCATGGCCAAGGACCCGCGCGTCCTGGTCATCAAGCTCGCCGACCGCCTGCACAACATGCGCACCATGCGCTACCTCAAGCGGGAGAAGCAGGAGAAGAAGGCCCGCGAGACCCTCGAGATCTACGCGCCCCTGGCCCACCGCCTGGGCATGAACACCATCAAGTGGGAGCTGGAGGACCTCGCCTTCGCGATCCTCTACCCCAAGATGTACGACGAGATCGTCCGGCTCGTGGCCGAGCGCGCCCCCAAGCGGGACGAGTACCTCGCCATAGTGACCGACGAGGTCCAGACGGACCTGCGCGCCGCCCGTATCAAGGCCACCGTCACCGGGCGCCCCAAGCACTACTACAGCGTCTACCAGAAGATGATCGTCCGCGGCCGTGACTTCGCGGAGATCTACGACCTGGTCGGCATCCGTGTCCTCGTCGACACGGTCAGGGACTGCTACGCCGCCCTCGGCACCGTCCACGCGCGATGGAACCCGGTCCCCGGCCGGTTCAAGGACTACATCGCGATGCCGAAGTTCAACATGTACCAGTCGCTGCACACGACGGTCATCGGACCCAACGGCAAGCCCGTCGAGCTCCAGATCCGCACCTTCGACATGCACCGGCGGGCCGAGTACGGCATCGCCGCGCACTGGAAGTACAAGCAGGAGGCCGTCGCCGGTGCCTCCAAGGTGCGCGCCGAGGTGCCGAGGAAGGCCGGCAAGGACGACCACCTCAACGACATGGCCTGGCTGCGCCAGCTCCTCGACTGGCAGAAGGAGACCGAGGACCCCGGCGAGTTCCTGGAGTCCCTGCGCTTCGACCTCTCCCGCAACGAGGTCTTCGTCTTCACGCCCAAGGGCGATGTCATCGCGCTGCCCGCCGGCGCCACCCCCGTCGACTTCTCCTACGCCGTCCACACCGAGGTCGGCCACCGCACCATAGGAGCGCGGGTCAACGGGCGTCTCGTGCCGCTCGAATCGACCCTCGACAACGGCGACCTGGTCGAGGTCTTCACCTCCAAGGCCACCGGCGCCGGTCCCTCCCGTGACTGGCTGGGATTCGTCAAGTCGCCGCGCGCCCGCAACAAGATCCGCGCGTGGTTCTCCAAGGAGCGCCGCGACGAGGCCATCGAGCAGGGCAAGGACGCCATCGCGCGGGCCATGCGCAAGCAGAACCTGCCGATCCAGCGGATCCTCACCGGCGACTCCCTCGTCACCCTCGCCCACGAGCTGCGCTACACCGACATCTCCTCGCTGTACGCGGCGATCGGCGAGGGGCATGTCACCGCCCAGTCCATCGTGCAGAAGCTGGTCCAGGCACTCGGCGGCGAAGAGGCGGCCACCGAGGAGATCGACGAGACGGCCCCGCCCGCCCGCGGGCGGTCCAAGCGCCGCTCCAACGCCGACCCCGGTGTCGTCGTCAAGGGCGTCGAGGACGTCTGGGTGAAGCTGGCCCGCTGTTGTACTCCGGTCCCCGGCGACCCGATCATCGGCTTCGTCACCCGGGGCAGTGGCGTATCGGTTCACCGCAGCGACTGCGTCAACGTGGAGTCGCTCTCCCGGGAGCCGGAGCGGATCCTGGAGGTCGAGTGGGCACCCACCCAGTCCTCCGTCTTCCTCGTCGCCATCCAGGTCGAGGCGCTGGACCGCTCGCGACTCCTCTCGGACGTCACCCGGGTCCTGTCGGACCAGCACGTCAACATCCTCTCGGCGGCCGTCCAGACCTCCCGCGACCGGGTGGCCACCTCGCGCTTCACCTTCGAGATGGGCGACCCGAAGCATCTGGGGCACGTCCTGAAGGCCGTACGCGGTGTGGAGGGCGTCTACGACGTCTACCGCGTCACCTCGGCCCGCAGGCCGTAACGCGACGCCGTACGGCACGGACCACGCCGTACGGCACCTACGAGGAAGGCCCCCCGGCAGTGCGCCGGGGGGCCTTCCTCGTACGGTCGGGCGGGGGATCAGCCGCCGAACTCCTCCAGGCCCTTCAGCGCCTGGTCGAGCAGGGCCTGACGGCCCTCCAGCTCACGGGCCAGCTTGTCGGCCTTGGCGTCGTTGCCCGCCGCGCGGGCCGCGTCGATCTGCTTGCGCAACTTCTCGACCGCGTCCTGGAGCTGACCGGTGAGACCGGCGGCACGCGCACGCGCCTCCGGGTTCGTCCGGCGCCACTCCGACTCCTCGGCCTCCTGGATCGCCCGCTCCACCGTGTGCATCCGGCCCTCGACCTTGGGGCGGGCGTCACGCGGGACGTGGCCGACGGCCTCCCACCGCTCGTTGAGGGAACGGAAGGCCGCACGCGCCGCCTTCAGGTCCGACACCGGCAGCAGCTTCTCGGCCTCGGTCGCGAGCTCCTCCTTCAGCTTGAGGTTCTCGGTCTGCTCCGCGTCCCGCTCGGCGAAGACCTCGCCGCGCGCCGCGAAGAAGACGTCCTGGGCGCCGCGGAAGCGGTTCCACAGATCGTCCTCGTGCTCGCGCTGGGCGCGGCCGGCCGCCTTCCACTCCGCCATGAGGTCGCGGTAGCGGGCCGCCGTGGTGCCCCAGTCGGTGGAGTTCGACAGCGACTCCGCCTCGGCGACCAGACGCTCCTTGGCCTTGCGGGCGTCCTCACGCTGGGCGTCCAGCGAGGCGAAGTGGGCCTTGCGGCGCTTCGAGAACGCCGAACGGGCGTGCGAGAAGCGGTGCCACAGCTCGTCGTCGGACTTGCGGTCGAGCCGGGGGAGGCCCTTCCAGGTGTCGACGAGCGCCCGCAGCCGCTCGCCGGCGGAGCGCCACTGCTCGCTCTGGGCCAGCTCCTCGGCCTCGGTGACGAGCTTCTCCTTGGCGACGCGCGCCTCGTCGGTCTGCTTGGCCTTCTGGGCCTTGCGCTCCTCGCGGCGCGAGTCGACCGTCTCGACGAGCTTGTCGAGACGGGTCGCGAGCGCGGCCAGGTCACCGACGGCGTGGTGCTCGTCGATCTGCTGGCGGATGTGCTCGATCGCCGCGGTGGCGTCCTTCGCCGAGAGGTCGGTGGTCCTCACCCGCTTCTCGAGGAGGCCGATCTCGACAACCAAGCCCTCGTACTTGCGCTCGAAGTAGGCCAGGGCCTCCTCAGGGGTGCCGGCCTGCCACGATCCGACGACCTTCTCGCCCTCGGCCGTCCGCACGTACACGGTGCCCGTCTCGTCGACGCGGCCCCACGGGTCGCTGCTCACAGCGCCTCCTCACCATGATGCCGTCGCGGGGTCGTACCCCCCGGGCATCGTCCACAGTTTCCCGGCGGGCCTCGCCCGCCTTCCGCAGCGCGGCCGACGGCCCAACGCTGCACAACGCCAATCTAGGCGAACGGCGGCCCGGCTGTCCGCACTCAGCGCGACCGAGATTCGACGGTCGGGCGTGGGTGCGGACGTCCGGCTCACTTCTTCGTGACGGTCGCCTTCTCGATGGTGACGGCCTTCTTCGGGGCGCCGTCGGTGGCACCGCCGGTGACCCCGGCCCCGGCCACCTTCTCGACCACCTCGAGGCCGGCCGCGTCGATCTTCCCGAACGGCGTGTAGCTCGGCGGCAGCTTGGTGTCCTTGTAGACGAGGAAGAACTGCGAGCCGCCGCTGCCCGGCTGCCCGGTGTTGGCCATGGCGACGGTGCCGGCCGGGTAGGTCACCGTGCCGTCCGCGCCCGCCTTGCCGAGCGCGCCCAGGTTCTCGTCCGGGATGGTGTAGCCCGGGCCGCCGGTGCCGTCGCCCTTCGGGTCACCGCACTGGAGCACGAAGATGCCCTTGGTGGTGAGCCGGTGGCACTTCGTCCCGTCGAAGTACTTCTTCGCGGCGAGGTGCGAGAAGGAGTTCACCGTGCGCGGGGTCTTCGCCGCGTCCATGGTGATCGTGACGTCGCCCTCGTTCGTCCTGAGCGCCATGGCGTACGAGGCCTTCGCGTCCACCGACAGCTTCGGCTCCGGGTTCGCCGACTCGCTCTGCGAGGGCGTCGGGGTGGGCGAGCCGCTCGCGGCGTTGTCCGAGCCCTTGTCCGAGCCGTCGTCCGTCAGTGCCACGGACGCGTACACCGCGCCGCCCGCCGCGAGGACCACCGCGAGGGCGGCCGCGACGACGGTGTTGCGGCGCTTCGCCTTGCGCCGGTTCTCCTCCCGCCGCTGCTGCTGCCGCGCGTACTTCTCCCTGGCAAGCTGCCGCCGCCGCTGATCGCTGGTGACCACCGGTTCCGCTCCTGTCGCTCGTCTGTTCCTGTCCTGGCCGGGTGTGCCCGTACCGTATACGGGTTGGCTGTGGAACCGGCACCGCCGGTAGGCTCTGATCTGCCGCATTCCGTGTTTTCTGCGAGTTCCGCGAATTCCGCGGCCCCCTGCCGGACGACATCTAAGGACGAACGTGCTGATTGCCGGGTTCCCCGCCGGGGCCTGGGGGACCAACTGCTATCTGGTCGCCCCCGCCGCAGGCGAGGAGTGCGTCATCATCGACCCGGGCCACCAGGCCGCCCAGGGTGTCGAGGAGACGCTGAAGAAGCATCGGCTCAAGCCCGTCGCCGTCGTCCTCACCCATGGACACATCGACCACGTCGCCTCCGTCGTCCCGGTGTGCGGCGCCCATGACGTCCCCGCGTGGATCCACCCGTCCGACCGCTACATGATGAGCGACCCGGAGAAGGCCCTCGGCCGCTCCATCGGGATGCCCCTCATGGGCGAGCTGACCGTGGGAGAGCCCGACGACGTGCGAGAACTCACCGACGGCGCCGAGCTGAAGCTGGCCGGTCTGGACTTCTCCGTCGCCCACGCGCCCGGTCATACCAAGGGGTCGGTGACCTTCAGGATGCCGGAGACCACGGAGATCCCCTCCGTGTTCTTCTCCGGGGACCTGCTGTTCGCCGGCTCCGTCGGACGCACCGACCTTCCCGGCGGTGACATGGACGAGATGCTCGCTTCGCTGGCCCGTGTGTGCCTGCCGCTCGACAACTCGACCGTGGTGCTGTCGGGACACGGTCCCCAGACGACCATCGGCCAGGAGCGCGCCACGAACCCCTATCTGCGGGACGTGGCCGCCGGCCTCGGGAGCACGAAGGCTCCCCGACGAGGAATGTGACGAGACTTTCGTGAGCACCTTTCAGGCCCCCAAGGGCACGTACGACCTGACCCCGCCCCGCTCCGCCACGTTCCTGGCGGTCCGGGACGCGATCTCCACGCCGCTGAGGAACTCCGGCTACGGCTACATCGAGACGCCCGGTTTCGAGAACGTCGAGCTGTTCTCCCGCGGTGTCGGTGAGTCCACCGACATCGTGACCAAGGAGATGTACACCCTCACCACGAAGGGCAACGACCACCTCGCCCTCCGCCCCGAGGGCACCGCGTCCGTGCTGCGTGCGGCGCTCCAGGCCAACCTGCACAAGCAGGGCAACCTGCCGGTGAAGCTCTGGTACTCCGGCTCGTACTACCGCTACGAGCGGGCCCAGGCGGGCCGCTACCGCCACTTCTCCCAGGTCGGTGCCGAGGCGATCGGCTCCGAGGACCCGGCCCTCGACGCCGAGCTGATCATCCTGGCCGACCAGGCGTACCGCTCCCTCGGGCTGCGGAACTTCCGCATCCTGCTCAACTCGCTGGGCGACAAGGAGTGCCGTCCCGTCTACCGCGAGGCGCTCCAGACCTTCCTGCGCGGGCTCGACCTCGACGAGGAGACCCTGCGCCGCGCCGAGATCAACCCGCTGCGCGTCCTCGACGACAAGCGCGAGTCCGTGCAGAAGCAGCTCGACGGCGCCCCGCTGCTGCGCGACTACCTGTGCGACGCGTGCAAGACGTACCACGAGGAGGTGCGCGCCCTGATCACCGCGGCGGGCGTGACCTTCGAGGACGACGCCAAGCTGGTGCGCGGCCTGGACTACTACACCCGCACGACCTTCGAGTTCGTCCACGGCGGTCTCGGCTCGCAGTCGGCGGTCGGCGGCGGCGGCCGCTACGACGGCCTCTCCGAGATGATCGGCGGCCCCGCGCTGCCGTCCGTGGGCTGGGCGCTCGGTGTGGACCGCACGGTCCTCGCCCTGGAGGCGGAGGGCGTCGAGCTCGACCTCCCGGCCGTCACCAGCGTCTTCGCGGTGGCCATCGGCGAGGAGGCGCGTCGCGTCCTCTTCGGCAAGGTCACCGAGCTGCGCAGGGAGGGCGTCTCCGCGGACTTCTCGTTCGGCGGGAAGGGCCTCAAGGGCGCGATGAAGGACGCCAACCGCTCGGGCGCCCGCCTCGCCGTCGTCGCCGGTGAGCGCGACCTCGCCGAGGGTGTCGTCCAGCTCAAGGACATGGAGTCCGGCGAGCAGCAGGCGGTCGCCGTGGAGGAGCTGCTGGACGCGGTGCGGGCCAAGCTGGCCTGACGGACCGTACGGACGGAGGGGCCCGGACCACGCGCGCGTGGTCCGGGCCCCTCCGCGTGGTCCTTACGCGCCCCTCACTTATCTCCGGCGAACGGTGGGCGCCGTCGCCCGTACGGCAGAATGACCGTGCCCACAAGGCCGGCGAGCGAGGGAAAAGGCGACATGAGCAAGGCAGCGGTGGACGAGGCCACGTCCGGCCGGCACGACGACGGCACGATCGGGGCGAGCAGGGCCTTCGCCTGGCTGCTCGTCATCACCGGAGCGGCCGGAGTGCTCGCCGCCTGGGTCATCACGATCGACAAGTTCAAGCTGCTGGAGGACCCGAACTTCGTCCCCGGGTGCAGCCTCAACCCGATCGTCTCCTGCGGCAACATCATGAAGAGCGAGCAGGCCTCGGTCTTCGGCTTCCCCAACCCGATGCTCGGCCTGGTCACCTACGCCATGGTGATCGCCATCGGCCTGGCTCTGCTGGCCGGGGCCCGCTACCGCCGCTGGTACTGGCTCGGCCTCAACGCCGGCACCCTCTTCGGCGTCGGATTCTGCACCTGGCTGATGTACCAGTCGCTGTACGAGATCAACTCGCTCTGCCTCTGGTGCTGCCTGGCCTGGGTCGCCACCATCGTCATGTTCTGGTACGTGACCTCGCACAACGTCCGCCACGGCGTCATCCCCGCCCCCCGTGGCCTCAGGACCTTCTTCGACGAGTTCACCTGGATCCTCCCCGTCCTGCACGTCGGGATCATCGGCATGCTGATCCTGACCCGCTGGTGGGACTTCTGGACCGGCTGACGGCGGCCGCCGGACCGGCCGGCGCCGGCCGCGCTGTCACACCGGTGACCTAGGCTTCATGACTGTGGAGCCCGACCTCTTTACCGCAGCAGCCGAAGACCGGCAGGAGAAGGACCCGGCCAGCAGCCCGCTGGCCGTCCGGATGCGCCCCCGCACCCTCGACGAGGTGGTGGGCCAGAAGCACCTGCTCAAGCCCGGATCGCCGCTGCGCCGGCTCGTGGGCGACGGGGACGGCGGCCCGGCCGGCGCCTCCTCGGTGATCCTCTGGGGCCCGCCGGGCATCGGCAAGACCACCCTCGCGTACGTCGTCTCCAAGGCGACCAACAAGCGCTTCGTGGAACTGTCGGCGATCACCGCGGGCGTCAAGGAGGTCCGGGCCGTCATCGACGGAGCCCGGCGCGCCGTCGGCGGCTACGGCAAGGAGACCGTCCTCTTCCTCGACGAGATCCACCGCTTCTCCAAGGCCCAGCAGGACTCGCTGCTGCCCGCCGTGGAGAACCGCTGGGTGACGCTCATCGCCGCCACCACCGAGAACCCCTACTTCTCGATCATCTCCCCGCTCCTCTCCCGCTCGCTGCTCCTCACCCTGGAGCCGCTCACCGACGAGGACCTGCGGGGGCTGATGGCGCGGGCCCTCACCGGCGAGCGCGGACTCGGCGGGGCCGTGACCCTGCCGGAGGACGCCGAGTCCCACCTCCTGCGCGTCGCCGGCGGCGACGCCCGGCGCGCCCTGACCGCCCTGGAGGCGGCCGCGGGCGCCGCCATCGCCAAGGGCGAGCCGGAGATCAGCCTGCAGACGGTCGAGGAGACCGTCGACCGGGCGGCCGTGAAGTACGACCGGGACGGCGACCAGCACTACGACGTGGCCAGCGCGCTCATCAAGTCGATCCGCGGCTCGGACGTGGACGCGGCCCTGCACTACCTGGCGCGGATGATCGAGGCGGGGGAGGACCCGCGGTTCATCGCCCGCCGCCTGATGATCTCCGCGAGCGAGGACATCGGACTCGCCGATCCGAACGCGCTGCCGATCGCCGTCGCCGCCGCGCAGGCGGTCGCCATGATCGGTTTCCCCGAGGCGGCCCTCACCCTGAGCCACGCCACCATCGCCCTCGCCCTGGCCCCGAAGTCGAACGCGGCGACCACCGCGATCGGCGCCGCCCTGGCGGACGTACGGAACGGCCTCGCGGGATCGGTCCCGGCGCATCTGCGCGACGGGCACTACAAGGGAGCGGCCAAGCTCGGCCACGCGCAGGGCTACGTCTACCCGCACGACGTGCCGGGCGGCATCGCGGCCCAGCAGTACGCCCCGGACGAGATCCGGGGCCGCCAGTACTACGCCCCCACCCGCTACGGCGCGGAAGCGCGGTACGCGGACGTGGTGGACCGGGTGCGCGAGCGTCTGAAGGGCGAGGGCGGCTGACGCGCCGCACCTGTCGGTCGTCCCATCCGGGCGGCGCGGGTCGGGCAGGATCCGGAAGCGACGGCCCGGCCTCGCCCGGCACCTCCGCCGTTCCCCGTCCACCGGCAAGGGACCCCGTGCGAGAGTGCGCCGCGGACCCGGTACACTGGTCGGGATTGCTGCGTCCCGTGCCCGGCTCCGGTCGGCACCACCAGAACGGGACAGTCAGCCGGAGACCCGGCCCTCGGGCGGGGTTTCCAGGAGCGTCGCGCACCTTCGAAGGTGTCGCTGGCAACCCACCACCACCCGGATCCCGGGATCGGCGGTGGGTCGTTCGCGTGCTGCACGTATGTGCCCAGACCTGGGAGCGGCTGCCCGACAGGCCCGTCTCGTACGGACCCGACGGGTTTCCCGGCTGCGGATGCGACCTCCCCTAACCCTGGTGAAGCCGTTTCGTACACAGTAGAGAGGTTGGTTCATGCCGAACCAGTCCCGTCCCAAGGTCAAGAAGTCGCGTGCCCTCGGCATCGCGCTGACCCCGAAGGCCGTCAAGTACTTCGAGGCCCGCCCCTACCCGCCGGGCGAGCACGGCCGTGGCCGCAAGCAGAACTCGGACTACAAGGTCCGTCTGCTCGAGAAGCAGCGTCTGCGCGCCCAGTACGACATCAGCGAGCGCCAGATGGCGCGCGCCTACGACCGCGCCAAGAAGGCCGAAGGCAAGACGGGCGAGGCGCTGGTCGTCGAGCTCGAGCGTCGCCTCGACGCCCTGGTCCTGCGTTCGGGCATCGCCCGCACCATCTACCAGGCCCGCCAGATGGTCGTCCACGGCCACATCCAGGTCAACGGTGGCAAGGTCGACAAGCCGTCGTTCCGCGTCCGTCCCGACGACGTCGTGATGGTCCGCGAGCGCAGCCGCACCAAGCCGCTGTTCGAGGTTGCCCGTGAGGGTGGCTTCGCCGCCGACGGTGAGACCCCGCGCTACCTGCAGGTCAACCTGAAGGCCCTGGCCTTCCGCCTCGACCGCGACCCGAACCGCAAGGAAATCCCGGTCATCTGCGACGAGCAGCTGGTCGTCGAGTACTACGCCCGCTGATCCGGGCCCCCGGCGCGAGCCGGGGGACGTAGTACCACCCTCGCGGTGTTCACACCCTCGCGGTGTTCAGCCCGCCGCTTCCCCGCCCTTGCCGGTGGGGGAGCCGGCGGGCTTCCGCGTTCCCGGGACCGCCGCCGACCCGGCCGTACGGAAGGGACGAGGAGCCGACGCCTCCGCCGCGCCGCCGACGGCCGGATTGCCCCGGGCCGCGAGTGCGCGCTCCACCGCCTCCGCCGCCGACAGCCCCAGACCCTGCCGGAAGGCGATGCCGTAGGCCTCCGCGCCCAGCGCCTCCTCGGCCCGCTGCTGGCACAGCGTCCTCGGCGCGTCGAACGCCTCCGACCCGAAGAGCCGGACACCCACCGTGTCCCACAGCGGCACCGCGGCCCCCTGGAGGACGGCGGCCTCCGTCGGATCGCCCTCGCTCACCGACACCAGGGCGAGCATCTCGATCGCCAGCACGGTCCCGACCAGATCGCGGAAGGCGTGGTTGATGGACACGCACTCGGCGAGCAGCTCCCGCGCCTCCCCGTACACGCCCCCGGTCCAGGCCGCGTACCCCAGGACGTAGAGGGCGTACGCCCGGGCCCAGAGCTCGCCCCGCTCCTCGCAGATGTCCCTGACCTCGCGGCAGAGGGCGACCGCCCCGTCCACGTCGCCCCGGAACGCCCGCGCCAGGGCCACCTCGATCTGCCCCATCAGCACATTGCTGTTCAGCTCGCCGAGCTCCCGGTACGCGTCGAGCGCCCGCCCGATCAGCTCCTCGGCCCGCGGCATGTCGTCCGTGAGCAGCGCCAGACATCCCATCCGGTGCGTCGCGTACGCCTCCGCCAGCGCGTTCCGCGAGGACCTGGCCCGCTCCCCGCACTCGTGGAGCGCCGCCACCGCCGCCGTACCGTCCCCCTGGAGCACCGCCACGTACCCGAGCACCCAGAGCGCCTTCAGCCGCGCCTCCTCGTGACCGGACTCCACCGCGAGCGCCCGCTCCAGCCAGTGCCGGCCCTCCGACAGGCGCCCGCAGCCCACCCACGCGAACCAGAGCGTGCCCGCCAGGTGTTGGGCGAGGTGCGTGTCCTCCGGGAGTTCCAGACACAGGTCGAGGGCGGCCCGCAGATGCGGCAGGGCCGCCTCCGTCAGGGCCGCGACCTCGGCCTGACGCGGGCTGAACCATTCCAGCTCGCACCAGGTGGCGAGGCCCATGTACCAGTCGCGGTGCCGCCGCCGCATCCGCTCCGTGTCGCCGAGCGCCGCGAGCCACTCCGCCCCGTACGCGGCGACCGTGTCGAGCATCCGGTAGACCGGGCCCAGGGGGGCGTCCTCCCGGGTGAGCAGCGACTGCGCCAGCAGACCGCCGAGCAGCTCCAGGATCCGTTCCGGCGGCAGCTCGGGGCCGCCGCACACGTACTCCACCGCCTCCAGGTCGAAGGGGCCGGGGAACACCGAGAGCCGGGCCCAGAGCAGCCGCTCCTCGGGGGTGCACAGCTCATGGCTCCAGCCCATGGCGGTGCGCAGCGTCTGATGCCGGGGGAGCGCCCCGCGCGCGCCGTCGGTGAGGAGCCGGAAACGGTCGTCGAGGCGGAACAGCATCTGCTCGACGGAGAGGAGGGGGAGCCGGCCGGCCGCCAGTTCGAGCGCGAGCGGAATCCCGTCGAGCCGCCGGCACAGCTCCCGCACGGCGTCCGAACCGCGGACGTGGGCCGTGGCACCGGGGAGGCTCCGTGTCCCGGCCCGCCCTCCCGGGCACACGGCAGCGCCCGTCGGGGCGGGACGACCGGGAAGGGCTCCCGCTCCCGCCCCGGACGGGGCGGGAGCTCCGGCCTCCGGCAGGGCGGGCGCGCCCGCCTCCGCCGCCCGTTCCGTGAGCAGGGTCATCGCGTCCGCCTCACCCAGCGGCGCCAGCGGGAACACCGCCTCGCCCGCCACCCGCAGGGGACGGCGGCCGACCGCGAGGACGGTGAGCCCCGGAGCCTGCTCCAGGAGCTCCCGCACGAGCGGCGCGCAGCTCTCCACGAGGTGCTCGAAACCGTCCACGACCAGCAGCGTCCGCCGCTCCGCGAGGTGCTCGACGAGCACCTCGCGCGGGGGCTTGGGGGTGTGGTCGGTCAGGCCGAGGGCCTCGGCCAGGGCGTACTCGATCAGGTCGGGGTCGCGCAGGGGCGCGAGCTCGGCGAGCCGGACCCCGTCGCCGTAGCGTTTCTGCACTCCCGAGGCAGCCCTCAGCGCGAGCCGGGTCTTGCCGACCCCGCCCACGCCCACGACCGTGACCAGGCGGGACGCCTCGAGGAGCGCCGTCAGTGCGGCCTGCTCGGCGGCCCGTCCGACGAACCGGTTCAGCTCCGCCGGGAGATTGCTCCGTCGCATGGGACACGGAGCGTACTCATCCCCACGCGCTCCGTACAATCGGATCCCCGTGACCGCCGTCCCACGGGCGGTAATGCGGTACGGCGGGAGAGCCCGGGCGCGATAGGGTCGGGGGACGACTTTTCACAAGGGCCAACGACAGCAGAGAGCGGTGCAGAGTGACCGGTGGAGAGGTTGCCGGGATCCTGGTGGCCGTGTTCTGGGCGATCCTCGTCTCCTTCCTCGCCGTGGTGCTGGTGAGGCTGGCGCAGACGCTCAGGGCCACCACCAGAATGGTGGCCGAGGTGACCGAGCAGGCCGTTCCCCTGCTGGCCGACGCCTCCGCGACCGTGCGCTCGGCGCAGACCCAGCTCGACCGGGTCGACGCCATCGCCTCGGACGTCCAGGAGGTCACCTCCAACGCCTCGGCGCTCTCCTCCACGGTCGCCTCGACCTTCGGCGGCCCCCTCGTCAAGGTCGCCGCCTTCGGATACGGGGTGCGCAAGGCCCTCGGCCGGGGCGGGGACGGCGAGGACGTCCCGCGGGCCTCCGCGCGACGTACTGTGATCGTCGGCCGTACCGTGCCGTCCTCGCGACGCCGGAAGCAGAAGGGCTGAGCCGCGATGTTCCGCCGCACGTTCTGGTTCACGGCCGGCGCAGCCGCCGGCGTGTGGGCCACCACCAAGGTCAACCGGAAGCTGAAGCAGCTGACCCCCGAGAGCCTCGCGGCCCAGGCCACGAACAAGGCGATCGAGACCGGCCACCGCCTCAAGGACTTCGCCCTCGACGTGAGGGCGGGCATGGTCCAGCGGGAGGCCGAACTGGAGGAGGCACTCGGCCTCGACGCACCCGTCGACCCGGGTCCGGCCCAGGGCCGGGAGCTGCCGGAGCCGCGCCGCAGGACCGCGCTCGGCTCCACCCCGTACCCGACCACGCAATCAATTCCCACGATCTCGTACAACCGGAATGAGGACCACTGATGGAGTCGGCTGAAATCCGCCGCCGCTGGCTGAGCTTCTTCGAGGAGCGCGGGCACACCGTCGTCCCTTCGGCGTCGCTCATCGCGGACGACCCGACTCTGCTGCTCGTCCCCGCCGGCATGGTGCCGTTCAAGCCCTACTTCCTGGGCGAGGTCAAGCCGCCCTTCACGCGCGCCTCCAGCGTGCAGAAGTGCGTGCGCACGCCGGACATCGAAGAGGTCGGCAAGACCACCCGCCACGGCACGTTCTTCCAGATGTGCGGCAACTTCTCCTTCGGCGACTACTTCAAGGAAGGCGCCATCAAGCTCGCCTGGGAGCTGCTGACCACCGCGGTGGAGCACGGCGGCTACGGGCTGGAGCCGGAGAAGCTCTGGATCACCGTCTACCAGGAGGACGACGAGGCCGAGCAGATCTGGCGTGACGTCGTCGGCGTCCCCGCCGAGCGCATCCAGCGCCTCGGCAAGAAGGACAACTACTGGTCCATGGGCGTCCCCGGACCCTGTGGCCCGTGCTCCGAGATCAACTACGACCGCGGCCCCGAGTTCGGCGTCGAGGGCGGCCCGGCCGTCAACGACGAGCGCTACGTGGAGATCTGGAACCTGGTCTTCATGCAGTACGAGCGCGGTGAGGGCTCCGGCAAGGACGACTTCCCGATCCTCGGCGAGCTGCCGTCGAAGAACATCGACACGGGCCTCGGCCTGGAGCGCCTGGCGATGATCCTCCAGGGCGTCCAGAACATGTACGAGACGGACACCCTCCAGGTCGTCATCGACAAGGCCACCGAGCTCACCGGCGTCGCCTACGGCAAGGCCAAGGACAGCGACGTCTCGCTCCGCGTGGTCGCCGACCACATGCGGACGTCCGTCATGCTCATCGGCGACGGCGTCACTCCCGGCAACGAGGGCCGCGGCTACGTGCTGCGCCGCATCATGCGCCGCGCCGTCCGCAACATGCGCCTGCTCGGCGCCACCGGTCCGGTCGTCCAGGACCTCGTCGACACCGTGATCAACACGATGGGCGAGCAGTACCCGGAGCTGGTCACCGACCGCAAGCGCATCGAGACCGTCGCCCTCGCCGAAGAGGCCGCCTTCCTGAAGGCCCTCAAGGGCGGCACGAACATCCTCGACACCGCCGTGACCGAGACCAAGGCAGCCGGCGGCACGATCCTCTCCGGCGACAAGGCGTTCCTGCTCCACGACACCTGGGGCTTCCCGATCGACCTCACCCTGGAGATGGCCTCCGAGCAGGGCCTCTCCGTGGACGAGGACGGCTTCCGCCGCCTGATGAAGGAGCAGCGGGAGCGCGCCAAGGCCGACGCCAAGGCGAAGAAGACCGGTCACGCCGACATGACCGCCTACCGGGAGATCGCCGACGGCAACGGCGCCACCGAGTTCACCGGCTACACCAACCTGGAGGGCGAGACCACGGTCGTCGGTCTCCTCGTCAACGGTGTCTCCTCGCCGGCCGCCTCCGAGGGCGACGAGGTCGAGGTCGTCCTCGACCGGACCCCCTTCTACGCCGAGGGCGGCGGCCAGATCGCCGACCAGGGCCGGATCAAGCTCCACAGCGGCGCGGTCATCGAGATCCGTGACGTCCAGCAGCCGGTCCCGGGTGTCTCCGTGCACAAGGGTTCCGTGCAGGTCGGCGAGGTGACCGTGGGCGCCACCGCCTACGCCACCATCGACGTGAGCCGCCGCCGGGCCATCGCCCGCGCCCACTCGGCCACCCACCTGACCCACCAGGCGCTGCGCGACGCCCTCGGCCCGACGGCCGCCCAGGCCGGTTCCGAGAACCAGCCCGGTCGCTTCCGCTTCGACTTCGGTTCGCCGAACGCCGTCCCCGGCACGGTCCTCACGGACGTCGAGCAGAAGATCAACGAGGTCCTCTCGCGCGAGCTGGAGGTCCACGCCGAGGTCATGCCGATCAACGAGGCCAAGCGTCAGGGCGCCATCGCCGAGTTCGGCGAGAAGTACGGTGAGCAGGTCCGCGTCGTCACCATCGGCGACTTCTCCAAGGAGCTGTGCGGCGGCACGCACGTCGGCAACACCGCCCAGCTGGGCCTGGTGAAGCTGCTCGGCGAGTCCTCCATCGGCTCCGGTGTGCGCCGTATCGAGGCCCTCGTCGGCGTCGACGCGTACAACTTCCTCGCCAAGGAGCACACGGTCGTCGCCCAGCTCCAGGAGCTGGTCAAGGGCCGTCCGGAGGAGCTTCCGGAGAAGATCTCCTCCATGCTCGGCAAGCTGAAGGACGCCGAGAAGGAGATCGAGAAGTTCCGCGCGGAGAAGGTCCTCCAGGCCGCCGCCGGTCTCGTCGACTCCGCCCAGGACGTCCGCGGCCTCGCCCTGGTCACCGGCCGGGTCCAGGACGGCACCGGCGCCGACGACCTGCGCAAGCTGGTCCTCGACGTCCGTGGCCGCTTCCCGTCCGACCGTCCGGTCGTCGTCGCCCTGTTCACCACGGCCAATGGCAAGCCGCTCACGGTCATCGCCACCAACGAGGCCGCCCGTGAGCGCGGTCTCAAGGCCGGCGAGCTGGTCCGCACGGCCGCCAAGACCCTCGGTGGCGGTGGCGGCGGCAAGCCGGACGTCGCCCAGGGCGGCGGTACGAACCCGGAGGCCGTCGGCGAGGCCATCGCCGCCGTCGAGCGTCTCGTGGTGGAGACGGCGTGACGATGCGTCGCGGCCGCCGTATCGCGGTGGACGTCGGGGACGCCCGGATCGGGGTCGCCTCGTGCGACCCCGACGGGGTCCTCGCCACGCCGGTGGAGACCGTGCCGGGACGTGACGTCCCGGCCGCCCACCGGCGGCTCCGCCAGATCGTCGCGGAGTACGAGCCGATCGAGGTCGTCGTGGGCCTGCCCCGCTCGCTCAGCGGGCGGGAGGGTCCGGCCGCGACCAAGGTCCGCGCCTTCGCGGGGGAGATGGCCAAGGGCATCGCCCCGGTGCCGGTCCGGCTGGTCGACGAGCGGATGACCACCGTCACCGCGACCCAGGGGCTGCGGGCCTCCGGTGTGAAGGCCAAGAAGGGGCGGTCCGTGATCGACCAGGCCGCCGCTGTGATCATCCTTCAGAACGCTCTTGAGTCCGAACGGGTATCAGGTAATCCTCCTGGCGAGGGCGTCGAAGTGGTCATCTGATCGCGATACGGTAACGTTCCGCGCGATACGGCGGTGTTCGAACAACTGCCGCACTACGTAGAGGCGGATCGTCCGGAAGCCTCGCGGCTGTTTTGGGGATCGATGACTGAGTATGGCCGGAGCCCCGGCTCCGAACCGTGGCACCCCGGGGACCCGCTTTACGGGGACCAGGGGTGGGAGGGCCAGCAGCAGCACTACCCGCACCCGCAGCAGGCGAGCCAGTACGACCAGGCCGGCCACGGCTACCAGGACCCGTACGGGCAGGGCGGCCAGGCCGGTCAGGGGTACGAGGGCGACCCGTACCAGCAGCAGCATGCGCAGCAGCAGCAGTACCAGCAGCAGCCGCAGGAGTACGTCGACCCGCAGTATCAGCAGTACCAGCAGGCTCAGCAGCAGTACCAGCCGCAGCAGCACGATCAGCAGTACCAGCAGCAGCCGCAGCAGCAGTACGAGCAGCAGCAGCCCCACCAGCCTCAGCAGCCCCAGCGATACGAGCAGTCGTACGAGCAGCAGCAGTACGGGACGGGGTACCCGGGCGGTTACGACACGCCCGGGCACCTCGGACAGCAGTACGACGGCAGCTGGGAGACGGGCCAGGCGGCGATGCCGTACGGCGCGACTCCGGCCGATCCGTACGGCGGTCAGAACCCCGACCTCTACGGCACCCCCGAGGCGTACCCGCCGCCCCAGCCTCCCGGCCGCCGGCAGAACCCGCCGGAGCCGGTGATCGACTGGGAGCCGGAGGAAGAGGCGCGCCCCGAGCCGGAGGAGGAGAAGCATCCCTTCTTCACCGGTGAGGACGACCCGGAGGACGAGTACGACGACGAGGAGCCGGGGCGCGGCCGCGACTCCCGCGGCGACGACCGTGAACGCCGGAGCAAAGCCAATAAACGCAAAGGCAAGAACGGCGTGGCCTGCCTCGTCGTCGCGGTCGTCCTCGCGGGCGGCGTCGGCGGCGTCGGCTACTTCGGCTACCAGTTCTGGCAGGGTCAGTTCGGCGCGGCCGAGGACTACGCGGGCTCGGGCTCGGGCGACGTGCAGGTCGAGATCCCCAAGGGCGCGCTCGGCAACGAGATCGGCAACATCCTGAAGAAGGCCGGCGTCGTCAAGAGCGTCGACGCCTTCGTCTCGGCGCAGCAGAAGAACCCCAAGGGCATCTCGATCCAGGCCGGCGTCTACACGCTGAAGAAGGAGATGTCGGCCGAGAGCGCGGTCACCATGATGCTCGACCCGGCGAGCCAGAGTAATTTCGTCATCCCCGAGGGGCGGCGGAACGTTTGGGTGTACGAGCAGATCGACAAGAAACTCGGACTCGAGCCCGGTACGACCAAGGGCATCGCGAAGGCGAAGGCAAGCACCCTCGGACTGCCGGAATGGGCCGCCAACCACAAGAACGTAAAGGACCCACTGGAGGGCTTCCTCTTCCCCGCGAGTTATCCCGTGGCCAAGGGCTCCAAGCCCGAGGACGCGCTGCGCAAGATGGTGAGCCGCGCGAACCAGGAGTACGCCAAGCTCGAACTGGACGCCAAGGCGAAGCAGCTCGGCGTCGACAGCCCCTGGGAGCTCGTCACCATCGCCAGCCTCGTTCAGGCGGAGGGAACCTCGCACGACGACTTCCGGAAGATGGGCGAGGTCGTCTACAACCGGCTCAAGCCGTCGAATCCGCAGACCTACGGCGGGCTCGAGTTCGACTCGACGTACAACTACATCAAGAACCAGAGCAAGCTCGACCTCTCGCTCGCCGAGGTCCGAAAGTACAACAACCCGTACAACACGTACTTCGTCAAGGGCCTGCCGCCCGGTCCGATCGGCAACCCCGGTCTTGAGGCCCTCCAGGGTGCTCTGAACCCGACGAGCGACGGGTGGTACTACTTCATCTCGCTCGACGGAAAGAGTTCCAAGTTCACGAAGACGAACGCCGAGCACCAGAAGCTCGTCGACCAGTTCAACGAATCGAGGAAGAGCTGATGGCGCCAGCACACCGCGCGGCCGTCCTCGGTTCGCCGATCGCCCACTCGCTCTCCCCGGTCCTGCACCGGGCCGCGTACGCCGAGCTCGGCCTCGACGACTGGTCGTACGACCGTTTCGAGATCGACGAGGCGGGACTGCCCGGGTTCGTGGGCGGACTGGACGGCAGCTGGGCCGGCCTTTCGCTGACCATGCCGCTCAAGCGGGCGATCATCCCGCTGCTCGACGGGATCAGCGACACGGCCTCGTCCGTGGAGGCCGTTAACACGGTCGTCTTCCGGGAGGACGGCCGCCGGGTCGGCGACAACACCGACATCCCCGGCATGATCGCCGCCCTGCGCGAGCGGGGCGTCGAGAAGGTGGAGTCGGCGGCGGTCCTCGGGGCCGGCGCCACCGCCTCCTCCGCGCTCGCCGCGCTCGCCCGGATC
Organism: Streptomyces zaomyceticus; assembly: GCF_014656215.1. Taxonomy (GTDB): domain Bacteria; phylum Actinomycetota; class Actinomycetes; order Streptomycetales; family Streptomycetaceae; genus Streptomyces; species Streptomyces zaomyceticus. Next base: position 131,606 of record NZ_BNBZ01000010.1, on the reverse strand, counting down.
TGCGCCGGGCCCGTCACCGCGTACGTACGCAGCGAGGCGCGCGCCGAGGAGATGCGGGGCTGGGGCGAGCGGCTCGGCGTGGACGTCCGTACCGCCGCCTGGGACGACGCGGCGGAGGCCTTCGCGGCTCCGCTGGTCGTCGCGACCACCCCGGCCGGCACGACGAACGAACTGGCGGGCGCCGTGCCCGACACGGTCGGCACTCTCTTCGACGTGCTGTACGACCCCTGGCCGACGGCGCTCGCCGCGGCCTGGTCCGACCGCGGCGGCAAGGTGGTCGGCGGCCTCGACCTCCTCGTCCACCAGGCCGTTCTGCAGGTCGAACAGATGACGGGCGTCGCGAGGGCGCCGCTGGCCGCGATGCGCGCGGCGGGGGAGCGGGCGCTGGCCGCCCGATAGGCCCCGGGCCGGATTCCGGCCACGGGGGAACGAGAGAGTACGGGGGAGCACGGGGGCATGGGCGAGGAACTGGTGCTGGCGTCGAAGTGGGACGCGGCCTTCGACGTCCTGCGTTTTCTGTATGTGGGGTTCTTCAGCGACCTGCCCGCGTGGGCGCGGTACACGGTGCTCGGCATCGCGGCCGCCGGCTTCGGCGGGCTCGCGGTGGTCCGGCTCCGCGGACGCCTCCGCGGCGCGCCGAAGGCAGACGGGCAGACGGACACGCGGACGGACACCCGGACCGGCGGGACGACCGGCGAGAAGACCGGCGACACGGCCGACGACACGGCCGGTCCGACGGACGAGGCGCTCCCCGCGAGCGGGACCCGCGTCCGATAGCTGGACCGGGGGCCGAGGCAGCGCCCCGGACGTGGGAGGATCGGGGATGGCGGGCCAGGGCCGCGCACCCGGTCGCGCCGTCGCAGTGCCAGGCGCGAGCATGAGGAGCATCGTTGAGCAGGTTGCGTTGGCTGACCGCTGGGGAATCCCACGGACCCGCGCTGGTCGCGACGTTGGAGGGCCTTCCCGCCGGCGTCCCGGTCACCACAGAGCTGGTGGCGGACCACCTCGCGCGGCGACGCCTCGGCTATGGGCGTGGCGCCCGGATGAAGTTCGAGCAGGACGAGATCACCTTCCTGGGCGGTGTCCGGCACGGACTCTCCCTCGGCTCCCCGATCGCCGTCATGGTCGGCAACACCGAGTGGCCCAAGTGGGAGAAGGTCATGTCGGCCGACCCGGTCGACCCCTCGGAGCTCAAGGAGACGGGCCGCAACGCCCCCCTGACCCGGCCCCGGCCCGGCCACGCCGATCTCGCCGGCATGCAGAAGTACGGCTTCGACGAGGCCCGGCCGATCCTGGAGCGCGCCAGCGCCCGGGAGACCGCCGCCCGCGTCGCCCTCGGTGCCGTCGCCCGCTCCTTCATCAAGGAGGCCGCGGGCATCGAGATCGTCTCCCACGTCGTCGAGCTGGCCGCCGCCAAGGCGCCGTACGGCGTCTACCCGACCCCGGCCGACGTGGAGAAGCTCGACGCCGACCCGGTCCGCTGCCTCGACGCCGACGCGTCGAAGGCGATGGTCGCCGAGATCGACCAGGCCCACAAGGACGGCGACACCCTCGGCGGTGTCGTCGAGGTCCTCGCGTACGGCGTGCCCGTCGGCCTCGGCTCGCACGTCCACTGGGACCGGCGCCTCGACGCCCGGCTCGCCGCCGCCCTCATGGGCATCCAGGCCATCAAGGGTGTCGAGGTCGGCGACGGCTTCGACCTGGCCCGCGTGCCCGGCTCCCAGGCCCACGACGAGATCGTGAACACCGACGAGGGCATCAGGCGCACCTCCGGCCGCTCCGGCGGCACCGAGGGCGGTCTGACCACCGGTGAGCTGCTGCGGGTCCGCGCCGCGATGAAGCCCATCGCGACCGTGCCGCGCGCGCTCGCCACCGTCGACGTCGCCACCGGCGAGGCCACCCAGGCCCACCACCAGCGCTCCGACGTGTGTGCCGTCCCCGCGGCCGGCATCGTCGCCGAGGCCATGGTCGCGCTCGTCCTGGCGGACGCCGTCGTCGAGAAGTTCGGCGGCGACAGCGTGCCCGAGACCCGCCGCAACGTGCGGTCGTACCTCGAGAACCTGCGCATCCGGTGACCGCCGGCCCGCTGGTCGTCCTCGTCGGACCCATGGGCTCCGGCAAGTCCACGGTGGGCGCGCTCCTGGCCGAACGGCTTGGCGCGCCCTACCGGGACACCGACGCCGACATCGTCGTCGCCGAGGGACGCGAGATCTCCGACATCTTCGTCGAGGACGGTGAGGAGTACTTCCGCGCCCTGGAGCGGGACGCCGTCGCCGCGGCCGTCGCCGAGCACGAGGGCGTCCTCGCCCTCGGCGGCGGCGCGATCCTCGACGCCGGTACCCGTGCCCTGCTCGCCGGGCTGCCCGTCGCGTACCTCTCGATGGACGTCGAAGAGGCGGTCCGGCGCGTCGGCCTCAACACTGCGCGGCCGCTGCTCGCCGTCAACCCGCGCCGCCAGTGGCGCGAGCTGATGGAGGCGCGCCGCCACCTGTACACCGAAGTCGCCCGGGCCGTCGTCACCACCGACGACCGCACCCCCGAAGAGGTCGCGGACGCGGTCCTCGCGGCACTGGATCTGAAGAAGGACGCATGACGACGGACCAGGAAGTCACCCGTATCCACGTCGCGGGCAGCGCCGGCACGGATCCGTACGAGGTGCTGGTCGGCAGGCAGCTGCTCGGTGAGCTCCCGACGCTGATCGGCACCCAGGCCAAGCGGGTCGCCGTCATCCACCCGGAGGCGCTCGCCGACACGGGTGAGGCGCTCCGCGCCGACCTCGCCGAGCAGGGCTACGAGGCGGTCGCCATCCAGGTGCCGAACGCCGAGGAGGCGAAGACCGTCGAGGTCGCCGCCTACTGCTGGAAGGCGCTGGGGCAGACCGGCTTCACCCGCAGCGACGTCGTCGTGGGCGTCGGCGGCGGCGCCACCACCGACCTGGCCGGCTTCGTGGCCGCGACCTGGCTGCGGGGCGTCCGCTGGATCGCCGTCCCCACCACGGTCCTGGCCATGGTCGACGCGGCCGTCGGCGGCAAGACGGGCATCAACACCGCCGAGGGCAAGAACCTCGTCGGCGCCTTCCACCCGCCCGCCGGCGTCCTGTGCGACCTCGCGGCGCTCGACTCGCTGCCGGTCCACGACTATGTCAGCGGCCTGGCGGAGATCATCAAGGCCGGCTTCATCGTCGACCCGGTGATCCTCGACCTCATCGAGGAGGACCCGCAGGCCGCCCGCACCCCGGCCGGTCCGCACACCGCCGAGCTGCTCGTCCGCTCGATCAAGGTCAAGGCCGAGGTCGTCTCCGGCGACCTCAAGGAGGCGGGCCGGCGCGAGATCCTCAACTACGGCCACACCCTCGCCCACGCCATCGAGAAGAACGAGCGGTACAAGTGGCGCCACGGCGCCGCCGTCTCCGTCGGCATGGTCTTCGCCGCCGAGCTCGGCCGTCTCGCCGGGCGGCTCGACGACGCCACCGCCGACCGGCACCGCGCGATCCTGGAGTCCGTCGGACTGCCGCTCACCTACCGCGGTGACCAGTGGCCCAAGCTCCTGGAGACCATGCGGGTGGACAAGAAGTCCCGCGGCGACCTGCTCCGCTTCATCGTCCTCGACGGGATCGGCAGGCCGACCGTCCTGGAGGGCCCCGACCCGGCGGTCCTGATCGCGGCGTACGGCGAGGTGTCCGCGTGAGCGAGCCGCGTCCGGTTCTGGTGCTCAACGGCCCCAACCTGGGCCGGCTCGGCTCCCGCGAGCCCGACATCTACGGCGCCACGTCGTACAAGGGGCTCGTCGAGTCCTGCCGGACCCTCGGCACGGAGCTCGGCTTCGACGTCGAGGTGCGGGAGACGAACGACGAGGGCGAGATGATCCGCTGGCTGCACGAGGCGGCGGACGGCTCGATCCCGGTGGTGATCAACCCCGGGGCGTTCACGCACTACTCCTACGGGATGCGGGACGCGGCCGCCCAGCGGACCGCCCCGCTGATCGAGGTTCACATCTCGAACCCGTACGCCCGCGAGGAGTTCCGGCACACCTCGGTCGTCGCGGCCGTGGCGACCGGCACGGTCGCCGGTTTCGGGATCGGTTCCTACCGGCTGGCCCTGCGGGCACTGGCCGAGGAACTGACGGACTGACAGGATCCCGGGGGACCGGTGGGGCCGTGAACGGTCACCGGTCCGACGGGGCACCAGGGGGAGTCCCCGGCCGTTCCCCTCGTGGGGGCCGGGGGCGGTAACGTTCCGGCGCACCGGATACATCAGGCGTACGAGACGGAGTGGGACCGGATGCAGCACGCAGTGGGGGGTCCGCTGCCACCGCCCGAGCGACCGGGCCAGGCGCCCGGCCCCGGCGCCGTACCCGCCTCCGCCTCGGGAGCGGGGGGCGGCCCCCAGGGTGCCCACCCGCCGGTGCCCCCGCCTCCGGCGGGCGCCCCGTACCCCGCTCCGCCCGCCGGGCCCCGGCTCGGTGTGCACCCGAGCGTCGGGAGCGGAGCCCCCAGGCCCCCGCAGGCGGCGCCGGGGCACGCGGCACCGCCTCCGCATCCCGCGCCCCCCTCGGGGCCCGGGACGCCCGGCTGGGGCCGCTCCGGCGCCGTACCGCAGCACCCGGGCGGTCCGCAGCATCCCGGTGGCTCGCACCCCGGGGCCTACCCGAGCGGTCCGCCCCAGCGCGCGGACCTCAGCGGTCATGTCCCGCTGCCGCCCGTCGCCGCTCCGCTCGCGCCCGCCGCGGAGCACGGCGCGGGCACCGGCGGTGCGACCCTCGCCGTGCTGCTCATCGGTCCCGCCGGCGCCGGCAAGACGACCGTCGCCCGGCACTGGGCGCAGCGCCGCCGGGTGCCCACCGCGCACATCAGCCTCGACGACGTCCGCGAATGGGTCTGCTCCGGCTTCGCCGACCCCCAGTCCGGCTGGAACGAGCACTCCGAGGCGCAGTACCGGCTCGCCCGCCGCACCTGCGGCTTCGCCGCGCGCAACTTCCTCGCGAACGGCATCTCCTGCATCGTCGACGACGCGGTCTTCCCCGACCGGCCCGTCGTGGGCCTCGGCGGCTGGAAGCGCCATGTCGGCCCCGGTCTGCTGCCCGTCGTGCTCCTGCCCGGTCTGGAGGTCGTCCTGGAGCGCAACGCCGAGCGCAGCGGCAACAGGCGGCTTTCGGACGAGGAGGTCGCCGCGATCCACGGCCGGATGGCCGGTTGGTACGGCTCGGGCCTGCCCATCATCGACAACTCCACGTACGACGTCGAGACCACCGCCCGGGTCCTCGACGACGTCCTCGCCCGCGCGATCGCGAGCCCGCCCACCTGGTGACCCCCGGGGGAGCCCGGCGACCGCGAGGGTCCGCGAGGGCGTCCTCCGGAAGGCCCGGCGGGCCCCGGTGGGCCTTCCGCCCGGTCGGCCGTGCAGAACAGGCCACCGCGCCGCGCTGCTCGTAGGCTCGGAGCATGTCTGAGGTGTATGCGGACCGCCGTGTACGGCTGCGCGATCGCTGCGCGGCCGCGGGCAGCCCGGCGGCCCTGGTCTCCCGCCCAGCCAACGTCCGCTATCTCGCGGGCGGCTCGCCCCCGGGTGCCGTCCTCCTCGTCGGCCCCGAACCCGACGCGGACGTCCTGCTCTGTCCCGTCGCGCCCGGCGGCGAACCGGCCGACGGACGGCTCGACGAAGTGCTCCGCCGGCAGGTTCTGCCCGCCGGTGGCGGCGATCCGGCCGTCGCCGCCGTCGATCTCGCCCGCCGGGCGGGCGCCGACGCGCTGGCCGTCGAGGAACACGACCTGACCGTGACCCGGCACCGGGCCATGGGCTCCGTCGCCCCCGGACTGCGTCTGGCCGACCTCGCCTGCGCCGTGGAACAGCTCAGGATCGTCAAGGACGAGGACGAGATCGCCTGTCTCAGGATCGCCGCGGAGATCGCCGACCAGGCGCTCGGCGAACTCCTGGAGTCGATCCTGGTCGGGCGGACCGAACGGCACCTCGCCCTGGAGCTGGAACGGCGGCTCGTCGACCACGGTGCCGACGGGGCCGCCTTCCCCACCTCGGTGGCGACCGGCCCGCACTCCGGACGCCGGGGGCACAAGCCCACCGACCGCCGGGTCGAGGAGGGCGATTTCCTCTCCGTCTGCCTCGGCGCCGACTACCGCGGCTACCGGTGCGAGATCGGCCGGACCTTCGTCATCGGCACCACGCCCGCCGACTGGCAGATCGAGCTGTACGAACTCGTCTTCGCCGCTCAGCGGGCCGGACGCGAGTCCCTCGCGCCCGGCGCCGAATACCGGGACGTGGACCGCGCGGCCCGCCAGATCCTGGACGCTGCGGGGCACGCGGAGGCCGCCGTGCCGCTCACCGGGCACGGGGTGGGGCTCGAAATCGACGAGGACCCGCAGCTCTCACCCTCCGCCATGGGTAAACTGGACGCTTGTGTGCCGGTCACCGTCGAACCGGGGGTTCACCTCCCGGGACGGGGCGGGGTCCGGATCGATGACACGCTCGTCGTGCGCCAGGAGGCGGACGGCGGACCCGAGCTACTCACCATCACGACCAAGGAGCTGCTCGCGCTGTAGGGCGCGTGCGCATCCGCGGTCCCACGTCAGTCCAGGAGATTCCGCAACCGTGGCTTCCACGAACGACCTCAAGAACGGCATGGTGCTCAAGCTCGACGGGGGCCAGCTCTGGTCCGTCGTCGAGTTCCAGCACGTCAAGCCCGGCAAGGGCCCGGCCTTCGTGCGCACCAAGCTCAAGAACGTGCTGTCCGGCAAGGTCGTCGACAAGACCTTCAACGCCGGCGTGAAGGTCGAGACGGCCACCATCGACCGCCGTGACATGCAGTTCTCCTACATGGACGGCGACTACTTCGTCTTCATGGACGAGCAGACCTACGACCAGCTGATGGTCGACCGCAAGTCCGTCGGCGACGCCGCCAACTTCCTGATCGAGGGCTTCACCGCCTCCGTCGCCCAGCACGAGGGCGAGGTGCTCTACGTCGAGCTCCCGGCTGCCGTCGAGCTGACGATCAAGCACACCGACCCGGGCGTCCAGGGCGACCGCTCCACCGGCGGCACCAAGCCCGCCACGCTGGAGACCGGCCACGAGATCCAGGTCCCGCTCTTCGTCACCACCGGCGAGAAGGTCAAGGTCGACACCCGCACCAGCGACTACCTCGGCCGGGTGAACAAGTAACCGTGGCCGCTCGGAGCAAGGCCCGCAAGCGCGCCTTCCAGATCCTCTTCGAGGCGGACCAGCGCGGTGCCTCCGTCCAGGAGGTTCTCGCGGACCAGGTCCGGCACGCGCGGTCGGACGACCGCCAGCCGCCGGTGAACGACTTCACCATGCAGCTGGTCGAGGGCTACGCGTCCCACGTGGCTCGGATCGACGAGCTCATCGCGACCTACGCGGTGGACTGGGACCTCGACCGGATGCCCGTCGCCGACCGGAACATCGTGCGCCTCGGTGCGTACGAGCTGATCTGGGAGGACGGCACGCCGGACGCGGTCGCGATCGACGAGGCGGTGCAGCTCGCCAAGGAGTTCTCCACGGACGAGTCCCCGACCTTCGTCAACGGTCTGCTGGCGCGCTTCAAGGACTTGAAGCCGCGTCTGCGCCGGGACGCGGACGCCTGAGTCCGTAGACGTCACCGGCAGTCGAAGGGGCCCGCAGCACGCGTGCTGCGGGCCCCTTCGGCGTTTCCCTGCCGCGTGTGCGACGGCACACGGGAGCCCCGGGCCCCCTCGGACGCCCCTGGGCCGGCCTCCGGGCCGTCCGGGCCGGGCCGGGTGCGGAGAAAAGCGCAGGGCCCGTGGACGTCGGATGACGTCCACGGGCCCGGCGGTACGTTTCTGCTGGGTCCCCGGAAGGGGTCAGTTCTCCTCGTGGGCGACGGCGCGGCGCGCGTCCGCGTCCAGCACGCCCCAGCTGATCAGCTGCTCGGTGAGGACCGAGGGGGACTGGTCGTAGATCACGGCGAGGGTGCGCAGGTCGTCCTGACGGATCGACAGCACCTTGCCGTTGTAGTCGCCACGCTGCGACTGGATCGTCGCCGCGTAGCGCTGGAGCGGGCCGGCCTTCTCCTGGGGGACGTGCGCCAGGCGCTCCAGATCCAGGACCAGCTTCGGCGGCGGCTCGGCGGCGCCGCCCGGGGTCGTGCCCGGCAGGAGCTCCTGCACCGGCACGCCGTAGAAGTCGGCCAGCTCGGCAAGGCGCTGCACGGTCACCGCGCGGTCGCCACGCTCGTACGAACCGACCACGACGGCCTTCCAGCGGCCCTGGGACTTCTCCTCCACTCCGTGGAGCGAGAGACCCTGCTGGGTGCGGATGGCACGGAGTTTGGCCCCGAGCTGCTTTGCGTATTCGCTGGACATAACGCTCCCGGACGCTGTGACGACATGCGGCTGCGCCGCGCGGCTGGTAACTCACTGTGAGGTTACGCAGCGTTACTCTTTCCCGTCAAGCCGAATGGTCCGTACCGACTCCTCCCGGGGGACGGCGCCCGGAGTGGCGACCGGGGTGCGAGGAAGGTCCCCGTCCGCCCCTGGTATCGTTGACGTCGCAAATCCGACGTCCTTTAAGAACCGTCCCGTGAGGCGGAGAAGGAGGTCCGTTTCTTCATGGACACCCAGCTGCAGTACAGCGACGACGCGCGGCCCGTTCTCGAGGCCCCGGACATCGCGCGGGTCCTCACCCGCATCGCACACGAGATCGTCGAGCGCGCCAAGGGCGCGGACGACGTGGTTCTCCTCGGCATTCCCACCCGCGGTGTGTATCTCGCCCGCCGGCTCGCCGAGAAGCTCGAATCGATCACCGGCACCAAGATCCCGGTCGGCTCCCTCGACATCACCATGTACCGGGACGACCTGCGGATGAAGCCGGCGCGCGCCCTCGGCCGCACCGAGATCCCCGGTGACGGCGTCGACGGACGCCTGGTCGTCCTCGTCGACGACGTGCTCTTCTCCGGCCGCACCATCCGCGCCGCCCTCGACGCCCTCGGCGACATCGGCCGCCCCCGCGCGGTCCAGCTCGCCGTCCTCGTCGACCGCGGCCACCGCGAGCTCCCGATCCGCGCCGACTACGTCGGCAAGAACCTCCCCACGTCGCTGCGGGAGACGGTCAAGGTCCAGCTCGCCGAGGAGGACGGCCGCGACACCGTCCTGCTCGGTTCCAGGCCCTCCGCCTAGCCGGACCGGCTTTCCCCCGCGGGGTCGGGGCACCCTCCTGCGCCCCCGCATGCCCTCACCCCTCCCCACCACGGAGAGACACACGGATGATGCGTCACCTCATCTCGGCCGCCGACCTCACCCGCGACGACGCCGTCCTGATCCTCGACACCGCCGAGGAGATGGCCCGGGTGGCCGACCGGCCCATCAGGAAGCTGCCGACGCTGCGCGGCCGGACCGTCTGCAACCTCTTCTTCGAGGACTCCACCCGGACCCGGATCTCCTTCGAGGCCGCCGAGAAGCGGCTCTCCGCCGACGTCATCAACTTCGCGGCCAAGGGCTCCAGCGTCTCCAAGGGCGAGTCCCTCAAGGACACCGCGCAGACCCTGGAGGCCATGGGCGTCGACGCCGTCGTCATCCGGCACGGCGCCTCCGGAGCCCCGTTCCGCCTCGCCACCTCCGGCTGGATCGACGCCCCCGTCATCAACGCCGGCGACGGCACCCACCAGCACCCCACCCAGGCCCTCCTCGACGCCTTCACCATGCGCCGCCGCCTGGTCGGCCGGGACGCCGGACTCGGCCAGGACCTCGCGGGCAAGCGGATCACGCTCGTCGGCGACGTCCTGCACAGCCGCGTCGCCCGCTCCAACGTCGACCTGCTGCACACCCTCGGCGCCGAGGTCACCCTGGTGGCCCCGCCCACCCTGGTCCCCGTCGGCGTGGAGACCTGGCCCTGCGAGGTCTCGTACGACATCGACCGGGTGCTGCCGAAGTCCGACGCGGTCATGATGCTGCGTGTGCAGCGAGAGCGGATGAACGCCGCCTTCTTCCCCACCGAGCGCGAGTACTCGCGCCGGTACGGGCTCGACGGCGAGCGGATGGCGAAGATGCCCGAGCACGCCATCGTGATGCACCCCGGCCCCATGGTCCGCGGCATGGAGATCACCGCCGAGGTCGCCGACTCCGACCGCTGCACGGTCGTCGAGCAGGTCGCCAACGGCGTCTCCGTCCGGATGGCGGTCCTCTACCTGCTTCTGGGCGGCAACGACTCCGCCACCCACACCACCCGTACCGAGGAGAACAAGTAACCATGAGCAAGATCCTTATCCGCGGTGCACAGGTGCTGGGCGGCGAGATCCAGGACGTCCTCGTCGACGGCGAGACCATCGCCGAGGTGGGCACCGGCCTGTCCGCCGAGGGCGCCACGGTGATCGAGGCCGAGGGACAGATCCTGCTGCCCGGCCTCGTCGACCTCCACACCCATCTGCGCGAGCCCGGCCGCGAGGACTCCGAGACCGTCCTCACCGGCACCCGCGCCGCCGCCTCCGGCGGCTACACGGCCGTCTTCGCCATGGCCAACACCCACCCGGTCGCCGACACCGCCGGTGTCGTCGAGCAGGTCTACCGACTCGGCAAGGAGTCCGGCTACTGCGACGTGCAGCCCATCGGCGCCGTCACCGTCGGCCTGGAGGGCAAGAAGCTCGCCGAGCTCGGCGCCATGCACGACTCCGCCGCCGGCGTCACCGTCTTCTCCGACGACGGCAAGTGCGTCGACGACGCCGTGATCATGCGCCGCGCCCTGGAGTACGTGAAGGCCTTCGACGGCGTCGTCGCCCAGCACGCCCAGGAGCCCCGCCTCACCGAGGGCGCCCAGATGAACGAGGGCATCGTCTCGGCCGAGCTCGGACTCGGCGGCTGGCCCGCCGTCGCCGAGGAGTCGATCATCGCCCGCGACGTGCTCCTCGCCGAGCACGTCGGCTCCCGCGTCCACATCTGCCACCTCTCCACCGCCGGCTCCGTCGAGATCGTCCGCTGGGCCAAGTCCCGCGGGATCGACGTCACCGCCGAGGTCACCCCCCACCACCTCCTCCTCACGGACGAGCTGGTCCGCTCGTACAACCCGGTCTACAAGGTCAACCCGCCGCTGCGCACCGAGAAGGACGTCCTCGCGCTCCGCGAGGCGCTGGCCGACGGCACGATCGACATCGTCGCCACCGACCACGCCCCGCACCCGCACGAGGACAAGGACTGCGAGTGGGCCGCGGCGGCCATGGGCATGGTCGGCCTGGAGACCGCCCTCTCCGTCGTCCAGCAGACGATGGTCGAGACCGGTCTCCTCGACTGGGCCGGCGTCGCCGACCGGATGTCCTTCGCCCCCGCCCGCATCGGACGGGCCAAGGGCCACGGACGACCCGTCTCGGCAGGTGAGCCCGCGAACCTGACGCTGGTCGATCCGGCTTACCGTGGTGTCGTGGACCCCGCGGACTTCGCCTCCCGCAGCCGAAACACCCCCTACGAGGGCCGTGAGCTGCCGGGACGCGTCACCCACACCCTCCTGCGGGGCCGGGCAACGGTCGTGGACGGGAAGCTGGCGTGACACCACTCATCGCAATCGCCGCAGAGGCTGCCGATCAGAAGTCGGCGGAGGTGACCGACTGGGCCGGGCGGCTCGGCTGGGTCGCCGGACTGCTGCTCTTCATCGCCTTCGTGTACTGGCTCATGCGCCAGGGCTGGAAGTGGCGGGGCAGCCTCCAGTCGGACCTGCCCGAGCTGCCGGAGGTGCCCGCGAGCGGCGCCGAGGCGACACTGAGGCTCTCCGGCCGGTACCACGGCTCGACGACCGCCGGGCAGTGGCTCGACCGGATCGTCGCCCACGGCCTGGGCACCCGCAGCCGCGTCGAGCTCACGCTCACCGACGCCGGGATCGAGGTCGTACGCCCCGGGGCGAACGACTTCTTCGTCCCGGCCGGGGCCCTGCGCGAGGCCCGCCTCGACAAGGGCATCGCCGGAAAGGTCCTCGCCGAGGGCGGTCTGCTGATCGTCACCTGGGCCCACGGCGACACCCTGATCGACTCGGGCTTCCGCTCCGACCGGGCGGCCGAGCACACCGCCTGGGTCGAAGCCATCAACTCCATGATCAACACGACGGAAGGCATCGCACGATGACGACCTCCACCAGGGGAGCCTCAAAGGTTCCCGCCGTACTCGTCCTGGAGGACGGCCGCACCTTCAGCGGCCGCGCCTACGGGGCCGTGGGGGAGACCTTCGGCGAGGCCGTGTTCTCCACCGGGATGACCGGCTACCAGGAGACCCTCACCGACCCGTCGTACCACCGCCAGGTCGTCGTCATGACGGCCCCGCACGTCGGCAACACCGGTGTCAACGACGACGACCCCGAGTCGGGCCGCATCTGGGTCGCCGGCTACGTCGTCCGCGACCCCGCCCGCGTCCCCTCCAACTGGCGCGCCACCCGCACGCTGGACGAGGAGCTGGAGCGCCAGGGCGTCGTCGGCATCTCCGGCATCGACACCCGCGCCCTCACACGCCACCTGCGCGAGCGCGGCGCCATGCGCGTCGGCATCTTCTCCGGCGACGCCTGGACGGGCGTCCGCGCGGAGGCCCTGCTCGACAAGGTCAAGGCGCAGCCCCAGATGAAGGGCGCGAACCTCTCCGCCGAGGTCGCCACCAAGGAGACGTACGTCGTCCCCGCGATCGGCACCAAGAAGTTCACCGTCGCCGCCGTCGACCTCGGCATCAAGGGCATGACCCCGCACCGGATGGCCGAGCGCGGCATCGAGGTCCACGTGCTGCCCGCCACCGCCACCGCCGAGGACATCTACGCCGTCGAGCCCGACGGCGTGTTCTTCTCCAACGGCCCCGGCGACCCGGCCACCGCCGACGGCCCCGTCGCCGTCATGCGCGCCGTCCTGGAGCGCAGGACGCCCCTCTTCGGCATCTGCTTCGGCAACCAGATCCTCGGCCGCGCCCTCGGCTTCGGCACGTACAAGCTGAAGTACGGCCACCGCGGCATCAACCAGCCGGTGCAGGACCGCACCACCGGCAAGGTCGAGGTCACCGCGCACAACCACGGCTTCGCCGTCGACGCGCCGCTCGACAAGGTCTCCGACACGCCCTTCGGGCGCGCCGAGGTCTCCCACGTCTGCCTGAACGACCAGGTCGTCGAAGGCCTCCAGCTGCTCGACCAGCCGGCCTTCTCCGTCCAGTACCACCCCGAGGCGGCCGCGGGCCCGCACGACGCCGCGTACCTCTTCGACCGCTTCGTATCCCTGATGGAGGCCGAGCGTGCCTAAGCGCACCGATATCCAGTCCGTCCTGGTCATCGGCTCCGGCCCGATCGTCATCGGCCAGGCCGCCGAGTTCGACTACTCCGGCACCCAGGCCTGCCGCATCCTCAAGGCCGAGGGCCTGCGGGTGATCCTGGTCAACTCCAACCCGGCCACGATCATGACCGACCCGGAGATCGCCGACGCCACCTACGTCGAGCCGATCACCCCCGAGTTCGTCGAGAAGATCATCGCCAAGGAGCGCCCCGACGCCCTCCTGCCCACCCTCGGCGGCCAGACCGCGCTCAACACCGCGATCTCCATGCACGAGCAGGGCGTCCTCGAGAAGTACGGCGTCGAGCTCATCGGCGCCAACGTCGAGGCCATCAACAAGGGCGAGGACCGCGACCTCTTCAAGGGCGTCGTCGAGGCCGTCAAGGCCAAGATCGGGTACGGCGAGTCCGCCCGCTCGGTCATCTGCCACACCATGGACGACGTCATCAAGGGCGTCGACACCCTCGGCGGCTACCCCGTCGTCGTCCGCCCCTCCTTCACCATGGGCGGCGCCGGCTCCGGCTTCGCCCACGACGAGGAGGAGCTGCGCCGCATCGCCGGCCAGGGCCTGACGCTCTCGCCCACCACCGAGGTGCTCCTCGAGGAGTCCATCCTCGGCTGGAAGGAGTACGAGCTGGAGCTGATGCGCGACAAGAACGACAACGTCGTGGTCGTCTGCTCCATCGAGAACTTCGACCCGATGGGCGTCCACACCGGTGACTCGATCACCGTCGCCCCGGCGATGACCCTCACCGACCGCGAGTACCAGCGGCTCCGCGACATCGGCATCGCGATCATCCGCGAGGTCGGCGTCGACACCGGCGGCTGCAACATCCAGTTCGCGATCGACCCGGTCGACGGCCGCATCATCGTCATCGAGATGAACCCGCGCGTCTCCCGCTCCTCGGCGCTCGCCTCCAAGGCGACCGGCTTCCCGATCGCCAAGATCGCGGCCCGTCTCGCCGTCGGCTACACGCTGGACGAGATCCCGAACGACATCACGGAGAAGACCCCGGCGTCCTTCGAGCCCACGCTCGACTACGTCGTCGTCAAGGCCCCGCGCTTCGCCTTCGAGAAGTTCCCGCAGGCCGACTCCACCCTCACCACGACCATGAAGTCGGTCGGCGAGGCGATGGCGATCGGCCGCAACTTCACCGAGGCGCTCCAGAAGGCCCTGCGCTCCCTGGAGAAGAAGGGCTCGCAGTTCACCTTCGTCGGAGAGCCCGGTGACAAGGCCGAGCTGCTGCGCGAGTCGGTCCGTCCGACCGACGGCCGCATCAACACGGTCATGCAGTCCATCCGCGCCGGTGCCACCCCGCAGGAGGTCTTCGACGCCACGAAGATCGACCCGTGGTTCGTCGACCAGCTCTTCCTGATCAAGGAGATCGCCGACGAGCTGGCCGCCGCCGAGAAGCTCGAGCCCGGCATCCTCGCCGAAGCCAAGCGCCACGGCTTCTCCGACGCCCAGATCGCCGAGATCCGCGGGCTGCGCGAGGACGTCGTCCGCGAGGTCCGGCACGCCCTCGGCGTCCGCCCGGTCTACAAGACGGTCGACACCTGCGCCGCCGAGTTCGCCGCCAAGACCCCGTACTTCTACTCCTCGTACGACGAGGAGAGCGAGGTCGCGCCCCGCACCAAGCCCGCGGTGATCATCCTGGGCTCCGGCCCGAACCGCATCGGCCAGGGCATCGAGTTCGACTACTCCTGCGTCCACGCCTCCTTCGCCCTCAGCGAGGCCGGCTACGAGACCGTGATGGTCAACTGCAACCCGGAGACCGTCTCCACGGACTACGACACCTCCGACCGCCTGTACTTCGAGCCGCTGACGCTGGAAGACGTGCTGGAGATCGTGCACGCCGAGACGCTGGCCGGCCCCGTCGCCGGTGTCGTCGTCCAGCTCGGCGGCCAGACCCCGCTGGGTCTGTCGCAGGCGCTCAAGGACAACGGCGTACCGGTCGTCGGCACCTCCCCGGAGGCCATCCACGCCGCCGAGGACCGCGGCGCCTTCGGCCAGGTCCTCGCCGAGGCCGGCCTCCCCGCCCCCAAGCACGGCACCGCGACCACCTTCGCCGGCGCCAAGGCCATCGCCGACGAGATCGGCTACCCCGTCCTCGTGCGCCCCTCGTACGTGCTCGGCGGCCGCGGCATGGAGATCGTCTACGACGAGACCCGCCTGGAGTCGTACATCGCCGAGTCCACCGAGATCAGCCCTACCCGGCCGGTCCTGGTCGACCGCTTCCTCGACGACGCCATCGAGATCGACGTCGACGCGCTCTACGACGGCCACGAGCTGTACCTCGGCGGCGTCATGGAGCACATCGAGGAGGCCGGCATCCACTCCGGCGACTCGGCCTGCGCCCTGCCCCCGATCACCCTCGGCGGCTTCGACATCAAGCGCCTGCGCGCCTCCACCGAGGCCATCGCCAAGGGCGTCGGCGTGCGCGGTCTGATCAACATCCAGTTCGCGATGGCCGGCGACATCCTCTACGTCCTGGAGGCCAACCCGCGCGCCTCCCGGACCGTCCCCTTCACCTCGAAGGCGACCGCCGTCCCGCTCGCGAAGGCCGCCGCCCGCATCTCGCTCGGCGCCACCATCGCCGAGCTGCGCGCCGAGGGCCTGCTGCCGAAGACCGGCGACGGCGGCACCCTGCCGCTCGACGCGCCGATCTCCGTCAAGGAGGCCGTGATGCCGTGGTCGCGCTTCCGCGACGTGCACGGCCGCGGCGTCGACACCGTCCTCGGCCCGGAGATGCGCTCCACTGGCGAGGTCATGGGCATCGACGCGGTCTTCGGCACGGCGTACGCCAAGTCGCAGGCCGGCGCCTACGGCCCGCTGCCCACCAAGGGCCGCGCGTTCATCTCGGTCGCCAACCGCGACAAGCGCTCGATGATCTTCCCGGCGCGCGAGCTCGTCGCCCACGGCTTCGAGCTGCTCGCCACCTCCGGCACCGCCGAGGTCCTCAAGCGCAACGGCATCAACGCCACGATCGTGCGCAAGCTGAGCGAGGGCGAGGGCCCGAACGGCGAGAAGACGATCGTCCAGCTCATCCACGACGGCCAGGTCGACCTGATCGTCAACACCCCGTACGGCACCGGCGGCCGCCTCGACGGCTACGAGATCCGTACGGCAGCGGTGGCGCGCAGCGTCCCGTGCCTCACCACGGTCCAGGCGCTCGCCGCGGCCGTCCAGGGCATCGACGCGCTCAACCGCGGCGACGTGGGCGTCCGCTCACTCCAGGAGCACGCGGAGCACCTGACCGCGGCCCGCGACTAGCAGCCCGTACGAGGAGGGGGACACCGGCAGGACCTGCGGTGTCCCCCTCGTCATGAGCAGACCTGGACTCCCCGCATGTACAAGTTCTTCTTCGACCTCGTCTTCAAGCGCATGGACCCCGAGAAGGCCCACTACCTGGCCTTCCGCTGGATCCGCCTCGCCGCCCGCGTCCCCGTCCTGCGGACCTTCGTCGCCGCCGTCCTCGCGCCCCGGTACAAGGAGCTGCGCACCGAGGCCCTGGGGCTTCGCATGCACGGCCCCTTCGGTCTCGCCGCCGGCTTCGACAAGAACGCCGTCGCCATCGACGGCATGTCGATGCTCGGCTTCGACCACGTCGAGATCGGCACGGTCACCGGCGAGCCCCAGCCCGGCAACCCCAAGAAGCGCCTCTTCCGGCTGGTCCCGGACCGCGCCCTGATCAACCGCATGGGCTTCAACAACGAGGGCTCCGCCGCCGTCGCCGCCCGCCTCCACGCGCGCGTGCCGGTCTTCAGGACCGTCGTCGGCGTCAACATCGGCAAGACCAAGGTCGTCCCCGAGGCCGAGGCCGCCGCCGACTACGTGAAGTCGACCGAGCGCCTCGCCGCGCACGCCGACTACCTCGTCGTGAACGTCTCCTCGCCGAACACCCCCGGCCTGCGCAACCTCCAGGCCACCGAGTCCCTGCGCCCGCTCCTGACGGCCGTACGGGAAGCCGCCGACCGCACGGTCACCGACCGCCGGGTCCCGCTCCTGGTCAAGATCGCCCCCGACCTCGCCGACGAGGACGTCGACGCGGTCGCCGACCTCGCCCTGGAGCTCGGCCTCGACGGCATCATCGCCACCAACACCACCATCGCGCGCGAGGGCCTCGGACTGAAGTCCGACCCGGCGCTCGTCAAGGAGACCGGCGGCCTCTCCGGCGCGCCCGTCAAGGAGCGCTCCCTCGCGGTCCTCAGGCGCCTCCACGCGCGCGTGGGCGACCGTCTGGTCCTCGTGGGCGTCGGCGGCATCGAGAACGCCGAGGACGCCTGGCAGCGCATCCTGGCCGGAGCCACCCTGATCCAGGGCTACAGCGCCTTCATCTACGAGGGCCCGTTCTACGCCCGCGCGATCCACAAGGGCCTCGCCGCGCGCCTCGCGGCCTCCCCCTACGCCACCCTCGCCGAGGCCGTCGGCGCCGACTCCCGAAAGGCCACCCCGTGACCCTCTCCTTCGGTACCCGTCTGCGCTCCGCCATGGACGAGCGCGGCCCGCTCTGCGTCGGTGTCGACCCGCACGCAGCCCTGCTCGACTCCTGGGGCCTGACCGACGACATCGCCGGTCTGGAGCGGTTCACCTTCACCGTCGTCGAGGCGCTCGCGGACACCGTGGCCGTCTTCAAGCCGCAGGCCGCGTTCTTCGAGCGCTTCGGCTCGCGCGGGGTCGCGGTCCTGGAGCGCGCCGTCGGCGATCTGCGCGCGGCGGGCGGCCTGGTCGTCATGGACGCCAAGCGCGGCGACATCGGCTCGACCATGGCCGCGTACGCCGAGGCCTTCCTGCGCAAGGACTCCCCGCTCTTCTCCGACGCGCTGACGGTCTCCCCGTACCTCGGCTACGGCTCCCTGAAGCCGGCCGTCGACCTGGCCCGTGAGTCCGGCGCCGGTCTCTTCGTCCTGGCCCTGACGTCCAACCCGGAGGGCGCGGAGGTCCAGCGGGCCGTCCGTGAGGACGGCCGTACGATCGGCGCGACCATGCTGGCCCACCTCGCCGCGGAGAACGCGGGGGAGACCCCGATGGGATCCTTCGGCGCGGTCGTCGGTGCCACCCTCGGCGACCTGTCCTCGTTCGACCTGGACATCAACGGTCCGCTCCTCGCCCCCGGCATCGGCGCCCAGGGCGCGACCCCGGCCGATCTCCCCGCGGTCTTCGGCGCGGCCGTCGGCAACGTGGTCCCGAACGTCAGCCGCGGGGTCCTGCGGCACGGTCCGGACGTGGCCGCCCTGCGGGACTCGGCTCACCGGTACGCGGACGAGATCCGCGCGGCCGTCGCCGGCTGACGGCCTCCGCGGTCTCTCCGCAGGTCGGAGCTGATCGCGCCTGTTTCGGAGCTGTTTCGGCCCGGTGAGACGACGCGTCTCACCGGGCCGTCTCACTCCTTGACGAAAACTTGGCTCAAAACCGGGTCGTTATGCCGGAAAAGTCCCGGTCGGTCGATGCTGACCAGGACTTTTCCGCTGTTCTCGCTGACTGGAGCGGCCTCGGCCGCTAGTCTCCGGGGCAGAGCAGGCGTTCAACGACCACTCCGTTGAGCGTTGCTCCACTGGTGTGGGGCGCAGGGTTCCTCACCGGTCCGTATCCGACAGATCGACATCCGAGGTGACGTAGGCGTGGCTCTTCCGCCCCTTACCCCTGAACAGCGCGCAGCCGCGCTCGAAAAGGCCGCCGCGGCTCGCCGGGAGCGGGCCGAGGTCAAGAATCGACTCAAGCACTCCGGCGCCTCGCTCCACGAGGTCATCAAGACCGGCCAGGAGAACGACGTCATCGGCAAGATGAAGGTCTCCGCTCTGCTCGAGTCCCTGCCCGGCGTGGGCAAGGTCCGCGCCAAGCAGATCATGGAGCGACTCGGCATCTCCGAAAGCCGCCGGGTCCGCGGTCTCGGTTCCAACCAGATCGCCTCCCTGGAGCGCGAGTTCGGCAGCACCGGCGCCTGATCCGGCGACCGGTCCGGCTTCCGATCCGGGGCACGCGTCCCGGGCACACCGGTAAAGCTGGAATAATCGCTGCATGGCAGCAGAGGTACGTCCGCGGCTGACCGTGCTCTCCGGCCCCTCAGGGGTCGGCAAGAGCACGGTCGTCGCTCATATGCGCAAGGTCCACCCCGAGGTCTGGCTCTCGGTGTCGGCGACGACACGGAAGCCCCGCCCCGGCGAGAAGCACGGCGTCCACTACTTCTTCGTGACGGACGACGAGTTCGACAAGCTGATCGCCAACGGTGAGCTCCTCGAATGGGCCGAGTTCGCGGGCAACCGCTACGGCACCCCGCGCGGCGCGGTCCTCGACCGCCTCGACTCCGGTGAGCCCGTACTCCTGGAGATCGACCTCCAGGGCGCCCGTCAGGTGAAGGACTCGATGCCCGAGTCCCAGCTCGTCTTCCTGGCCCCGCCGAGCTGGGAGGAGCTGGTCCGCCGGCTCACCGGCCGCGGCACCGAGTCGCCCGAGGTCATCGCGCGCCGGCTGGAGGCCGCGAAGGTCGAGCTGGCGGCCGAGTCGGAGTTCGACACCACCCTCGTCAACACCTCCGTCGAGGACGTCGCACGTGAGCTGCTAACGTTGATGCTGTTGACTTCTGGGGAATGATCCATTTCCTTCCCCCGGACACCCAACGGCTGTCCGATCCTTTTTCCATCTTCGGAAGGTAGAGCGTGTCCTCTTCCATCACCGCGCCCGAGGGCATCATCAACCCGCCGATCGACGAGCTGCTCGAGGCCACGGACTCGAAGTACAGCCTCGTGATCTACGCGGCCAAGCGCGCGCGTCAGATCAACGCGTACTACTCCCAGCTCGGCGAGGGCCTGCTGGAGTACGTGGGTCCGCTGGTCGACACCCACGTGCACGAGAAGCCGCTCTCGATCGCTCTGCGCGAGATCAACGCGGGTCTGCTGACGTCCGAGGCCATCGAGGGCCCGGCCACCTGAGCACGTCTCGCGTGTAACGCTTGTCACCACAGGCCCGGCGGACCATCCGCCGGGCCTGTGGTGTCTCATGGAGTCGTACGCATCCGAGTGCGGGGAGTAGCAGTGGGCTCAGCAGCCAAGCCGAAGGTCGTCCTGGGTGTCAGCGGTGGCATCGCCGCCTACAAGGCGTGTGAGCTGCTGCGCAGGCTCACCGAGTCCGGCCACGACGTCCGGGTCGTCCCCACCGACTCGGCCCTCCACTTCGTCGGCGAGGCCACCTGGTCCGCGCTCTCCGGAAACCCCGTCTCGACCGAGGTGTGGGAGACCGTCCACGAGGTGCCGCACGTCCGCATCGGCCAGGCCGCCGACCTCGTCGTCGTCGCCCCCACCACCGCCGACATGCTCGCCAAGGCCGCCCACGGCCTCGCGGACGACCTGCTCACCAACACCCTGCTCACCGCGCGCTGTCCCGTCGTCTTCGCCCCCGCCATGCACACCGAGATGTGGGAGCACCCGGCGACCCAGGAGAACGTGGCGACGCTGCGCCGTCGTGGCGCCGTCGTCATCGAGCCCGCCGTAGGCCGCCTCACCGGCGTCGACACCGGCAAGGGCCGGCTCCCCGACCCGGCGGAGATCTTCGAGGTCTGCCGACGCGTCCTCGCGCGCGGCGCGGACGCCCTCGCCACGGACCTCGCCGGACGCCATGTCGTGGTCAGCGCCGGCGGCACCCGCGAGCCTCTCGACCCCGTGCGGTACCTGGGCAACCGCTCCTCCGGGAAGCAGGGCTACGCCCTCGCCCGGGCCGCCGCGGCCCGGGGCGCCAGGGTCACCCTGGTCGAGGCCAACACCGGCATCGCCGACCCGGCCGGCGTCGACGTCGTCCACGTCGGCACCGCGCTCCAGCTCCGCGAGGCCGTCCTCAAGGCCGTCGCCGACGCCGACGCGGTCGTGATGGCCGCCGCCGTGGCCGATTTCCGCCCGGCCGTCTACGCCGCCGGGAAGATCAAGAAGAAGGACGACGGCGGAGCGCCCACCGTGGAGCTGGTCCGCAACCCCGACATCCTCGCCGAGCTCGCCGCCGACCGCGCCCTGCCGGGCCAGGTGGTGGTCGGCTTCGCCGCCGAGACCGACGACGTCCTCGCCAACGGCCGGGAGAAGCTCCGCCGCAAGGGCTGCGACCTGCTGGTCGTCAACGAGGTGGGGGAGCGCAAGACCTTCGGGTCCGAGGAGAACGAGGCCGTGGTGCTCGCCTCGGACGGCGGCGAGACCCCCGTACCTTACGGTCCGAAGGAAGCGCTCGCCGAGACGGTCTGGGACCTCGTCCTGCCCCGTCTGCGCCCCGCGACCTGACAGACGACAGCCGCCCCGTGTCCTGAATCACCACCCGCCCCGCGAGGACCACGGATCCAGCGGGGCGCGTGTGATGTACGCCCCATCAGGGGGTCCGTCCCGCGTGCGGCGGCCGGATTCACCCACTCAGGGCATTCGTCAGGCGAGACACCTGGTCCATCCAGCGACCATGACCGATAGACTGTTCGCGGAACGTCTTGGGGCGCAGCCCCTGCCGGTCCGCTAACGAATAGCCAGCAGCCGCTGCAACCCCAGGGAGCGTTGTGTCCCGTCGTCTGTTCACCTCGGAGTCCGTCACCGAGGGACACCCCGACAAGATCGCTGACCAGATCAGCGACACCATCCTCGACGCACTGCTGCGGGAGGACCCCACCTCGCGCGTCGCTGTCGAGACGCTGATCACCACCGGCCTGGTGCACGTCGCCGGTGAGGTGACGACCAAGGCGTGGGCGGACATCCCCACCCTCGTTCGGAACAAGATCCTCGAGATCGGTTACGACTCCTCGAAGAAGGGCTTCGACGGCGCCTCCTGCGGCGTCTCGGTGTCCATCGGGTCGCAGTCCCCGGACATCGCGCAGGGCGTGGACACCGCGTACGAGAAGCGGGTCGAGGGCGACGAGGACGAGCTGGACAAGCAGGGCGCCGGCGACCAGGGCCTGATGTTCGGCTACGCGTCGGACGAGACCCCCGAGCTGATGCCGCTCCCGATCCACATCGCGCACCGGCTCTCCCGCCGGCTGACCGAGGTCCGGAAGAACGGGACCATCCCGTACCTGCGCCCCGACGGCAAGACCCAGGTCACCATCGAGTACGACGGCGACAAGGCCGTCCGCCTCGACACGGTCGTCGTCTCCTCGCAGCACGCCTCCGACATCGACCTCGAGTCGCTGCTCGCGCCCGACATCCGCGAGTTCGTCGTCGAGCACGTGCTCAAGCAGCTCGTCGAGGACGGCATCAAGCTCGACACCGACGGCTACCGCCTCCTGGTGAACCCGACCGGCCGCTTCGAGATCGGCGGCCCGATGGGCGACGCCGGCCTCACCGGCCGCAAGATCATCATCGACACCTACGGCGGCATGGCCCGTCACGGTGGCGGCGCCTTCTCCGGCAAGGACCCGTCCAAGGTCGACCGCTCGGCCGCCTACGCCATGCGCTGGGTCGCCAAGAACGTCGTCGCCGCGGGCCTCGCCTCGCGCTGCGAGGTCCAGGTCGCCTACGCGATCGGCAAGGCCGAGCCCGTCGGACTCTTCGTCGAGACCTTCGGCACCAACACCGTCGACAACGAGAAGATCGAGAACGCCATCGCCGAGGTCTTCGACCTCCGCCCGGCCGCGATCATCCGTGACCTCGACCTGCTCCGCCCGATCTACTCCCAGACCGCCGCCTACGGCCACTTCGGCCGCGAGCTGCCGGACTTCACCTGGGAGCGCACGGACCGCGTGGAGGCCCTGCGCAAGGCGGCGGGTCTGTAGGACCCGGCTGTACTCGACCGGAGCCCGGCACCCCTCGGGGGTGCCGGGCTCCGGCGTACCCGGCTTGTCGGTGGCGTCTGGTAGGTATGGGGCTGTGAGCAGCGAGAACGAGAGGTCCGACGAGTCCGGTGAGCCCGAGCAGCTCGCGCTCATCCGGGAGACCGTGCGGAAGGCGAAGGTGCCGCGGGCCAAGCCGCGGACCTGGCGGGGGGCCGCGCTGGCCAAGGAGCTGCCCGTCGCGCGGGTCGTCGTGAACAAGGGGGCGCTGCACCTCGACCAGTTCTTCGACTACGCGGTCCCCGAGGAGCTCGACGAGATCGCCCGGCCCGGAGTGCGGGTGCGGGTGCGGTTCGGTGCGGGGGCGCACCAGGTCAAGAACGGGCGCCGGGAGGGCGGGCGGCTCATCGACGGCTTCCTCGTCGAGCGGCGGGCCACCTCCGACTACTCCGGGCCGCTGGCCGCGCTCGCCGACGTCGTCTCCCCGGAGCCGGTGCTCGGCCCCGAGCTGCTCGGGCTCGCGCGGGCCGTCGCCGACCGGTACGCGGGCAGCCTCGCCGATGTGCTCCAGCTCGCCGTGCCTCCGCGCAGCGCCCGCGCCGAGGGCCGCCCCTCGCCGGAACCGCTGCCGCCGCCCGCCCCGCCGGAGCCGGGGAGCTGGGCGCGGTACGAGCGGGGGCCCGCGTTCCTGGACTCCCTCGCGCAGGGCGGGGCGCCCCGGGCCGTGTGGAACGCGCTGCCGGGACCGTACTGGGCCGAGGAGATCGCCCGGGCCGTGGGCGCCACCCTGGCCTCCGGCCGGGGCGCGCTCGTCGTCGTTCCCGACGGGCGGGCCGCGGGGCGGGTCGACGCGGCGCTGACCGCCGTCCTGGGCGAGGGACGGCACGCCCTGCTCACCGCCGAGGCCGGTCCCGAGAAGCGGTACGCGCAGTGGCTCGCCGTGCGGCGCGGCGCGGTGCGGGCCGTGGTCGGCACCCGGGCCGCGATGTTCGCCCCCGTCCGGGACCTCGGCCTCCTCGTCGTCTGGGACGACGGCGACGGCAGCCACAGCGAGCCCCACGCCCCGCAGCCCCACGCGCGCGAGGTGCTGCTGCTCCGTGCCGCCCACGACCGGTGCGCCTTCCTCCTGGGAAGCACCAGCTGCACCGTCGAGGCCGCGCAGCTCGTCGAGTCCGGCTGGGCCCAGGCGCTGGGCGCCGGACGCGAGCAGGTCCGCAGGGCGGCCCCGCTCATCCGCACCGTCGGCGACGGCGAACTCGCCCGCGACGAGGCCGCGCGCGCCGCCCGGCTGCCCTCACTGGCCTGGCAGGCCGTGCGGGAGGGGCTCAAGACCGGGCCGGTGCTGGTCCAGGTGCCCCGCCGGGGGTACGTACCGAGGCTGGCCTGCGAGCGCTGCCGGACGCCGGCCCGCTGCCGTCACTGCGCCGGGCCGCTGGAGGCCCCCGAACAGCGGGAGCTGCACTGCGCCTGGTGCGGGCGCGGCGCTTCCGACTGGCACTGCGTGGAGTGCGGATCGACCCGGCTGCGGGCCCAGGTGGTCGGCGCCCGGCGGACGGCGGAGGAGCTCGGCCGGGCGTTCCCGGCGGTGCCGGTCCGGACCTCGGGACGGGACCACGTCCTGGACAGCGTGCCCGGGCGGCCCGCGCTCGTCGTCTCCACCCCCGGCGCCGAACCCGTCGCCGAGGGCGGCTACGCGGCCGCGCTGCTCCTCGACGGCTGGGCCATGCTCGGCCGGCCCGATCTGCGCGCGGGGGAGGAGGCGCTGCGCCGCTGGATCGACGCGGCTTCCCTGGTCCGCGGGCAGCCCGAGGGCGGCACCGTCGTCGTGGTCGCCGAGCCGACCCTCCGGCCCGTCCAGGCGCTCGTCCGCTGGGACCCGGTCGGGCATGCCCGGCGGGAGCTGGCCGAGCGGGCCGAGCTGGGCTTCCCCCCGGTCTCGCGGATGGCCGCGGTGACGGGTCCCCCGGAGGCCGTCGAAGGCTTTCTGGCGGGCGCCGGGCTGCCCATGGACGCCGAGATCCTCGGCCCGGTGCCGCTTCCGGTGGTCCGCCCCGGCGGGCCCCGCAGACCCGGCGACCCCCCGCCGGGCGAGCAGTGGGACCGGGCCCTGGTCCGGGTCCCGCCGGGCAGCGGCGCGGCCCTGGCGTCCGCGCTCAAGCAGGCGCGGGCGGGCCGTCTCGCGCGCGGCGGCGGGGACCCGGTGCGGATCCGGGTCGATCCGCCGGACATCGGCTGACGGGGCCGGACACCCGGGTACGGCGGGGGCGGGTACGACGGACGGCCGCCCGCCCCCTCGCGGGGCGGACGGCCGTCGGGTGCGCGGGTCAGCCGTTGCGCGGGCCGGGGAAGGCCGACGGGCGCGGGTCCTCGCGGAGGGAGGCGCTGCCCGAGGTCGGCTGCGGGGGCATCGAACGGGCGGCGGGGACCGAGGGGAGCGTACGGGTCGCGCCCGGCTCCACGATCGGCTCCTGGTCGACGCCGACACCCGGCTGGGGTGCGCGCCGGGCGCCGTAGCGGCGGTGGACGGCCTGCTTGGTGACGCCGAGCGCGGAGCCCACCGCGTCCCAGGAGAATCCGAGCGAGCGGTCGAAGTCGACCGCCGCGGTCACCAGGGTCTCGACACTGTCCCGCAGCTCCTGCGCGAGACGTACGGTCGGGGCGGGTGCCCGCCCGTAGACGACGAAGCCCGTCGACGGGCCGGAGCGGCGAGGGCGGTAGACATTGCCCAGCTGGGCCGTGAGCGTGCGCAGTGCGTCCACCTGCCGCCGGACCCGCTCGATGTCCCGCACCAGCAGGTGCAGACTCGCCCGAGCCTGGGCGTCGTGGGTTGCGTGGTCGGCCATGTGAAAGCCTCTCGAACCGGCATGTAAGGGGAAGGGCCGCAGGGGGGAACGGCGGCCCGATTCGGTCAATCTCTCTTGACCAACGCGCCACCCGGAGTTGGGTCACGCTGCGGGGGCGTACACGCATATGCGCGGGGCGCTCTTCCTTCCGTACGCCCCCTCCGTACGGGGCGCCTAGACTGGTGCGCTGCCCGTAAAGCCCCCGGACAGACAGGCAGTCGCCACCCATGAAGCTCGTCTTCGCAGGCACCCCCGAGGTCGCCGTACCCGCCCTGGACGCCCTGCTCTCCTCCGGCCGGCACGAGGTGGCCGCCGTGGTCACCCGGCCGGACGCCCCGGCGGGGCGCGGCCGGCGGCTCGTCGCCAGCCCGGTGGCCCAGCGGGCCGAGGAGGCGGGGATCGAGGTCCTGAAGCCGGCCAGGCCCCGCGACGAGGACTTCCTCGCCCGGCTGCGGGAGATCGCCCCGGACTGCTGCCCAGTCGTCGCCTACGGCGCGCTGCTCCCCAAGGTCGCCCTCGACATCCCCGCGCGGGGATGGGTCAACCTCCACTTCTCGCTGCTGCCCGCCTGGCGGGGCGCCGCTCCCGTGCAGCACTCGCTGATGGCGGGCGACGAGGTCACCGGCGCGTCCACCTTCCTGATCGAGGAGGGTCTCGACTCGGGGCCCGTCTACGGCGTGGTGACCGAGGACATCCGGCCGACCGACACCAGCGGCGATCTGCTCACCCGGCTCGCGTTCGCGGGCGGCGGGCTGCTCGCCGCCACCATGGACGGCATCGAGGACGGTGCGCTCCAGGCCGTCCCGCAGCCCGTCGAGGGCATCACCCTCGCCCCGAAGATCCAGGTCGAGGACGCCCACGTCGACTTCGCCGCCCCCGCGCTCCGGGTGGACCGGGTGGTCCGCGGCTGCACCCCGGCCCCCGGCGCCTGGACGGTCTTCCGCGGCGAGCGCCTCAAGCTGATCCAGGTCACGCCGCTGCCGGACCGGACCGACCTCGCCCCGGGCGAGCTGGCCGCGGGCAAGAACAACGTGTACGCGGGCACCGGCTCGTACGCCGTCGAACTCCTCTGGGTCCAGCCCCAGGGCAAGAAGCCGATGAAGGCCGCCGACTGGGCCCGCGGCGTCCGCATCGCGCCCGGCGAGCTGCTCGGCGCCTAGCCTCTCGGATCCTGCCTGGCGGCGCGGGTCCGGCAGGATCCGGAGGAGACGGCCCGGGGGTGTCCTGCGGACGGGACCGTGGCCGGCCGGGCGGCCCCGGTCCCGTCCGCCGGGCGGGTGGCGGCCCGGTCACGGGCCCGGGAGCGGGCGGGGGCGCGGCGGACGTAGGCTTGGGTGGTTCGACCTCGTCATTTCGTCACGCGGAGCACCTTTGAGCGAGCAGGCACGTCGCCGTCCCCACAAGCCCTACCGGCGGCCCCAGAAGGACCCCGTCCGGATGCTCGCCTTCGAGGCGCTGAGGGCGGTGGACGAGCGGGACGCCTACGCGAACCTGGTGCTCCCGCCGCTCCTCAAGAAGGCCCGCGAGGGCGGGAGCTTCGACAGCCGGGACGCGGCGCTCGCGACCGAGCTGGTCTACGGGACGCTGCGCCGCCAGGGCACGTACGACGCGATCATCGCCGCCTGCATCGACCGGCCGCTGCGCGAGGTCGACCCGCCCGTGCTCGATGTGCTCGCGCTCGGCGCGCACCAGCTGCTCGGCACCCGGATCCCCACCCACGCCGCCGTGTCCGCCAGTGTGGAGCTGGCCCGCGTGGTGCTCGGCGACGGACGGGCCAAGTTCGTGAACGCCGTCCTGCGGAAGATCTCCCAGCAGGACCTCGACGCCTGGGTGGCGCAGGTCGCCCCGCCGTACGACAAGGACCCCGAGGACCACCTCGCCGTCGTCCACTCGCACCCCCGCTGGGTCGTCTCGGCGCTCTGGGACTCCCTCGGCGGCGGCCGTGCCGGGATCGAGGACCTCCTGGACGCGGACAACGAGCGCCCCGAGGTCACCCTCGTCGCCCGCCCCGGCCGCTCCACCACGGAGGAGCTCGCCGAGGCCACCGAGACCCTTCCGGGCCGCTGGTCGCCGTTCGCCGTCCGGATGGCCGAGGGCGGCGAGCCCGGCGCCATCGAGGCCGTGAAGGACGGCCGGGCCGGCGTCCAGGACGAGGGGAGCCAGCTCGTCGCGATCGCCCTCGCCAACGCGCCGGTCGAGGGTTCCGACACCCGGTGGCTCGACGGCTGCGCCGGCCCCGGCGGCAAGGCCGCGCTGCTCGCGGCCCTCGCCGCCGAGCGGGGCGCCTTCCTGCTCGCCTCCGAGAAGCAGCCGCACCGCGCCCGGCTCGTCGAGCGCGCCCTCGCCGGCAACCCCGGCCCGTACCAGGTGATCGCAGCCGACGGCACCCGCCCGCCGTGGCGCCCCGGCTCCTTCGACCGGGTCCTGATGGATGTGCCGTGCTCGGGCCTCGGTGCCCTGCGCCGTCGCCCCGAGGCCCGCTGGCGCCGTCGCCCCGAGGACCTGGACGGCTTCGCCCCGCTGCAGCGCGCCCTGCTCACGGAGGCGTTGAGCGCCGTCCGTGTCGGCGGTGTCGTGGGGTACGCGACCTGCTCGCCGCACCTGGCCGAGACCCGGGTGGTCGTCGACGACGTCCTGAAGAAGGTCGGCGGCGCCGAGCTCATCGACGCCCGTCCGCTGCTGCCGGGTGTACCGGCGATCGGCGACGGCCCGGACGTCCAGCTCTGGCCGCATCTGCACGGTACGGACGCCATGTATCTGGCGCTGCTGCGTCGCACCGCCTGAGCGACGGGGGCGTCGGGGGCGTCCGGGAGGGCCCGGGGAGCGCCCCCGGGAGTCCGACCCTTCGATCACGTGACCGCAATCTCCCGGTCTGTACCGGTCCCGGGCTCGTCGCTTCGTACCGAAAGTGGTCTGGACCGCAACCGAAACCGCTCGGCGGCAAAGAAGTACCCAAGAACGTGGGAGGCTTGGCACATGGCGCAGATCAACCCCAGCATCCTGTCCGCGGACTTCGCCCGGCTCGCCGAGGAGGCGAAGGCCGTCGACGGTGCCGACTGGCTGCACGTCGATGTGATGGACAACCACTTCGTGCCCAATCTGACCCTGGGCGTCCCGATCGTGGAGTCGCTCGCCCGCGCGACCGACACCCCGCTCGACTGCCATCTGATGATCGAGGACCCCGACCGCTGGGCGCCCCAGTACGTCGAGGCGGGCGCCGGTTCGGTGACCTTCCACGTCGAGGCGGCGGCCGCGCCCGTCCGGCTCGCGCGGGAGATCCGGGCCAAGGGTGCCCGGGCCTCGATGGCGCTCAAGCCGGCCACCCCCATCGAGCCGTACGAGGACCTGCTCCCCGAGCTCGACATGCTGCTGATCATGACCGTCGAGCCCGGCTTCGGCGGTCAGGCCTTCCTCGACATCATGCTGCCCAAGATCCGCCGCACCCGTGAGCTGATCTCCAAGCACGGCCTGGAGCTCTGGCTCCAGGTCGACGGCGGCGTCGCCGAGTCCACGATCGAGCGGTGCGCCGAGGCCGGCGCCGACGTCTTCGTCGCGGGTTCCGCGGTCTACGGCGCGGCCGACCCGGCCGCCGCCGTCGCCTCGCTGAGGGCCCGCGCGGACGCCGTGACGGCCGTCGCCCCGTGGGCGTGTGGCCACTGAGCCTCCGGTGGATGAACGCGGTCCGTCGGGCCGCCGACAGGACTGATCAAGGCTCGCCGGATCTGACAGGATGGACAGCGAGTCCAGAGTGTGAACGACAGCGGTACGTGAACAGCGGTACGTGAACGTCGGTCGGTACGTGAACAGCGGTACGTGAACAGCAGTGAGGAGATCGCGGTGGCGGGTATGTCGGCGGGACGGTCAGCCCTGCGGATGGGCCCCGCGGAGCTGGTGCAGGCGGCGGCCATGGCCCGCCGCTTCTACCTCGAGGGCAAGTCCAAGATCCAGATCGCCGAGGAGTTCGGCGTGAGCCGCTTCAAGGTGGCCCGGGTCCTGGAGACCGCCCTGGAGCGCGATCTCGTACGGATCGAGATCCGGGTACCGGCCGAGCTGGACGCCGAACGCTCCGACGCGCTCCGTGCCCGCTACGGGCTCCGCCACGCCGTCGTCGTCGAGTCCCCGGCGGAGGGCGAGGACGAGTCGCCCGACCCGGAGAACCTCGGCGAGGTCGCGGCCGACCTGCTCGGCGAGCTGGTCACCGAGGGCGACGTCCTGGGCCTGGCCTGGGGCCGCTCCACCATCCACATGGCGGCGGCCCTCGACCGGCTGCCCCCGTGCACGGTCGTCCAGCTCACCGGGGTGTACGACGCCGGGACCGCCGAGCGCGGCTCGGTCGAGGCGGTACGTCGTGCCGCCCAGGTCTCCGGCGGTGAGGCGCACCCGATCTACGCGCCCATGCTGCTGCCCGACCCGGCGACGGCGGCCGCGCTCCGCAGCCAGACCGGTATCGCGCGGGCCTTCGAGTACTTCGACAAGGTGACGGTCGCCTGCGTCTCCATCGGCTCCTGGGAGCCGGGCATCTCCACCGTGCACGACATGCTCTCGGACGAGGAGCGCGCCCACTACGCCTCGCTCGGCGTCGCCGCCGAGATGTCCGCGCACCTCTTCGACGCCGAGGGGCGGCGGGTCGGCCGCGACCTGGGCGAACGCTGCATCACCGTCGAGGCGGACCGGCTGCGCCGGATCCCCGAGGTCGTGGCGATCGCGGGCGGCCAGCGCAAGGCGGCGGCGATCGGGGCGGTGCTCCGCTCCGGGCTGGTCACCAGCCTGGTCACCGACCGCGCCGCGGCCGACTACCTGCTCACCGAGTCCAGCCCGGGCACGCACCCGGCGCTCGACCGGACCGACCCGGACGGCAGCTGAGCGACAGCGCCACCCGACTCCCGTGGTCGCACGGCGCCGTTGCCACCCGTCGGTCGCACGGTGGCCGTCGGCAGCCGAACGCAGCGGTTGACGGCCGTCGGCCGAACGCCGCCCACCGAGTCGATCAAGGGGCCGGAGCCATCCCGTAACGGTATGTTCGGGACATGTCGCTCCGGCCCCTGCGCGTGCTCCTCGCGCTCGTCCTCTGTGTCTTCCTGGCCGGGTGCTCCTCGGCGGGCGGCGGCGCGGCCCCCGCCGCCCCCGCCCGTACCGGCGCCACCGGCCAGTCCGCCGGTGATGCCACCGCCGATGCCGACACCGAGGCCGCCGCACCCACCGGTACCTCCGGCCTCCCCACCGTGCGGGCCGCGGACCTCCCTCCCGAGGCGCGGCGGACGCTCGCCCTCATCGCGCGCGGAGGGCCCTACCCGTACGCCAAGGACGGCGCCGTCTTCTCGAACTTCGAGCGGATCCTGCCCCGGAAGGAGCGCGGCCACTACCGGGAGTACACGGTGAAGACCCCCGGCGAGCGCGACCGCGGGGCGCGCCGGATCGTCACCGGGCGGAACGGCGAGATCTACTGGACCGACGACCACTACGAGTCCTTCCGGGAGGTGATCACGGATGAGAATTGACGACCCCGTCGTCCTCGACCTGACCGGCGTCACCGAGAAGGCCGCCCTCATGGACCGCTGCGCCGACGTCCTCGCGCTGCCCGACTGGTTCGGCCGGAACTGGGACGCCCTCGCCGACTGCCTCGGCGATCTGCCCGAGCCGGTCACCCTCGTCGTCACCGGCTGGCAGGAGTACGCCAGGGCGAGCCCCCGCGAGTGGCGGACCGCGCAGGAGGTCTTCGCCACGGCCGTCGACGAGAGCCCCACCCGCCTCATGGTTCTCCTCTCCCTGGGAGAGTCTTTCGGAGGATCCGACAAAGCCCCTGCCGCAAGCCTCGGATGAATCGCCCGGGGCTGGTATTCGTACTGGCGTGGGAGAATGAACTACGTGCTTTTTCCCCTGGCTGAAATGCCTAGGGGCCGATCCGAACGACTGGGATGTCAGCACGTGCGTTTCCTCAATGACGTCAAGCCGCCCTACGACCTGACGTACGACGATGTCTTCATGGTGCCGAGCCGCTCGGCCGTGGGTTCCCGCCAGGCGGTGGACCTCTCCTCGCCCGACGGGACCGGGACCACCATCCCGCTGGTCGTGGCCAACATGACCGCCATCGCCGGCCGCCGTATGGCCGAGACCGTCGCCCGCCGGGGCGGACTGGTCGTCATCCCTCAGGACATCCCGATCGAGGTCGTCACCGACGTCATCTCGTGGGTCAAGAGCCGTCACCACGTGCTCGACACCCCGATCGTCCTGGCCCCCCACCAGACCGTCGCCGACGCGCTCTCGCTGCTGCCCAAGCGGGCGCACGACGCCGCCGTCGTCGTCGACGAGGACCGGCGTCCCGTCGGTGTCGTCACCGACGCCGACCTCTCCGGGGTGGACCGCTTCACGCAGCTCTCCGAGGTCATGTCGAAGGACCTGCTGCTCCTCGACGCCGACATCGAGCCGCGCGACGCGTTCAACACGCTCGACCACGCCAACCGCCGCTACGCCCCGGCCGTGGACAAGGACGGCCGTCTCGTCGGCATCCTGACCCGCAAGGGCGCGCTCCGCGCGACCCTGTACACCCCCGCCGTCGACGCCGACGGCAAGCTGCGCATCGCCGCCGCCGTCGGCATCAACGGCGACTTCGTCGGCAAGGCCAAGCAGCTCCTCGACGCGGGCGTCGACACGCTCGTCATCGACACGGCGCACGGCCACCAGGAGTCGATGATCGCGGCGATCAAGGCCGTCCGCGCGCTCGACCCGCAGGTCCCGATCGTCGCCGGCAACATCGTCGCCGCCGAGGGTGTGCGCGACCTCATCGAGGCCGGCGCGGACATCATCAAGGTCGGTGTGGGCCCCGGCGCCATGTGCACCACGCGCATGATGACCGGTGTCGGCCGTCCGCAGTTCTCCGCCGTCCTGGAGTGCGCCGCCGAGGCGAAGAAGTACGGCAAGAACGTCTGGGCCGACGGTGGCGTCCGGCACCCGCGCGACGTGGCCATGGCACTCGCCGCCGGCGCGTCCAACGTGATGATCGGCTCCTGGTTCGCCGGGACGTACGAGTCCCCGGGCGACCTCCAGCACACCGCCGACGGGCGTCCGTACAAGGAGTCCTTCGGCATGGCCTCGGCCCGCGCCGTGCAGAACCGCACGAGCGAGGAGTCCGCCTACGACCGCGCCCGCAAGGGCCTCTTCGAGGAGGGCATCTCGACCTCCCGGATGTTCCTCGACCAGGCCCGCCCGGGCGTCGAGGACCTGATCGACTCGATCATCGCGGGCGTCCGTTCCTCCTGCACCTACGCCGGTGCCGGCTCGCTCGCCGAGTTCGAGGAGAAGGCCGTGATCGGCATCCAGTCCGCCGCCGGTTACGCCGAGGGCAAGCCGCTGCACGCCAGCTGGAGCTAGTGCCGCACGACATCGGTGGGCCCCCGGGAAATCCTTCCCGGGGGCCCACCGTCGTCCCGTACGGTCGCCGCATGGATCGTGTGGACCGTACGGAGATCAGGCCCTGCCGTGCCGCCGACGTGCCCCTGCTCGGCCGGCACCTCCCCGCTCCCGGGGCGCCGGCGCGCCACGCGGAGCGGTTCGCCCGCCAGGAGGCCGGGGCCGGTACGTATCTGCTCGCCTGGAGGGACGGGGTGCCCGTCGGGCACGGCCAGATCCGCTGGGACGGCTGCGCGGCCCCCGAGGTGCGGGCCGAGGTCGGCGAGTGCCCCGAGTTCAACGGCCTCGACGTACGGGCCGGGCTCCGGGGACAGGGCATCGGCACGGCCCTGATCCACGCGGCCGAGGAGCTGACGCGGGAGCGCGGTGGGACGGTCCTGGGGCTCGGGGTGGGGCGGGACAACCCGCGGGCGGCGGCGCTGTACGCGCGGCTCGGCTACACGCCCGTCGTCGCCTACACGGACCACTGGAGCCGCACGGACGCGGACGGCCGCACGCACGCGTACGCCGACGCGTGCGTCTTCCTGGTCAGGACCCTGGAGACGCGGAACGGCTGACGGACCGCTTCGGGTCCAGGACGCCGCCGAGGACCTCCGCCACCGCCGCCGCGATCCTGGCGTGCCCCCGGTCGTTCGGGTGCAGCCCGTCCGCCAGGTGCTCCGGGCCGAGCAGTGGCCTCCCCGGGAGGACCAGGAGCTGCCCGTCGCCCTCGGCGGCCAGGTCCCGGCCCGCCCGCTCCATGGCCCTGCGCAGCTCCGTGAGGGTCGCTCCCAGGGCGTTGCGGGTGTGTTCGGCCGCCGGGCGCAGCACCGGCGAGACGATCAGCAGCGGGGTCCGCGGATGGCCCCGGCGGACCAGGCCGACGAAGGCCCGGACGGTGGCGTACAGCCAGTCGGCCGTCGCGGGCACCGTGGACCAGCAGTTGGTGCCGAAGGCCAGGGTGACCAGCTCGCCCGGAAGCCGTGCCAGGTGCTCGGCGAGCGGGAGTTCACCGCGCGCCCCGCCCGCGTACCCGAGATTGACCGGGTCGAGGCCGAGCAGCCGGCCCGCCGCGGCGGGCCAGGAGTGGGCCGGCCGGGTCGCCCACCAGCCCTCCGTGATCGAGTCGCCGTGGACCAGCCAGCGGGGCCGGACGGGGGCGGGGGAGAGGGCGCCGCCGAGGCCCCGCAGGGCGAGCGGAACCGGCGCCTGGCCCTCCGGGAGGTGGACGGTGAAGATCCCGCCCCCCGGGGGCAGCGGGAGCGTCACGGTGGCCTCCGCGGCCGGGGCCGCGCAGGTCTCGCCGACGAGCCGCGTGCCGTTCCAGAGGGCGAAGCAGTGGCGCAGCGAGGCGAGGGGGTCGTCCGGCACCGGGACGGTGGCCCGGTAGCGCAGCTCCACCGCGCGTGTGCCCGGCGCTGCCGTGAACTCGATCCGTACGCCGATGGGCAGCGCGGCACGCTCGGCGATGTCCCAGGGCAACCGCGCCAGGTCGTCGGGATCGGCGCGTACCGGCCGGTTCCCGTCCAGCCAGGCCGTACCGCGCAGGAACGGTGCCGGGTCGAGCCAGCCCACCTGGGTCTCCGATCGTCGGGTGGTCGAGGGCTCGCAGCGTGGGTCATGGGGCACAAGGAGTCAATGCGCGCGTGGAGACCGTTTCCTACCCCCAATGTGTGGATTCATGCGGGGGAGCGCAATGTTTCCTCGTCTGCGCCCCAAGCGCGCAATGATCATCCGACAGTGCGCAACAACCCTGCATTACGAGTGCGAACCCCGGACCCTTAGGCTCATGCCTCGTACCAGGAGTGGCGGGGACCGCCTGCTCGGCGGTTCCCCTCCCCCGTGGGCCTCGTTTGCCATGCCCACGTACCGCCGCGGTCCACGTCCCGCCCACAGGCAGCGATAAGGAGCCTCCGCAGTGCTGGACCATGGCGCAGCCCCACCGGTCGAGGAATCGACCACCCGCAAGACTTCCGCTCTCGGCGCACTCACCCGGCGCAAGCCGGTGGAACAGCTGGTCGCAGAGGGTGGACAGGGTGAGGGCGGCAACCTCCGCCGCTCGCTCTCCATGTGGCAGCTGACCATGATCAGCATCGGTGCCACGCTCGGCACCGGCATCTTCGTCGTCCTCGGTGACGCCGTCCCCAAGGCCGGCCCCGCGGTCACCCTCGCCTTCGTCATCGCCGGCCTCACGGCCCTCTTCTCGGCGCTCTCGTACGCCGAATTGGCCGGCACCATACCGGTCGCGGGCTCCTCGTACTCGTACGCTTACGCAACGATGGGTGAACTCGTCGCCTGGGTCTGCGGCTGGTGCCTGGTCCTGGAGTACGGCGTCTCCGTGGCCGCCGTGGCCGTCGGCTGGGGCGAGTACCTCAACGAGCTGCTCGACGGAACCATCGGGGTCACCATCCCCGACGTGCTCTCCTCCGCCCCCGGCGAGGGCGGCGTGATCAACCTGCCCGGCCTCATCGTGGTGCTGCTCGCCATGGTGTTCCTGCTCGGCGGCGCCCGTGAGTCCGCCGTGGTCAACACGATCATGGTCTTCGTGAAGATCGCCGCGCTCGTGCTCTTCTGCGCCATCGGCTTCATGGGCTTCAAGTCCGGCAACTACGCCGACTTCATGCCGCTCGGCATGGCCGGCGTCAGCGCCGCCGGCGCGAGCCTCTTCTTCTCGTACATCGGCTTCGACGCCGCCTCCACCGCCGGCGAGGAGGCGAAGGACCCGAAGCGCGACCTCCCCCGCGCGATCATGCTCTCGCTGCTCATCGTCACGGTCCTCTACGTCCTGGTCGCGGCCGTCGCCGTCGGCGCGTGGAACTGGAAGGACTTCGACGGCTCCGAGGCCACGCTCGCCGCGATCATGAACGACGTCAGCGGCCAGAAGTTCTGGGGCACCCTGCTCGCCGCCGGCGCCGTCATCTCGATCGCCAGCGTCGTGCTCACCGTGCTCTACGGCCAGACCCGGGTGCTCTTCGCGATGTCCCGCGACGGTCTCGTGCCCAAGGTCTTCGGCAAGGTCAACGCCAAGACCGGCACCCCGCGGGTGAACACCGTCCTCGTGTCGCTGTTCTGCGGCGCCCTCGCCTCCGTCATCCCGCTGGGCAAGCTCGTCGACGCCACCAGCATCGGCACCCTGTTCGCCTTCGCCCTGGTCAACATCGCGGTGATCGTGCTCCGCAAGACGCGCCCGGCCATGGACCGCACCTTCCGCGTGCCGCTCGGCTGGACCTTCCCGATCCTGGGCTTCCTGTTCTGCGTGTACAACATGTTCAGCCTGGACGCGGTCACCTGGGTGGTCTTCGGTTGCTGGATGGCCGCCGGGCTCGTGTTCTACTTCCTGTACGGCATGCGCCGCTCCCGACTGGCCACCGCAGCGTCAGCAGCATCAGCAGAGAAGTGATCCACCCGTAGTGCGACTCAACGACCTCGACGAACGCATCGTCCACGCCCTCGCGGAGGACGCCCGTCGCTCCTACGCCGACATCGGTTCCCTCGTCGGACTCTCCGCCCCCGCCGTCAAGCGGCGGGTGGACCGGCTGCGGGCCGAAGGCGCCATCACCGGCTTCACCGTACGGGTGGACCCGGCGGCGCTCGGCTGGGAGACCGAGGGCTTCGTCGAGATCTACTGCCGCCACAACACCTCGCCGGACGACATCCGGCGAGGTCTGGAGCGGTATCCCGAGGTGGTGTCCGCGTCGACCGTCACCGGTGACGCGGACGCCGTCGTCCAGGTCTTCGCCTCGGACATGCGCCACTTCGAGCGGGTCCTGGAGCGGATCGCGGGCGAACCCTTCGTGGAGCGGACCAAGTCCGTCCTGGTGCTCTCGCCGCTGCTGCGGCGCTTCTCCTCGGGCTCGCCCGCGTAACCCGGCGGGGACACCGGCCGTCGGGGCGGTGCGGGCCGTGGTTCCCGCACCGCCCTTCGCCCGCCCACCCCCGTGGGGCGGTCTATTCGGTCGGGTAGACGAACTCCCAGGGCACGACCTCGAAGTCGCCCGTACCCTTCTCGACCTTCTCGAACGGCGCGCCGCTGATGCACGGCGGCACCTTGTCCTTCTGCGGGTCGGCGGTCATCCACGTGTAGCCGAGCCGGTCGCCCGCGGGGTCGTCGTGCACCGTGACGCCGACGCGCGCCTTCCGGAACTCCTTCACGTCGGTCTCCACGACCACACCCGACACGACGGCCACCTTGCCGCCCGTGGTGAGGCAGTCGACCTTCACCTTCGCGTATCCGCCCCAGTCCCCCTTGTAGTGGCTGAAGCGGAACGTACCGGTGGCCTTCATCGGATCCTGCCGGTTCTTCTCCGCCAGGTGCGCGTCGAAGGTGAACGTGATGTCGTCACCGGCCGGCCGGTGGAGCTTGGCCGTGCCGGTCAGCGCGGCGGCCTCCGAGACGGCGGCGGGGGCGGCGGCAGGAGCGGGAGCGCCGTCCGCCGACGCGGCGGCGATGCCCCCGGCCCCCAGCGTGAGCAGAATGGCGGCGGCGACGGCGACGGTCTTCGTACGACGGTTCATGGTGTTCCGGTCCCTTCGGCAGGTCGTCCGGCAGGTCGTCCGGACGAGGACCACTCTTCCGCGCGGGCCGCGCCGGGACGTCGCGCCGGAGAACGGTCCTCGCCTCCGCCGCGCGGCGGGGGAGGTCTACGCCGCCGGGCGGAGCCGTACGCAACGAATCGCCGTGGTGGCCGGGGATCGCGCAACGGTTCGACGGTCGGTCCGCAACGCTGCCGTCTTGTCCCGACGCGGCGCGAAACCGTACCGTTTTTGACGTCTTCCCCTTGTACTCCGACCCCCCGAGGATCACGCATGCCCGCGCTGCGCACCGCCCTGCTCCAGAGCTCCGGAGAACTCGGTGACGTGGCCGGCAACCTCAAGATCCTCGACGAGGCCGCCGCCCGCGCCGCGGCCGCCGGAGCGGGTGTGCTGCTCGCTCCCGAGCTGTTCCTCACCGGCTACGCCATCGGCGCCGACATGGCGCGCCTGGCCGAGCCGGCCGACGGCCCCTCCGCCCGCGCCGTCGCGGCGATCGCCGTGCGCCACGGCCTGGCCGTCGGCTACGGCTACCCGGAGCGCGACACCGGGCGACACGGGGTCCTGTACAACTCCGCGCAGCTCATCGGCGCCGACGGCGTCCCGCTCGCGCGGTACCGCAAGACCCATCTCTTCGGTGACTTCGAGCTGAAGTGGTTCACCCCCGGGGAGCGGGCCGTCGTCCAGGCGGAGCTCGACGGCCTCACCGTCGGCATGATGATCTGCTACGACGTCGAGTTCCCGGAGAACGTGCGGGCGCACGCGCTGGCCGGTACGGACCTCCTCCTCGTACCGACCGCGCTCATGCACCCCGCCGAGATCGTGCCCCTGTCCGTGGTGCCGGTCCGCGCCTTCGAGAACCAGCTCTACATCGCGTACGCCAACCGGACCGGCCCCGAGGGCGACTTCGA
The DNA here is from genome assembly GCF_014656215.1 of Streptomyces zaomyceticus. GTDB lineage: Bacteria > Actinomycetota > Actinomycetes > Streptomycetales > Streptomycetaceae > Streptomyces > Streptomyces zaomyceticus. The sequence goes on along the minus strand of NZ_BNBZ01000010.1, from coordinate 92,951 downwards.
GTTCGTCGGCCTCTCCACGCTGGCCGGCCCCGACGGCACCGCCCGCGCCCGGGCCGGGCGGGGCGAGGATCTCGTCGTCGGCGATGTCGACCCCGACTTCCTGGCGGCCTCCCGCGCGGAGAACCCCTACCTCCGCGACCGGCGCCCGGGTCTCTACGGCCCCCTCGTCTGAGCAGCCCGCTCCCCGCCTTCCCGACCTGCCTCATCTTTTCCGTGCAAGGAGTCCGTACCCCATGACGTCCACGGTGCCCACGACCGCCGTCCCCCACAGCGACGGCCAGCCGCCGATCACCATGTTCGGTCCGGACTTCCCGTACGCCTACGACGACTTCCTGGCCCACCCGGCCGGGCTCGGCCAGATACCCGCGACCGAGCACGGCACCGAGGTCGCCGTCATCGGCGGCGGGCTCTCCGGCATCATCGCCGCGTACGAGCTGATGAAGATGGGCCTCAAGCCCGTCGTCTACGAGGCCGACCAGATCGGCGGCCGACTGCGCACCGTCGGCTTCGAGGGCACCGCCACCGAGGGTCTCACCGCGGAGATGGGCGCCATGCGCTTCCCGCCCTCCTCGACCGCGCTCCAGCACTACATCGACCTGGTCGACCTGGAGACCACGCCCTTCCCCAACCCGCTGGCCGAGTCGACCCCGTCGACCGTCGTCGACCTCAAGGGCGAGTCGCACTACGCCACCACCGTCGACGACCTTCCGCAGGTCTACCGCGACGTGATGAACGCGTGGAACGCCTGTCTGGACGAGGGCGCCGACTTCTCCGACATGAACCAGGCCATGCGCGAGCGCGACGTCCCGCGCATCCGCGAGATCTGGTCCAAGCTGGTCGAGAAGCTCGACAACCAGACCTTCTACGGCTTCCTCTGCGAGTCGGAGTCCTTCAAGTCCTTCCGGCACCGCGAGATCTTCGGCCAGGTCGGCTTCGGCACCGGCGGCTGGGACACCGACTTCCCGAACTCCATCCTGGAGATCCTCCGCGTCGTCTACACCGAGGCGGACGACCACCACCGCGGCATCGTCGGCGGCTCGCAGCAGCTGCCGCTGCGCCTGTGGGAGCGCGAGCCGGAGAAGATCGTCCACTGGGCGCAGGGCACCTCGCTCAGCTCCCTGCACGAGGGCACCCCGAAGCCGGCCGTGACCCGGCTGAACCGGACCGCCGGCAACCGGATCACCGTCACCGACGCCTCCGGCGACATCCGCACCTTCCCCGCGGCGATCTTCACCGCCCAGTCCTGGATGCTGCTCTCCAAGATCGCCTGCGACGACTCGCTCTTCCCGATCGACCACTGGACGGCGATCGAGCGCACCCACTACATGGAGTCCTCGAAGCTCTTCGTGCCGGTGGACCGGCCGTTCTGGCTGGACAAGGACGAGGAGACCGGCCGGGACGTCATGTCGATGACGCTCACCGACCGCATGACCCGCGGCACGTACCTCTTGGACGACGGTCCGGACAAGCCGGCCACCATCTGCCTGTCGTACACCTGGTGCGACGACAGCCTGAAGTGGCTCCCGCTGTCCGCGAACGAGCGGATGGAGGTCATGCTGAAGTCGCTCGGCGAGATCTACCCGAAGGTCGACATCCGGAAGCACATCATCGGCAACCCGGTGACGGTCTCCTGGGAGAACGAGCCCTACTTCATGGGCGCCTTCAAGGCCAACCTGCCGGGCCACTACCGCTACCAGCGGCGCCTCTTCACCCACTTCATGCAGGACCGCCTCCCCGAGGACAAGCGGGGCATCTTCCTCGCGGGCGACGACATCTCCTGGACGGCCGGCTGGGCCGAGGGCGCGGTGCAGACGGCGCTCAACGCGGTCTGGGGCGTGATGCACCACTTCGGCGGCTCCACCGACGGTACCAACCCCGGTCCGGGCGACGTGTACGACGAGATCGCCCCGGTCGAGCTGCCGGAGGACTGAGGCACCCGGTTCAGGGCCTGGTCAGGGGGGTGAGCAGCATCCGCCCCACCAGGCCCACCGAGCGGTCGAGGCGTTCCGTGAACTCCTCGGCCAGCTCGGGAAGGCCGCGCAGCTGCCAGAGCGAGCGCGCCGCCAGCCAGGCCCCGTCGCGGGCCCGGTCCAGGCTCCAGCAGCCGAGCAGATGCGTCAGCGGGTCCGCGATCTCCAGGAGATCCGGGCCCGGCATCAGTTCCTCCCGGATGCGCTCCTCGAGCAGGACCAGGATGTCGCCGACCCGGTCGAACTCGTCCTCCAGGTCGGCCGGCGCGCACTCCAGGATCCGGCTGGCGTCGACCACCGCGAGAGCCAGGTCGTGGCCGATGTGGGCGTTGATCCCGGCCAGCGCGAACTGCAGCGGCCGTACGCCGGGATGCCGCCGGGAGTGGAAGAGGGGCCGCCAGCAGGCGGGGGCGGGGCGGCCGGTGGCGAGGGAGTCGACCGCCGCGAGGTACCGCTCGGCGAACCGCACGTCGAGGGTGGCGGCGGCCCGCCTGTCGGCGAAGCCGCCCGCCTCGATCGCGTGGCCGATCTCCTCGGTGACGGTCAGATAGACCCGGTTGAAGACGGCGACCCCGTCGGTCGGATGCCAGGCCGAACGGAGCGCCCGCATGCGGTCCACCACGGGATCGACGGCCTGGAACTCCCCGAGTTCCAGGCCGATCCGGTCGATCCGGTCGATCCGGTCGATCCGGTCGATCCGGTCGATCCGGTCGATCCGTTCGGCCCGATCGCTCTGCCCGATCCGCCGGTTCTGCCCGATCTGCTGGGTCTGCGCCATGAGGGCAGGCTCCCAGCCGTCGGGCCCGGGAGGGAACTCCCCGGGCCCGGCTTACCCAGAACGGGCGAATCACTCAGTTCTTCGACAGCGGGTCCTGGCCCGACGTGCTCTCACCGGACGCGCTCCGGCCCGCCGCGCTCCGGCCCGCCGCGCCCTCGCCCGCCGTGCCCTCGTACGAGCTGGTGCCGGAGTCGAGCAGCGGCTCCTGTTCCTTGAGGTGGGCCGGGGCGAAGGCCCGCAGCACGTGGTAGCCGGTGATGACGACGATCGTGCCGAGCGCGATGCCGCCCAGTTCGAAGGTGTCCGTGAAGGTCAGCTTCACCCCGCCGACGCCGATGATGATGCCGGCGGCGGCCGGGACCAGGTTCAGCGGGTTGCGCAGGTCCACCTTGGCGTTGATCCAGATCTGGGCGCCGAGCAGGCCGATCATGCCGTACAGGATGACGGTGATGCCGCCGAGGACTCCGCCGGGGATCGCGGCGACGATCGCGCCGAACTTCGGGCAGAGGCCGAAGAGCAGGGCGAAGCCGGCCGCGGCCCAGTAGGCGGCCGTCGAGTAGACCCGGGTGGCGGCCATGACGCCGATGTTCTCCGAGTACGTGGTGTTCGGCGGGCCGCCCACGGCCGTCGACAGCATCGAGGCGGCGCCGTCGGCGGCGATCGCGGTGCCGAGCTTGTCGTCCAGGTTGTCCCCGGTCATCTCGCCGACGGCCTTGACGTGTCCGGCGTTCTCCGCGATCAGGGCGATGACGACGGGCAGCGCGACCAGGATCGCGGACCACTCGAAGCTCGGCCCGTGGAACGAGGGCAGACCGATCCAGTCGGCCTTCGAGACGCCGGAGAGGTCGAGCCTCCAGTGCTCGGTGACCTGGCCGCTCGGGGACATCGAGTCGATCTTGCCGAAGACCAGGTCGAAGACCCAGGAGACGGCGTAGCCGAAGATCAGGCCGAGGAAGATCGCGATCCGCGACCAGAAGCCGCGCAGACAGACGACGGCGAGGCCGGTGAACAGCATCACGAGGAGGGCCGTCCACTGGTCCTGCGGCCAGTACGTCGACGCGGTGACCGGGGCCAGGTTGAAGCCGATCAGCATGACGACGGCGCCGGTGACGATCGGGGGCATCGCCGCGTGGATGATCCGCGCGCCGAACCTGCGGACCGCGAGACCGGCGAGGAAGAGGACCGCGCCGACGACGAGGACCGCGCCGGTCACGGTGGCGCTGCTGCCGCCGGAGGCCCGGATGGCGGCGGCGACACCGACGAACGAGAGCGAGCAGCCCAGGTACGAGGGGACGGTGCCGCGGGTCGCGAGGAGGAAGATCACGGTCGCGACACCGGACATCATGATCGCGAGGTTCGGGTCGAGACCCATGAGGACCGGGGCGACGAAGGAGGCGCCGAACATGGCGACGACGTGCTGGGCGCCGAGGCCGACCGTACGGGGCCAGGAGAGCCGTTCGTCCGGACGGACGACGGCTCCGGGAGCGGGTGTCTTCCCGTCGCCGTGCAGGGTCCAGCGCACGCCGAGGTTCATGAGGCAGCTCCCGTTCTTCGGTGTCGGCGGCCGCGTCGTGACCGCAAAAGATCAGCCACATGGTATGCGTCACCGCAGGTCGGAGCGGTCGCGGCGGGTGGCGGGCCGCTCCTGGGGGCCGCCCGCCGCGACACCTGCCGCGCCACCCCCTAGGCGACCGGGCCGGAGCTCTTGGCCGGGGCTCCGCCCTTCGTGCCCGCCTCGGGCGTCGGCTCGTGCCCGTCGGTCCCACCGGTCCCACCGGTCCTGAGGACCCCCGCGCCGACGACCAGCCCCAGCGCGAGCAGGGTGACCAGACCGAACGAGAAGACCAGCGAGGTGGCGTCCGCGATGCCACCGATCGCGGAAGGGGCGATGAGCCCCGACGTGTACGTGATGGTGGCGACGCCCGCGATGGCCTGGCTGGGGTTCGGGCCGCTGCGTCCGGCCGCGGCGAAGGCGAGCGGGACGACGACGGCGACTCCGAGTCCGATGAGACCGAAACCGGCCATGGCGACGGCGGCGTGCGGGGCCAGGACGACCATCGCCCCGCCGAGGGTGGCGACGGCGCCCCCGACCCGTACCGTGCGCACCGCGCCGAAGCGGTCCACGACCCGGTCGCCGACGAGGCGCGCCACGGTCATCGTCAGTGCGAAGGCGGTCGTCGAGGCGGCCGCCAGACCGGCGGAGCTGCCCAGTTCGTCCCGGAGGTAGACGGCCGACCAGTCGAGGCTGGCACCCTCCGCGAAGACCGCGCAGAAGCCGATCGCGCCGATGATCAGCGCGGACTTCGGCGGCAGCGAGAAGCGCGGCGGCGGGTCCTCCTCGGGAGTGCTGCGGAGGTCGAGCACGCCCTGGCAGAAGAACAGACCGAGGGCGGTCAGGACCAGGGCCGCGATCAGATGGTGGAGCCGGGCGTCGCCGCCGAGGTGCGCGGCGACCGTGCCGGCGGCGGAGCCGATGAGGGCGCCCGCGCTCCACATGCCGTGCAGGCTCGACATGATGGACTTGCCGAGCCGGTTCTCGGTCTCGACGCCCAGCGCGTTCATCGCCACGTCGGACATGCCGGCGGTGGCGCCGTACACGAAGAGCGCCCCGCACAGGCCCCAGATGTTCGGGGCGAGCGCGGGCAGCGTCAGGGCGAGAGTCCACAGGGTGAGCAGCCCGCGGAGCGCCGTCCGGGCGCCGAAGCGGTGGGAGATCGCCCCGGCGAGCGGCATCGCGACGGAGGCGCCGAGTGCGGGGAAGGCGAGGGCGAGTCCGAGTTGTCCCGCGCTGACGCCCGCGTGCTCCTGGATCCAGGGGATACGGGTGGCGAAACTGCCGGTCACGGCGCCGTGGACGCAGAAGACGGCGGCGATGGCGAAGCGCGCCCGCCGCAGTCGTTGGGTGCTGGTGACGGTCTCCGCCGCCATGGGCCCTCCCTGGTTCGTGGTGTGGCCGGTAAACTATCAGGAACCCTGCCTGATAAATAGACGCCGGGATGGCGTCCTTGCCGGGCCCGCGTCTGAGAGGATCGCCGCATGGCCGCATCCCCGAGCACGGCACGAGCCATCAACGACCGGTTCGCCCTGCGACTGCTCCAGGACGAAGGCCCGTTGACGGCCACTCAGCTCAAGACCCTCACCGGACTCTCCCGGCCCACCGTCGCCGATCTCGTCGAGCGCCTCCAGGACTCCGGGCTCGTCCATGTCGTGGGGGAGTCCGGCGCCGAGCGAAGGGGCCCCAACGCCAAGCTGTACGGGCTCGTCGCCGACCGCGCGCACCTCGCCGCCCTCGACGTGCGCACCAGCTCCGTCTCCGTCACCGTCGCGGACCTGCTCGGCACCACCCTCGCCGAGGCCTCCGTCCCGGTCGGCGACGACAGCGGCACCGGGCCGGCCGTCGAGAAGGCGGTCACTCTCCTGGAACGCACCGTGAAGGAGGCGGGCGCCGACCGGCTGCACAGCGTGGCCGTCGGAGCCCCCGGCCTCATCGACCCGGCCACCGGCGACCTCCGCGACTCCTCGGGACTGCCCGCCTGGCACCGGCGGCTCGTCGGAGTCCTCCAGGAACGGCTGACCGCCCACGTCCTGGTCGAGAACGAGACCAACCTCGCCGCCGTCGCCGAACTGCGCGAGGGCGCGGCCCGCGACCGGGAGGACTTCGTCCTCCTCTGGCTCGGCCAGGGCGTCGGCGCCTCCCTCGTCCTCGACGGCCGGCTGCGCCGCGGGGCCTCGGGCGGCGCGGGCGAGATCGGCTTCCTGCCGGTCCCCGGCACCTCGGGGCTCCCCTCCGCCACCGGCTGCGACGGCGGCTTCCACGAGCTGGCCTGCGCGGCCGCCGTCGGGTCCCTCGCCACCGCCCACGGCCTGGACCCGGCGGAGGCGCTCGCCTCGGACCACGACCCGTTCCTCGACGCCCTCGCCCGCCGCCTCGCCGTCGGAGCGGCCGCGGTCGTCTCCGTCCTGGACCCCGGCTGCGTGGTCCTCGCCGGGGAGACCGGCCACCAGGGCGGCGCCGGACTCGCCGCGCGCGTGGAGTCGGAACTGGCCTCCCTCTCCCCGCTCCGTACGGAGATCCGCCCGACGGCCCTGGGTGACGCGGCCGTCCTGCGCGGCGCCCTGCTCCTCGCCCGCGACGCGGCCCAGGACGCGCTCTTCGGCCCGCCGACGGCCGGGCTCTAGGGACTCTCCGGAGACCCCCTAGGGGGTCTCCTCCGGTCTCCCGAAGCGCCGCGCCAGGAACTCGTCGAACGTCACCGTGCCCACCGCGCGGTCCGGTGCCAGGTGCTCGCCCCGCCGCAGCCCCCGGTACGTTCCGCCCGGCAGCGGCACCTCCACGAGACGGCGCCGGCGTCCGCTCGCACCGAGATAGGAGCGGGCGAGCTCGGCGAAGGTGCGGATCTCGGGGCCGCCCATGTCCTCCACCCGGCCCGCCGGGGGTCCCGCGGCCAGTTCGGCGAGGCGCGCGGCCGCCTCCGTCACCTCCAGGGGCTGGTCCCGGACCTCCCTGGGCAGCAGCATCACGGGCGGTCTGGCGAGGCCCTGGAGCAGCTGGAGGATCAGGTCGTGGAACTGGGTGGCGCGCAGCAGCGTCCAGCCGATGCCCGAGCCCTGGATCATGCGCTCCACCGCGTACTTGGTCCGGTAGTAGCCGAGCGGCACCCGGTCGACGCCGACGATCGAGATGTACAGCAGGTGCGGCACGCCGGCCCGCCGCGCGGCCTCGATCAGGAGGCGGGCGGCCTCCTTGTCGCCGCGCAGGATGTTGCTGCAGTGGACGACCGCGTCCGCCCCGTCGACCGCCCGGTCGAGCAGCGGGCCGCCTTTGCGCAGGTCGACCGCGTAGGGGGGCGAGTGCCTGCTGAGGACCCTTACCTCGTGGCCGTCCGCGCGCAGCCGCTCGCAGACGGGCCGGCCGAGGGTTCCCGTGCCGCCGGTGACCAGGATCGTGCTCATGCCTCCAGCCTGACCGCCCCGGCCGCGGACCGCACACGCGGAACGGTGCCGGGGCGGCCGTACAACCGGAACGCGCCGGGCAGCCGTACGACCGGCACGTGCCGGGACCGCACACGCGGACCGACCGGGGCGGCCGTACACGCGGAGGCGCCGCGCCCCGGACAGGGGGGCGCGGCGCTGGGGGTGCCCGGCGGCGGCAAGGGCTGTGAGATTCCGCCGCCGGGGGATCAGAGGGGTGGGGTCAGCAGGGACCGAGGTCCTTCCAGACGCCCCAGTCGCCGGTCGTGCCCGGCGTCTCGTTCTGGGTCCACCACTGGGCCTTGTACTTGCGGCCGTTGTGGGAGACCTCGTTGCCCGCGTTGTAGATCGTGCCGGCCACGTACGCCGGGACCGTGCCGCAGCCCGTGGGCGGCGTCGTCGGAGGCGTGGTCGGGGGAGTCGTCGGCGGCGTCGTCGGCGGGGTGGTGGGAGGCGTGGTCGGCGGGGTGGTCGGCGGGGTCGTCGTGCCCGGCTCCACCACCGTCGTACCGCGCGCCAGGTCACCGGCGAGGGCGTACGTCGTGCCGTTGATGTTCACCGTCCAGTTGGAGGGGGTGGACACCGGCAGGTAGTAGTTGAACGCCAGGTCGACCGAGGCGCCGGGGGCCAGCGACTGCCAGGCCGGGAGCTTCAGGGAGACGCGGTGGAAGTCGCCCTTCAGGCCGCCCACGTTGCTGCCCGTGTGGTCGCTGCTGATGACCTTCGTGCCGAAGCCCGACTGGTCGGAGGCGTTGCTCGGGGCCGAGGTGCCGTAGTCGAACTGGAACTCCGTGCCGCCGGGCAGGGCCGTCGCCGTGTTGTTGGTGATCTTGATCTTCGGGGTGATCGGGTAGTTCGAGTCGCCCAGCTTGAACTCGGTGAACTGGGTGTCGATCTTCACGGCCTGGGTCGGCAGCGCCTTGTTCGACTTCTTCGCGCCGTACGGGGTGGCCGCCTTGAACTTGTCGTACATCAGCGAGGTGAGCGTGGAGCCCATCTCGTACTGGCCCTTGGCGGCGTTCCAGGCGTAGTCGCCGGCCATCTCCCAGACCATCGTGCCGCCGATGCCCTTGTCGACCACGTAGTCGGCCTTGGCGCCCACGGACTGCTCGTCCTCGGTGGAGAGGAAGACCTTCTTCTGCGCGTTCCACAGCCACGGCGCGACCAGGGTCGAGTCGTACTTGCGGGCGTAGGTGCCGGTCAGGGTGGTGTTGGCCGGGAAGCCGTACTGCGTGACGTAGTCGCCGACGATCCCCTTCTCGAGGTTCTTGGCGTGCCACATCGGGTTGGACCCGGCGGGCGACTCGACACCGTTGGTGTCCTTGTCGTGCCACAGGTTGTCGATGCCGACGGCGCCGTCACCGCACTTGGTCAGACCGGCTCCGGCGGGGCAGGTGGTCGCGGAGGCCTTGCCCCACAGACCGTCGGTGCCGCCCTGCACGTTCTTGTGGCCGCGGGTGTAGTAGGGCAGGCCGATGTTGATCCGGCCGGCCGGCATCGAGCCGCGGAAGTAGTGGTAGGCCCAGTCGGTGTTGAGGTAGCCGATGTTCCCGTACTGCGCCGAGCCGTAGACGTTGGCGGCGGCGAGCTCGCCGTCCTTGCCGTCGTCGAAGAGGGAGGCGTTGGGGCCGACGTACTCGTTCCAGGCGCCGTGCAGGTCGTAGGACATGATGTTGACGTAGTCCAGATACTTCTGCATCTGGAAGGTCTCCATGCCCCGCAGCAGGTAGCCGGAGGAGGGGGCGGCGACGGTCAGCAGGTAGTGCTTGCCGTCGGCGGCGCCCGCGACGTCCAGCTTCTCGCGCAGGGACTTCATGAGGGCCGCGTAGCCCTGCACGAGTCCGGCGCGGCGCGCGTTGGCGAACTGCCAGTCGAGCGGGTTGCCGGCGTCCTTCATGGTCGTCGGGTACTCGTAGTCGATGTCGACGCCGTTGAATCCGTACTTGCGGATGAAGTCGACGGACGAGGCGGCGAAGGTGTCGATGCCGGCCTGGTTCACCGAGCCGTCGGCGTTGGTGGCCATCGAGTAGAAGCCGCCGGAGTTGACCCGGTCGCCGTTGTCCGCGAAGTAGCCGCCGGTCTCGGCCCAGCCGCCGACCGAGATCAGCGTCTTCACGTTCGGGTGCTGCCTCTTGAACTTGTTGAGCAGGTTGAAGTGGCCCTTGTAGGAGAACGAGGGGTCCATCTCCGCGCCGGCGACACCGGGCCAGGTCATTCCGGTGGCGGCGTTGTTCGGGCCGTCCGTGCCGACGGAGAGCTTGTTGTCGCCGCCGATGTGGCCGAAGGCGTAGTTGATGTGGGTGATCTTCTCCCACGGGATGTCCTTGGCCAGGTACGCGGGCTGGCCGTTCTTGCCGTCGCGCCAGCCGGTGAAGTAGCCGATGACCCGGCGCTGGTGGTCCGCGCCCATCTTCTCGCGGCCCTCGGTGTCGTAGACCGAGCAGTACGGGACGTCGACGCCCGGGGTCTTGTAGAGCCCGTCGGGGCGACAGGACTCGTTGTCGGCCGCGTACGAGACGCCGCCGGAGAGCGAACTGAGCAGCAGTCCGGCGACGGCCGCGCCGGAGGAGAGCAGCGAGGCTCTTTTCGCGGTGGGGGACAACACGATCAGGTCCTCCTGGGGAGGTCATGAAACACAACGAACAAGGGGGTGGGTCGTGTTGGGCCCGTGGAGTGCGCACGCCGCCGGACCGTTCCTAGGAGGTGACACGGAGATTAAGAGGACTAGACCAGTGCGTCAATAGGTCTGGACCAAAGAAGAGTTCTGTGGGATTCTGTGAGCCAGACCACAGGGACTCGGCCACATCGCCTCGCGCGGCTCGTGGCACACTGGCCCTGTATCAGCAGCAGCGCACTCCGGGGTCGGTGTAATTCCGAACCGGCGGTATAGTCCGCGACCCGTCCGCAGCCAGCGGCCGGTTGACCAGGTGAGATTCCTGGACCGACGGTGAAAGTCCGGATGGGAGGCAGTGCGCGGCGGGCGACCCCTGTCAGGGGTGTGCCGGCCGTACGTCCGCTGGTCGCCGTGTCGAAACCGATCGGCGTACCCGCAGGACGCGGCCTCGGCGCACCCTGCGCGAGGTGTCGTTCCGCTCTCTGTCGTCATCGACAGGCCCCGGAGTCCGTGCCCGAAGAGGCAGGAGGACCCGGTGGCCCAGCAGGCCGACATCACCGCCATGCGACGCGCCGTCGAGCTCGCCGCGCGCGGTCTCGGCGCCACCAGCCCCAACCCCGTCGTCGGCTGCGTCATCACCGACGCCTCCGGCCACCAGGTCGGCGAGGGCTTCCACCGGCGCGCAGGCGGCCCGCACGCCGAGGTCCACTCCCTGCGCGAGGCCGGCGTCCTGGCCCGCGGCGGCACCGCGTACGTCACCCTCGAACCCTGCAACCACACCGGCCGCACCGGCCCCTGCGCCCAGGCCCTGATCGAGGCCGGGATCGGCCGGGTCGTCTACGCCGTCGGCGACCCGAACCCGCAGGCCACCGGCGGCGCCGACACCCTGCGCGCCGCGGGCGTGGAGGTCGCTCAGGGCCTCCTGGACGACGAGGCCGAGGCCGTCAACATCGCCTGGCTCACCTCCGTGCGCCGCGGCCGCCCCTTCGTCCGCTGGAAGTACGGCGCCACCCTCGACGGCCGGATCGCCGCCGCCGACGGCACCTCCCGCTGGATCACCTCCGCCGAGTCCCGCGCCGACGTCCACCGGCTGCGCGCCGAGTCCGACGCCGTCGTGGTCGGCTCCGGCACCGCCCGCACCGACGACCCCCATCTGGCCGTACGCGGCGTGGAGGGGGCCGTGCAGCCGCTGCGGGTCGTCGTCGACACCGAGGCCGGCGCCGTGAAGCCGGGCGCCCGGGTCCTGGACGACGCGGCCCCGACCCTGATCGCGATCGCCGAGGACGCCACGACCCCCGTCGGCGGCGTCGACGTCGTACGCCTTCCCCGGGCCGGGCGCGGCCTGTCCGTACCCGCCCTCCTGGACGCCCTCCACACCCGTGGCGTCCGCTCCGTCCTCCTCGAGGGCGGCCCCACCCTCGCGGGCGCCTTCGTCGCGGCGGGAGCCGTCGACCAGGTCGTCGGCTATCTCGCCCCCGTCCTCCTCGGCGCGGGCCCGAACGCCCTCGCCGGCGGGGGAATCAGCACCATCACCGACGCGTTGCGGCTCGACATCACCGAGACCGTCCGCATCGGATCCGACCTTCGTATCACCGCCACCCTCAAGGGAGCCTGACCGTGTTCACCGGAATCGTCGAAGAACTGGGCGAGGTCGTCGCCGTCGAGCAGCTGGAGGACGCCTCCCGCTTCCGGCTGCGCGGCCCCCTGGTCACGGAAGGCGCCCAGCACGGCGACTCCATCGCCGTCAACGGTGTCTGTCTCACGGTCGTCGAGTTCGGCGACGGAGAGTTCACCGCCGACGTCATGGCCGAGACCCTCAAGCGGTCCAGCCTCGGCGCCCTCGGGACCGGCTCCCGCGTCAACCTGGAGCGGCCCATGGCCGTCGGCGGCCGCCTCGGCGGTCACATCGTCCAGGGCCACGTGGACGGCACCGGCACGATCCTGGAGCGGACCCCGTCCGCGCACTGGGAACTCGTCAAGGTCGGTCTGCCCGCCCACCTCTCCCGGTACGTCGTCGAGAAGGGCTCGATCACCGTCGACGGCGTCAGCCTCACCGTCGTCGAGGTCACCGACGACTGGTTCACCATCAGCCTCATCCCCACCACCCTCGACCTGACCACGCTCGGCATCAAGCAGCCCGGCGACCCGGTCAACCTCGAAGTGGACGTCATCGCCAAGTACGTCGAGCGACTGCTCGGCCCGAACGCCAAGGAGAGCGACAAGTGAGCTGGCTCAACTCCGAGGCGTTCACCCTCTTCGACCAGCACATCATCTGGTCGGACATGGTCGGCAACATCTTCGGCCTCGTCGCCCTCACCCTCGGCTGGCGCCGCTCCGTCTGGACCTGGCCCGTGCAGTTCCTCGCCGGCCTCATCCTCTTCGGCGCCTTCTTCGGCCATCTGACCGGCAGCGCCGGCAAGCAGGTCGTCGTGATGGTCGTGGCGCTCTTCGGCTGGTGGCAGTGGCAGCGCCGCAAGGGCCTCGGTGGGGACGGCCACATAGCCGTGCGCTTCGCCTCCTGGCCCGAGCGCGCCGCCATGCTCGTCACGGCGGCCGCCGGCACCGTCGCGGTGGCCCTGCTCTTCCAGGCGTACCCGAGCCTGTCCTGGGACCCCTGGCCCGACGCGTACATCTTCGTCGGCACCATCGTGGCCATGTACGCCCAGGCCAAGGGCATGGTCGAGTTCTGGTTCGCCTGGCTCCTCGTCGACCTGGTCGGCGTCCCCCTGAACTTCGCCAACGGCTATGCCTTCTCCGGCTTCGTCTACGTCATCTACGGCGCGCTCGTCCTGTGGGGCCTGCGTGACTGGTGGCTCCGGACCCGTACGCCCGTCGCTCTGGAAGGAGCACACGCATGAGCGCGCTTCACGTCTGGGACGGCGACCTCGCCCTCGACCCCGTCGAGCAGGCCATCCGCGACATCGCCGCCGGCCGGCCCGTCGTCGTCGTCGACGACGAGGACCGCGAGAACGAGGGCGACCTCGTCATCGCCGCCGAGAAGGCCACCCCCGAGGTCGTCGCCTTCATGATGAGCGAGTGCCGCGGCCTGATCTGCGCCCCCATGGAGGGCGACGAACTGGAGCGCCTCGAACTCCCGCAGATGGTCGAGCACAACACCGAGTCGATGCGCACGGCCTTCACCGTCTCCGTCGACGCGTCCCCCGCGCACGGCGTCACCACCGGCATCTCCGCCGCGGACCGCGCCACCACCCTGCGGATGCTCGCCGGCGGACACCACGAGCCCTCCGACTTCGTGCGGCCCGGCCACATCTTCCCGCTGCGCGCCAAGCCCGGCGGCGTCCTCGCCCGCAACGGCCACACCGAGGCCGCGGTCGACCTCGCCCGCCTCGCGGGCCTCCGCCCGGCCGGCGCGATCGTCGAGATCGCCGGCGAGGACGGCGTCATGCTGCGCCTGCCCGAACTGGTCCCCTTCGCCCGCAAGCACGGCCTGACGATCATCTCGATCGAGGACCTCATCGCGTACCGCCGCTCCGCCGAGCCGACGGTCCGCCGCGAGGCCGAGGTCCAGCTGCCCACCGCGCACGGCGACTTCACCGCGTACGGCTACCGCTCCACCGTGGACGGCGTCGAACACGTCGCCCTCGTCCACGGCGAGATCGGCGACGGCGAGGACGTCCTGGTCCGGGTCCACTCCGAGTGCCTGACCGGCGACATCTTCCACTCGCTGCGCTGCGACTGCGGCCCCCAGCTCCAGGCCTCCATGGACCGGATCACCGAGACCGGCCGCGGGGTCGTCGTCTACCTCCGGGGCCACGAGGGCCGGGGCATCGGCCTGCTGTCCAAGCTCCGCGCGTACGAGCTCCAGGAACGCGGCCGCGACACCCTCGACGCCAACCTGGAGCTCGGACTCCCCGCCGACGCCCGGGACTACGCGGCCGGCGCGCAGATCCTCACCGACCTGGGCGTGCGCAGTCTGCGCCTGATGACCAACAACCCCGACAAGATCGACGCCCTGACCCGGCACGGCCTCGAGGTCGAGGGCCGCGAGCCCATGCCGGTCACGGCCGGCGAGCACAACCTCCGGTACCTGACCACCAAGCGGGACCGGATGGGTCACGACCTGCCCTGGCTGGACGGCTCCCCGGCCTCCACCTGCGGCAACCAGTAGTACCCGGCTATCGCAACCTTTCGTACAGACGGTTCAAGGAGAGACATGAGCGGCAAGGGCGCACCCGTCCTCAGCGTGAAGAACTGCGGCGACCTCCGGGTCGCGGTCATCGCGGCCCAGTGGCACGAGAAGATCATGGACGGTCTCGTCGACGGCGCCCTGCGCGCCCTGAGCGAGCTCGGCATCGACGAGCCGACCCTGCTCAGGGTCCCCGGCAGCTTCGAGCTCCCGGTCGTGGCGAAGGTCCTCGCCGGGCGCGGCTACGATGCCATCGTGGCGCTCGGCGTCGTCATCCGCGGCGGAACGCCGCACTTCGAGTACGTGTGCCAGGGCGTCACCCACGGCCTCACCCAGGTCTCGATCGACACCGGCGTACCCGTCGGATTCGGCGTCCTCACCGTCGACACCGAGGAGCAGGCCCTCGACCGGGCCGGCCTCGAAGGCTCCAACGAGGACAAGGGCCACGAGGCCGTCACCGCCGCCGTCGCCACCGCGACCACGCTGCGCACCGTCAGCGAACCCTGGCGCTAGGTACGCGACCCTTACCCCGTACTCTTAGGAACCATCATGGCGAACGGAACCCGTAAAACCTTCGAAGAGCTCTTCGCCGAGCTCAAGCTCAAGGCCGAGGCCGGCGACCCGACCACGTCCCGCACCGCGGAGCTGGTCGACAAGGGCGTCCATGCCATCGGCAAGAAGGTCGTCGAAGAGGCCGCCGAGGTCTGGATGGCCGCCGAGTACGAGGGCAAGGAAGCCGCCGCCGAGGAGATCTCGCAGCTGCTGTACCACGTCCAGGTGATGATGGTCGCCCGCGGGATCTCGCTCGACGACGTCTACGCCCACCTCTGAGCACGGCCACTTCCCCGTACCCGGATCCGCGTACCCGGACCCGGACTCCCCACCACTCCCAGGCAAAGGAAGCTCACCCCATGCTGCGCATCGCCGTTCCCAACAAGGGTTCCCTCTCCGGACCTGCGTCGGCAATGCTCCATGAGGCCGGCTACCGCCAGCGCAAGGAGTCCAAGGAGCTCGTGGTCATCGACCCCGACAACGAGGTCGAGTTCTTCTACCTGCGCCCGAAGGACATCGCGATCTACGTCGCCTCCGGGAAGCTGGACATCGGCATCACCGGCCGCGACCTGCTCCTGGACTCCGGCGCCAGCGCCGAGGAGATCCTCGCGCTGAACTTCGGCCGTTCCACCTTCCGCTACGCCACCCGCCCGGGCACCGCGAAGGGTCCCGAGGACTTCGGCGGCATGACGATCGCCACCTCCTACGAGGGCATCGTCGCCAAGCACCTCGCCGACCAGGGCATCGACGCCTCCGTCGTGCACCTGGACGGCGCCGTCGAGACCGCGATCCAGCTGGGCGTCGCCCAGATCATCGCGGACGTCGTCGAGACCGGCACGAGCCTGCGCAACGCCGGTCTCGAGGTCATCGGAGAGCCGATCCTGACCTCGGAGGCCGTCGTGATCCGCCGCCACGGCGCGGCCGACGACAATCCGCAGGTCCAGCAGTTCATGCGCCGCCTCCAGGGCGTCCTCGTCGCCCGCTCGTACGTGATGATGGACTACGACTGCCGCGCCGAGCACCTGGAGCAGGCCGTCGCCCTCACCCCGGGCCTGGAGTCGCCGACCGTCTCCCCGCTGCACAACGAGGGCTGGGTCGCGGTCCGCGCGATGGTCCCCGCCAAGGAGGCGCAGCGGATCATGGACGACCTGTACGAGATCGGCGCGCGCGCCATCCTCACCACCGCCATCCACGCCTGCCGCCTCTGACGGCACGACCGTCCGCACCGAAGGCCCCGAGGAACCCCCGATGTCCGACACGCAGACGCCGGTCCTGCCGGTCACCTTCCGTCCCGGGCGCACCCGTGCCGTCCTGATCACCATGAGTGTGGCGATCTTCATCGTCATCTCCGTCATCGCGATGATGCTGGACCGGCTCGGGCCGGGGGAGCGGGCCAGCTTCTTCTTCACCGCCGCGCTGATCTCCGGGGGCCTCGTCCTGCTGAGCCGCCCCAAGGTCGTCGCCGACGACGAGGGCGTCACGGTCGTCAACATCACCCGGACCCGGCGGCTGGCCTGGGCGGAGATCCTCAAGGTCAACCTGCGCCCCGGCGACCCGTGGGTCTTCCTCGACCTCAGCGACGGCACCAGCCTGGCCGCGCTCGGCATCCAGCCGGGCATCGCCAAGGAGTCGGCCATCCGGGACGCCCGCGCCCTGCGGGCCCTGGCCGACAGCCACGGCACGGGCACGGAGCGGGCGGCCTGACGGTCCGGCGGGCGCGCGGTCCGGGGCGGCTCGCCGCACGGACGGCCCCGCGTGCGGGCGGTCCGACGGGCGCGTGACCCGGTCGACGGGCGGTCCGACGGGCGGTCCGGCCTCCGGGCCGGGACCCGGGTGAACCCGGATCCGTCCCCCATCCGGGGCCGACCCCCTGCCCCTCCGGGCCTTCGCGTGACTACTCTTGAGGCGGTGGTGCCGAGCGGCATCACCGCCTCGCGTGTGCAGGGCCGCGGTCGCGGCCCGCGAGGCCACCCTTCGACCCGAGGAGTGACTCCCTCCAGCAATGGACGGATCGTCCGGTAGTACCTGCGCCGCCCCCTCCCCGGAGGCGGCGGCATGATCGTCTCCCTGCTGCTGCTCGCAGCGGCCTTCGTCCTCATCCTCGCCAACGGCTTCTTCGTCGCCGCCGAGTTCGGTCTCGTGACCGTCGAGCGCGCCGAGGCCGAGCGCGCCGCGGCCGCCGGCGACCGGCGCGCCCGCACCGTCGTCACCGCCCTGCGCGAGCTGTCCTTCCAGCTCTCCGGCACCCAGCTCGGCATCACGATCACCTCCCTGGTCGTCGGCATGCTCGCCGAGCCCGCGCTCGCCGGACTGCTGCACGGACCGCTCACCGCGACCGGACTGCCCGAAGGGGCCGTCTCCGGGATCTCGGTGGTGGTCGGGATGCTGCTCGCCTCCGCCGTCCAGATGGTGGTCGGCGAGCTCGTACCGAAGAACTGGGCGGTCTCCCGCCCGCTCCAGGTCGCCCGCTTCGTCGCCACCCCGCAGCGCTGCTTCTCCGCGCTGTTCCGGCCGGTGATCTCCCTGCTCAACCGGGTCGCGAACCGGCTCGTACGGCTCCTGGGCGTCGAGCCCACCGAGGAGCTGGACTCGGTCCGCACCCCCGGCGAGCTGGTCTCCCTGGCCCGCCATTCGGCCCAGGCCGGCGCCCTCGAACAGGACACCGCCGACCTCTTCGTACGGACCCTGTCCCTCGGCGGTCTCACCGCCGAACAGGTCATGACCCCACGCGTGAAGGTGAGCGCCCTCCAATGGGACGCCACTGCGGCCGATGTCCTCAACCTCACCCGGGCCACCGGCCTCTCGCGGTTCCCCGTCTACCGCGACCGCATCGACGAGATCGTCGGCATGGTCCACCTCAAGGACGCGCTCGCCGTCACCCCGCACGCCCGGCTGCGTACCCCCGTCGGCAGGATCGCGGTCCCCCCGTTGCTCGTGCCGGAGACGCTGCCCGCCCAGACCCTTCTGGAGCGGCTGCGCCGCGAACAGCCCATCGCGGTCGTCGTCGACGAGTACGGCGGTACGGCCGGGGTCGTCACCCTGGAGGACATCGTCGAGGAACTCGTCGGCGAGGTCCGCGACGAGCACGACACGGTGGCCGACGGACGCCCCGAGCTGGCCGCCGCTCCGGCCGAGGACGGCCGGCCCGTCTGGGAGGCCGACGGCTCCTGCCGGGTCCACACCCTGCGCCGGATAGGCCTCGACGTGCCCGACGGGCCGTACGAGACCGTGGCCGGACTCGTCGCCGATCTCCTCGGGCGCATCCCCGCCCCGGGCGACCGCGCCGAACTCCCCGGCTGGCGGCTCTCGGTACGCCAGGTCGACCGCTACCGCGCCGAGCGCGTCCGGATCGTCCGCACCGCCCCCGATCCGCACCCGGTCGCGGCCACCGCCGCCTCCCTCCCCGACCGGGACCCGGTCGCGGCCTCCGCGACTCCGGCTTCCGCCCAGGCTCCGGCCAAGGCGCCCGCCCCGGCTCCCGTCCCGGCGGAGGCCGCCCGATGAGCACCCTGCAACTCCTCTTCGCCGTCCTGCTCGTCCTGGCCAACGGCTTCTTCGTCGGCGCCGAGTTCGCGCTCGTCTCCGTCCGCCGCAGCCAGATCGAGCCGCTCGGCGGGGCCCGCGCCAAGCAGGTCCTGCACGGTCTCGAGAACCTGCCGCAGATGATGGCCGCCGCCCAGTTCGGCATCACCGTCTGCTCCCTGACCCTCGGCGCCGTGGCCGAGCCGACCGTGGCCCGGCTCCTCGAACCCGTCTTCCACGCGGTCGGGGTCCCGGCGGGGCTCATCCATCCGCTCGGCTATGTGATCGCCCTCGCCGCGGTCGTCGTCCTCCACCTCGTCATCGGCGAGATGGTCCCGAAGAACCTGGCGATGGCGGCGCCCGAGCGGACCGCGCTCTGGCTCGCCCCGGGCCTGGTCGGCTTCGCCCGGCTCTGCCGTCCGGTGACGGCCGCGCTCGGCGCCTGCGCCCGGCTGGTCCTGCGGGCGTTCAAGGTCGAGCCGAAGGACGAGGTGGAGGCGGTCTTCACCAGCGCCCAGCTCGGCCGGCTCGTCGAGGACGCCGGCCAGGCGGGACTGCTCGACCCGGCCGAGCAGGAGCGCCTGGAGGACGCCCTCGAACTGGGCACCCGCCCCGTGACGGACGTCCTCATCGCCCCGGCCTCCCTGGTCACGGTCCCGCCGGCGGTCACCCCGCGAGAGATCGAGGAGCTGACCGTACGCACCGGGTACTCGCGCTTCCCGGTGCGGGCCGGTGCGGGTGCCGCCTTCATGGGCTTCGTGCACGTGAAGGACGTCCTCGACCTGGACGAACGGGAGCGGGCGGTGCCGCAGCGGCTGTGGCGGCCGATGGCGACCGTCCGCGCCGAACTGCCCCTCGACGACGCCCTCACCGTGATGCGCCGCGCCGCCACCCATCTGGCGCAGGTCGCGGACGGATCGGGCCGGGTCCTCGGCCTGGTCGCCCTGGAGGACGTCCTGGAGACGCTGGTGGGCGAGGTCCGCGACCCCGCGCACCGGGTGAGGAAGGTGCCGGCCGCCGTACACGGCGGAGCGCCGTCCACCGTCCGGTAGCCGGACGGGCTCCGGACACCCCCTAGTAGCCGGGCGGGGGTTCCTGCTGGGGGCCGCGGTCGATCGGACCGCGGCCCGACAGGACCTCGCCGTACGCCTGCATCAGATCGGCCAGCCGGAGGGTCGCGAGATCGTCCCTGGTCGGGATGGTGGCGTAGCCGGAGAGTCGCAGGTCCCGGTAGGCGCAGGACTTCTCGTACAGGGTACGCAGGAAGCGTCCGTTGCCCAGCTCGTCGATCCAGCCCTGCTCGACGACGTGCCCGCTGATCGAGCGCAGCTCCTCGCGGGCCTCCTCGTCCCAGTTGTCGCCGTTGGCGGCCGCGAGAACCTCGCCGATGGCGGTGAGTTCCAGCGGCCGGTACGAGGGGAAGTCGACCCGGGTGGTGAACCGGGAGGACAGACCGGGGTTGGTGTTGAGCAGCCGGTCCATGCCCTCGGGGTAGCCGGCCAGGATGACCACCAGATGGTCGCGGTTGTCCTCGGCCCGCTTGAGGAGCACCTGGAGGGCCTCGTCGCCGTAGGCGTCGCCCTTGCTGTAGCCGGTGTTGGAGAGCGCGTAGGCCTCGTCCACGAAGAGCACCCCACCGACCGCCGAGTCGATCAGCTCATTGGCCTTTACCGCGGTCTGCCCGAGGAACTCGCCGACCAGATCGGCCCGTTGGGCCTCCACGAGGTGGTCGCCGCCGAGCAGCCCGAGGGCGTAGAAGACCCGGCCGAGGATGCGGGCGACCGTGGTCTTCCCGGTGCCCGAGGGGCCGGAGAAGACGAAGTGGCGTTTGGGCGGTTGCACCGGAAGGCCCTGATCGGCGCGCAGCCGCGCCATCTCCAGCTGCGCCGACAACGCCTTGACCTGGCGCTTCACCGGCTCCAGGCCGACCATGCCCTCCAGCTCGGCGAGCGCCTCCGCGAGCAGCACCGGGTCGGTGGGCCCCGCCGGAAAGCGAGGGGGAACCGGCTGGGACGGCAGGGTGGCCTTCTGCCGTACGGTCTCCGGCGGCGCGACCGGTGCCGTCGGCGGTACGGGGTCGGGCGCGAGCCGCAGTCCGTCGCCCAGCGGGCCACCGGTGTCGGACTCGGTACCGGGGACGGTGTCCACCGCGTCCTGGCCGAGCCCTCCGCCGAGCGTGCCGAGGGCGACCGTCGCGAGCCCGGCGGGATCGTCGATGCCGTCGTACCCCTCGAAACCGTCGTACTCGGCGATGGCCGCGAGCCGGGCTGCCGTGTCCATGAACGTGGGGTCGATCCGGTGCACCGCCCGGTAGAGAGGCAGGGCGGCGGCGCTGCGCCCGGTGCCCTCGTGGGCGCGGGCCAGCCAGTAGCGCAGCTCCTTGCGCTGGGGCTGCTCGCTGCGGCAGCGCATCAGCGAGGCCGACAGCAGCGGCTCGGCCTGCCCGTACATCTCCAGACGCACCCGGGCCATACCGCCGAAGAGTCCGGCCTCGATGCCGAGCAGCGGGTCGTCGACGAGGGTCTCGGTGTGCCGGACCAACTGGTCCCAGTCCTTGACGAGATAGGCACGACAGGCGTGCAGAAAGCGGACCTGGGAGTCGGTGTCGACCGGCGGGAGCCCCGCGAGGGCCCGGTCGAGCTCGGGTACGTGGCGCCCGTCGAGCCAGTGGGAGGCGTGGGCGAGCAGGAGGTCGCGCGGGCTCTCCAGCACGGGTTGCACCCACCAGCCCAGCCAGTACCAGGAGTTCAGCGTGCGCCGGTACCGGGACCGCTGCTCGCCGAAGCGGTCGCGGTTGCGGTACATGCGCAGGAGCGCGGTCGTGGTGTCGACCCGGAGCGCGTGCAGCCCGAGCCAGGCGTCCGCCATCCCGGGGTCGATCCGTACCGCCGTCCGGAACTCGTCCTCCGCCTGCGGATAGGCGCCCATGGTGTAGGCGTCGACTCCGCGCAGCCAGGCGAGTTCGGCGGGGGCCTGCGCGCCCTGCGTGCCGATGTCCATCGGGTCCCCCACAACCGTCTTCGCATGGACGGGATTTGACCGCACCTGGGGGCATCGTACCTGCGCAGGGGGTGCGTCATTAAGGAGAAGCGCATGATCCGGAAGCGGTGACCCTGGGTGAGCATCAGGGCCCGCGAAGGGCCCCGGAAGGGGCCGTAAGGGGCAGAACGAAGCCCCCGATCACGGGGGAACAACCGGGGGCTTCGCGTCCGCGGCAGCTCCGAAAAGCCGCACATTCAGAACGTAAGACCTGTACGCCCCTTGGGTCAAGCGGAGTTGAAGCACTTGCGAAAGCGGACTTTCGGCCCCTCAGTTCACGGACATGAAGCCGTCACGGTGCGTGATGATCTGGTCCGCGCCCGCTGTCACAGCAGGCCCGGGAAGCCAGTCGTACCCCTCCGGGCACTCCCGCACCAGGGTGTCGGCGAAGGGTCGGGAAGGGTCCTCGACGAAATGGCGAGTCTCCGCCACGGTCCAGCCGTCCCAGAAGGAAGCCTGGTCCGGACCGTCCCGGTGCCGACCCCGCGCCCACGCGTCCTCCCGGCCGCGCTCCATCCACAGCAGCCACGACAGGAACGGCCGTACCGCCCGCCGGCCCGCGCCGACGCCCTCGACGAGCACGACCGGCGCCGGGGGCAGCTCGCGGGCCCCGCCGAAGCGCCGCAGCCGCCAGTCGTACGGGCGGTAGGACGCGGTCCCGCCCCGCGAGAGCGGATCGAGCACCTGCTCCCGCAGCCGGTCGGTCCACTCGAAGAGCTCCTCGTGCGTGGCGAGGTCGTCGAGGTGGAGGACGGGGGCGTCGCCGAGAGCGGTGGAGAGACGGGCCGCGAGCGTGGACTTGCCCGAGCCCGCGTGGCCGTCGACCGCGATCAGCCGGACCGGTCCGCAGGAGGGCGGCAGCCGGAGCAGGGCGTGGGCCGCGCGGTCGAGGTCGTTCATGGGCCCAGCGTAGGGGAGCGGGAGACCGCCGCAGGTCAGGGAGGTACCGCCGTCAGTGGTCGAGACCAATATTGGTCCGGCGACGCGGCGCGAAGTGCTGGCGGACGCCCGTCCGGAGCCGCGATAGTGGGCCCGCGCAGCCCCGTTCGTACGCCCACCGTTCTCGACTGGGGGTCACCGCCCATGACCAGCTCCACCCCGCGCAGAACCGTCCTCGCCGCGGCCCTCGCGGCCGCCGGAACGGCCGCCGGCGCCACTCCCGCCACGGCCGCCACCTCTCCCCGCGCCGCCGACTTCCCCCCGCCCCCCGCCCCCGGCCCGGCCCCCGGCGACGCCCCCGGACGGGGCCATGCCCCCGCGCCCGGACTCGTCGACAACCGCTTCTGGTCCTCCTACACGGACTGGAGGTGCGGCAGCGCGGCCGGTACGAGGGCGGTCGCCGGGCACCGCCCCGGCCTCGTCCTCGCCACCCCGGTCGGCCGCACCGACTACACCGACCCGCACACCGGGCGGACCTCCGCCTGGGAGTACGCGAGCTGGACCTCGCCGGAACACACCCCGACCGTGCCCGCCACCGAGGTCATCGCCTCCTGGAACGCCCACACGCCGCCCGGCACCTGGATCCAGGTCGAACTGTCCGGCACGTACACCGACGCCACCGCCACCCCCTGGTACGTCCTGGGTCGCTGGGCCTCGGGCGACGGCGACATCAGGCGCACCTCGGTCGACGACCAGACCGACGGCAAGAGCACCGTCTGGACCGACACCTTCGCGATCGACGACACGGCGAGCGGCCTGCGGCTGGCCTCGTACCGGCTGCGACTGACCCTCCACCGCACCCCGGGGAGCGGTCTCACGCCCACGGTGTGGCGCCTCGGCGCGATGGCCTCCGACATCCCGGACCGCTTCACGGTCCCGGCCGCGGCGCCGAACCTCACCCGCGAACTGACCGTGCCGCGCTACTCGCAGAACACCCACGTCGGGCAGTACCCCGAGTACGACAACGGCGGCGAGGCCTGGTGCAGCCCCACCTCCTCCCAGATGATCGTCGAGTACTGGGGGCGCCGGCCGTCGACGGAGGACCTGGCCTGGGTGAACCCGGACTTCGCGGACCCCCAGGTCTGCCACGCGGCCCGCCACACCTACGACCACCAGTACGAGGGCTGCGGCAACTGGCCCTTCAACGCCGCCTACGCGGCCACCTACCCCGACATGAACGCCGTGGTCACCCGGCTGAGCTCGCTCACCGAACTGGAGGACCTGATCCGCGCGGGCATCCCGGCCATAACGTCCCAGTCCTTCCTCAAGGAGGAACTGACCGGCGCCGGATACGGCACCTCGGGCCACCTCATGACGGTCATCGGCTTCACGGCGGACGGCGACATCATCGCCAACGACCCCGCGTCACCCGACAACGAGGCCGTACGCCGGGTCTACCGTCGCCGCGAATGGGAGAACATCTGGCTCCGCACGAAGCGCTACGACGCGAACGGCAAGGTCAGAAGCGGCACGGGTGGAGTCTGCTACCTCTACTGGCCGACCGAACCGGCCCGGAGACAGCACCGCGCACTGCGATCGCTCGGCCTGCTGTGACACGAAACGGCCGAGCGCCGAGGCCACGCTGCTCCGTGCGCGGTGCTTCCGCACCTCACCATGTGAGGTCAAAGTGCGAAATCCTGGGATGATGTG
This sequence comes from Streptomyces zaomyceticus, assembly GCF_014656215.1. Taxonomy (GTDB): domain Bacteria; phylum Actinomycetota; class Actinomycetes; order Streptomycetales; family Streptomycetaceae; genus Streptomyces; species Streptomyces zaomyceticus. The sequence goes on along the minus strand of NZ_BNBZ01000010.1, from coordinate 68,769 downwards.
ATCCTCCATCCGGTTTGATGGCGCCACCGGGCCGGGTGCCCGGCAGGCACACGCATCAAGTGTGCGGGAGCGAGGGGAACAGCCATCACATCGACGAGCGACACCGTCGGCCGCGACTTCCGGGACAGCGTGATCGCACTGACCCGACGGCGGATCGAGATCTACCACGGCGCCGGTGAGGAGTGGCGGTTCGCCGAGAGCCTGAAGTCCGTCAGCGAGGACACCGCCCAGGAGTACGAGGGTCGCACCGTACTCGAACTCGTCCAGAACGGGCACGACGCGCTCGACGACGACTGCCCGGGACGAATCTCCGTCCTCGCTGTCTCCGGGGAAAGGGGCGGCGTCCTCTACGTCGCCAACGAAGGCGCGGCATTCAGCGCGAGGAACTTCCGCGCCATCACCGAGGTCGCGCTGTCGAGCAAGGCGGCGGGCGAGGGTATCGGCAACAAGGGGCTCGGTTTCCGCAGCGTGCTGCAGCTGACGGACTGGCCGGAGATCTACTCCAAGGCATCGCCGGACTCTCCGGTCTTCGACGGCTATTGCTTCCGGTTCGCGCGACCCGACGACGTACTCGCCCTGGTGGAAGACCCGGCACTCGCCGCCCGAGTCATCGAGGACATCTCTCCCCTCGCGCTGCCCGTTCCGGCCGACGTCACGGATCCCGTGCTGAAGGAGTTGGCCGAGGAAGGGTTCTCAACCGTCGTACGACTGCCGTTGCGGGATCAGCACGCCTGGGGACTCGCCGTCGCGCAGATATCCGACATGGCGAACGGGGAGGCGCCGCTCCTGCTCTTCCTCGATCGGGTGGCCGCACTGCTCGTGGAGGTACGCGGGGAGTCCACCGACGCGTTCACCCGTGTCCTGTCGCGCACCGAGCGTGCCTCGGAACTGGTCGGCGCCCGCGAGAACGACTGGGTCACGGAGGTCGACCTCGCCGACGCCGGTCGCTATCTGCTAGCGCGCCGCACCCTCGAGTCCGAAGCCCTGCGCGAGGCGATCCGCCGCAGCGTACGAGCCCGGCAGATTGACGCGGCTTGGGAGAACTGGAACGCCGAGGCCTGGGTGGCGGTGGCCCTGAGGCTGGACACCCAGCTCACCCACGGCCGCATGTATACCTTCCTCCCCATGGCCGCCGCAGTCCGGTCCCCTTTCCCCGGGCATGTTCACGCCCCCTTCTTCACCAAGCTCGCGCGGCTCGACATCAGCACGTCGGTGGCCCTCAACGACCATCTCCTCGATCACGTCGCCGCTCTCACGGTGGAGCTGAGCCGGCGAATCCGCTCGGAAACACCGCACCTCCGGGCGGCCGACCTCGTCGTCGACCTGGTCACGTGGGACGTGCCGGAGCGGCTCAGTACGGCTCTCGACGGAAACCTCGGCACCGAACCGATCGTCCCGCTGCACGGTCGGGAGACCTGGGGCTCCCTCAGTGACTCCTACGCGTGGCCGGAGGGGAAGCGCTCCTGGCGGGTGCTGACCATCGACGCGCTCGCCGAGGCCGGAGCCCCGCTGCTCGCGGCCTCCGTCGGGCCGGCCCGCCACACGCGCCTGGACAAGCTGTGCAGAGCCGTCCTCCCCACATCGCTCCGCGCGCCGGCGCAGCTGACGGCCGAGTGGGTCGAACGCGTGGCCGCGACGCTTCCGCGCGAGGACGAGACGACCGCCGGCCCTCTGTGGGGCGACTTCTACGGCGACGTCGCGCTCGCCTTCCCGAAGGACCAGGAGGCACTGCGAGGGCGCCGCATCATTCTCGATCAGAGCATGCGCCTGAGAAGCACCCTCGGCGGCGCGACCGAGCCGCCACAGAAGGACGCGATCGTCTTCTTCCACCCCGACACGGCCGGCGGCGACTCCGCCGACCAGGTCCCGGGCGACCTGAAGGCACTGCGGCGTCGTATTGCCTTCACCCACCCGGCGATCACTTGGGACATCCAGAGCCGCGACTTTCTTCGACGTCATCGACTCGTGCGCCCCTACGAGCCGGACCGGGTCTTCGACGCCCTGAAGGACCTGCTCTCCACGCGCCCCTCCGAGGCGCTCAGCCGTGACGCCCTCGTTTTCGCCTTCCGGCAGTATCCGACGCTCACTCAGGCTCAGAGAGGGCGGCTGTCCCTCATCCCCTTCCAGGTCCCTCTGGCCACCGACGGCTGGGACAGGGCGGCACGGTGCTCCTTCTCGCCCGGTTGGGGCACCGAGGGGGCACGGAGGCTGGACCGGTTCCTCGAAGAGGGCGGGGCCCGGGTACCTGCATTGGCGGCTCAACGGGACCGGTGGATCAGCGATCCCGACGACTGGCCCGCACCCGTCCGGGACAGGGCGGCCTTCGTCGAGTTCCTCATGGCCCTGGGCGTGTGCGACGGCCTGCGGCCGGCCTCCGTGGGCGACCGGATCAAACCCGGCTACGGCAACGACCTGGGGCCCAAGGACCTTGCGCCGCGCTTCGAACTGGGGGACCCGCTCGCTGCCGTCTGGACGGACGACGTCCGGACCCGGTGGACCAAGTTTGCCCACCCGTGGACGCCGTACGAGTTCACGCGGCCACCCGCCCACCTCGCGGGAGGAGACGGGGTCGCCGCACTGAGCAGGGCGGCACGGCGCGAGTTCGCCGAGCTGCTGATTCACGGTCTGCGGACCTGGGGCGACGAGGTGTTCACCTTCACCGTGCACCGGCCCACGTACTCCTTCAAGGACGAACACGTCTGGCCCACACCCCTCGCCTCCTTCCTCCGGGGCCTGGACTGGCTCCCCGTCGAGGACCCGGACGGCCCCTCCTTCGTGCCGCCCCGTCAGGCATGGTTCAGCACCGACGGTGAACTCCCCGCCTTCGTCCCCGCACTGCCGCTGTCGACCCGGCGACTCCTCAGTGACAAGAGAGTCACCGCTCGCCTTCTCCAACTGGGACTGCGCACATGGGACGACCCGCAGCACGCCGGGGCGGCCGTGAGGCAGCTCGGAGACGTGCTCGACAACGGCGAGGTACCCGCCTACCTCAGCGTCTCCTTCAAACGGCACTACGAGCGGGCCTGGTCGCACGTCGCGCAGACACGAGTGTGGCCCTGGGCAGCGGGGGAGGAGGTGCGACTGGCCGTCAGCCGCACCAACGTACTCGGCACCCTGACGCCTTCCGCTCCCGCCGAAGGAGTCGTCGTCTATGTCTGCGACCAGGAGGACCCCCTCAAGGAGGCACTCATCGAGCTGGCCGGTCACCCCGTCCTTGTCGCCCCGGCGGAGTCCGGGGAGGCCATCGCCCGTATGGCCGAGGAGAACGGGCTCCGGGTGGAGCGCACGTCCACCACCCATGTCCAGGTCCGGCACAGCGACGGCGCTCCGATCACCCCCACCGGACAGGCGGCCGTCCTTGTCGAGCGGAGGGAATGGCTGGTCGCCGTCGTCGCGCTCGCCATGGAACTGAAGTCCGGGGCGTTCGTACGCCGCAGCGAGCGCGGTGTACGCGCCGCACTCGAGCGTCTGCGCACCATCCGAGTCGTGCACGCGGAGGACGTGGAGATCGCTGTGGCGGGGACACCGACCGAACCTCCTTCGACGACCCGAGCGCTCCCGCTGCCGGACGACCACCACCCCACGGTGGTGGTCTGGAGGAGTGATGAGGGCTGGGACGAGCTCCAGGCAGCGACACCGGCCGTCGCTCAACTCCTCGGCCGTCCGTGGCTGCAGGATGCGCTCGAACTCGTCCTGGTGAAACTGGCACGGCACTTCGATGGCCACGTGCCCGATCACATCGACGACCACGCCCTCGCGCAGGCTTTGGACACGACCGAGGGGAAGGTCACCGAGATCAGGCGTCACCTCACCGGTGACGTGCAGGACGCGGTGCGCCTGCTCCGCCCCGTGCTGGCCTGCGTCAGAGCCGCTGCTTGGGACGAGGAAGTGGAGCACCTCCTGGCCCGCGCCGCGAGCGAGGCCGAACTCCAGTCGATCATCGACCGGTACGCACCGGACCTGCCCGTCCCCTCGGCCGACCTGGTGGCTCTCGCCCGCTCCTCGACGAAGCCCGCCGAGCTCCGCGACGAACTGCGTCTCGACTTTGAGGAGTTCAACGCGGCACTCGCGACCCTCGGGTACGCCACGTATTCCTACCCCGACGTCCACGAGCAGGCTTTCGGTGACTTCCTGCGCGCCCACGCCGATGTCCTTCTCGACCGGCTGCGCGAACGCTACGCGGCCGTCGTCGCCATGGGCGGCGACTTCTCCCGCTACACCGCGGCCCGTGGTCTTCACGATCTGCGGCCCGACCCGGACTGGCTGTCCCGGTTCATCACCCCGCCTCCGGAGGTGATGCGCGGCAGGGTGCGGGAGTGGCTGCGCGAGTACGGTGCCGACGACGACCTGGAGAAGCCGGGGATCCTGCAGCCCGTCGACCGGCTCCGTGAACACAATGCGTCCGAGGTCGACGACCTCGTGGAGCGTCTGATCCCCCTCGTGGAAGCCTGGTGCCGTCGCCGTGACGTGGAGCTACCGACCGGCTGGCGCGGTGCCGTACTCCTCGAGTGCAGGAACCACATCGAAAAGTCGGGTCTGGGCGACCTGGTGACCTTGAGCGGGGACCAACTGCTCGACGCCGTGGAGCGGGCGGTGGGCTGGCCGGAAGGCATGCCGAAGACCGCGGATCCCGTCCGACTGTGCCTGACACCGAAAGATCTGGCCCACACGACGCGACGACCCCGGGGCTCCGGTGGCACCGACGGCACCGCGCCCCGCACGATCACCATCGGGGACGACGAGGTCTCGGTGGGACGCGATCAACTGTCTGTCATCGCGGACCTCGCGGCACGCTCGGTCGGTGAATCCTTTCTCGTCCAGAGCGGCAGAGTGCGCCTCGACGCCGTCGCGGGTGTGCCCCGGCCACGCACGGGAACCGGTTCGCCGAAGTCGCGCATCGTCGTCGCGAAGATGAACCAGACCAACGAGGATCAGCGATCCGCCATCGGTCTTGTCGGAGAAGTGGCGGCCCGAGCGTGGCTGCAGCGCCGGTACCCGAACGTGCGCTGGACCTCCGGATACGCCGCCGTCGTCAACGGCGACCGCGAGGCGTCCGACGGCCTCGGGTACGACTTCGAGGTCGATTGGCGCGGCACGACCCGGCTCTACGAGGTGAAGGCGCTGAGTGAACCGAGCGCCGACCGGGTGGAGTTCGAACTCGGTCCTTCGGAGGTGGACGCGGCGCGTCGTCACGCGCGCGGCAGCCGGTACCGCATCCTGCTGATCACCGCCGCCCTCGCGCCCGAGGACCGGAGGGTCTTCGAGCTGCCGAATCCCTTCTCCACGCAAGGCCGCGACCGCTTCAGAATCGTGAGCCGGGGGCTGCGCTACCAGTGCTCCCCTCTCGGGAAGGGGTAGCACTCTCGCCGTCGGCGGGACTCGCTGCCGGGGCGCGAGGGCGGTGTCACGGCGTGGGATTCGCCGTGGGGGTGCCCTTGGGATGGGGCCGCCTCGGCCGTCCGGGACTCGCTCGGCCGCCTGTCCCGGGCGGCCGAGTGCACTGGGGGCGCGGCGAGGAGCGGCGGGAAAACCCACGGGCCCGCCCCACCCCCGGTTCGATACGATGACGGCGGCTCGCAGTCCCGTTCCGTCACCACGAGTGATGTCGACGTGCGATGGACCGATCGCGTCGGCTGCGGCCTCCCCGACCTGGGCCCGCCGTGGCAGTGCCACCGGCGCCGTACGTACGAAATGGAGCATCCAAGGATGGCTCGACACCTGGTAACCAGCGCGCTTCCCTACATCAACGGGATCAAGCACCTGGGCAACATGGTCGGGTCGATGCTTCCGGCGGACGTGTACTCCCGGTACCTCCGCCGGCGTGGTCACGACGTCCTCTACATCTGCGCCACCGACGAGCACGGCACGCCGGCCGAGCTGGCCGCGAAGGAGGCCGGTCTCTCCGTCGCCGAGTTCTGCGCGCAGGCGCACGACGCGCAGAAGGCCGTGTACGACGGTTTCGACCTCGCCTTCGACTACTTCGGGCGCAGCTCCTCGCAGCAGAACGTCGAGATCACCCAGCACTTCGCGCGCAAGCTGAACGAGAACGGCTTCATCGAGGAGCGTGCGATCCGGCAGGTGTACTCGCCGGTCGACGGGCGCTTCCTTCCGGACCGGTACGTCGAGGGCACCTGCCCGCACTGCGGGTACGACAAGGCCCGTGGCGACCAGTGCGAGAACTGCACCCGCGTCCTCGACCCGACCGACCTGATCGACCCGCGTTCGGCGATCAGCGGTTCCACGGACCTGGAGGTCCGCGAGACCAAGCACCTCTTCCTGCTGCAGTCCAAGCTCCAGCCCGAGGTCGAGGAGTGGATCGCCGGCGTCAGCGCGGACTGGCCGCACCTGTCCACGTCCATCGCCCGCAAGTGGCTGACCGAAGGCCTCAACGACCGCGCCATCACCCGCGACCTGGACTGGGGCGTGCCCGTCCCGGCCGACACCTGGCCGGAGCTCGCGGCCGAGGGCAAGGTCTTCTACGTCTGGTTCGACGCTCCGATCGAGTACATCGGCGCGACGAAGGAATGGGCGGACGCCGCCTCCGACGGTGAGGCCCGTGACTGGAAGTCGTGGTGGTACGAGGCCGACGACACCGTCCGGTACACGCAGTTCATGGCCAAGGACAACGTCCCCTTCCACACGGTGATGTTCCCGGCCACCGAGCTCGGCGTGCGCGAGCCCTGGAAGAAGGTCGACGTCGTCAAGGGCTTCAACTGGCTGACGTTCTACGGCGGCAAGTTCTCCACGTCCCAGAAGCGGGGTGTCTTCACCGACGCGGCCCTGGAGATCCTGCCCGGCGACTACTGGCGCTACTTCCTGATCGCCAACGCCCCCGAGTCGGACGACTCCTCCTTCACGTGGGAGCACTTCACCGCCACGGTGAACAAGGACCTGGCGGACACCCTCGGCAACTTCGTCAACCGCGTGCTGTCGTTCTCCCGCAAGCGGTTCGGCGACGAGGTCCCGGCCGGGCGTGCCGCCGGCGAGGTGGAGGCGAAGCTGGGTGAGGAGATCGCGCGCCTGCTCGGCGAGTACGAGGAGCAGATGGAGGCCCTCCAGTTCCGCAAGGCCGCGGCCGCCCTGCGCGCGCTGTGGTCCGCGGGCAACTCCTACCTGGAGGAGAAGGCTCCCTGGCTGGAGATCAAGACCGACGCCGACGGCGCCGCGCTGACGCTCCGTACCGCGATGAACCTGATCCACCTGTACGCGGTCGTCTCCGAGCCGTTCATCCCGGCCTCCGCCGCCGCCATGCGCGGGGCCTTCGCCCTGGAGAAGGACACCGAGACCTGGGTGACCGCCGATCGGGCCAGGGCCCTGGACGCCGTCCCGGCCGGTACCGCGTTCACGGTGCCGCCGGTGCTCTTCGCGAAGATCACGGAGGACGACCTGGAGTCCTACCGCGAGCGCTTCGGCGGTGCTCCGGAATCCTGACGGGCATCCCGGCGCCCGGCATCCTGGAACCTCGACGGGCTTCCAGGCGCCCGGCATCCCGGTGCCTTGACGGGCATCCCGGCGCCCCGGCACCTGGCGGGGCGGGCCCGTGCGACGTCTGTGCGCAGGGACGGAAGGGGTCCCTGGACGCCGGGCTCTTCCCGGCGTCCGTGTGATCCCCCGGCGTCCGCGTGATCCCGGTGGCCCGAACGGGCATACTCCCCGCGACCCCGCGCGGGCACGCACCACCGTGCCCGCGCCCGGCAGGGAGGAGCGCCCGGTCATGGCCGACAGCACCCCGGACGGCGTGGAACGCAGACTGCCCACCGACGAGGCGCGCGAGCTGATCGCGCTGACGCGGGACATCGCCCGGCGGGAGATCGCCCCGCGCGCCGCAGAGGAGGAGGCCTCCGGGCGGTTCCCCCGCGAGCTGTTCACGCTGCTCTCCCGGTCCGGTCTCCTCGGGCTGCCCTACGACCCCGCGTACGGCGGGGGAGGCCAGCCGTACGAGGTCTACCTCCAGGTCCTGGAGGAGCTCGCGGCGGCCCGGCTCACCGTGGGCCTCGGCGTCAGCGTCCACAGTCTCTCCTGCCACGCCCTCGCCCGTTACGGCACGGAGGAACAGCGGGCCGCCCACCTGCCCGCGATGCTGGGCGGCGGCCTCCTCGGCGCGTACTGCCTCTCCGAGCCCTCCGCCGGATCGGACGCGGCGGCGCTGCGCACCAAGGCCGTCCGGTCCCCCGGAGACGGTGGCGACTGGGTCGTCGACGGGACCAAGGCGTGGATCACCCATGGGGGGATCGCGGACTTCTGCACGGTGATGGCCCGGACCGGCGAGGCGGGTGCGCGGGGTATCACCGCCTTCCTGGTGCCGGGGGACGCGTCCGGCCTGAGCGCGGCTCCTCCCGAGCGGAAGATGGGCATGAAGGGCTCGCCCACCGCGCAGCTCCACTTCGACGGCGTACGCGTCCCCGACGCGCGGCGCCTCGGCGCGGAGGGCCAGGGCTTCGCGATCGCGCTCGACGCCCTGGACTCGGGGCGGCTCGGCATCGCCGCCTGCGCGGTGGGGCTCGGTCAGGCGGCCCTGGACGAGGCCGTGGCGTACGCCAAGGAGCGCCGCCAGTTCGGCCGGCCGATCGCCGACTTCCAGGGCATCCGCTTCCTCCTCGCCGACATGGCGACCCGGATCGAGGCGGGCAGGGCGCTGTATCTGGAGGCGGCACGGCTCCGGGACGAGGGGCGGCCCTTCGGCCGGTGCGCGGCGATGGCCAAGCTGTTCTGCACGGACGCCGCCATGCAGGTCACGACGGACGCGGTGCAGGTGCTCGGGGGGTACGGCTACACGGCGGACTTCCCCGTGGAGCGGTATCTGCGCGAGGCGAAGATGCTTCAGATCGTCGAGGGGACCAATCAGATCCAGCGGGTGGTCATCGCCCGTCACCTGGTCGGACCAGAGTCCCGCTGACGCGGACGGTGCGGTCCGCCCAGACGGGACCCGCGGCGAGCCGGGCCCACTCCTGGTCGCGGTGGCCCGGGAGGGTGCGGCCCTGGCTCGCCCAGAGGGAGAGCACGGCCTTGTAGATGGGCGGGTCGGCGGGGACGGGGGCCGGGGCGGGTACCTGGGCGGGTACGGGCACGGGAACCGGTACGGGAGCGGGTACGGCGGTGCCCGGGGCGTGGCCGTGGCCAGGCGCCGGTGCGGGCGTCGCCGGTGCGGGCGCCGGCACCGAGCGAGGAACCGATTCTCCAGCGCGCGGCTCAGCCTGTCGGTGTCGACCGATGCCGCTGGGGGTGGTGTACAGCGTGGTCATGCCCTGACCAACGCGCTCCGGCGGTCGGGGTCACCGCCCGACGGATTCGAGAGGCAGTTCGTCCCCTACCCGCTGCACGACTCTGGCCCCCCGGAGAAGACCTGACGTACCGTCAGGTCTTCTCGTGGAAGACACGCGTTCGCCGACCAGGAGGTCAGCCATGTCCGTGCACCGGCACGTCGACGACCGGCCCGTCGCACTCGACGAATACCCCGTGCACCAGGCCCCGCTCTCGATGAAGCACCACGTCAGCGGCGACCGCAACGCCTACGACCGGTGCATCTTCCACGTCTTCGACCACACGGGCCGCGCCCTGCTCATCGCCGGCCTCGGGGTCTACCCGAACGCCGGGGTGGTCGACGCCTACGCCACCCTCCGGATCGGCGACCGGCTGCACGCCGTCCGGGCCTCCGACGCCCTCGGGGACGACCGGACGAACCTCTCCGTCGGCCCGTTCGCCATCACCGTCGACGAGCCGCTGAAACGCCTCTCCCTGAGCTGCGCGGCCGATCCCGGCGACCCCGGAGGCCTCTCGTACGAGCTCACCTGGACCGGCGACTTCCCCGCCGTCTGGGAACCCCACCACACCCAGCGCCACGGCGGCCGCCTCACGCTCGAAGGCCGGAGGTTCGTGCAGGCCGGGCACTGCGCCGGCACGATCAGGGCCGGTGGCGAGGAGTTCACGGTCACTCCGGGGGAGTGGACCGGCACCCGTGACCGCAGCTGGGGAGTCCGCCCGATCCCCGGCGAGGAACCCGGCCGCGCCGTCGAGTTCCGCCCCGAGGGCTTCCACTGGCTCTGGATACCGATGCGCTTCGAGGACCGCTTCCTCATGGTCGTCGCCCAGGAGGACGCCGACGGCTACCGCACCCTCAACGAGGCCCTGCTCGTACGCGACGGCCACCGCGACACCCAGCTCGGCTGGCCCCGCACCGAGATCACCTACCGCCCCGGCACCCGACACCCCGAGCGGGCCGCCGTACATCTCACCGACCCCACCGGAAAGCCCCTGGAGATCGGCGTCGAGATCCTCGCCTCCTCCCCGCTCGCCGTCGGCGCCGGCTATCCGCCCGCCACCGACTGGCAGCACGGCACCTGGCAGGGCCGCGACTGGACCGACCGGCGCGTCTACGACCTCAGCGACCCCGCCGCCCACCCCGTGGCCGCCTACGGGGTCACCGACCACGCCGCCCGCTTCACCCTCGACGGCCACACCGGCTACGGCATCTTCGAGCACGGCTCCTTCGGCCGCCACGACCCCAGCGGATTCGCCGACCACACGTCAACGGCCCCCTGAGGAGACCGACGTGACCACACCCCGCCCCCGCACCAGCACCCGCGACCCCGAGGAGCTCGGGCGCCGCCTCACCCTCTGGCTGGACCGGCACCTGCCCGGAGCCCGCGTCACCGGGCTCGCCGTGCCCGGCTCCAACGGCATGTCCAGCGAGACCCTGCTCTTCGACCTGGAGCACCCGGACGCCCCGGTGCGCGGCTGCGCCCTGCGGCTGGCCGCCGACCCCGCCGCGTACACCGTCTTCCCCGTCTACGACATGGCGCGTCAGCACCGCGTCATGCGCCTCGTCGGAGAACGCACCGACGTGCCCGTACCGCGGGTGCTCTGGCTCGAAGAGGACCCCGAACCGCTCGGCGCCCCGTTCTTCGTGATGGCCCGGGCCGAGGGCCGCGTCCCGCCGGACGTCATGCCCTATACGTACGAGGGGAACTGGCTGCACTCCGCCACCGACGCCGAACGCGCCCTGCTCGAAGCGGAATCCGTCTCCGTGCTCGCCCGGCTGCACGACCAGTTCCCGGCGAAGGAGGCCGAATTCCTGCTGCCGGACGGCACGGGAACCCCGCTGCGCCGCCATGTCGACGCCCAACGCGCCTACTACGCCTGGGTGGTGGCAGGGCTCGCCCCCTCGCCGCTCATCGAGTCGGCCTTCGACTGGCTGGAGGCGCACTGGCCGGCCGACGAGGGCCCGGCCGTCCTCGGCTGGGGCGACGCGCGCATCGGGAACATCGTCTACGACGGATTCGCCCCCGTCGCCGTCCTCGACTGGGAGATGGCCGCCTGCGTCCCGCGCGAGGTCGACCTCGGGTGGACGGTCTACCTCCACCGCTTCTTCCAGGACCTGACCGTGGGCTTCGGTCAGCCCGGGCTGCCCGGATTCCTGCGGCGCGACGCGATCGAGCGGCGCTACGCCGAACTGACCGGGCACACCCCGCGCGACATGGAGTTCCACACCCTCTACGCGGCGCTGCGGCACGCGATCGTCATGCTCAGGATCGCGTACCGGCAGGCCCACTTCGGCGAGGTCGAGGTACCCGCGGACCCCGACGGCCTGATCCTGCACCACGCCACGCTCGCGGCGATGGTGCGGGGAAGCTACTGGTGAACGGAGGGGCCCGGAGGCCCCGCCCGGAAAAGACGGTCTAGGCGGCGCGCCGCATCTGCGGCACCCGCAGCGGACGCGAGCCCGGACCGCCGACGTGCGAGAAGGGCTGCGTGCGCCAGTCGAGACCCTGGGGGAGCGTCAGGAGCAGCGCGGTGTCCTGCTCCTGGACCTCCAGGCTGTCGTCGGCCGGGCGGGCCCCGGTCGCCGACAGGCCCGTACCCGGGCAGACCGTCAGGACGAAGGGGTTCCACGGCGTCGGGCAGAGCGCGTGCTCCGGCAGCGCGTCCTCGTCCGCGAGCAGCGCGATGGGCTGCACGCACTCCGGGCAGACGACCCGGAACATCTCAAAGGTGTCGTACGCGTCGAGCTCGTCGGACGTGTCGACCGAATCAACAGGCTCCTGCATGGAGAATCTCCCCCTCGGGTGGGTCGGCCGGATCTGTGCGGCCTCGACCACAGCAAGCACTTCCCATACGGCCGTCCGCATAATCGTGTGGCACTACCTCAGGCCGGACGCAAACCTGTGGCGTTCGTCACATGCCCGTCGCAGGTGCCCCGTGACGGCCCATACCGCCCGATAGCGGCCGACCCCGGCGGTGCCCCGCTCCGCCGGGAGCAATAGGGTCACCGCATGGAGGAGCTGGATCGTCAGATCGTCGAGTTGCTCGTCAAGGACGGGCGCATGAGCTACACCGACCTGGGCAAGGCCACCGGCCTGTCCACGTCGGCGGTGCATCAGCGCGTCCGCCGTCTGGAGCAGCGCGGAGTCATCCGCGGTTACGCCGCCGTCGTCGACCCGGAGGCCGTGGGGCTGCCGCTGACCGCCTTCATCTCGGTCAAACCCTTCGACCCCAGCGCCCCCGACGACACCCCCGACCGGCTCGCCGACATCCCGGAGATCGAGGCGTGCCACAGCGTCGCCGGTGACGAGAACTACATCCTGAAGGTCCGGGTCGCCACCCCGCTGGAGCTGGAGCACCTGCTCAGCCGGATCCGCTCCCAGGCCGGCGTCTCCAGCCGCACCACCGTCGTCCTCTCCACTCCGTACGAGGCCAGGCCGCCGCGCGTCTGACCCGCCCCGCGGGTGCGCCGGCCGCCCCAAGGGGGACCTGCCGGACAAACCGGGTCCGGCCAGGTCCTAGCCTGGACGCATGAGTGAGTCCATGCCTCCTGCGTCTCCCGCCGAACACCGCACCGTGCTGCTGCGCGGTGGAGAAGTCCACAGCCCCGCCGACCCCTTCGCCACCGCCATGGTGGTGGAGCGCGGACACGTCGCCTGGGTGGGTTCGGAGGGCGCGGCCGACGCCTTCGCCTCCGGTGTGGACGAGGTGGTCGACCTGGAGGGCGCGCTCGTCACCCCGGCGTTCGTCGACGCCCATGTGCACACCACCGCCACCGGGTTCGCCCTCACCGGGCTCGACCTGTCCACCGCTGCCTCGCTCGCCGACGCGGCGGAGCTGATCCGGGCCCACGCCGCCGCCCGCCCCGAGGACCGCATCCTCATCGGTCACGGCTGGGACGCCGCCCGCTGGCCCGAGCGCCGACCGCTCACCCGCGCCGAACTCGACGAACTCACCGGCGGCCGCCCGCTCTACCTCACCCGGATCGACGTCCACTCCGCCGTCGTCACCACCGCCCTGCTCGACCTCGTCCCCGGCGTCCGCGACCTGGACGGCTTCCACGACGGACGGCGGCCGCTCACCGGCGACGCCCATCATGCCGTGCGCGCCGCCGCCTTCGGGGCCGTCTCGGCGCGCCAGCGCACCGAGGCGCAGCGCGCCGCCCGGAGCCGGGCCGCCTCGCTCGGCATCGGCACCCTGCACGAGTGCGGCGGCCCCCACATCTCCTCCGAGGAGGACTTCACCGGCCTCCTGGACCTCGCGCGCGACGAGGCCGGGCCCCGCGTCGTCGGCTACTGGGCCGACCTCGACGTCGAGCGGGCCCGCGCCCTCGGTGCCCTCGGCGCGGCCGGAGACCTGTTCGCCGACGGCTCCCTCGGCTCCCACACGGCCTGCCTCCACGAGCCCTACGCCGACCACTCCGACACCGCCCACACGGGCGCCGCCCACCTGGACGCGGCCACCGTCGCCCTCCATGTGGTGGCCTGTACCGAGGCGGGCCTCCAGGCCGGCTTCCACGCCATCGGGGACGCCGCCGTCACGGCCGTCGTGGAGGGCGTCAGGGCCGCCGCCGAGAAGCTCGGCCTGGCCAGGATCCGGGCCGCGCGGCACCGCGTCGAGCATGTCGAGATGCTCACGCCGGAGACGATCGCCGCCTTCGCCGAGCTCGGACTCACGGCCTCGGTCCAGCCCGCCTTCGACGCGTTCTGGGGCGGCGAGGAGGGCATGTACGCCGACCGGCTCGGCGCCGAGCGGGCCCGCACCCTCAACCCGTACGCGGCGCTGCTGCGCGCGGGTGTGCCGCTGGCCTTCGGATCCGACAGCCCGGTCACACCGCTCGACCCCTGGGGCACCGTCCGGGCCGCCGCCTTCCACCGCACCCCGGAGCACCGGATCTCCGTCCGGGCCGCCTTCACCGCCCACACCCGGGGCGGCTGGCGGGCCGTGGGCCGGGACGACGCCGGGACGCTGGTTCCCGGCGCCCCCGCCGACTACGCGGTCTGGCGCACCGAGGAGCTCGTCGTCCAGGCGCCCGACGACCGGGTGGCCCGCTGGTCCACCGACCCGCGCTCCGGGACGCCCGGTCTGCCCGATCTGTCCCCCGGTGCCGACCTCCCCGTCTGTCTGCGTACGGTCGTGCACGGGCAGTCGGTGTTCGTACGGCCGAACGAGTGATGTGGGGATATGTCACCCCCGGACACGCGTTCCGGGTACTTGTCCCCGACCTGCGGATCTTCCCCTCCGGCCTGGCCTTTTGGGACGTCTCCGCAGGTCAAGCGGGTGTTGACAGTCGCCCGGCGGGGGCGGGTAGGTTCTCGGCGTCCACCACAGGACGTCCGACCGGACCGCATCCCCACGCTTTCGCCGAACGCCGCCCGCGCCTCGGCCGCGAGGGAAGGTTTCTCCGGCGGAAGGTGCGACCCGGGTGGGGCCCGGACGTTCAGTAGACAACGGCCCTCGGTCGATTCCGCAGCCGGCGGATCCCAGGTCGGACCGAAGGACGACGGGCCCCGCACCGCACGTCCTCCCCTCACGGACGACCCGCCGCGCCGGAGCACTCCGGGGACCTCGCTATGGTGGGGTCCTGCGTTTGTATCCGAAGGGGCAGTAGTGAACGACGGTGGCCAGAGGCGTTACGGCCCGCTCGGCAAGGCCTTGGTGATCATTCCGACCTACAACGAGGCGGAGAACATCAAGCCGATCGTCGCGCGGGTGCGGGAAGCGGTACCCGAGGCGCACATTCTCGTCGCCGACGACAACAGTCCTGACGGCACGGGCAAGTTCGCGGACGAGATCGCGTCCGAGGACGACCATGTGCACGTACTGCACCGCAAGGGCAAGGAGGGGCTCGGAGCCGCCTACCTCGCCGGTTTCCGGTGGGGCATCGAGCACGGGTACGACGTCCTCGTCGAGATGGACGCCGACGGCTCCCACCAGCCCGAGGAGCTCCCGCGGCTGCTCACCGCCCTCAAGGGCGCGGACCTGGTCCTCGGCTCGCGCTGGGTGCCCGGCGGCCGCATCGTGAACTGGCCGAAGTCCCGCGAGTTCATCTCCCGCGGCGGCAGCCTCTACTCGCGCGTGATGCTCGACGTACCGATCCGCGACGTCACCGGCGGCTACCGGGCCTTCCGCAAGGAGACCCTGGAGGGCCTGGGCCTGGAGGACGTGGCCTCGGCCGGCTACTGCTTCCAGGTCGACCTGGCCCGGCGGGCCGTTGCCGCCGGCTTCCATGTCGTCGAGGTCCCGATCACCTTCGTGGAGCGCGAGGTCGGCGACTCCAAGATGAGCCGGAACATCGTCGTCGAGGCGCTGTGGCGGGTCACCGGCTGGGGTCTGTCGGCGCGGGCGGAGAAGGTCGGCAAGCTGCTCGGCCGCAAGGCCTCCTGACCCCTTTCCGCGGGCTCACGTCCTGATCCCTCCTTTACGACGTTCCGGCGGGGCGCCAGGCACACTGGGGTCCATGACGACCGGCGCAACGCCTCCCCTCGCCCCGAAGCGCTCACGCGCGCGTACCTACCTTCCGCTCGCCGTCGCCGCCTGGCTGGTCCTGGAGATCTGGCTGCTCACGGTGGTGGCGGACGTGGCGGGCGGACTGACCGTCTTCGCCCTGCTCGTCGGCGGCGCCGTACTCGGTGCCGCCGTCGTCAAGCGGGCGGGCCGACGTGCCTTCGGCAACCTCACCTCGACCTTCCAGCAGGCCCAGGCCGCGGCGCAGGCCGGCACGATGCCGACGGCGCCCGAGCGGACCGGCGCGGAGGACCGCAACGGCTTCCTGATGCTCGGCGGCCTGCTCCTGGTGATCCCCGGTCTGGTCTCTGACGCGGTCGGTCTGCTCCTGCTGATTCCCCCGGTCCGCTCCTTCCTGGGGCGGTACGCGGACCGGGCCGCCGAGCGCCGGATGGCCGCCGCACCTCCCGGCAGCCTCCAGGACGCCTTCCAGCAGGCCCGTATCCACCGCCCGGACGGCAAGGTCGTCCAGGGCGAGGTCATCCGCGAGGAGGCCGCACAGGGCCCGCGCCGGGCCGACGAGCCGCGCCCGCCCCTGACGTCCTGATCACTCCCTCGTGCCCGCCCCCTCGGCGACGGGGGAGCGGGCACACGTGCGGGGAGGCGCCACCCGGGAGCGGCCCGCCGGGCGCCGGGTGGCGCGAGTGGAACCACCAGCAGGTACGGAGAACGCCGCGGGGCCCGGTACACAGATCGTGTACCGGGCCCCGCGGCGTTTGTTCGTCCGGTGGGTCCGCTAGGCGGACTTGCGGCTGTCGCGCGGATGCACGGCGATGTTCATGGCGCCGGAACGCAGGACGGCCAGCCTTTCGGCGAGGACCTCCTCCAACTCCTCGCGGGTGCGTCGCTCCATGAGCATGTCCCAGTGCGTACGCGCAGGCTTGCCCTTCTTCTCCTCAGGTCCGTCCCCGTCCACCAGGAGTGCCTGGATTCCGCAGACCTTGCACTCCCACTCCGGCGGAATTTCCGCTTCCACCGAGAAGGGCATCTCAAAACGATGGCCCTTCTCGCATGCGTACTCCACGGCCTGGCGCGGGGCCAGATCGATGCCGCGGTCGGTCTCGTAGCTCGTCACCACGAGGCGCGTGCCGCGAAGAGCTCGCTCACTCATGAATCGTGCCTCCCGGGCTTGTCGCCCACAGGACAGGTGTCGCTGTCGTCGTTATCCGGTCAACGTCCGGTCGGCGGTAAAGATTCCCGTGCCGGGTCATGCGTCGCCCGTCGTGCCGCCCCTTGTTGTACCCACCAGTGCCCGTTTTGTCACATCTGACGGCAGATGTGACCCAGTGTCTTCACTAAAGCAGCACGCAGTAACGGTCCGCCTGGCAGGCCAAACGCGTACACTACCGCCCTTTCACTGCCACGTCTAAATTCGGTCCGGTATCGGGTTCCCCGCGGCCTCCACCGCGCGCCGCACCGGGACCCGGGCGAGCAGGGTGAAGCCGACCACGAAGAAGATCACCAGGGAGATGATGGCATCCCGGTAGCTCCCGGTCAGCTGATACGCGAGACCGAACACGAGTGGCCCCAGCCAACTGAGCCCCCGATCGCTCATCTCGTAGGCCGAGAAGTACTCCGCCTCCTTGCCGCGCGGGACCAGATGCGAGAACAGTGAGCGCGACAGAGCCTGGCTCCCGCCCAGCACCAGGCCGATCGCGGCCGCCAGGGAGTAGAAGAACACGGGCGCGTCGGCCGGCAGGAAATAGGCCGCCGCGAGGATCAGGGTCCACACCGCGAGCGAGCCGAGAATCGTCCGCTTGGCGCCGTACGACCGGGCGAGTCGCCCCATGCCCAGCGCGCCCGCCACCGCGAGCACCTGGACCAGGAGGACCGCCGTGATCAGTGTGGTCTGGTCGAGGCCCAGCTCCTCGGAGCCGAACAGCGAGGCCTGCGAGATCACCGTCTGCACGCCGTCGTTGTAGATCAGGTAGGCGAGGAGGAACGACAGCGTCAGCGGATGCCGGCGCATGTCCTTGAGGGTCTCCCGCAGCTGACGCCAGCCGCTGCCCACCGCGGCCTCCCCGGCGCCGTCCCGCCCCTCCCGGGCCAGCTGCCGGTCACGCAGCCGCCGCAGCGGTACGAGGGTGAAGGCGCCCCACCAGACACCGGCCGAGGCCAGACAGATCCGGACCGCCTCGCCCTCGGTGAGACCGAACGAGTCGTGGCCCGAGTACAGGACCAGGTTCAGGACCAGGACGAGCGCGCCCGACGTGTAGCCGAAGGCCCAGCCGCGGGAGGAGACCGCGTCCCGCTCGTCCGGCTCCGAGATCTGCGGCAGATAGGCGTTGTAGAGCACCATCGACACCGAGAGGGAGGCGTTCGCCACGATCAGCAGGAACGCGCCGAGGAGATACCGGTCGCCCTCCAGGAAGAACATGCCGGCGGTCGCCGTGGCCCCCAGATAGGCCGAGGCCGCGAGCAGCGGCTTCTTCCGGCCCGTACGGTCCGCGACCGCACCCACCAGGGGCATCACCAGGACCGCGACCACGATCGAGGCGGACACGGCGTACGCGAAGAGCGAGCCGGCCCGCACCGGTATCCCGAGGGGGTGCACAAAGCCCTCGGCGTCGGCGGCCGCCCGTGCCACCGAGGTCAGATAGGGGCCGAGGAACACGGTGACGACGCTCGTCGAGTACACGGAGCAGGCGAAGTCGTAGAAGTACCAGCCCCGCTGCTCACGCTTGCGCGCGACAGGATCGGCCGCGTACTCCTCCGGCTCGGTGGTTTCAGCGGTCAAGGCCGCGCCCCCTCGTTGGTCCCCGTGATCCGGCCCGGTGATCCGGGGCCGGTGCCACCGGGACGCGCGCTCAGACCCACACGCCCCGCGCGGTCAGCACCGAGCGCAGCGTCTCCAGTTGATCGGTCATGATGCCATCCACCCCGAGGTCGAGGAGAGAGTTCATCCTGTCCGGATCGTTCACCGTCCAGACATGGACCTGGAGCCCGCGCGCGTGCGCCTCCCGTATGAAGCGGCGGTCCACCACGGTGACGGGGCCCTGACGCTCGGGGACCTGCGCGGCGATCGCCCCGGCCCGCACCGCGGCCGGGATGCCGAGGGAGCGCAGCCGCAGCCCGATCACACCGCCCACCCCGTACGAGGTGGCCAGCTCGGGACCCGCCATGCGCTGCACCCGGGCCAGCCGGGCCTCGGTGAAGGAGCTCACACAGACCCGGTCCCAGGCACGCTTTCTGCGGATCAGGTCCAGCAGGGGGAGCAGGGCCGATTCGGTCTTGAGGTCCACGTTCCAGCGGGCCTCCGGGAACTCGTCCAGGAGGTCGGCGAAGAGCGGCAGCGGTTCCTTGCCCGCCACGCGGGCCTCGCGGACGGCCGCCCACGGAAGGTCGCGGATCCGGCCGGAGGCGTCCGTGACCCGGTCGAGGGTCGCGTCGTGGAAGGCGACGAGAACCCCGTCGGCCGTGGTGTGCACATCGGTCTCGAAATAGCGGTAGCCCGCCGCGGCGGCCCGGCGGAAGGCGGCCGCGGTGTTCTCCAGGCCGTTCGCCGTTCCGCCGCGATGGGCGAACGGGAGGGGCGACGGGTGGTCGAGGTAGGGGTGGCGTACGCGAGTCACCGCCGCAGTATGGCGCCTTCCGGTGTCGACCGGGCGACCTCGGTGCTTCCGGAGTCCGGCTCCGCGACGGCGAACAGGCGGAGGAAGAACTGGGCGAGCGGCCCGATGGCCAGTGCGTACAGCACCGTACCGACGCCGACCGAGCCGCCGAGCAGGAAGCCGGTGGCGACCACCGCCACCTCGATCGCCGTCCGCACCAGCCGGATCGACCGGCCGGTGAGCCGGTGCAGCCCGGTCATCAGACCGTCGCGCGGGCCGGGGCCGAAGCGCGCCGCGATGTACAGACCGGTCGCGACCCCGTTCAGGACGATGCCCGCCCCCAGCAGCGCGATCCGCCAGGCCGGGCCGTGGACGTCCGGGACGAGCGCCAGGGTGCCGTCCATCGCCAGACCGATCACGAACACGTTGGACACGGTGCCGAGCCCCGGCCGCTGCCGGATCGGGATCCACAGCAGCAGCACCGCGGCCCCCACCACGATCGACACCACACCGATGGTCAGACCGGTCTTCTCGGCGAGCCCCTGATGGAGGACTCCCCAGGGCTCGAGGCCGAGACCGCTGCGCACCAGCAGCGCCGAGCTGACCCCGTACAGCGTCAGCCCCACGTAGAGCTGGACGAGCCGACGGGTGAGATGCCGGCCGTGGAGGCCGGAGGCGATGGACAAGGGAATCCCCCAGGGTGGTGGTAGTGGACTGGCTCATGACACTCTGTGGCGGGGGAACGGGTGCCAACCATGGCCAATTCGAGGAAGGTGGACTGATTTCGATGGCCCAGTGGACTTCGGCGGTAGGACCGGCCCAGCTCGCGCGACAGCTCCAGGCGCAGCAGCCGCGGCCCGCCGGACCCGGCGCCAGGAAGCCGCCCGCCTACCGCGCCCTGGCCGACGGCATCCGCCTGCTCGTCCTGGAGGGGCGCGTCCCGGTCGCCGCCCGGCTGCCCGCCGAGCGGGAACTCGCCCTGGCCCTCACCGTCAGCCGTACGACCGTCGCCGCGGCCTACGAGGCGCTCCGCGCCGAGGGCTTCCTGGAGTCGCGGCGCGGCGCCGGCAGCTGGACCGCCGTACCCGCCGGGAACCCGCTGCCCGCCCGGGGCCTCGAACCGCTGCCCCCGGAGGCCCTCGGCTCGATGATCGACCTCGGCTGCGCGGCGCTGCCCGCACCCGAGCCCTGGCTCACCCGAGGCGTCCAGGGGGCGCTGGAGGAACTGCCGCCCTACGCCCACACCCACGGGGACTACCCGGCCGGCCTCCCCGCGCTCCGCCAGATGCTCGCCGACCGGTACACCGCGCGCGGCATCCCCACGATGCCCGAACAGATCATGGTCACGACCGGCGCCATGGGCGCCATCGACGCCATCTGCCATCTCTTCGCCGGGCGCGGCGAGCGCATCGCCGTCGAGTCCCCCTCGTACGCCAACATCCTCCAGCTGATGCGGGCGGCCGGCGCCCGGCTCGTGCCCGTCGCGATGTCCGAGGGCCTCGGGAGCTGGGACCTGGGCCGGTGGCGCCAGGTGCTGCGCGACGCGGCTCCCCGCCTCGCGTACGTCGTGGCCGACTTCCACAACCCGACCGGCGCGCTGGCCGACGAGGACCAGCGGCGGCAGCTCGTGGACGCGGCCCGCTCGGCCGGCACCGTCCTCGTCGTCGACGAGACCATGGCCGAACTGGGGCTGGACGACGACCTGGAGATGCCCCGGCCGGTCTGCGCCTTCGACCCGGCCGGTTCCACCGTCCTGACGGTCGGCTCGGCCAGCAAGGCCTTCTGGGCGGGCATGCGCATCGGCTGGGTCCGGGCGGCGCCCGACGTCATCCGCTCCCTGGTGGCCGCGCGCGCGTACGCCGACCTCGGCACCCCCGTCCTCGAGCAGCTCGGGGTGAACTGGCTCATGCGGACGGGCGGCTGGGAGGAGGCCGTGACGCTCCGCCGCGACCAGGCCCGGGAGAACCGGGACGCGCTGGTCGCGGCGGTCCGCAGGGAGCTCCCGGAGTGGGAGTTCTCCGTGCCGCGCGGCGGTCTCACCCTCTGGGTCCGCACCGGCGGACTCTCCGGCTCCCGGCTCGCCGAGGCGGGGGAGCGGGTCGGCGTCCGTGTCCCCTCCGGGCCGCGCTTCGGCGTCGACGGGGCCTTCGAGGGCTTCGTCCGGCTGCCCTTCACGGTCGGCGGACCGGTGGCCGACGAGGCGGCCGCCCGGCTCGCCGCCGCGGCCCGGCTGGTCGAGTCGGGCGCGGGCGGGGGAGCGGAGCCGCCGCGGTCGTTCGTGGCGTAGTGGCCCGCGCATGCGGAGAGGCCGGTACGGACATCCAGGTCCGCACCGGCCTCTCTTCGTACGTGGTGCTCAGCCCTCTGCGGGTACGGGGGCGTGCAGGGGGGCGGGGCCGGGATCCGGCTCGGCGCGGGGGGCCGGGGCCGGCTCGGGGGCCGCGACGGCGACGGTCTTGATCGCCACGGTCGTCTCCGTGCGACGCTCCGGGAGCAGCTCGAGGACCGCCTGCCGGTGCGCCTCGCTCGTCCCGTCGTCGTACGGGTCGGGAGTCGCAGGCACCTGGAGGCGCAGGACCGGTCCGGTGCCCAGGCGCGCGTAGCCGCGACCGGCCGGGACCTGGGGCGTCGGGGTGGTGTGCGGCTCGGAGCCGAGGACGGCCGCGATCTCCTCGGGGGCGGCGGGACCGAGCACGATCCGCGCCCGCGTGTGCGTCCGTACGGCCTCGCTGAGCGTGTCCGCGCTGTCGAACTGCTCGGCGACCACCACCGTGACCTGGGCCGCGCGCCCGTGCCGCAGCGGCACCTCGAGCAGCTCCTGCGGGTCGGGGCGGCCGTCGGCGGCGGCCAGGTGGCCGAGGACGCTCGGCCGGTCGACCAGGATCCACAGCGGCCGTCGGGTGTCCTCCGGCGCCGGGTGGCCGGCCTGCCGGGCCCGGTTGGCGGCGATCAGACGTCGTTCCGTCTCGTGCGCCGCCCATTCCAGGCTGGTCAGCGAGCCGGAGAGCCCGCACTCGACGGCCAGGACCCCGTCGCGGCCGGTGAGGCACGCGTACTCGCCGGTGCCGCCGCCCTCGACGATCAGCACGTCGCCGTGCGGAAGGGCCTGGAGCGCGATCGAGCGCAGCAGGGAGGTGGTGCCGCTGCCCGGCTGGCCGACGATCAGCAGATGCGGTTCGGTGGAGCGGGGGCCGGTGCGCCAGACCACGGCCGGCGCGTCCTCCGTGCCGTCCGCCGCGACCACGGGCACGGTCCGCTGCACGGCGTCCGCGTCGGTGAATCCGAGGACGGTCTCGCCCGGCACGGTGACGAAGCGCTGGGCGGCGATGGTGGTGGGCAGGGCGGGCAGCACGCTCAGGTCGAGCCGGTTGCCCTCCTCGTCCCAGTCGAAGCGGTACTCGCGGCCGCGCCCCGACTTGGCGTGCAGCAGCTGCTCGATACGCGCGCGTGCCGCGGGCTCGCCGTCGGTGAAGTACGGGGGGTACGCGATCCGCAGGCGGGTGAGGCGCCCGTCCTCGTCGAAGGCGTACTCCGTGAAGGCGCCGCTCCAGTCGCCGCCGTGGGCGAAGAGCGGGGCGGGGTCGTCGGAGACGGAGAAGTACGGCACGAGGGCCTCGTACAGGCCCTTGAGCCGGGCGACCTCCGCGTCGGGCCCGGTCTTCACGACCGGGCGTTCGCGTCCCTTCCACGCGGCCGCGCCCATGAGCGTCACGAGCGCGAGGAGCGGCCCGTACGGCATGAGGGCGACGACCAGGACGCAGGCCGCGACCAGGAGCAGCGTGGGACCACGCCGCTCCTTGGGGGTCGCGGCCCACTTGGCGCGCGCGGTCGCGGCCAGCTTCCGCAGACCACGGGAGACCGTGATCAGCGGATGGAGCACGTCGGTGGCACTGTCGGCGGCCGTGCGCGCGATCTCTCGACTACGAGCGATCTGTGCGCTGCCGCTGCTCAGAATGCGGGGGAGTGGTCGCCGGGCCACGAAGTACTCCTGAGGGTGTGGAAGGGACGGAAGGGCGTCAGAACTTGATCCCGCCCAGGAGACCGGCGAGGCTCTGCCCGCCTGCCGTGATGCTCGGGGCGATGGCGGTGCCCGCGAGGTAGAAGCCGAACAGCGCGCTGACGAGGGCGTGCGAGGCCTTCATCCCGTCCTTCTTGAAGAACAGGAAGCAGATGATGCCGAGCAGGACCACGCCTGAGATGGACAGGATCATTGGTTGTTCTCCTGGTTGAGGGGACAGTCACCATGAGTCCTTCCAAGTTCACAGCAAGTATCTATGTGACTAAAGGTGCATTGGGGTGAAAAACAGCCGATTTCACTTGACCGGCGGACGTCGAACGGACTGTCGGGTGGCGAAATGCCCGGCGTGCGCTAGAGGAGCGGCCGCGGGCGGGCTGCCGTGATCTTTGCCTCGGTCGGGCGAGGTCATGTCCCCGAACGGGCAGTACCCTGTCGATTCACTCGTACGGCCGCGCTTGCCGTGCACCGGCCCACAACGCAGGAGAGAGGCGGTCCCACCCGATGAGCGAGACTCCGGACCCCGAGGTCATCGAGCTGGCGTCCAAGGTCTTCGACCTCGCCCGCACCGGGGACGCCGACGCGCTGGCCGCCTACGTCGACGCCGGTGTCCCGGCGAACCTCACCAACGACAAGGGTGACTCCCTCGTCATGCTCGCCGCCTATCACGGCCACTCCGCCGCGGTTTCCGCCCTCCTCGCGCGCGGTGCCGACGCCGACCGCGCCAACGACCGCGGCCAGACCCCGCTCGCCGGTGCCGTCTTCAAGGGGGAGGACGCCGTGATCCGCGCGCTCCTGGCCGGCGGCGCAAATCCGGAGGCAGGGACTCCGTCCGCCGCCGACACGGCCCGGATGTTCGGCAGGACCGAACTCCTCGAGCTCTTCGAATCCCGGTGAACGGGCACTGAACCCCAGGTGAGAGCGGCGTCGTAAATGTGGTCGCGGTGGCGAAATGGGTGGGTCATCATGACGTCGGGCCCGGCAAAACGGGCCACCGACGAGAGGCTGAGGAAGATGGTCACTGGCAGGCGATGGACGACAAGCGGCCCGACATGTTGCCGCACGGCCTAGGCGTACGGGCGAAGTACCGCCCGACCCGGGTCATCCCGGTATCCCCCGGTCGTGTCGACAGCTTGATGTGAGGCGTCTTCCCATGTTCGATCCAGTCATAGCGCCGAGCGGCACCCTGCTCGGCCTGCTGCAGCGGGGCCGCGGCGACGGCACCCTGCACGCACTCGCCGCGCCACGCGCCGAGGCCCTCGCGGCCCTCAACCACTGCGTTCTCGACGACCCCCGCCACGACTGGCAGGTCGAGAACCGCTCCCTCTACTACGCCCGTCTCTACCTGGACCTCCACGGAGGTCTCGAAGAGATCGAGGCGCACCTGTTCGGTGCCGAGGACCACCTCGACACCGAGGAGTCCCGCACCGGACTCGCGCTCGCCGTCCTCGGGCACCTCGCCTCCTACGGACGCCAGGACGCCCTGCTCGTGCTCCGCCGTTACGCGGCGACCGGCACGAACTGGGCCTGGGCCCTCGACGAGCTGGCGCTCCGCGACGACGACGCCGGACTCCGCGCGCTCGCCGTTCCCGTGCTGGCCCGCTTCCCGGCCGATGCCGCGGGCGACGCCGAGCTGGCCGGCGTCGTGCGCGACGCCTTCGAGCCCCGCCCGTGGCGCCTGTGGGCCGAGGACCGGCGCGATGCCGTCGGCGCCCGGGTCAGGGCCGCCCAGGAACAGGGTTCCTTCGACCGCTGGCAGCGCCAGATGCGCCCCGCCGGGCCCCGCCCCGGCTGGAGCGTGCGCGCCGTCCTCGACTGGGCGCAGGAGGGGTACGAGCGCGGAGCCGTGCTGTACGGCCCCGCCGCCCGCTGCCTCACCGCCGTCGCGGGACCCGAGGACCGGCCCGAACTCCTCGCCGCCGCCCGGCACGGCTCGGTGGGAGCACGGGGCGCCGCCCTGCACCACCTCGCCGAGCAACGGGACCCCGCCGTCCTCGACCTCGTCGAGGCCGCCGCCGACGGTGACTCCCACGAAGCCGCCGAGGCCGCCATCGGCGCCTACCGGCGCATGTGCGGCGAGGACGCCGTCGCCCGGGCCCGCGCGTGGGTCCGGCGGACCGACGCTCTCGGCGCCGCCGCCGCCGACGTGCTCGCCTGCCGCGGCACCGCCCAGGACTCCCCCTCCGTCCTCGGCGCGCTCCGCGACACCATCCGCTCCGAAGGCCCCGACGCGCCCGCGCTCGGCGGGCTCGTGGACGGCGCAGGCCGTCTCGGCATCGCCTGCGCGGCCCCCGTACTGCGCCACGTCTACCGCGAGACGACCTCCTCCCAGCTGCGCGGGCGGGTGGCCCGGGCCCTCGCCGCCACCGACCCCACCTTCGCGACCGGTTTCGCCGTCGAATGCCTCTGGGACTGCGAGGAGACCACCCGCGAGGTCGCGGCCGGGCACGCCGAGACCGGTGACGTCCGCGTCGCCGAACGATTGCGTCGCCTCGCCGCCGACCCGGCCGAGGAGGTCGAGGTCCAGACCGCGGTGCGCAACCGGATAGGACCGGACCTCCAGGTCTGACCCCGGTCGTCGACACCGGGCCGGACACACGGCCCGATCGAGGTCCGGCTTTCCGGCCGGACCCGGCCGGACCCGGCCGATCGGCCTGACCCGGTCACCCGTCACCCGGCTCCGGGGCGGCGCGGCCCCCGGCGGAGAACCCGCCGAGCGAGGCCCCGCCCCGGAGCACCGGTGCCTCCTCAACCGTGCCCGGTGAGACGCCGGTGCTTCCGTGTTCCTGTCCGGCGTGCGTGGGTGTTCCCGGGGTGCTGCCCTGCGAGTGCGGGTCCTTCCCGGGTGCTGCCCTGCGGGGTACGAGTGCTTCCGGGCGCTGTCCCGCGGGGCGCGGGCGTCTCCCGATCCCTCTCCCCAGCGGACCCGTTTCCCGCTCCGCACCGCACCCGCGCGAAACGCTCATGGGACGTTCCCTCCCCGTCAAGATCGACGTTGGCAGGGACACGCCGGGCGCGACGACAACACCCGTATGCGTGTCGTCATCGTCACCGAATCCTTTCCTCCCGACGTCAACGGTGTGGCGCACTGCGCCCTGCAGACCGCGCGCCACCTCGTCCGGCGGGGCCACACCCCGCTCGGCATCGCCCCCGCCGTCGCCGACCCGGCCGCGGACGCCGACGCCCCCTGCGCCGTCGTCCGGGTGCCCTCGCTCCCGCTGCCCGGCTATCCCCAGGTGCGGGTCGCCCTGCCCAGCCGTCGTGTTGCCGCGGCCATCGTCGAGCACCGCGCCGACCTCGTCCACCTCGCCGGACCGTTCGTCCTCGGGGCGAGGGGGATGACGGCCGCCGCCCGGCTCGGGATCCCCGCCGTCGCCGTCTACCAGACCGACCTCGCCGGGTACGCCCGCACCTACGTGGGAACCGGCGAGGGCGCCGCCTGGCGCCGCCTCCGTGCCGTCCACGGAGCGGCCGACCGCACCCTTGCCCCGTCCTCCGCCGCCGTCCGGGACCTGGAGGCCCACGGCATCGGCCGCATCCGGCTCTGGGGCCGAGGGGTGGACACCGCGCGCTTCCGCCCCGAACTCCGTGACGACGCCCTGCGCGGGGAACTCGCTCCCCACGGTGAGCTCCTCGTCGGCTACGTGGGCCGCCTCGCCCCCGAGAAGCGCGTGGACCTCCTCGCCGGAGCGGCGGGACTCCCCGGTGTCCGGGTGGTGGTCGTCGGGGACGGGCCGAGCGGGCCCGCGCTGCGCACGGCGCTGCCGGGCGCCCGGTTCCTGGGCCGGCGCACCGGCGCGGACCTGGCTCGGATCTTCGCCTCGCTCGACGTGTTCGCCCACACCGGCCCGTTCGAGACCTTCTGTCAGACGGTCCAGGAGGCCATGGCCAGTGGCGTCCCGGTGATCGCGCCCGCCGCCGGCGGACCGCTGGACCTGGTCGACCACGGGCGCACGGGGCTCCTCGTACCCCCGGAGGACCCGGACGCGCTGCGCGAGGCCGTCGCCATGCTCGCCGCGGCGCCGGAGTCCCGCACGGCGTTCGGCCGTGCGGGGCGGGCCGCCGTCGAGGGCCGGACCTGGGAGGTCCTGGGGGACGAGCTGATCGGCCACTACCTGGAGGTGCTGCGCGAGCGGAAGGCGGTGGCGGCATGAGCGTCGGTCGTGTTGACCGGGTTCACAGCGGAGGCGGTGCTGAAGCGGTACACGGCTGTGACGGCTACGGCTGTGACGGCCACGGGCTCCGGATCGTGCGGCTCGCCAACTTCGTGACCCCCACGTCGGGCGGTCTGCGCACCGCTCTCGACCGGCTGGGCCGCGGCTACCGGGCGGCCGGGCACGAACCGGTCCTCGTCGTCCCCGGCGACGTCGCCGGCGACGTCCACACCGAGCAGGGCCGCGTCATCACCCTCCCCGGCCCCGTGCTGCCCGGCACCGGCGGATACCGGGTCCTGGCCGACCGGCGCCGGGTGCGCCGCCTCCTCGACGAACTCGCACCGGACCGGATAGAGATATCGGACCGCACGACCCTGCGATGGACGGGGGAGTGGGCGCGGCGCGCCCGCGTGCCCTCCGTGATGGTCTCCCACGAGACCGCGGACGGTGTGCTGCGCACCTGGGGCGTGCCGACCGCGGTCGCCGCCCGTGCGGCGGACCGCCTCAATCGCCGCACGGCGTGGGCCTTCGCGCGGATCGTCTGCACGACGGAGTGGGCGGAGCGCGAGTTCGTACGGATCGGCGCCCGCAACGTCGTACGGGCGCCGCTCGGCGTGGACCTGGACCGCTGCCGCCCCGGCCGCCGCAGCACCGTGCTGCGGGCCCGGTACACGGACGGCGAGCGGGTACTGCTCCTGCTCTGCTCGCGCCTCTCCGTCGAGAAGCGGCCCGGCACGGCCCTGGACGCCCTTGCCGAACTGCGGGACTCCGGGATCGCGGCGGCGCTGGTGGTCGCCGGTGACGGGCCGTTGCGGGGCACCCTGGAGCGGCGGGCACGGGAGCGGCGGCTCCCGGTGCGGTTCCTCGGGCACGTCGCCGACCCGGAGGCTCTGGCCGACCTTCAGGCGGCGGCCGACGTGTGCCTGGCCCCGGGGCCCGCGGAAACGTTCGGTCTCTCCGCGCTGGAGGCCCTTGCCTGCGGGACGCCGGCCGTCGTCAGCGACTCCTCGGCCCTGCCGGAGGTCGTCGGCACGGCGGGGGCCTCCGCCGTGGGCACCCCGACTGCCTTCGCCTCCGCCGTACGCGGCCTCCTCGCGGTCCCGGAGACCACCCGCCGCGGGGCGGCACGCGCGCGTGCCGAGGCCTTCACCTGGGAGCGCTCGGTCACCGCCTTCCTCCGGGCCCACGACGCCGTCACGCACCCCGCGCCGTGCCACCCGGAAGGGGCATGGCGATGACCCCGCCGGACCGGGCTTCCGCGCCGGCCGAGGCTCCCGTGCCGGCTGGGTTCCCCGTGCCGGCCGCGGCCCCCGTCCAGGGCGCGGCCCCCGCCCGCGTCCCCCCGCCCCGACAGGACCCCGGGACGGCAGGACGCGCGGCCGATCGGTGTTCCGGAACCGGAACCGGGACCGGTCCCGCCGACACCGTCCGATTCGCCGTGCTCGGCGACTCGCTCAGCGAAGGCGTCGGGGACCGGGTGGACGGGGCCTGGCGGGGGTGGGCGCCGCTGCTCGCCGACGGGCTCGCGGCCGAGGGGCGGCGGACCGCCTTCCTGAACCTCGCGGTCAGCGGCGCCCTCAGCGGCGACGTCGCGAACCGGCAGGCCCCCCGCGCCCTCGCCTTCCGGCCGCACCTCGCCTCCGTCGTCGTCGGGGTCAACGACACCCTGCGCCGCACCTTCGACATCGCGCTCCTCGCCCGCCGCCTGGACGGGGTCCTCGCCGACCTCGACGAGGCCGGAGCCGTACTCCTGACCGCCTGTCTGCCCGACGCCGGCCGGATGCTCGGCCTGCCGCCCCCGCTGGCGCGTCCCCTCGCCCGCCGCCAGCGGTCCGTCAACGCCGTCGTGCACGCCCTCTCCGCCCGCTACGGGGCCGTCCATCTGCACCTCGCCGACGCCACCTGGACCGAGGACCGCGCCCTGTGGAGCGCCGACCGGCTGCACCCGGGCGAGCGAGGGCACCGAGCCGTCGCCGAGGGCTTCCACCGGCTTCTCGCCGACCGGGGACTCGCCCACGGCGCCGCACCCTCGCGGGAGCCCCTCCAGCCGCCCCCTACCCGCGCCGAGGCGTTGCTCCGGCTCGCCACCGCGGGCACCGGCTGGCTCCTGCGCCGCAGCCACGACCTGCTTCCGCAACTTCTGCTGCTCGCCGGTGCGGAGCTGCGCCACTGGGCCGACGGCACGGGTCCCGCCCCGCTCGACGCGCGCGCGGAGGACGCCCTCGCCGCCGCGCTCGCGGCCACAATGGGGAGATGAACGGGCGCTGGGAGTTCTGGATCGACCGGGGCGGCACCTTCACCGACGTCGTGGGCAGGCGCCCCGACGGCGGGCTCGTCACCCGCAAGGTGCTCTCCCACGATCCCGCCCGGCGTCAGGACGCCGCCGTCGCCGGAATCCGTCTCCTCCTGGGCCTCGGGCCCGACGAGCCCGTCCCCGCCGACCGGATCGCCGTCGTCAGGATGGGCACCACCGTGGCCACCAACGCCCTCCTGGAGCGCCGCGGCGAACCGACCGTCCTGCTCGTCACCGAGGGCTTCCGCGACGCCCTCCGCATCGCCTACCAGAACCGGCCCCGGCTCTTCGACCGTCACATCGTGCTCCCCGAAGCGGTGTACGCGCGCGTGATCGAGGTTCCCGAACGGGTCGACGCCCACGGCCACGTCGTCCGGCCCCTGGACGAACCCGCCGTCGGCGAGGCCCTCGCCGCCGCCCACCGCGAGGGGTTCCGCTCCGCCGCCGTCGTCCTCCTGCACGGCTACCGCCACCCGGCCCACGAGGCCCGGGTCGCCGAGATCGCGCGCGACACGGGTTTCACCCAGGTCAGCTCCTCGCACGAGGTCAGTCCGCTGATCAAACTGATCCCGCGCGGCGACACCACGGTCGTCGACGCCTACCTCTCGCCGATCCTGCGCCGGTACGTGGACGAGGTGGCCCACGAACTCGCCGGAATCCGCCTGATGTTCATGCAGTCCAACGGAGGACTGCGCGAGGCGGCCCATTTCCGGGGCAAGGACGCCGTGCTCTCCGGACCGGCCGGCGGAGTCGTCGGCATGGCCCGTACCTCGGCCCGGGCCGGACACGACCGCGTCATCGGCTTCGACATGGGCGGCACCTCCACCGATGTGTCGCACTACGCCGGTGCCTTCGAGCGCGAACTCGGAACCCAGGTCGCCGGGGTGCGGATGCGGGCCCCGATGATGAGCATCCACACCGTCGCGGCGGGCGGCGGGTCCGTCCTCCACTTCGACGGACGCCGCTACCGCGTGGGACCCGACTCGGCGGGTGCCGTCCCCGGCCCCGCCTGCTACCGCCGGGGCGGACCGCTCACCGTCACCGACGCCAACGTCATGCTGGGCCGCGTCCAGCCCGCCCACTTCCCGGCCGTGTTCGGCGAGACGGGCGACCGGCCCCTCGACGCCGACGTCGTACGGGAGCGGTTCACCGCCCTCGCCGAGGAGGTCGGCGGCGGGCGCACACCCGAGGAGGTCGCCGCCGGCTTCCTGGAGATCGCCGTCCTCAACATGGCCAACGCCGTCAAGAAGATCTCCGTCCAGCGCGGCCACGACATCACCCGGTACGCCCTCACCAGCTTCGGCGGCGCCGGCGGCCAGCACGCCTGCGCCGTCGCCGACGCCCTGGGCGTCGACACCGTCCTCGTACCCCCGCTGGCCGGCGTCCTCTCCGCGTACGGCATCGGGCTCGCCGACGCCACCGCCATGCGGGAGCGATCCGTCGAGGCCGAACTCGAGGAACCCGGCACCCTCGCGCGCGTGGAGGCGGTCTGCGCCGAACTCGCCGAGCGCACGCGCGCGGAGCTGCGCGCCGACGGCCTGCCGGACGCGGCGATCACGACGAACGCGCGCGTGCTCCTGCGGTACGCGGGCACGGACGCGAGTCTCCAGGTGGACCTCGCCTCCGCAGAGGAGCTGACAACCGAGTTCACGGCCGTTCACCGCGCGCGGTACGCCTTCACCATGGACCGGCCGCTGGTCGTCGAGGCCGTCTCGGTGGAAGCGGTGGGCAGGGCGGGGCCGCCCGGCCCCCTCCTGATCGATGCCGTCGTCGACCCGGACGAACGGGCAGGCCCGGCGGCGCCGAGCGCCACCGTCCGTATGCACAGCGCAGGTACGCCCCACGACGCCCCCCTCCACCGGCGCGAGGACCTGCGGCCTGGCGACACCGTGGAGGGGCCCGCCCTCCTCGTCGAGGCCGACGCCACGACCGTCGTCGACAGCGGCTGGCTGGCCACCGCGACCGACACCGGACACCTCCTCCTGCGCCGGGTCGCCCCCCGCCCCGCGCGCGTGGCCGCCGGCACGGAGGTGGACCCGGTCCTCCTGGAGGTCTTCAACAACCTCTTCATGGCCATCGCCGAGCAGATGGGCGTCCGACTGGAGAACACCGCCCAGTCCGTCAACATCAAGGAACGCCTCGACTTCTCCTGCGCGCTCTTCGACGCCGAGGGCAACCTCATCGCCAACGCCCCCCACATCCCCGTCCACCTCGGTTCCATGGGCGAATCGATCAAGGAGGTCCTGCGGCGGCGCGGCGACGACCTGCGCCCCGGCGACGTGTACGCGATCAACGATCCGTACCACGGCGGCACCCACCTCCCCGACGTCACCGTCGTGACCCCGGTCTTCGACGACGCCTCCGGCTTCGACGACGACTCCGAGGCTCGCCCCGCCCCCGGCGCCCCCCTGCGCTTCCTGGTCGCCTCGCGCGGCCATCACGCCGAGATCGGCGGGATCACCCCCGGTTCGATGCCCGCCTTCAGCCGGACCGTCGACGAGGAGGGCGTCCTCTTCGACAACTGGCTGCTCGTGCGGGACGGGCGCCTGCGCGAGGCCGAGACCCGGGCGCTGCTCACCGGCGCCCCCCACCCCTCCCGCGACCCGGACACCAATCTCGCCGACCTGCGGGCCCAGATCGCCGCCAACGAGAAGGGCATCGAGGAACTGCGCCGCACCGT
The DNA here is from genome assembly GCF_014656215.1 of Streptomyces zaomyceticus. GTDB lineage: Bacteria > Actinomycetota > Actinomycetes > Streptomycetales > Streptomycetaceae > Streptomyces > Streptomyces zaomyceticus. The sequence goes on along the minus strand of NZ_BNBZ01000010.1, from coordinate 36,311 downwards.
CGACGAGTTCGGACTCGACGTCGTCCATGCCTACATGCGGCACGTCCGGGCCAACGCCGAGGAGTCCGTCCGCCGTATCGTCGCGCGCCTGGACGACGGCTCCTACCGCTACGAGACCGACGGCGGCGCGGTCGTCCGGGTCGCCGTCCGCGTCGACCGCGAACGCCGCTCCGCCGTCATCGACTTCACCGGCACCTCCCCGCAGCTGCCCGGGAACGCCAACGCGCCCACGGCCGTCGTCATGGCCGCCGTCCTGTACGTCTTCCGCACCCTCGTCGACGAGGACATCCCGCTCAACAGCGGCTGCCTGGAACCCCTGGAGGTCCGGGTGCCGCCCGGCTGCATGCTCGCGCCCGAGCCACCGGCCGCCACCGTCGCGGGGAACGTGGAGACCTCCCAGGCCGTCACGGGCGCGCTCTACGCGGCCCTCGGCGTCCAGGCCGAAGGCTCCGGCACCATGAACAACCTCACCTTCGGCAACGCGCGCGTGCAGTACTACGAGACGGTCGCCAGCGGCTCGGGCGCGGGGGACGGCTTCGACGGGGCCGACGCCGTCCAGACCCATATGACCAACTCACGGCTCACCGACCCCGAGGTGCTGGAGTGGCGTCACCCGGTGCGGGTCGACGCCTTCGCGGTACGGGACGACGGCGGCGGCCGCGGCCGCTGGCGGGGCGGACGCGGCGTGGAGCGCCGCATCCGGTTCCTGGAGCCGATGACGATCGCCCTGCTGACGGGACACCGCAGGGTCCCCCCGTACGGCATGGCGGGCGGTGAGCCCGGCGCGCTCGGCGAGAACCTCGTGGAACGCGCCGACGGCACCGTGGAGCGCCTCGGCGGCGCCGCCACCACGGAGGTGGGGCCCGACGACGTGCTGGTGCTGCGCACCCCCGGCGGCGGCGGGTACGGCCCGCCGCCCGACGAGGAGGAAGCCCGAGCGCCGTCGCCCGGCACGGAGTAGCAGCCGCTCGGCCGGCCGAACCGGGACGCCCGCCCCGTCTCTTCCCCCGATCGGACGGACGCCCGGACTCCCTCAGCGCACCGGCACGAACCGCACCGGCGTCCCGGGCACCGCCTGCGCCGCCGCACCCAGATCGGCCTCCCGGACCACTCCCACCACCGGGTAGCCCCCCGTCGTCGGATGGTCGGCGAGGAACACCACGGGCCGCCCGTCCGGCGGCACCTGCACCGCGCCCAGCACCATGCCCTCGCTCGCCAGCTCTCCCGGCAGGGCCCGCTCCAGGGCCGGGCCCTCCAGCCGCAGCCCGATGCGGTTGCTGGCCGGCGACACCCGGTACGCGCGCGTGGCGAGGGTCCGGAGCGCCGCAGCGGTGAACCAGTCGTGGCGCGGGCCGAGCCGGACCCGCAGGACGAGTTCGCCGGGCGGGCCCGGCCAAGGGGGAGCGTCGACCGGTGTCCGTACGGCCGCGCCCGCGTCCGGTCCCAGCGGCAGGACCGCCTCGTCCACCAGCGGCGGCGGACCCAGCCCGGACAGCAGGTCGGTGGAGCGGCTGCCCAGCACCGGTTCGACATCGATCCCGCCGCCGAACGCCACATACGCGCGCAGCCCGCGCACGGCCGCGCCGATCTCCAGGAGGGACCCGGCCGGTACGCGGACGGCGGTTCCCCAGGCGGCCGGGGAGCCGTCCACCCGGACGGGGCAGGGCGCGCCGCCCACCGCGACGGTGACCGCACAGCGGGGCCGCAGGGCGCAGCCGGCGACGGTGGTCTCCAGGACGGCCGCCGCCTCCGGGTTGCCGACGAGCCGGTTGACGAGCCGAACGGCGGCCGGGTCGAGGGCGCCGGAGCGGGGCACGCCGAGGTGGGCGTACCCGGTGCGCCCGAGGTCCTGCACGGTGGTCAGTGCCCCGGCCCGGACGACGGCGAGGGCCCGGTCGCTCATCGTCCGCCCCTCGTCGTGGACCCTTCCGCCGCGCACCGGGTCCCCGTCGTGGACCCCGCCACCGTGAACCGGACCCGGGCGCCGGGGGCGAGGAGCGCGGCCGGTTCCCGACCGGTGTCCCAGAGCACCACGTCCGTGGTGCCGATCAACTGCCAGCCACCGGGGGAGGAACGCGGGTACACCCCCGTGTACGGCCCCGCCAGGGCGACCGAACCTGCCGGGACGGCGGTACGGGGAGTCGCTCGTCGCGGCACCGCGTACCGCTCGTCGAGACCCGTGAGATAGCCGAAGCCCGGGGCGAATCCGCAGAACGCGACCCGGAACTCGGTCTCCGTGTGGATCCGTACCGCCGCCTCTACGGACACCCCCCACAGCGCGGCGACCTCCACGAGATCGGGTCCGTCGTAGCGGACGGGTATCTCGATCGCCCCGCCCACGCGCGCGGGGAGCGGCCCCACCGTCCAACGGGCCAGCTCGGCCGCGAGCCGGTCCGGGTCCGCGACGCCGTCCAACAGCACCGTCCGTGCCGCCGGCACGATCTCCCGTACGGCGGGCAGCGCACCCGCCGCCCGCCGCCGCAGCAGCTCGGCGTGGAAGGCCTCCGTCTCCTCGCACCCGGCCAGCTCCACCAGGAGCGCCCGCTCACCCACCCGCAGCGCACGCACGGCGGCGGAGCTCACGCGAACGCCTCCACCCGCACTCCTGAGGTCTCGAGCCGCTCCCGGACCCGCTTGGCGAGGTCCACCGCGCCCGGGGTGTCGCCGTGCAGGCACAGCGACCGGGGCCGCACGGCCACGGAACTCCCGCAGTGCGCGGTGACCACCCCGAACCGGGCCATGGCCACCGACCGCTCCACCACCGCGGCCGGATCGCTGACGACCGCGCCCGGCTGCCCGCGCGGCACCAGGGAGCCGTCCGCCCGGTAGGACCGGTCGCCGAAGGCCTCGGGGACGACCGGAAGACCGGCCTCCGTGGCCGCCTCGTGCAGCTGTGACCCCGGCAGCCCCAGGACGGGCAGCGCGCGGTCCGCGAGCAGCACGCCCTCGACGACCGCCGCCGCCTGCTCCTCGTCCCGGACCACCCGGTTGTACAGGGCCCCGTGCGGCTTCACATAGGCCACGCGCGCGCCCGCCGCGCGTGCGAAGACCTCCAGGGCGCCGATCTGGTACGCCACCTCGGCGGCCAGCTCGGCCGCCGGGACGTCCATCGCACGCCGTCCGAAGCCGGCCAGGTCGCGGTACGAGACCTGGGCCCCGATCCGTACCCCGCGCTCGGCCGCGAGCTCGCACACCCGCCGCATGGTGGCCGCGTCCCCGGCGTGGAAGCCGCAGGCCACGTTGGCGCTGGTCACGACGGACAGGAGCTGCTCGTCGTCGGTGAGTGTCCAGCGACCGAAGCCCTCACCGAGGTCGGCGTTCAGATCGATCGAGGACGTGGCCGAGGCCTCTCGCGAGGCCTCGTCCGGCTTCGGGGCCGGGGGCGTGGGCATCTGCACCTCGCAGGAGGGAGGGGGCGCGCCGGGGCGGCGCGGGGACCGTACGATGCCGTCAACGTAGAGGATTGTTGAACGATCCGACAAGATGCTCGATGTCCGGACCGGGGTCGAGCGATCGACCCAGTGCGGACCGAGGAGCGAGGGCCCAAGACCGCGGACCGAGGACCTGAGATCGCGGACCGAGGACCGCGGACCGAGGACCGCGGCGCGCCGCCGGCGGACCGCGGAGGAGAGGGAGCGAACGCCGTGGCAGCGAGCGAAGACCGGGACCTGAGCGACGACCGTGCGCTGCTCGGGCGCACCAGCACCGCGGAGCGGGTCGCGGACATCCTGCGCACCCGGATCGCCGAGGGTCACTTCCCGCCGGGCAGCCGACTCTCCGAGGACGGCATCGGCGGCGCGCTCGGTGTGTCCCGCAACACCCTCCGCGAGGCCTTCAGGCTCCTCACCCACGAGCGGCTGCTGGTCCACGAGCTCAACCGGGGCGTCTTCGTCCGCGTCCTGACCGCCGGTGACGTGGACGACATCTACCGCACCAGGCGGCTCGTCGAATGCGCCGTCGTCCGCGGCCTCGGACAGCCGCCGTACGCCCTCGACGCCCTCGCCGCCGCGGTGACGGAAGGCGAGAGGGCCGCCCGGGCGGGCGACTGGGGGACCGTCTCCACGGCCAACATCCACTTCCACCGCGAGCTCGTCGGCCTCGCGGGCAGCGCCCGTACGAACGAGCTCATGCGCGGTGTCCTCGCGGAACTACGACTCGCCTTCCACGTCGTCGGCGACCCCCGAGCCCTGCACGAGCCGTACCTGGCGAGGAACCGGGAGATCCTCGACGCCCTGCGCGCCGGCGAGCGGACCAGGGCCGAGGGCCTCCTCGCCCGCTACCTCGACGACTCCCGCACCGGTGTCGCGACCGCCTACGCACGGGCCGCCGGGACCCCGCGGGGCCCGGCGGCCTGACCTCCCCGATCTGCGCCGTTTCGACCGTTGTCAGGTCGAGGACCTAATCTGTGCACCGTGACTTCGCCTGCCTCGACGGACCTCGTTCCGCCCCAGCTCAGCGCGGCGCCGCGGCCCGCGCAGGGTCCGGCCGCCGACGAGGGGCTCGCGCGGCGCCTTCGCGCGCTCGCGTGCACCGCCCCGCTGCACGACCTCGACGCGCGCAAGGCGAACCTGGCGGGCGAGTACACGGTCTACGCGATGGCCGAGGTGGCCCTCGCCGCGATCGACCTCATCACACTGAACATGGACTTCGACACCGGCGCCGACCACGAGCAGATCGTCGCCCGCCTGCTGCCACGCGTCGCCGCCCAGGCGCCCTCCCGCCCCGCCGCCGAGCACGAGCGGGTGGCCCGCTGGGTCCTGGAGAACCTGATCAACGTCGGCAGCGTCGACCGGGGCTTCCGCGCCGTCTACGGCACCTTCGGCGCCGACGGCGTGTACACCCGCAGGGACTACGACTTCAAGCTCATCGAGGAGGTCCCGGGGTACGGCGGCGGGGTCTACCTCCGGACCACCGACGAGGCGGTGAACGTGCTCGTCGGAGCCCTCGACACCGACGTCACCAGCGCCCAGATCGCCGCCGAGGTGAAGCTGGAGGTCCTCATCAACCGGGGCCGCCTCGCCGACGCCCAGCTCGCCGCCGAGCAGGCCCGGTACCGGACCGTGCAGTACGCCGAGACCCTCCGCAAGACCCTGGAGGCCACCCGGCGCAACGTCCGCGCCGTGGACTGGCTCAACGCGGTCCCGGACATGATCGCCGAGGCGCTCGACCACGTCGCCGACCGCTACCGCCACGAGAACGCGATCCTCACGAACATCCGCAAGGCCCGCGACGAGGCCGAGTCCACGTCCGACGCCAAGACGGCCGAGCACAAGCGGCGCGCCGCCGAGCTCGTCGACATAGTGAAGGACTGCATCCGGCGCCACACCCAGCTCCAGTCCCGCCTCCTGGACGCCGGGCCGCTGTTCCGCGCCGAGCAGGACCGGCAGGCCTTCGCCGCCCCCACCGCGTACACGGGGCTCGACCTGTACGGGCAGCTGGTCGCCCCGACCCTGCCGCTCCCCGTCGAGCAGGCCGTCAGGGTCACCGACGCCTTCTTCGCCCGCGGCACCGGACTGCGCACCCCCGCCTCCGTACGCCTCGGCGACCTCGTCGACCTGCTGCTCACCCCGCCCGTGGAACGCGAGCACCTGGGCGCGGAGATGCCCGAGCCCGACCTCATCGCCACCCCCGACGACTCCCGCTTCAGCGAGGAGCAGCTCGCGAGCGCCCTGCGCCTGCTCGACCTGGAGCACGACGCCCCGCGCCGGCTCTCGGGACTGCTCGCCGAGGCCCGCGAGCTCGACGGCGACCTGCCGTACCTGGTCGCCCTGCTCGCCGTCCACGCGGCGAGCCCCCCGGTCGGCACCGCCTACCGCCAGGGCGAGGAGCGCCTGCTCTTCGCCGTCGACGACGGCACCCCGCTCGACGACCCGGAGTTCGGCGGCGCCGACCTCATCGTCGGTACGGCGCTGCTCGACGCGGTGGGCATGGCCGCCGACCGCTCGGAGGCCTCGTGACCCTGGTACCGCCCGCTCCGACGACCGTCCCCGCCGACGTCGTCGTGCCGCCCGCCCGAACGGGCGCGCCGGGACCGAACCCCATGGCGGCCGACCGCACGGATCCGGCGGACACGGGCGTACGCGAGGGCACCGCGCCCGCCGGGCCCCGGGACGAGCACCCGGGTCCCGAGCACGCGCAGCCCGTTCCGGAAGACGCGCACCCCGGTCCGCGGGACGGGCACCCCGGCCCGAGCACCGGGCAGGACCAGGAGTCGACCACCGGGCAGGACGCCGAGCGGGACCCGGAGCCGAGCACGGAGCCGGACGCCGAGCCGGAGCACGCGGACCTCGACCCGAAGGGCACGGACCTCGACACGGAGGCCACGGACTCCGAGCCGGAGCAAGCGGACCTCGACCCGAAGGACACGGACCCCGAGCCCAAGGACACGGACCCCGCTCCCGCCCCCGCCCCGGCCGTCCACCGCTCCCGCACCACCCCCGGCCCCCGCGTACGCCCCGTCCGCGTCGACCCGCCGGGCGATGCGTCGCGCGGTGACGGCGCGGACCGTCCCCCGCCGGCGCCCGGTACCCCACCCCGGTTCGGGGTCGTGGCCGTGCCCGAGCCGTCCCGTACGACGGCGGCCCGCCGCGGCGGCGTCCCGTCGGTGCGGGCCGTGCGCCTCACCGACGAACCGGCCACACGCCCGGATCGACGCGCGGACCGGCCGGCGGACCGCCCCGCCGCCGCCCCCGCGGCCGTCACCCCCGTCCCGCTGCCCGTGCCCAGACCCGCCACCCCCGCCGTACCGACATCGACCGAGAGCCGTACCGAGGAGCCCCAGCCGTGAGCGAAACCCACGCCGAGTACGCCGACGCGTGGGGCGAGCAGGAGCCCCCGCAGCCCCCGGCCGCCTCGACGAGCGGCGCCCCCGCGTCCGCCGTCACCCCCGCCGACGCCTCCGACGCGGCCCGGCTGGTCTCCTTCGGGCTCCAGCCCAAGCTGCTCCCGGCCCGCGACGCCGAGTACGGGGAGCTGCTCCGCCGCTACCGCGAGAACCCCGCCTTCGCGCGTCTCGCCGACGCCGTGGCGACCGGCCTCGGTCTCGTCGTCCTGGAGGTCTCCCCGCGCGCGGGCATGGCCGTCACCGCCGGTGAGGACTCCGTCTTCGCCGTCCGCATGGGCGACTACGCGCGCCGTGCCTCCACGGACTCCGCCGACCGGTTCCTGCACGGCCTCGCCCATCTCGCGGTCGCCGCCATGGCCTTCCCCCGCCCGGAGGACCTCGCGGACGACGCGTACATCGGCCGGCTCACCGTCAACGGCGTCGACGCGTTCGTACGCCAGGCGTGTCTGCGTCTGGAGCAGCGTGCCGAGGAACAGGGCGAGAACACCGACCCGGCGTCCGACGCGCCGGGGCTGGAGGCCGCCTGGCGGATCTACGCGCGCCGCAGCGCCACCGGCGCCACCAAGGACGCCCGTCGACTGGCCGGATCCACCACCGGCATCGTCGGCAAGGCGGCCGCGTTCCTGACCGACTCCGGTTTCCTCCAGCGCACCGGCGACGAGGGCGGCGGCTCCTACCGCACCACGGCCCGTTACCAGCTCCAGGTCCGTGACATGGCGGGTTCCGCCGCCATGGCCGAGCTCCTGGAACTGGGCGTCGTCCCCGTCAGCGACGGCTCCGCGACACTCCTTCCGCCGCCCGAGGGCGACGACCTGGAGCTCGCCGCCGACGCGGGCCTGCCCTTCCACGCGTCACCGCCCGCGTAACCGCCCCGCGTAACCGATCTTCCCGAGCACGAGAGCACGAGAGTCCCTCGCCATGTACGAGCTGTCCCGGGTCCGCCTGTACTCCATCGGTCCCGCCGGTGCGCGCTACGCCGACACCGTCCTGGACCTGCGCGGGGTCGGCGCGCCCGTGCCCCACCCCGCCCCCACCCAGGCGGAGTTCTTCGAGGACGAGCCGGTCGGCCCGCCCCGCCGGCCCGCCCCCGCGGGTGTGCTCTTCCTGGAGAACGGCGGCGGCAAGTCCGTCCTCCTCAAGCTGATCTTCTCGGTCATGCTCCCCGGCCACCGCAACACCCTGGGCGGCGCCAGCTCCGGCGTCCTGCGCAAGTTCCTCCTCGCCGACGACTGCGGACACGTCGCCCTGGAGTGGCAGCACACCCTCACCGGCGAGCTCGTCGTCGTCGGCAAGGCCAGCGAGTGGCGCGGCCGCCAGGTCTCCTCCGACCCGCGGAAGTTCGCCGAGGCCTGGTACTCCTTCCGTCCCGGCCCCGGACTCAGCCTGGACAACCTCCCCGTCGCCGAGGCGACCTCCGTCCGCCCGCCCGTCGAGGGCGCCTCCGGAGCGAGCGGCCGCCGCCGCACCATGAAGGGCTTCCGCGACGCGATCACGGACGCGGGCAAGGCCTACCCGCACCTGGAGGTCTACTGGGAGGAGATCCACGACCGCTGGAACGAGCACCTCGGCGAACTGGGTCTCGACCCCGAACTCTTCCGCTACCAGCGCGAGATGAACGCCGACGAGGGCGAGGCCGCCGGCCTCTTCGCGGTCAAGAAGGACTCCGACTTCACGGACCTGCTGCTGCGCGCCGTCACCGACACCCGGGACACCGACGGTCTCGCCGACCTCGTCGGAGGCTTCGGCAACAAGCTCGGCCGCCGCGCCGAGCTGACCGCCGAGCGCGAGTTCACGGCCGGTTCCGTCGACCTCCTCAACCGGATCGTCGAGGCCGCCGGGACCCGGTCCCACGCGCGCGAGATCCACACGGCGGCCGAGCGCCGCACCCGCACCCTGGCCCGCCGGCTCGGCGCCCGTGCCGCCGTCGAGCGCGCGCGTGGAACCGAACTCGCCCAGCAGGTCACCTCCGCCGGCCACGCCGTCGCGGAGGCGGAGACCGCGCGCGGACGCGCCGCCCTCATCGCCGCCGAACTCGCCTACCGGCACGCCTCCCTGGCGCTGACCGCGGCCGAGAAGGGCGCCGCGTCCCAGCGCCGCGAGCTCACCGACGCCCGCACGATGCACTCCGCCTGGCAGGCGGCCGAGGTCGTCCTCCGCCACCGCGCCGCCGGCGACCGCCCCGCGCGCGTGGCCGCCGGCATCCGCGAGGCCGAGCGGGACGCCGCCCCGGCCCTCGCGGCCCGCGCCGAGGCTGCCGCCGTCCTCGTACGGGCCCTCGCCGCCGCCGCCGAGGAGGGCGAGCGCCACGCGGCCGAGGAGGAGGAACGCTCCACCGCCCTCCAGGACGCGGGCGAGACCGCCCACCGCGACGCCACGGCCGCCGCGACCGAGGCCCAGCGCGCCCGGAGCGAGGCGGGGCACCTGCGCCAGCGGCTCGCCGAGGTCGAACAGGAGACCGCGGAGGCGGTACGGGCCGGCTGGCTCGACGACTCCGCGCCCGACGCCGACCCGGCCCGTGCCGCGCTCGCCGCGAGCGACGCCGAGAAGACGACGGTTGCCGCCTGGGACACGGCCCGCGAGGCCGCCCGTACGGCGATGGAACGCGCGCGCGAGGCCGCCGGGGCGGAGTCCCGCGCCGAACTCGCCGCCGCCCGCGCCGCGGACGCCGCCGAGGCCGCCGGAAACGCCTACGACGCGGAGCGCCGGGCCGCCGAACTCCTCGCCTCCGAGGAACGCCTCGCCGAGCTCCTGAGCCTCCCGGCCGCCGGCGCGCGCGTTCAGGGCCCCGGCTCCCCCCTCCCCGGTCAGCGCGCCGCCACCGCCGACACCGAGGAGGAGCCCGGGGCGGACTCGGGCACCGCGCTCCAGGGGCCGCTCACCGTCACCGAGTTCGACCGGTACGCCGACGAACTGCGCGGCATGCTCGACCAGGCCGTCACCTCCGCCGAGCGGCAGCTCTTCGAGCTGCGCACCGCCGCGGCCGACGACTCCCGCATCCTCGGCGCCCTCGGCGACGGCGGCCTGCTGCCGCCCGGTCCCGACGTCCTGGCCACCGTCGAGTACCTCGGCGAGCACGGCATCCCGGCCCTCCCCGGCTGGCGCTACCTCGCCCAGGCCGTGGACCCCGCCGACCACGCCCGCGTCCTCGCCGCCCGCCCCGAGCTCGTCGACGGTGTCGTGATCACCGACCCGGTCTCGTACGGACGCGCCCGCGAGGTCCTCGGCACCGCGGCCCTGCTGCCGCGCTCCGCCGTGGCCGTCGGCACCGCCGCCGCCCTGCTCGCCCCCGTACCGGCGCAGGACACCGCCGACGACAGCGGCGTCTTCCTCGTCCCGCCGAACCCGGCCATGCACGACGAGCACGCCGCCGACGAGGAGCGGCACGCCCTGCGCGCCCGCGCCACCGCCCGCGACGAGGAGATCCGCGTCCTCGCCTCCCGCCTGGCCGGCGACCGTGCCCTCGCGGCCCGGATCGGCTCCTGGCGTGCCGACTGCCCGCCCGGGATGCTCGCCGAGCTCGCGGCCGTCGCCACGACCGCCCGCGAGACCGCCGAGGCGGCCTCCGCGACCCTCGAAGAGGCCCGTACGGTCCGCGCGGAGGCCGACGAGGCCGCCGCCGAGGCGACCCAGGTGCGGGACGAACGCCAGGAGGCGGCGCAGCGTGCCCGCCGGGTCGCCGACGCCCTCGCGGGCCTGGCGTTCCGGCTGCGCGAGCGGTCCGCCTGGCAGGCCAAGCTCCGTGAACTCGCCGACGACGCCGCCGAGGCCGAGGCCCGCGCCCAGACCTGTCTGGAACGTGCGCGAGCCGCCGACGAGGACCGTCGGGCGACCCAGCGTTCCGCCGACGACGCCCACCGCACCGCCCGCGCTCTGCGGGCCGAGCGCGCCGAGATCGCCGGCGCCCCCGACACCCTCCCCGAGGGCGACGCGCCCGCGCCCCGCGCCGCGCTCCCCACCCTGCGGGAGGCCTACCGGGCCGCTTCCCAGCTGTACGAGAAGGTCGGTGTGGGCGCCGATCTCCGTGCCGAGCAGGCCCGCGCCGAGAGCGACGAGTCCGCCGCCCTCGCCGAACTGGACCGTCTCACCAACAAGGTCCGCACCCGCGCCGAGCAGCTCCTGGAGTCCACCGACGGCGCCGACGGACCGTCCCGTCAGGCGGCGGCGGCCCGCGCCGAGTCCCTCGTGCAGATGCTGGAGACCCGCGCCTCGGAGGCGAGCGAGAAGCTCGGCCGTCTGCGCGGCGAGTCCGAGCGCCTTGCTCCCGAGGACGGCGAGGAGCACACCGAGCTGCCCGAGGAGCTGGTGCCCGCCGACGCCGAGCGGGCGCAGGTCCTGCTCCGTACCGCCACCGTCGAACTCGCCTCCCGTACCGATGCCCTGGAGGCGGCCCGCGCCGCCCACACCGGCCTGCTCCGGGACCACCGTGCCGCCGAGGACGCGGCCGGCGGCTTCGACGAGACCGCCGCCCTGCTGCGGGACCTGCTCCGCGACCACACGGACGAGGAGCGGGAGGAGACCGAGCCGTACCCCGGCACGCTGGAGGAGGCCCGTACGACGGCCGCCGAGGCGCGCCGCTCGCTGCGCGGCTGCACCGCCGAGCTGTCCGCGGCCGACGCGGCCGTGCGCGAGGCGAGCGACATCCTCGTACGGCACGCCAACTCCACCCGCTACGAGCAGGTCCGCACCCCGGCCCGCCAGCAGATCCGCGAACTGCCGGCCTCGGCGCTGCCCGAGCACGCCGCCAAGTGGGCCGAGGCCTTCGCGCCCCGGCTGCGGGTCCTCACCGACGAGCTGGAGCAGCTGGAGCGCAACCGCGACTCGATCGTGGACCGGCTCCGCGGCCTCGTGGAGTCCTCGCTCACGACGCTCCGCTCCGCACAGCGGCTCTCCCGGCTCCCGGAGGGGCTCGGCGAGTGGTCGGGGCAGGAGTTCCTGCGGATCCGCTTCGAGGAGCCCGACCAGGCCACCCTCGCGGAGCGGCTGGGCGAGGTCGTCGACGAGGCGACGCGCGCGGCCGTCAAGAAGAACTCCGACCTGCGCCGCGACGGCATGTCCCTGCTCCTCCGGGGTGTGCAGGCGGCCCTCGAACCCAAGGGTGTCTCCGTCGAGATCCTCAAGCCGGACGCGGTGCTGCGGGCCGAGCGGGTGCCCGTCGGGCAGATGGGCGACGTCTTCTCCGGCGGGCAGCTGCTCACCGCGGCCATCGCCCTGTACTGCACGATGGCGGCGCTCCGTTCCAACGACCGGGGCCGTGACAAGCACCGGCACGCGGGCACGCTGTTCCTGGACAATCCGATCGGCCGCGCCAACGCCACGTACCTCCTGGAGCTCCAGCGGGCCGTGTCGGACGCGCTGGGCGTCCAGCTGCTGTACACGACGGGCCTGTTCGACACGACGGCGCTCGCCGAGTTCCCGCTGGTGATCCGGCTGCGCAACGACGCCGACCTGAGGGCCGGCCTGAAGTACATCAGCGTGGAGGAGCATCTGCGTCCGGGGCTGCCGCAGTCCACCGGGGAGGGCGAGACGATCCACGGCGAGATCACGGCGACGAGGATGTTCCGCCGCCACACGTCCGACGAATCGGCCCGGGCGGAGTCCCTGTAGGCCGTGTCCGGCGGCGCGGGCCGGGCAGGATCCGGAGGAGACGGCCCAGCGCAACGGTGAGCGGCCCGGCCCCCCATGAAGGGGGCCGGGCCGCTCACGTTTCTCCGGATGTATCAGGCCGCCTCGGGCAGCGATGCCGCCTCCGTCCGGTCCTCCCCGCGCTTGGCACGGAGCGGCGGGCGCGCCGTGCTGCTCGGCTCGGACACCACGCCGTTGCGCTGGCGCCACACCTGACGGGTGATCCATACGTCGAGGACGCTCCAGGTGGCCACGACGGTGGAGACCACCGCCCCGACGGTCACCGGGAAGGCCGTCCACGAGCCCGCCACGGAGCAGAGGAAGGCCACCACTCCCTGGATGAGCGTCACCGATGTGATCATCACGGCCCGCACGGCGGCGGTCCGCACCGGGTCGGGCATCCGTCGTCGTGCCCGCTCGTCCTCCACCCACAACTGCCGCGACGACCGCGCCTCGTGTTCCATTGTCCTGTCACTCCCCACCACGAACGACTCCAGGAGCGTCTGCCCGTCTTGAGCGCCTATACGCGGACAGAACCCACCCCGCACTTATTGACGCACGAGAGAGGGAAAAGGTTTCGCCCGATCGGGGGTGAACGCCACCCGACCGGGACCGGAACGAACAATTCCAGCCATCTCCGCAGGCCGGAGAAATGGCGCATCATCAAGTGTCCTACGCCACAGTGCCCAATCCCAACTCCCCGAATACCAGGACATCTCATGATCAACACTCACTCGACAGGCTGAAAATAGCCCGGACATGCCTTCGGGATGGCCGTGATGCAGTAGTAGGCTCACGCCGCCGTTTGTTGAAACTCAAGGTTGACGCCGCGTGTTGACGCCGGACGTCACGAACGTGAAGGACCTCCGTGGCCGCGGAGGCCGAGCTGGGGGAGGCCATGCGCTTTCGCGGGAAGTCCATCCGCCGGAAGATCGTGGCGTTGCTGCTCGTACCGCTCGTCTCCCTGATGGGCCTGTGGGGCTTCGCCACGGCCCTCACCGGCCGCGAGGCCGACCAACTCCTCGACGTCGGCTACATCGTCGACAAGGTCGGCTACCCCCTGGAGGACACCGCCCGGGTCATCCAGCTCGAACGCCGCCAGTCGCTCATCTACCTCGCCGACCCCCGCGGCTCCGAGACCCTCGGCTCCCTGCGCGAGACCCGCCGGGCCACCGACCGTCAGATCGCCCGCATCCGCGCCAACGCCGCCGACCCCGGCGTCCGCGAGGAGATGCGCCCGGTCACCGCCCAGCGGCTCACCTCCCTCCTGGAAGCACTCGACGGCCTCGCCTCGCTGCGCCGCTCCGTGGAGAAGCGCGACATCGGCCGGATGCAGGCCCTCGACTTCTACAACCGGCTCGTCGACCCCTGCTACAGCTTCCTCATCACCCTCCACGCCCTCGAGAACGTGGAGATGGACAAGCAGGGCCGCGCCCTCGTCGGCATCACCCGCGCGCGGGAGCTGCTCTCCCGCGAGGACGCCCTCGTCCTCTCCGCGCTCGTCGCCGACCGCGTCACCACCGAAGAGATCCGCGAGATATCCAACCTCGTCGCCAACCGCGAGCAGTTCTACGAGGTCAACCTCGAACTCCTCCCGGCGGCCGAGCGCGAGCACTTCGAGAAGTACTGGCGCAGCCCCGACAGCCAGGCGCTGCGCACCGCCGAGAACGCCATCGTCGAAGAGGGCCCCACCGACGACCCGCGGGCCGTCACCCCGGTCTACTGGCAGGAGAACGCCAGCCCCGTCCTCGACGACCTGGCCCGCGAGAACACCGCGGCCGGCGACCGCTACCAGGACAGGGTCCAGCCCGCCGCGTACAGCGTCCTCCTCAAGGCGGGCGTCGCCGGAGTCCTCGGCTTCCTCGCCCTGCTCGCCTCGATCGTCATCTCCGTCCGCATCGGCCGCGAACTCGTCCGCGATCTGCGGCGCCTCCAGAAGGAGGCCCAGGAGGTCTCCGGCGTCCGCCTGCCCAGCGTGATGCGCAGGCTCGCCGCGGGCGAACACGTCGACGTCGTCACCGAAGTGCCCCACCTGGGATACGGACAGGACGAGGTCGGCCAGGTCGGCCAGGCCCTCAACACCCTCCAGCGCGCCGCCGTCGAGGCCGCCGTCAAGCAGGCCGAACTGCGGCGCGGCGTCTCCGAGGTGTTCGTCAACCTCGCCCGCCGCAATCAGGTCCTGCTCCACCGTCAGCTCACCCTCCTCGACACCATGGAACGGCGCACCGAGGACACCGACGAGCTGGCCGACCTGTTCCGGCTCGACCACCTGACCACCCGTATGCGCCGGCACGCCGAGGGTCTCGTCATCCTCTCCGGCGCGGCACCCTCCCGGCAGTGGCGCAAGCCCGTCCAGCTCATGGACGTGGTCCGCGCCGCCGTCGCGGAGGTCGAGGACTACGAGCGCATCGAGGTACGGCGACTGCCCCGCCTCGGCGTCGGCGGCCCCGCCGTCGCGGACCTCACCCACCTCATCGCCGAACTCCTCGAGAACGCCACGGTGTTCTCGCCCCCGCACACCGCCGTCCAGGTCCTCGGCGAGCGGGTCGCCAACGGCTTCACCCTGGAGATCCACGACCGCGGCCTCGGCATGAACCCCGACGCGCTGCTCGACGCCAACCTCCGGCTCGCCGAGACCCCCGAGTTCGAGCTCTCCGACACCGACCGCCTCGGCCTCTTCGTGGTCAGCCGGCTCGCCCAGCGGCAGAACGTCCGCGTCTCGCTCCAGACCTCCCCGTACGGGGGGACCACCGCGGTCGTCTTCATCCCGGCCGCGCTCCTCACCGACGCGCCCGAGACCCAGGGGGCCGGCTTCCGCCTGGACCGCAAGACCCTGGAGCGCACCGGCCCGGCCGACGGCGACACGGCCGACGGCGGCGCGTTGCCCAGCCGCCGCCCGGCGCTCGCCAGGGTCCCGGACGTGGCCGACGGCCCCGGCCCGCTCGACGGTCCCGTGGAACTCGAGGGGCCGGTCGGCAGCGAGGACTTCGACGTCCTCCTCGACCGCTCCGCCGACCTCCTCGACACCGAGAGCGAGCGCGGCGGCCTCTTCCGGCCCCGTGGCAGGCGTCGCGCCGGACTCGCGCCGGCCGGTGAGCCGACCGCGCCGTCCACGGACCGGTCCACCGGCCACGGCGAGGAGGCGAAGCCCGCCGACGGGGGAGTCCTCGGCCCCGTGCCGCTGCCCCGCCGCCGCCCCACCCCGACGCTCGTCGTCGACCACGGCCGGCGCGTGGACGAGCCGGACCGTGACCGCTCCTCCTCCCCGGACCGCGCGCACCAGCTCCAGGACCGCGCGCAACCGCTTCCGGACCGCCCGCACCGGCTTCCGGACCACGCCGACTCGGGCCGCCCGGGCCGGACCCACGCGCTTCCTGAGCTGGACCAGCCGCCGGCCGGCCGTGCGCACCCCGCCCCCGGCCGGGTGAGCGAGGACCTGGGCGGTCCGCGCGGGCACGCCCACGGCGCCGGCCGGGACGACCTGCCGGTCCCCGCGCGCGGCGCGGGCAGGCGGAACGACGCCCCGGTTCCCCCGCGCGGCACCGGACCCACCCTGGTCCCCGTGCCACCGGAGGGTCCCGTGGCGCCGGAGGGCCCGGAGCCGTTCGGCGGACTGCCCCGACGCGTCCGCCAGGCCAGCCTCGCGCCACAGCTGCGCAAGGCCGACGGCTCGTCGGACCACGACTCGGGCGGGCGCGCCGACTCCCGTACGAGCGGCGGAGCCACCCCCGCGGACCCCGATTCCTTCGAGCGCGACGCCGAGGAGGTACGCGCCCGCATGGCCGCCATGCAGCGCGGCTGGCAGCGCGGGCGACGGCACAACGCCGACCCTGACGACCCGACAGCACCAGGAACGACACCCGAGGGGGACGGTCGATGACCGCACCGAACGCCGCAGCACCCAGCTCCACCTCCGGCCACGGCCAGGGAAACGGTGAACTGAACTGGCTGCTCGACGAACTCGTCCAGCGCGTGGGCTCCATCCGGAAGGCCCTGGTGCTCTCCAGCGACGGCCTCCCCACCGGTGCCTCCCAGGACCTGACCCGCGAGGACGGCGAGCACCTGGCCGCCGTGGCCTCCGGCTTCCACAGCCTCGCCAAGGGCGTCGGCCGCCACTTCGAGGCGGGCAAGGTCCGGCAGACGGTCGTCGAACTGGAGGACGCCTTCCTCTTCGTCACGGCCGCCGGTGACGGCAGCTGCCTCGCCGTCCTCGCCGACGCGGACTCCGACGTCGGCCAGGTCGCCTACGAGATGACGCTGATGGTGAAGCGGGTCGGGGCCCACCTCGCCACGGCCCCCCGGACCGGTCTGCCCGCGGGAGGGTGAGTGGGACGGCATGAGTGACGCAGCCGAGCGGAACCAGCTGAACCAGGGCTCGACGCCGGGCCACCACCACTGGTTCGACGACGAGGCCGGGCCGGTGGTCCGTCCGTACGCGATGACCCGCGGCCGGACCAGTGCCGCCACCCGCCACCGTCTCGACCTGATCGCGGTGGTCGTTCCCGAGCCCGCCGCCGACGACCCCGGCCGGGACCAGACGCTCTCCCCCGAACACGTGGAGATCGTCGAACGCTGCTCCGAGCAGCCCCAGTCGATCGCCGAGCTCGCCGCAGGACTCGACCTCCCCGTCGGGGTGGTCCGGGTGCTCGTCGGTGACCTCGTCGAGGACGAACTCGTCCATGTGACCCGCCCCGTTCCGCCGGCCGAGCTGCCGGACGTGAGCATTCTCCGCGAGGTGATCAATGGCCTTCGGGCGCTCTAGCCGCAAGAAGCCCTACGTCGAGCCGGTGACCCTGAAGATCCTCGTCGCGGGCGGGTTCGGGGTCGGCAAGACGACGCTGGTGGGCGCGGTCAGCGAGATCAGGCCCCTGCGGACCGAGGAGATCCTCAGCGAGGCGGGGCGGCCCGTCGACGACCTGCACGGCGTCGAGGCCAAGACGACCACCACGGTCGCCATGGACTTCGGCCGGATCACCCTCCGCGAGGACCTCGTCCTGTACCTGTTCGGCACCCCGGGACAGGACCGCTTCTGGTTCCTGTGGGACGAGCTGGCACAGGGCGCGCTCGGCGCGGTCGTCCTGGCGGACACCCGCCGCCTGGAGGACAGCTTCGCGGCCATCGACTACTTCGAGCGGCGCGGCATTCCGTTCACGGTGGCCGTCAACTGCTTCGAGGGTGCCCGGCGTTTCCCCGCCGAGAGCGTGCGCGGCGCGCTCGACCTCGATCCCGAGGTCGAGCTCCTGATGTGCGACGCGCGGGACCGCGAGTCCGTGAAGAACGTCCTCGTGGCCGTCGTCGAACACGCCCTGGTGCTCGCGGACCGCAGCCACGCGACCGTGACGAGCTGAGGACTCCCTCGTCCGGTCGGGCCGCGCCGTGGGGAACCCTCGTCCGGTCGGGCCGCGCCGGGGGATACCGCGACCGGTCGGGCCGCGCCGGGGGAGCGACGGCACCGCTGCCGCGCCCTCGGCGCCCGGCCGGCACGCAGCGTCCTCGACAGAGCGCCGGCGCCACCGCGAGCGGCCGCCCTCAGCGCACCGCCACCACCGCCGACCCGTGCCCGAACAGGCCCTGGTTCGCGGTGACGCCGACCCGCGCCCCCGGCACCTGCCGGTCGCCCGCCGTGCCCCGCAGCTGCCAGGTCAGCTCGCAGACCTGGGCGATCGCCTGTGCGGGCACCGCCTCCCCGAAGGAGGCCAGTCCGCCACTGGTGTTCACGGGCAGACGTCCGCCGAGCGCGGTCGCGCCGTCCCGGAGCAGTTTCGCGCCCTCGCCCGCGGCGCAGAGCCCGATGTCCTCGTACCACTCCAGCTCCAGAGCGGTCGACAGGTCGTACACCTCCGCCAGGGACAGGTCCTCGGGCCCGATCCCCGCCTCCTCGTAGGCGGCCCGCGCGATGGAGGCGCGGAAGGAGTGCGTCCCCGGGGCGACGACCGCCGCCGAGTCCGTCGCGATGTCGGGGAGGTCGAGCACCGCTCTGGGGTACGTGGGGGAGACCGTCGACACCGCCCGGATCCGCACCGGGTCCGGACGCCCGTGACGGCGTGCGAACTCCATGCTGGAGAGCACGAGCGCGGCGCCGCCGTCCGAGGTGGCGCAGATGTCGAGGAGGCGCAGCGGATCGGCGACCACCGCCGAGGCCGCGACCTGCTCGGCGGTCACCGGGGAGCGGTAGCGGGCCAGCGGATTGAGCGCGCCGGCGGCCGCGTTCTTCACCTTGACCCGGGCGAAGTCCTCGGGTGTGTCGCCGTACAGGGCCATTCTGCGGCGCGCGTACAGCGCGAAGTACGCGGGGTTGGTGGCTCCGAGCACCCGGAAGCGCAGCCAGTCCGGATCGTCGGGGCGCTCGCCCCCGGCCGGGGCGAAGAACCCCTTGGGTGTGGAGTCCGCTCCGACGACGAGGACCACGTCCGCGAGCCCGGCCAGGATCTGGGCCCGGGCGGTCCCGATCGCCTGGGCGCCCGAGGCACAGGCCGCGTACACACTGGTGACCCGCGCCCCCTGCCACCCGAGGGCCTGGGCGAAGGTCGCACCGGCCACGTACCCCGGGTACCCGCACCGCATGGTGTCCGCCCCGACGACCGAACCGACGTCCGTCCACTCCACACCGGCGTCGGCGAGCGCGGCGCGGGCGGCCGCGGTCCCATAGCTGATGAAACTCCGTCCCCACTTGCCCCACGGGTGCATTCCGGCCCCGAGGACGGCGATGTCGTTCACGACGGCTCCTTCCGTACGGTCGGGCCGCCGGCGGGCCGTCCCCGCCCCGTCCCGGTCGGGACCGGGCGCCAGTTCCAGGTGGTCCAGATGTGTTCGTCATCCTCGTTGAGGACCCCGGGCACCACCTCGACCTCGGTCCCGACGGCCAGATCGGCCGTCGTCACCCCCGGCGCCGCCTGCCCGAGGACCACCATCGCCTCGGCCGCGAGCTCGACGGCGACCAGGGTGTACGGCTCCCAGGGCGCGTCCGGATCGGACACGTACGGGGCGGGCGGGCGGTACCGGCCGTCGGTGAAGGACCAGACCCGGCCGCGCGGGGAGAGCGGAACCTCGGCGAGCTCCCCGCCGCCCGGGCAGAGCGGATTGCGGCACCCGTCGTCGGCGCGCGGGAAGAAGACCGACGCGCAGGCCGAGCAACGGGTGCCCAGCAGCCGGAACTCTCCCTCCGGCACGGTGTCGTCGGTGAACCACCCGGCCACCACAGGTCTGCGCGTCCGCGCCATCAAGGCCTCCCGTACCGCCGGTCACCGCGACCACCACTGATCTGACGAACCGTCAGAAGTGTGTCACGGGAGATCCGGACGCGGAAGACTCAGTGACCCGCCACCGACCTCCGCGCCACCGGGAAGTCGAAGAACGTGCTCGGGAACGGTTCCGGTTTGAAGGTGAAGTGCCACCACTCCTCCGGCAGGTTCACGAACCCCTGCTCGACGAGCGCTCCCTTGAGCAGCTGCCGGTTGGCCCGCTGCACACCCCCGACCCGAGGATCGTCCGTGTGCGAGAGCGTGTCGAAGCAGTCGTACCCGGTTCCCATGTCCACGGAGTTGTCGGGGAACCGTTCCGCGCGCGGGGCGGAGCACTCCACCAGGCGCTCACCCGGTACGTACGCGCGCGTGGACCTCGCCGGCAGCCGCACGATCGTCAGATCGACCGTCGAGCCGCGGCTGTGCCCGGACTTCTCGGCAATGTAACCGTCCGCGAACAGCCTCGACTTGTCGACGAGCGGATAGAACTCCTTCTTCATCGCCTCGTCCGCCAGGTCCTTCGCCCAGCGGACGAAGTGGTCGACGGCCCGCTGCGGGCGGTAGCAGTCGTACACCTTCAGCGTGTACCCCCGGGCGAGCAGCCGCACCTGAGCGCGGTGCAGCGCCTCGGCCGCCGGACGGGTCAGGATGCACAGCGGCTGCCGGTAGCCGTCCACCGGCTCACCCACGAAGTTGTGCGGGGTCGTGTAGCGCATCTCCTGAAGGATGGTGCGGTCCACGGAGCTCAGGGCGACGAACTCCCTTGGCGCCTTGGGCTCCGGTGCGGCCGGCACCGGGGGAGCGGGGGCGGCCGGGGCGCTCGTGACGGCGCCGGTGACGGTGAACAGCCCGGCCGCGGCCGTGACGGCGAGGGTACGGAGAGCGGAAGCAAGTCCTGTCATGCGGACCGTCTATCAGTTCCGGCAGCGCCGGGAAAGGGTGATCGCGTACGGTCGGCCGGTGAAGGACTCCCAAGGCACTCCCCAAGGCACCTCGTACGCCGTCTCCCAAGGCCCGTCCCGCGGCACCGGCCACTGCACCGCCTGCGGCGCCGCCCACCCGGCCGACGCCGGCTGGCCCCGCACCTGCCCGGCCTGCGGCCACACCGCGTACCGCAACCCGCTGCCCGTCGCCGTCGCGCTGCTCCCCGTCACGGACGGGGAGGGGACGGGCCTCGTCGTCATCACCCGCACCATCGAGCCCGCGCGGGGCGGGGTCGCCCTGCCCGGCGGCTTCATCGACCACGGCGAGGACTGGCGCGCCGCCGTCGCCCGTGAACTGCGTGAGGAGACCGGGATCGTGGCCTCGGCCGAGGAGGTGGGCCTCGCCGACGCGATGAGCTCCCCGGCGGGCCACCTCCTCCTCTTCGGCCTCCTCCCCACCCGCCCGGCGACCGAGCTGCCGCCCTCGGCCCCGACGAACGAGACGAGCGGCCACCATGTGCTCCGCGCACCGGAGGAGCTGGCCTTCCCGCTCCACACGGAGGCGGTACGGAAGTGGTTCGCGGGGGCGTACGGCTGAGGACCCGGCGGCGGCACGGGCGGCACCGGGAGGCGCCGCACTCCGGGCGCGGGCGCGCGCCGGCCGGGGACGAGGGGCCCGCAGGATCCGCGGGAGCCCTCGCTTCTCCGGATCCCCCGTCCCCGCACCCACTCGCCGAAGCCCCCGCCTCCGCCGCCTCGCCAAAGCTCCCGCACCCGCCTCGCTAGAGCCCCCGCACCCGCACCGGCAGCCCGACCTCCTCCACTCCCTCGTCCGTCACCCGCTCCACGACCACCCGCCCGTCCACGAGCCGCGACTGATACCGCTCGATCTCGGCCGGCTCCCAGCCGTCCCCCGTGTCCCGCACGACCAGACCCCCGCCCGTCCTCCCCGCGGCGGGCGCCCACACCTCCAGGGCCGGCTCGCCGTCCTCGCCGCGCACCGGGAGCACCGCCCCCGCCCGCGCCAGGACCGGGAGCCGGGAGAGCGGCGCGTCGAGCAGCACCTGGCCGGGGCCCTCGTAGGCCCGCTCGGTCGCGGTGTCGTACCAGCGCCCCCGCGGCAGCCGTACCGCGCGCGAGTCGGCGCCCCGGGTCAGAACCGGCGCGACGAGCAGCGCGTCGCCCAGCAGGAACGCGTCGTCGCAGTCCCGCAGCACCCGGTCCTCGGGCGTCCCCCACCACACCGGGCGTACGTACGGAGCCCCCGTCATCCGGGCGAGCCGGGCCAGGGTCGTGAAGTACGGCCGCATGCGTTCCCGCTCGGCCAGGGCCACGCGCGCGTGCTCCAGGACCTCCGGACCGAACTCCCAGGGCTCGCGTCGCCCCGCGTCGATCGCCGCGTGCGTACGGAACAGCGGCAGCCACGCCCCCAGCTGGTACCAGCGCAGGAACAGCTCCGGCGTCGGGCTGCCGTCGAAACCGCCCACATCGGGCCCCGAGTACGGCACCCCGCACAGGCCCAGCCCCAGGACCAGGGCGAGCGAGGCCCGCAGCCCCGGCCATCCCGTCGACACATCGCCCGACCAGGTGCCTCCGTACCGCTGCATCCCCGCCCAGCCCGAACGCGAGAAGAGGAAGGGCCGCTCGTCGGGCCGCAGCCGGCGCAGTCCCTCGTACCCGGCCCGCGCCATCGTGAGCCCGTACACGTTGTGCGCCTCGCGGTGGTCGCCGCCCCGGCCGTCCAGGTCGTGCCGTGCCGACCGGGGCAGCGTCGCATCGCCGAAGGGGGCGAAGGACACCGGCTCGTTCATGTCGTGCCACACGCCGGAGAAGCCCTGCCGGACCCGCTCCTCGTACAGATCGCCCCACCACTTCCGCACGGCGGGATCCGTGAAGTCCGGAAAGGCGCACTCGCCCGGCCACACCACCCCGTGCACCTCGTCGCCCCGGGCGTCCCGGACGAAGGCCCCCGCCGCCCGCCCGCTGTCGTACACCGCGTTCCCCGGTTCGGCCTTCACCGCCGGGTCCACGATCGACACGAGCCGCACGCCCTGTTCGCGCAACTCCGCCGCGAGCCCCGGAAGGTCGGGGAACCGCTCGCGGTCGACGGTGAACACCCGGTGGCCGTCGTAGTGGTCGATGTCCAGGTGGACGGCGGACAGCGGAAGGCCACGCTCCCGGTATCCGGCCACGATCCGCCGGACCTCCCGCGCGCTGCCGAACCCCCAGCGCGCGTGCTGCGGCCCCAGCGCCCAGTCGGGCGGCAGCGCGGGTGGGCCGGTGAGCGCCGCCCAGCCGTGCAGGACGCGCGCGGGGGTCCCGACGACCACCCAGCAGCGCAGCGGCCCGCCGTCCATCCGGACCTCGCTGGCACCCGGCCGGTCGTGCCCCGAGCCCGCGCCCTCCTCGCCCTCGGCCAGGGTGACCCGGCCGTCCCAGGAGTTGTCGTGGAAGGCCAGGTGCGTCCCGGCGTCCGAGACGACGAACTGCACGGGCATGGTGAGGTAGAGGGGGTCGTCCCCGGGCCCGAACCTCCCCTTGGGGTCGGTGTTCCACAGCCGGTACGAGCCGTCCCGCAGCCGCGGTCCCGTCGAGCGCCCGCCGAGCCCGAAGAACCGCGCGTCGGCCGGGACCTCACTGCGCTGCACCCACCGCGCCCCGCTCCGCCGGCCACCGGCCGCATCCCTGCCCGGCCGCCCGCCGGCCACCGCGCCCGCCTCCCCACCCGCTTCCCGGCCCGCCACGGCAGCGCCCGCCACGGCAGCGTCAGACTCGGCCACGTCAGCCGAGGCCACGCCCGCCTCGGCGGCGCCCGCCTCCGCCACCGGCTCCCACCAGCGCGGCGGCAGGTCCCGGCGCAGCATCACCCCGCCCGGGGTCCGGATCTCCACCGCCCCGTGCCGGGAGACCGCCACCGTCACCCGCTCGGACACGATCCGCCAGCCGCCGTCCGTGTCCGGCTCCAGGGAGGCCCGAGGGTCCGGCTCGGGCGCTTCGCCCGCCAGTGCGTACGAAGGAAGCGGCTCGGCGCCGTCCCACCCCCAGAACACGGTCCCGCCGGCCGACACGACGATCCGCAACGAGGAGCGGGCGAACCGGACGGTCCCCCCACCGGGCGTCGACTCCGCCCCCGTCGCATGCCCCGGTACGCGGGCCCGCTCCGCTCCCCTCGGCGGCAGCCCCCACGCGTCCGTACGGCGCTGCCGCCACGCCGCCCGTACCGTCCGCAATCCCTGCACCGAGCCGAACGCCTTCATCGAGCGCACCAGTTCACGACCGTCCATGCGGCTCACCCTGCCACCCACCAGGGGCGGAACAAGCTCCGTTCAACTGCCGTTCACCCGTGGTGGGAGCACATATTCAACTCCCGGACCATGGGCGGTCAGCCCTGGTGCGAATGACGATCACATGGCATCGTCCTGTCAGCCGCGTCACGCGCACACCCCAGCACGTGCGCGGGACACACGCCGACCCCGCGTACAGCCAGGGAGCCGCCCCAATGACATCAGCGCAGACCGAGCCGCTCTGGCAGCCGGACGAGGACCGCATCGCCACGGCCGCCGTCACCCGGTTCCAGAACTGGGCCGCCGAACACCACGGCGCCCCGGCGGACGGCGGGTACCCGGCGCTCCACCGCTGGTCGGTCGACGAGCTCGAGGCCTTCTGGCAGGCGGTCGTCGAGTGGTTCGACATCCGCTTCTCCACCCCGTACGAGCGCGTCCTCGGCGACCGCTCGATGCCCGGCGCCGACTGGTTCCCCGGAGCCACCCTCAACTACGCCGAGCACGCCCTGCGCGCCGCCGACGAGCGCCCCCATGACACGGCCTTGCTCCATGTGGACGAAACACATGAGCCCACGCCGATCGCCTGGGGCGAGCTTCGCCGCCAGGTCGGCTCCCTCGCCGCCGAACTCCGCGCCCTCGGTGTCCGGCCGGGCGACCGGATCAGCGGCTACCTGCCCAACGTCCCGCAGTCCGTCGTGGCCCTCCTCGCCACCGCGGCCGTCGGCGGCGTGTGGACCTCCTGCGCCCCCGACTTCGGCGCCCGCAGCGTCCTCGACCGCTTCCAGCAGGTCGAGCCCGTGGTCCTCTTCACCGTCGACGGCTACCGCTACGGCGGCAAGGAGCACGACCGCCGCGACACCGTGGCCGAACTGCGCGCCGAGCTCCCCACCCTCCGGGCGGTCGTCCACATCCCGCTGCTCGGCACCCCGGCGCCCGAGGGCACCCTCGACTGGGCCGACCTCGTCGCCGCCGACATCGAGCCGGTCTACGAGCAGGTCCCGTTCTCGCACCCGCTGTGGGTCCTGTACTCCTCCGGCACGACCGGTCTGCCGAAGGCGATCGTCCAGTCCCAGGGCGGCATCCTCGTCGAGCACGTCAAGCAGCTGGGCCTGCACTGCGACCTCGGGCCCGAGGACGTGTTCTTCTGGTACACCTCCACCGGCTGGATGATGTGGAACTTCCTCGTCTCCGGCCTGCTCACCGGCACGACGGTCGTCCTCTACGACGGAAGTCCCGGGTATCCGGACACCGCCGCCCAGTGGCGCGTCGCCGAGCGCACCCGCGCCACGCTGTACGGCACCTCGGCCGCGTATGTGATGGCCTGTGCCAAGGCGGACGTGCACCCGGGCCGGGACTTCGACCTCTCGTCGGTGAAGTGCGTCGCCACCACCGGCTCCCCGCTTCCGCCCGACGGATTCCGCTGGCTCCACGACGAGGTCCGCGAGAACCTGTGGATCGCCTCCGTCAGCGGCGGCACCGATGTGTGCTCCTGCTTCGCGGGGGCCGTTCCCACCCTCCCGGTCCACATCGGGGAGCTTCAGGCGGCGGGCCTCGGTACCGACCTCCAGGCGTGGGACCCCTCCGGCAAGCCGCTGATCGGCGAGGTGGGCGAACTCGTCGTCACCAACCCCATGCCGTCCATGCCGATCCACTTCTGGAACGACCCCGACGGCAGCCGCTACCGCGACAGCTACTTCGAGATGTTCCCGGGAGCCTGGCGCCACGGCGACTGGATCACGATCACCGACCACGGCTCGGTCGTCATCCACGGCCGCTCCGACTCCACCCTGAACCGCCAGGGCGTGCGGATGGGGAGCGCCGACATCTATGAGGCCGTCGAGCGCCTCCCGGAGATCCGGGAGTCCCTCGTGATCGGCCTGGAGGAGCCGGACGGCGGCTACTGGATGCCGCTCTTCGTGCACCTCGTCGACGGGGCGACCCTCGACGAGGAGCTGATCGCCCGCATCAAGCGGACGATCCGCACCGAGCTCTCCCCGCGCCACGTCCCCGACGAGATCATCGAGGTCCCCGGCGTCCCGCACACCCTCACGGGCAAGCGCATCGAGGTCCCGGTCAAGCGCCTCCTCCAGGGCACCCCCCTGGCCAAGGCCGTCAACGCCGGCTCGGTCGACGACCTCGGCCTCCTTCACTTCTACGAGTCCCTGGCGGCCGCCCGCCGAGCCTGACCGACGCGCCGAGCCTGACCGACGCGTCGCGCCTCGCCACGACGCGACGCGCCCCTGCGGCGGCGGGCTCCGCGCCCGCTACGCCCTCGGCGTCCCCGGCACTTCGCCGGGGGCGCCGACGCCTGCCTTGGCGAGCACCGCCGACACCCCGAGGACCGTGCCCGCGCGCCCGGCCGACGTCGTCCCGGTGAGCACCGTGCGCTCCCCGAGGAACGCCGACGTCGTACGGTCGAAGATCCACTGCGTCTGCTCGCCGTGCGCCGTACGGGCGACGGCGACGCCCTCGCGGCCGGCCGCGTCCTTCGCGGACGGCAGCACGGTGACCCCCGGGATCCGCGCCGCGGCCTCGTAGAGGGCGGCGGTCACCTTCGGGGGAGCCCAGGTCTCGGCGAGCAGGGTCCCGATCGCGGTGAACGCCCGCTGGTCCGGGTCGGTCCCGGCCCGACGGGTCTCGGCCCGGATCAGGCGCAGGAGCGCCTCCGGGTCCGTCGGAAGCGTCGCCACGTACGCGTGGGTGGGGTTCATGACGGAGGGCGGCTCCGCGCCGAGGGCGGACTTCCGCGGCGTGGCCCCCCGGTGGTCCAGCTCGTACACGGGCAGCGGCGCACCGAGCGGGGTGTCGGCGGAGCCGGGCTCACGCAACAGACCGGGGCGGCTGCCGTCGGCCGAGAGCCACACCTCGCGCTGGTGGGCGGGCGGCAGCGTCGCGGAGCCGCCGGAAGCGTCGCGCCCGGCATGGGCCACGAGGCTCTTCACATAGACGTATCCCTCGGGCCGGGCGTCGGGCGCGGGTGCTGCGGCGGCGGCGAGCGCCGCCCGGGTCAGCACCTGCACGGCTCCGGTCGACGCCGGCTGACCGGCCGAGGTACGTCCCGTGCCCGGGGATCCGGCAGGCGTGTCCCGGGGCGCGAACACGGCGACACCGGCCACGACCGCGCAGGCGGCGACCGGCGCGGCGATCCAGCCGAGGCGCAGCCCGGCGCGTCCCCGGCGCGCACGGGGCGGAGGGGCGACCGCGTCGCCCTCGGAGGCGAGGGCGGTCCTCATGACGGTGTGCCGCAGGTCGCGGTCCCGTTCGGGCGCGAGCTCGGGCACCGGCGGCGGGGGCAGCAGTTCGGCGAGCTCGGCGCGCAGCACCTCGTCGGAGTGGGCGTGCCGGTGCGGCGTGCGGGGGGCGTGGGCGTTCATGCCTGGTTCTCCGGGATCGATCGGGGCACGGGTGCGGGACGGACGGTGGACCGGGCGGACACGGCTCCGGCGACGGGAAGCGCGCTGCTTCGTTCCGGGGCGCTCGGCACCGCGGGGTCCGGTTCCCCGGGGCTTCGTTCCCCAATGCTTCCGGCGTGCGTACGGGCACGGACCGGGGCACGGCCGACGGAGGCCCGCCCCGTTTCCGGCACCACCGCCCGGGAGGGCGACCGCACCGCGGCGACAGCCGCCCGCTCCTCCCGGCGCGCCGTTCGCAGTTCGGCGTCGGCGAGCTTCCGCAGTCGTTCACGCGCCCGCGAGAGCCGGGACCGGACCGTCCCGACCGGAACGCCCAGCGCCTCCCCTGCGGCGGCGTAGTCGAGTCCGGCCCACACCACGAGCGTGAAGACCTCGCGCTCACGCCTGCGGAGCTTCCCGAGGGCGGCCCGGGCGGCCCGTATCTGCTCCCCGTCCGTCATCCGCGCGAGGACGTCGTCGGCGAAGTCCGGCAGGACGCCGCGCTCGGGCATCCGGGCAAGGGCCGCGTCCCGCCGCCGCGCCTCACGCGCGGCGCCCCGCATGATGTTGGTCGCGATGCCCAGCAGCCAGGGGCGGAGACTCCCGCCGTCGCTGTGCACCTTCCCGCGACAGCGCCAGGCCTCCAGGAAGGCGGCGGAGACGACGTCCTCGGCCGCCGTCCGGTCCCCGCACACCCGGAAGGCGTAGTGATACAGCACGCGTGCGTGCTCGTCGTACGCCTCGCCGAGCGCGGAGGGGTCTCCGGACCGGAAACGATCTCTCATAGGTGATTCCACATCTGGCACTGGGCGCCGGTTCGTCCGGGTTCCCGTGACCCGCACCACACCGCGCCACCTGTGACCCAGGTCACCGGAACGCGACGGCTGCCGTGAGCAGTGCCTGGCATGAACGATTCCGCACCACGTCACGACACCGCCCCGGACGCACGTCGCCGCACGGCCCCCGGCACGAGCCGCCGCGCGGTCCTGCGCTCGCTGGCCCTCGCCGGCGTCCTCGCCGGGACCTCCCTGGCGACCCTTTCCCCGGCCGCGGCCGGGAACGGCGCACCCGAGACGTACACCCTGACCATCCGTCATCTCGACCGGGCGGGAGCCACCACCGGCGGTTACCTGACCCACGTCACCGGCATCTCCGGCCCCGGCGCCTCGGAGGAGGCCACGCCCTACGACGAGTCCGGCACGGTGACCGTGCGGCTGCCCAAGGGTCGTTATCTGCTCGACTCCACCCTGAGCGGGGCCGCCGGGGCCACCGGCACCGACTGGATCGTCCAGCCCCGGCTGGACCTGAACCGCGACACGACCGTCACCGTCGACGCCCGCACGACCGCCCCGGTGGACGTCCGTCCGCCGGAGCCGGGCGCGCGTCACCTGAACAGTCTCGGGTTCGTCGAGGTCACCCACGAGGGGACGACCCGCTCCGCGAACATCATGACGTCGAGCCCGGGCCTGCGCGTCGCCCACCTCGGCCCCGACGGCGAGTCCGGCTCGGTCAGGGAATGGATCGACACCTACTGGTCCGGCGCGAGCAACGACTACGCCCTCGGCTACACCTTCACCGCGGACCGCGCCCTGACCGGCCTCGTCCGTCACCCGGCGGCCGCCTCACTGGCCACCGTCAAGATCCGCGCGGCCGCCCCGGAGGGCACGACCGGAACGGGGTTCGTCTCGATCCAGCCCAGCGCGGGCCCCACCATCGGGCTCGTCCAGCCCCTGCGCGCGCCCGGTACAGCCACCGTGCTCGTGACCCCGGAACGAGGTCTGTGGGACGTCGACTACACCGGCCCCGCCGCACCCGAGACCCCTCCCAACCGCTACTCCGCGCACGCCTTCCCGGTCCGCGCGGGCGCCACCACCACCCACACCTTCGACAACGCCGTCTTCGGTCCCGCGCTCGACGGTGCCCCCGGTGCCCGCCCGGCCGGCGTCCGTGACGGCGACACCCTCGCCCTCGATCTTCCGCTGCTCGCCGACGGCGACGGCCACGCACCCGGCGCGCCCCGCTTCCACGGCGCCACCACGACGCTCCACCGTGACGGGGTCCTGATCGGCACCCGGCAGGGCGACCCCGGCCGTGCCACGTTCACCACCACCCCCGGACCGGCCTCGTACCGGCTCACCGCCACGGCGACCCGAGGCGACGGCGCCGAGGCGGGCGGGCGTGTCACCGCGGCCTGGACCTTCACCTCGGCCGCCGCGTCCCGGCCCGCCGCCCTGCCCCTCAGCGTCGTCCGCTTCGCCCCCGACCTCGACCTCGGCGGCACCGCCCCGGCGGGTGTCCCCGTTCGCGTACCGGTCACCGTCCAGGGGGCCGCCGCCGAGACCGGAGTCCGGTCGCTCACGGTGTCGATGTCGGCCGACAACGGCGCCACCTGGACCCGCGTCCCCGTCGTCGACGGCCGGGCCGCCTTCCGCACCCCCGGCCCCGGCCGGTCCGTCTCGCTCCGCGCCGAACTCACCGACACCCGGGGCAACACCCTGACCCAGACCCTGAGGCACGCCTACCGGACCCGATGAACCACCGCCGCCCCCGGCTCCGACCGGGGCGCGGCGACACCGGACGCTCCGGGGAGGGGGAGACCCTTCCCCGGAGCGCCCGGTGCTGTCCGGCGTGCGTCATCCCCCGTACGTCGCCTGCGCGTCGCCCAGCACATCCGCGAAGTCCGCCGCGAGGCGCCGGGCCTCTGCGGGCGCGAGCGTCGCCGTCGTGATCCGCACGGCCGGCGGCGCCGCGATCCGGAACCGCGCCCCCGCGGCGACCCACCAACCGTGCGTCCGCAGGCCGTTGACGGCCGCCGACTCGTCCCGCACCGGCACCCACACGTTCAGCCCGCTCGCCCCGACCGCCCGGATCCGGTGGCTCGCGAGCGCGTCGATCAGGGCCGTACGCCGCTCGGCGTACGCCGTCTCGCCCGCCGCCACGAGCTCACGGACCGCCCCGTCACCGAACAGGCCGGCCACCATCTCCTGGAGGACATGACTGACCCAGCCCGAGGTCATCAGCATCCGCCCGTCGTGCCGGGCGAGGGTCACCGCGTCGCAGGCGACCCCGGCCCACCGCAGATCGATCCCGAGGTGCTTCGACGCGGTCCGCACCTGTGCCCACCGGTCGAGCCCGGCCGCCGCGAGCGTGTACGCCGCCGCCCCGCCGACCTCCGCGTTGTGGTCGTCCTCGACGACGAGGACCTCGGGGAACTCCCGGAGCACCGCCACCAGTTCGTCCCGCCGCGTCCGGGTGAAGAACGCCCCGGTGGGGGACTGGCCCCGTGGACTGCACACCACCGCGCGCACCCCGCCCCGGAGCGCCGTGCGCAGCGACTCCGGTACGAGCCCCTCGCCGTCCACGGCCACCGGAACCGTCCGGAACCCCAACGCGGGCACCAGGTCGAGCAGATGGTGGAAGCCGGGATCCTCCACGGCCACCGCGTCACCGGGCCGCAGCTCCGTGGAGAGGAGCCGCGCGATGCAGTCGAGTGCCCCGTGCGCGAACGTCACGTGCCGCGCCGGTACTCCGTCCCGCGCGAACCACTGACGGGTCATCTCCTCGAGCACCGCGAGCCGTGGCGCGGCGCGATGGGACCCGTACACCGGGGTGACCGCCGACGGAGGGCGCAGTACGGGGAGGAAGGCCGGGTCGGGATGCCCGCCCGCCAGGTCCACCAGGCCGTCCGGCACCCGCGGCGGTCGCCGGGAGGCCACCGACGGAACGTCCGCGACGACCGTTCCGCCCCGGCCCCGCGTGACGATCAGCCCCCGCTGCCGCAACTCCTTGTAGGCCGTCGCGACCGTCCCGGGACTCACCCCCAGCGCGTCGGCGAGCCGCCGCACGGGCGGCAGCGCGTCTCCCGGGGCGAGTCCGCCCTCGGAGACGCCCCGCTCCACGGACGCGGCAATCCCCTTGGCCGTCGTGCCTTCGATCGCATATTGTGCTGCCACGTAATCAAGTATGTATCAATACAAAGCAGTTGGCAAGGGGGACCCCATGAGCCGCTCCACCCGCTCCACCCGCTCCGCCCGAACAGCCCTCAGGAACCGCGTCCCGGGCGGCGCCGACGGCCGCCGCATGCTCGTCATCGGCTTCATCGACAAGTGCGGCACCGGACTCTGGTCCACGGCCATGGCCCTCTACTTCACCTACGTCACCGGCCTCGGCCTCGGACAGGTCGGACTCCTCATCGCCGTCTCGGGCGCCGCCGGCATCGCGGGCGCCCCCCTCGGAGGGCGACTCGCCGACCGCTTCCCCCTCGTCCGCGTCATCATCTGCACCCAACTGCTGCGCGCCGCGGCCCTCCTCGCCCTCCTCACCACCGACGACTACCCGCTGCTGGTCCTCTTCTCCGCCGTCGGCGCCCTCCCCGACCGCGCGACCAACGTCCTCACCAAGCTCTACGCCGCCCGGATCGCCGGCCCCGACCGCATCCGCTACCAGGCCATCAACCGCACCACCTCCAACATCGGCTGGACCCTCGGCGGCCTCGGCGCCGCGGCCGCCCTCGCCGTCGGCACCACCACCGCCTTCCATCTCCTCCTCGTCGGGGACGCCCTCTCGTACCTGGTGATGGCCGCACTCACCCTCCGCTGCGCCGAACCGCCCACCCCCGCCTCCCGGATCGCCGCCTCCTCGACCGATCCGGCCCCCACCGCGAAGCCCTCCAACCCCTGGCGCGACCGCGGCTTCCTCGGCTTCACCGCGGCGGATTCGGTCTTCTTCCTCCACGACTCGATCCTCCAGGTCGCCCTCCCGCTCTGGATCGTCCACGCCACCGACGCCCCCGTCGGCCTCGCCCCGCTCCTGATGGTCGCCAACAGCGCCCTCGTCGTGATCTTCCAGGTCCCGCTCTCGCGCTTCGGCTCCACCACCGAAGCCGCCCGCCGCCTGCTCGCCCCCCTCGCCGGACTCTTCGCCGTCGGCACGCTCGCCCTCGCCGTCTCCGCCCTCGGCGGCCGGACCCTCTCCATCGCCGCCCTGATCACCGCGGCCGTCGTCCTGACGTTCGCCGAGATGATCCACACGATCGCGTCCTGGGAGATCTCGGTCGCCCTGGCCCCCGACGACGCCCAGGGCGCCTACCTCGGCGTCCACGGTCTCGCCCAGTCCACCCAGCGCTTCGTCGGCCCCCTCCTCATGACCGGCCTCGTCTCCGCGGGCCCCCTGGCCTGGCCGGTTCTCGGCGCGGCCCTCGTCGCCACCAGCGCCGCCCAGAACAGCCTCGTCCGCCGACGCCTCCCCACGACGTCACTGTCAGTGCCGAAGGTTACGGTGAGTGAGCACTGATCGGACCGTCACCAGGGGGAGACATGACACGGACCGGCACGAACCACGCACATCTCCGACGCGCCCTGCGCCGCGAAGTCCCCAGCACCGTCGGCCTCCTCGCCGACGAGCACGACTTCACGGCCATGCGCCGGTACCGGACCTTCGCCTTCGACGACCACACCACCTACCTCAGGCAGGTCGAAGGCCTCCTCAGGACCCTCGCGGGACAGGGCGGCCACACCACCGTCACCCTCTTCGACCCCGAGGAGTACGCGGTCTACTGCGCCGAGACCGCCATCGACGCCGACCACCCCGCCAGCCGCAGCCGATTCACCGCCCACCTCGCCGCCACCGGCGCCCGGGTCACGTATACCGGGCAGCCCCTCAGCGCCCTGCTCCCCGAGCTCGTCGACACCGCCGTCCGCCACGCGACCTGGGAGTACGCCACCACCGTCCTCGCCACCGCGGGCGACTGCGCCACCTGCGGCAAGGACATCGGCGAGGCCGCCTTCGCGCGGGCCGCCCGACTCCTCGCCCGACTGCTCGACGCCGCGGGCCCCGGCACGCACCACCTCGTCTGCAGCGTCCGGGCCGCCGAGGACCAGCTCCTCGCGGTCCTCCACGCCCACGGCACCAGGCGGCCCGCCGCCGTCGACGACGCGGCGGCCGCGGAATTCACCGCGGTCCTGGCCGCCGGCATCGCCCTCGGCGCCCCCGGTGGAATCGTCCTGCGCACCACCACCCCGGGCGACCGCGACCGACTCCACGGCTGGCGCCTCACCGGCGGCACCCTCGTCCCGCTCACCGAGGCCGAGGTCTTCGCCGCCTACTGCACCGACGCCACCACCGGAGAACCCGTCTCCCCGGAACCCGGCGTCGACCACCGCGCGGGCTTCCCCCTCGCCCCGGACCCCGACGACGACTGGACCACCCACCACTGACCCCGGACACGCCGAAGGGGCTCCCCGTCACACAGATGACGGAAAGCCCCTTCGGCGAGCACGGCCGGGAATCACTCCCCGGACAGCACCGCCTGAGCGGCCACGCGCGCCTCGTGCGCCGTGTCGGCGGCACGCGCCGCGGCAGCGGCCCGCTCGCACTGCGCCAGCGTGTACTTGGCCAGCGTCGCCCGCACATAGGGAATGGACGCCGCACCCATGGAGAGGGAGGTGACACCCAGACCCGTCAGCACACACGCGAGCAGCGGATCGGCGGCGGCCTCGCCACAGACACCACAGCTCTTGCCCTCGGCCTTGGCCGCCTCGGCGGACAGCGCCACCAGGTCGAGCAGCGCCGGCTGCCACGGGTCCTGGAGCCGGGACACCGCGCCGACCTGACGGTCGGCCGCGAAGGTGTACTGCGCCAGGTCGTTGGTACCGAGCGACAGGAACTCGACCTCCTGCAGGATCGAGCGGGCCCGCAGCGCGGCCGAGGGAATCTCGACCATCGCACCGAACTTCGCCCGCAGCCCCGCCTCACGGCACGCGTCGGCGAAGGCCTTCGCGTCCGTACGGTCCGCCACCATCGGCGCCATGACCTCGAGGTACACGGGCAGACCCTCGGCCGCCTTCGCGAGCGCGGTCAGCTGCGTCCGCAGCACCTCCGGGTGGTCGAGCAGCGACCGCAGACCCCGCACACCGAGCGCCGGGTTGGGCTCGTCGGCCGGAGTCAGGAAGTCCAGCGGCTTGTCGGCACCGGCGTCGAGCACCCGCACGACCACACGGCCCTCGGGGAAGGCCTCCAGCACCTTGCGGTAGGCCTCGACCTGCTTCTCCTCGGACGGAGCCTTCTCGCTGTCGTCCAGGAAGAGGAACTCCGTACGGAAGAGACCGACACCCTCCGCACCGGCCTCGACCGCCGCAGGTACGTCCGCCGGCCCGCCGACATTGGCGAGCAGCGGCACCTTGTGCCCGTCCGAGGTCGCGCCCGGACCACTGGACGTGGCCAGCGCGGCCCGGCGCGCGGCGGCGGCCTCGGTCAGCTCCGTCTTCTTCTCCTCGCTCGGGTCCACGAAGAGCTCGCCGGTGGAACCGTCGACCGCGATGAGCGTGCCCTCGGCGATCTCACCCGCGCCGGGCAGCGCCACGATGGCCGGCACACCCAGCGCCCGCGCGAGAATCGCGCTGTGGCTGGTGGGCCCGCCCTCCTCGGTCACGAATCCGAGCACGAGCGTCGGGTCGAGCAGCGCCGTGTCGGCGGGCGCCAGGTCCCGCGCGATCAGCACGTACGGCTCGTCGCTGTCCGGCACACCGGGCATCGGCACACCGAGCAGACGCGCGACGATCCGGTTGCGCACGTCGTCCAGGTCGGCGACCCGTCCGGCCATGTACTCGCCGGCACCCGCGAGCAGCTCGCGATAGTGCGAGAAGGCGTCGTAGATACCGCGCTCCGCCGTGCTGCCCACGGCGATCCGGCGGTCCACGTCGGCGATGAGCTCCGGGTCCTGGGCGATCATCGCCTGGGCCTCCAGCACGTGCTGGGCCTCACCACCGGCCAGGTTGCCGCGCGCATTGAGGTCGGCGGCCACAGCCTCGACGGCCTGACGGGCGCGCCCCTGTTCGCGCTCCGCCTCGTCCGCCGGGATCTGCTTGGCAGGCGGTTCGAGAACCGCCGTGCCCATGTGCCGGACCTCGCCGATCGCCACACCGTGGCTGACGCCGACGCCTCGCAGCGTTGTCTCCATCTCACCCGTCTCCGATAGAGCGGCGGCACCTGCCGCCGCGTTGAATGTCGAACTCGCGGTCGTCACGGGGACGAACCGGCTCAGCGCCAGCCGAAGAGCTCGTCGCCGGCCTTCACGTCGCCGTCCTCGACGACGGCGGAGAGCGAGTCCGCAGTGGCCTCCAGGGCCACGATGGGACAGATGGGGGACTTGCCGGCGGCCTCGACCGCAGCCGGGTCCCAGCGCACGACGGCCTGTCCGCGCGTCACGGTGTCACCCTTGTTGACGAGCAGCTCGAAGCCCTGCCCGTTGAGCTGAACGGTGTCGATGCCGAGGTGGGTCAGTACACCGTGGCCCTCGCCGTCGACGACGACGAACGCGTGCGGGTGCATGGAGACGATGACCCCGTCGATGGGGGAGACGGCCTCAGAGGGCTCACGTACGGGATCGATGGCGGTACCGGGACCGACCATCGCACCGGAGAAGACCGGATCGGGAACTGCGGCGAGACCGATGGCGCGTCCAGCAAGCGGCGACGTCACGGTTGTCATGGGAAGCCTCCCAGGGGCGGAGATTGTGTAGGCGCCGTCACTACCTGTCCTGGACGGCGTACTGTTCTGAAGCGTAAGTCATAAGAAGTCCTAGTTCCGCACGAGACGTACCAGTTGGACGGAGCTAGGGACTACCGGAAACGATTTGCCTCAACTGACGGTGGGATGTACTGTCGTACTCCTGCCTGACCCCAACGCGGCCTTGAGTCGCGGGTCGGCAGCACCTATCAAGCCAGATCCTAACCCCAGTGGTCTACACCTCTGCATGCTCGCAGCAGATGTGGTCAGGGGGACCGAGAAAGCCTGGTAGTGTTTGACCCCGCCGGGAACGGAAAAGCGAAAGCGAATTCCGATCCCAGCAGCCCGCTCCAGCGGGTGGCAAAAACGAGAAATCGGGTCTGCTAAGCTGGAAACACGAAATACCGAAGGGAAGCCCGGAGGAAAGCCCGAGAGGGTGAGTACAAAGGAAGCGTCCGTTCCTTGAGAACTCAACAGCGTGCCAAAAATCAACGCCAGAT